>CAWAUO010000006.1:0-494364 GCA_963785245.1 uncultured Actinomycetota bacterium | reverse complement strand
TGCCCACGAAAACAAACCGTTTGTCCAGCACCAGAATCTTGGCATGCAAACCGATATGTTCTGCAGTGAATCCCGGCGCCTCGAACCGGGTGCGCTCGGGCGCGTGTGGCCGCAATTCATGCAGCTCGACCCCGGCCTCCAGAAGCTGCTTGCGCCGATGCCGATACGCCGTGTGGGCGGCCACATGATTGTTGGATGCCAGTGAATTTGTCAGTGCCCTGATCTGCACGTCCCGTCTGCGAAAGATCATTGATAGTGTGCAGAACATCATCGGGTGGAATCAGATAAGCACTGATGCTGACGACATCCGCCCTCGGTCTCGTCCAAACATTGACAAGACCTGCCCGGCTGCTTGCTTCGGTGGTGCGTCGTCCGCGATATCAGGGTCATCCTGGTGGATGGTTGCCTTGCCGGGCAACATAGTCGGTGCCAGTGCCGCCCACTGACTGGGGCCCAGTTGCGCGGTCCGGCCGCTGCACTCTTGACCCAGTCATCCAGTATGGCGGCATTAGCGCGCAGCTCCCCGCGTAGCCGGTTCAGTTCTTCCTGCGGAGCCCTTACTATGATCGACAATAGCAACAGGAAAAGCCCAGTCCGAATTCCAGTAGCTATCGAAGCTGTTGGTGATCTGCGGAATGACCTCGCCGGTGGTCATTACGTTCAAAGTCACGAAAATTACGATTTTGGTTGAACCCGAAGTACTCCTCCGCAATATTGCGTCCCCCCACGACAGCCACCTGGCTGTCAGCTATCAGCAGTTTGTTATGCATGCGGTGATTGATACGTGCGTTGTCGTTCAGATTTTCGATATAGCGGACCAGCATGTTGTCAGCGCGTACCTGGAAGGGATTGAAGATGCGCACCTCGACGTTCCGATGTGCATCAACGGCAATCAGGACCGGGTCTTCACCTGCCAGAAAGCTGTCATCGAGTAACAGACGAACCCTGACACCGCGGTCGGCTGCCCGCAGCAGGCGCTCAAGGAGCAGTGATCCGACCGCATCATCCCGCCAGATGAAATATTGGGCATCGAGTGATGATGTTGCCGTATCCATGAGCGCCAGACGCCAGCGCAGTGCGTCCGGTCCCACAGCCTGTATATCGAACCAGGAAGTCACCTCGTTTGTCGGCAAATTGCTCCCCAGGGGTTCCCACTCCACGGCCGCTGGATCGGGGGGCAGGGCAAAACTCTCCGGCTAGCGGATGGGGTTTCAGCTGTGTGGCACAAGCAGCCAGCAGCAGAACCGCTGCCAGTAGCACCAGTACTGACTTGTGGATCTGTCGGGGTAGAGGTGGTCTTAGGTCCCGCATATTCCGTGATTTTCCAGTAAATGCTCCATCTGTTGCTTCATGACCTTGTGACCGATTTTCTTGCTCAATGAAGCGAAGCCGCTCCAGTAATCGACCCAGGCCCTTTCAACAAAGATCAGGATTGTTTCCCGGACTCCAGCCGAGTAACAACAGCAACCCGCTGTGATACATCGAAGAAATGTGAAATATAGTAATCACGCATGCCTACCAGCTGCATATCTTCACTATTGGCCACAAGCCGATGAGACAGGACGAATGCCGGACGTTCATCGATAGTGAGTTTGATCCAGAAATAATCGTCGCTAACGATATCGTCCGGCATATTCCTGGGATAGCTGAGCCAGGCATTATGGAAATCCGGGTACAGCTCATGCAGCCCCTGCATGTTTTCTTCCGTCTTGCGCAATTCCTCGCCGGGATTTACATTGTACCCTTATCGCGGGCATATGGCTTCGCTTCTGCGAGACCGTTCCTGCGATACGACAGGTAGCGCGATGCAGCATCTCTTCCAGCAGTGCCTCGACCTGACTTGGGCCCCCTGACGTTTTCAATGCCTGCAAGGCGGCTATCTCATCAGTGGAGAGGTTCAATCCAAAACCGGGTTCTGCGTCCAGGTAGTGTTGAATCTCATCGCGTTCGTTGCCTCCCAGTGAGATTGCAGCGAACGATTCCTCTGGGATTCCGTATCAATCAGTCGCTGGTCTTCCAGCAGTTCTTCATCCACCGGCAATGAGTCACCTAGAAAAGGTGCCAGCGCATCTTCCGGTTTGCCCTTCACCAGGCAAGCGATGACAACAGCAATCTCACGATCAGATACTTCGTGTATTTTGGCAACGCCAAATCCACCCTTGCGGACAGTTTTGATATCGGATGCATCAAAGTAGGGTTTATTCAACAACTGCTCTATCGTATAAGCTGCATGCGCCAATTGTGTTGTGTGCGCCAGTAACAACAGGGTAGTAACGATGGTCAGGTTGAATGTTTTTCTGGATCGTTCGGAAAACATGTTTTCACCGCCTGTCGGATAAATAATTGCTATAGTTTGTCAATATCACTAATCATTCCAATCGCTGATAGGTATAGGTGTACCCCTCCTTGGGGTGCACCACGGACCAGTTGAAGACCGATCCTTCAAAAACGGACGCTTCGTAAGTTGCTTCTACTAAAGCTTGATTGTCAGGCATTCCGTTAGGATGACGAACCAGTCGCAGTGAAGATCCCATCCAAGGCTCAGGGACGAGTATCCAGGCATTTATCACTTCTGGCTCGGCATCGACCTGGAAGCCCCACCACTCCATAGGCTGCCCAGTCAATATGGCAGACCGTGCCGGCCACATAGCTTCTACAATCACCTTGGTGGTATGCCCGATCGGGACAGCATCGAAGTTGAGTTTCAGCTGCCATGCGTACTCCGACTCACCGCCGCCTGAATCAGAGAGTACACTGTATTCAAGAAGCGGATTTAGTTCCGGGTGGTTGCAGCGCACTAGCGGAGAAGTGGCGCCTCGCAGCGAAGGCAATCGTAGAGCCGTCTCACCCTCCACATGGGCGTTCTTACGCACTGCCACGACCCGGTAGACATAGACCGCGGATTCCTCCGCGCGCACCCGTCCACCAGGCACTTCAATGCCACGCAGGTCGATAATCCGTGTATCACTGATGATATCGAGACCTCTTTCCGCAAAGAGTGGCTCGAGTCTACCAGCCGTAAATTCCATCCCTTCCAAAGGTGGCTCTTTACCCGCAGTCAGCAATTCGATGAGTTTATCAACGTAGGGGTGCGGAGTAGAAATAGCCTCGGAAAGCGCCTCATTGAAGCGGGTTTGGTTCCAGGTCTGGTAGATGAGAAACGGAAGGGCACCAAAAACCAGCAATAATACCGGTAGATAAAGATACGAAACCCAATCATCCGCTGAGAGAACCGATCGAAAACTGCGCCGTGATGAACGCTGCAGGCGGCGCGCATCGCGTGTCGTCGCCGAGGCGCCGGAGCCCGGCTGGCCGT
This sequence comes from uncultured Actinomycetota bacterium, assembly GCA_963785245.1. Taxonomy (GTDB): domain Bacteria; phylum Actinomycetota; class Acidimicrobiia; order Spongiisociales; family UBA5794; genus JAHEEL01. The sequence goes on along the minus strand of CAWAUO010000006.1, from coordinate 491,048 downwards.
TTGACGCGACTGCCTCAACCGAGCCGTCAATGGGCCGCGCCAAGGGATCCCATGGAAGGGTGTCGTTACCAGGGCCTGACAGCAGCGAATGGTCTGTGATGATTCGGCGGGCAACACAGTAGCCATGGCGAATCAGTCCGCTGATCTCCAGATCCTGGAAGCCATCGAGGTCCGTTCGGATCCGGGCTAATTGCGTTTGCACTCTGGGATGCGGAGCGGTTGGATCTTCCTCACGGCTAACGACCTTCGTGATCGGCACGAAGACAAAATCCTGGGAGCTCTCGAAGTGTTCCTTTTCGAATTGCCACACGCGGTCCATAAGAATATCTGAAGCGCGGAGTGCAGTGCGAAGGAAGCTGCCAGCCTGGTCCGGGCGGGTGACTTGTATGCGGCGGCCGGCATCGCTGGCAATGACTACATCAAACGCCGGAGGACGTGAGCTGCCATCCCCACATGCAGCGCCACACTCCAGGTAACGAAACATCCGTGCCCCCAGATTGTCGTAGACGCCTCCATCTGTGAAAAACTGCCGCTGAAACTCGCTCTCGGTTTCGCCAATGTCTTCAGCACTCAGTTCGAGCGGAGGGAAGAAGCCCGGAAAGGCAGATGAAGCGGCGACTGCCATCGGCACTGTGGTGAGGCCGACTGGAATCCGGCGTATTTGCCCGGTCCCGGATTTGAGACGCTCCTCGCAAAACAAACCCGACCGCGAAAAGGAGAAGAGGCCGCCTTCACTCAGGTTGGTGCTAAGGATGTGCAACTCGGGAGCCTCGGGAATCTCGTAGAGACAGGTATCGCCAAACAAGTGATCGCGGTAATGCAGCTCCAGTAATCCTGTTCGGGTCAGAGTCCGTAAAGCCCTCAAACGCACAACATAGCGAAGAGTGCCAAGCGCGAAGGCGAAGGGATAGCGTCGGATGATGCGATTACGAACATCGAGCCTGGTGAAGTCAAGCATCTGTTCAGCGACGTTGTCAAAATCTTCATCGGATCCAGTGTAGCGCTCCCAGTTCATGACCATATGCGCAGCAAGAATGCTGCCTCCGGAGACAGAGGTAATATGCGAGACTGAACCTAGGAGCCCGGCATCTTTGAGGTAACGCACCACGCCTAAATGATAAAGCGTGGCACGAAAGCCACCGCCTGACAGGGCTAATCCCAATCTCATATTTCTGTTTCTCACTATCTGTTCGGGGTCTTACTGTTCACTTACGATAAATGAATTGAACTGGCTATTCACCTATCAGGATAATAACAACCTATGCTGCTGATATTCATACCGTTTGGATAGAGGTTATGGTCTTTGGTTTAGAGCCCCGGATAGGGGATTCGTAAACCCCGCCGTTAGGCGGCGGATATGAGTAGGTCAGTGCTGAGCGTAGAGAAGCCCAACAGAAGTATTGCCACACAGATGCGTGTCGAGGTGCCGGATGCGGGGCCCATCAAGCTCTGAGGGAAAGCAGCTGACGGTGTTGGGCCTCCCCATGCTCAGCCCAACCTACGGTCTCAATCGGTCGCATGGCCGACCGATCCGGCTTTTAGCCGTAACCCGAAGCACCGGCTTTAGCCGCTGAAGTATTCACATTCAACAGTATCGGCCAGAGATCCACCCTTGAACGATTGTTTACATTTTTATCGTTCCCAGTAGTATCTGGGACGGCAGAAGTGGGTGAAGTTGACAGCAATCGACCCGCCCGGGAACGGCAACTTCCAGCGTACATAGTTGCCGTCCAGCTCATCAAAACGAATGGCTACTTTGGGTTGCGACTTCTGCCGATTAGCAAAATCTTATATAAGCCATCCATGCAGGACCGGGTACGACCAAAAGCTGTCGTTGAGTTGACACAGACAACTCCGTCGAAGCGAGGCCTCATGACCACCCTTTCTTTTTCCCTATACTCGGCCGGCGCATTTCCGGGGCCCGGCGACAGGTTTAACGCCGCTGCGCTGATCTGGTGGCGGTAGACCATATAATTCCCGATATAACCTTATAAGGGTAATGACATTGAAAAATCCACGGCTCCTGTACGGTGCACTGATCCTTGGGGCTCTGGCGCTCTCGGCGTACCTCGTTGCTGACTACCAAGCAGTACAGGCAAGAGCGAGAAGACAAGAGCGTTCAACTTGGCGAGCAAGCGGGCATCAGAGTGGCCGAGGCACTGGATTCCCGACTAAAAGCAATCTCGGAAAGAGCCAGGGAGTATGCTGCAGAAGCTGCCACCATCGACAACGAAACACAGTTATTGCAGAGCATCAAGGCCGAAAGCCTGCAATTTCCCCTGGTACTTGGCGTCACTGTTGCGTTTGAACCGGGCAGCTTTTTGGGCAAGGAACGTTATGCACCGTTCTTTAACAAGAGCCGAAACGAATTTCAGTTTGTAGAAGCGAGCTATGACTATACCGAACCTGCACTGGCAACTGCCAGATGGTATACGGACGTAGTTTCTGCGCGTCAGCCCAGGTGGTCAGCGCCCTATTATGCAGAAGCTGCAGAAACCATGCTGGTTGATTACGGCGCGCCGATGGTTAATTCCCTGGGGGATGTAATTGGCATTGTCGACTATGCTATCGCTTTGAGCGATTTCACCCAGATCGTCGACTCCCTTAGCGTCGGCGAGGCCGGATACGGGTTTACCTATGATCCCGGCGGTGCGATTCTCTCTCACCCAAACCCCGATTTCCTGCTCGACAACATTTTTCAGCTCAAAGACGGCAAGGATGAAGACATCATTGCAAAGCTGCGCGATGACAGAGAGGGTGTGGTCGCCTACAACAGCACCTACACCTACAAGTATTCCTGGTTTTTCTTCAGGGAGCTGGAGTCAACCGGCTGGAAAAGTGTGCTGGTATTCGCCGCCGATGATTTGCTGGGCGCCTCCGATGAGAACCGGCGCAAGATTATCCGCCCGATACGACCGTTCTGCGCGCTGACGCCTTGGTTCGGTACCGTATTGCTGCTGATAGTTGGGTCTATGTCTGAACTCGTCATCCGTGGCTGCGTACGGGTCGGCCTCGACGGGGTCAACGCCTACCTCGTCGACACCGGCGGGGACCGACTCACGCTCATCGACACGGGTACGCCGATCCTCCATCCGCGCCGCATCTTGCGGGCCATTGGAGCGTTCGGTCGCACGTCCGATGACTTGGGTGACATCCTGATCACCCACCAGCACATCGACCACGCCGGTGGCCTCGCACACATCGCGGCCGCGACCGAGGCCCGGGTTCATGTGCATCCACTCGACGCTCCTGAGATCAAGGCTGGGGAGCGGCCGCGACCCGGCATCGGACGGAGCCCGATCACGAGGTTGATCGCGCGGTCGGCCCGGCTGCGACCTGTCGGGCCGACCACCGTCGTTCACTACCTCGGCGATGGTGACGAAATCATCGACGGCGTGGGGATCCGGTCGATTCACACGCCGGGTCACACCGCAGGCCACACCGTGTTCCTGTGGCCGACCCACGGAGGAGTCCTGTTCGTCGGTGACGCCCTCGCCAACTGGTGTGGCCGCCTCGGACACGCTCCTTCAGCGGAGGACTGGGTTCAGGCCACCGGCTCGATCGGTCGTATCGCGGAACTCGATTTCCGGGCGGTCGCGTTCGGCCACGGCCCACCGCTCAGAGACCAGGCAGTCGCTCGTGTCCGACGGTTCGCCGAAGCGGTTGCAGGCTCACGGCTGTAGCTCGGTTCGTATGACCCGCGCGGTCAGCGATACCGTGCGGTCCGAGATGCCGCGACCTCCCGACACCGAGCCGTACGCCACCGAGGCCGCGACAAGCGGAGCCGCGCCATGAGCGACATCATCAGCCGGGTTCTTCCGATCCTGTTGCTGATCGCCCTCGGATTCTGGCTCCGGCGCTCCAGCTTCATTTCGGAGTGCACCATCGGCGATCTCCGCAAGCTGGTCGTGAACATCGCTCTACCGGCCGTCTTGTTCACGTCGTTCCTCGAAATCGAGTTCGACCCGAGCGATGCCGCCGTCGTTGTCGGCGTCTTCGTGTTGTGCGTAGCTCTCTACGGGGTCGGACTCGCCCTCCGTGGAAGATTTGGTGGCGGTCACGAGTACTTCCCGTTTCTGATGACGGGCTTCGAGTCCGGGATGCTCGGCATCAGCCTCTTCGGAAGCGCCTACGGGCTGAGCAAGGTCGGGTACTTCGCCGTGGTCGACCTCGGTCATGAACTGTTCATCTGGTTCGTCTTTCTCGCCCTTCTGCTGGCGAGGCGCGACGGGATCCAGAGACCGGCCCAGCTGTTGGGCGCGTTCATCCGCTCGCCGGTGATCATCGCGATCCTCGCGGGTATCGGCGCCAGCTTGCTTGGTATGCGCGACGTTCTCTACGACGGACCGATCGTCGGCGGGGTGATGAATACGCTCGTCTTCCTGGCGACGCTAACGGTCCCGTTGATCCTGTTGATCGTCGGATATGGGATCCAACTCGATCGCCGCGGGATCCGCGAGGCGATCCCGGCCGTTGCCCTCCGGTTGGCGATCCTGCTGCCGCTTGCGATCGTGCTTCCGGTGCTGTTGGCGAACTCGCTGCTCGGTGGGAACGAGTACTCCCGGGCGGCGCTCTTCACGCTGCTCATCCTTCCGCCGCCCTTCATCATCCCGCTCTACATGAAGCCCGGCATGCCGGAAGAGCGACGCTACGTGAACAACGTGCTCAGCTTGTACACCGTCGTCTCGATTGCCATCTTTGTGGTGTACGTGGCAGCGAACCCGCTGTAGCTTCCGGCCTACCGGTCTGCCGTGCTTTCGACAGCCCTGATCTGTGGTTGCTCGATCACCAGCGATGTTCCGATGAGGAGTGCCACGATCCAGAGGATCGTGCCGCCGGCGATGTCGGGCAGGCCGAGTACGGCTCCGACCGCCAGGGCGCCCGCGACCAGCCGGGCCCATGTGATGACCTGCTCCGACCGATAGGCGAGGAATGCGAAGCCGAGTACGACGAAAGCAATCGCGAGTGACAGAGCGGTGCGTCCCGCCATCTCGAGGTGCTCTGATGGATGGGCCACGGCCTCTTCGGCTCCCACCGCGTAGAGCACGAACCCCGCGACGAGCGGGATGTGCCCCAGCGTGAAGATGTCGCGAGCGGCGGAGGAGCGCGCGGGTTCGGTCAGCCGGGAAATGGCCTCTTCCATTGCAGCCGCCAGCCAGTCGAAGTAGGCCCACCACAGGACGGCCACCACGACGAACGCTCCGCCGAGTGCTGCCGTCGTCTGGACCGTCCGACCGCCGCCGGCGGCGGCGAGTCCGACCGCCACGATGATCTCGCCGAGGGCAATGATCACGAAGAGGGCATGACGTTCGGCGAAGTGGGCCGACTTGATCGAGAAGTCACCCTGACCGGAGGCGAACGCCGCGCCGATCTGAATCGCATTGCCGATGCCCCACACGGCGAGCCTGGCATCACCCGAGAGGAACCCTCCGATCAGCACCGTGAGGACACCGACCAGCGCCGGCACGGCGTACAGGGCCAGGTCGGACATCTTCTCTCGTGGCATTCCGATGGCGAAGATGACGAGCCCGAACAAGAGCACCACGGTGTAGCCGGCGGCGAACCACATGCCGCCGTCCCCCAGAGCGTCTGGGACCGCGAGGGCCATGAACAGCACGGCCGCCATTGCGGCAAGGAGTGCGAGCTTGATGGCAGGGGCCTGATTCCCGACCGAGTTGAGGGCCCAGGTGTACTGCGACCACGACCACCAGATGAGCAGCAGCACGAGGAGCCCTCCCGCCAACCCTCGGATGCTCGTGTCGGCCTCGAGCAGTGTGACGACCTGGGTGATCGAGAAGACGAAGACGAGGTCGAAGAAGAGTTCGAGCGGAGAAACACTCAACTCGTCCGAGTCAATGGCTGTGGACACGGTTCGATCCTATCCACGGTGAGGCCGTGGTGTGACGAATCGTGCCGGCGACTCATCGAGACGCGCTGCAAGGAGCTGGCCGTCCCGGTACCGCGCACCGGAGCGCATCTGAGGGTGCTTCCCGAACCACACCAGAAATGGGTGCTCCAGCATCTCTTCTGAGTGTCGATGAGGGATAGAAGGGACAGCGACCGCTGATAGGTTCGGAGTGCGGAGGCAGCGTATGCCGGGGGGCATACGCAGCACGGGCAGCGAGCGTTCACCGAACGGAAGCAGGGACCCCGGCGACCGCCGCCGCAACGGGCGATGAGACGGATTGGGAGGCCTGATGATTCATCAACACGCACTAGTCAAACCACAGATGGAAGCGATGTACGCCGAGATCCGTCATGATCGGGTGGTGCGCGGGATGAAGAGTGAATCCAGCGGGCCCGGTTCGATTCGATCAGCGCTGGGTCGCATTCTCGTGCTTGCGGGGGCGAAGATCCACGGTTCGGCTCCTGCCGTGATCGGCAGTCGAGTCGTCTTGTTGGATCAGCATGGGGACGAAGAATTCCAGCCCGCAATCTGACGCTCGCTCCGCAAGGAACAGGCAACAACCGCGGCGTCTAGACCGAGGTAAGGATGCCACGCTCTCGAGCGGTGGCGACTGCCTCCTGCCGATTCGGAACCTCGAGCTTCTTGAGGATCGCTCGAACGTGATTCTCCACGGTGCGACCTGATACGAACAGTTGCTCGGCGATATCCGGATTCGACAGCCCCTCGGCAAGGAGATCGAGGACTTCAGCTTGTCTGGCCGTCAAACCGGCCGCATTGCCACGGGTCGACCTGCCGGCCCCCCGGGAGAGCTTCACCCCGGCGTCAAGCAGCGACCGTCGAACTCGATGGGCCATCGCGACCGCCCCCAGGCCGTCGAAGATGTGAAGCGCGCGCACGTGCCCCTCAACGCCACCGTGCATGAGGGCGAGTCCCTGGGCATACGGAACCCCTTTGGTTTCCCACATCGCAGCAGCCTCCTCGGCCTTGCCCACCATGATGAGCCGGTAGGGCTCGCACATCCGACCGCTTGTTGCCGGGACCATTCCCAGCTTCCACAACCAGAATGAGAAAGCGTCGCTCGGCCAGAGCGCTCCGAGCTTCAGGCCTCGGGCGAAGGTGCCTCGAAGGTCGGAGAGGAGCGACGAATCGGTGCTCTCCGTCAGCCACGCGTACTCGGCCAGGACAGCGCCGCCAGCGTCGAGTACCGGGTAGTCGGCTGAGCCCTGTGCCAGCGCCCACATGCGGTCGAGCGTGGCCCGGGCCCCGTCCTGTCCCCTGCGCATCTGAATCGTCGCGAGGATCCTGCATGCAAGGGCCTCAGCGTTTGGGTTCGCATAGAGGAGGTCAGATGCGGCGAGTTCGGCAGCTTCCCACTCGCCCGTCCACACCAGCGTCTCCGTGTGCATGGCGCGAGCGTCCGACTCGATGGTCCGTATCTCGTACCGTGCCGCCGTATCGCCTGCACGCCGGGCAAGGTCGGCCGCTCGCTGCATCTCGCGACTGTCGGCGGCGGCAGCAGCCAGGCTGAGAAGCGCACGCGCCTGCTCATATCGATAGCCGCCAATGTCGGCCAGACGATGGCCCTCCTCCAACAGACGAAGGCCATCGGGATTGCCGAGAGAGAGTTCGGCGGTGCCCTTGATGCCCAACGCCTGGGCGATCGCGAGATCTTCGCCGACGGCGGTGGCGAGGTCAATCGCCCGGTCTGCGAGCGCAATGGTCTGATGAGCGGCGTCCCCGCGAACCCACGTCAGCGCCGCCCGGTAGACGACGGCTCGCGCCAGGTCCCGGCTTGGGCCGTAGGGTTCGAGGATCGCGATGGCTTCGGTCGATGCAGACTCGGCGGCATCCGATCTCATATTGCTCACGTTGACGCGAACGGCGAACGTCAGCGCTCGCGCGAGCTTCCGGTCGTCGTTGAGGGATCTTCGAAGTTCGATACCCGCAGATAGGACTCCCAGGGCCGCAGGGCTGTCGGCGTAGAACTCTTCATGGGCCCAGTCGTCGAGGATGCTGGCGCGGTCGGACGTGGAGAATCGGTCGAGGTAGTGCTGCAGGGATCGGAAGTGGGCCAGTGCCTCTTCGTGGCTCTCGATCTTCATCGCCGCTCTCGCCGCGAGTGGAGCGAACTCGACGATTCCGGCAACGTCGTCCGCCTGCAGTGCATGGTGAACGAGGCGCGCCGAATTCTTCTCGCGCGGCAAGGCAGCAAGCACCTGCTGGTTGAGTCGGCGGCGTTCGGCGTCGCCGAGCGATGCCTCGATCGCCCGACGTTGCAGTTCGTGCCGGTAGGCGATCGTGTCGGAACTGACGGTCAGGAGACCTTCGTTCACGCATTCGTGGATGCTCTCAGGCGTTGGGTTGAGGATTGCCTCGATGAGAGTTCGTTCCGACGGACCAGGAATGATCGAGACGAGTGCGAGGAGGCGATGGGCCTCTTTGGAGACCTTGGACGCTCTCGACAACACAACATCGTGGATCGACGTCGGGATGATGGAATCCTGCGACGCGACGATCTCCGCTACGAAGAGGGGGTTGCCTCCGGTGAGCGCCAGGACCTCCTCGACATCGAAAGGTCGGTCGCCGATCAGGGTTGCCACCGCATCGACCGAGAGATGGGCAAGATGCAAGCGGGCGATGTTGGCCGGTGGAAGATCGCCGATCACTCGCTGAACCCGATGGGTGGGGCCAACGGCTTCGTCTCGGTACGTCAGCAAGAGGAGAGAGTTGGTTGTGGTGATGCGGCGACCAAGAAACCGGATGATGTCGAGCGTTGATTCGTCGGCCCACTGAATGTCCTCGATCACCAGGATCGTCGGTCGGAGACCCCGGTTGAGGAGGACAAGCAGGGACTCCATGATCCCTCTGCGGTCGTTGGCCAGCAAGGGGTCGGTCAGCGACGAGTCCTGTCGCGCGAGGTCCCACACGGGGCCGAGCGGTTGGGGAGCAAAGAGGTCGTCGCATGATCCCAGCAAGACGTGCGCTTGATCCTCGACGCCGGTGATGAATTCCGAGACCAGAGCACTCTTGCCGATTCCCGCTTCGCCGAGCACAAGCACCACGCGGCCACCCGATGACTCCAGGTCGTCGACGAGTTGTCCGAGCGCAGCCAGCGATTCCCCGCGTTCGAGGATCATGGTGTGGCACCTCCCCGGTCCACGGCCAACCGTCGCTGGGCCAGATCGCCGGGGGGCTTGATCGGGATGAGTAGTCGGCTCGCTCGCCTGCAGCGAGAGCCATTGAACGCGAAGATGGACACCGCTTCTGGATTCCTTACTTCGTCGTGTCCCCGCCCCCTCCGCCCTGACGACCCTACGCGAAAATGTCGGCGTGTGGGGGAAGGACCTTGGACACTGGTTCGTACCCGCCGCAGCGAGCAGGATGCACCGTGGCCGGAACGATCGGAGCCGTATCTACCGCTGTCGAATGGCGCCGTCGAATTGAGAGGTGAGACCGGGCATGTCAGGCGGGACACGAGAACCGAGCGGGGCACTCATCGGCATGGCGCTCGTCTTCGGCGCTGCAATCGGCGTTGTTCTGTTTTCTCTGACCGGCGCCGCCTTCTGGATCGGGATCACTTCCGGCCTCGGGCTCGTCGTCGGTCTCGTGATCGACCAGGCCCGAGGCACCGATTCGGATCGGTGAGCCGGGCCGATCCTCAGCTGCCGGTCGTGCTCGCAAGCTTCCGGATGTCGTCGGCAATTTCGCGTTGACCATCCTTGAGGGTCTCGATCTCAGCGAGAACGCGCTCGAGCAATTCGACAATCGTGTCATTGGTTGGCTTCGAGTCGGTGGGCATCGTGGCCTCCTCCCTCGTCGACGGTAGTTGAGCGAGACGGAGGCCGAGCGAAACGACTTGCGCCGGAGATGCGGGAGACCGACCATGTCACGGTGAGGGACGAGGTGCTCGAGTGGTTGAACGCCGGCGACCCGGCGGTCCGTTGGCAGTGCCAGCGCGACTTGCTCGGCGCGGATGATGCGGTGTGGAGTGCGACCCGGGCCGAGGTCGAACGCGGCGGGTGGGGGAGACGGTTGCTCGACCTGCAGGATCCGGCAGGAACCTGGGGAGGCGGGCTCTACACCCCGAAGTGGACCTCGACTACCTACACCCTGCTCCTGTTGCGACGACTCGGCCTACCCCCGTCGAGTCCCGGGGTCATCGCCGGGTGCCAGCGACTCCTCGACGAGGCTAAGTGGTTCGAGGGTGGGGTCTCGTATTGGGCGAGGCACCGGTACGCGGAGCGTTGCGTTAACGGCATGGTCCTTGCGATCGGCTCCTCCTTTGACGGCAGCGACCGGAGGGTCGACTCGATCGCCGAGCTCCTTATCTCCGCCGCTATGACAGACGGCGGTTGGAACTGCCGGGATTTCCAGGGGGCTACCCACTCGTCGTTCCACACCACGATCTCGGTTCTCGAAGGACTCCTGGCGTGGAAGCGATTGACGGGGTCGGGCGATGCTGACGCTGCGATCGCTCGGGGGCACGAGTTCATGCTCGACCACCGCCTCTTCCGCTCCCACCGGACGGATGAAGTGATCAACGAGGCTTGGACCACCTTCCACTTCCCGCCTCGGTGGCACTACGACATCATGCGCGGACTCGACCATCTCCGCGCTGCTGGAGCCGTTCCCGATCCCCGCGCAACAGGCGCGATCGAGATCGTGGAGTCCAGCCGGCGATCGGACGGTCGGTGGGGGAAGGGCAGTCAGTACACCGGCGAGACGTTCTTCCCCCTTGAACCGGGCAGCGTCGCCGGTCGATGGAACACGCTCCGGGCACTCCGGATTCTGCGCTGGTGGAACGCAGATTCCGATGCGAACAGTCAGGTGTGAACCGGTCGCGTCGAGTTCGTCAGTCCATCATCGGGACCGTCATGAGTTCGTAGACGTCGACCGCGAAGTTGCCCTTGCCTTCGCTGAGGGACGGACGGTCCTCCGCGAGGGCCCTGACGCCGTCCATGCTGTCGGCTTCGACGATCGAGTGCCCGGCGAGAGACGTTGACGTACCCATCGTCCCGTTGCCGACGATCGAGATGCCCGGACCGAATGGTGTGCCGACGTCGGCAAGCGCCGGACCAACGTTCTGCATCCCCGGTAGCTTGAAGGGCCGCAACCCGAAGCGGCCGCCGAGCGCCTCCCGCGTGGATGCTCCGACGCGCAGTCAAGTGTCGTCCCCGGACCGCCGAAGGTATGGGATGTATCTCTGTCTTTCGACGCGGGCGCAAAGGCTGTCGGTGTTGGTGACCTGGGATACCATGGCGAAACTGGATCATCGAGAGCGCTCGGCCGTCGGTCGGCGAAAGATTGGGGTACCAACATGAAATCAATGAGTCGGGTCGTGCTCGTCGTCGCGATGGTCGGTGGGCTCCTGTCCGCCGCCGTCTCCGCTGGAGCACAGGAAGTCGATCCCGTCGGGTATCTCGCGGCAGTCAACGGTGCAAGCGCCGACCCGGTCGGTGTATCGGCCGGAGATGAAGTCATTGCCGAGGGCCTGGGCTACGCGGAGGCCGACGGGGTGACGGTCCCGGCGGCGTCGTACAACGTTGCCTTCACCGGCGGACCGAACGTGGATGTCAACGTCACGGCCGGTTCCGCCCAGACGGTCGCCTCCGGGTTCGGGTCGAGCGGTGCAACGGCCTATCCGATCGACGTTGCTCCCATCGGAACCGACCTGGCGAGATACCGGGTCTGGAACGCGACCGATGCTCCCGTCGACGTCAGCGTCGATGGCGGTGCACCGGTGCCGCTTGATCCCGGACAAGGGACCGATCTTGCGACGGTTGACGCGGACACTTCCATCTCCATGACGATCAGTGAAGTCAATGTCTCTCCCACGCTGGGAGGCGACTCCTACACCGACTTCTTTGCCATCAGCGCCGACGCGGTGCCGGCAATTGCCATCGCAGCGATCCCCTCGATGACCGATCTGATCGCGGCGCTGACTCCGACCGATCCTCCTGATCCAGGACCGGACAAGGTCGCGGTGCCGGATGTCGCCGGTCTCGCCGAGGCCGATGCACAGGCCGCTCTCGAGGCTGAAGGCTTCGTGGTGACCACCAGCGAGCAGTCGAGTGACGAGGTCGAAGCGGGCCTCGTCATCGAGACCGATCCGGCCGCTGGAACGGAAGTCGATGCGGGCTCAACCGTCACCATCGCAGTCTCGATCGGCCCCGAGGCGCCGGTGACGATCCCGGTGCCTGACGTTGCCGGTCTCGCCGAGGCCGATGCGCAGGCCGCGCTCGAGGCCGAAGGCTTCGTAGTCACATCCAGCGAGCAGGCAAGCGACGAGGTGGAAGCCGGTCTCGTGATCGAGACCAATCCTTCCGCCGGCACCGAGGTAGCACCCGAGACAACCGTCGACATGGCGGTCTCGACCGGACCGGAGGATGTCCAAGTTCCCGAGTTCATCGGGATGACGACCGGCGAGGCGACGGCGCTCGCAGAGGACTTTGGGCTGACGATCACGTTCGTCGAGGACCCGGACGCGCCTGATCCCAACGGTATCGTGGTTGGGCAAACACCCGAACCGGGCGAGATGGCCGAGTTTGGCTCCGAGGTAGTGGCTCAGCTGAGTCCCCTGATTCGCGAACCGTATGTCGTAGTGAGCGTCGATACCAATCGCCTCATGACGACGACCGGTCTCAATTTCCTGCCCGGCTCTACGACACAGCTCAGGGTGATTGAAACCGGCTTGACGGCAACCATCCCGGTGGAAGATGACGGTGTCTGGTGGGAATCGTTCGCCCTCGGTGACCGTCAGACTGAGGTTGAGAACCTACTGGTGGAGGGCACGGCTGCCGACGGGAGCGAATACAGCGCAACGTTCCTGATCCCTGCGGCAGGCGTGTCGACCGATCAGGCGGCCGAGGAAGCAGAGAGCGGCTTCCCGTGGTGGGGATGGGTTCTCATCGGACTCGGCGTTGTCGGAATCGTGGCATTGGTCTGGTGGCTTGTCGCGGGTCGGAATAGCGAGACCGTGACAACAGACGACGGTGGTGGTCAGACGCCGCCGCCACCGGTGCCCCCGGCCTCCGACGGCTAGCGAGGCGAACACGTCCGACAACTGAATCGAGTGACTGTGGGGGAGGCCGTCGGCCTCCCCCACTCGTTGTGTGGTCCGAGCGTGCGGAGCTACCGCAGGCGACGGCGATCTGCGAGTGAACCGAACGCCCAGATCCCGATGCCGATGAGGATGTAGGCGACGCTGATGACGACGAGGAGGAACTTCGGGATCGCCATCGCTGTCGCGAGCGGTATCCATCCCGACCAGTCGCCCCAGCCGTTCGGGTATCCGAGCATCGATAGATACTCCACGATGTCGAACATGCCTGCGACGACGGCGCCGATGGCGACGGGGAGACCGGCCTTCGACCCGAGCCGACTCTTGAAGTGCCGGCGCGCCCACAACGACGCGGCGGACAGCGCAAGGGTGTAGAAGACGATGAAGGCGAAGTCCCAACAGATCGCCGACCGGGTTGCGTCGCGGTCGGCGCCGGTGATGGCAGCGTCCGCTCGCTCGAGAGTTCACGCGAGTTCCAGATCAACGATGTTGAAGCCGTTGGCTGCCGATATGGTGATCGCTCCGGTCGCCACGGCAAGAACGGTCCAGAGCCACCACCAACGCACGGCCGCTCCTCCGGCGGGGCGGATCGGGGGGTCGGCTGCTTCCCGAGTATCGGTGGCCATTTGGCGACCGTACCACCGTGAACCCACTGCGATCTCGCAGCTGCGGCCGGGGAAGCGGACGCCGAGTGTGCAATGAGACGGAACGCATGGTCGGGTCGATGTCCCCTAGCGAGGACGGCCCGTGTGCGACACACTCAATCGCGTGTCTGGGCCGCCACTCTGGTGAAACGTGGGTTCTCCGCGACAACGCCAGGTGGGCGATCTACCGGCACTGGCTGAACAACTGAACACCCGCCCGGCCCGCGAGCGACGCGTTCTTTCGGCACGACCGGCTGAATGCTGAACTCCAGAGTGGGGCGGTTCCCGACGAGGAGGAAGTCCTGAATGGCGCAACGAGTTAGCAATCGAGGGTTCGTGGTTCTTGGCGCAGTGCTGATCCAGCTCTGCCTCGGCGCCATCTACGCCTGGTCGGTATTCACCCCCGCATTGCAGGACGCGGGCTGGTCCAAGACGCAGACCCAGATCGTGTTCTCGGTAGGGCTCGCGATGTTCGCCATCGTTATGGTCTTCGCAGGCCGGAAGCTGCCCACCTACGGTCCCCGCAAACTCGCCATGGCCGGTGGCGTGACACTCGGCCTTGGGTACGCGATCGCGGCGATCGGTGGGGGAGACAACTTCTGGATCGTCCTGATCGGTGTGGGACTCATCGGCGGTTCCGGCATCGGACTCGCGTACGTCGTCCCGATCGCCGTCGGTATGCGCTGGTTCCCCGACCACAAGGGCATGATCTCGGGCGCCGCCGTCGCCGGCTTCGGCTTCGGCGCCCTCGGGTGGATCCAGATCGCTGACACCTGGGGCAACCTGATCGACAACATCGGTCTCGACGGAACCTTCCTCGTCTACGGCATTGCCTTCGCCGTGTTGGTTCTCATCGGTTCGATCTGGATGGAGATGCCGCCAGAGGGCTGGCTACCCGTCGGATTCACGCCTCCCGAGGTTACGGGAGTGGGCGGCGCCAACTTCACCTCACAGGAGATGCTCCGGACGCCTCAGTTCTATCTTGTCTTCCTGACGTTCGCCGTGAGTGCCGGGGCCGGCTTGATGGCGATCGGACTCATGAAACTGTGGCCGGTCGAGGCACTTGTCGATGGCGGGATGGTCAAGGCGGAAGCCGACGACATCGCCAGTTTGGCAATGGCCGTCTTCTTCAGCCTTGCGAACGGTATTGGCCGGATCACATGGGGCCTCATGAGCGACCGCCTTGGCCGCAAGCGCTCGGTCATCCTCATGACCGCGACCCAGGCCATGTTCCTGTTGGCCTTCATCCCGATGGCCGGCAGCGAGTACACGCTGTACCTTGCAGCCGCTCTCATCGGATTCAACTTCGGCGGCAACTTCGCCCTGTTCCCGGCCCTGACGGCCGACGAATTCGGCGACAAGTCAGTTGGGCAGAACTATCCGTGGGTGTTCCTCTCCTACGGCGCAGGCGGGATCATCTTCCCGATCCTCGGCGGTGCGCTCGGCGATATCGGCAACTTCCCATTGGCATTTGTGATCTGCGCGGTCGCATGTGTGCTGGGGGCCATCGCCACTGCGCTGGTCTATCCGCCGAGTCACGAAGAGGCGACGAAGCCGTTCACGTGGAGTGGCTTCTTCCACAACGCTCACATCGGCGACCGCGCCTAGCAACCAAACCTGAAGACCCCGACCACGGGGTGGCAGGATTCGTCCCCTCGATGAGGGGGCGAATCCTGCGTGATACGGGCGAAGCCATTCAGGGATCCCGGACCCTCGGCGACCGGCGACTGGCGACCCCGAACCCTCCGGTCAACGCCGCGACGAGCGTCTTGCTCGGAGCTCTCGGCTACTCGACCGAGACCGGTTCCTGGATCGAGATCGCGTCGCTTGCCGTGCTCTGCAATGAGAGACGGAACTCTGTCCGGCCATCGGCACGGAGACAGAGGATCTCACCACCCATACCGTGAGCGAGGATGCGGCTGACGTAGAGACCGATGCCGATTCCCTGCGCGGCGTTGACCTCGGCACCGTCGGTACGCGGATAGGGCTCGAAGATTCGCTCGCAGTCCGCGAACGGAAGCTCTGCACCGTCGTCGCAGACCGAGACTTCGACCATCCCGTTCGCCTGTGAAACCTCGATCGCAATGTTCGGGCCGCCGTGGGTGACGGCGTTCTGGACGAGATTGCGGAGGATCTGTCGCAGACGTGTGCCGTCCGCGTACACCGACGGGTCTTGGTCGGTGATCGTGAGGGTTCCGTCCCGGTCGAGCGGAATCGAACTCACGGCATAGCCGAGGTGCCGCTGGAGGCGGGTCTCCGCCATCGCGATCTTGACGTTCCCGTACTCCGACCGGGCAACGACGAGCAGGTCCTCGACAAGGTTCGACGCCTCCTGAGCCTGGTCTGAAACCATGCCGAGGAGTTCCTTGCGTTCATCGACGGTCAGGGTCTCCCACTGGGACTCGATCTCGCTTGCCCCGCCGACGACAACAGTGAGTGGAGTCCTGAGCTCGTGACTGACCGTGGCGAGGAAGCGATCCTTTCCCTCGTCCTGGAGTCGAGCGAGTTCGAGTCTCTCGTTCACCTCACGCGTCCGGGCCCGCGTCACGGAGGCCAGCCGCAAGAGGAGGAGTGCAATGATGAAACCAAGGCCGAGTACCGCCACGATGGTCAGCGGCGATCTCGAGTGCGGGAACGTGCTGCCACCCGTTACCGCAATGTCGATGAGACCGGCCATGCCCACCGGTGATGAGCGGACTATCTCCGAGCCGGTTGGTGTGCCCTCGGATACGATGACCTTGTCGCCGAACCTTCGGTCGAGCAGCTGACCTGCGTACTCGTCCTCGCCAACCGCGGCCATGGCACGATGGAGAATGCGATCTGCGAGGAAGATCGCTCCGATGAGCACAGCCTCGTCATCGCGCTGTGCCGGCACCACAGCGATCATCCGGACCCCGTCCTCTCCGGGCACCCGGTACGCCGGGCTCAGATATGGGATGTCCTCGCGTATCAATGTCTCCGTGATCTTCGCGGAAAGCCCGAGGTCGGGGATGTCGAGCTGGTTGCGCGGGCGTACCTGGAAGACGACGGTGCCGGGACCGCTGCCGTCGCTGGTGACGGGGTAGCTGACGAGACCGACGAGCGAACTGAGGACGACCGGGTCTGCCGTAACAGCGATCGAAGCGAAGTCTGCTGGAGTGTCGGCCGCAGCCGATGCGGCGACGATCACGCTCGCTGCCATCTCAACGACTCGCAGTTCAGATTCGAGGTTGCGCGTTATGGCCTCAGCGCCCCGTTCCAGACGGTATCTGTCGTTGTTTGCCGCCGCGTGATCAAGCCAGAACCCGAGGGCGATCGCACCGGCGAGCACAAGGAACGCCGCCGTCGCCCATGCGCGACCGCTGCTGAGATACGTCCCCGGATGCGAGGCCCGCGATTGAGGAGACCCAGTCACTCCCTGTGTATCGGCCGAATCGGTGGATCGCTTCACCAGAAACCCGGTCGTGGATAGAGTCAATCCGTGAGCTTGCCGGCATCCACCCCCGAAGCACTCGTTGTCCGGGACATCCTCCGGTACGGAGAGAATCTCGCCGAACAGGAGGCGAGGAGGGCTGCACCGATTCTCACGGACCGCGTTGCTGCGAACGACTTTCTGATGTCGGATGACTGGGCATTCTTGGCCGGTGTCATTGGTGACTATCAAATGCCGGCCGAACGGGCTTGGGCCGTGCCCTTCGACCTGAGTCGGAGGTTGGAGGGATGGGGCGTCCACCTCGTGGCCGACAACCCGGAGCGTGTTCTGGCCGCGTTCCTCGGCCCACCTGCGCTGCATCGGTTCCCGACACAGAGCGCCCGCTGGCTCGTCGCAGGGGCACAGCGCGTTATCGATGACTACGGGGGTGACGCGGGTGCGGTGTGGTACGACCGCCCCACGGCGAGGCAACTCCAGGAGCGACTCACCGAGTTCGTCGGTATCAGCCAGAAGAAGGCGGCGATGGCCGTCGAGATACTCAGCGGACAGCGCGGCATCGAGATTCTCGATCTCTCGGGGTCGGACATCGCGTACGACGTACACGTGCGCCGCGTGATGCTGCGGACCGGACTCGCACAGCGAGATCATGTCGATCACATGGTCATGGCGGCCAGGGAACTCAATCCCGACCGTCCCGGTGCGCTCGACCTGCCCATGTGGGAGATCGGGCGCACCTGGTGCCACGCCCGCGACCCCGAGTGCGGGACCTGCCGAATCGGCGCGGCATGCCCCCGCTTGGTAGACGCTGCGGCAGGCGTGCGAGGAGCTTGAGCGCCGGTGCCGACCCGGCTGTTGCACACCTCCCCGGTTGCCACACCTAGGCTGAGTGCATGGACGACCGGATGCAAATGGCAGGAGCGCAACTCGTTCGCATGCGGGGAATGACGGCGATGTACCACCGGCGGTTCTTCCTCGATGTGAACATCACGACCGTCCTCGTCCTGGCGCTTCTCGTCGTGGGGTGGTTTGGAGCGGAACCGGCGTTCCTCGTCGTTCCGGTGGTTGCGCTGATGGGCGCCATGCAGACGGCGTTTGACGCGTCCTACCTCATCTTCGCCCGGTGGTACGCGATGTATTTGGAGCGCTACCTCAACGAGCGGTTGGGTGAGCGCATCCATGTGGCTGCCGAGATGGAAGCGGCCTACCTCTTTCCGCTCGGATCTCCGAAGATCGTGACCATCCCGGTCGGCGGCGGTTTCACCTGGTTCTCGTTCGTTACGGTCTTCTACACCGTCCTCGGTGCGTTCGCCTACCTCTTTGGTCTGATCCTCGGGTGGGGCACGTTGGTCGACGCGCCGGTCGGCGTCGCGGTCCTGTATGCCGTCGGCCTCTTCGGGATTACCTTCGCTGCTTTCGTGGTCGGCGTGTGGTGGTTCGCTACCGGCGAAGGCGAGCGGCGGCTTCAACGGGTCCTCGACACACAATTTGGCGGTATCCCGAACACATCCGGAGCCTCGGACTGATGCGAAAAAGCAGAGAGATCAGGAGATCTGAATGACAGCAATCCGCGTATTCACCGTCGGCCTCACCGTTGTGATGTTCGCCGCGATCGGCGTGTCGATGGCGACTGGCGACTTCAGCGGCGAAGGCTCGTGGTTGCTTGACCATCCCTGGGGCCGGATGACGCTCATCGATCTTTACGTCAGCATTGCTCTGTTCGCCGGGTGGGTATTCCTCCGCGAGCGGTCTCCGTGGACGGCCGTTCTCTGGCTTCCCGTGTTCGTAGTCCTCGGGAGCGGAGGCACCGCCCTCTACGCGGCGATCGCATCCTTCCGGACCGACACCATCCGATCGTTCATCCTTGGCGCGCGCGCATGACCTCGACCGACACTGAATCGCCCGACGCCCGGCCCCTTCGGATCGGCGTGAGTTCGTGTGTGATCGGCGAGGAGGTTCGATGGAACGGCGGCCACTCGCGTCAGCGCTATCTCACGGACATGCTCGGCCCATTCGTCGAGTACGTTCCCGTCTGCCCGGAGGTCGAGGTTGGGATGGGCGTTCCGCGGCCCACCGTTCGCCTCGTCCGCGAGGGCGAGACCATCCGCATGATCGATCCGAAGAACGAAGTCGACTGGACGTCCTCGATGAATCGGCTGTCGCTCTCCCGCGCTTCCGACCTTGCCGGCGAAGACCTCAGCGGCTTCGTACTCAAGAAGGACTCTCCGACCTGCGGCGTCTTCCGGGTACGGATATACACCGACACGGGCGTGGAGCGGAATGGTCGCGGTCTGTTCGCCGACGCGCTCATTCAGCGAATGCCCTACCTTCCGATCGAAGAAGAGGGCCGCCTCAACGATGCCCGTATTCGCGAGAACTTCGTGGAGCGCATCTTTGCCTACCAGCGCGTGAAGGACCTCTTCCGACCGCGTTGGACGGTCGGCGATGTCGTGGCATTCCACACGCGCGAGAAGTTGCTCCTTCGGGCACACGACGAACGTGGATATCGAGAACTCGGGAAGTTGGTCGCTGAGGCCAAGAGCGTCCCCCGCGCAGCTTTCGCCGACGACTACGCAGATCGGTTCATGGAGATCATGAAACGCCCGGCCACGGTGGCGAAACACGTCAACGTGCTTCAGCACATGCTTGCGTTCCTGCGATGGGATGACGACGAAGTAGGTCGTGCCGAGATGCGTGAGGCGATCGCCGACTACAAGGCCGGCCTCGTGCCGCTGGTCGTCCCGGTCACCTTGATCCGGCATCTGGCCAACCGACACGAACGGCAGATCCTTCTCGATTCGTCGTACCTCTCGCCCCATCCCAAAGAGTTGATGCTCAGAAACCACGTCTAGCGAGGGGAGCGGCGGTATCTCCCGTGTGCCCTGAGCTTCCCGCGACGTCGGCTCCTCAAATCCCCCGGACTTCTTCCTCAGTTCCTCCCCCTGAGGAGGAGGGATCTACCTCGGCCACTCAGCTGCTTGTCACACCGTCATCGCGAGTTGCCGCTGGGACCAACGCGCGATCCATGCGACGAGTGGAATCAGCAGCAGGCAGAAGGCGACGGCAACGAGAAGTTCGGGGAGCACGTCGCCGAACGACTGACCCCCGATCGCAATGTCGTAGATCGGCTGGAGGAAGTAGTACGTCGGGATCAGCTTCGGGATCCATTGGGGCAGACCGGGGAACAGCACGAAGATCACGGGCAGGAAGATGAAGATGCCGCCGGCCTTGACGGCCGTATACATCGTGGTGATGTCGCGAGCCCACAGGCCGAGCGCCATGCCGACGAGGGCCATCATGACGGAACCGACGAACAGGATCAGCGCCATGACCCAGAACTGTCCGGCGAAGGCGTTGTTGAGGGCGAGCGTCGCGAGGCCCATCAGGACCGCGAGGATGACGGCGAACGCGCCCTTGCCGAGGAGGACATCGGACATACGAGTCGGGGTGACCAACACCGCATCGAGCGTTCGCTTCTCCCGCTCGTCGACCAACGACGCGGCGGGTAGGAACAGTGCGGCGATCATCACGGCGTAGAAGACCATGGTCGGGAGCAGTCGATCTCCGATCGGGACGAAGTCCTCGTCTCCGACCGGGGTGACGATCACGGTGACGGGCGGCTCGGCACCTGAGACATCGCGGACAAGATCGATTGTCGTGATCGACAGGATGATTCGGTTCGACGCGAGGCTCGATCCGGAGACGTAGAACTCGAGATCGGGTTGCTCACCGGCCGCCAGATCCGAGTCGAAGTCGGCGGAAATCACGAGACCGGCGTCGAAGTCGTTGGCCTCGACTCGAGTCGTGAGCGTCTCGGCATCGGAGACGACCACGGCGTCGACGCCGTCGAGTTGCAGGGCAGCTGCTGTCACCTCTGAGGAGCCGGCGTCGACAATGCCGAGCCGCGGATTGGCGTCGAACAGAGACCCGAACACCGAGGAGATGAGGAACGTCATGATGAGCGGCATCGCGATCGCGAAGAACACGAGTGGTGATCGCGGCGAGAGCCGGACCTCCCTGGCGAAGACGTACCACGCGCGCTTCAGATTCATAGTGTCGCCACCCTTCGCTTCAGGATCAGGGCACCGGCGGCGAACGCAGCCAAACCCCACGCCGCCAGCATGAGCATCGCCGGAGCGATCTGGGTCCAACTGTCACCATCGATCGTCACGCCGATCACCGCTTCGACCATTCCGTACGTTGGGAGGATCTTGATCCAGGCGGGGGAGGAGCCAGGGAACAAGGCCCCGAACGCCGGGATCATCAGAGGGATCATGAACAGCATCGCAACCATCAGCGTGCCGATGAAGTCTCGCCCGTATGAGCCAGCGATCATGCCGAAGCCGGTCACGAGGATGGCTCCGAGCAGCAGGATCATGATGACCGCGGGAGCGTTCACCGCGAACGCTCCGATCAGGAGGGCCAGCAGAGCGACTTCGGTGAACGCCAATCCCACGCCGAAGATGCTCTTGGCTGCGAGGAAGTCGACGACGCGCACCGGCGTCGCGAGGACCGCCACCACGGTTCGTTCCTGAATCTCGACCGCGATCAGAGCGGACAGAGCGAACGTTTCGACCATGAGCACCATGATGAGGAGGAGCGGGCGCATCTGATCCTGGAGTGAAGTCTGAGCACCGACGCGGTCGGTACCCAAGACGACAGCTTCGGTGATCGGATCAACCGGAGGCGCTACCCCAGCGAGGCCAAACGCCGCTTCACCGATCAAACCTTCCACCATGGCGAGTTGTTCGGCGGGTAGGCCGGCAGGGACGAAGAGGGTCACCGTCGGTGTCGTTTCGTCGGCGAGCGACGACAGGAAATCGGCCGGGAATGCAATGCCGGCGACGATGCCGTCGTCCCCGTTCTCGACCGCAGCCCTCAAGTCCTCTTCAGCAGGGAACGAAGTGAGAGACAGGCCGGCGACTTCCGCGCCGTCGACCGCAGGGAGCACGCCACCGAGGTCGGTCTGCGTGATGCCGATCCTCACCGTCTCGTCGACGCTGCTCGGCAGAAACCAGAACACGGCAACCCAGGCAACAAGGACCATCAGCGTGATGAAGACGAAGAAGCGATTGCGCGCGAACTCAGTGAAGTCCTTGCGGATGATCGTGCCGACGTTCGATGCGCTCATCAGGCGAGCCCGCGTCCGGCATACTCGACGAAGATGTCTTCGAGGGTGGCCTCTTCGGTGTGGATCGTCATCAGGTCCTCGTCGGACACGGCGTCGCGGATGCGGTCGCCGGAACCGGTCTCGTCAAGCGGGATGACCTGTTCGTCAACGCCATCTCCCCGGCGCGTCCGGATCCGGACCGAACGCGTGCCGTGTTTGAGCTTGAGGTTCTCGGGTGAGTCGATGGTGAGGATCGAACCCTGGTTGATGAACGCCACTCGGTTGCTCAAGGTGTCGGCCTCGTGCATGTCGTGGGTAGTGAGGAGCACGGCGGCGCCCCGGTCGGCCTCCTGTTGAATCAGATTGCGAATCGCGATCGCGGACACGGGATCGAGTCCGTCCGTCGGCTCGTCAAGCAGGAGGATGTCGGGCTGATTCACGAGTGCGCGAGCCATCATCAGACGCTGCCGCATGCCCTTGGAGTACTCCGAAACCCGGTCGTCGAGCCTGGTCGACAGGCCAACGCGTTCCATCATCGGCTCCGGATCGAAGTCCGTGACCTCGAAGAGTCTCGCGAAGAACGCAAGGTTCTCGCGCCCGGTCATCGACAGGTACAGGTTCTTCTCTTCGAAGCAGACGCCGAGTCGCTCCTGAATCTGCTCGCGCTGCTCCGGCATGTTCATCCCGAGCATCTCGATGCTGCCCGCCTCCGGGCTGAGTTGCCCGGTGAGCATCTTGATGGTGGTCGACTTGCCGGCCCCGTTCGGGCCGAGGAACCCGAGGATCTCGCCGGGGTCGACGGAGAACGAAACGTCGTCGACGGCCGGGGTGTCCCCGTAGCTGAATCGGATCCCGTCGACGGCAATGGCGGGAGGGGTCGGAGTGGTGGGTGAAGTAGTCACCCACCCATTGTCCACTTTTCCGGACCCGCATCAAGGTCCATTTGGCCCATTAGCGGGACCGGTCGAGTCGTCAAGCGTCGAGCGCCGCGACGTGCGTCTTGAGGCGTCGGAGGATGGCGGCCATGCCGTTGAGACGCTGGGCCGAGACGGCTTCCTGCAACCCCATCCGCTGGTAGAAGTCGTCGGGCACGTCGAGGATCTCCTGCGGCGGCGAACCGTCGAGCGCCTCATGGAGGATGCTTGCGAACCCGCGCACGGTCGGCGCTTCGAACGGAACGCGGAAGTAGAGGTGCGCGGCCTCGCCGTCCTGCTCGACAATGAGGGCAAACGGCGACTGGCACTCGGGCACCACTTCGAAGAGTTCGGGGTGCTCGGCGAGCCGCTCCGGCAGTTCCGGGAGGCGGCGCGAGTAGTCGAGGAGTGCCTGCACCCGCACGTCCTTCGGTACGGCGGCAAACATCTCGACGGTGCGGTTCAAACGGTCGGTGGCGGTCATCACATCTCCGTACTATTCACTATGACCGTAGTGTAAATTGAATCCCAGAGGAGGGAACGATATGATTGCACAGGATTCGTCCGCAGGTTTCGACCAGTACGCCCGTCCCGAGAAGCTGGTCTCGACGGACTGGCTCGCCGAGCACCTCAACGACCCCGGCCTCGCGGTCGTTGAGTCCGATGAGGATGCGCTCCTCTACTACGTCAGTCACATCCCCGGTGCGGTCAAAGTCGATTGGCACACCGAACTCAACGACCCTCTGATCCGTGACTATCGCGATCCGGATGCCTTTGCAGCCTTGATGTCGGAGAAGGGGATCGGGCGCGATGACACCGTGGTGTTCTACGGCGACAACTTCAACTGGTGGGCGGCATACGCCTTGTGGGTCTTCGGCCTGTTCGGCCACGCCGATACGCGACTGCTCGACGGCGGTCGTCAGAAATGGCTCGCGGAGGGTCGTCCGATGACCCTCGAACCCGCCGATCGCAAGGCAACCGACTATCCGGTGGTCGAGCGATCCGATGGCCCGATCCGTGCGTTCCGGGACGATGTGCTGATCCACCTCGACACCGCGGGCCCGCTCGTCGACGTGCGCTCGCCCGGAGAGTTCAGCGGCGAGCTCATGCACATGCCCGACTACCCGCAGGAAGGTGCCCTGCGGGGCGGCCACATCCCGGGAGCATCGAACGTTCCGTGGAAGATGGCGGCGAACGACGACGGCACATTCAAGGGTCGCGAGGAACTGGAAGCGATCTACCAGGACGAACTGGGGCTTGGTCCGAACGACGACGTCATCACGTATTGCCGGATCGGAGAACGCTCCAGCCACACGTGGTTCGTGCTCACTCACCTGCTCGGCTTCCCGACCGTGCGCAACTACGACGGATCGTGGACCGAGTGGGGAAATCTCGTTGGGGTGCCGGTCGAGCGGTGATTGCTCGAGTCGCGTCCGGTTTCGCGTGCACGCCGCTCGAACGCCACCCTTCTCCCACCGCAGTGCGGCGCGCGTAGGCTTGCCCGATGCCGATGCCCCCGAACCTGCCAGACGCAGCAGCAGCTCTCATCCGGCGGTACTACACATACGCGGGCATCTACACCCTCGCCGCTTCGATCATCTGGGGCATCAACACGCTCTTCCTTCTCGACGCTGGCCTCTCCATCGCCGAGGTGTTCTTCGCCAACGCGGCCTTCTCCGTCGGAACCGTGCTCTTCGAGATCCCGACCGGCGTCGTTGCAGACACGGTCGGTAGGCGAGCTTCGTTCCTGCTCTCAGTTGTTGTCCTCGCCGCATCGACGCTGGCCTATGTCGCTCTCGCTCAGTTCGGTGCGGGGGTCGTCGCCTTCGCCGCCGTTTCGGTGCTACTCGGCCTCGGGTACACCTTCTATTCCGGGGCGATGGAAGCCTGGCTCGTCGACGGCGTGCGCGGCCTCGGATACGACGGAGCAATGGACCGGGTGTTCGCGACCGGCGCGATGATCGGCGGAGCGGCGACGCTGATCGGTACGGTCGGCGGAGGCTTGCTCGGTCAGATCGATCTGGCACTGCCGTTCGTCGTGCGATCCGGTCTCCTCATCCTGCTGTTCGCTCTCGCGTTCTTTGGCATGCACGACATTGGATTCGTACCGAAAGCACTCACCCTCCACTCGGTGCCCACGGAGGCGAACGCCGTCGCCGCCGCCGGCTTGCGCTTTGGCTGGAGCAACCGCCCGCTCCGTTGGATCATGGTTGCCGGCGCCATTCAGAGCGGCGTCTTCATGTGGGCCTGGTATGCCTGGCAGCCGTACTTCCTGGAACTCCTGGAGCGTGATGCCGTGTGGGTCGCGGGCGTGGTTGCCGCGCTGCTCTCGCTGGCGATGATGGCCGGGAGCGGGCTCGTCCGTTTCGTCACCCGGTTCTGCGAGCGGCGCACGACGATCATGCTGTGGACCGCGGTGGTCTTCTCGCTCACGTCGATTGGCGTCGGGTGGGCAACCACCTTCCCGCTCGCCCTGGGCTTTCTGCTCGTCGGAGCGTTGGCGATGGGTCTGCAGATGCCGGTCCGTCAAACCCTCATCCACGCGATGGTGCCGTCGGCGCAGCGCGCAACGGTGGTGTCGTTCGACTCGATGGTCGGCGGCGTGGGGGCGGTCGGTGGCCAGGCCGGCCTCGGTGTCCTCGCCGAGCGGCAGTCGTACTCCGCAGCGTACGTCGTCGGTGGCGCGATGACGGCCGTCGCAGTACCGATCGTCTGGATGGTCCGCCGCATGCGACCGCCCGAGGACGTGTTCGAGGACGCGGCTACCTCAGTGCCGGGCGGAAGTATCCCCGATGCACTTCCCGGATCGAGCATCGACGCGTCCGGAGCGGGGGAGTAGCCGCCGCTTGCGAGATGCGCCGTGCACTGTGTGCTGAGCGCGTGTACGTTCAGGGGATGGATGTCCAGAGCCGTCACCACGAACTCCGGCACCTGCTCAATTCGACCGGCCGGGCGCATCACGCGGTCTACGGAGGGCCGAACGCAGGGTGGGCGCGATGGTACGCCGAGCACATGTACGGCCAGGCCCTGCGCCTGCTCGAGTCGGATCCATCGGTCGGCACCCTCGAGTCCTGGTTGATCCGCGCCGATGCGCGTTACCGACTCGAAGAGCCCGTGGGGTCCTGGCCGGGCTTCTACGCGACGTGGCTGCTCGAGTGGGACGCGGATGTGGTCGGCTGACCGCCATCGTTGTGTCAAGTCGCGCTGATTGGGTCAGCCGATCAATTCGCCGTCTTGCGCTGGCTTCAGGTCCGAAGCGACCGCCAGGGCTCTTCGCTCGCCACGTCGACCGCTTCGTAGCCGTCGGCTCCGTGGCTGGGTGACATCACCACGAACAGCAGGGCAGGGGGCCCATCTGCAGCCACGAAGCTCGCATGGACCGTATTCGCCGGCACGAAACATGAGTCACCGGCTGTCAGTTGCATCGTCTCGGTGCCCACCCACTGCTCGACGGTTCCGCTCCTCACGAAGATGATCTCCTGCTGGCTCGGATGGGTGTGGAAATCATGGCCTTCGCCTGCGTCGAGTCGGACGTCGAGGCAGCACATCGCGGTGGCCTCGGGAACGTTGGCCGGTCGGGCAATCCACCCGAGGGCCCCCCACTCGAAGTCGGTCCACTCAACGTCGGTTGCTGGAATGAATGTCATCTTCGTACCTCTCTAGAACGTGATTGCCTTGAATGCTTCTGCCTGCTGTTTGATCGCCTGCTCTGCCGGTAGCCGCTCAATGCTCGATGCCCCGTAGAACCCGTTTGCCTGGGTTGATCGGTTGAGCACATACGCAGCGTCGTCCGGCAGAGAGATCGGGCCACCGTGGCAGAGCACGATGACATCCGGGCGGACGGCTCGAGCAGCGGCCGCCCATGCGTCCGTCTTCTCGACGCTCTCGTCGAGTGCTATAGCCGTGTCGGCGCCGACTACTCCTCCGACGGTGACGCCCATGTGGCAGACGATGATGTCCGCACCGGCCTCTGTCATTGCCACGGCGTCGTCCTCGCTGAACACATAGGGGGTCGTGAGGAGGTCCAACTCGGACAGCGGCCCGGATCAGGTCGACTTCAAGTCGGTACCCCATACCGGTCTCTTCGAGGATTTGACGGAAGTTCCCATCGATGAGTCCAACGGTTGGGAAGTTCTGGACTCCGGAGAATCCCATCCGGGCGAGTTCGGGGAGGAACGTCTGGGGGAGGAGGAATGGATCAGTTCCGTTGACGCCAGCGATCACGGGTGTGTGCTTGACGACGGGCAGGACTTCGTGGGCCATCTCCATGACGACCTCGTTCGCGTTCCCATATGCCAGCAGGCCGGCGAGCGAGCCGCGTCCAGCCATCCGATAGCGGCCCGAGTTGAAGATGATGATGAGATCGACACCGCCAGCCTCTTCCCACTTGGCCGAGATCCCGGTGCCTGCGCCGCCTCCGATGATCGGTTCCCGGCGCTCGACCATGTCCCGGAATCGTTCGAGGATCTCTGATCGCGTCGTCTGCATCAGTCGCGTCCCTTCCCTGGATCGTTCAGCGTCGAGAGCGGTCGTGTTGCCTGGCCTCCGGTGCCGGAGCGGCTACTCCGCTCCGGAACCGAATCACGTTGGCTCGGTCCGCTCGAGCCTCGAGCGTAGCCAGGGCACTCTCGGTGGAAGAATCGTGGTCGGGTTCCGCTAGACCGTGAGGTGTCGATCGCAGGTGGGACAGACCACGAGAGTGGAGCGCTGGACGCGACGCTGGTGGCAGATCCCGCATCGACCGAGGGTGACGGCTTCTAGCGAGGTGCCTACCCGTCGTCGATCAGAGGTCCGTGGTCCGGGTCGCTCGGGATGCGCGAGGTGCTCCATTGCTTCGGCAATCACCAGGCCGAGACCCACCGATCCACAGCCGAGCGACGCCATGGTGAATCCGAAACCAGCGAAGCCGTCGAAGGTTCTTCCGGCCCAGAAGAACACCACCGCCAGGAAGAGAGCGGAAAGCCCGATCCGAAGGATTCGGGACGGGGTGGGTAGCGAAGGTCTGGTCATCGGGACGTTCCAATGCTTGAGCGCAGCAGGCACGGACACCGTATCAAGTCATCGCCCTGCCCGACCAGGGGAAAAGGGACCCACCTCGGCGGTGTCGGCCACGAAGTCGCGATCAGATTGACTCGGCCGTCTTGACGCCAATGGGAAGTGTGACGGTGAACACCGTTCGGTCCGGAGAGGAGTTGACGTTGATCGTTCCCGCGTGTTGGTTGACGACGATGTCATAGACGGTGTCGAGGCCGAGTCCGGTGCCTCTGCCGGGTGCTTTGGTGGTGAAGAACGCTTCGAAGACGTGGTCGCGGACCCCGTCGGGGATCTCCGGGCCATTGTTCGCTATCTCGATCCTGACGGATTCGCTGGTCGCCGTCGCCGCCACCGTGATACGGCCCGACGCGCGTCCGGCGTCGCGGATCGCGTCCGCCGCGTTGTCGATGAGGTTCGTCCACACCTGGTTGAGGCGACTGCCGTATCCAGTGATCCGTGGCAGGTTCGGGTCGATGTCGAGCATGATGTCGATGCCCGCCGTCTTCGACTTCAGGATGAGGAGGGTGTCCTTGATGCCCTTCGCCACGTCTACCTCCTGAATCGGTGCCTGATCCAGGTAGGAGTAGGACTTCAATGCTGAGACGAGTTCGCTCAGGCGCTTCGAGCCTTCTGCGACCTCGGCCACGAGGCTGGCAACCTCTGCCCGAGCGGCGATGACTTCGACCGCGGCGCTGGCGGACGATTGCTCCACATCTGCGAAGTCGGCGGCCGTGTAGCCGGCATCGACGAGAACCGGGGCAAGGCGCCACCCATCGGCGACCTCCAACCTTTCAAGAGCGGTCTCGAGATCGCTCTCGGCGTCACCGCGATCCATCGGAGTCAGCGTCCGGCTGTGGTCGCCGGGTCCCGGGATTTCGACTCCGGGCGGCACGGTGGATTCGGCAGCGACTTGGCGATTGATTGCAGACCGGAGCAGCGTCGAGCCTCTGGTGACCGCTGCTGCTGGATTGTTCATTTCGTGGGCGAGTCCGGAGGTGAGCACCCCGATCTGGGCCATGTGCTCGGATTGGCGGAGGCGTGACTGCTGCTCTCTCCATCGGGCGATGAACACATCGAACAATGCACGAACCGCTTGGGCGTCGCGTTGCAGCAGCGCGTCGAGCGAGGGCTTCGGTATCGAGAGGAGTTCGGTATCGGCAACGGCGCGGGCTGATGCGTTGCGTGGCTCTCCCGTGAGGAGGGACATCTCACCGACGAGGTGGCCGGGGCCCGAGAGTGCGATGCGGACGGTGCGATCCTCCGAAGCCTTGAGGATCTCGACCTCGCCAGCGGTGATCACGTAGGCGGTGTCTCCGGCATCGCCTTCTTCAAACAACGTCTCGCCCCGGGCCAGCGAGCACGTCGTGAGGTCCCTGCTCAGGTCGGAGAGCGCGGCGTCGTCCAGTCCGGAGAACAGGTCGACCGAGCGTAGATCGAAGGAGGTCACACGGTATCGAGGTAGCGATGGACGAGCGTAACCGCCACAGCGCCCTCTCCGACTGCCGACGCAACGCGCCGTATCGCTCCTTCCCGAACGTCGCCGGCCGCGAACACCCCGGGTACCGATGTCTCGAGCGGGAATGGATCGCGGCCGAGGTTCCACACATCGGTGAGCGTCGTGACATCTGCGCCCGTGTAGATGAATCCGTGTTCGTTCATGGCCACCGTGTCGACGAGGAACGAGGAGTGTGGCACGGCACCGACGAAGACGAAGAGGGCCGACGCCGGCCTGGCTTCCTCGGTCCCGGTTGCGAGGTGCTGGAGCGTGATCGACTCCACCGATGTCGAGCCGGCAACGTCGACGACCCGCGTTCCGGTCAGCACCTCGATGTTCTCGATCGCTGCGATCTGGTCAACGAGGTACTGCGACATCTTCACTTCCAGTGAGTCGGAGCGCACAACCATCGTGACCATCGACGATGTTCGTGAGAACATGACGGCGGCTTGCCCCGCAGAGTTGGCCCCACCGATGACGTACACGTGGCGGTCCTCGTAGGTCGACGCTTCCGTTGCTGCGGCTCCGTAGTAGACACCCGCACCTTCGAATCGTGCGTAGCCGGGAACGTCGAGCTTGCGCACCGTCATTCCGCTGGCAATCACGAGTGCCCGGCACTTCACCTCGGTCCCGTCGGTCAGCACGACCGCCTTGACGGCATGGTCCGTCCGAACGGACGCTACCTCGGCGGGAGTCGTGAGCTCGGCACCGAGGCGGGTCGCCTGAGCGATGGCGCGGCGCGCGAGGTCGGCGCCGCTGACACCTTTCGGGAACCCGAGGTAGTTCTCGATCCGGGAACTCGTGCCCGCCTGTCCACCGGGCGCTTCGCGTTCGAGGAGAACGGTCGAGAGGCCTTCGGATGCACCGTAGACCGCGGCTGCGAGGCCCGCGGGGCCTCCGCCGATGATGGCGAGGTCGTAGAAGGGTGCCTCGGGCA
The DNA here is from genome assembly GCA_963785245.1 of uncultured Actinomycetota bacterium. Classification (GTDB taxonomy): domain Bacteria; phylum Actinomycetota; class Acidimicrobiia; order Spongiisociales; family UBA5794; genus JAHEEL01. The sequence goes on along the minus strand of CAWAUO010000006.1, from coordinate 460,537 downwards.
TGGAATGGATCCCAGCGGCTTCGGCCAGGTCCGCCTTCGCCGGGTTGACGAGCGAAGCGCCGTCGGGAAGGAGGACGACGGGCAGCGCTGCGCCGCCGTCTGATGCTGTCTCCACCACGTGCGCCGCTTCTGCGTCGCGCTCGATATCGATGAAACGATACGGGACCTCGTTGCGTGCCAGGAAGGCCTTGACCTCATACGTCGATGGCGACCATGTGGTGCCGAACACCCTGATTCCGTCGAACGGCACATCGGCGTTCGCCTGCCAGTCGTCGAGTACGTCATCGAGGACCGGGAATAGGTGCTCCTCGGGCGGACTCCACGGCTTGAGGAGATAGTGGTCGAGGCCGACGTCGTTGATCGCTTGGATCGCAGCTTCGGTATCGGCGTATGCCGTGAGGAGGAGTCGTTTCGCCTGTGGGAACACCTCTTGGGCAGCTATCAGGAACTCGGTACCGGTCATCCCGGGCATTCGCTGATCGATGACGAACGCGGCGACCGTCCTGGACCGTCCCTTGAGTTCGTGGACGGTCTCGAGCCCTTCGCTACCTGATGCCGCCGCGATCACCTGATAGTCGGCACCGTAGTGATTGCGAAGATCGCGGCGCACGGCCGCCAGGACCTGTGGGTCGTCGTCGACGGCCAGAATCACTGGCTTGCTCATGGGGTCCCCGGAATCGTCGCTGCATCCGATCCTATCCCAGGACGCGTCCTCCCGCCGGAAGATCGGTTCGCTACGCTCGTGGTTCCGGGGAGAGAGGTTGAGCAGTGACCGACGGATCGCGATTGGTGGTGCTCGGCACCCGCGGCTCCATTGCGGTGTCCGGGATGGATTTCGTCCGCTACGGAGGCAACACCACGGCGTTCGCGCTCGTCGTCGGTGACGAGACGGTGGCGTTTGTCGATGCAGGGACCGGCCTTCTCGCCTACCGGAACCACGGACTCTCGTTGGCGCGATCGGTGAACATCTTCCTCACGCACTATCACTGGGATCACCTTCAGGGCCTCTCGATGTTCGATGCCATATGGGCCGAAGACGGCGAGATCGTGATCCACGGTCCGGGCGGACCCGAGCATTCCCTGGTCGAGGTGATCGCTCCGCCGTGGTTCCCGGTCCCGTTGGCCGACGCAACGGCAGTGCGGTACGAGACCGTATCACGGCCGGTCGAGGTGCACGGACTGCTCATCACGCCGTTCCTCGTCGAACACCCGCAAGGAGCCTTCGGCTATCGGGTTGATGGACCGTCGGCGAGTCTGGCCATCGTGACCGACCACGAAGCCGGAACCGGACGGGATGCCGCGATCGTCGAAGCGATCCACGGCGTCGACGTCCTCATTCACGACGCGCAATACCAGCCAGACGAGATCGCACAGCGGAGAGGGTGGGGACACTCCACCTGGGTGGACGCCGTGATCGCAGCGGAGATATCAGGGGCGCGACGGTTGCTGCTGACCAGCTTGGACCCCCGTTCGACCGACGGAGACGTGGACCGCATGCTGCGCAGCGCACAGGAGCGATTTCCGGAGACCGACGTTGCCCGTCCCGGTGTCGAGGTTCGCCTGTGAGATTCGCTGCGTTCGCCCCCCCGAGGCTGAGGACCGTCGAAGAGTCGGAGCGCACCGCGACCTGGCTCGAACTCTTCTACGACCTTGTGTTCGTGGCGGCGGTCGCCATGATGGGCACCCGCCTGGCCCACGACGTCTCATGGGTCGGCGTCCTGTCGTATCTCGCCTACTTCGCCCTGGTCTGGTGGCTGTGGGCGAGTCACACGTTCTACGCCGACCGCTACGACACCGACGATCTGATCTATCGGTTCCTCGCTGGTGCGCAGATGGTTGCGGTGGCGGTGATTGCGGTCTCGCTCTCGCTCGGCGAAGCTGGATCCACCCGGGTGTTCGCCATGGGCTATGCCGGCGCCAGACTCGTTCTCCTCCTGCTCTACGCCAGGGCCTACCGCTATGTGCCGGGGACACGCGACCTGGTCCGGGGCTACCTCATCGGATTCGGCGCCGCGTCGCTGCTGTGGGTGATCTCGATCGCTGTTCCGGAACCGGCACGCTTCTGGGTGTGGGGCATCGCCTTCGCCATCGATCTCGCCACTCCGTTTGCCGTGCGCAAGATCCAGGCGGCGGCTCCGCTCGACGTGTCGCATCTCCCCGAGCGGTTCGGACTGTTCACGATCCTGGTACTTGGCGAGGCGATCGTCGCCGTCACCGTCGGACTCAGCCATGTGGCGTGGCAGACGCCGACGACGCTGGTCGGGATCTTCGGACTCGGTGCCGCCACGTGCCTCTGGTGGATCAACTTCGATCATCTCGATGGGTCGGTCGTTCGCAGGAGGGGTGAGGGAAGGAACTGGCGTCCGACGGTCTGGATCTACAGCCACCTGCCGCTTGCGGTATCACTTGCGATGTTCGGTGTCTCGGTGGAGTTGGCCATCGTGGGGGCAGACCACGGGCACAAGTACGCATCGACCGATCGCTGGTTGCTGGTCGCCTCGGTGGCTCTGGCGTTCGCGTCGATGGCGGCCATTCAGGCGGCCTCGGTGCGACCGGGGGATGAGCATCTCCAACGATGGGCCATGAGCGCCCGTCTGGTGGGGATCCCGGTCGTGCTGGCCATCGGTGTGTTCCCCGGTCTCGGCGCGGCCTGGACGATGATCTTGGTCACAACCGTGTGCAGCGCCGAAGTGGTCGCCGATCTTACTGCGGCCAACCCCACAGCGATTCGCTCCGCCGCCGATGCCGTGAAGGCGAGGACGAGGTCGTAGCAGCATCGAGCCCGCCGATCGCTTCGGATCTCACCCTCAGCGGTCGAGTCTTACCGTGACTGCCTCCGTGTCCCTCGCGAAGCGCTTCAGGACGACCCGGTTCAGGCAGTTCCAGGTGCGGGGACCGTCCTCCTCGGTTCGCAGGATGTTCGCCGCCCGGAGGATCCTCAGGTGTTCAGAGACCGTGGATTGCGCCAGGGAGAGGTGCGATGCGATCTCTCCGACCGTGTGCGGCTTGCACTCCTGGAAGTAGTCGATGATCTCCATCCGTGCCGGGTGACCCATCGCCTTCGCTATGGCGGCCATCTCGTCAACGGTCAGTGGGGTGGGATCGATCGGTGGGTCATCGTCGAGGCACGCCGGCGGCGGTTTCAGTTCCATGTGAGGGAGCGTATCAAGCCCATCGTGCCCTGCGATGGGGCCGAAAGACCGTTCATCGTGGAACGACGAATCGGCCGTTCGGTACCCCGTGGCGGACGTTCTGCCATTGGTCCATAGAGCTAGGGACTGATGGCCCTATCGTTAATCGTCGAAATGCGATGAACTGCTCCCTTGTGAACTCAATCCCGAAACGCCCCTAGGAGGCAGACATGGCAAAGCGACTCCGAACTCTCGGAATCGTCCTATCAGTAGTCGGAGTGATCTTCGTGATCTCCGGTGGAGTGGCCTACACCCAGGTGCAGGACGGCTACGGCTCGCTCCAGTCGTTCAGTGAAGCCCAGAACGTCGAACTCAGCTACAACGAAGACGGACAGCTCGTCGACCGCGGCACCACCGAAGGCGCAGACGCAATCATGGCGCTGTTGACCGATACGTGGGGCTACCCGGTCAAGTCGGCCGATCTGGACGCCAATGACCCGTTGGTCAATACGGCATCCGAGTACATGTTCCAGATGGCGACGATCGCCTATCACACGCTGCACGGCACGCAGACCGTGGTGCTCGCAGAAGGCACCGAGTACAACGGTGAGACGTTCGCCGCAGGGGAGTACGAGGTCGCCATTCAGGAAATCGGAAGCCCGGAGCGCGTTGGTGCCGGCCTTGGCGGCTACTGGACCGACTTCGATCGCATGCATCCACTCGAGGGTCCGGCACGCGGCCAGGCATGGAGTGGCACGGCGCACGGCCTGATCGGTGAGCTCGGCGTCGGGACCGTCACGCATTCCGCACTGCAGCTTGGTCTTGCGATCGCCGGCACGCTGGCCGCCATCGGCCTCACGGTGCTCGTTGCCGGCCTCGGTCTGGTGTGGGCCACGAAGGAAGAGAAGGCCACGAAGCCGAAGGCAACCGAGTCCGACGCGAAGAAGGATCTCGAACCGGTCAGCTGATCGAACCAACCCCCTACCGCGAAGGTAGGCGACGAAGAGACTGGGGCCCGCAGCAATGTGGGCCCCAGTCGCGTCGGCTGCGAGCTGCGAGCTGCGAGCTGCGAGCTGGCAGCCTTGTCCAATGAACAATCCCTGAACTCGCAGGCGAACACCGCATCAATCCGCCTCTTCCCCGTACGATGTCTGGATGGGAGCTTCACCTGCCACCGTGCTGGTTGTCGACGACGAGGACATGGTCCGCGAGGTCGTCTGCACCTATCTCGAGCGCGAGGGGTACGCGACGCTGCAGGCGTCGGCGGGACGAGCCGCGCAGGAACTCATCGCATCGGAGCGGCCCGACCTGATCGTGCTCGACGTGATGCTCCCCGAGATCGACGGTTACAGCATCCTTGCCGACATCCGTGAGCGCGACGACATCCCGGTGATTCTCCTGACTGCCCGGACCGAGGAGACCGATCGGCTGCTTGGCCTCAAACTCGGTGCCGACGACTACGTTGTCAAACCCTTCTCGCCACGGGAGCTTGCGGCGCGCGTCGGGACCGTCCTCCGTCGAGCAGGGAAGCCCGAGCCTCCGGCTCCGGCACCGTCGATGGAGTTCGATGGACTCGCGATCGACGGTCGCAGCAGAGAGGTCCGTGTCGACGGCCAAGTGGTCGATCTCACCGCAAGGGAGTTCGACCTTCTGGCCTTCCTTGCTGCTGCGCCGAAGCAAGTCTTCTCGCGGAGCCAGCTCCTCGAACAGGTCTGGGAGTCGTCGACGGAGTGGCAGGATGCGTCCACCGTGACGGTTCACATCCGGCGAATCCGGCGCAAGATCGAACGCGACGCGAATGAGCCCCGGTGGATCGCGACGGTATGGGGCGTCGGTTATCGGTTCGAACCATGAAGGCCGTGATCTGGCTCCTTGGCGCGGTGCTCGTCGGGTTGGTCGCGTTTGAAATCTCCATGCAGCCGACCGCAGGCGACCGGGTGCTCCTCGCGGTGATCTTCGCTCTGATCGCCGCATTCGCCGCCGTCCTTGCGTTCGGAATCCGATGGGGTGCACGCCGGTCACACTCGATCCGCCGCAGCGTTCTGATCGTGGGACTCGCGGGGCTGGCGATCGCCGCCCTCACGATCGGTATCGCAGCCCAGCAGATGTTCCTTTCCCAACACGACCTGAATCTGTTGATCGTCGTGCTGTTCTTTGCGGTGGTCACGACCGTTGCGTTCGCCGTCTCGGTCAGCGGAGACCTCACGCGTGATCTCGAAGCGACGGCGCTTGCAGCCGAGCGTGTTCAGGCGGGAGATCTCGGAGCGCGGACCGGCGTGGTTCGAGCCGACGAAGTAGGGACCGTTGCCGGCACCTTCGACCAGATGGCGGGGGAGTTGGAGCAGCGCGAGACAGAGCGCCGGGCGTACGACGACGCGAGGCGCCGGTTCCTCGCAGCAATCGGCCATGATCTGCGCACGCCGCTCGCTTCGCTGCGGGCTGCGGTCGAAGCCCTCGAAGACGGGCTTGCCCCCGACCCCGATCGGTACCTCCGTTCGATGGATCGGGACGTGGCCGTCCTCAGTTCTCTGGTCGACGACCTTTTCCTGCTCTCTCGTCTCGAGGAAGGCGTCGTTGAGATCGAGCGTGCGTCGATCGATGTCACTGAACTCGCCGACGAGGCCATCGAAGTTCTGACACCGGTGGCGTCGGCAGCGGATGTGCGGCTGGAACTCAGCGCCGACCAACGCGCCGTCGCGGTGGGTGGATCTGAGGCGGTGAGCCGTGTGCTTCGCAATCTGCTCGACAATGCGATCCGGTTCGCTCCTGCCGGATCCGCGGTTGTCGTCGAAGTTCGGGACGATGACGGCGCCGTCGTGCGCGTGCTCGACCAAGGACCCGGATTTGCCCTCGCATTTGTCGACGAAGCGTTCGAACGATTCACGCGGGACGACCCATCGCGGGAACGTTCGACGGGAGGATCCGGTCTCGGTCTTGCCATCGCCCGGGGATTCGTCGAGGCCCTTGGTGGGACGATCTGGGCAGACCCCGGCCCTGGCGGGTGTGTGGCCTTCCGCCTTCCCCGGGCTTGATCCCACGCGCCATCCCGCGTTGATTATCCGTTGGTGCCGTGGGTGATTGCATCGTTGGCGACCGACTGGTCGAATCCGCTCACTTCGCGGGCGTGGAGGTGCCACGGAGACGGAGCCCCGATGAGTTGACATCTCATCTTCGGCGGTAGTAGCGTGCACGCCTGTGCAGTGGTGCACATTCGTGCACGCGACCATATCGGCGACGGCTAGCCCCGAAACGGAGCTCCATGGAGTGACTGGCAACGAACAGCAACGCGATCACGTGGAGTGATCGAGAGCCGTATCACCGTCAGCACTCGTCGAACCCGTCACCGCGACAAGGAGGAATAGCGAGATGATGACCGTATTGAGGCGGAAGGGGATCCTGTTTCTAGCGATCCTTCTGAGCCTTGCCTTGATCGCCGCAGGGTGTTCCCAAGACACTGATGACGCGAGCGACGAATCAACGACGACCACCACGGAAGACGTCGGCACGACGGCCGCACCCGAGTCCGACGCTCCGGCGCCGTTCAACGGCGACACGCCGGTGAAGATCGCCGTCGTCCAGAACAGTGGTGCCGGCGACTACTTCCAGCAGTGGACCAATGGTGCGAAGCAGCAGCTCGACGCCATCGGCATCGAGTACCAGTGGTACGACGCGCAAGCCGACAACGGCAAGCAGGCCACCGACATGGAGACCGCAATCGGCTCCGGCGTCACCGGCATCATCGTCGACCATGGCCAGACGGACACCATGTGTCCGCTCATCAATGACGCAATCGCAGCCGGCATTCCGGTCGTGATCTACGACATCGCCGTCCAGGACTGCGCCCCCGAGGCCGTCCAGACACAGCAGTCTGATGCAAGCCTCGCCGACCTGTCCCTCGGGCAGATGCTCGCGGACATCGGCGGCGACCAGAACGTTGGCTACGTCAACGTGCTCGGCATTGCACCGCTCGACCGTCGTCACGTCGTCTGGGAAGAGTATGTTGCTGCTGCCCCGTGGACGCAGGAGTTCTTCGTCGGTGAGTTCACGAACGCTGTCGCAACCGACAACGCACAGCTCGTCGATGCAGCCCTCAAGGCCAACCCGGACATTCGGGCGATCTTCGCTCCGTACGACGAGCTGACCAAGGGCGCCGTCGCCGCGATCTACGAGAACAACATGGAAGCCGACGTGTGGGCATACGGGATCGACATCTCGAACGCCGACATTGAGGTCATGACTGAAGAAGGCAGCCCGTGGAAGGCCACGGCGACCACCGACCCGAACGCGATCGGTGCCGCCGTTGCACGCACCATGGCGCTTGAACTCGCCGGTGAGCAGGACGCTCGCCTGGTCAACTTCCCGGGCGTGCTCGTGACGCAGGACTTCCTCGTCGAGAACAGCATCACCAACATGGTTGACCTGCGGTCGCAGCTTCCGGCGTTGAACCTCGCAGAGGTGCAGTCCGCAAGCTGGATCCCGGCCGTCGAGTTCTAGGCGTACCAACAACGAGAGATACCGGGGAGAGCCACCGATGACCACCGTGATCGAGATGCGAGGCATCACCATGGCCTTCGGCGCCAATGAGGTGCTCAAGGGCATTGACCTCGACCTCGAATCCGGCAAGGTGACGGCCATGCTCGGCGCCAACGGCGCAGGCAAGTCGACCCTCATCAAGGTTCTCTCCGGTGTATACAACGGATACGGCGGCACCATCGTGATCGATGGTGCCGCCGTATCCATTGACCATCCGATGACCGCGCGAAAGTACGGCATCGAGGCGGTCCACCAGAAGATTGCAGACGGTGTCGTCCCCGGACTCAGCGTGGCCGAGAACCTCCTCTTCGACGACATCGTCAATAACGAGGTACCCCGTGCACAGTCGCTGCGCGGCCTCGTCCCTCGCGCGCGAAAGGTCGCCGCGGTCCTTGATTTGAACTGGTCGGATGAGGTCCTTCGTAGCGACGTCTACGACCTCCCGATCGCCGATCAGCAGCTCATCCTCCTCGCTCGTGCGCTCGTCCACGAGCCGAAGTTGCTCATCCTCGACGAACCAACCTCCGCCCTTTCCCAGACCGAGGCCGACCGCCTGTTCGACGTCATCCGCCAGCTTCGCGATGACGGCGTGGCCGTCCTCTATGTCTCCCACCGTTTGGGTGAGATCGAACAGATCGCGGATCGGTTGCTTGTGTTGCGAGACGGCGTCATCCGCAGCGATCACGTTCCTCCCATCGACTGGGCCGAAGCTCTTCACGACATGCTTGGGGAAGCGGAACAGGATCCACACGAACGCACCGGAGAGCTTCGCGGAACCGAGACCGTGCTCGAATTGAATGGCGTTCGCGTGCTCCCCAAGGCCTCGGCCTTCGACCTCGGAATCCGGGCCGGCGAAGTGACCGGCGTCTTCGGTCTGCTCGGTTCGGGTCAGCGCGAACTCGGGCAGGGCATCTTCGGTGCCGAACCGTTCAAGGCAGGGTCGATGACGCTCAAGGGTGAGCCCTACTCCCCGAAAGCTCCCGCCGACGCCATCGCCGATGACGTCTACATGGTCCCGGAGGACCGGGCGGCCAAGACGATGATCAAGGACTGGAGCATCACCGCAACCTCCACGTTCCCATTCCTCGGCGATGTCTCTCGCTTCGGCGTCCTCAACGCGAGCGCCGAAGACAAGGTCGGTGAGTTGGTCATCAAGGACTTCGGAGTCGTCGCCCAATCGGAGGACGACCCCGTCATTTCACTCTCAGGCGGCAACCAGCAGAAGGTCGTCGTCGGCCGGTGGCTGCGCAAACAGCCGACGGTGATGATTCTCGACGAGCCGTTCCAGGGCGTCGACGTCGGGGCGCGACACGACCTTGCGGAAAAGACCCGTGAAGTCGCCGCCGCCGGGTCCGCCGTCATCGTGATGTCCACGGACCTCGGAGAGATCATGCAGGTATCTGACCGGGTCATCGTGCTCGCCGACGGCAACCTGCAACACGATGCCTATCTGACAGATACCAGTGAAGAAGAGATTCTCGAGCGACTTTCGGAGGCGACCAAGTGAGTATCAAGCAGCCATCGTCAGGGGCGGATACCGCCCCGCCGAGCAAGCCACCGAGGGCGCCTGTGCTTGTCGCCGAGAAGCCGAAGACCGACTTCCGTGATTGGGTCGTGAAGTACGGCTTCATCGTTCTCACCGTCTTCTTCTTCATCCTATTCCTCGTGACGCTTCCATCGTTCCGCATGTCGTCGACGATGTTCTCGATGTTGAAGTTCACCTCGGTGGTCGCGATCGCCGGCCTCGGGATCACCTTCACGATGGTGGTTGGCGGTCTCGATCTCTCAGTCGGAGCCACCGTGGGCATGGCCGTTACCGTCGCCGCGATGACGATGGTCATCTATGCGCAGACCGGACCCGTCGCCGTCCTGGCAGTCCTCGGTGCCGGCGCGCTGATCGGCGTGTTCAACGCAGTCTTGATCGTGGCGCTCAAGATCCCGGATCTCCTCGCGACGCTCGCCACGATGTTCTTGATACAGGGCTTGAAGCTCGTCCCCGTTGACGGCCAGTCGGTCTCCTCCGGCCTGATCCTTCGGGATGGCTCGGTCGCACCCGGGAAGTTCACCGAGGGATTCATCGAGATCAACAAGGGTTCGCTCGGGCCGATCCCGTATCCGGTGATCATGTGGGGCGTTTTGGCAATCGCAACGTGGTTCTTCCTATCGAGGACGAAGTGGGGTCGCATCATGTACGCCGTCGGCACCAACCCGGAAGCCGCCCGCCTCGCCGGTGCCCGCGTTGGTCGCTACAAGGCGTTGGCCTACATCATCTCCGGCGTCTTCGCCTCGATCGCCGGCATGATCCTTGCCTCTCGAATCCGGCAGGGCGACATCTCGGCGGGTAACTCGCTGCTGCTCGACGCCGTAGCGGTTGCGCTGGTCGGCTACTCGGTGCTCGGAGCGAACAAGCCAAATGCTTTTGGTACGACGCTCGGTGCCCTCCTGATCGGCATTCTCCTGACCGGGACGACCATGATGAATTTCCCGTACTACTGGCAGGACGTGGTCAAGGGCCTCGTGCTCGTGGTCGCACTGATCTTCTCGTTCACTCTGTCCCGGCGCAAGCAGCGCCACGTCGCCGCTGTTCCAATATGAGCACCGGCCAAGAAACATCGACACGGACCGTCTGGATTGATCCGTCCGACGAAGAGACCGTGCTCGTCATCGAGCAGCGACTGCTCCCGTTCGAGTACGAAGAGGTCCCGATCCGCACCGCGGAGGAGATGACCGCCGCCATCGCCGACATGGTCGTGCGCGGCGCCGGTTGCATCGGTGTCTCAGCCGGATACGGGATGTATCTCGCCGCGCTCGAAGGACGCGAACTCGAGGGCGAGGCGGCCGGGTCGCGATTGGCAGCGGCCGGTGCGATGCTCGAAGCGAGCCGTCCGACGGCCGTCAACCTCACTTGGGCTGTTCAGCGCCAACTCCGTGAGCTCTCCGGCATCTCCAGCGGCGAGGCTCGTGTCGCTCGCGCTCGCGAAGTCGCGGACGAGATCGCGAACGAGGACATTGCGTACTGCGCGACCATCGGTCAGTATGGCCTCGAAGTTGTTCGTGAGATCTACGAGCGCAAGGGTTCGACGGTCAACATCATGACCCACTGCAACGCCGGGTGGCTGGCGTTCGTTTCTCACGGCACGGCGACCGCGCCCATGTATGCAGCCCACGCTGCCGGAATACCGATCCACGTCTGGGTCAGTGAGACTCGGCCACGCAACCAGGGCGCCCGCCTCACCGCGTGGGAGCTCGGCCAGGCCGGTGTGCCGCACACGCTGATCGCCGACAACAGCTCCGGCCACTTGATGCAGCATGGCCTGGTCGACATGGTCATCGTCGGAAGCGATCGCACGACGATCAACGGCGACGTGGCCAACAAGATCGGCACCTACATGAAGGCAGCGGCGGCGAGCGACAACGGCATCCCGTTCTACGCAGCGTTGCCGTCGAGCACGTTCGACCCGACGAGCCGGGATGGCCTCGCCGATATCCCGATCGAGGAACGCGATTCGACCGAAGTGACCAACGCAACGGCATGGTTCGACGGACGCCAGATCGAGCCGCGCCTCGCCGCACCGGGAACCGCGGCCGCCAACTTCGCCTTTGACGTGACACCGGCACGACTCGTGACCGGGATCATCACCGAACGGGGCATCTGCGAAGCGAGCCTGGAGTCGATCCTCGCCCGCTATCCCGAGTTCTCGTCCACATCCTGACCCGCGACTGGGGGAGTAGTGAAGAATCGATGGAACGACACGGAGGCAGCAGCCTTCGGAGGCCCGCTCGGCGAGCTCGTGTATGCCTCCCGCCTCATCGGGTCGGAGCCCTCGCTCGTGCTCCACGGCGGCGGGAATAGCTCGATCAAGCGCACCGAATCCGATGTCTTCGGTCGCGACCTCGAAGCGGTCTGGGTGAAGGCCAGCGGCTGGAACCTGGTCGATATCGAGGCCGAGGGCTTCGCCCCGGTGCGCTTGGCTGCCATCCGTCGACTCGCCGACCTGGAGACGCTCTCGGATACGGCGATGGCGAACGAACTGCGAACCGCCCTGCTCGATGCAACCGCCGCAAGCCCCTCGGTCGAGGCAATCATCCACGCCATCATCCCCGATCGCGCCGTGCTCCACACCCACGCGGACGCCCTTCTGGCGATCTCGAGCACCGCCAATGGGCGCGACCGCGTCGAGGAGTTGTATGGGGACCGGGTCGTCGTGGTGCCCTATGCGCGGTCCGGGTTCCGGATCGGCCGGGCAGCCGCCGTCGAACTCGGGCGCCGCCTCACCGATGAGACGATCGGCGTCGTCCTCATGAACCACGGCCTCTTCACATTCGGTGCGAACCCACATGAGGCGTACGACAGAATGATCGATCTCGTGACCGAGGCCGAAACCTACCTTCAAGAGTCCTCCGACCGCGAAGAACCTCTCGGATCGGTTGGTGCTTCCCCCAGCGCCGACCGATCCGTCCTCGCATCGCTTCGTGCCGAGATCTCGCGCACGGCCGGAGCGCCGTTCATCATGAGCCGGCACTGCGACCACGAAAGCTGGGCGTTCAGCCGCCGCAGCGACCTGGAGGAGGTCGCGGGTCAGGGTCCGGCCACACCCGACCATGTGATCTGGACCAAGAACGTCCCGATGTTCGGTCGCGACGTCGATGCCTACGCGGACGCGTACCGCTCCTACTTCGAAGAGAATCAGCCGCGGGTCGGCCCGGTGCGGATGCTCGACCCGGCACCCCGCGTGATCTTCGATTCGGAACTCGGCATGCTGACGGCCGGCCCCGATGTGGGCGCCGCGGACACCGCCCGTGACATCTACCGTCGCACGATCTGGATCATTGAACAGGCGACCGCTCTCGGCGGATACACCGCGCTCTCGGCGGGGGACTTCTTCGACCTCGAATACTGGGAACTCGAGCAGGCCAAACTCGACCGGGTTGCCGAGACCGGCGAGTTCACCGGCGAGGTAGCTGTCGTGACGGGAGCGGCATCGGGGATCGGGCGGGCGTGCGCCCGCGAACTCCTCGACCGTGGTGCGGCGGTGGTCGGACTCGATATCAGCCCATCGGTCCGCGACGCTTCCGACGATGCTGCGTTCCTCGGGATACCGTGCGATCTCACCTCGATTGAGTCGACCTCGGAGGCGCTCGATGCAGCCGTCGATCGCTTTGGCGGTGTGGACATGCTCGTGGCGTCGGCCGGCCTCTTCCCTGAGTCCGCTCCCATCTCGGCGCACGACCCGGTGGCATGGCGCAAGGCGATGTCGGTCAACGTCGACGCCTTCGCTCAGATGCTCTCGCTCGTGCATCCGCTCCTCGTGCTTGCACCACGCGGTGGTCGTGTGGCCGTCATCGGTTCGAAGAACGTGGCCGCTCCCGGACCCGGAGCATCGGCGTATTCGGCTTCGAAGGCTGCGGCCAACCAGTTGGCCCGCGTCGTTGCGCTCGAGTGGGCCCCAGACGGCATCCGCGTCAACTCGGTGCATCCCGACGCGGTGTTCGATACGGCGTTGTGGACCGACGAACTCCTCGCCGAGCGGGCCGCCCGGTACGGGTTGAGCGTCGAGGAGTACAAGCGGCGCAACCTCATGAGCATCGAAATCACGAGTGCCGATGTGGCTGGAGTGGTCGCCACGATGCTCGGCTCGACCTTCTCCAGAATCACCGGAGCGCACATCCCGATCGACGGGGGAAATGATCGGGTGATCTGAGACCGATGTCCTGGGCTTGCCTTGCGAGCCGGAAGCAGCGGTGATACGCTAGGTGCACGAAAGTGCATTCATCGCACAGATGTGCAAATCGGCTGAGAAGCCAACCATACGACCATCTCCACGGAGAGGAAGGACGCGAATCATGGACTGGGGCATGCAGAGCAGGATGGCGAGGCTGATCCCGCCGGAGACCGGCAAGGCGTTCTTCCTCGCTATCGATCACGGCTACTTTCTTGGACCCACCCGGAGCCTCGAGCGCCCTGGTGAGACCGTCGCCGACCTGACCCCGATCGCCGACGCGCTCTTCGTGACGCGTGGCGTGCTTCGTTCTGCGATTCCCGCCGAGTCCACACCGAACGTCATCCTGCGTGCGAGCGGTGGTCCGAGCATCGTCGGTGGCACGCTCGAGAACGAGCGTCTGCTCCTGTCGGCCGAAGAGGCCATTCGCCTCGACGCTGCAGCCGTCGGCATCTCGGTATTCGTTGGCTCGAGCTACGAGACCCAGACGTTGAACAACCTTGCAATGGCGGTCAATGAGTACGAGCGCTACGGCATCCCGGTGATGGCCGTCACTGCGGTCGGCAAGGAACTCGAGAAGCGCGACTCGCGGTATCTCGCCCTCGCTTCCCGGATCGCTGCCGAATTGGGTGCCCGGGTGGTCAAGACCTACTACTGCGAGGACTTCGACAAGATCACCAGCACCTGCCCCGTCCCGGTCGTCATCGCAGGCGGCCCGAAGACCGACGACGCGCTCGAGGTGCTGACATTCGTCCGTGACGGAATCGACAAGGGCGCCGTTGGCGTCAACCTCGGTCGCAATATCTGGCAGCACTACGACCCGGTCGGGATGGCCAAGGCCCTCCGCGCCGTCATTCACGATGACGCCGCTCCGAAGGACGCTCTCGATCTTGTCGCGGCTCCGCCGAACAAGGCCTGACCCCATGGAATTCCTGGTACGCATCGAGCAGGACATCCCGCCGGACATCGATCCTGACCTCCTCGCCTCGGTGAAGGCCGCGGAGGCGAAACGGGGTGCCGAGCTCGTTGCGGAAGGGAAGCTCCAGCGCATCTGGCGAATCCCGGGTCGGCGGGCGGTGTACGGCCTCTACGACGTGGAGGGCCCCGACGAACTCCACGACGTGCTCAGCTCACTGCCGCTATTCCCGTGGATGGACATGGAAGTGACCGCACTGGGCAGCCACGCCCTCGATCCGACAAGCACGGAGACGGGAGATCGATGATGGCAAGCGAATATGAGATCCTGACACCGGACACGGTTCCGGCATATATCGATTCGAACCCAAACCTGGCGGGTATCGTCGACACGTCAACGCTCGAGGTCGCGGAAGTCGGTGACGGCAACTTGAACCTCGTATTCGTGTGCCGCGACGCCGCGGGCAACGGCATCTGCCTCAAGCAGTCGCTTCCTTACGTTCGCCTCGTTGGTGAAGCCTGGCCCCTGACTCCGGAGCGCGTGATTGCCGAGGCGCGCGGCCTCGCCGCCGCGTCGGCCGCGACCCCGCACCTCATTCCCGCCTACTACGGCGTCGACGCAGAGCAGCACGTCCTCGCGATGGAGAACCTGATGGGCTGGGAGATCTGGCGCGGCAAGCTCAACGATGGCTTCATCCATCGCGGTATCGCCGGATTGCTCGGCGTCTACGTCGCGAACCTCGCCTACTCGACGTCGGTGTTCGCCCTCGACCAGATGGAAGTCAAGGAACGGGTGGTCGAGGCCGTCAATCCGGAACTCTGCCGGATCACGGAGCAACTGGTCTTCACCGAGCCCTATATCGAGCACGACAACAACAGCTTCCTCGACGAACTCGCCCCGGAGGTCGAAGCGTTGCGTTCAGACGAGGAACTGCGCGCCGAAGTCGGGATGATGAAGTTCAAGTTCATGACCGCGGCCGAAGCGTTGATCCACGCCGACCTCCACACCGGATCGGTGATGGTTTCATTCAAGGACGACGGCAGCGGAGACGGTCGCGTGATCGATCCGGAGTTCGCCTACTACGGACCGGTCGGGTTCGACCTCGGTGCCGTGTTCGGCAACTTCCTGGCCGCGCGTGCGAGAGCCGTCGTGCTCGACCGGCCCGCCGAGTTCCAGGACTGGCTTGCGTGCGTCGCACAAGAGACGTGGGACGCATTCGAAGCCGAGATGAGACGCCTCTGGTCCGATCGGCCCGATGCGACGTGGACCCAGGCGTTCCTCGACTCATGGCTCGCTCAGATCCAGAAGGACTCGATCGGGTTCGGAGGCTGCAAGGCGAACCGTCGGATCATCGGGCTTGCGAAGGTCTCCGACATCGAGACGCTTGAGCCGGCTGACCGCGTCAAGGCCGCTGCGATCGTGCTGCGGACGGCGAGCACATGGATCAAAGACCGGGATCGCCTCGCCACCGTCGCGGCATCGAACGGCGTCTTCGATGCTGTCGTTGCCGACGTCATGCGCGACGGGGTTCGGGAAGTCGAATAGGAGTACATATGCCAGCGCTCGATCTCGAGGGGCTTCGGCCCTCGGTTTCCTGGACCGGCAACCAGATCGAAATCATCGACCAGACCAAGCTCCCCGGCGAGTTCACTCTGATCGAACTCGCCACGGTCGACGACGTCGTAGACGCTATCTACCGCCTCGCCGTTCGGGGTGCTCCTGCCATCGGGGCATGCGGTGCCCTCGGTATGGTCATCGGCCTCGACGAGCGCCGTCCGCGTGACTCCTCCAGCGCGCGGACGGCCCTCGCCGAACTCGCTACGGTCATCGGGTCGGCGAGGCCGACCGCGGTGAACCTCCGGTGGGCGGTTGACCGCGTTCGCGACGTCGCTTCGCTCGGTGAGTCACCGGCCGAGGCACGCGCTCTGGCCTTGACCGAGGCTCTCAAGATCATTGCTGAGGATCGGGACGCATGCACCCGCATCGGTGAGGCCGGGCGCGCCGAGCTTGCTGGTGTCACGAGGATCATGACCCACTGCAACACCGGCCGCCTCGCGACCGCCGGATGGGGGACGGCGCTTGGCGTCATCTACGCGAAAGTCGCGGCCGGTGAGCGCGTGGAAGTCCTGTCATCTGAGACCCGTCCACTCCTCCAGGGTGCTCGGCTGACGACGTGGGAACTCCTCGATGCGGGCATCGACGTGACCCTGATGCCCGACGGCGCTGACGCTGCCGCGATGGCCCAGGGCAAGGTTGAGGCCGTGATCGTTGGCGCCGACCGGATTGCGGCGAACGGAGATACCGCGAACAAGATCGGCACGTTCTCGCACGCCGTGAACGCCCGCCATGCCGGCATTCCGTTCTATGTCGCCGCTCCGCTGTCGACATTCGACGTGACGCTGGAGTCAGGTGCCGGGATCGAGATCGAACTCAGATCTGATACGGAACTCACGACGTGGCGGACCGAACCGACCGCGCCGAGCGAGGTCCCCACGTGGAACCCGGCGTTCGACGTGACCCCAGCCGAATTGATCACGGCAATCATCACCGAGGTCGGCGTTCTCCGCCCACCCTACGAATCATCCATCCGAGACGCTCTTGCAGCGGGAGGCGATCAATGACCACACCCGATACCGCCGGAGATTGGCGGCCCGAGACGCAGGCTGTGGCTGACCGGATCCGCACGCGGGTCCTCGACCACGTGCTCCGGAGCAACGGCGGCTATATGAGTCAGGCGCTCTCGTCCGCTGAGATCTTCGCGATGCTCTATACGAGGACGCTGCGCCTCGGACCGAGCACGGCGCCGATGATCCCCCGCCCGTTTGCCGGCGTCCCCGGACCGGACAACCCCGGATTCTTCAACGGAGGCGACTACAACGGGCCGAAGGCCGCCGACCTCGATCGGTTCATCTTCTCCCCGGCTCACTACGCCCTTGTGCTCTACACAGCGCTGATCGAGACCGGGCGTCTGGCCGAGGAAGGCCTCGACCAGTTCAACCAGGACGGCACCACCGTTGAAATGATCGGCGCCGAGCATTCGCCAGGTGTCGAGACCACGACCGGTTCGCTTGCTCAGGCACTGTCGCAGGCCGCGGGGATCGCCCTCGCTCGCAAGCGTCGCGGCGATACCGGTGACGTGTGGGTGATGATGTCCGACGGTGAGTTTCAGGAGGGGCAGATTTGGGAAGCCATCAGCGAGGCAGCGAAGTACGAACTCGACAACCTCAAGGTCATCGCGGACGTGAACGGACAGCAATGCGACGGATGCATCGACCCGAGCATCTACGTTGACCCGCTGACCAACCGCATCAGGGCCTTCGGTGCGAGCGCCGTGGAAGTCGACGGGCACGACCTCGATGCGCTCGACGCCGCAATGTCGGCCGAGACCGGCAAGCCCCACTTCGTGATGGCGCTCACCGATCCCGCACGCGGCCTGCCGATCTTCGCGGAGCGGGCGCCGCTCCTGCACTACCTCCGCTTCACGTCCGAGGAGGAGCGCGATCGGTACCAGAAGGTCTACGAGGAGATGGTGAACTGACATGGAGATTGTGAAGCGCCCCCACGTCGAGAACTTCATCGCCTGGGCCGAGGACAAGCCAGAAGTGGTGGTCCTCACCGCCGACCTGACGAATTCAAGCGAAGTCGGCAAGTGGCGCGATACGTACCCGGACCGGTTCTTCGGCATGAGCATGGCCGAGCAGAACGTGATGGGCTTCGCCGCCGGCTTGGCTCGTGAGGGGTATGTGCCGTTCATCCACACGTTCGCGGTGTTCATCTATCGGCGGCCATACGATCAACTCGCGATGTCGATCGCGTATCCGAATCTGCCCGTCAAGTTCATTGCGTTCCTGCCGGGAATCACCACACCGGGCGGTGTCACGCACCAGGCCATCGAGGATGTGGCAATCATGCGGGCCACGCCGAACATGACCATCCTCGAGACCGGAGACGCGACCGAGGTCGAGTCCGTGCTCGATGTCGCCTATGCCGTAGACGGACCCGTCTACGTGAGGATGCTCCGCGGCGAGGTGCCGCGGCTATTCCCGAAGGACGAGCCGATGAGGCTCGACGAAGTCAGGGTGCTCAGCGAAGGCGACGATCTCGTGGTGGTCACCGCGGGTATCACGACGGAAGAGGCGATGCGGGCAGCGAAGCCGCTCGCCGACGCTGGCATCGGGATGAAGCATCTCCACGTCTCGACACACAAGCCGTTCAACGACCCCGTGATCCTTGAGTCGATCGAGGCATCCAAGTACGGCGTTGTCACGCTCGAGAACCACACCATCATCGGCGGCCTTGGATCGGCCGTTGCCGAGAAGATGGCCGACGTCGGATCCGGGAAGCGACTCCTCCGTCTCGGGCTCCGCGACACCTATGCCCACGGGGCGTCTCGCCCGTACCTCATGAAGGAGTACGGGCTTGATGCCGCTGCACTCGTGGCGGGTGTGGAGGAACTCACCGGCACGAGCACCGGCATCACTGAGGAGGACCTCGCAGCATCGCGGGTCGAAGCTACCCACAGCCTCGCGAAGGCAGAGGGTCTCTGATGATCGAGCCGACGACGCTGACCGTGAGCGGCGACCGGATCCGGGCCGTCTACGAGTTCTCGGGTGATGTGGCCGACGCTGAGGGACGCGCCAACGCCCTCCGCGTTGAGCAGACGATCGAGTTCCCCGCCGACCTCGTCCCAGACGACGACATCCAACGCGAGATCATCGGACGCATCGAGACGCTCGAGGTGGTCGGTCCGGACACGGTTCGGGTTGAGGTCAGCTATGCCGTCGAGACGACCGGGTTCGAGCTCCCGCAGCTGCTCAACGTCTTGTTCGGCAATAGCAGCCTGCTGCCGGGTGTCAAGCTCATTGATGTGGCCCTGCCGTCCTCACTGATCGACCGCCTCGGCGGTCCGCGGTTCGGCATTGCCGGCCTGAGAGAGATGTTTGATGCCCCAAACCGACCGCTCCTTGCCACCGCTCTGAAGCCGATGGGTTCACCGCCGGAGCGATTCGCCGAGATGGCGCATGAACTCGCGCTCGGCGGCGTCGACATGATCAAGGACGACCACAGTCTCGCGAATCAACCGTTCGCCGAGTACGCGGCCCGGGTCCGGGCCTGCTCTGCGGCGGTTCGTCGCGCGAACGACCAAACGGGGCTGAACGCGGTCTACATGCCGAGCATCAACGCCCCGCAGGCGCTCCTCGAAGAGAGGATGAGGGTCGCCCTCGATGCCGGCGCCGGGGGCCTGCTGGTGCTGCCCGGCATCACCGGCTTCGATCACATGCGAGATCTCGCGAATCGGTCGGACGTTGGTGTCCCGATCATGGGACATCCGGCGCTGCTTGGAGGGTTCGTCTCGTCGCCGATCGGCGGGATCGCCCATGGCGTTCTCTACGGCAAGTGGATGCGGTACGCCGGGGCTGACCTCTCGATCTTCCCGAACTACGGCGGCCGGTTCTCGTTCAGCCCCGAGGCGTGCACGGAGATCGCGGACGCCTGCCGGGAACCCATCGACGGCGTTGCCCCGATCTTCCCGTCTCCCGGCGGCGGCATGACGCGCGACCGCATCGACGAGATCGTCGACTTCTACGGACACGACGTCGCCCTGCTGATCGGAGGAGATCTCCATCGTGGCGAGAATCTCGAACAGACCGCTGCTGCCTTTCGAGCTGCGATTCAGTAGCTATCCAGGCGCGGGGTAGCTGAGTAGGCGCCCTCCGCGAACCCTCCGGCCTCCTCGGCCTTCGTCAGTTACCCGGCTACTCGGCTCTTCAGCTGCCAACTCTTCGTCGCGTCGGTGCAGTTGTCGCCACGATTGCCCGTTCCTCAAGGAGGGCCGCGGCCAGGGTCTCGTCGATGGCGAGTTCATCGAGGATGCCTGCCGCGATGGCGCCGCGGATCGCGTCGGCCTTCTTGGCACCGGCGGCTACGCCGATCACCCTCGGTGCATTGCGTAGTTCCTCAAGCGTGAGTGCGACGGGGTGAATCCCCGATGACTCGACCCGATGGCCCGCGGCGTTGAAGTACCAACCGAAAACCTCGCCCACGGCTCCGTCGGCGATGGCTTCTTCCATTGAATCCTCGGTGATGAAGCCTTCGTTCAGGAGGAGGGAATCGGGGCCGACGACACCGACCGAAACAAGGATCACATCGGCAGCTTTGGCCCTCTTCAGGGCGCGGACGACCGGGGGAGAGGAGAGGAAGCTCCCGGCAATCTCTTCGGAGGGAGCGAATCCAGGTGATGGGACGTGCATGACCCTGGCATCGAACTTTCGGGCGAGCGTGTTGGTGACCTCCACCGCGGCGGTCGTGTCATCGGTGGTGGTATGCCCGAAGGCGTCGACAACGGTCACCTGTGTCGTCGGCAGCGGCCGTGTCTCACGGGCAGAGAGGGCAATCGTTCGGCCCCATCCAGCAGCGATCGTTACTGCACCAGAAGCCGCTATTCCTTCCAGGCGGCGTGCCATGGCGGCGGCTGCGGCGACCTCGGGGGGCTCATCGTCGAGCGCCGGTCCGACGATCGCACCGGACAGTCCGTACCGCTCGATCAGCGCCTCAGCGAGTCTGGCAGTCTCCGGGAGTGGTTGGGTGATGATGACCCGGATGATCCCGTCACGCTCCGCTTCGGTGAGGATGCGGCTGATCGTCGAGCGGGAGAGGCCGAGCCGGTCCGCGACCTCCTGCTGGGTGAGGCCACGGTCGTGGTAGAGCCAGGCGACGCGGATTGCGAGTTCTTGTCTGGTGTTGTCCTCAGCCATTGGTACGAAGTATCATCGGACGCTGGACAAATGTCCAATACAGAACATTTGTGCAATTCGCGAAGGGTGAGGTCGAAACCGTGAAGCAGCGTGGCATTCTCCATCCCGAACTCCTGGGCCTGATCGCTTCGGCCGGCCATGGGGACGTCATCGTTCTCACTGACGCCGGTCTGCGAGTCCCCAGCGGCGCCAGGCGTATCGATCTCGCCCTCACCTGCGGTGTGCCCACCGTCGTCGACGTCGTTCGGGCGATGAGCGAGGAACTCGTCATCGAGGCCGCAACGGTCGCGACCGAGTTCAACGTGTGGAATCCCGAGGTGTACGCAGCCACGATGGAGGTGCTTCCGGTCACGCCAGACGAGCGTCCCCACCAGGAGTTGATGGCCGACATGGCCGAACGGGCCACCGCCTATGTCAAGACCGGTGAGTGCTCGGCATATGCGTCGGTCGCGCTCGCGTGTGGTGTGAACTATCTCGATGAGGCCATCGACCTGTACGAGAAGCTCCACGGCCAACCACCGTCCTAGCGGCTCCCAGTACTCCACCGGCGTCTGGTGTCTGCCCACAGCCCACCACCCCCGTTCAACGCTGAGCGTCTCGGCTCGGTACGATCTCGCCGAGGAGGTCACCATGACTCGATCGGCCGAATCCCGCCCGCACTGGTCCGCAGCGATGCGCGACTTCGACTGCCTCTCGGTTCGCGACGGGAGCGCCGCTTGGCAGGGTCATACGGGTGCTTGGTACGCTCAGGTCTGGAGGAGGTCATGGTCAGAGTCGTCGGTGCGGATGTCTGGAAGAGCGGGTGGGTCGCGGTCGTCACTGTCGACGGCTGGATCGCTTCGATCGACGCATACGAGACCATGGCCGACCTCGCACTGGCCGAGGCCGACGCCGAGATCATCGCCGTCGACATCCCGATTGGCCTGCCGGTGGCCCCGCCCCGGCCTGCCGATTCGGCGGCTCGGAAGTTCATCGGTGCCCGGTCGTCGAGTGTGTTCCCGACTCCGCCCAGGGACGTACTCGAGGCGGAGACGTATCAGGACGCACTGTGCCTCTCTCGCAAGCGGTACGGGATAGGCCTGACCGCCCAGAGCTATGCGCTCCGCCGTCGGATCCTAGAGACCGACGCTGTCGCCCGGACGGATCAGCGGTTGATCGAGATCCACCCGGAGGTCACGTTCCGAGCTCTCGCAGGGCGTCCGCTGAACTCGTCGAAGAAGAGTTGGAACGGGCACAGCGAGCGACGCCGTCTTCTCTCCGGCGCCGGGCTCTCACTGCCTGATCGGCTTCCCGAACCGGTCGGAACCGTGCCGGCGGATGACGTCCTCGACGCGACTGCAGCGGTCTGGTCCGCCGGTCGCTACGCAGCAGGTGAGGCACGGTCACTCCCTGACGAGATGCCGCTTCCCGGCTTCGGCGAAGTGATTTGGTACTGAGGAGACCGATTCGGGCCGGGCGACGGTGATGCAGGTGTCGCGTTGGCGATGAACCGGGCAATGTCTCGAATCTGTCACGGGGACTCCCTACGCTGAGGCCACGAAGTCAATCATTGGAAGAGAGGCCACTCCTCGTGGAAATTGCACTCATCATCCTGGCTGTGGCCCTCGTTGTGGTCGCCGGGGTGGTCGTCTGGGTTGTGCTCCGTCGCGATGGCGTGGCGAGCGCCGAGGCCGACCAGAGGATCGAGCAACTCATCACCGCCCAGTCTCGGTCCCAGGAGAACCTCTCCGGGCAGTTGAAGATGCTGAATGAGCAACAGAACGCAACAGCCGCTGCTACGACCAAGGCGCTGCAGGAGTCGTCCGAGCGTCTGACGAAGTCGATGAACGACCGACTCGAGCAAGTCCAGGACCGGATGGGTCAGAGCCTGCAGAAGTCGTCAAAGGAGACGGCGGAGTCGGTCACGAAGTTGACGGAGCGGCTCTCGGTGATCGACCAGGCCCAGCAGAACATCACGAAGCTCTCCACCGAGGTCGTCGGATTGCAGCACATCCTCGACGACAAGCAGGCCCGCGGCGCCTTCGGCGAGGTGCAACTCGAAGCGATTGTTGAAGACGCGCTCCCGAACTCGGCCTACGAGTTCCAGAGCGTGCTGTCGAACGGCAAGCGCGCCGACTGCCTCATCAAACTCCCGAACCCTCCGGGGTCGGTCGTCGTCGATGCGAAGTTTCCGCTCACGGCCTATCGCAACATGCTCAACGCCACGGACGACGCGGGCCGCGCGGCGTATGCCAAACAACTCGGCGAGGACGTCAAGAAGCACGTGCGCGACATCTCGCAGCGCTACATCATCCCGGGCGAGACCGCGGACTCGGCGCTGATGTTCCTGCCCTCCGAGGCGGTCTACGCCGAACTGCATGCCCACCATCCGGCGATCATCGAGGCGAGCTACAAGGCGAGGGTCTACATCGTGTCGCCGACGACGATGATGGCGACGCTCACCACCGTTCGGGCCGTCCTCCGAGATGTCGAGATGCGCAAGCAGGCAGGCGTCATCCAGACCGAGGTCGGCACGATGCTGACCGATGTTGGCCGCCTCTCCGACCGGGTCGCGAACTTGCGACGGCACTTCGATCAGGCCAATCGCGACATCGACCAGATCGAGACGTCCGCCGGCAAGGTGCAATCACGAGGGACGAGAATCCACGAACTCGACCTGGGTGAAGCGGACGAGGCGGTTCTGCCAATTTCCGACGAACCCCCAGCCCTAGCGCCCGACCCCACCCTCCTCGACTAGTTTGCGAACCCAGGGTTCTCCACCTCGTATGTGGCGCCCCGGGCCCACAGAATGACCGTCAGCACCGAGGCCGCTTGCACCATGCCCCTTCAAATCGTCGAATCCTCGAATCGGATCCCGCGGCACGAACACCGAGTCCGCACGTTCAGCCGCGACTACGACCTCATCACCCGACTCGGCGACCGCTACGCGGTCGAATCGGATGAAACGACTGGCCTGGTACGACACGTGGCTGCCCGATTCGGTGTGGCGGAACCCGGGTTGAGGTTCAATCGGCGCCGCCGGCCGGACACCGGCCAGTGCTGGGCACCGCGCCGAATCGCGAGCGACCTGTACGGCGAGGAGCGCATCGTGGCGTGGGAGGACCACTATCGACGTCCCTACCCGCCCGAAGGCGAGATCAGGCTCGGGTCGACCACCACGCTGCGGACCCTCGGTCACGAACTCGGCCACCACCTCGTTCATCTGCTCGATCCGCTGCATACACCCGCCCACGGCAAGATCTGGGTCAGCCGGTTCGACGATGCCATGGAGGCAATCGCCGACCAGATCCGTGCGACGACGACTGGTTGAGCGCTAGCCCCGGGCGGCAACCGGGTGAGGGGAGTCGGCCGCTCTGTACGCATCCAACGGTCGGGATTGCGACCCTTGTCGGGATGTCGACAACTCGCCACCGTTGACCACAGTATGACTCTCCAGGCAAAGACCCATCCTGACATTCGGCGAGCACTCGTGTGGGGAGCGCTGCTCGCCAGCCTGTGGGTACTCGTCGCTCTGATCCGGCCGGCCTCCACGTTCCACCTGGCGCCATTGCTCGTCGCCGGCGCACCGCCCGTGCTCTTTGGTCTGGACAACCCGGATCGGCCGGATCGCGGTTCGGTGCTGCGAATCGGCGCCGCCGCCTTCGCCATGGCCCTCGCCGCCTCAGGCGTCGTTGCCGCGATCGGAGCCATGCAGGGTCCGGCGCTCGAAGCGTTCCCATCCCCGCTTGTCGAAGCCGTGGTCTTCAGCGTGATCGGGTCGGTGGCCGGTGTCGGCTCCGCCGTGATACGCACGCACTGATCAACGGCACCTCACCGTCCGGCAGCCACGGCAAGTCGATCCGCGTCGACGACGGTGATGGTCCGGTAGCCCGTCTCGACCGCTCCGGCGCGACGGAGTTCCGAAAGCGACTGGTTGACGGACTGCCGGCTCGCACCGAGGAGTCCAGCGAGGCTCGCCTGCGAGAGCCGAACGGTTCCGTGCCGATCCGCCTCATCGAGCACCATCTCGGCGACCTGCTCCTTCACGCTTCCCCGCATGAGGCGGAGCACCCGCCGTTGCGTTGCCTCGAGTTGGTTCAGGCCGGCGACAAGCCATCGGATCGCGATCCTCGGGTGGTCGAGGAGGACGGGGAGGAGTCTCGCCCGATCGAGTCGGAAGGTCTCAACGTGTGACACCGCACGAGCACTCGATATGTACGGCTGACCTCGCAGAAGTGCAATATCTCCGATGACTGCGCCGGGTCCAATTCGGCCGACGATCAGGCGCCCTCCCGTGCGGTTGCGGAACAGCTCAACATCTCCGTGTCGGATCACATACGCCGCTTCCGACTCGGTGCCTTCCTTGAAGAGGTGGGTTCCGGGATACTTCTCAACGTACGATCCCGCGTCGGAGAGCGCAGCGAGGTCAGCGGGTGTCAGCGGCAGGTAGTCGGTGCGCCCAAAGGATCGGGCGAGCCAGGCGAGGTGTTGCTCTTCTGCAGTATCCATGCTCAGGCAACGCCGAACGAACGGCTCGTATTCTCCGGGTCACGCCATCGTACGACTCGCCGGATCTTGCGGTTGCGTTCGGACCCACTCGCGGATCGCGGCCTGTGCGGCAACGTCGTCTTCGTTGTACTCGAGGAGGCGGGCACGCTGTACGTCGTTGCCCGCCAGCGCGTCGACGTACCAGAGTTCGGACTGCGCCCCTCCCGGATCATCGTCGCGCCAGTCGAAGCCGCACAGCGGCGCGATGACCTTGAGCGAGTAGCCGTTCGGTGAGACGAACCGCTGCTTGATCCACGACCAGAGGTCGCAGGCGTAGCGATCGAACCAGTCGTCGACGGACGGGGCAGATTGCATCGAAAGCCCATGTCGCTCGGATGCCTCCTTGAGGATCGTTCGCTCGTACCCGGTCCAGTGGTACACAACGACATCGCCTTGTTCGGCAAGCTCATCGAAGTATCGGAAGAGGTCTTCGACGACTTGGCGCTCACCGGACGGCGTTCCCGTCCAATTCGAGATGGGTCGGAACGCGGCGCCGTCCGGTTCATGGACGAGGAGTCCGGCCAGATAGAGGGTTCCGAGGTACGTCTCCACGTCGAAGTCGATCTCGTTGATCGCAGACGGCAGGGCAAGATCGACACCGATTCGGCGCAGCAGTGATCCCGATGCGCGGGCCCTGGCCTGGAGGATCGCCTCCTCACTCACTTCGTACCCGCCGTGGACGGAGCCCGGTTGGAGTCTCGCCATGTGGGTGGTCGTTGCGACCCCGGAGTCGAGCAGACGTTTCGTGTCGTGTGCGCCGATCGCCGGGAGGAGCGAGACGTGATCGATGGCTTCGAGTTCGTCGCGGCAGAAGTCGGCCCATGGACAAGATCGGCAGGCCCCTCGCCAGACCGGGGGTATGAGTGGGCGCGTCGGCTGGATCCTGCCAGCTTCCGCGACGACGATGGCCTCGTCCAACGCTTCGAGTTGGCGACCGAGAAATGATGGATCACCCGCTCCGAGGTCGACCCACACCGCGAGCAGGGAGCTCTCCGCTCCGATGATTGCTCCGAGGTGCCGAGGATTCGCAAAGCCGTGGTGGTCGAGGAGGCGCCAGTAGTGGGCCACCTGGAACAGATCGTTGACGCGGCCGCTGCGGAAGGGCACCGGAGTGCCGTTCGTATCGTCGAGGTGATCGATCGATGTCGCCCGGGCGGGGATCCCTGACCGTCCGATCGCCTTGTGGTGCTTCACGTCGATGGGGGCGTAGCCATCATGGAGTTTGATGAGGAGATCGGGTGCCCCGACGGACTGAAGGCTCTCTTCCGCAAGCCGACCTCCGACAATGATCGGAACGCCCGAACGGAGCGCCTCAACGGTGATGGCTTCTCGTTCGGCGGCCCTGACTCCTGAACCGATCGTGGCCGGGAGGTCGGGGTCGATCAGCTCTCCGGGCCGTGAGATGACTGCTGGATCCGTTCCTTCGAGGACGTGTGCGACGACGGTCTTCTCCCACGCCCGCCCGTCAGCGACTCGCCGCTCAATCACAGGATCATCGATCCGTTCGGTGGCGTTGAAGCGATCATGATGGATGCGGGTTGGGCATCGCCCAAGTTCTCCACCGCCGATCATGATCAGATTGTCGTGGGGGCTGGCTGTACTCATTGGTGCCATTCTCGCATCCGGGAGTGACAGGAATCGAACTGGACCCGCACGGGGGGGACGGCACCGGGGCAGTCGAACCGGACAGAACGTTCTGGCAGGGGCGAGGCTCCGTAGGCCGCTATCGGCGCCAGCTCTCCCGGTTGAAGAGGATGAGGATGGGGAGGATCTCGAGGCGACCGACGATCATCAAGCCGGCGAGCAGCCACTTGCCGAGCATCGGGACTTCCAGGTAGTTCCCGGTCGGACCGACCGATCCGAGCCCGGGGCCAACGTTGCCGAGCGACGAGGCAACGGCCGACACGGTGGAGACAATGTCCATGTCCGGCCCCCAGATCGAGCTGATGACCGCGAGGGCGAAGCTGCCGGTCATGAAGGCGAACATGTAGAGGAGGAAGAACGTCTGCACGGCCTCCACCAGGTCGTCCTTCAGCGGATTCTTTCCAATGCGCGCCACGAATACACCGCGTGGGTGGATGAGACGGCGAATGTCGACCCGCGACGCTTCGTAGAGCACCTCGTGGCGGTAGATCTTCACGGATCCGGCGGTTGAGCCGGCCATGCCTCCCACGAACATCAAACCAACAATCATGATCTGGAGCGCTGGCTTCCACAGGCCGAAGTCGGCGGTCCCGTACCCGGTCGTGGTGATCATCGAGGCCGAGGTGAACAGCGCATCCCGGATCGTGTCGTGGACCGAACCGCCCCACGTGCCGACGATCATCACGACCGCCGCCACCAGCGTCGCTCCGAGGTACACACGCACTTCGGTATTCTTCCAGTAGACACCCGGGTTGCGGACTGCCCGGAAGTGCAGTGCGAACGAGGTTCCGGCGAGAACCATGAATACGATCACGATCCACTGCGAGTAGTCGCTGAAGGCGTTCATTGATCCGGCGTTGGTGCTGTATCCACCGGTCGACATCGTTGTGAACCCGTGATTGATGGCCTCGAAAAGGGTCATGTCCCCGAGCCACAAGAGGATCATCTCGACAACGGTCAGCGCGACGTAGACGATCCACAGCCGTTTCGCCGTCTCCTTGAAGCGCGGTGTGAGGCGATCGGGGATTGGGCCGGGCGACTCGGCGCGGGCAAGCTGCACCGCCCCCATGCCGAGCAGGGGGAGGATGGCGATCGAGAGAACGATGATTCCCATGCCACCGACCCACTGGGTGAACGAGCGCCAGAACTGAATACCGTGCGGGAGCAGCGCGGGGTCCGGGACAACGGACGAGCCGGTTGTGGTGAAACCGCCAACCGTCTCGAACACGGCATCGGTGACGTTGGTGATCGATCCGGTGAAGAGGTACGGCAGGGCGCCAACGAGGCCCATCGCGATCCACGCCAGGGCGACCGCGGCGAAACCTTCACGGGTACTCAACTCGCCGGGACGGTCGAACCATCGCCACAGCACGAGACCGAGGACCGTTGCCACGAGGGATGCCGCAACGATCCAGAGCGCGGTGGACCACTCCTGATAGATGGCGGATACCACCGCAGAGGCAAGCATCGACACGCCGATAGCGCCGACGACGGCGCCAACAACATGAAGGAGGTGCCGCCATGACATCTGCGGCTAGCCCGAAAGGCTCTCGGCGGCGGCGATGGCCTCCGGCCGGGCAATGACGATCAGATGATCGCCTTCCTCGATGACGGTACTGCCGCGCGGCACGAACGCGGTGTCGCCGCGTTGTACGCCACCGATGATCAGCGACTCGGGTGGGTTGAGGTTGTTCAGCGTCTTGCCGATAGCCGAACTGCCCGGTCGTACCTCGAGTTCGATGGCTTCGGCATCCGAGTCCGAGAAGGTCGTGACGGAGTGGATGATGCCGCGCCGGACGAACCGGAGGATCTCGTTCGCTGCCGAGAGGCGGGAGCTGACGGTTGCGTCCAGGCCGGCGCCGCTCAGCAACCCGACGAGTTCGGTGTTGGTGAACCTGGCGATGACCTCGCCGGCTCCGAGTTCCTTCGCCACGAGGCAGGCAAGGAGGTTGTTGCCGTCCCAGCCGCTGAGTGCAAGGACCGAATCTGCCGCGTCGACGCCTTCGGCCATGAGGAGCTTCGGATCGGTCGGGTTGCCGCAGACGGCGACCACCCGGGGCAGGCGCTCTGCGATGAGATGACAGCGCTTGCGATCTTCGTCGATGAGTGTTGTCGAGATGCCGTTGTCGGCAAGCATCGCGGCGGTGATCTGAGCGAGGCGGGTGGCGCCGAGCACGATGACCTTCTCGGCCGCCTTGTCGCTGATCCCGAGCAGCTCGTATGCCTCCGCCGTCTTGTCGGCTTGGGCCATCAGGAGCACATGGTCGTGAGCTTCGAGCACGGTCGAACCTCGGGCGATCATGGTCTCACCGTGCCTGATCACCGCTACGACGAGCCAATTCCAGCCATCGACGGCCCGGCGAAGCTCGGCCAGCGTGATACCGACGAACGCCGCATTGGGAGCGACGTACGCACCCAGAAGAACGAGCTGGCCATCGGCGAACTCGACGAGATCGGAGATGGCGCCTCGTTTGACGAGCGTGAGGAGGTCGCGGGCCGCCGCCTCACCGGGGTCGATGATGAAGTCAACGCCGAGTTCCTCGACTTCGGCTTTCAGCTCCGGGTCCTCGACGCGAGCGACCGTCCGGGGAATCCCGATATTGGTGGCCGCGCTGCAGGCGAGGACGTTGATCGCGTCCGACGAGCTGACCGCAATGAGGAGGTCGGCGTCGTTGAGCCCGGCCTTGACGAGCGTGGAGCTCGACGCACCGTTGCCGTTGACGACCATGCAGTCGATCTCGGATTGCACTTCGCTCGCGCGTTGTTCGTTGGACTCGACGAGGACGATGTCCTGGCCTTCGAGTGCGAGGCGTTCCGCGAGATACGACCCGACAGCCCCGGCCCCTACGATGACAATTCTCATTGGCCAGGCAGGATAGGTGCGCAGCGAGGCCGGTACGAACTGGTGTGGTGCCGTCGGCGGCCGAGGTACCGCACCCAGAGATCCGTGCGGAACTGTGGTGTGAACCCCATATCGAGGTAGAGCGGCTGATCCGATCAGACCCAGGCCACGTCGGCGCCGAGTTGGGCGACCCGGCGGAGGCCCTCTGAGATGGCGGCTCGGGCGAGACCCGTACGCCGGAAGGCCGGGTCGGTGGCGACCGGCTCGACGTATGCGACCCGATTCTCAGGGACGAACCACATTCCGGCGTACGACGCGTATGTGCCGTCGGGAGCCACCGCCACGATCGTCAGGTCTCTCCGGAATCCCGGCGTCTGTTGGGATTCACCCTGGGTGGCGGGACCCGTCTCGGGGATCTCGCCGTCGTGCTCGAAGCCTCGCCAGAGGACGCCGGCGATCTGCGCCAGGTCGTTCTCGTCGGTCAGACTCCGGAGGCGGAAGCCGCGGGAGAGTGGAGCCTTCGGGATCGTCCGATCGAGGGCGTACCGTGCGTGCACCTCGCCGTGGTCGGCGCTCGGATCGAAGCCATGAGCGGCCGCGATCTCGCCGAGTGACTCGTCGAAGTCGTTGACGTACAAGGCGATGACCTCCCACTCGAACGCGGGGGCGGAGCCGCCCAGGTACTCCACTGCGTAGGCGAGCAGATCGGACGCGGCCTCGCGACGGTCTGGGCGCAGTTGGAGATAGACGAGCGCCGGATCGTGTTCGAAGTGAATGATCCCGACGATCTCTCCGTACTCCTCGGCCACACCGAAGCGCTCAATCGGTGGGCTCTTGGTGTACTCGTGGGCGTGCATGTACTCCCATCGAGGCTGGAGCCAGTTCGCGAAGGCGCTGCCACGCGTGGAGACATCGATGAGGAAGTCGTTGACTCGCCGGTAGTCCGTGGCGTGGTCGTAGTGCCGGACCGTGGTGCTCATTCGCCGAGTACCGCAGGCCAAGTGATCCTGGAACACGCTCGAGGGGCCGTTTCGCCAACGGATTCCGCGCACCTCGGGCACGGTAGGTGTTGAGTCGTCTCATACCGATCTTGGTGTTTCGGGGTGGCGACCGTCGAATCTCAGCACCGTCCGGCGTCTCTCTGGGTGGAGTCTCACAACGAAAGGAGATCCTCATGAAACGGATGATGCTTCTCACAAGCCTCATCATGGTGTTCTCGCTCTTCACGGCGACGGCGGCGATCGCCGGGCCGGGTCCAGGGGCTGGTGAAGGAGAACCGGTTGGCGAAAGGGTCATGACCCAGGCGCAGGAACGCGTCCAGGTCCACGCCGAGGAAGCCCCGTGCACAGCCGGCGACGAAGCACCGGAGTGCGAACAGCCCCAGGCCCGCACCCAGGCTCGCAAGCAGATTCAGAATCAGGTGCGCGAGGACGACGGCACGTGTGTCGGAACCATTGGCGAGTGCGAAGCCGTGCGAGACCCGAGCCGGGACCGGGACCGGGACCGGCTCCAGGAGCGTGCAACCGACGGAGCCTGCGCAGCAGCCGGCACCGAGTGCGATCCGGAGCGCGAGATGACGCGTACCGAGGCGTACAAACGGATCATGGAACGTATCGCCGCCTACGCCGACGGTAGCGGCGAAGGTGAGTACCTTTTCGCCATGGTGCGACGGATATTGGCCTCCATGCACGTTCATGGTCCCCTGTCCGCCCTGTTCCTGTAGACGAAGCACACGGAAGGCATGTGAGCGAATACCCGGAACTGGATGAGATCATGAACGGAATCCGATCCCGAAGCGAGACCGCATTTGCCACGGCGTATCGGTGCACGGCCGACCCGCTGGCCTCGTTCGCCAACGGGATGGTGCACGACCCTCGCTTTGCCGAGGATGCCGTGCAGCAGGCATTCCTTGAACTCGTCCAATCCGCCCCGCAGATCAAGGGCGATGGTCGGTCCCTGAGGGCCTGGCTGTTCCGAAGTGTGCGCTTCACGTGCCTCGACGAACTGAGGCGCCGGTCGCGGCGCCCAGAGCATCTTGCAGCGACGGTCCCTGAGGTCGGTGTCGAACCGGAACTCCCATCAGGTTTCGACACCGACCCGGACCTCGCCGCGGCGATGCAACAACTCACTCCGAAACAGCGCACGCTGCTGGTTTTGCGACACGTCGTGGGGATGGACGGAAATGAGATCGCCGAGATTGTCGGTGGAAATCGGGTCGCGGTGTATGCGGCAGTCCGCCGCGCCGAGAGCCGACTGCGAACGCTGCTGGACTCATCTGACGGGGGAGGTGCCTGATGGACAATCGTGACCCCATGGAGCGACTCTCTTCCGCCTACCGCGTCGAAGTCGCCGAGGACACGAAGAGCCGCCACATCGCCGAGATGGGCACAGCTCTCAAGGCGGCCCCTCCAACGCCGGTCCCCACCGGCTTCGCGCTGCGCCGACGCCTGGCGGGTGCACTCGCCGCGGTGTTCGTTGTCGCTGCTCCGGTCGGGATGGCCGTCGCGGCTGAGGATGCGATTCCCGGCGACGTCCTCTATCCCATGAAACAGGTCACCGAGCGTGTCCGCGCGGTCTTCGACGATGAGGTCGAAGCGACCCACCGCGTCGAGGAACTCGAACGCCTCGTCTTCCTCCGCGCTCCACGCGCAGTGATCACTCGGGCCGTCGAGCGAGCGGAGAGCGCAACGTCGGAGTCTGGCTGAACGCGATGCCCTTGGATCCCGCCTCGAGGATGCCAGAAGGCGCCTCCAGGAGCAGGATGAGGAGGAACGTCGGGACCGGGAGGCCGCCGAGTCCCAGTCGCGTGAGCAAGGAGCGGTGGACCGGCAGGGCGAAGAAGGTCGACAGCAAGGCAACGAGCCGGATCCAGGCCGTGCCGGAGAGTCCGGTGAGGGTTCCGGCAACTCCGGTACGGGGTCGCAACAGAGCGGTCGGGGCGAAGCCTCCGCAACCACAACCACTCCGGCTCCGTCGGGTGGTCCGGGCGATGGCACCGGGGATCGATCGGCCGGAGACGCCGCTCCCGGCCCGTCATCACCGCCAGTTGCCGAGGCCGATGCAGGAGAACCTCTCGGCGGATCATCAGGCGCAACCGAGACCGAAGGAGCCGGGACGCCAGACGATCCGGGTGGTGACTCCGGGAGCACCGGATCCTCCTCGACCACCGTGCCCTAGCCGATGCCGGGTCCGTGTCAGTCTTCCCGGCTTGACGACGCCCAGAGGTTGATGCCGCTGTCGGCAGCGTAGCGGTCGATCTCGCTGAGTTCCTCCGCTGTGAAGTCGAGATTGTCGAGCGCGCCGAGGCTGTCGTCAATCTGCGACCACCGGCTCGCCCCGATCAGGGCTGTTGTGACTCGCGAATCTCTCAGCGTCCATGCGATTGCCATCTGGGCAAGGGTCTGACCGCGACTCTGAGCGATTTCGTTGAGGGCCCGAACACGGGCGAGGTTCTCGTCCGTCAGGAATCCCCGGCTGAGCGAAGCATCTTCCGCCGCTCGCGATTCCGCCGGCACGCCGCTGAGGTATTTCGTCGTGAGCATGCCCTGGCCGAGCGGCGAGAACACGATCACCCCCATGCCCTCCGCGTCCGTCACGTCGAGCAACTCATCCTCGATCCAACGGTTCAGCATCGAGTACGACGGTTGATGGATGAGGCAGGGAGTTCCATTGGCCCGCAGGATCTCGGCCGCCTCGCGGGTCTTCGCGGGTCCGTACGAGGAGATGCCGACGTAGAGGGCTTTCCCCTGTTCGACAGCCGTGGTCAACGCTCCCATCGTCTCCTCGAGCGGAGTGGTTGGGTCGAATCGGTGCGAATAGAAGATGTCGACGTAGTCAACCGCCATGCGGGCGAGGCTCTGGTCGAGGCTCGCGAGCATGTACTTGCGGCCACCGCCGCCTTGCCCGTACGGACCCGGCCACATGTCGTAGCCGGCCTTGGTAGAGAGGACCATCTCGTCGCGGTACGGGGCGAGATCGGTGGTCATGACATGACCGAAGTTCTCTTCTGCGGTGCCGTACTCGGGCCCGTAGTTGTTGGCGAGATCGAAGTGTGTGATGCCCCGGTCGAACGACTTCAGGAGCATCTCCCGAGCGGACTCGAGTGGCGAGCGACTTCCGAAGTTCTGCCAGAGACCGAGGGCGATCTTCGGAAGGTCGAGGCCGCTGCGGCCGCAACGGGCGTAGGGCATCGATTCGTAGCGTTGCTCGGCGGCCTGGTACATGGGAGTCTCCGATCGGGGCAGGGAACGGAGCCCATTATGACGCAGCGGCGCTTTCTGCCGGCCGCGAGCTAGTCGTCGTCTTTGTCCTTGTCCTGGCCGGGCGGGACGCGGTCGTCCTCGTTGTCCTGGCCGGGCGGGACGCGGTCGTCATTCTTGTCCTGGTTCTCGAGCGCGCGATCGGAACGCGGGGGCCCGTCGCTGTCGATGTCCGGCTTGGCGATCTGTCGCACAGACGATCCCCAAGGGCCGTCAAGCCCTTCCTCGAAGCCAAGGGCACGGACGTACGCCGACACCATCTGTCCGTGATTGCGGAAGTCGTGATCGAGAACCTCTTCAATGGTGCAGGGCGCCTCATCGGAGCACGGAGCTACGGTGCCGTCCGAAGGCGTCCAGGTCTCGGTTTGGCCTTTGTGGTCGCCATCGTCCCCATCCGAGGTCTCACGGCTTGGCGTGTCCGTCTCTTCGATAGGGTTGGTCGAGGTTGTGGTGTCCATGACGGGATACGACCACGCTGCGGCAAGGCCCTCCCGCTCCATCTCAACCCGCTGATTGGCAGCGTGTGTCTGGGCGAAGACGTTCGCTGCAACGGCGATGGTCGCAACGGCAACGGCAACTATTACGACCAACTGGTCGCGCATCCGCATCTGGGCCACCTCTTCCACCGTGGCACGCCATTCTTTCGGCGGGCCTACGTTCAATATCGGCGTCATGGCCCCACTTCACGAGAATGGTTGAGCAATAGTCCATCGGCACTAGTCACCACAGAGACGGCACGTCAACGGGGCCGGCGCCCCTCTCGCGAGCTACCCAGCAGCAATCAGGCTGAACGTGAAGAGGATCACAGGCCAGCGCCTTGCGGCGATGCTCACGGCTGCTTCCAATATCGCGTGCCCTCAGAGCTGTCACGCAGATTCCGACAGGAGAAGGGTCGAATGGCCTTGGATGGCGACACTCAGCCCACCAGCACTTCGCAGGTCGAGTACCGTCCGGCCCAGAGGGTCCGGCTTCGACCGTCGAATCTGAGGAGATTCTCAGGTTGAGCGAAGGGGTTTCGCCGATTGGGTCCCTAGCCTCGCGAGACAATCTCCGACGAAGGAACCCCATGAAGCGTCTGCTCATTCTGCTCGCCGTGCTCGCCCTCACTGCCGCTGCGTGCAGTGGTTCGTCGTCGACGGCGGCGACCGTCAACGGAACCGAAATCACAACCGGGGACGTGGATGGTCTCTTCTATGAACCCGAGGAGGACCTGAGCGATGAGGAGATGGCCGGGTACCTCAGCCCGTTGATCCAGTGGACGGCGATCGAGCAGGCCGCTGAGGCAGACCTCGGATTCGAGGCGACGCAGGAGGAGATCGACACCGAGGTCGAGACGATCCTGTTCGACCAAGGGTACGCCGGAGACCTCGAAGGGTTTCTCGAGGCACAGAACATCTCTGAGGAGGGCTTGGAGCGGTACGCAACCCAGTTGCTCATCGAGGACGCCGTGATCGAGTTCGTGACACCGACGGTGGACACGCCGACCGTCGAAGACGCGGAGGAAGCCATCGACGCCGCGCCGCTCGAATTCACCCAGGTCTGTGCGTCGCACATCCTGGTCGAGACCGAAGCTGAGGCCGACGCCGTGATCGAGCGCCTCGAGGGCGGCGAAGACTTCGCCACCGTCGCCGCCGAGGTGTCGATCGATACCGGCAGCGGAGCAGAGGGCGGATCACTGGGATGTGGCGCTGCTGCGACCTACGTGTCGGCTTTTGCCGAAGCGACCGTCAGCGCGCCAATCGGCGAGGTCACCGGCCCGGTGGAGACCGAATTCGGTTTCCACGTCATTGTGGTCGAAGAGCGCACGGTCGCTACCCCTGAGGAAGTCCTGCCGTTCATGGAGGATCAGGTTGTTTTCACCGCTACCGACACGTGGCTTCTCGGCGCCGTGACGGCCGCCGAGGTGACGGTCGACGAGCAGTACGGCACGTGGGAGACCGAGCCGTCACCGCAGGTCGTGCCGCCCCCGGCCTGATCTGGTGACCGGGCCGCCTGGGGCCGTTCCTAGGCTGAGTCCGTGACATCCAGAAACCGCGTGTTCGCCGTTATGGCGGTCAGCTTTGTGCTGCTCGGGATGCCGATCGCGGCGATCGGCGTCGCGTGGCCATCAGCGGCTGACGAGCTGGGGCGTCCGCTCGCCGACCTTGGGCTGGTCACGTTCGCCTACGGCGCCGGCTACACGCTGTCGACGCTCGCGAACGGTGAACTCACCAGGCGGTTCACGGCTGGCCCGTTGCTGGTCGTCGCCGCATTCGCGTCTTCTCTGGGCCTTGCCGCATTCGCCCTGTCATCGAACTGGGTGCTGTTCCTCGGCGCCGGATTCATGCTCGGGCTCGCTGGTGGAGTGCTGGATTCGGGGGTGAACGCCTATGTGGCCGTGCATCGGGGCGCACGAGCGATGGGAATCGTCCACACCGGGTTCGGTATCGGATCGACACTCGGTCCGCTGTTCGTCACCGTGCTCTTGGCCCTCGGCGTGTCATGGAGGGTCGCGTTCGGGAGCCTCGCCGTCGCCGACCTCCTCCTTGCCATCGCGTTCCTTGCCACGATCAGCGCTGTCGAAGGGAACGTCGGGAGAACCGGCCGTCGACCGTCGGTCGGCGACAATGGTCTCGTCCTCGGGCTGTCGGTGGCTGTCTTCTTCCTCTACGCGGGCGTCGCCGCCGGAACCGGTGCTTGGACGTTCAGCCTATTCACTGAGGGCCGGGGTATCAGCGACGGTGTTGCCGGCATGGCGGTGGCGGGCTACTGGGCGGGAATGACCGTCGCGCGGATCGCGCTTGGCGTGTTCGGAGATCGGGTCGACCCGAACCGTGTCTTGACGCTCTCCGGGTTCGCCACCGTCGCCAGCCTCGCCCTCGTGTGGCTCGCGCCGACCCCGTGGCTTGGGATCGCCGGCCTTGTCGCGTCGGGTGTGTCCCACGGCGCGGTCTTCCCGCTCGAGATCCTGCTGACGCCGAGACGCTTCGGCGCCGCATTCACGCCGTGGGCGGTTGGCTACGAGATCGCAGGAGCGAACATCGGCGTTGCGCTTCTCTCCGGTTCGATCGGAATTCTTGTCGGTCGTTTCGGGATCGAGGTCGTGGCACCGGCGCTCGTTGTGCTGGCCGCGCTGTTCTGGGTGGCGATCGAACTGCTTCGGACACGCTCGGCAGAAGCCTTGCGCGTCGCCTGAGGACCGTCGACCGATCAGATCGCAGCATCTTGGCTGGGCGCTGCCACGGGGTCCCGCACGCTGGCGCGTGGCAAGAACATCGGAATCACCATGATCGCCGTGAGGGCGCTGGTGATCATGGCAATCCACATGATCATCGACACCTGGGAGTGCACCTTGAGCGGCGAGAACCAGAGCGCCGTCATGGCCACGGCGATTCCGAGTGCGTTCGCCACGATCGGACGTCCGGCCCGGTCGATTCCGCGCAGGACGTAGCCATCGCCGTCCGGGCGCGCGATGTTGATGGCGGCGATGAAGTGGATCGCGTAGTCGATGCCGACGCCGATCACGATGCTCGAGAGGATGGCCGTAACGAGGTTCAAGTTGATCCCCGACAGGGCCAGGAAGCCCAGCACGGTCGCAATGGTGAGCGCGATCGGGACGAGGGAGACGAGCGTCTCGCGGATGTTGCGGTATGCGATCAGGAGCATCAGTGACACCAGCACAAAAGCGACGATGATCGAGGTCATCTGAGCGTTGAGGACCAGGCGCGCGATCTCATCCCACACGATCGGCATCCCGGTGAGCGTGCGGATCTCGGGCGTCTCCTCAGCGAACGCCACCCACGTTTCGAGGTCCTCCGTCGTGAAGTCGGAGGGGAACACCATGAACCGCAGTCCGTCGGTGCTCACCATGTCGCCGAGCGGGAAATCGATCCCCCCGGTGACGAGATCTCGCATCTCTTCCGGACTCAATGCAGCCGCGACATCGGCCGCAGAGAACACTCTCCGGATCCCGGGGAGCTGCTCCAGTTCTCGCGAGACCGCAGCGACCCGGTCGAGTCCGTCGAGTCCCTGTGCCGGTTCGAAGACGAACTCCCCGGCGAGCGGCGTCGCCCCACCAAAGACTTCCTCCGTCTTCGCGAACGCCTCGCGGACCGGATCGCCGTCCTTGAAGAAGAACAGCTGATCTGAGTCGACGTGCAGCCGTGGGATGAAGATGGCGGCAAACACCACGATCGCTCCGCACAAGACGATGGCCGGCGTGCGGCTCCGTACGAGGGCCTTGAGCCCGGTCGTCACGCGCGGCCCCAGGAGGGCGTTCTTGCCGGTCTTCTTCACCGTGACGCGGCTCAGCAGTGCCGGGAGGGAGAAGAACGAGATGACGCCGGCGAAGCAGATGCCGATAGCCGCGAACAGACCGAGCTGCCGGATGGGGGAGACGCCGGTTGCGAGGAGGGAGAGGAATCCGGCTGCGGTGCTGACTG
This sequence comes from uncultured Actinomycetota bacterium, assembly GCA_963785245.1. GTDB lineage: Bacteria > Actinomycetota > Acidimicrobiia > Spongiisociales > UBA5794 > JAHEEL01. The sequence goes on along the minus strand of CAWAUO010000006.1, from coordinate 421,789 downwards.
TTGTCAGGATCATTGGCACGCCGACCTCGGACAGGGCGGCGCGCACCCGTCCAACGGAGTCGGACTGCTGCGCCGATTCCTGGAAGTGGGTCACGAAGTGGAGACCATCCGCGGATCCCATGACGATCACGAAGATCGGTACAAGCAGGGTGACGATGTCGACTTTCAGCCCGAGGCCGAAGATGAACCCGAACGTCCAGAGGGCGCCGAGCCCCGCCGGCAGGAGTGAGAGGGCACTCAGCCGGAGGTCGCCGATCGTGAGGTAGAAGACACCGATGAGGAGGCCGATGACGAGTGGCGGGATGATCAGGAGGAACCACGACATGATGTCGAGCACCGTCGCGAAGATGACGGGGTTCCCCGAAAGGGTGATCTCGACTCCTGTCGGCGGCTCCAGTTCGGCGAGGTCTCGTGCCAAGGCAACGGCGTCGTCGGCCGGCATCACGAGCATCAGCGTGTTGCGACCGCTCTCGTCGAGGAGCAGGCTGGCGACCGGACTCTCGTCGATGAGCGACACGACTATCGCGTCCGGCGCTGCGGCGATGTCGGATGCCGTGATCGGTGCCTCGGTGAGCGGGTTCTCGTTCGGGACGATCGTTGCGACGCTCTCGACACCTTCGACTTGGAGGATCTTGTCCCGGAGTTCCACGAGTGTGACCAGACCGGCCTTGGAGCGGAACGTCTCGCCCTCGGGGAGCGTGACCACGACGTTGATCGGATCGGCCGACTCGTACTTCGCCTGCAGGGCGACGAACGATTCGCCCGCATCGCTCCCGGTGAGCGCAAAGGAGCTGATGTCGGCGTTGAACTGCATCCGGAACAGCATCGCCACGGCAATGAGGCTGACGACGGCAGTCGCCGCCAGGATCGGACGACTGTGGCTGACGATGACGCGAGCGATGCGGTCCATGGACCCATCGTAGAGCCGTCAGGTCAGGGCCCGTTCAATCGACCGTCGGTTGGTCAGCCGCCGAATCGTGCAGCGAACTCGGCGAAGATGTCCCGGCACTGTTCGTCGGCGGCGATGAAGGCGGGATCCTCCGCGTCGAACGGGAGTTCACCGTCGCGCATGATCGACGTGATGTCGATGCTGTCCGGAATGTTCTCGATGCCCTGCTCGCGCATGCAGGACGCATATTCGAGGAACATGTCGTTGAACTCGGAGCTCTCGAAGTCGACGAGTCCGAGCACCACGCCCTCGATGAGGTCTCGGCATGCCTCTCCGGCCTCGAACATTGCGTCCTGGTCGATCGACTCGGGGTCTTCGAAGTCGAAACGCGGGTAGCCGTTCGCATCGACGACCGGATCCGGGAAGTCCATGCCCTGTTCGCGCATGCACGAGGCGAACTCGATGAGCGCTTCCTCGTCTGACAGCGGTTCCGTGGTGTCGGCGGCTGCTACTTCTTCGGTTCCGCTGAGGGATGCCACATCCGCGGCGTCGTCACTGCCGCCACATGCGGCGAGGGCGAGGGCGAGGATGGGGAGGAGGATGGCGATTCGTCGCATGATGGACACCTCGGGTTGCTCACCATCAAGGTACCGCGCCGTCCGGATAGTGGAACGGTCAGAACAGCAGCAGAGCCCCCGGAGGGCGCTTGCTTCCTGGTCACCTCGATGGGTGCGGGTCTACGGACCCAATGTTCTGCGCCGCGGGGACTCTGCTGTCTACGCCCCCATCGTCGCGCTGGGTCGTTGGCGTGTCTAGGGCTATTCGACGGCTGGTCCCGCAGCGATCGTTCTCACCATCTCATGCTCGCCGTCCGCGTTGATCGACCCGGTCTCGACGAAGCCACAGGATCGGTAAAGATCCCGGGCAATCGTGTTTGCGGGCTCATAGGTGATGATCACCGCCGTAGCCCCGCGGCTTCCCGCGTGGCGTGCGGCCTCGGCAACAGCCGACCGGCCGATTCCTCGCCTCTGGTGGGCGTCAGCCACGAAGAGATCCCAGATGAGATACGGAGAGCGCGGGGTCTCGTCTTCGAGGAGTTGACCCATCATGAACCCAACAAGATTCCCGTCGGCGAAGATACCGAGCGGCTCGGATCCGGGGTAGCGGTCCATCGAGTCGAGGGATGACGCAGCCGAGGCGACGAGGTCCTGCTGTTCGGGAGCGACGGCAAGACGTCGCGCCGCGTCGTATTCGTGTGCGCCGATGGGCCGGACGATCGTGTCCATGGCCCCATGGTATGTGAAGGCGAAGGCGTGAGGTGCCGGCGGTAGGCTCTCCGCAGGGTTCGGAAGGAGCGGTTGGTGGAAGACTGGATCGCACGAGAAGGCTACCCCGGCCGAGGCGGCGTGACGTACTTGGCCCGGTATCGGGCCTACAACTTCGCGATCTACTCCCGGCACGCGACGGCGGTCCGTCTTCAGCTCTATCAGAAGAGCGACGTCGATGTGCCCTCGTTCACCTACGACTTCGACCCGGTGGCGAACAAGACCGGCCGAATCTGGCATTGTGTCATCCCCGAGGATGTCGTCGCCGCGGCGACGTACTACTCGTACTCGGTCGACGGTCCGTTCGACCCGGCCAACGGCTTGCGGTTCAATCGGAACAAGGTGTTGCTCGATCCCTACGCCAAGGCGGTCTACTTCCCACCGAACTTCGATCGGGAAGCGGCGCGGGGTCCCGGCGGGAACGCTGGACGGGCGCCACTTGGGGTGCTCTGCTGCGCCGAGTCCGCCAGCCGCCACGCGACGGACCGGCACCCGAAGATGCACGGTCACGATCTGGTCATCTACGAGGCCCACGTCCGTAGCTTCACCCGGGACCGGTCGTCGGGTGTCGCAGCCGATCTGCGTGGGACATACGCGGGGTTCGCTGAGAAGATCCCGTATCTCAAGGAACTCGGGGTGACGGCGGTTGAACTCATGCCGGTTTTCCAGGCGGATCCGCAAGAGGGTTCGACCTGGGGCTATATGACACTCGGGTTCTTCGCGTTGCACGGCCAGTACGCACGGTCGGCCGAGGTGGGGGAGCAACTCGATGAGTTCCACGATCTCGTCGCTGCGCTGCACGCGGCCGATATCGAGGTCATCCTCGACGTGGTGTTCAACCACACCACCGAAGGCGATCACAACGGCCCGACGTACTCGCAGCGAGGCATCGACAACACCACCTACTACCTGCTCGAAGAGGACCGGCGGTTCTATCGAAATGACGCCGGCACCGGGAACATCATTCGAGCCGACAACCGCTTCGTCCGAACATTCATCATGGACAGCTTGCGCTATTGGGTGAACGAGATGCATGTCGACGGGTTCCGCTTCGACCTCGCCTCGATCTTCACCCGCCGAGCGGATGGAACGATCGACCTCGGCGATCCGCCCATCATCTCAGCGATCCGGGCCGATCCGACGCTGCGTGACGTGCGGCTGATCGCCGAAGCGTGGGACCTTGGCAGCTATCAACTCGGTCGGGCCTTCCCCGGCGCCTACTGGATGCAGTGGAACGGGGCGTTTCGCGACGACATTCGGGGATTCGTGCGCGGCGACGGAGGGAAGATCCCTGCGGTGATGCGGCGTCTCTATGGGAGCGACGACCTCTTCCCGGACACGCTCCCGGATTCGTACCGGCCCTACCAGGGCGTCAACTTCGTCACGGCGCACGATGGGTTCTCGCTGTACGACCTCGTCTCCTACGACCGAAAGCACAACGAAGCCAACGGTCACAACAACACCGACGGATCCGACTACAACCTGTCGTCGAACCACGGATGGGAAGGCGATGTCGACGCCCCGGCTGAGGTCATCGCCGTCCGCCGGCAGCAGGCGAAGAACTTCGCAGCGATCCTGTTGCTGTCGAACGGGGTACCGATGTTCCGCATGGGCGACGAGTTTCTCGACACGCAGGGCGGGAACAACAACCCGTACAATCAGGACAACGAGATCAGCTGGCTCGATTGGAACCGCCTCGGCGAGTTTGCCGATGTGCAGCGGTTCTTCCGACTGATGATCGCGTTCAGGGCAGCGCATCCGTCGATCGGTAGGAGCACCTACTGGCGCGACGATGTCACGTGGTACGGCACCGACGGACCACCTGATCTTGGTGACGGTTCTCACAGCATCGCGTACCTGTTGCGAGGTGCCTCGGAGAGCGACGACGACCTGTTCGTGATGATCAACGAGTGGACCGAGCCGGTGATCTTCACCGTCCTCGACGGTTCAACGGGGGAGTGGACCCGTGTGATCGACACCAGCCTGGCGTCGCCGGACGACATCGCCGAGGACCTGGCGGGGGCCCCGTTCGCCGCCGCAACCTATCGAGTCGAGCCGCGTTCGATCGTCGTTCTCCTCCGCCCACCCCACTAGCGCCACGAACCCAGGGTTCTCCACCTCGTATGTGACGCCGTCAGCCCGCGGAACGCACAGCCCCAGAGTCTCTCGTCATTCTGTGGTCCCACGGCGTCAAATGGAAAGCAGAGAACCCTGGGTTCACGACCTTGTATATGGCGCCGTCAGCCCGCGGAATGGATCACTCGTCTTCGAGGATGCTCTGGATGAGATCGTCGACCGCTCGGCTGGCGACCGTTTCGCCGTAGCGTTCATCGAGCAGTCTCCGCATCTTCGCGAGAATCTGCTCTCGCTCCTGATCTTCGCTCTTGGTCGAGGCGGGAACGACCTCGGTACCGTCCACCCAGGGCTTCGAATCCGACGCCCAGGGGATGAGGATCAGCCACGACCAGACGGTATTGCGGCCCGACACGGCGGTCTTTCTGACGACGCCGGTGCATGAATACGGCAGCGGCGTCCAGCCCATTGTGCGGATGAGATCACGGCCGTCGGGGATCGCGTTGGGGTCGGGCATCGGTCCTCGTTTCGTGGCGAAGGCGGACACGGTACCCCCACTGGGACTGTTCCGAAACCGATCCTGAACGCGGATGGCGGGGTGACATTGGTCACCCCGCCGAATCCAGAGAGTTCACGCCTCGCCGGTTCACGCCTCGCCGTCCGCTCCCCCCGTTCCGGGGAATCCCGGGTCCGCGCGGCTTCGAGTGCAGACAGCTGGGCTGTGGCTCTCGCTCTGGACCATTCTCACCGACACGAAGCCTGGCAGCTGGCGGGGTTCATCCGGATAGGCCGGTCGCAATCGGACTGTATGGAGCCTGCCTCGGTGGCATCGTCTGCCTCGACCGCTGGCAAACAGTCTTCCTGGAGCCGCCTTGAGTCAGGTGTCGCGCAGTTCCTCGACGAGCGGGGCGTACGTGTCGAGGCGAGCCAGCACCTCTTCCGGTGACTTCGAAGGAATGCCGAGGACCGCCCGGCTCACCCCTGCGTCGGCCAGCTGCCGCAGATCGCCGGCGTCTGTCGGTGCGCCGAATACGCCGAGGCTCAACTCGTTTGGATCCCGCCCGGCGGCTCGCGCTGCTTCGTGCAATGCAGCGATGTTCGCGGCGAACTCGTGACGTCCTGCGATCGGCATCCAGCCGTCGCAGAACTCGACGATGTTGCCGAATGTCTTCGGCCCTCCGCCGCCACCCAGGACGATTTGAGGGTGTGGTCGCTGTATCGGCTTTGGCCAAGACCAGGAGGGATTGAGGTGCAGATAGTCACCATCGAACGATGATTCGTCTTCCGTCCAGATCTCCTTCATCATGAGGATCTTCTCACGCATCAGAGCCCGTCTTTCGAGATAGGCCACTCCGTGATCGGCCATCTCCTCCTTGTTCCAGCCGTACCCGATTCCGAAGATGACCCGACCTTCGGAGATCACATCGAGTGAGGCGACCTGCTTCGCGAGCCAGATCGGGTCGCGCTGGGCAACGAGCGTGATCCCGGTACCGAGCATGATCGTCTCGGTGGTTGCGGCAATCGCGGCGAGCGCTACGAACTGGTCGTGGGTTCGCCAGTAGAACTCGGGGAGGGGCGGGGCATCGGCGACGCCGCCCCACGGCGTCGCGCGCGAAACAGGGATGTGGCTGTGTTCCGGGAGCCAGAGTGACTCGAACCCACGTTCCTCAACGGCTCGTCCGAGGGGAACAGGCTGGAGTGTGGTGTCGGTTGCAAAGATGGAGACGCCGATATGCATGCGGGCGAGGGTAGCCCGCCGCGCGCAGCGGGATGGGGTTCGCCGCGGACCGGTTCCAACGAAGCGGTACGATCATCGCCATGAGCACCACCCTGAGGCCCCTTGCCGTCGGCGTCCAACTCCCGGAGATCGAGCGACCGGTCGGGTGGCCGGAGATACGAGACATGGCACTCACGATCGAGGGTCTTGGCTTCGATTCAATCTGGGCCGGTGACCATCTACTGTACGAGAAGCCCGAGGGTCCGGTCGGTCCATGGGAGGCGTGGTCACTTCTGGCGGCGGTCGCAGCGATCACCGAGCGGGTCCAGATCGGTCCACTGGTTGCAGCTACGAGCTTTCACAGCCCAGCGATGCTCGCGAAGAAGGCGACAACTGTTGATGAGATCTCCGGTGGCCGGTTGATCCTCGGCCTCGGCGCTGGGTGGAACGAGGTGGAATACCGGGCGTACGGATTCCCCTTCGATCACCGGGCGAGTCGGTTCGAAGAGGCGTTCACGATCATCCGCACCCTTCTACGGGAAGGCGAGATCGACTTCGACGGGACCTACTACACGGCACGAGAGTGCGCACTGGTGCCGAGAAGCAGTGTGCACGGTCCGCCGATCATGATCGGCTCGATGGGGCCACGCGTTTTGGCAGCGACGCTGCCGTACGTAAATCTCTGGAATACGTGGCACGCGTGGTTCGGCAACAATCCGGAAGGGTTCGTCGACCTCAACGCAACCATCGATGATGCCGCGCTGGCCGTCGGCCGGGATCCGTCGGAGATCGGCCGGACCGCGGCGCTCTACTGGCAATTCGACGGCGGGGCCGGGCGGAAGCAGGGCGACACGGAGCGCCACACCGCCGATCCACAGGCTGGCTCACCGGACGATCTCGCGGCAGCGCTCCGGTCGTATGCCGACATCGGGGTGGACCACGTTCAGTTGGTCCTGGACCCCATCACCATACGGTCGGTCGAACTCGCCGGACAGGCGCTCACCCTCCTTTCTTGATCGCGGACTTTCGTCCCTAGACGGCTCCCGGTTCGCTGAGCACGATGGTCTCCGGTCGAACCGGAGAGGTGTCATGTGCTACTCGCCGGAAGCTGATCTCGTCGCCGGACTCGTTGTCGGCGCCGTGGGAATCGACGCACTTCGCCATGTCGACGATCGGCGTGATCTCGCGCTCGCTGCGGTCCCCCTCGTCCTCGCCGCCCATCAGTTGATCGAAGCGGTTGGCTGGTGGGGCCTTCAGGACAGGGTGCCGGAGACCGCCGGGACGCTGGCGATCGTCGCATATCTCGTCATCGCGATGGGGGTCGTTCCCGGCCTCGTGCCGTATGCAGTGATGCGGACAGAACGCAGCCCAACGCGGCAGAGACTCATGTTCCCATTCGTCGCTGTTGGCGTCGCTGTCAGCGTGGTCCTGCTCGTCGCACTGTCGACCGGACCGTACGGAGCGTCGATTGGAGGGCGCTACATCGCGTACGAAACGACCCTGCCGTGGAGCGGAGCGATCGCTGTCGCCTATGTGATTGCCGTGTGCGCGCCGCTGCTGCTCTCCAGCCACCGGCGACTCGTCCTCTTCGGTTCGATCAACCTGATCATGGTGATCGGACTCGCGACCCTGCTGGCACAGGGGTTCATCTCGCTGTGGTGCGTGTGGGCCGCCATCTCGAGCGTGATTGTGACCCGACATATTCGGGAGCACTCGGCGACCCAATACGCCGATCCGTCGGTGGTGCGAGCGGACGGCTGAGCCGGATCGAGCGACCGGTAGCGTGGTGCGGATGCAGGCTCGCGTCCTCACCGCGCTGATTGCCGCCTCGCTCGGCTGGGGTATGGCCGGCGTCGGCACGCGCTACCTGTTCGGTGAGGGCGTCACAACCTTCACCGTGGTCGTGGTGCGGACGCTCACTGCGACCGCCGCAGTGTTGGTGGTTGCCTTGTCGAATGGGATACGCGTCGATCGTTCCGCGTGGCGCGATGGCAGCATCATCGGGGTTCTGCGCATCGGATTCGCTCCGATCCTGTTCATCTCGTCGCTCCAGTACGTCTCGGCAGGCGTTGAGGGCATCTTCATCACACTTATCCCCGCTTCGACGGCGGCGCTCTCTGCGGTGGTCCTTCACGAACGGCTCGATCGGAACCAGATCATCGGGCTGATCATCGGACTTCTCGGCACGACGCTGATCGTGGCTTCGGGAGAGTCCGGGATCGGCGGCGACGGAGGCGACGTCAAGGTCGGCGCGGTGTACGCGCTCCTCGGGGTGGTGGCGGGAGCAACGAGTGGGGTCCTCAGCCGCAAGTACGCCCCGAGACACCGGACGACCGACCTGGCGGTCCCGATGTTCGTCAGCGGTTCGGTGGTCGCCCTGGTCGCCGGAGTCGCAATGCAGGACATCGACTTCTCCGGGGTCGCACCGATGTCGTGGATCACGCTGGTCGCGCTGGGACTGGGGAGCACGTTCCTCCCGTTCTTCTCAACGCTGTTCGCGTCTCGTCACACGAGCGCCGCCCGGGTTGCGTTGACCGGGTACCTTGCACCGGTCGTCGGCGTGGTCGCGGGGGTGGTGCTGCTCGACGAGGTGCTGACGCTCCCGATCGTCGTCGGTGCGGCGCTGGCGCTTGTTGGCATCGTTGTGGTCGGCCGAGGCCGTCGCGCACCCCGCTCCGCCACCTAGCGCCGCGAACCCAGGGTTCTCCACCTCGTATGTGACGCCGACAGCCCGCAGAATCAGGCCTTGAGATTCAGCACGTCGCGGATTCGTCGCTCACCGCGATCGAGGGTCTCCGCTGCCGCGTGGCGCCACTCCGGTTGAATCAGCACGTCGTTACCGATGACGAGGGTCCGCCCGGCGATGAATCGATTGATCTCTCCGGGATAGCGCTCTGGCCACTCTGCCTCGGTTTCGTAGCCATCTCGGAATGCGTCGTTGAGGGCCTGATAGTCGTCTCGCGACCACTGGTAGTACCACGTGATGGCGATGTCCTGCACGGGCCAACCCCAGACGAGATCCTCGAAGTCGAACGGCGCCGCCACGCCGCCGCAGATCTTGACGTTCCACCGATGGAGATCACCGTGGATGATTCGCGTTGGTTCGACGCTGCGCAGGTGGTCGATCGCCTCGGCGGCCTGATCGCGGGCTTCGAGGAAGACGGCCTGCCGAGACGGCGGCACCAACCCATCATGATTCCCGTCAAAGAGCACAACCGGCTCGTCATAGGGGAACACGCGGTCGTAGGTCAGCGCAGAGAACGAAGGCGGCGGCTCGAAGGTGGAACCGTGCCGGTGGAGCTTCGCGGACAGGACACCGATCGAACGCATCGCCGCGGCCGAGACGTGCTCGTCCGAGATGCGACCGTCGAGCCAGCGAAATACCACGACGTTTCGCTCGTCGGGAACGCCGTCGACCGCCAGGCTGGTGACCGGGCTTCCCTCCCGATTTCTGATCGGCTCCGGGAGGATGAGGTCGGTGTCTCGTGCGAGCGCTTCGATCCACATCACCTCGGCATCAACCTGGCTCCTCGGGTGACCGACTGGGCCGTTGATCCCGACCCGGAGGATGTAGCGGTTGCCGTCGACCGTTGTGACCGTGAACAGGCTGTTCGAGTGGCGGGCGAAGAACCGGACCGACTCGACGTCCAGGTCGTACCGATCCAGAGCAGTGCGGGCGAGCCGACCCAATCGCCGGGCCCGGCCGCCCTCTGTCAGCTCGTCGAAGGGTCTCATGTGGCCACGCTTCTCGCTCTGCTGATGGTGCGTGCATTGTCGATGGTGAAGACGACAAGGGCAATCCACACCATGAAGAAGCCGAACCACTCTCCGCCTGAGACGGCTTCGTCGAACACGACGACTCCGATGACGAGGTGCATCGTCGGAGCGATGTACTGGAGAATGCCGAGCAGCGACAACGGAATCCGTCGCGCCGCGGCGGCGAACAGGACGAGCGGCGTCACGGTGTAGGCACCTGCGGCGATCAGGAGCAGCGTGATCGTTGGCGACGATCCGAAGGCTCCCTGTCCTTCACCCGCCAGGATCGCCAGATAGACGAGCGCTGGTGTTGCCACGAATGCTGTCTCCATGAACAGACCCTCGAATGGGGGAGCGGCGTTCGGTCGCTTTTTGAGGAGGCCGTATGCCGCAAACGAGAAGGCAAGTGCCAACGAGATCCAGGGCACGATGCCGACGAGCAGCGCCATACCGGCAACGCCGATGGCCGCGATGCCGACGGCGACTCGCTGCGCCGCGGTGAGGTGTTCTCTCAGAACGATGACGCCGAGGGAGACCGAGACCAGCGGGTTGATGAAATAGCCGAGCGAGGCGTCGACGATGTGACCTGCGGTGACGGCCCAGACGAAGACACCCCAGTTGACTGAGAGGAGGACACCGCCGGCAAACGCGGTCAGGACGGTCCCCGGCGTGCGGGACCATCTGCGGAGCGACCCGAGCCGTCCCCGTCCCGCAATGATCGCGAACAATAGGGGGACGGACCACAGGATGCGGTGGCCAAGAACCTGCAGGGCCGGAACGGTAGAGAGCATGTTCCAGAAGACCGGACCAACTCCCCACACGACATAGGCGGCGACGGCGAGCCAGATTCCTCTTCGTTCTTCCAATCGCCCACCTCCAAGTCGACCAGTCTTGCAGGCCGTGCGACCCCGGCGACCGTCCGGAGGGAGCGGCACCGTAGCTAACGTTTCGTCATGACCCACACGATCGACACGCTGCTCCTCCTTGCTCTTCCAGCCTCCGGCAAGTCCGAATTGAGGCGGTATCTTGCTCACCTCGACCCTGTTGTCACGAAGCGGGACCTGCACCTCGGGCCGACGGTCCAACTCGACGACTACCCGTATGTGCACCTGATGAGGCGGATCGCCGAGGAACTCTGCCAGATGGGGGAGGATCCGATCTTCTTCGGAGACGACTCGACCCCGTTCTCCGAACCACTCGACTGGGGAACCCTGATCCAGTTGCTGAACGAGGACTACCAACTGCTCGGGACCAGTCCACCGCGCCCCGCCTCCGCTGCCCGCTCGCTCTTTGACCGCCTCGATCGGGCTCGTGCCTCGGTCGGCGCCGTCCCCGCACTCGGGATGCTCGATGACGAGGTCCAGTCGCGGCTCGCGGATGCGATCGAGGCCGAGGCTGCAAACGCCTGGGAAGAGTTGGCCACAGCGGTTTCGTCGTGGTCGCCGGGCGACACGGTCGTGATCGAGTTCGCCCGCGGCGGGCCGGACGGTGAGGCGATGCCCCTGACGGCACCCTACGGATACGGTTACTCCCTTGCCCAACTCTCGATGGAAATCGTCGATCGTTCCTCGATTCTCTATGTCTGGGTGACGCCGGAGGAGAGCCGGCGTCGGAACGACGAGCGTGCTCGGCCCGGCAGGGATGGGGATGCGTCGATTCTCCACCACGGTGTACCCGAAGCCGTCATGTTGGGCGAATACGGGAGCGACGACCTTCCCTGGCTCCTCGAACGGGGCGGGGGAGACTCAGTCACGGTGGACCACCATTCGGGGCAGCGCTCTATTCCAGCCGCCGTGTTCGACAATCGGTCGGATCACACGTCGTTCCTTCGAGAGGAAACCGACCACTGGCCGTCGGCCAAGGTCGCCGACCTGCACTCCGAACTCAGGGCTGCGCTCAGCGGGCTCGGCGAGTAGCAACTCCGGGCGAGACTCATTCGTTCCGCGGGCTGTCGGCGTCAAATGCGAGGTGGAGAACCCTGGGTTCGCAGCATCAGGGGGATCGACCCGTCTACACTCGACGAACACATGTTCGACGAATCCGAATCTGATGCGCCGGCCTGGCTCGCCGGGCTCAACGACCGGCAACGCGCCGCCGTTCTCTACGGAGATGGCCCGCTGCTCGTGATCGCAGGCGCCGGCTCGGGGAAGACCCGCGCACTCGCCAGCCGCGTCGCCCGTCTCGTCGACGAGGGAGTGCCGGCTGAGCGGATCCTGCTCCTGACGTTTACCCGCAGGGCGGCCGCAGAGATGCTGCGCCGATCCGGTGCCCTCATCTCGAACCGGTCCGTCGGAAAGGTGTGGGGAGGGACCTTCCATGCCGTCGCCAACCGCCTGCTGCGCCAGTACGGCACGGCGGTTGGGCTTCAGGACGGCTTCACCGTCATCGACCAGTCCGACTCGGCTGCCCTGTTCGGAATGATCAGAACCGAGTTGGGCTTCTCCGGAACGAAACAGAGATTTCCGAAGAAGGAGACGATTGCTGCCGTCTACTCGCGCACCGTGAATGCCCGCACGCCGCTCACCGAGACGGTCGAGGACCGGTTCCCATGGGTCGCCGACCACGTCGATGCGCTCCGGGATATCTTCCGCTCCTACACCGCCCGCAAGAAGGACCACAACGTCGTCGACTATGACGACCTCCTCCTCTACTGGAATGCGCTGCTCGACTCACCGGCGGGCGGCACCGTTCGCAGCCTCTTTGATCACGTGCTCGTCGACGAGTACCAAGACACGAACCGCAGCCAAGCGGAGATTCTGCGATCCCTGTGCGGCATCGACGGCAATCTGACCGTAGTCGGTGACGACGCCCAGGCTATCTACTCCTTCCGGGGAGCAACCGTCGAGAACATCCTCGAGTTCCCAGAGACCTACGAGGGAGCCGAAGTTGTGAAGCTCGAGCAGAACTACCGCTCGACGCCGCAGATTCTCGATGCAGCAAACGCCGTCATCGACGCTTCACCCGACATGTATCCGAAGCAACTGTGGACCGACCGACGCGCCGGGCGCGTGCCCGAACTGGTCACCTGCTACGACGAGTCGGTTCAGGCTGAAGTCGTGGCTGATCGAGTGCTGGAGCACCGCGAAACGGGGATCCCCTTGCGCGACCAGGCCGTGCTGTTCCGGACCGGCCATCACTCGGCGGGGCTCGAGATCGAACTCTCCCGACGGAACATCCCCTTCGTGAAGTACGGGGGGCTGCGATTCCTCGAAGCCGCCCATGTGAAGGACCTCCTCGCGATGCTCAGAATCCTCGACAATCCGAGGGACGAGATGGCCTGGGACCGAGTCATCCAGATGGTGCCCGGCGTCGGCCCGGCGACCGCGTCGAAGCTGACGACGTTCCTCGACGAACGCGCTGCCGCCGCCGGAACGGATCGCCTCGAAGCCTTCGTCTCTGAGGACTTCCCGGTGGTCGCAGAGGCGCGTACGCCGATGCGGGAGCTTCGGGCATCGCTCTCCGACTGCCGTGGGTCGGAGGGGACCGAGCCCGGCCCTGCCGAGCAGATCGAGCGTCTCACCGAGTTCTGCGTGCTCGTCTTCGAACGGGTATACGACGATGCCTCGGCCCGTCTTGCCGACCTCGGTCAACTCGCCGCCCTGTCATCCGAGTACTCGACCAGGAGTCGCTTCCTCACCGAGATCACCCTTGACCCGCCTGCCAGCACGAGCGATCTTGCGGGCCCACCCCATCTCGACGATGACTTCCTCATCCTCTCGACGATCCACTCGGCCAAGGGCGGCGAGTGGAACGCCGTGTTCGTGATCCATGCCGCCGACGGGAACATCCCCTCCGACATGGCGATCTCCGACCCCGGTGGGCTCGAAGAAGAGCGGCGCCTGCTCTACGTCGCGCTGACGCGAGCGAAGGACCACCTCCATGTGACCGTCCCACAACGCTTCTATCACAAGCGCTTCTCGTCGAGTCGTGAGCATTCCTACGCACTCCCGAGCCGATTCCTGGACCCTGCGATGGAGCACTTCGAGGAAGTGACGGCCGGCACACCCCATCAGGACGACGTGATTCAGCCGCCTCCTGACGGTGTTGATCCCGTTGCCGACGTGCTCGAAGACCTCTGGCAGTGAGCGTTCAGCCTTCGGAGAGTTCGTCGGCCGGGTAGCCTTTCTGGATCTCTGCCACCGCTGCGCGGGCGTCGGCGTCCCTCACGAAGTCGAGGATCCCGGCCCAGAACGTTCCCGTTCCAACCGCAGGAAACATGAGATCCGATCCGTCGAACCGAATCGCCCGAGCGTCGCTGAGGACTTCGCCGATCTGTCGGTCGAAGTCGCTGGCGTACCACTCCGGATCGAAGTCCGGATGCGGCGAGGTGAAGCCTCCGAGCTCCGCCCAACCCTTGCCAGACTCAGGTGTAGCGAGGTACCCCAGCAAGGCGTGAACCTCCGGTCGGTCGACGAACGCCGCGGCCAGATTGCCGGCCACCAGAACGGGTGGCTCGGTCCCATCAACGCTCGGCAGCCCGAACACGGCGGTCTCTTCGCCGACCGCGACACCGTCGGGGAGGTTCGTCTCGTGGAACGACGCTTGGCGGTGCAGGAGGCACGCCGGGCTGTCATCGAACATCGGCGTCTGAGCGTTCTGCCACGGTTCGTTGAGAATCCGATTGACGCCGCCGAGGACCCGGCCCGGCGGATGGATGAGCCCGCCGAACGTCTCGAAGGCTGCGACGATGGCGGGGTCTTCGAACGACACGTCGCCGGACACCCAGGCGTCGTAGAACTCCGGTCCCTGCTGGCGGAGCACGATATCCTCGATCCAGTCGGTCCCGACCCACCCGCTCGCGGAGAAGCTCTCCATCGTGAGGCACCACGGTACGAGGCCATCGTCTTCGATCTCCTCGGTGAGGGCAATGAGATCGGCCCACGTCTTTGGAACCTCGTAGCCGTACTCGGCGAACACATCCGGGCGATACCAGACCAGACTCTTGACCGCTGCCTTGATCCAGACCCCGTAGGTTGCGTCGCCGACTGATCCAGCGGTCGCGTTGCCGTAGGCGGTCTGCTGAGAGACAGCAGTCTCGTCCTCCAGAGGGATGAGCAATCCCCGACGTGCGAAGTCGGCGACAAGGCCCGGCTGAGGGAAGATCCCGACGTCGGGCAGATCGGCATTGTCAACGCGATCGTTGATGTCACGAACGAAGGATGCTGAACCGACGATGTGCACGTCGATGCCCGTCTCCTCCTCAAACGGCTCGATCGTGGCGGCAAAGCGCTGTGCGTCCTCCCCGCGCCATGAGCCGAAGATCTCGACGACCGGGGCCTCATCCACCGGTTCTGAGGAGCATCCTGCGGCGAGCAACACCACAGCGATCAGGAGTGAGCTAGCTCGTCGACGCGGCATCCGTGGTCTCCTCTTGGTACCGAATGTCGAGATCAAGCCGCACTCCCGAATCGTCCGAGATGGCCTTCGCGAGTTCCCACGCCGGCTGTCGTTCTGCCGTCGTGCCGATGGTCAGTGACACTGTGGCGTTGCCGCCGCTCCGGTCGGCGTCGATGTCGACGACACTCGCTTGCGGATCCCACTCCGCCACGGCGCTCACGACATCGCGCACGAAAGCCTCGTCCTCGATGACGGTTCTTGTATGGGCGGCGAGTGGAAGCGCGATCACGATGAGTGCGATGACCCAGGGGAGCAACCGCAAGCCGATCCTGCCCCGGGCCGCGTCACGGATGTGGTCGGGGACGAAGCCCGACACCAGCATCACGACGGAAGCCGAGAGCACAATGGCGATAAGGTTCGTCGAATAGAGCAGGAGCGCTCCGACCGCCTGTTCGGTGGCATTAATCTCCCAAGCGACCCCGACCGTGGCGAGCGGCGGAACGAGCGCCACCGCGATGGCGACGCCCGGCAGCGAGGATCCTGCGCCTTTGTGGGTGAGTACGTATCCGCCGGCAAGCCCAGCAGCGACGGCGATGCCGAGATCGAACAGGCTGGGCGTGGTCCGCGCGAGGAGTTCGGATGACAGCGATGTCGGAGTCAGTGAGCCACCCGCGATCCTCGCAATCACCCATCCGGTTGCAATGGCGGCGACCGTTCCGAAGACGATCATCGCGAGGGATCCGACGAACCGCTGCATCTGTGCGTACATCAGAGACGCGGCGAGTGCGAGCATCGGCGTCATCAGGGGAGCGACCAGCATGGCGCCGATCACGACGGCCGCGGAGTTTGCGATCAAGCCGAACGCAGCGATCGTCGTCGAGAGAAGGATCAGTGTGGCGAATCGCTTCGTGTAGGGCACGATCCGGTCGTCTTCGGGGAACAGATCATCGAGAACCTCAATCCGCTCCGCGTCGGTCCAGCTCTCCCGCTCGCGAATCCGTCCCCAGATCATGCCGATCGGGGCGAGTTCGGCTTCAGCTGTGCCGTGATCAGTTGGCTCGTTGGTGGGGTCCATGGCGCCTCGCTGGTGTGCCGTTCACAACGCCGACGGTGTCGGGGCCTCGTGCTCGCTCGCCTCGAGCAGGTGTCGCCGGAGGAATGCATCGACGGTAGAGAAGTACGGACGAAATGGGGTAAAGTCGGCGTGCATCCCGCCGGGGACAACGAGGAGTTCGCTGCCGGGGAGTCGCTCGTGCAACTCGATCGAGTCTTCAACCGGAATGACGGCGTCGGCGTCGCCGTGCATGAGCATCACCGGTGCTGTCACCTCCGAGATGCGGTATCGCGGAGCGAAGTCGTCGTAGTCGTGGCCGATCATTCGCTCGACGATCTCGAGTATGGCCCAGGTCATCGGTGCCGGGAACGGGAAGTTACGGCGCATCATCTCTTCGGCGTGAGCGAATGGTGCTACCGCGACGACGGCGTCAATTCGATCGTCGAGCGATGCGGCGTAGATCGATGCCGCCGCGCCGACGGAGTGTCCGATCACGCCGATACCTGTCACGTCGTCACGGTCCAAGACCATGCCGATCGCAGTCCGGAGGTCCTCGGTGAATCGAGGCATCGACATGAAGTCCTCGTCGTCGGAGAGGCCGTGCTTCCTTGCGTCGAGGAAGAGGACGTGGAAGCCGGAGTCGGCGAGGCCCGGGCCGATGGGAAGCATGTCGGCGGAGTTGCCACCCCATCCGTGCAGCACGATCACGGCCGGGGCGGGTCGGTCGACGGGAATCCACCAGCCGTGCAGTCGCTTGCCGTTCGGACCGTTGATCCAAACGTCGGTACCGGCGAGGTCGTAGTCATCCGGTTCGTCGTGGACCTCTCGCACCGGGGGAGCGAACGCGCGCTTGAGGATGCGCGGCGTTGCAGCCGCGACGGCGGCCAGCGCAATGAGGGGGATGATCAGCTTCCGCATTCGGCGATGGTACGGCGCTGTGGTCGTTTCCGAGTGGGTGTTGCGGAGGCCTAGAGAATCGCTTGGAGAGCCCAGACCGTCGCCATGCCGGCCGCGATCACGACGGCGACGTTCTTGGTCTTCCACGCGAGCAGCAGGGCAACCGCCGCTGCCAGCGCCCGCGGGTTGGTCGCCGGCGAGATGGCGAGGTCCCCATCGTGGAGGAGAACCGCAGGTGCGGCGAGTGCGGCGAGCACGGCTGGTGCCACGAAGCGGATCGGGACCATCGCCCAGTCGGGCATTGCCCGATCGCCGACGATTCCGATGAACGACAGTCGGATGAGGTAGGTTCCGATGCCGATGGCGACGACGATCGCGAAGTCGGTCATGGCATGTCCCGCTGAGCTACGACACCGGCAACCACGCCGCTCATGGCGCCGATCATGAGACCAAGACCGTACGGTGCACTCGCCGCTGCCACGGCAACTGCCGCCCCAACGATTGCAGCGATGAGTTCCGGGCGGCCCTTGAGCGTCGGTACGAGGAGGATCACGAACATCAGCGGGATGGCGAAGTCGAGCGACCACGAGGCCGGGACCTGGGCGCCAACGACGATCCCCACGACGGTGAAGATCTGCCACGTCACCCACAAGCCGAGGCCGGCTCCGGTGAAGAACCAGCGGCGGTAGACGGGGTCCTCGATCTCGCCGAAGCGCACGACCGAGATGGCGAATGCCTGGTCGGTTAGCAGATAGGGGAGCACGATTCGGGCCGATTTCGGGAATTCGCGAAACGCGGGGGCCAGGGCGGCGCTGTACATGAGGTGGCGGGCATTGATGACGAGCGCTGTGGCGATGACTACGGCTCCGGCGGCCCCGGCATCGACGAGCTGGAGTGTTGCGAGTTGGGCCGCGCCGGCGAAGATGATGAACGACGTTGCTCCGCCGAGCCACGATCCCATGTCCGATCCTGCAGCGACGATGCCGAACACGAGGCCGAAGGGGATCACAGCGATCACGAGCGGCAAGAACGCGCGCACGCCGTCGACGAATGCCCTCTTCCGCGTGGATCGGTCCTGGCTCATGCTGCTCCGTAGGAGTCAGCGACGATAGACCAAGCCGGGAGGCTCACAGCTACCGAGTCGACGGATCCTGCCGGCGACGGGAGACTCGGCCTACAGCTTCTTCCGACGCTTCCGCTCGCTCTCAGTGAGGTAGCGCTTCCGAACGCGGATGGCGTTCGGTGTGATCTCCACGAGTTCGTCCTCGGCGATCCACTCGATCGCGAGTTCGAGCGTCATCTCCTTGGCCGGTTTGAGCTTGATCGCCTCGTCGGTGGAGTGCGTTCGGATGTTGGTCAACTGCTTCGTCTTGGTCGGGTTGACCTGCATGTCCTCGGGGCGGGCAGCCTCGCCGATGATCATGCCCTCGTAGACGTCCGTGTTCGGCCCGATGAACAGCTCGCCCCGTTTCTGCAGGTTGTCGAGGGCGAAGCCGGTGGACGTCCCGATTCGGTCGGCGGACATGGCGCCGCCTTGACGGTGCGGAAGCTCACCTGCCCATGGCATCCATCCGGCGTGGTGCTGGTGAACCAGGGCCGTTCCCCGGGTTGCCGTCATAAGGAGGGACCGAAACCCGAGCAGGCCCCGTGCCGGTGCGGTGAGGGTGACGATGGTGCGTCCCGCGTCGCCGGGACGCAGGTCGGTGACCTGGCCCTTGCGCGGTGCGACCGCCTGCGTGACCGTGCCGACGTGATCGTTGGGCACATCGACGACCGCCCGTTCGAGCGGCTCGTGGGGCTTGCCGTCGATCTCCCGGATGATCACTTCGGGGCGGGAGACCTGGAGCTCATACCCCTCGCGGCGCATGGATTCGATGAGGACTGCGAGTTGGAGCTCGCCGCGTCCTGCCACCTCGATGATCTCAGGTGACGGTGTCGAGCCGATGCGGATCGACACGTTGCCGAGGACTTCGCGCTCGAGGCGCTCTTTGATCTGGCGAGAAGTGACGAAGCGGCCGTCTCTCCCTGAGAGCGGGGAGGTGTTGACTCCGAACGTCATGCGGAGCACTGGTTCGTCGATCTCGATGCGCTGCAGTGGCTGTGGATCGGCGGCGTCGGCAATCGTGTCGCCGATCTCGACCTCGGGGAAGCCAGCAACGACGAACAGGTCGCCGGCGACGCGGTCTTCGACCTCGACGCGACCGAGATGCTCGAAGCCCATGAGTTGGGTCAAGCGGCGCTTGAGCGGCGGCTCTTCCTCGTTCGAGTGGCACAGTGCCACCTGCTCGCCGGAGCGAAGCGTTCCGTGAGCGACGCGGCCGATCGCAAGGCGGCCGAGGTAGTCGGAGGCGTCGAGGTTGGTGACGAGGGCCTGGAGCGGTGCGTCGGGATCTCCGGAGGGCTCCGGGATGTTCTCCACGATTGCGTCGAGCAGCGGGGAGAGGTCGGTGTCTTCTCCCGGGATGCCGGTGCCCGCCATGGCGTGGCCGTGGCGGGCGATGGAGGAGATGATGGGGAACTCGATGTGGTGATCGGCGGCGTCGAGGTCAAAGAACAGTTGGTAGATCTCGTCGGCGACTTCTTCGATCCTGGCGTCCGGTCGGTCGACCTTGTTGATCACCACGACGGCCGGGAGTCCCTGTTCAAGGGCCTTCGAGAGCACGTAGCGGGTCTGCGGCATCGGACCCTCAGCTGCATCGACGAGGAGGAGCACGCCGTCGACGAGGGTGAGCGCCCGTTCGACTTCGCCCCCGAAGTCGGCGTGACCCGGGGTGTCGACCAGGTTGATCTTGGTGCCTTTCCAGGTCACCGAGGCGGCCTTGGCGAGGATGGTGATGCCTCGCTCGCGTTCCTGGTCGCTCGAGTCCATGACGCGATCGACGTGGGCTTCATGGGAGGCGAATACGCCGGCGGCACTGAGCATGGCATCGACGAGCGTCGTCTTGCCGTGGTCGACGTGCGCGATCAGCGCGACGTTCCGAAAGGAGGGAGAGGGCATACATGCGAGGGTATCGACCGATTCCGCCTACCCGGGCCTCGTTGCAGCGACTTCGTCGCGGCCTCCGTCATTCCGTGGGCTGTCGGCGTCATATACAAGGTGGAGAACCCTGGGTTCGCGGCGTTAGGTCTTGCGGGCTTTCCAGATCTCTTCAGCCGGCCACCGCCTGGCCCACTCCGTCGTGACGAACGGGTAGGTTGTCGTCGCATCCTCAGCCGGGCGTGGTTCGATCAGGTCGACGATGTCGAACCCGTTTGCGCGGAGGATGCGGATCCAGTCGCCGTGACCCATGTGGAACTCGACGCCGTCGTTGTCTGGCCATTCGAACCGATGCATCCCGAAGTAGTCGCGCCGCATAGTGGTGTCCGCCGGGATGGTCTCATCGTCATTGGCACACAGCATCAGCAGTGCGGAGTTGCCGAGGAAGACCAGGTTGCCACCCGGCCGGAGCACCCGCGACGCCTCGGGGATCCAGCGGTAGGGGTCTGACCAGATCGCGGCGCCATACTCCGAAAGGACAACGTCGAACGACTCGTCCCTGAACGGCAGATGCTCTGCGATGCCGTGAACGAGCGGAAATTCGAGTTTGTGCTTCAGTTGCAGCCGTCTGGCGGTTGCCAACTGGGCTGGTGAGTTGTCGAGACCGACCGGCCGTCCGCCCCGGCGGGCGACCCACGCCGACACATAGCCGGTGCCGCACCCGTCCTCCAGAACGTCGCGGCCCTCGAGATCGGGGAAGAAGCCGACAGCCGCCTCCGGGATTCCCCACAGACCCCATGAGGGTTCCGACGACCAGCCACGCTCGCCCGCGACGGCATACCGGTCGGCCTGGGCGTTCCACGCCGCACGGTTCGCTGCCACGTACTCCGGTGTGTCCTTCGCCATGGGCAGCACGCTACCAACGAGCGTCGACCGATCCCGTCATCGTCCGCCCGCGTGAACCTCTCGGACGCCGAGCGTTGCGCCGGTAGCTCCGCGCGGCGGATACGCCGCGAATCGCCGTCATTCGCTTGGTGCCGCGGCTGGGTCCAATGGGCTGGATCCACGGTATCGTTCCGCCGAACCACCGACCCGGAAGGCCGTGATGACAAGATCCGAGCGCACCCCGCCGCGACGCACCATTGAGACGTGGCGGCCGGCATCTCTCCTCCTCGGACTCGTCGTCCTCGCGTTCGCGCTTGCCGGATGTGGCGGTGGATCGTCCGGTCCTCCGCGTGTCGGTCCCAACGCATCGCCGGAGGTCGTCCTCGGTCAGGAGCTCGTCGATCAATCGTGCACCGCCTGCCACGGCAAGGACTACACCGGCGTGAGCGGTTTGGGCACATCGTTCGTCGACAACGCCTACATCCAGGGACACACGGATGCCGAGCTTGCGGCGTTCATCAAGGAAGGGCGCCTGAACGACGCACCCGACAACGTCAGCGGGATTGCCATGCCGCCGTACGGTGGCAACCCGAGGCTGACGGACGATGACCTGGCGGCCATCGCTGCGTTCCTTCGCACGCTGCAGTAGCCGCGACCGTGGGGCCCCAGGTTCCCCGCCTCGCTAAACGGACGCCGACTCCGAGGTTTCGTCCCAGACGCCGCTCTCGAGATACCGCTCGATCGAGGCCGCAGCGACGCGTCCGGCGCCCATGGCGAGGATCACCGTCGCCCCACCGGTGACGATATCTCCGCCGGCGAACACGCCCTGCATCGTGGTGCGTCCCGTCGATTCATCGACCGCGAGCGTCCCCCATTGCGTCTGTTCGAGGCGCGATTCGGTCGCCGGCAGAAGCGGGTTTGGGGCGTTGCCGATGGCGACGATGACGACATCTGCCGGAAGGTCGTAGATGTCTCCCTCGACCGGCACGGGGCGTCTCCGCCCCGAGTCGTCCGGTTCGCCCAGCTCCATCCGCTGAAGCCGCACGCCGGCGAGCCAGCCGTCGTCGTTCCCCAGCAACTCGACCGGCGAAACGAGGAAGTCGAATACGATCCCCTCCTCCTTCGCGTGGTGGATCTCTTCGACGCGCGCCGGCATCTCCGCCTCGGTCCTGCGGTACGCGACCCGTACCTCCTCGGCACCGAGCCGCAGGGGCGTTCTGGCGCTGTCCATGGCAGTGTTCCCACCCCCGAACACGACGACGCGCTTCCCGGTGAGATCGAGGACCGGTGTCTCCGCGTCCTCCCGGTAGGCACCCATGAGATTGACCCGGGTGAGGAACTCGTTCGCCGAGTAGACGCCGATGAGGTTCTCGCCGTTGACGTTGAGGAAACGCGGCAATCCGGCGCCTACGCCGACGAAGACGGCGTCGTAGCCCTCGTCCGACAGGAGTTCCTCAACGGTCGTGGTTCGACCGATGATGGCGTTGGTTTCGACTTCGACACCGAGTGCCTTCAACCCCTCGATCTCGGACGCGACGATGTCCTTGGGAAGACGGAACTCCGGTATGCCGTAGATGAGCACGCCGCCCGGCTGGTGTAGCGCTTCGAAGATCGTGACCTTGTGACCGCTCTTCGCGAGATCTGCGGCGCAGGCCAGCCCGGCCGGTCCGCTCCCCACGATGGCCACGCTCTTCCCGGAGGGATCGGCCGGCTCGACAGGGGGTTCGAGACCGTATCGGCGGATCGTGTCGGCCACGTAGCGTTCGAGGTGGCCGATCGCGATGGGCTTGTTCTTCTTGTCGAGTACGCACGTGCCCTCGCACTGGGCCTCCTGAGGACAGACGCGCCCGCAGATGGCGGGAAGGAGGCTGTCCATTCGGATGACATCGGCCGCGCCGCGGATGTCGCCGTTGGCGACCCGCTCGATGAACTGGTCGATCTGGATGTTCACCGGACACCCGTCGATGCACGTCGGGGTCTTGCACTGCAGGCATCGCATCGCCTCGACGGTGGCCTGCTCGGGGGTCAACCCGGTGTTGACCTCCACGAAGTTGGTGGCTCGAACGAGGGGGTCCTGTTCCGGCATCGTGACCCGGTCGAGCTTGTTCAGCGTCCGGCGTGGCACCTTGATCACGTGACGGTCTCCGGTTCGCAGGCACCGCGTACGTCGGCGAGGAGCTGTTCGTGGTGTTCGGCGTCGAGGCTCTCGAGATCGCGCATCCGTTCCGCCTCGAACGCTCGGTACGAGGTGTTCCTCCGCTGGAGCAGGTGGAAGTCGACCTGGTGGGCATCGAACTCCGGACCGTCGACGCAGGCGAACTTCGTCTCCCCGCCGACCTCCACCCGGCAGCCGCCGCACATGCCGGTCCCGTCGACCATGATCGGATTCAGCGAGGCGATCGTCTCGATGCTTTTCGGACGGGTGACCTCGGCGACGGCACTCATCATCGGAACCGGACCGGCAGCGAATACAACGCCGACATCCCCGGCATCGATCACTTCGGCGAGCGCATCCGTGACGAAACCCTCCCGACCGTACGAGCCATCGTCGGTGCACGGGATCACCTCGATACCCTGGGTTACGAGCTGGTCTTCGAGCAAGACGTACTCGCGGCTCCGGCCTCCGACGATCGCGACAACACGGTTGCCGGCCTCGGCGAGGGCACAAGCGATGGGGTAGGCGATCGCCGTTCCGAGGCCACCTCCGACGACGACCGCGGTGCCGTAGTCCTTGATGTCGGATGCCCGTCCCAGTGGACCGGCTACGTCCTCGAGGTAGTCGCCCGCCTCCAGTTCGCTCATCAGCGTTGTCGTGCGTCCAATCGCCTGGACGAAGAGAGTGATCGATCCGGAAGCGGTATTGGATTCCGCGATCGTCAGCGGAATCCGTTCGCCATCGGGGGTGACACGGACGATCACGAACTGGCCGGCCTCGTGCTTCTTTGCGATCTTCGGCGCCTCGACGACGATCCGACGCACATCGGGCGCAATGGACTCTGCTTCGGTTATCAGGAACATCGTCACCTCCGATTTCCAGTGTGGATCACCGCCCCGTGTGTGAGTAGGGCCAATTGACGGATTTCACAGGGGATGCGCGGTGTCTTCGATCATTGGCCAGATCTGGACGATCGGCCCTTCCCGCCCACGACTCCAAGCGATACGCTGCTGTCGACACTCGAGGAGGTACGACGTGGAAGGTTGGCACCCAACGGTCATCGTCGTCGGGGTCGATGGTTCCGAAGCTGCGATCGACGCGGTTCGCGTCGCGGTCGACGTTGCCAAGGCACGAAAGGCGAAGCTCTACATCGTCACCGTCGTCCGCCCGCCGGAGGGATGGTGGGGGATTGTCGGAGCGCCCCCGACGGCCGAAGCTCTCGGCGATTCGCTCTCGGACGCCCAGCGCGACGTCCTCGACCGGGCGCTGCGAGCGGTGGACCTCACCGGCATCGACTACGAAACCCAGGAAGAGATCGGCGAACCCTCGACCCGGCTCATCGATGTGTGCAAGCGGGTCGACGCCGATGTGCTCGTCGTTGGTCGGCGCGGTGCCGGACGGCTGAAGCGGATAATCGTCGGATCCGTCGCGAGTCACGTGATTCACGACGCCCCCTGCCCCGTGCTGGTAGTGCCGTAGAGAAGTCGCCGGTCGCCAGTCGGCAGTCGGCTGCTCCGTCGGGGCCAAACCGGTAACCTCGCGGGGTCTTCGAAGGGAGACCGGTAGATGAGTTGTTCTGACGCTCTCGCGGCATTCGGCAGGGCCTACACGCGGCGCATGCCGGAGGACGAGGCACCGATGGTCGACGGCGATCGCCTCGACGCCGAAATCCGGCATCTATTCGAGTTCGCCGACGAGCGGCGGAGGTCGCCGCTCGCCCTTCGGGTCTTCGACCCATCCATCGAGCTCTGTGGCTACGAGGCTCCGGGGACGGTGGTCGAGATCGTCATCGATGATATGCCGTTCCTCATCGACTCAGTGACGAGTCGGATCGGGAGCCTCGGACACATGATCGTCCGCCATCACCACCCGGTCGTCGGTACGACGCGAGACGCGTCGGGAGCGCTGGTAGGGATCGGTCCGGGGAGGGACGCCGATCATCGCGAGTCCATCCAGCATTACGAACTCGCCCAGACGCTCTCTGGCGAGCAACGAGCGGATCTCGAGTCCCGCCTCCTGGGAACGCTCGAGGAGGTCGCCGTCACCGTTCGCGACTTCGAACCGATGCGGTTCGCGGTGCGCCGCATGGCCCACTACGTCTACGAGGACGGTGAAGCCTTCGATCCGGCCGAAGTCAACGAGGCGGTGGCGTTTCTCGAGTGGCTCCTCGACGACAACTTCATCCTCCTCGGCTACCGCGAGTATCAGATCGCGGACGGCGGCGACGGTCCGGCGATCGTCACGGATCCTGAGTCGGGATACGGGATCCTGGCGGACAGCGCGAACAGTCGTTTCGCAGCGCCGGTGCCACTCGCGTCGCTCCCGAAAGACCTTCGCGAACGCTACGAGAGCGGCCGCCAACTTGTCATCTCGAAGACGAACAGCCGGTCGACGATCCACCGGGAAGCCCGCATGGACTACGTGGGCGTGCGCCGCGTCGACGCGGACGGATCTCCGAGAGGTGAAGCGAGGCTCGTCGGCTTGTTCACGTCCAAGGCCTACATGGAGTCGTCGGCGACAATCCCGATCCTGAGGCGGAAGCTGCGCTCGATCCTCGATGAAGAGGACCTGCTCCCGGGCTCTCACGACTACAAGGTGATCACGCAGATCTTCGAGTCGTTCCCCAAGGACGAACTGTTCAGCATCGGTGAAGACGACTTGCGGTCCAGCCTCCTCGGTCTCCTCGAGGCCGAGGAACACCAGCACGTGCGTCTGTTCGTGCGTCGCGACGTTCTCCGCCGCAACATCTCCATTCTCGTGGTGGTCCCGCGAGATCGTTTCGACGCCAACCTGAGACGGAACCTTCAGGATCTCTTCCTTCAGCGGTACGACGGGGTTTCGGTTGACTATCAGTTGACGCTCGGCGAGACCGGCGATGCCCGCATTCACTTCACGGTGTGGGTGGAGGGGGTGATACCGCTCGTCCACTTCGAAGACCTCGAGCGTGAGGTGTACGCCCTCACACGGACGTGGGAGGACCGCGTGATCGAGACACTGGCGCGAACCCGAGAACCGCTGGTCGCGAGGGCGATGGTCGATACTCATGCAAGGCGATACCCCTCATCCTTCCGCATCGCGGCGGCACTTGACGATGCGGCGCACTCGGTGGCAGATGTCGATTCACTCCTCGCCGACGGCGACCGCATCCGCGTCGGCATCCACAATGAGGCCGGACCCGAGAACCCGCTTACCCGCATTGTGGTGTACAGCCGGGACGGGAAACTGGATCTATCGGCGATGCTGCCGCTCGTGGAGAACCTCGGCCTCCGGGTGATCGAGGAGATTCCAACGAGCCTCTCCGATCAGGACGATGAGGACGACCTGTATGCCCACGACTTCGGGGTGGTTGGGTTCGATGGGAGCCCGCTCGACGTTGGCGAGTGCGGCCCCCGAGTCGCCGCCGCGTTGAGAGCGACGCTCCTGACGGAGAGCGAGTCGGACCGTCTCAGCCGGCTTCTGGTGCTCACCGATCTCGACCACCGGCGGATTCACATTCTTCGGGCCTACCGGTCGTACTGGCACCTCGTGAACCCTGCGTTCTCGAAGCCGTATGTTGCGAACGCGTTCGCGGCACACCCCGATATCGCACGTGACCTCGTCCGACTGTTCGAGGCCCGATTCGGCCCGGATTCGGATACCGACGAGGAAGCAGCGTCGCGAGCGTCGATCCTCGAGCGCCTAGAAGCGGTGGGGTCGCTCGACGAGGACCGGATCCTCCGTGGCTTCCTCGGCCTGATTGACGCGACGGTCCGGACGAGTGCCTTTCTGGAGAACGGGACACTGGCGTTCAAGCTTGTCTCGGATCAGGTCCCAGCCGTCCCGGAGCCGCGGCCCCTGTACGAGATCTTCGTATTCGCTCCCGAGGTCGCCGGCATCCACCTCCGAGGCGGGCCGGTCGCGCGTGGCGGCATCCGCTGGTCGATCCGGCGGGAGGACTACCGCACCGAAGTGCTCGGTCTCATGAAAGCCCAGATGACGAAGAACGTGGTGATCGTCCCGACGGGAGCCAAGGGCGGGTTCGTCCTCCGTCGGATCGCTGATCCAGGGATCGGACCGACGCCGGAGGAAGTGAAGTCGGGGTATCAGATCTTCATTCGAGCACTCCTCGACGTCACCGACAACCTCGAAGCCGGACAGGTGGTCCACCCGATCGGTGTCCGCACGCTCGACGGGGACGATCCCTACTTCGTTGTTGCTGCGGATCGAGGAACCGCCACGTTCTCCGACACGGCGAACGAGATCGCCATGAACGCAGACTTCTGGATGGACGACGCATTCGCCTCGGGAGGTTCGTCCGGGTATGACCACAAGGCGCTCGGTATCACGGCGAGAGGTGCATGGGAGTCGGTGCGGCGGCACTTCGCGGAACTCGATGTCGACGTCCAGACGGATCCGATCACCGTCGTCGGTGTTGGAGACATGTCGGGGGACGTCTTCGGCAACGGTATGCTCCTGTCGCGAAGCATCAAACTGGTCGCCGCGTTCGATCATCGCCACATCTTCATCGATCCCGACCCCGATGCGGAGCGATCGTTCGCCGAACGGGAGCGCATTGCCCGTCTCGGGCGTTCGTCGTGGGATGACTACGACCGGAGCCAGATTTCGGCAGGCGGAGGGGTCTATTCCCGGTCGCTCAAGCGGATCGACCTCACCGACGAAATGAAGCAGGTGCTCGACACGAATGCAGACGAGATGACGCCGCAGCAGTTGATCTCCGCCATTCTCAGAGCGCCGGTCGATCTGTTCTGGAACGGCGGAATCGGCACCTATGTGAAGGCCGCCACCGAGTCGAACGACGACGCGCAGGATCGGGCCAACGATGGGGTCCGCGTCGACGGCCGGGAACTCCGATGCCGGGTGGTCGGTGAGGGCGGCAATCTCGGGTTCACGCAGGCGGGCCGGATCGAGTTTGACCGCGCCGGTGGCCGAATGTTCACCGACTTCGTCGACAACAGTGGTGGGGTCCACTGTTCCGACCGAGAGGTGAACATCAAGATCCTGCTGCGGATGGCCGAGCGCTCGGGTGCCTTGACTCGCGACGAGCGGGACAATCTCATCGAGGCGGTCTCAGACGACGTCGTCGAGGCCATCGTGTACGACAACTTCCTGCAGGCCCAGATCCTCTCGCAGGAGACCGCAGTCTCGGGCGAACGCATCGAGGCCTACGAGGACCTCATGGTTCGATTGGAGGCGGGCGCCGGACTCGACCGTGCGATCGAGATGCTCCCGACGACCGAGACGATGGTGGAGCGCGCCCGCGCCGGTCGGAGAATGGCGCGGCCGGAACTGGCCGTGCTCCTGGCATACGCGAAGCAACACCTCACCGACGAACTCGTCGCATCCGACCTGCCCGAGTCGCCGTTCTTCTCCCGATTACTCGTCAGCTACTTTCCGCGGCCAATCGTGGATCGGTTCGCTTCGCTGATCCCCGACCATCCGCTGCGGCGACAGTTGGCGGCCACGATCATTGCGAATGAGATCCTCAACTCTCAGGGCGTCACGTTCGTGTCTCGACTCGAGGTAGAGACCGGAGCGTCGCCTCCAGAGATCGTCGCCTCGTATCGCATCGCTCGAGGAGTCGCCGGTGCGTCTGCCCGCTGGAGAGAGGTCGAAGCCCTCGCAGGATCGCTTGACGCCGACGTGGTGAATCAACTGCTCTCCGGTGTCGACGACCTCGTTGAGGACCTGACCCGCTGGTTCATTGCCCACCCCAGCGACGATCCCATCCAGGACCGGATCGATCGCTATCGGAGCGGCTTCGAGGAACTAGCGACCGGGATTCGAACGATGGGGCCGAAGCGATGGCAGAACCGTCTCAAACGATCGGTCGCTCGGATGGTCCGGTCCGGCGTACCCGAGCACATCGCGATTGGCCACGCAACGCAGTTCGAGCTTGTCCATGGGGTCGACATCATCGATGTCGCCCAGGCGACCGGCCGTTCGGTTGAGGAAGTCGGTCGCCTGTTCTTCCGCGCGGGCGCGGCGTTCCATGTCGACTGGCTCGAGCGGCACCTCGAGGAGCTACCGGCAGACACCCAGTGGCAACGGTGGGCGATCATCGGCATGGAGCAAGAGCTCTTGTCACTGAGGCGGTCGATCGTTGAGCGGATGCTCACGGACTGGGATGACCAAGATGGAGACGCCGCGTTCTCGGCGTTCGTGGCTCGGGGGGACCTCGAGATCGGCCGACTCAACCGGCTGATGAAGGCGCTGCGGCGGGATGGCGCCTCCGACAGCGCAGCGATCATGGTGGCAATCCGTCAGGTCGACCGGTTGATTCGGTAGGGAACGCTGAGAGGTCTAGTCATCCGACTTCCTGAGATGCTCGAGTGATCCGATCACCGATCCAGCCTCCCTCCCGAGGCTGGGTAGATTGGCAGACCGCGACTGGTAGCGGGAGGCGCGAGGTTCGGCTTCTGTCGGCTGCAATTCTTGTGCAGCCGGATCGTCGCGTAGATCGACAGAGATGCGTTCACCTTCACCGACATCCGCGTCGGTGCCGTCGGCTTCGACCGGTTCCAAGAGCAGGTCGCCTGCGGTTCGCTCCGTTGCGGCTGGCTCAGCGGTCGATCCGGTGGCGCTTGGCTGTACTCCTGCGAGCCGAGTCTCCGCGAGCGTTGTGATCTCAAGAGATCGCGATCGCGCATTGTCGAGGAGATCAGCGGCGTCGCTCTCCGCTCGACGACGTACCTTCTCGGCACGCTCCGTCGCATCGGCCTCGATCTTCCGCGCCTCTTCACGGGCGGAAGCTCGGATTGCGTCGGCCTCCGCGGCAGCCTCAGCGATCAGGTTGTCACGCTCGGCTGAGACCGATCCGAGGAGGTCGTCTCTCTCGTCGTTGATTCGTGCGGAAGTTGAGAGCGCTCCGGCGAGCACGGCCTCGGCTTCAGCATGGATCGAGGTTGCGTGATCCGTGGCTTGGCTGATGATCTGGTGGGCCTCGAACTTCGCTCGATCGGCCGCGTAGGCGGACGGCTGGTTCGAGTCGGCGACTTCAGCCTCTTTCCCGGCGGATGCAATGATGCGGGCGCGTTCGGCAACGGTTTCCTGGATCGTTGTGTCAGCCCGAGTGCGGACTTCTCGTAGCTCGCGCTCTGCCTGGTCGGTTCGCACCTCCGCGAGCTTGCGACGCTCGTCGAGTCGTGCCATCGATTTGCTGACCTTGTTGAGGAAGTCTTCGACCTGCAGCCGATCGTAGCCCTTGCGGACGACGTCGAACTCATACGTCTCAACGTCGATCGCCTCGAAATCCATGGACCTTCCTTTCCCGATTCAACTGCCCGACGTGACTGTACTGCTGAGTCTGTCCGCCGTACAGGGCCAACTCGGGAACAAGAAAGGGTCTAGTCATGCTTCTGGTACCGGAGACGGAAGCCATCGGCGGCGACTATCCAACCGGGTACCGGGGCAGTCAGCGAGAAGGGCTCGGAGTGTACGAGTCGAACGGTCGGGACATGGCCACACGCGGCGTCGCTGCCGGTTCGGCGATGCTCGTCCACGGGATTGAGCATGCTCGGGCCCGGGCAATGACTTGAGGCGGATCCAGAGCATCGGGTTCCAGATGCTCGAACTCCAGCGATCTGTCTCCACGGCCAGCAAGATCGGCGTCGATGTGCTGCTGCTTGTCGGCTTCGGGGCGTCGCTTGCCACGAGCAGGTTGCTCGCGGCAGTGGCGTTCGCCTGTTGGACGGTTCGTCGGTCGGCGGGGTTCAGGGTCACTGCCCGCCGAAGGAAGGGTGGGAGCACGTGATGGTGCTCGCCAGCGTCGGGTTGGCGATCGCCAATGGTGGTCCTGGCGAACTGTCCATCGACTCGGCGCTCGGTATCGACACCGTCCTCGACAGCCGGGTTGGGCCGGCTCTCGCCGGATGCGGTATGGCGCTGGCGACGTCGCAGATTGCCGCCGACTTCCGCCCGCGCACCAACGCCGAAGCCTGAACGCTCCGGCGTGCCCGATCGATTCCCGACGTCTACTTCCGGTTTGTTCCGTAGACCATGTTCCGCAGGCGTGCCTCGACTTCGGCTGGATCCTGATCCCCGAAGTCGTACTCACGCGAAAGAACATCCCGCAACCGATTGTTGGTAGCCTCCGTGTTGCGCGCGAGGTCTGACCGGCTGGCACCCTCGTCACGTCGCTTCTTCCAACGCATCCCGCTATATCGGAGCGGGTCCGGCGAATCTTGAACCCATTTGGGGGTCATTCTTCCGCAGAGCGAGCGAATCAGGCCCCGGCTCGGATTGGAGCGTGGAGCCGCCGTCGCTGATCACGGCGCGGAGCGCGAAATCGAACCGATCGATTTCGAGACAGTGGTGGAGATCTGCCGCATCGATCCACGGCGTCGACTCGAAGCGCCGTGCGCCAATACCGCTGCGGATGCGGTCGATCCGGTGCGGATCGTCGGCTCGTTCGAGGATTCGATCCGAGATGAGATCGCCGGTCTCCTCGTCCTCATCGGCGATCGAGGTGCCACCGAGGCCCGATGCGACGATGGTGACGTGGCGGAAGTGGCGAAGTGCATCGACCGTGGCCCCGGCAACGACGAGGCTCGCGGCGTAGACGGGGTCGGCTCCCGATCGGAGTGACCGAACGATGGTGCGGGTACCCCGGAGGTTCGCATCACGACGATGCGGCCGGCTAGATCGGGGTAGACACCTGACTCGATCGGTGAGTTGTCGAGATCGAAGTCGTCTGGGCGGCGTCCGCCGTCCTCACCGCATAGGAGCGTCCGGGGTGTCGCTCGCGCTCGGTTGCGTGCTTCGTCGAGGGTCCCGGTGAGCACAATGTGGGCGACGCCCCGGTCCAGCAGATGCGCCGCCGTTGTGAAGGCGCGAAGGGTGTCGATGACCACGGTCGGTCCCGATACCCCGGTGGCGCCGGCGAGGAGTGATCGGCGGGTGATGATCGGCGTGTCCACGGGGGTCGATGGTATCGAGCGCTGCACGTGCACCAGCGGTTGGAGTGCGGACGAACCTTCTATCGTTGGATGGTCCACGGGAGGAGCCCGCGTGATCCGCAATATGATCCGTGCCTCGGCGCTTGACATCGACCTGTTCAACACAGCGGAGCGATCGCCGAGCATGATTTGGCAGGCGCTTGGCGTCGTCATGATCGCGAACGCACTCGCCGCTGTCGGCTCGTGGATCGGCTACGAGAACACGGCCGGTGAAGCGACGTGGGATTCGATCCGCCAATGGATCGGCATCGGAGGATTCCCGATTCCCACCGAAGGCGGCGTCGTCGCCGTCGTCGGTCTCGGGATTCTGTCGGCCGTCGTCGGGTGGATCGTGTGGGCAGCAACGACCTCATTCATTGGAACGAGGCTCTTCAAGGGCACGACCGACATGGGCGAGATGCTCCGGGTACTTGGTTTCGCCCAGGCTCCTCGCGTGATCGGCCTGGTTCCGTTCCTCGGTCCGGTCGCCGCGGTGTGGGTGCTCGTCGCCTCGGTGGTCGCAATTCGGGAGGGTCTCGACTTCACGACCCGGCGGGCGATCGGCACGGCGATCGGCGGATGGCTGGTCTGGATCGCGTTGCAGCAGGCGACGTCGGTCGTTCTCTCCGCCCTCGTCTAACGCTGCGAACCCAGGGTTCTCCACCTTCTATGTGGCGCCGACGGCCCACAGAATGAGGGACGTCGGCCATGTAATCCATTCCGCGGGCTGTCGGCGTCATATGCGATGCGGAGAACCCTGGGTTCGCAGCGTGGCTAGGCAGGTGTGGTCTCGCCGCGACGGGCGATCTGCCAATCCTGTCGCCACGAGCGATTGACCCGCCAGAACACCCACGACCCGATACCGACGATGATCGGCGGGAGATACGACAGGCCCCGATACAGCAGTACTCCGGCCGACAGGAGATCGGCGTCCGCTCCCGAGCCCCAGCCGAGCGTGAGCAACCCGATGAAGCCGAGGTCGACCAGGCCGAGGCCGCCGGGGCTCACCGGGATCATCACCAGCAGCCGACCGAGTGCGAACGCGAGAATGGCCCACGGCAGCGAGACGTCGTCACCTGAAACTCCGACGGCCCGGAGCGATACGACGAAGAGCGCCGCCATCGAGGCATGGTTGGCGATCGTTGCCGCAGTGATGGCCTGCCACCGGTTCTCGGCGACGTGAAGGACGTTGTCCCTGAACCGGATCGTTGCAGCGACCATATCGACGGGCTCGCGGTGAAGCTTCTTCGTCACCCAATTGACGACCCTGTTCAGCCAGTTCCCGAAGCCGATCGCGGCCGACTCCGATCGGAGCACGATGCCGATCACCACCACCCAGATCGCGACCGAGACGACACCGACGATCGAGACCACCCACATCCACCAGACCGCTTCCCCCATCAATGCGATGACAGCAACCGCCAGCACCGGCAGTGCCTGTCGCGCCAGCTGGTCCCAGACACCGGCGGTGAGGAGGCCAGCGGTGACCGCACCCGGGGTGAACCCCCACGACAGGAACTGCGAATACGTGATCGGAAGGGCGATGGCGCCGCCTGCCGGCAGCGAGTTGTTGATGGCTGTGGCCGTGGTCTGCACCACGAAGCCCTCCCGGAACCTGAGGCTCGGCACCGTTGCCATGAAGACGAACACGTAGGCCACGAGGAACCAGCCGGCGAACACGGCCAACAGCAGCCACTCGAGTGGCTCGATTCCCTGGATGTACTCGAGGACCGTGCGGTAGTCGGCGAGTTGCGGGAGCACGAAGCCGAATACGAGAACGAGGACGAGGACGGTGACGGCACCGCGGGCCAGCCGTTGCCAGAGCGGCGGTTTCAGCGTCGTGGGGATGGCCGCGTGCTCCTGCGGCGTCTCGTTCTGATCGGTCATGGGTCCGGCAGCCTATCGGACCGACGAGCGTCGTCGAGATGGGTGAGGTTGCAGCCTGTGGCGTCGGCGCTCACCGCCCACAGCCGGGCGGCAGCGTCGTCGTCTCGCGCAGCGTCGCTTGGGAAGGCGAGTTGCTCGTCGGCGAAGTACCCGCCCGAGTGTTCCGTGATGTCTGGTGCCGTCGCGGCATACACGACCGTCGCGGACCCTTGCTCCGGCGTACGCATACGAGAGGACCCGGCCTTCCAGATGAGCGCAGCGAGTCGGCTGTCCCCATCCTGCGTGATCCGAGTCGCCACGTTGCCCGGATGTACGGAGTAGGCGACTGAGCCAGAGTCGCGGAACCGTTTCGCGAACTCCCTGGTGAACAGGATGTTGGCAAGCTTGGAACGGGCGTAGGCCCTCGTGCCCCAGTAGTGACCCTCCGGTTCGAGCGACATGAACGCGAGGTCGCGGCGGGCCGAGCGGTGCATGTCGGATGCCACGTTGACGATTCGCTTCGGTCGTGTTGCCGGATTCGCCATCAGCCTGCAGGTCAGCAGGAACGGTCCGAGGTGGTTGACGGCCATCGTCCACTCGAAACCGTCGACGGTCTCACGTCGCGGAGTGACGTAGCACCCGGCGTTGTTGACGAGCAGGTCGACACGGCCGACGCGTGCCGTGAGGTCGTCGGTGAATGCTCGGACGGCGGCCAGTGAGGCCAGGTCGAGCACCATGGGTGTGACCGTGCGGCCGGTCTCTGCCTCGATCGCGTCAGCCGCCGAACGGCCTCGAGTCGTATCCCGCGCCGTGATGACCACGTCGGCCTCCCTGCGGGCGAGTTCGGTGGCCGTCGCGAGACCGACCCCGGAGTTGGCCCCGGTGATCAGCGCGGTTCGGCCCTCAATGCTCCACGTCACGGAGTGGAACGCTACAGAGTCCGCAGCGCTTCGGTTGGACTGACCCGCGCGGCTCGCATGGCCGGGTAGAGACCGGCGACGACGCCGATCGCGATTGCGGCGCCCATGCCGCCGATGATTGCGATCTCCGGTATCAGGACGCCCCAGCCGCGCGACCATGCGTACGCCGCGGTCACGGCGCCGCCGAGCAGGACGCCGCCGATGCCGCCGATCGTTGCCAGCAGTAGGGACTCGCCGAGGAACTGAATCGAGATGTGGCGCTTCGTCGCGCCGAGTGCACGCCGCAGGCCGATCTCCCCGCGTCGTTCGAGCACCGAGATCACCATGACGTTCGCAATCCCGACACCGCCAACGAGCAGAGCGACCGCACCGAGACCGAGGAGCAGGTTCGTGAATGCCTGATCGGCCGCCTCCTTCGCTTCGAGCGCATCGGATGGCCGCGTGACCTCGACCTCATCCGGGTTCTCCGGGTTCACCGTGGCCGGCAGCACTGCACGGACGTCGTCGATGTTCGCCGGGTCGGTGCGCACGTAGAGCGTGCTTGGCACGCCGTCGTGGTCGAGATAGGTGTCGGCGGCGTTGTAGCTCACGAGAGCGGAACGGTCGAGATCGGGTGAGAGGTCGAGCGTCTCCATGATCCCCACTACGGAGAACCATTCGTCGCCGAGCCAGACGACGGTGCCGTTCGCTCCGTCGGAGACACCCATGCGTTCGGCCGCCACCGATCCGAGAACTGTGACCGGGAGATCGCTTGCTGCCTGGTCGAGGAACACGCCCGATGCCATCTGCCCCTGGAGTGTCTCCAGCAGGTACTCGTCGACTGCCGCGACGCTGATGCCGCCGGTCTGGCCGGACGGCACGAGGTCCGTGCGGTACACGTTTGCCTCGGTGACGCTGATCGACGCAACCTGCTCGACCGGTCCGATCCGTCCCACCATGGCCGTGGACTCCTCGGGAAGTTCGCCGCTACCGATACCGATCCCCGATCCGGCCTCGATCCTCAGCATATTTGTGCCGAGTCGGTCGAGTTGGGCGAGGAGATCAGACTTGGAGGACTCGGAGAGTCCCAGCACACCGACCATCGCGGCAATGCCGATGACGATGCCGAGTGCGGAGAGCACCGACCGGAGGCGCCGGGTGCGGAGGCCGATCAGTGACGCCCGCATCATGTCGGCCGGTGCGAGGCGCGATGGTTCGAGGGTGGTGCTCACGAGCCCGGCTCCGAACCCGTCGCCCGGGTGTCCTCGACGACACGTCCGTCGAGCAGCGACACCCGCCGTGGGAGTCGAGCCGCTATTTCGCGGTCGTGGGTGATGACGACGATCGTCGTGCCGTCGGCGTTCAGGTTCTCGATCAGTCGGACGAGGTCCTCGCCGGTCTGGCTGTCCAAGTTCCCCGTCGGCTCGTCGGCGAGGATGATGTCGGGCGATCCGATCAATGCTCGGGCGATCGCGACTCGCTGTCGTTCGCCGCCCGAGAGCTTGGTTGCCTCGTGGTTCATTCGGTTCGCGAGCCCGACCTGCTTGAGCGCCTGCTCCGCCAGGACTCTGCGGTTGCTGAGGGGCATGCCGGTGTAGAGCAGGCCGTCGGCCACGTTGTCCAGCGCGGTCTCGCCCGCGAGGAGGAAGAACTGCTGGAAGACGAAGCCGATGTGTCGTGAGCGAAGCGACGACAGTTGCCGATCGTTGAGCTCGTCGACATCATGGCCCGCCACCGATACGGTCCCCGAAGATGCGCGATCGAGTGTCCCGATCACGTGCAGCAGTGTCGACTTGCCGGATCCCGACGGGCCCACCACGGCGACCAACTCGCCCGAACGGATATCGAGATCGATGTCGCGCAGGGCGTGGACCGGGGGTGTCCCCGGGTAGGTCTTTGTCACCCCTGAGAGCGCGAGGACCGTCTGGTCGGTCTCCGGGCTCACGGTGGCTGACGGCGTGCCGGCGGCGGTGACGCTCACGGTGTGACGACTCGCATCCCGGCTTCGAGCTGACTTGACGTCACTTCGACGAAGCCGTCCGCGTACATGCCGGCTTCGACGCCGACGAGCATGGTCGTGCCACCGCCGGCATCGACCTCGACGGCGTAGCCACCTTCGCTGAGTGCCAGCAGTGCAGACACGGGGACCGCGAGCACGTCGACGGCGCGATCGTCGACAATCTCG
This sequence comes from uncultured Actinomycetota bacterium, assembly GCA_963785245.1. Lineage (GTDB taxonomy): Bacteria > Actinomycetota > Acidimicrobiia > Spongiisociales > UBA5794 > JAHEEL01. Next base: position 384,841 of record CAWAUO010000006.1, on the reverse strand, counting down.
ACTTCGACCGGCGCTTCGTCGAGGCCCGCTCCCGCGCCGTCTCGGTCCAGGGTGACCTCGAGTTCGAAGTAGGTGCCGGATTCGGGGCTGCGGATGGCGATCGACCCGATCGAACTGACGGTTCCGGGTTCGTCCGAATCGTCCGGCATCACCACGTTGACGGGATCGCCGAGCACGACGAGATCCTGGTTCTCGGCAGGCAGCTGCACCGAGACGACCGATGTTGACGTCGATGGTGTGAACAGCGTTGAGCCGGGGGTAACGTTGCTTCCCACGCCGACATGCGCGGTCGCGATGCGGATCGGATCACCGGTGACGATGATCTCGCCGATGTTGACCACTCCGTCGACCGGGGCCCCGATCGCCGACTGCCACGCGACGACCGCCTCCCCGGTTGCTTCGTCGAACGTGTCGTCGGCGGTAAGCGTCTCGCCGGCGTCGAAGCCGAACGACGTAAGGCTCGCCTTGAGGATGCTCACATCCTCGCCTGCAGAACCGACGGCGAGTGTGCGGTAGAACGGAACGTCGGTGACGAACAGCGAGATCGGATTGCCTTCGACCACGAGCAGCGTGTCTCCGTGCGCAAGGACGTCCCCTTCGCCGGCGATTGCCGTCACGGTTCCGGACGGCATCGTCGAGGTGGCAATCACCGGTGTGCCGGGATTGATCGCCTCTCCGACGCCGACCGTCGTCTCGGCGACGTAGATCGGCCCGTCGAAGAAGACGTACGAGCCCAGTGCGAGTCCTCCGGTATCGTCGATACCGAGGTCTTCCTGGAGCGCCTCGATCGCATCACGGGTGGCATCGGTGAAGTCACCGTCCAGGTCGAAATCACCGTCTTCGTCGTAGCCGAGGCGCGTCAGAGCCTCCTCGAGTTGAAGGACATCTGCACCATCCGTTGATCGAGTAGTCAGCGAGCGGTAGGCGGGAATGTCGCCGTAGAACACGATGACCGGTTGCTCATCGATGGTGTAAAGGATGCCGCCCTCTTCCACCGTTGAGCCTTCGGCCGGCAGCGACGTGATCGTTCCGTTGGTGCCGGCGGTGACCGAAACGATGCCGGTCGTCGAACCGGCGTAGACGATCGGGTCGCCGGCGACGAAGCCGAGTGTGCCGTCGAGCGTTGTCTTCTCTTCGAGGGTGGTGCGCTCCACTTCGGTGAGGTTCAGGGCCGCGACGGTGTCCGTCGTCTCCGATGAGGAGTTGCTGGAGAGGACCCATGCGATGACGGCCCCAGCTGCGATGATCGCGAGGATCACGATCCATGTGGATGCCCGGCGCCACCGTGGCTTCGTCGCCGGGGCGATCGGGTCGGCACCGCTGGAAGTATCGCTCGCATCAACGGCTGGCGTCGGGTCCTCGTTGGCCGATTCGCTCATCGCGTCACTCCTTGTATCGGTCATCCGCGTCCGCCCCCGCCGGGTCCGGCTCCGGGGATGCGGCCGTCGGCCCCAAAGATATCAGCGCACGCATCCTGGGCCTTCTGGAATGCCGGGTCGTCCCGATCGAGAGCGCCGAAAGGACCCCCGCCGCCCTGGCCCGGGTTTCCCATTGTCGAGAAGTCCGGGTCCGCCATGTCGAATCCATTGTCTCGCATGCAGGCAGCGTATTCGAGGAGTTGATCCTGGCGTTCCGTCTGATCCTCGCCGTCGAGACCGAAGGCGACGTTCTCGAGGTACTCGCTGCACGCCTCCATGGCAGTGCGCATCATCTCGCGATCGACTTCTTCGATGTCGCGCGGCCGGGGCGGACGCAGGTTCCCGTCGGCGTCGACGGTGGGATCTTCCACGTCGAGGCCCTCATCTCGCAGGCAGGCGGCGAACGCGAGGATCGCTTCCTCGTCTGAGGCGGGCTCCTCGGCCGGAGCTTCATCCGAGGGTGGCTGTCCATCCTGCACGGTTTTGGGTGTCGTTTCGAGGGAGGCAACGACCGAGTCCGAGTCACTCCCGCTGCACGCAGCGGCGAGCAGTCCGAACGCCAGCAGCATCACCATCATCGTTCGTCGCACGTCGTTCTCCATTCACTTCGGAGTTCGTCAAGATCTGCCAGGTAGTCAATCACTCAATACTGAGTCAGAGTTCAGGGCGAGCTAAGAAGATTGTGAGAAGACACCGGCGACTGGCGACCGCGCTCTTACCTCCTTCTCATCTCCAGTTCACCCCGTTCTCAACCGCGCGGCGTATCTTCCGGAGCGCAGGAGGTGCGATGGAAGCCAACAACGTGCTCGTCGTCGAGGATGATCCCGATGTCCGCGCAGCGCTGACGCGGGCTCTCTCGTTCGAGGGCTACGACGTTGCGATCGCCGAAGACGGCGGTCGTGCGCTCGAAGCGGTCCGCCAGCACCCTCCCGACGTGATCGTGCTCGATGTGATGATGCCGTTCGTCGATGGACTCGAGACGTGCCGCCGGCTGCGGGCCCGTGGCGATGAGACCCCGATCCTCATGCTCACCGCGCTGGGTGACGTCTCCGACCGGGTCGATGGACTCGATGCCGGCGCCGACGACTACCTGGCCAAGCCCTTCGCTCTCGAGGAACTCCTTGCTCGCATTCGGGCACTCTTGCGGCGATCCGGCGGCGACGTGTCGGAGCTCCTCACCTTCTCCGATCTCGAGATGAACCTCGGCACACGAACCGTGACCCGGGCCGGTGTGCCGGTCTCGCTGACCAAGACCGAGTTCGACCTGCTCGAGGTCCTTCTGCGGGGTGGGGGCCGCGTGGCGACCCGTGACCAGATCTACCGCGACGTGTGGGGGTTCGACTTCGAGACGTCGTCGAACTCGCTCGATGTCTATGTGGGGTACCTCCGGAGAAAGACGGAGGCTGGAGATCGTTCCCGGCTGATCCACACCGTTCGCGGCGTCGGCTACACCCTTCGCGACGATTCATGACGCGAACTCGGAGATTGAAGTGAAGCTCAGGACGAGGATTGCTGTCGTAGCTGCGGCGGCCGTTGCGGTCGCCGTCGTTCTCGTGTCGGCCGCCGCCTTCGTCCTGGCCCGCCAGCAGTTGCGTTCGGAGATCGACGAGAGCCTCGTCGAACGGGCTGTGGCCATCCAACATCTCGGTGAAGACCCTCGAGGTCTCGTGGGATCCGAAGGGCCGATGCGCCGCGGGTTTGGATTCCTCGCAAGCAGTCGGGGCCCGGCTTTCGACACGGTGTACTACCAGGTCACGCTTCCGACCGGGGAGGTCTTGATACCGGAGGGCCAGGACGTGCTTCCTCCAGCAGATGTGGGCGTGGCGGAAGACACCATTGCTCTCAACGACGCGCGGATTGATGACGTCCACGTTCGCATGGTGACCGTCAATACCGAGGTTCTTGGCTTCGTACAGATTGCCCGACCGCTCACCGAGGTTGACGCGACCCTCGCCGGACTCGCCGCGGCGCTGCTCGTCTTCGGCACGGTCGGGGTGGCGCTGGCCGCGGGTGCGGGCCTGCTCATTGCTCGCAGTGCGCTGAAGCCCATCGACGAACTGGCCCGGGCCGCAGAGCACGTCGCTGACACGCAAGACCTCGGCGCCCGGATCCAGATCACCAGTGATGATGAAGTGGGACGGCTCGCTGCGGAGTTCAACTCCATGATGGCGGCGCTCGAGACGAGCCGGCAGGAGCAGCAGCGCCTGGTTCGCGATGCCGGCCACGAACTGCGGACCCCGCTGACGGCACTGCGCACGAACATCGAATTGCTCGGTCGTACGCGTGGCTTGACCGATGAGCAACGTGCTGAACTCATCGCGGCGGCCGACGCGGAGGTCAAGGACCTCTCGCTACTGGTCGGCGAGGTGGTGGATTTGGCGTCCGACCGCTACACGGAAGGTCCGATCGGGGACCTGAGGCTCGACGAGATCGTGGCATTGTCGGTGGAACGAGCCGAGCGTCGCTTTGACGTTGAGGTCCGACTTCGGACAGAGCCGAGTCCCGTCCGGGGCCGTCCGAGCGCCCTTTCCCGGGCCGTTGACAATCTCATCGACAACGCGGTGAAGTGGGGCGGCGGCGACGGACCGATCGAGGTCGTCGTATCAGACGGAAGGGTCTCCGTACGCGATCACGGTCCCGGGATCGACGACGTCGACCGCGACCAGGTGTTCGATCGCTTCTATCGCTCGGCTTCGGCCCGGTCGATGCCCGGCTCGGGTCTGGGCCTCTCGATCGTCAAGCAAGTCGTTGATGCGAGCGGCGGAACCGTCTTCGCCGAGCCAGCCGACGGCGGCGGAGCCATCGTCGGCTTCGACATCCCCGCCGCGACCTCCGAGTAGCCCGCCCCGACTCAGCTACTCAATCCGATCGGCGACTGGTGACTCGTGACCGGCGTCCCCTTCTCACCCCCTTCTCATCCGCCACTCACACCCTCCTGACCCGCCCACCCGACACTGTGTTCATGGACGAAGAAAGGAGATAGATATGAAAAGGATCTTCGTTTCCATTGCGGCCGCCGGTGTTCTGGTGGCGGGGGCGTTCGCAGCCTCGACCGTTGTCGAGAGCCCGGCGCTCGCCCAGACCGCGGTGCCCACTGCGGTCGCATCCGACGATGCCACGACCGATGCGCGACCGGATTTTGCAAGGCCAGGTGACATGCTCGACGAGGTCCTCGGCGACCTGGTTTCCGACGGAATACTCGACCAGGGCGAGGCCGACGCCGTCAAGGCGGCGCTCGAAGCCAAGCACGAAGAGGTGCGCGCCGAGATGGAGGCCTGGCGTGAGGAGAACCCTGGCCGACTCGAGCGCGGTTTCAAGCGCGGATTCGGCGTGGGCGGGCTCCTTGAAGACGGCGTGATCGACGCCGATGAGCTGGCCGAGCTTCCGGACGATCATCCGCTGAAGGATGCCGACGGTCCCGCGTCGGAGTACCTCACAGATGGCCAGTTGACGGAAGACGAACTGAAGCAGATTGGTGATCAGTTCCGTCAACGCCGGGCCGGCGATCGGAGTGCCTCCACCGACGTCTGACCGGTCCGGCTCCGAGCGAACCCCGTAGCATCCTCCCGGCTGCGGGGTTCGTCCGCGTCTGCGTCCGCTCGGGTCGACTCAGACCGGTTGGTGCCGCTACCTTGACGGCATGGACGAGCGAACCCTCCTCCTTGACGCCTTCCGTTCCGGCATCGCAGGGGTTGATCCGGAAGCCGCAACGATCCGTGCAGCGCGAACGTCTCGATTTCAGTCCTGCCCGCCGGATCATCGTGATTGCCGCGGGCAAGGCCTCCATTGAGATGACGCGCGGCCTTGCTCGCGTTGTCGAACCTGCCGACGGCGTCATCGTGGCTCCCCACTTCGGTGAGGGGCCTCTCCCGGTGGTTGTCGCCGGACACCCCGTGCCGGACGAGGGGAGTGCTGCGGGTGCCCGTCGAGCACTTGAACTTGCGCTGTCGGCCGGGCCCGACGATGTGGTCGTCTGCCTCATCTCCGGCGGTGCCTCGGCTCTGCTCGCTGCGCCTGCCCGTGGGTTGACCCTCGCTGATTTGAGTGACACCAACCGTGCTTTGCTCGAATGCGGCGCCGACATCGTCGGCATGAACACCGTTCGCAAGCATCTCTCGGCCGTCAAGGGAGGCCGTCTGGCTGCCGCGGCAAGCCGCGCCAGGCTGGTAACGCTCGTGCTCTCAGATGTCGTCGGTGATCCTCTGGACGTGATCGCCTCGGGCCCAACGGTCCCCGATCCCACCACCTATGCCGACGCCCTGGCTGTTGTCGATCGTCACGCCGTCTTCGAGACTATCGCCCGGCCGGTTCTCGGACACCTCGAACGCGGCCGGCGCGGGCTCGTCGAGGAGACGCCGAAGCAACCGCACCTGCGGCATGAAATCGAGGTGATCGGCAGCGGTGCCGTCGCAGCAGAGGCCGCTGCTGCGTTTCTCCATGCACGAGATGTTCCAGCCCGGATCGTCTCGACCCGCTTCAGCGGCGAGGCTCGTGAGGCAGCCGTGCTTGCGGTCGCCACGACTTCGGAGGATGGCGAAGTCCTGATCTTCGCTGGTGAGACCACCGTGACGGTGAGAGGTACCGGACGAGGCGGCCGCAACCAGGAAGCGGCGGTTGCCGCGGCGCTGGAAATCGACGGGCGGGATGTGACGTTCCTGGCCGGTGGCACCGATGGCATCGACGGGCCGACCGACGCAGCCGGCGGACTCGTGGATGGCGGAACGATCGATCGCGGGCTTGCTGCCAATTTCGATCCGTTTGCGGCCCTGTCGGACAACGACACCTATCCGTTCCTTGAAGCCGCGGGAGACCTCATCAAGATCGGACCAACGGGAACCAACGTCGCGGACCTATGGCTTCTGCGCCGTGGACGGCACCGCGGCGAATAGGTCCGCGCCCAGCGCACGGTCGCGCCCCGCAACCAGGCTTGCTGTGGCTGCGGGCGGACGAGTTGAGCGGGTTCTACGCTCCCGCGCCGTCCAGGAACGCGTTGACGGACGCCTCATAGCCGCTTGGGTCCGCGTTCCAACCCACCGCGTGCCCGACTCCGGGGAGTTCGATCAGGGACACAATATCCGAGCGGATGCGAGCGAGGTCCTCCGCGGGCTCAATCTGAACGGTGGTGTCGTCGGTGCCCTGCAGGATGAGGGTCGGAGTGTGCAGATCCCTCCAGCGCGATACGTAATCGGTCGCGTCCCAATCCACGTCGAATCGCCAGCTCGTGATCGACTTCGCGACATCAACGAGGCCAGGAGGCACGGCTGTCGGTAGGAGAGGGAGCGTCCGTTGTGCCGCTGCATGATCGACCGCAGATTCGAGATCGAGCACCGGACTGTCGAGGATGATTGCGATCGTATGGTTCCGCAGCGGTGACTGAAGAGCGTATGACATCACGTTCGCACCACCCATCGAGTAGCCAATGAACACGAGGGCGTCCGCTCCGTTTGACAGTGCATAGCGACCTGCCGCTGCCACGTCCTGCCACTCTGTTAAGCCATATTGGTAGATTCCACTCGGATCGGCCGGTGCTCCCGGGTCGTTGCGGTAGTCGATCACCATCCCGTGGTAGCCGCGCTCAACTGCAAGCGGCAGGAGCCGGAGTGCCTCGTTGCGCGGAGCGCCCTTCCCGTGGACGAAGATCGCCCAGGTGTTGGTCGTCCCTTCGACATACCACGCTCCGGCTCGACCTCCTTCGATCGGGAATGAGACTTCCTCGAAAGACATGTCGAGTGCCGTCTTCGGATCGCCCGGCCAGATGAACGGGTCGAGGAGCACAGCCGAGCCGGGGGCCGGAATCTCCTCGCCGGCGACGCGCTGACGGTAGACGATTGAGCGTCCGCCCGCCGTCTCGGTCCTCAGGATTCCATCGACGAGGCTAGTTCCCGACTCCCAGGCCAGGCCGAAGCGGCCGTTTTCGAAGAGGTTGGCGGAACCGTCGTCTCCTCTGAGCACGACAGACTCGGCCTCGCCGCGGTCGAAGGTGATGTCAAATGAGTCATCTCCCGGTGGGTTCACCTGGAAGGCAGCCTCGTAGATCTCGTTCGAGAAGTACCAACCGCCGATGCCGTAGAACGCGGCGAGGGCTGCCACACCGAGCGCAATGAGTAGGACGGCATACTTCCACGGTTGTGCCGTGTGCTGGCCCACGCTCGGTCGCGTGACCCGCGATGTCTCGGTTGCCTTCGCCATGGATCCCCGAACGCAGGCAGTACCCTCGTCAGGCTAATGGGAGAGTGGCGACCGCGCTGTGACCTACGTTGTCGGCGGCGAACTCGTGGTCAGGCGTCCCCACCTGAGACGGTTCACCGCCGTTCGCCCGCCATCCGTTCTCGTCGGAGGTGTCGATAGCACGAGGTCGAACCCGCGGTCGGATGGAACCCACTCGATGTGTCGGCGTTCGGTCTGGCCGACCCAGTTCGGCATCAGGCTCAACTCGATGTGGTGGAGAACGTCGTCCCCGTCCATCGAGTAGGCCCCGGTGTAGCTGAGGTATCCGGCAGCGGCGGCCGCACGAATGTCAATCGGCGCGGCACTGAGCGTGCGAGTGGGTGCAGGTGGCCGACCGAGGCTCATCAGCGAGGCGGACATGCGTCCGTCGTCGGTGTAGGTGAGGAGGCCGGCCGGATCGCCGCCCCACGGTCGTGTTGGCCGCGAGTCGTCGACGGTGAACGTCCATTCGATGAGTTCCCAGGTTCCAATGAGGCTCCGCATGGGCCAGACCCTATGCCTGTGCGCTCCGCTTCGGAGTGGTTCTTCGCGTTCAGTGGCGAGTTGGCGACGACGGTCGCGCCGATAGGATCGGGGCGTGCCGAGGACCACACCAGGTGCCGTTGCAGCCTCCGCTGTCGTTCTTGTGGTGAGCGGGATCACCGCATTCGTCGGCGTGCGGGCTGCCACCTCGACCCTTGCGGACGCGCCGCCGGAGACCGCAACGACGACCGCGCCGGTTGCACGTTTCGTTGCGGACGATGAACTGGTCCTGGGCCAAGCGGTCCTGGTTCCGGGACGCCTCGCTGTCGATGGTGGTGAGGCCACGCTCGCGTATGACCTTGTTGGGCTGGCGCCTCTTGCCGATGCCGAGCCGGTCGCGCGGTTTGTGCCGTTTCAGGGTCTCGTTGAGACGGATGCTGCCGAGACCAGGGTCGTCTTCCCGGACCGGTGGACACTGGAGACCACGAACGGCGACTACGCGGGGACGACCGCCAATCCGGATGCCAGCGTCGCTCGATTCGTCGTCCCGGAAGACCTGGCGCCAGCCGACGTGAACGCTGTCCGACTTGACGGATTCCGCGTACGCGTGCCGTTCGACCGGGAGTTCGAGGCGACGGACGATGGGGCTGCCGTTGAGGTTGCCCCCGGCGTCGCCGTTCGCATTCTGCGTGTGACCGAGCAGGAAACCACCACGATCGTCCAGGTCGAGCTCCTCGCTGAGAATCTGAGCGACAGCGCCTCACTCGAGATCGAAGGCGGCGGTCCTGGGTGGATCGCGTCGGTGCGCGAGGCCGAGGGGCGCCCGCGCTGGAATCTGACGTTCGACGGCGGGATGGCGCCCGATCCGATTCGACTCGTGGTGCGTGGCGCTCTCTGGTTCGACATGGGCGAGGGTGGCTCGATCCCGATCGGGGTGACCGATGGGTGAGCCCCGGTGGGACGAACTCGTGCGATCGCCCCTCGATCCCGACAAGGAGGAGGAGACGAGGCGTCCGATCAGCACGTGGGTCGTGGTCCTGATCGCAGCTGTTGTCGGTCTCTCGGTGGGAGCCGTCGTGGGGCATGCCGGAGGCTCCGGACAGCCTGAGGCTGTGGGCGTCTCAGGCACCTCCACGACGGTGCTGCCGGTTGCTCCCGACGGCTATGTCCCTGTGGGGGACACCTCGCTCGGAGTGATTGGGTCGTTCGGTGTCGACGGACATGCGTACGTGATCGTCGGCGAAGCCGCGCTCAGCAGTGCCGACCCCGGGGCCACGCCCGCCTTCGGCGCGGGTCGGTGGGCAATCGTCGACGGAGACGATGCTATCGAGACCGCCCTGGAGATCGTCGATCCGATTGCCCCCGGCATGCGTCTCCTCGACTTCCCGGTTGACGAACGGGCGTCAGATGCACCATTGGCGGTCTGGCGAGGGACCGCGGTCGAAACGAGAGACGGCTGCAACGGGTGCGGATCCGGATCGGCCGATCGGACGGAGGGCGAAGCCCTCTTCGAGATTGCCGGGCTGCCGACGGTGATCCCTGGCATGGGGACCATCGAACTCGGGCAAGGGTTCGAGGTGCAGATTGGCGACCTCACGGCAGCGGAGGAGTGGGGATACGCCGAGTGGGCCCTCACTGGTGACACGGCGACCACCGCCAGAGTCGCGGTTGAGGTGACCTTCGTAGGAACCGATGATCCCTCGGCCGAGGGGGACAATCCGACGAGGCTGGTGCCGTACGATCGGGCACCGATCCAATACGGCGTCGGCCATCAGCGAACCGCCCCGCCATTCGCTCGCGGCGGATCAATCAGGCTGACCCGCGTCGGTGAGCCGATCGGCGGTGGCAACCAGCCAACGGCGATCGGCGTATCGTGGTCGGTCGAGTGGATTCACCCGGTCGGTGAGCCGATTCCGCTGGCAGGTCCGTGAGATCGGCGATGTTCAGGGCGAGATCGGCCGATTCTCTTTGTCGACGGGAACGACGATCGGTGGTGGGGCTGTCGCGTCGTCGTTCACATCGGCAAGGAGGAATGTCATGATGATCACGAGGTCTCCCGGCATGCCGAGGCGGGCGGCGGCACCGTTGAGGCCGACGACGCCCGAACCCCGCTCGCCTTCGATCGCATAGGTCGTCAGCCGCTCGCCGTTGTTGACGTTGACCACGTGGATCACTTCATACTCGGCGATGGATGCTGCATCCATGAGGTGCCGGTCGAGCGTCAGCGAACCTTCGTAGTGGAGATCGGTCCGGGTGATGGTGGCTCGATGGATCTTCGAGCGGAGGAACTGGCGCATGTGGTGACTCCCTGAATCTGGTGAATCCCTGCGGCCGGGATGCTACCGGTCGCCGCCGGCAATCCCGGTGCGGTCGCCGCGGATCGTTGCACCGTCGAACGAAGTAGTATGAGGTGTGCCTAAACATTTCTGACAGGATTCCATAGGCATGGTTCAACAAGCAGAACACACCTCCGAAGCCGAGGAGATGTATCTCATCACGATCGCTCGTGCGGTCGAAGATGGGCAGGTCGAGCCGGTCCCGGTCTCATACGCGGCACGGGAATTGGCGGTGTCGGGCGTGTCCGCCAATCAGATGATCCGGAAGCTCGCCAGTCGGGGCTACCTGGAGTATGAGCCGTACCAGGGCGTGACTCTGACCATGTCAGGTCGCACCGTCGCCTCGTCCATTCTTCGTCGGCGCCGTCTCTGGGGTGTCTTCCTCGCGGAGCAGCTCGGCCTCACGCCGGATCGCGCCGACGAGGTCGCATGCGACTTCGAGCACGTCACCCCGGACGATGTCGCGGATCTGCTTTCGGGATACCTCGGGGATCCGGCTGCCGGGCCGAGGGGACACTCCATCCCCGATTCCAGCGGCGACTTTCCGGAGCTGACAGCCACGCGACTCGATTCCGTATCGGCGGGCGAGCGCCGTTCGGTCATCGCCGTCGAACTCCCGCACGACCTCAGGGGCTTCACCAACGCGCATGGTCTCGTCCCCGGCGCCGAGGTCGAGGTCCTCGCGGTCGGGGGCAGCGGCGATCGGCTGATCGCGGTCGCAGGAACCACCGCCCACCTCTCGGTCGATCTGGTCGTCGGCATCGTGGTTGGGGGGTCCTGATGCAGCGGGCCATTCCGCTCGGTGAACTCCCCATGGGCCGGTCGGCCACCGTCGTGCGGTTCCCCTCGCGCAACGGAAGTCGCCGCTACGTCGAGATGGGCCTGATCCCCGGGGCGACGGTTCGGGCGGTCCGGGTCGCACCACTCGGCGATCCGGTTGAGTTCGCCGTAATGGGTTCGCGCATCTCGATCCGGCGCGCAGACGCCGACGCGATCTTGGTCCGAATGGAGGACCAGTGAGAGATGCGGCGGTTCGCTCTCGTGTCATCGCCCTCGCGGGCAACCCGAACACGGGCAAGTCGTCGATCTTCAATATGCTCACGGGCGCAAAGCAGCACGTTGGGAACTGGCCGGGAAAGACCGTTGAGCGGGTCGACGGCCGGTTCATCCAGGGCGGTGAGGAATTCCTCTTGGTCGACCTCCCCGGCACGTACAGCCTCAATGCCTCGTCACCCGAGGAGATGATCGCTCGGGACTTTCTCGTTGGAGGCACGCCAGACGGTGCTGTCGTTGTCGTCGACGCGTCCAACCTCGAACGGAATCTCTACTTGGCGATCCAGGTTCTCGAAGTCGGGGTCCCAACCGTGATCGCCTTGAACATGAGCGACGTTGCGCAGTCTCGCGGTCTTGAGATCGACGCCGACGTGTTGGCAGAGCGACTCGGGGCACCGACGGTTGCGACGGTCGCCCGATCGGGGAAGGGTCTCGGCCCTCTCCGCGAAGCGATCGCAGCGCATTGCGCCAGAGAGCAGTCTCGATGAGCAGGCTTGTTGTCGACTACGGATCCGACGTCGAGACCGCGATCGCCCTCTTGGTTGGCGAGATCGAAGAGACCCCGGACGTGTCCGAGCGCTACGCGTCGCGCTGGCTTGCTACGGCCCTTCTCGACGAGGATCCCGGACTGGTAGAACCGTTGACGGCGCTTGACGGCGGAGATCGCCTGGTCGCGACCCGAGACCGACTCGCTGAAGAGCTTCGTGGCGCGCTCGGGGAACAGGCGGACACTGCCATCGCCGCAGCGCGGTTCCAGACAGCGAACACGATTCCGCGTGCCGCCATCGTCGGGCAGACCGGCAAGAGCCGCGACCGGACCGATCGAATCGACGCGGTCCTGACGAACCGCTACCTCGGGATCCCGATCTTCCTCGCTCTGATGTGGGCCGTGTTCAAGATCACGACGGATATCGCCGGGGCATTCCTCGACTGGATCGACAGCGCCGTGTCAGGACCGATCGCGCACTTCGTCGAGAGCTTCGTCTCCCTGATTGGCCTCGACGGGACATGGGTTGAGAGCCTGTTGATCGATGGCGTCATCGCCGGCGTCGGAGCCGTATTGGTGTTTGTCCCGATCCTCCTAGCTTTGTACTTGGCCCTCGCCTTCCTCGAAGACACGGGGTATATGGCCAGGGCAGCGTTCGTCATGGACCGGGTGATGCGCGGCGTCGGGCTTCAGGGCAAGGCGTTTCTGCCGATGCTCGTCGGCTTCGGATGCACCGTGCCGGCGGTGTACGCGACCCGAACGCTCGAAGATGAGCGCGATCGGATCCTGACCAGCCTGCTCGTGCCGTTCATGAGTTGCGGAGCGCGCCTGCCGGTCTACGTGCTCATATCCGCCGTCTTCTTCCCTCAACACGCTGGACTCGTCGTCTTCGGCATGTACCTCCTCGGGATCTTGGTAGCTCTGACCATCGGACTGGTGCTCAAGCGCACGCTGCTTCCCGTCACCTCCCATGCCCCGACGATCATGGAGATGCCTCCTTACCGCTTGCCAACGTTTCGAACGATCTGGTTCCACACATGGACGCGGGTCACCGCATTCATCGGCGGTGCAGGGTCGATCATCTTCGGCACGATGATCGTTGTGTGGTTCCTCATGGCGGTCCCGGTCAGTGGCGACGGAGGATTCGCCGACACCGACGTCGACGATTCTGCGTTCGCCGCGATGTCGGGGGCCGTCGCTCCGGCCTTCGACCCGGCGGGTTTCGGGACGTGGGAGGCCGCCGGGTCGCTCCTCACCGGATTCGTGGCGAAGGAAGTCGTGGTCGGGACCATGGCACAGGTCTACGGAATCGAAGACGCCGGGGTGGAGGGGCCAAGCCCATCGATTGCCGATTCGGCGCGTGAAATCGGCACGGGATTCGCGGGTGCCATGCTCGGGGCCCTCAGAGCCACGCCGGGCATCATTGGTATCGATCTCACCGACGCTGACGCCGAGGACGAACCGTCGAGCCTGATGGCCTCGATCCGCGTCAGCTTCGAGGAGTCGAGCGGGGGCCACGGTGCCGCGGCGGCGCTGGCGTTCCTCGTGTTTGTCCTGCTCTACACGCCGTGCATGGCAGCCGTCGCCGCGATCCGGCAGGAGACGAGCACGCGCTGGATGTGGTTGAGCATTGTCGGGCAGACGGCCATCGCGTGGGCGTTCGCCGTCGTCTTCTTCCAGGGAGCGAAGGTGTTGGGGCTGTGACCTCTGTTCTGGAAGCCCTCGTTGACGAACTCCGCACGGTTCAAGGTCCGATCCGTTCTTCCGACCTCGCCGACCGGGTCGGTGTGTCGGAGTCGGCGCTGTCGGGCATGATCGACGTGCTGGTGGCGAAGGGCCGGCTCTCACCGGCCGAGAGCCCGGGAGCGGGGGAGTCCGTCGCCTGCTCGGGATCCGCGTGCGGAAGCTCGTGTGTCGGTCTCGATCAGTGTGCGTTCATCGCGAACGTGCCCGCCTGCTACACCCTCATCGTCGACGCCGCATCCGTCCCGCTCCCAGCCACCGAGTAGCTGCGCTTTCGTGCAACTCTGGGAAGCCCGCTTCCACCTCGACGCGAGAACGGGAGGGAGGCTCAGTCTTCGATCTCGCCGGTCGCGATGCACTCTTCGTAGATGTCTTCCGTCGCGTAGATGTCTTGCTGGAGTTCGAAGAAGCCGTGGCAGTGGGCCCAATCCGGTCCTGGCTGCCCTGTTCCTCCCGGGTAGCGCGTTCGGCGATCGGGCCGATCGCTACGATTGCCGACATGTATGAACATGCAGAAGCCGCCGTTGAGGGAGCCCTCGCTGCCGGGGCCGCGTACGCCGACGCTCGCGTCGTGGTCACGAAGCAGGAGGCGATCGACGTTCAGAACCAGGCCGTGCAGTCGCTCGATCGCACCGAACAGGCCGGTGTCGGAGTCCGGGCCCTCATCGGGTCCTCGTGGGGCTTTTTCGCCACCGCGGACCTGGCCCGCGCTGCCGTCACCGCCGCCGGCGAGCGGGCGGCCGAGATCGCTCGGGCCAGCGCGGTGGTGCCGGGGGACGCCATGAAGTTCGCCGACGTGGACGTCGTCCAGGACACCTACGAGACGCCGTACACCGAAGATCCGTTCACGGTTCCGCTCTCCGAAAAGGTTGACCTCCTCATCGGAGTGACCAAGACGATGCAAGAGGTCGACGGCATCGCAATCGCGACCGCCACCATGACCTTCTACGACACCACCAAGTGGTTCGTTTCCTCGCAAGGAAGTCGCATTCGTCAGCACATCGTCGAGTCCGGCGGCGGCTTCGACGCCACCGCCCTCGGAGAACGGGAGAGTCAGCGCCGCTCATATCCGCAGTCGTTCGGCCAGTACGAGACCGGCGGCTACGAGGTCATCCGCAAGTGGGACTTCGCAGCCAACGCGGAGCGGATTGCCGAAGAGGCCGTTGCCCTCCTCGCGGCCGACGAGATGGAGGAACGCGAGACCGACCTCATTCTTGAGGGATCGCAGATGGCGCTCCAGATCCACGAGTCGGTCGGGCACGCCATTGAACTCGACCGCATCCTCGGATGGGAGGCGGCGTTCGCCGGCACCTCCCACCTCCAACTCCCCAACCTCGGAACCTTCCGGTTCGGATCGGATCTGATGAACGTCACCGCCGATGCCACCCTCCCCGGCGCGCTCGGCACCTTCGGATACGACGACGAGGGGACGCCGGCGCAGCGCGTCGACATCGTCAAGAACGGCATCTGGCTCGGTGTGCTCTCCGGTCGTGACTCCGCAGCAATGGCCGGTCTGCCTCCCGGCGGCATGGTCCGGGCCGATGGCTACAACCGACTGCCGATGGTTCGTATGACGAACGTTGGGCTCCTGTCGGGCGACTCATCGCTCGCCGAGATCATCGCCGACACGAAGGATGGCGTGTACATGGCGACCAACCGTTCATGGTCGATCGACGACAAGCGTCTGAACTTCCAGTTCGGGACCGAGATCGCCTGGGAAGTGAAGAACGGCGAACTCGGACGAATGCTGAGGAATCCCACGTACACCGGGATCGGACCGGTGTTCTGGGGGAGTCTCGACCGTCTCGCAGGCGGCGACGAGTGGATCCACTGGGGGACACCGAACTGCGGGAAGGGGCAACCGATGCAGGTCGCACACACGGGCCACTCGGCAGCACCGGGACGGTTCAAGAACGTGAGAGTGGGGGTGCGCGGATGAGCCGGGCCGTCGAACTCACCGAGCAGGTCCTGGAACTCGTTGGGGACCGGGCGGAGGCCGAAGTCGTAGCGTCGACCGGCAATCTGGCATTGACCCGGTTTGCGAACTCGTTCATTCATCAGAACGTCGCGGAAGATGGCGAGACCGTCAGCCTGCGTGTCGCTCTCGATGGCCGCATCGCCTCGACGCAGACGACCGTGACGACACCGGAATCTCTTGAGGCGTTCGTCGATGCGGCGCTCGACACGGCCGCGCTGCAGCCGGTCGACGAGGACTGGCCGGGGCTTGCGCCGCCGGCCACGATTCCGGACGTCGCACACGTTGACGAGGCAACCTACGACGCCGTCCCCGCCGCACGAGCCGCGCTCGTCAAGGACTTCGTCGGGGCCGGGGACGGTCTGCTGGCTGCCGGGTACTGTCAGACCGAGGGTCGGACCGAAGCGTTCGCGAACTCGATTGGGCAGTCGACATCTGGGCGACACTCGAGCGCCATCATCGACGGCATCCATCAGACGGGGACGTCGGCAGGCTGCGCCCACGCTGCATCAGTCGCCATCGGTGATCTCGACGGTACGGCCGTCGGTGAACTCGCCGCCAGACGCGCCGTCGATTCCGCTGCGCCGTTCGACACGAAACCGGGGGAGTACGAGGTCGTCCTCGCTCCCGAAGCGGTCGCGACGATCGCTGTATTCCTCGGGTTCTACGGATTCAACGGGAAGATGCTGTCCGAAGGCCAATCGTTTGTGGAACTGGGAACCAAGCAGTTCGACGAGCAGCTCCAGATGTGGGACGACGTCACGGACCCGAGGGCGATGGGCGTGGCGTTCGACACCGAAGGAACGCCGAAGGGGCGCCTCGACCTCGTGGCCGACGGAGTGACCCGCGGGGTCGCCCACAATCGGAAGACGGCGAAGAAGGCCGGCGTCGCTTCGACGGGCAACAACGTTCCGGGGGCTGAGGGCTGGGGCCCGATCCCGACCAACGTGTTCGTTGGCGGCGGCGATCAGTCGGTCGAGACATTGATCGCATCCGTCGAGCGGGGCATCTACGTGTCGACGTTCAACTACTGCCGCATCCTCGACCCGAAGACGATGGTGGTGACGGGTCTGACAAGGAACGGTACGTTCATGATCGAGAACGGTCGCATCACCGACGCGGTGACGAACCTGCGGTTCACGCAGTCGTTCGTCGATTGCTTCGGTGAGGGCAGGATCCTCGGTCTGGGCGATGATGCCCGATTCGCAGACTCGGAGTTTGCCCCCGGCATCATGTACGTGCCGACGGTGCGGCTCGGGTCGTGGAACTTCACGGGCGGAGCTGAGGGCTGATGGTCAAACCTGACGATCTGGTAGCAGCGGCGCTTTTCACCGATCGGGAAACTGCCGATGAGGCGTGGGGTCGACTCGTCGACGCCGACATCCCCGCGTCGGTGATCACCGAGCCAGGGATGGTGGGTGCCTACCGCCTCAACGTGATGGTCTACCGCAAGAATCTTGAAGAAGCTCAGCGCCTGATCGCCGACCTGGTGATCGGGAACCGGTAGCCAGAACGAGCTGAGGGCCGGGACGTCAGTCCCGGCCCTCAGCTACTCAGCTACTCAGCTACTCAGCTACTCAGCTACTCAGCTACTCAGCTACTCAGCTACTCGACGCCGCGTGATCGTGATCGTGACTTTCGTGGTCAGCGTGATCGTGATCATCACTCGCGTTCTCGATCTCTTCACGGACGGCGTCCATGTCGAGGCCTTCGATCTGGTCGATGAGGTCGACGAGGGCATCCTCGGGGAGGGCGCCGGGCTGCGAGAAGACACCGATCTTCTCCTTGAACGCCATCAGCGTCGGAATCGAGCGGATCTGGAAGTATCCAGCGAGTTCCTGCTGTTCCTCGGTGTCGACCTTGGCGAAGACGATGTTCGGATACTTTTCCGAAACCGTCTCGTAGGTCGGGGCAAACATCTTGCAGGGGCCGCACCAATCGGCCCAGAAGTCGACGAGAACTACGTCGTTGTTGAGGATGGTCTCCTCGAACGTGTCCTTGGTCAGGTTGATCGTTGGCATGGGGTTCGTTCTCCGTTCGTTCTCGGTCTCCAACACGCAACGTTAATACCCCTAGGGGGTATTCCCACTTTCGGTCGATTTCGGACCGGCATAGCTGACGGCGACCGTGAGCACCGGTCGCCTCAGTGCCCACATCGGGTTCACGCTCGCGAGTCCCTTCCGCTTCGTGTCGCTTCGTCGGGTTGATGGCAGCATTGGGTCGATCCGGCTTTCAAGTTTCAAGCCGTAATCGCATCCTTCGCCAATCGTCGAAATCCGGACGAGGACTTCGACCCTATGGATGTCCCAAATTGGGGAGACAATGAGGGGTGAGCCTCGCTACCGAGAGCTCGTGGCGTGAGTGTCATCCACACACGGTGACTCGGTCATGAGGGGGGATGATTGCCGGTTTCGGCAAGGGATGGCGAGGTCAGAAATGAGAGGCCATGTATTGGCTAGTGGTTGTGGTCGGTGTAGTCGCCTGGATGCTCGCGACGCGACAGACCGTTTCTGAGGCGGCAGTTCGCGATCGTCATCCGGTCGAACGCCCCGCGTTGTCGATCCGGTGGAACCGAGCGACGGGTGTCGGAAGGGTTGGGCTCGCGGCGGCGACGGTCGGCAGGATCGCGTGGGCAAGCTTGATCGTGCTCACATTCCTGGCGGTGTCGATCGGCGCGGCTACCTGGATGTACTGAGGTGCGCCTCGAACCAGGATTTCCCTCGAAACGTCAGAGCAAACGTTCGACCGCGGCTGACGGTTTCCGCCTCTCGCGGCCACAGTGAACTTGGCGGGCGCAGTCCCGCTGAAGTCGTCTACCCGCTCACTCTTGCTGCGCAAATCCGCTGTTCACCGCCAGATGCCCTCCCTTTTGAGACTTCCGGCCCTATCGCATGGCGCTCGGTGTCTCCCGGTCGCCGTACGCTTGCGGGGCCAGAACGACTCGAACGATGGTGGAGCATTTCATGAGGTTCTCTGTGACGGTTGGTGCGACGGTGATCTGGGGTGCCGCGGTGGTCGCGGTAGCAGTACTCGGGTACCTCGCGTACTAGTTCGCTCCACTTCTGTCTTCAGGGCTGCCTGCGAGTTCTCGCGCGAACCGTGGAGATGCCGCCGCGGCCGGTGGATGATCCAGTACGAAGACTCCGCCTCCCCTCCTCGGAGACGCCTATTGGGTGAGGGCACCATGGAGATCGGTGGCAGCCGGGTGACGGTCTCCCCACACGTGAGTCGCGAGATGTTGCTGGTGGGCAGCCATCGAGGCGCCGGTCCAGCTGACGCTCGGGGGGGCCGGTGGCCAAGATGATCCTTCCAGGCTCGCTCGCGGGACGCTGGATGACCGCCTCCGTGTCACTCGCAGGAGACGGGCTGTCGCCGCGACGGTTCCGCGCTCTCTCGTCGAGGGGTAGCCCCAAACGCGCATCCGATTCATGCGGAACGGGCACCTTCTCGGCGAGGCCTAGGCGGGGAATCTCAGGCTTCACGACGCTGTCAAACCCGGGCTCGTTCGGACTCCGCCGTCCGCGCGAGACCGTTTCGGCTTCGTCGATCGGCGATAAAGGGACCTATGGCCCTACGTGAACGCCGCCGGCACCTCCGAAGATTGCTTGTATAGGTGCACTTGTCCTCAGGAGGGACCCATGAATGGCGAGAGCAGACGACAGCCAAGGTATCTAGGGCTTTCGGGCCTCGCCATCCTTGGGCTGCTGTTAGTGATGATCCTGGCTGCCTGCAGCGGCGACACGGGAGAGCAGGGACCCCCCGGCGAAACGGGCGCCACAGGACCTGCCGGCCCCGCGGGTCCGGCGGGAGCGGCAGGCGTGGCGGCGACGATGGACGACCTCTCCTGCGTCGGATGCCATGACGACTCAACGCTCATCAGCGGCAAGGAAGCCTCGTGGGGAGAATCTCTGCATGGGACCGGCGAAGCGTTTGTGCGCGGCACGAGCGCTGGTTGTGCTGGGTGCCACTCCGGTGGAGCGTTCACAGCGATGGTCGCCGCTGGAATTAGCCCGGACGCGGTCGAGGCTGGAGATCCGGATCCGACCCGGCAGGACTGCAAGACCTGCCACCTGATTCATACCACCTATACCGGCGAAGACTGGGCTCTGACGTCGACCGAACCCGTTGCCCTCTATGCGTTCGAAGGTGCGACGTTTGATGGTGGCGAGGGCAACCTCTGCGCCACCTGCCACCAGCCCCGTCGCGGGATCGATGAGGTGGTTGACGGAATGATCGAGGTTACGAGCACTCACTGGGGCCCACATCACGGTCCGCAGAGCGCGATGCTGCTCGGACTGGCCGGCGCCGGTGATGTCTCTGGCAGCGCCGGCGCACACGCCTCGCAGGTGGAAGACACCTGCGTGACGTGTCACCTCGGAGGGGCTATGTCCCATACGTTCGAGGCCAAGCAAGAGTCCTGTGAAGCCTGCCACTCGGGCGCCGAAGACTTCGATATCAACGGCGTTCAGACGGAGACCCAGGCATTGCTCGACGAACTCGCTGCGGGGCTGATCGCAAAGGGCTTGCTCACAGAAGAAGGTGAGCCAGTCGTCGGTTCCTATCCCGAAGCGGAAGCAGGCGCGCTCTGGAATTGGATCTACATCGCTCATGAGGACAAGAGCCTTGGCG
Organism: uncultured Actinomycetota bacterium; assembly: GCA_963785245.1. Classification (GTDB taxonomy): domain Bacteria; phylum Actinomycetota; class Acidimicrobiia; order Spongiisociales; family UBA5794; genus JAHEEL01. The sequence continues at coordinate 364,510 of CAWAUO010000006.1, read as the reverse complement.
TCCACAATCCGGGCTACACCGAGGCGCTGCTCAAGGCAAGTCTCGAAGCGCTCACCGGAGCAGCCGGCTAGGCCCCGGCGAACAAGTAGAGACATCGATTCGAAGAAGTGGGCTGCCGAAGGGCAGCCCACTTCTTCGTGCTCCAGACGGATTCGCCACCACAGTCGGTGCGGGTCGAAACGTCACGGTCATGTTTCGAGGAGACTCATCCCGAACGACTTTCGGTCTGACTTCGCGTCTGGTTCATGCATTGGACCGATTGGGAGAGCGCGGTCGATGCCAGCGAATGTGTTCGCCGACGACGCAGACCGTTCGGTTGACAGCGCGGTGGCTCTCTGTGGGAGCGGTGCCCACCTCTCGGCTTTCACCGACTGGCAGCTGCTCGATCTGGGGCCGGTGATCGCGCTGGATCGGATGAGCGATGACCCGTTCGAGGGCGATAGCGATTGGATCTCACGCTTGCACACCACGGTGCGGATCTCACTGTCCTCATGCTCCGTCTTCGATGTGACACGATCCTGCATGTCTCCGTCGCTGCGGGACCACCCGGGCGTTGGATCCACGATCGCTGCGCTGGAGATCGGCGGGGTCCTTGTCCATGCTTGCCTTCCGTGCTGTGTCGGGAGGGACGCTGAGACGAAGTGCTGCGTTCTTCAAGCCAGAAGCGTCTTCGCTCTCCGCACCTGCATACCCCTCGACTCTGCCGGAAGAGTCGTGCGCCTTGGACGTCACGATCTTCGTACCGGCGATCGCGATCCAAGACAATCGGGGGCCAACGCTCTCACGACCATCGTGTATCGACGAACTACGGCCGAATGACCCTGCCTCAGCGCCACCAGCTTGCGATACGGTGGCCTCGGAGCTGCAGAAGGGATGGGTGTGCGGTCTGGTCCCCGGGGAATTGCGTCTGGTGGTCTCCGTCGTCGGGTGCTCACCCTCTCGGGCATCTGCCCGCCATTCCAACGTCGCGCTGGTCTTGTTCATCGCGGAATCGCCCGAACGACGAGAAGTCGGTTATCGGGTTGTGCTGGATGGCGACGGAGCGAATTCAAGGCGGCACAACGTCGGGAACTTGGGGGACCGAATGGATAGAAGTGACCGATCGCCGCCCTCGTGTCTCGATAGCGAACAGGCAGAGTTGCCGCGTCTCAGCAGTGTCGAGACCGCGGCGATTGCGAGAGCGCTCGGCAATCCGATACGGCTTGAGATTCTCGAGTTGTTCCACGTCGATTGTCCGCGCACCGTGGGGGACATCGTGGCCGCGCTACCTCTCGCTCAATCCACCGTCTCAACTCATCTTGGTGTCCTGCGAGAGGCTGGTGTGGTCCGGACGCTGCGAAGTGACGCGAGAGCCTGGCACTGCCTCAACCGTTCCATGCTCGCAGCGTTCGCCGGCGCTGTCACTGCTCTCGCCAGACGATCTCACCGTCCACCCGAGCACCAGGACGTAGCGGTGCAGCCAGGACCGAATGCATCATCGACTCTCGATCCAACAAGCTCCGAAGGCATGATCGTCGCAAATGGCGCGGCATCTGGAGGTCGTATGTGAGCGCTCTCAAACTGCGGAACTCTCGCGTGCACATCGCGACCGCATTTCCACGAGGCGGAGGGCCGTGCAGCGGGTTCATTGGGTCATTGGTCCCTATCGCTGCATCGCCAAGTGTCCTGTGATGAGGCGCACGTGCGAGCAGAAGAGACGGATGACGGAGCTCGTCGGCGGATCAGCCCCGGGGGCATGGCTCGAAGCGAGTTCGATGTCTCGCCGGGCGGACGGGGATCAGGGAGTGCGGGAGTGTTCGAGATGAAGGGGAGACGGTGACCCGACTGGTCAGGAGCCTCATCGTGGCGAGCGGCATTCTCGTCGTGCTCGTCTCAGGTGGGGCGGACCGCGCGGACGCACAGTCAACCTCAGATTGGGACAACGAGACATGTCTCGCGTGCCACGGTCAGCCCCGGTCGTCGATGGTCCTCCCCTCCGGCGATACCCTGGACATCGGCATCGACGAGGAGTTGTGGCACAACTCGATCCATGCAGACTGGGATTTGCAGTGCATTCTCTGTCACACCGAGATCACGGCGATCCCCCATGACCCTCTCGAAGTCGAGACCGCACGTGAATATGCGATTGAGAAGTCCGGCAGTTGCGTTGTATGTCACCGAGAGCAGGCCGTCGTCGACGACAGCGTCCACGCTCAGGCTCGGGCCGAGGGCAACGATCAGGCGGCGGTGTGCTCGGATTGTCACGATCCGCACTATGCGACGGACCCCCCGATGAGTCACACTGCGATCCCTGAGACATGTCGTACCTGTCATTCGGAGATTTACGATCGGTATGCCGAGAGCGTTCATGGGAGTGCCCTCGTGGACGGGAATCCCGACGTGCCGACCTGTACCGACTGTCATGGTGTTCACGAGATCGCCGGACCGAGCCGCGGCGAGTTCCACCTCTTCTCTCCCGAGATCTGTGCAACCTGCCACGCCGACGAGGAGTTGATGGAGAAGTACGGGATCAATACGGATGTGTTCAACACCTACGTAGCGGATTTCCATGGACGGACGATCACTCTCTTCCAGGAGATCACGCCAGACCAGGACACGAATGCTCCGGTGTGCGTCTCGTGTCACGGTGTTCACGGCATCCAGCCGGCGGACGAGGCTGGCAGTTCGGTCGCGAAGGAGAATCTTCTGGCGACGTGTCAGCAGTGTCACCCAAATGCGGAGGATGCTTTTCCGGACGCTTGGATGAGTCACTACGCCGCGAGTTCCAATGAATGGCCAATCGTCTACTACGTGAGATGGTTCTACCGCATCCTCATCCCGGTGGTGATTGGCGGGATGTTGATCTACGTGGCAACCGACCTCGTTGGACGTGTGCGTCGGAGAAGAGAGCAAGTCGCATGACCGACGAGACCGCCCAGCGCCGCTTTGCGAGATTCACATGGTCGGATCGCCTCGAGCACTGGATTCAGGTCATTGCCTTCACCGGCTTGGCGATCACCGGACTCATTCAGATGTGGTCGGAATCACCGGTCCCCAGGGCGATCATCTCCGGTGTCGGCGGTATCAACACCACCCGGTTCGTTCACCGCTCCTTCAGCATTGTGGTTCTGATCGCCATGGCGTACCACCTTGGCACGGCCGGATATCGATTCTTCGTAGAACGAATTGGCAAGCAGATGCTTCCCAATTCGGGGGACGTTCGCGCTGCGGCGCACTCGTTCTCGTACAACCTTGGCTTCCGCCGCGATCGTGCTCTGGAGGGGAAGTTCACCTTCTCGGAGAAGGCGGAGTACTGGTCGATCATCTGGGGCACGGTGCTCATGGCCGTGACGGGTCTGATGATGTGGAATCCGATCGCCACAACGAAGTTCCTTCCTGGCGAGATCATTCCGGCTGCGAAGGCTGCACACGGCGGAGAGGCGATCCTGGCGGTTCTGGCAATCCTTGTGTGGCACATGTACTTCGTACACATTCGGCGGTTCAACCCGTCGATCTTCACCGGGTACTTGAACGAGGAGGAGATGAGCGATGAGCACCCGCTTCAGCTTGCCGCGATCGAGTCCGGTGAAGACACGATCACGATTCCTCCCGAGGTTCTTCGCCGTCGACGACGGGTGTTCTTCCCCGTGTACGCGGCGATCGTCCTTCTTGGCGCCGCGTTCATTCTTGTCTTCTTGACCTATCAGGAGATCGCCATCACAACCGTCGTGCCTCCGGACACCGGCGTCGAGATCTACACACCGTATGTGCCGTAGCCGTACCTCACCGAGCCAGGTGCCGCGTGCGGGTATTGGCACGCGTCTGGTCGCGACATGAGCATCCGTTCATCTGCTCACGAACGCAATTGGCTTGCCAACGGTGAGCGGCGACCCGCCGCAAGAACCGTGGTGCGACGATTGCTAGGATCCGATGACCAGGGAGGTCCATAGTGGCGACTGCGGAACCGCCGACCGACACGCCCCCGCCCGCGACGCCGCCCAAGGAACCTGGCACCTCCGAGTCGGTCGTCGAGGCACGCAGCCTGTATCGTCACCCGCTTGCCGCAATCGGGGGGGCCCTGGTGCTCGGCGGCACGCTTGTCTTCGTCCTGCTGGTGGTCATCGATCTGACGTCGGGAGGCGAGAACGCCTATCGGTCGCTGGTGACGTACTTTGCAGTTCCGGCGGTTGCCGTCGTCGGGGTTCTGTTGTTCTTGCTGGCGATGCGGATTCAAGTGGTGGGAGCGAGGAAGCGGGGCGAGAAGGTCCGGTTCAACCTGCGCATCGAGCCGTCGAATCCGAAGTACATGCGGAGCCTCTGGCTGTTCTTGGGCCTGGGAGTTGTGATCTTGATCACTACCGGGTGGGCAGGTCTCAAAGGGTACGAGACCACCGACTCCGTCGCATTCTGCGGAGAGACGTGCCACACCGTAATGGAACCGGAGAACACCACCTACCAGAACTCGCCGCACGCACAGGTGCCGTGTGCCGAATGCCATATCGGATCTGGGGCATCGTTCTGGGTCAGGTCGAAGATCGATGGCATCCGGCAGGTCGTCAAGACCGTGACCAATACGTACGACCGCCCGATAGCTACCCCCGTCGAGAGTCTTCGGCCCGCGCAACAAACCTGCGAGCAATGCCACTGGCCCAGTCAGTTCTACGGCCGCAAGCTCGTCACCCAGCACTACTACCGGTCCGATGAGGCCAATTCGCCTTGGACGATCAGTCTCGCCGTCAACGTGGGGGGCGGGGAGGGCAGCCAGGATGCCGGGAGCGACGGCATCCACTACCACATGCTCGCCGGGAAGACGATCGAGTATCTGGCGATCGATGACAAGCGCCAGGTGATCCCGTGGGTGCGAGTGACCCGCGCCGACGGGAGCGTCAGCGTCTTCTCCGATCCCAGCCTTTCCTATCCCGATCCAGAGGACGAGGACACGGACCTTCGTGTCTTCGACTGTGTGGATTGTCACAATCGGCCGAGCCACAAATTCCTGCCGCCTGCGGTCGCGGTGAACGAGGGAATCGCTCTCGGGAGTATCTCCGATGACCTGCCGTTCGTGCGACGAAATGGCCTCGAACTACTCAACGCGTCCGTACGAGACCCAGGAGGATGCGGAGGATTCGATTCGGTCCGCCCTCGCCGCCTTCTACTCGGAAACATACCCTGATCGTGCCGGCGCGTTCAGCAGTGATATCGATCGCGCCGCCGACACGCTCGTCGACATCTACTCGCGCAACTTCTTCCCGGAGATGAAGACCGACTACCGGGCCCATCTCAACAATCTCAGCCATTTCGTCAATGAAGGCTGTTTCAGGTGCCATGGATCGGACAAGGTCGACGAGGTGGGTACCACCATCACGAAGGACTGCGACTCCTGCCATACGATCGTGGCACAAGGACCGTCGGACGATCTCACCGAACTTGATCAGAACCTCAACGGTCTTGAGTTTGTGCACCCGGTCGACATCGGCGAGCAGTGGAGGGAAATCAACTGCACTGGATGCCACACCCCGGAAGAGGGCTACTAGAAGGATCGAACAGATGCCGATGCTCGATCCCGATCCGCCGAAAGAAAGGTTCTGGCCGTTCGGCCCTATGTCCGCATGGTCGGCCCGAATAGCGTGTCGATGCAACGGAGAGTGGGCGAACGCGCATCGAACGGAGATAGGACGCCAGCGATGCAACACAGGCTGATCGTGGCTAGGACGCGGGGTGCGTCGGGTCCTGCTGATTCCGGTGTGCTCGTATGACGTGGCGGCGAATGATCGGTCGCGGAACGTTCGCAGGCGCCGTTGCGCTTGTTGGGCTCGTGGCGGGTGGATGTAGTCCCGGCGGTACCGCGGCGCCCGAGGAGTTACCTGCGCCGACGACCACAGTAGTCAGCAACACCGAATTCAACGGCTGTTCGGAGTGCCACTTCGACCTCGACGAGATTCGGCCGAGCGCCCGCCCCGAGACGTTGATCTTCGACCACGCCGAACACGAGCTGGCGTCCGATTCGGTCGGCTGCGGTTCGTGCCATCCAGTTGAGACACATATCGACGAGACGACGATCGTGCCCGCGATGGATACCTGTTTCGACTGCCACGGGGCCGATGCCGAAGATCCGTTGCCCTGTTCATCATGCCACCCGCTGTCGGTGGTTCCTCGGCCACCGAACCATGTCGACCCGAGCTGGGCCAGGGGCCACGGGATCGGTCTCCCCGATGCGGACCCGACGTGTACGTCTTGTCATCAAGAAGAGCAGTTCTGCGATACCTGTCACGGCCTGGAGATGCCCCACCCTGAGAGCTGGTACGAATCCCAGCACGCCGCGGCGTCTGTGGAAGCCGGGGAGGACGGCTGCCTCGCGTGTCACGGATCCACGGAGATCGGGGAAGCGCGCAGCGACTGCGACACGTGTCACCATCCTGGAGGGGTTCAGAGCGACCCGTGGTCCGCCGCTCACGGAGACGTGGTGACGAGCGAAGGTGATGAGTCGTGTTCCACCTGTCATGTGCAGCCGGACTTCTGCACGGCCTGTCACGGGGTTGACCTGCCTCATCCGGAGGGCTGGAACGCAGCCGACCATGCGATCGCCTCCTTCGAAGGTGAGGGCGATACGTGTGTTTCATGCCATGACTCCGAGGAAGGCGGCGAGGCCCGCAGCGACTGTGAGACGTGTCATCACCCCGAGGGCGAAGCAGATCGACCGTGGCTCGTTGTCCATCCCGATGTGGTGAAGTTTGGAGATGCAACATGCTTCAGCTGCCACGCCACAACGACCTGCGCCCAATGCCATGCCGATGGTGTCACCGACTTCGAGGATGATCGGACACGGCTTGTTGATCGCTGGCTCAGGCGGCAGCCGTGAGTGCCCCGGGGGTTGACCGATTGTGGCGGGCCGTCGGTCGCCCCTGATGTGTCGACGTGTCCCGGTCGGAAGTACGAGCGTTAGAATCGCTCGAATTGCAGTCTCGGTATGCGACGGACCGAACGCGAGGAGCAGTGGTGGGTGACATGGCGGTAGGGCCGCATTCAGGGGGCGCGGTCTTTGGAGATCTGACTGTGCTGTCGTCCGAAATGCGGCGACCGTGAGCAGATCGCGTCCGGCGCCGGCTTCCGATGGAGCGATTCGCCGGCCGTCTGGTGTAGCGAACACAGCGCCGCTCGTGGTACTTGACAGCGTCGGCGTCCAGATCGGATCGACCCTGATCCTGCGTGATGTGAATCTCGAAATCACAGCGGGTGAGGTCGTAGGTCTGTTCGGAGCGAACGGAGCCGGCAAGACGACCGCCCTTCGGCTGATCGCGACGCTCATACGGCCGGCACAAGGATCGGGGGTCGTGCTTGGTGCCGACCTCGCCTCGCCGGAGCGATACGACGTCCGCCGTCGGATCGGGATGGTCGGTCACGTTCCAGGGCTCTTTCCCGAACTCACACTCGCGGAGAATCTTCGCTATGCGGGACGCGTCGCCGGCGTGTCGCTTGATCGGGTAGACGAGGTGCTCGCTGCTGTCGGATTGCCTGGCGCCGCGAACCGACTTGCCGGAGCGTCATCGCACGGCATGCAGCGTCGGACTGAGTTCGCTCGGGAGCTGATGATCGATCGCTCACTGCTATTGCTCGACGAACCCCATTCGGCCCTCGATCGTGATGCGGTCGACCTCGTTGAAGGTCTCATCGAGAGGAAGGCGGCCGAAGGTGGAGCGGTCGATCGTCGTATCCCACGATCGAGACCGTATCAATGCGATTGCGCACCGAAGCGTTGAACTGACGGGGGGACGCTCACATGACGACCGGATTCTGGCATCAGGTGCGTGCCGTCGTCGACCGAGATCTCCTCCGGGAGCGTCGCAGCGGCGACGTGCTGTGGATCACCATCCCATTCGGCGCACTCGCCCTGCTGCTCGTGCCACTCGCCGTGGGCACCGATGCCGAGCTTCTCCGAGAAATCGGCGTGGGCATGTACTGGGTGGTTGTGATGCTGTTCGGCGTGCTGGTCGCGGTGGGCAAGGCATCGAAGAGAGACGCTCCCGCAGCAGGATGCGTCATCGCTCCTCGGACTCGACCCTGCGGCCGGATTCATCGGCCGGACGGCGTCGTCGACGGTGCTTCTGCTGGCGTTCGAGGTCGTCGTCGGGATCGTCGCCGTGGGCCTCTACAACATCGACGTCCTCGGGCCCGGCTGGCTGATACTGACATTGTCCATCGCCGCAATCGGGTCTGGCCCTGCTCGGGACGCTGACGGCTGCCATCGTCAACAGTTCGAGCGCGGGGGCCGCTCTCGTGCCGTTGTTGGTGGCCCCGCTCTCCGTTCCGCTGCTCCTCGGGGCGACCCAGGCGTACGACGGCTTGAGGTATGGCCACGCTATCCTCTCGTGGGTGTTATTGATGGTTGCGGTCGTCGTGGTCGTGGCCATGATCGGGGTTCTAGCGGCGAGACCCCTACAGGAGTCGTAATGGTGACAAAACCGCGGAATCGCATGGTGGCCATGGGCAGCAATCGGTTGCTCAATAGCCGTTGCGTTCACCCTCTCGATGATCAGCCCGGCGGACTCCGTCCAGGGTGATCTGGTTCGAATCATGTATGTGCATGTGCCGGCAGCGTGGCTTGCGTACACAGCCTTCATCGTCACCTTCGTCGGAAGCCTCTGGTACCTCCTGACCCGCAGTCTCAAGGCCGACCGGGTCGCCGCAGCCAGCGCTGAGATCGGGGTGTTCTTCACGGGACTCGCGCTCGCACTCGGGATGATTTGGGCGAAACCCACGTGGGGAGTCTGGTGGACGTGGGATGCCCGGCTCACGCTGACGGCGATCATGTTCTTCGTCTACCTCGGCTATCTGGCACTGCGGAGGACAACCGACGACCCGGTTGCACGGGCCTCGCGGGCTTCGGTTCTGGGCGTACTCGGTGCAATCCAGATTCCGATCGTCCACTTCTCCGTCGTCTGGTGGCGGACCCTGCACCAGCCCCCATCGATCGTGCGCCCGGACGGCCCATCGATTCAGGACCCGATGATGCTCGTCGCGTTGATCGTTGGAGTGCTTGCGTTCACCGTCGTGTATGTATCGCTGATGGTCAAGCGCATCGAGTTCGGCCACCTCGATGACCAGCGCCGGGCAGCGGAGCAATCACCGGACCGACCAGTTGCCGGCGAGGCCGTGACCATTCCAGAACTGGGGGCGAAACGATGAGCGATTGGGGTTGGGTCGCGTTCGCCTACGGCGTCGCCTACGGGAGTCTTGCGGCGTACTGCGCCTCGATCGCCATCCGAATGAGAAATGCCCGTCGGAGCCTTGGAGGGATCGAATGAAGCGGTACTGGAAGTTCATCCTCCCCGCGGGGATCGTCGTGGTCGTGTTGGCGGTGCTCATTGTGAGCCTGAACGCCAGTCTCGTCTACTTCAACACGCCCACAGAGCTCCAGGACCTCGAGGCCGGCGACGACCGGCTTCGGCTCGGAGGACAGGTTGTGGCGGGCAGCGTCTCCGACAACACCACAGGAGTCACGTTCGAAGTGACGGACGGTCGCGAAGCCGTGATGGTCGTGTACACCGGAGCACCGCAACAGCTCTTCCAGGAGGGCATCGGCGTCGTCGTGGAGGGGACCTGGGATGGCAGCGAATTCCACTCCAACACGATGCTGGTCAAGCACGACGAGACGTACAGCACCGATGAGGGAACGTACAACCCGGATCATCCCTACGGAGAAGACTCGGACCAAGCGTGATCGCATTCTTCGGCTACCTCTCGATCCTGGTCGCCTTGGCGTCATCGGTGGCGCTCGTCATCCAGGGCATACGGGTATCGCGAGATTCGACCCCCGATCCGAAACGACTGCGCATCCCGGCCTACGGCCTCGCCATTGGTGGAGTCGCGGCGTTCTCTCTCCTCGAGATCGGCATCCTGCTGCACGACTTCAGCGTCGCGTACATTGCAAAGAACACCGCGCTCGCGCACGCCATTCATCTTCCTCTTCGCCGCGGGTTGGGCGGCGCTCGAGGGGAGCGTTGTGTTGTGGGGTCTGATGCTCTCCGTCTTCACATGGCTGGTGTGGCGCACGGTCAAGTCCGGCGACGGTCTCGGCGTATTGGCGCTCTCGATCATGGGCGCGGTGGCCGTGTTCTGGTTCGGATTGATGGCGACCGCAGCCAATCCGTTCGCGGTCTGCACGGAGGTCGCAAACGGGTTCTGTTCACAGACGGCGTGGTCGCCCCTCGCCGCATCGACGGCTCCCGCTGACGGAGTCGGCCCAAACCCGCTTCTCGCGAATCACATCCTGATGGCCGTTCATCCGCCGCTCCTCTACGTCGGCTATGTGGGATTCACCGTGCCGTTCGCATTCGCGATCTCGGCACTGATTCGATCGGAACGCGATCGCGACGTGGCTCGAGCGGACGCACCGCTGGTCGTTGGTGGCGTGGATCTTCCTGACGGCAGGGATTCTGATGGGTGGCTGGTGGAGCTACGAGGTGCTCGGCTGGGGCGGATACTGGGCATGGGATCCGGTCGAGAATGCGGCTCTCCTTCCATGGATCGCAGCGACGGCGTTCATCCACTCTGCCGTGGTTCAGCGGCGGCGTTCGGTGCTCCAGGCCTGGAACTACGTCCTCGTGATCATGACGTTCGCCCTCACGGTCTTCGGGACGTTCCTGACCCGGTCCGGCGTCGTCGCATCCGTCCATGCCTTCGCCCTCTCGAGCGTCGGTCCACTGCTGCTCGCATTCCTCGGGATCATCCTGATCGGCTCGTTCGTCCTCTTTGCGATGCGCTCGGACGTCGTCGCATCGTCACCTCGCCTTGACTCACTGGTGTCACGCGAGGGATTCATCCTCGTCAACAGCCTTCTGATGACGCTGTTCGGCTTCACGGTTCTCTTCGGAACGATGTATCCGCTGCTCGTCGAAGCCTTCACTGGTCGAGAGGTTGCCGTTGGGCGACCGTTCTTCGACCGGATCGCCGTGCCGATTGCCGTCCTCGTACTGCTTGCCATCGGAACGGGTGCAACCGCGCCGTGGCGGGTGGCAACGGGCAAGGTTCTGTGGCAACGAACGAGAGTTGGTCTCAACGTCGGTCTCGTGGCCGCAGCCGTCACCGTGCTCGCGGGTGTGTCTTCAGTATCGGTGGTCGTGGTTGTCGGTCTTGCCGGATTCGTGATCGGCAACATTGTGGCGTTCTATCTCCATCAAGCGTCACGAGCGCACCGAGGTGGCAAGACGTGGCTTGCGGCACTCTGGTCGACGATCCGGAACGAGCGCGGCTTCTGGGGTGGGCAGATCGCCCACATCGGAATCGCTCTCAGCGTTGTCGCTATTGCCACGACGTCGGTGCTTGCGACCCGGACGGAGATCCCCCTCGTCGTCGGGGAGACGGCCATCGTCGAGGGATACTGTCTGAAGTACGAGGAGTCGTTCTCGAGGGTTGAGCCACAGCGCAATGTTGCGGGAGCGAGAATCGCTGTCCTCGATGTGACGTGCACCGAGACACGGCGGGTGCTTGAGCCGAGGCTCCATGAGTATCCGAAGTTCGGCCAGGTGATCACAACCCCACAGGTCTGGACGACGTGGATCGACGATGTCTACCTATCGCTCGCGGCCCTTGACGAGGGAGGGATCCGTCTGAAGGTGCTGATCTTCCCGCTTCAGTGGCTGCTGTGGGTTGGCGGTGCAATCATCGTCGCAGGCGGGGTCCTCGCTCTTGGTCGGAAACCACGACGCGGGGTTGGAGCGTCTGACCAAGATGAGAAGCAGGAGACCGCCGATGTCTGATCGAGTCAGAATGCTCGTCGTGGCTGATTGTGCCGGTGGTCGCCGTCGGCGTGCTGGTTGCGGGGCTCTGGCCGGGGGGCGAGACGACCGAGGACCCGGAGGCACGCGCCTACAACCTGTCGATCCGTCTCAAGTGCCCGATCTGCGCAGGTGAATCCATTGCGGGCTCGCAGACGGAGCTTGCGCAGGACCTGCGTGCTCGAATCGACGACGAAATTGCCGCAGGGAGCACGGATGACGAGATCATTGCCATGTTCGTTGCGAGCTACGGGGAGCAGGTGCTTCTCGATCCGCCGAGCACCGGGTGGGGGATCGCCCTTTGGGCGGTGCCTTTGGGCGTGCTCGCCGCCGGAGCAGTCGCGATCTTCGGAATGCGACGCAAGGACCGTGAACCGGTAGGAGCTGAAGAGTGAAGGCTGCACGCATTGCCGATCAGATCGCACAGGTGGATCGAGATCTGGCGGAACTCGACGAGCAAGTGGATGTCGGGGAAATCGATGAAGCTACGGCCGATCGGCTGCGGTTGGCCTATCAGTCCGAGCGGTCTGCTCTCGAGGACCAACTCGCAATGATCCAGCCGGACACTCCTATCGCAGAGGACGACACCGTCCCGGCTCAGGCTGGCCGTTCCAGAGGCCGCGCGATCGCCGGGACCGCGATCGTCGGGGTGGCCGCAATAGCGGTCGCCGTCATCGCGATCCTCTCGCTTCAGGAGCGGACTCCGGCCGGTGAGATGTCGGACGGCGTTGCCACCGAGGTGATCGAAGGCCAGACGAATGTTGACCTGGCATCAATCACCGCCGAGGAGATGGAGGCCGTCGTCGCTCAAAATCCGGATATTCCAGGGATGCGGATCGCGCTCGCCAACCGCTATCTGGAAGAGGGGAACATTCCACGGGCGCTGGGCCACTACGAGATCGCGCTCGAGCAGCAGCCCGACGATCCGACAACGGTTGCATGGGTGGGGTGGCTCACGTTCCTGTCGGGCGAGCCCGAACTCGCCGAACCGTACGTGGTACGCGCCCTTGAGCTGGAACCGGAGTATCCACAGGCCTATTGGTTCCTTGCCAACATCCGATACGACTTGGGTGACTTGGAGGCTGCCATCGTTCCGCTTGAACGACTCTTGACGTACGAGCTGCCCACGGACATCCGTGCCGAAGTCGCGACGATGCTTGAGGAGGCGCGCGGATGAGCAATCGGCTCGTTTGGATCGTTATCGCTGGCGGACTGGTCGTCATGGTGGTTGGTATCGCGCTGGCGGGAAGCCTTGGATCCGATCCGACGGTCGTCGGGTCGGCACTCATCGACAAGCCCGCGCCTCCGATCGTGCTCGAGGCGTTCGACGGCGAGGGGCAGGTCAGTCTGTCCGAATATGCGGGGGACGTGGTCGTGGTCAACTTCTGGGCGTCGTGGTGCAGCGGATGCAGGGCGGAGCATGCTGCGCTCAATGCCGCCGCTGCCGAGTACGCCGGGTACGACGTGACGTTTCTCGCTGTCAATACCCAGGATGACAAGGGACAAGCACTTTCGTACCTCGAACGCCAGGGGGCGAGTCCGGAGACGGTGTATGGCATCGACAAGGGGTCGCGTGCCGCATTCGCCTATGGCGTCTCTGGCCTCCCCGAAACATTCTTCCTCGATCGCTCCGGCAACGTTGTTGGCAAGGTCATTGGTCCGGTGAACTACGACTTGCTCGCGAAGACGATCGACCTCGTTCTTCTCGGCGCGGACATCGATTCTGTCAAGACCGGCGAGACGGACAGCGGGGCCTAGCGCCCTCGCCGCCGGTTCGTCGATCGGCGCCGAATCGCATACTCGATTCACCTGAAATCCGGCTCACGATACAGGTCGGGGAAGAATCAGCCCCCCGGGGCGGAGCGGGTGGTCGACTACTTCGATCGGATAGCGGTAGACCTTGGACAGCCGCGTCGAGGTCAGAACTTCGTTCGGCGCTTCCGTGAGCGGACAGCGTCCCCCCGCTGAGGAGGAGTACTCGGTCGAAGCTCGTCGCGAGGTTGAGGTCATGGAGAACGGCGATGACGGTGCGCCCGCGGTCCGAAAGGGTGTCGATGATCTCCATGACCATCTGCTGGTGTCCAACATCGAGCGCCGTTGTTGGTTCATCGAGTAGCAGAAGAGGCGTGTCTTGAGCGAGCACGCGGGCGATCGCCGTGCGCTGGCACTCACCCCCAGAGAGGCTCGTCACCGAACGCGATCTCAGATTGCCGAGCTCAACCGCGTTCAAGGCAGCCTCGACACATCGTCGGTCATCGGTAGGCGTGACCGATGGGTCACGGCGGGAGGCGTAGCGGCCCATCGCGACCACCTGCTCTACGCTGAATGCGACGTCTTCGTTCTGATGCTGCCCGAGAACTGCACGCTTGAGGGCGAGATCTGCGACGGAGAATCGGGTGGTTTCGATCCCGTCGTAGGTGATCGCTCCCGCTGTTGGTCGTAGGTCTCCTGCCAGGAGGCGCAGAAGTGTCGACTTCCCGGCCCCGTTCGGACCGACGATCGCGACGTGGCTCCCTTGATCGAACTCGAACCCGACCGATCCCACCAAGCATGACCCGTTGATGGTGAACGATACCGACGTTGCGACGACCTTCATGTGGTGTTCCTTCGCAGCAGCATCCATGCGAGAAACGGTCCGCCGACCGCAGCGGTGAGCAGGCCCAACGGTATCTCAGCAGGCGCAGCCAGCGTTCGTGCGAGCGTGTCGAACACAACAACAGCGATTGCTCCGACGATCGCCGAACCGGGAATGAGGGTTCGATGTCTGGGTCCGATCAGCGGTCGAAGCACGAACGGCACGAGAAGACCGACGAACCCGACGACTCCTCCGAGGACCACGGAAGCGCCGACTGCAACGCCGACCGTCCCGACGATCAACGGGACGAGCCGGGTCGTGTTGAAACCGAGGTGGGTCGCCTCGCGATCGCCGAGGGCCATCAGATCGAGCCCGGGACTGTATCGCCAGAGCAACACGAGCGCAGGAATGAGTACGGCGGTCGTCATCGCGAGGATCCTCCACGTTGCCCCGGCAAGCGATCCGAATACGAAGAAGAGAAGTGTGGGCACGCGGGGGCTGTCAACGATCAGGACGAATACGCCGGTCCAAGCGAGAAGGGCGAACCCGAAGGCGACACCGGCCAAGATGAAACGATCGGTTCCGGTCCTTGCCCGGAGAGCCGCGGACCCGATGCCGAATGCGGCCGCCGTCAACGATGCGATGAGCACCGGGACGAACGGGATTGCTCCAACGGGGGTGACGGCGAAGCCGAGGGCGGCGCCTATTCCGGCCGCCGAGGAGTAACCGAGCAGGTGGGCATCGGCAAGCGATGTTCGGTAGGTGCCCTGCAACACGGCACCGACACTTCCCAGCGTTGCTCCCATGAGTGCGGCGCCGAGAACCCGCGGAAGCCGGATCGACCACAGAACTCGGTCGGTCATCTCGCTCGTCGTGCCGGAAGTTGATCGAGAGATCCAGCCGATCACCTCTTGTGGACTGATCGAGAAGGCCCCGAGCATGAGGGAGATGGCCATCACCCCGACAAGTGCCACAATCCCGAATCCGAACCAGGCCCGGTTGGGAACCCGCGAGCGCATCCTGTTCACGGTGCGGAGGTCAACAGCGCCAGGTCGCCGGCAAGCAGAGCGATCGAGTCGGCGATACGCGGTCCGAAGGTCAGGAAATCCCCCTCGGGATACGCAAGCACCGCACCGGTAGCACCTGCGGGCGTGGCAGCCACACCGGGGATCGAGAGGAGGCCGTCAAGTCCACCCAGAACTTCGTACCCCTCGGATGGGACGATGATCACATCGGGCGCAGCCAGCGCGAGCGCTTCGGGGGTAACCTCAATCGTTCCGTTCACCCGAGCCTCGGTACCTGCGTCGACGCCACCGGCGGCAACGATCACGGGTACGGTCGTCATGCCCGACCCGAAAAGGAGCATGACGTCAGGGCCTCGTGTGTAGACATAGGCGATCGTCGGTGCCGCAGCGCCTTCCTCGGCGACGGGCGATGCCGCTTCGATCTCGGACCGCATCCGTTCGGTGAGATCGGCGGCGGGAGCCGATGCATCCAGGAGCGTGCCGAGCGCAGAGACCTTGGCATAGAGCCCATCGAAGGTGGTGGGTACGTCCAGAATTGCAACCGGGACCCCAGCTGTGCGGATCTGCTCGATCGTCGCGATCGGCGCTGTCTGGGCATCGCCAATCACAAGCGTCGGATCGTGTTTGAGTACACCTTCTGCAGTCAGGAATCGACCGAGACCTGCCTTGGGAAGGAGAACGGCTGATTCGGGCGCAACCGTTGTGACATCGGTCGCCACGATCGAATCGCCAAGACCGAGTTCGAAGACGAACTCGGTGAGATCACCGCTCAAGGTCACGATCCTCGCGGTATCCGGCGCTTCGACGGCGACCCCGTCGAAACCAACGAAGACACGCTCTGGGGCCACCGTGGTGTCGTTGGCAACCGTCGTGTCGGCAGCCGCCGTAGTCTCGGTCTCCGTCGTGGAGGAAGCGCTGTCGTCCGCGCAGCCGGTGGCAACGATGGCGCCCAAGAGCACCGCCCCTGCAACGGCTCGATACGCGGCGCCAGACGTCACGCGGCAGGACAGCCGACTCGGGCCGAGGCCATCATCCCGCAGAACATCTCCCGCGTCACCTTCCAGACATCGTCGACCAGGACTGCATCACCCGTCAGATCGGGGTAGGTCGGGGTACCCCCGAAGAGCAGGTCGTACAGCACCTCTGCGACGGCGCCATCGATGGTGACCGCGTTCGGGGCGAGAGTAATGCCCCCCATGGACTCGCCGGTCTCCTGGTACTTGGCGACTGTCTCCTCGAGACCCGTTGGATCCACGAGATAGGGCGCCTTCTCTTCATACGTCGTCTCACTGGAGAACACGATCTGATACGCGAGCACGACCGCATCGACATCCGGATCCTCGCCCGGAGT
Organism: uncultured Actinomycetota bacterium; assembly: GCA_963785245.1. Classification (GTDB taxonomy): domain Bacteria; phylum Actinomycetota; class Acidimicrobiia; order Spongiisociales; family UBA5794; genus JAHEEL01. Next base: position 347,806 of record CAWAUO010000006.1, on the reverse strand, counting down.
GATTGCGCCAAGCGCTGTTGTCGTGGTGGTTGCTGCTGTTGTCGTGGTGGTTGCTGCTGTTGTCGTGGTGGTTGCTGCTGTTGTCGTGGTGGTTGCTGCTGTTGTCGTGGTGGTTGGTGCTGTTGTCGTGGTGGTTGGTGCTGTTGTCGTCGAGGGTGGATCGGCGGCGTCTCCGTCCGAACAGCCCGCAGCGATGGCTGTGACAACGACGATGATCGATAGAGTCCGTTTCATGAAAGGTGCCTCCTGGTTGCGAGCAGGATACTCTCGGGTCACAGCACCGACATCAAGTCGGAAACCGTCGCTGCGGGTTCGGACGGTCGCGAACACGTCGGGCCCAGCGCAGTCATCCGTTGGGAATGACTGTCCGGCGCGTTCGTTCCGTCCATCCGGTCGAGGTTCGACCAACTCTTCCTCGCCGATCGATGATGACGCGGTACATTGACCGTACCGATGCGGTGACTCGTCGCCGTACGGTGGTGTCGAGTCGGCGCCGCAGCGCACTGCACCGGCTCCCGGCGAGTCCACCTCGATCCGGGTCGAAGTCCGCCAGGTCCGCGATCGAGGGTGCTGGTCAGAGCGGGTCGAGTGCCTGCGGGACAGCGGAGCGGAAGTTGATGTGATGGAAGAGTCGATTCTCACGGCGTTCAAGGCACAGGCGGATCTTCCCGTCAGAGCGGCTTCGCACACAACGTTCTCGTGGACGCATGTGTCCTTGAGCGCCATGTGCCAGTCGGAGCCGCGGCTGCCTTGCTTGACTGTCGATCGGAAACGGTTGGCATCTCGCTCGCGCTCATGCCGGCGGACGTTCCTGGTATGGGTGGCAACGAGGAGACGCGGCAGTCCCAACCCGTCGTGATGATCCATCACATCGGCTCGACCGCACCATTCGACGACGAGAGAGTTGCGAGCGGCGACGATTGGCTGGCGCCCAATCCGCTCCCGTCGGGGCATGCTCCAATACGGCTGAGACCTCGGGGTCGAAGTGTCAGATCGTCTGCACTCAGTGGTCCGGAAGGAGTATCCTGGCCCCGTGGCAGGGCGGAAGGCTTTCGTTGGTGGTCCCCTCGTGCTGGTCCTCGCGCTTGTAACGGTGCTGGCCGGCGTACCCGCCTATGCCGGAGATGCCACCCCGCAGGTCGGTGACCCAGCCGACTACACGCCTCCCTTTAGCCTCTCCCACCCGGTGGACGGCAGCCCCGGATTCGGCGACACCTTCGGGGCAATCCGCGACGGCGGCATCCGCCTGCATCTCGGCAACGACATCTCCGCACCACACATGACGTCGGTGCTTGCAGCAGCGGACGGCGTCATCTCTCGGATCGACGTGGGTCAGAAGGCCGGCCTGTTCGTTGAGATCACGCACGCCGGCGGTTGGACCACGAGGTATCTGCACCTCGACAGCCTCGCATTCACCACCGAGACGATCACTCAGGAGCCTGCCGAAGCTGCCGCGCCCGAGGAACCGGCTACGGATGCCGTTGCGGAGACCGAGTCCGAGGATCCCGCCGCCGAGGAACCCGTTGCGAATGGCACCGAGTCCGATCCCGTTGAGGCCGAGGAGTCCGCCACGGACGAAGCCGCGCCCGAGCCTGCCGAAGACCCAGAACCCGCCTCCGAGACCGAAGCCGCCGAACCGGTCGAGATCATCATCGAGACCGATATCGCCGTGGGCGATGCGGTTGCAGCGGGGGACGCCATCGGCCTCGTCGGATGGACGGGCAACGCCAGCCCCTCAGCGCCCCATCTTCACTTCGAACTCCGGATGCCCGACGGGACTCCCGTCAACCCGTACCCGGTGCTCACCGGACGACATAGCGAGACCACGCTCTACATCCTTCCGGACATCACCGATGAACCGATTCTCGACGGACTCGAGCTTGTCGGACACGTCTCCCTTACCGAGGGATTCAACGCGGATGTGTGGGTCAACGGCAGCGTCGCCTACCTCAGCACGCTCGGACGCGGTGAGGCCTGCCCTGCGACCGGCGTTCGCCGCTACGACGTCACCGACCCGGCGGAACCAGTTGAACTGGCAGCCATCTCGACGGAGTATCCGGGGACCAGCACCGAGGCAGTCTGGGCGGGACCGATCGATACTGAGGCGTTCACCGGGACGATTGCGGCCGTGGCCCACGGTCCGTGTGATCCGGCGAACGAGAGCGCATTCCGTGGCCTGGTGCTCTGGGATGTCACCGATCCTGCTGCCCCCGAGTGGCTGAGCACCTACCGGACGGGTGCGGAAACGGTTGGGATCCACGACTTCGACGTGTGGGTCGAGTCGGATCGCGTGCTGGTCGTGGCGTCGTCCCCGAATTCCCTCCTCGACCATGAAGCCGCGATCGGCGATCTGCGTATCGTCGACATCACCGACCCGCAACGTCCGCGGACCGTCTCCGACTGGGATTTCCGGCGGGACGCGCCCGAGACCATCAGGGAAGCCGTGTTCGCCGAGGCCGACCTGAGAGACTTCCCAGTACGCGGGATCACGATTGATCCCGACGGGAGTCGGGCGTTCGTGGCGCAATGGGATGCCGGCATTGTCGTCCTCGATCTCACCGATCCATTTGAACCCGAGATGGTCGGTCGGACGGCGACACTCGGGCACAGCGAAGGCAACGCGGATTCCGCTGCCTTCGACACCGAAACCCAGGTGCTGGTCGTCAACCACCGGGATCTCAATCCCCTCGAAGACGAAGGTGCCGAGCCGTCGTGGGGGACGAGTGTGCTGTTCGATGCCAGCGGTGCTGCAGATCCACTCCTCGCGTCGCTGTATGCGATCGAAGACGCCTTGCCCACGGCCGAGGGACGACTCGCCCTCGACGGCCTCTATGTCGCGCAGGATGCGGTGGTGAGCGGGAACCTCCTCTACGCAACGTGGCTGTCCGGCGGTCTCCGGGTCGTCGACCTTGCGGACCCATCGGAGCCCGTGGAGGTTGCATCGTTCGTTGCCCCGACCAAGGTCGACCCTCAGCGCCACTTCGCCTCGCCGAATGGGAACATCGGGATGCCGCTGGTGTGGTCCGTGTTCGTCGTCGGCGACCTCATCTACGTGTCGGACCTGAACACCGGTCTGTGGATCCTCCGCTACGAAGCGCCCGTCGACGAAGAGGCTGCGCTCGACGATCCGGTCAAGGCGAATCTGGACCGGATGCGCTAGCCGGGCCACCAGTGGACATCCCGGCCGATTGCGGCCGTGGGATTGGGCCACTGTGAGGCACCGGTATCCTTGGCCTGTTTGCCGATCCAAGAGGAGCGACCTGTGCCGTCCGAAGCCGACTACCGCTTGCCCCGCACCGTCATCCCGAGCCACTACGAACTGACGCTGACACCCGATCTCGACGCAGCGACCTTTGGTGGTCATGTAGTCGTGGATGTTGACGTGATGGAACCCGTCACCGACATCGTCCTCAACACGGCGGAGTTGACCCTGGGGGAGGTAGCTCTGATTAACGACTCCGGGCAGCGGCTCGGCGCGACCGTCGAGACCGACGAGGAGTCCGAGCGGTCGACGCTCACCCTCGACGGCACGGCCGACGCGGGAGCATGGAAGCTCGACATCACCTTCGACGGGATACTGAATGACGACCTCCGCGGCTTCTACCGATCGGTCTACACCGACCCGGATGGGGTCGAGAAGACGATCGCCACCACGCAATTCGAGGCGACCGAAGCCCGCCGAGCATTTCCCTGCTGGGATGAACCCGATCTCAAGGCGACGTTCGGCGTCACGCTGATCGTGGACGACGGTCTGACGGCGATCTCGAACGCGGCGGAAGTCGCACGGTCCGACGCCGGCGACGGCAAGGTCGAGGTCCGTTTTGAAGACACGATGAAGATGTCCACGTACCTGGTGGCGTTCATCGTCGGCGAACTCGGAGTTACCGATCCCGTCGACGTCGACGGAGTACCCCTGCGGATCGCCTATCCGGCAGGCAAGGGCAGTCTCACAGACTTTGCTCTCGACGTTGCCGCCCACTCGTTGCGGTACTACGCCGACTACTACGACATCCCGTATCCCGGCGGCAAGATGGACAAGATCGCCATCCCGGACTTCGCATGGGGCGCGATGGAGAACATGGGCGCCGTGACGTACCGCGAGACCGCACTCCTCGTCGATGTTCGGAAGGCGACCCAGAACGAGATGATGCGAGTCGCCGAGGTCATCGCCCATGAGATCGCCCACATGTGGTTCGGCGACCTCGTGACGATGAAGTGGTGGAACGGGATCTGGCTCAATGAAGCGTTCGCCACGTTCGCGTCGATGAAGTGCATCGATGCGTACCGACCCGACTGGAAGGTCTGGCTCGCGTTCTCGTCCGACCGCGTTCACTCGATGGAGACCGACGCCCTCGCCGCGACCCGGCCGATCGAGTTCCCCGTCGGGTCGCCGGAAGAAGCGAACGCCATGTTCGACTCGCTCACCTATGAGAAGGGCGCTTCGGTGCTCCGGATGCTCGAGTTGTACCTCGGCGAAGAGGCATTCCGGCTCGGGGTGAGTTCCTACCTGAAGGACCACGCATACGCGAACACGGATGGCGACGACCTCTGGTCGGCACTGGCGGCCGCGTCGGGTGAGCCGGTCAAGGAGATCATGGACACCTGGATCTTCCAGGGCGGGTTCCCGCGCGTGCGCGTCGACGGTGGCCCGGGGGAGTACACCCTCACCCAGCAGCAGTTCCGCTACTTCGGCGACGGAGAGCAACAGTGGAAGCTGCCCGTCCTGCTTCGGTCGTCCTCGGGAGAAGAGCGCATGCTGCTCTCCGACGACCAGGTCACGGTTGAGGCAGGAGACGATCTCGTGGTCAACGCCGGTGCTGGCGGCTTCTACCGGGTCGCGTACTCGCCGGAGTTGCGCAAGGCGTTGCGCTATCGGCTCCCGTCGCTCGGCAGCGAAGAGCGCTACGCGACGATCTCGGACGCGTGGGCGGATGTACTCAAGGGAGGCTCCGACGCAACGGACTACCTGGCGCTCGTCGGCGAACTTGGCGAGGAATCCGAAGTCGACGTCTGGCAGCGGATGCTCGCCGGTCTCGGCGAACTCGACCGGGTGGCGGCGCCTGATAGCCGTCCGGCGCTCCAGGGCTACGTGCGAGATCTCGTCGCCGGCAAAGCCGAGGAGATGGGGTGGAGTCCCGCCGATGGCGAGGACGACCGCAGCCGCAAGCTCCGCGGAACGCTGATCAGCGCACTTGGCAACCTCGGCGACGATGAGGACACCCAGCGTCGCGCACGTGCCATCTTCGAGGAAGTGCGGGAGGGCGAGCCGGTCGATGCTGAGGTCGCCGACGCGGCCCTCAGCGTCGTTGCGGGCAATGGCGACTTCTCGGACTTCGAGCGTTTCTTGGCGATCTCGGAAGCATCCGACACGCCGCAGGAGGTCGTGAAGTACATCCGCGCGGCGGCCGTGGTCCCGGACCAGGACGGCGCAGAAGAGCTCTTCCAGATGGTGCTGGACGGACGGATCCGTCGACAGGACGCGTTCTGGGTGATCGCCATCATGCTCGGCCAACGCACGAACGGCCCGCGGGTCTGGGAGCTGATGAAAGAGAACTGGGATGCTCTGCTCGACCAGATGCCGCCGGCGACCGGGAGGAGAATCCTCGACCTGTTGCCGAACCGTTCGGAGCCTGAGATAGCGGCGGACATCGAGGCCTGGCTTGCGGATCATCCGATCAAGGGTGGCGAGAAGTACGCCGACCAGCAGGTCGAGCTGTTGAAGGTGCGGGTCGGCCTCCGCGAACGCGAAGCGACCCGCCTCAACGACGCCCTCTAACGCTGCGAACCCAGGGTTCTCCACCTCGGATATGACGCCGACAGCCCGCGGAATGAAGGGGGAAGGTGTCCCTCGTCATTCTGTGGGCCCACAGCGCCAAATAGGATGCGGAGAACCCTGGGTTCGCAGCGTGTGGTGGAGGTAGGCTGGCCGTGCGGATCTCGGTCGTGACGAGAGGAGCTGGGATATGGTCGTCATCGTCGACGGATCTCCCCTCACCATCGAGGACGTCGTCGCTGTCGCCCACCGCGCCGCAACCGTTGAGATTGGACCGAACCTTGTAGCCAGGATGGAGCCGGCGCGACGCCTGGTTGAGCAGATTATCGCGAGCGAGGACGTCGCCTACGGCATCACAACCGGATTCGGAGCCCTCTCCTACACCCGCATCCCCGTCGACCAGGCGAGCGAACTGCAGACCGACCTTGTCCGGAGTCACGCCTCTGGTGTCGGCGACCTCCTTGGTCGACCCGCCGTGCGGGCGATGCTGCTCCTTCGCGCCCGCACACTCGCCCAGGGTCACTCGGGCGTCCGCCCCGCCGTGGTCGAACGTCTCATCGAACTCCTGCGGCGGGATCTCCTTCCGGCCGTCCCCGACCGCGGCTCGGTCGGCGCCTCCGGCGACCTCGCGCCCTTCGCACACCTGGCTCTGCCCCTCATCGGCGAAGGGTTCTTCCTCGTCGACGGACAGCGGGTCCCCGCCGCCGGAGTGCTCTCGGCCGAGGGATTGGAGCCACTCGCTCTCGAGCCGAAGGAAGGCTTGAGCCTGCTCAATGGAACCGAAGGCATGCTCGCGCAGGGCTGCCTCGCAGTACACGCGGCGCGGCTCCTCGCCGATGCATCCGACGCAGCCTGCGCCCTCTCGGTCGAGGCGCTGAAGGGGTCGAGTCGGCCGTTCCAGGATCGTATCCACCAGCTTCGCCCTCACCCGGGGCAGATTCACTCTGCATCCGTCATAGCCGGACTCCTCGATGGCTCGTCGATTGGGGCGAGCCACCGCGATGACTTCTCTCACCGGGTCCAGGACGCCTACAGCCTGCGATGCGCTCCACAGGTCCATGGATCGGTCCGGGACACGATCGACCACGCTGCCGCAGTCTTCGACCGGGAGCTTGGGGCGGTCGTCGACAATCCGATCATCTTTGCCGAAGACGGGGATGTGATCTCGGCCGGCAACTTCCACGGCCAGCCGCTGGCCTTCGTTCTCGACTTCCTCGCGATTGCCGTGACCGAACTTGGCTCGATCTCCGAGCGGAGGACGGACCGGATCCTCGACCCGGAACGGTCATACGGTCTCTCGCCGTTCCTCGCTACTCGCCCTGGCGTCGACTCCGGATACATGCTGGCTCAGTACACCGCGGCTGCACTCGTGGCAGAGAACCGCGTGCTCTCCCACCCGGCATCGGTCGAGTCCATCCCGACATCGGGTTCGCAGGAGGATCACGTCTCGATGGGGTGGGGCGCTGCCATGAAGCTTCGCGATGTCCTGAGAAACACGGCGTACGTCATCGCTGTCGAACTCGTCTGCGCCGCGCAAGGATGCGAGCAGCGCTCCCCGCTCACACCGGCGGCGGGCACGACGGCGATTCTCGACGCGGTCCGATCCGTTGTGCCCCCGCTCGTCGCCGACCGTCCCGTCGGGGCGGACATCGAATCGGCCGCGCAACTCATCGAAGAAGGCGCAATCACCGCAGCGATGAATCGGAGGGAGTAATGGCAAGAACGATCAGGGCTCCGCACGGGACTGAGCTTTCGACGAAGGGGTGGCTCCAGGAGGCCGCCCTCCGGATGCTGATGAACAACCTCGACCCCGACGTTGCCGAGAATCCCGACGAGCTCGTCGTGTACGGCGGACGAGGCAAGGCCGCCCGCTCGTGGGAGGCGTACGAAGCGATCGTCCGAACCCTGCGCGGCCTCGAGAACGACGAGACCATGCTGGTTCAATCCGGCAAGCCGGTTGGAGTGTTCCGCACACACGAGATGGCCCCGCGCGTTCTCATTGCCAACAGCCTCCTCGTCCCCGACTGGGCGACCTGGGAGACATTCTGGGAGCTCGAGGCCAAGGGGCTGATGATGTACGGCCAAATGACCGCCGGTTCCTGGATCTACATCGGGACGCAGGGCATCCTCCAGGGCACCTACCAGACCTTTGCAGCGATCGCTGAGCAGCGGTTCGGCGGGACGCTGAAGGGGAAGCTGACGCTCACGGCCGGTCTCGGCGGCATGGGGGGAGCGCAACCGCTCGCGATCGCCATGAACGATGGCATCGCTCTCTGCGTCGAAGTCGACCCCGAGCGGATTGCTCGACGCATCGAACACCGCTATCTCGACGAACAGGCCGATTCGCTCGACGACGCGATCGGCCGTGTTCTCGCGGCGCGGTCCGAGGGGCGCGCGCTCTCGATCGGTCTGGTCGGGAACGCTGCGGAGGTGTTCCCGGAACTGCTCCGTCGGGGCGTCGAGATCGACATCGTGACCGATCAGACCTCCGCTCATGACCCGCTGAACGGGTACGTTCCCATCGGCCTCACCCTCGCCGAGGCCGACGCGCTCAGGGTGAGCGACCCCGAGGCCTATGTAGCGGCCGCCCGGGCGTCCATGGCCGAGCACTGCGCCGCCATGGTCGGATTCCTCGACGCCGGGGCTGAAGTCTTCGACTACGGCAACAACCTCCGCGGGGAGGCCACCCTCGGAGGATTCGAGAACGCCTTCGCCTATCCGGGCTTCGTCCCGGCCTACATTCGGGATCTGTTCTGTGAAGGCGTCGGCCCGTTCCGGTGGGCGGCGTTGTCCGGCGACCCGGCCGATATCAGGGCCACCGATGATGCGGTCCGTGTGCTCTTTCCAGAGCATCGTGCGCTCCACCGCTGGCTCGATCTCGCCGAGGAGCGCGTTCGGTTCCAGGGACTCCCGGCCCGGATCCTGTGGCTTGGCTACGGAGAGCGTGATCGCGCCGGGGAGGCATTCAACCAACTCGTCGCCGGTGGCGATGTGCGTGCACCGATCGTCATTGGGCGTGATCATCTCGATTCGGGTTCCGTGGCATCGCCCTACCGGGAGACCGAGGCGATGCGCGATGGATCGGACGCCATTGCCGATTGGCCGATCCTCAATGCGTTGCTGAACACGGCCTCCGGCGCGGCATGGGTTGCGGTCCATCACGGCGGTGGCGTCGGGATCGGGAAGTCGATCCATGCCGGAGCGCAGGTGGTAGCGGATGGGACAGCGGACGGTGCCGAACGACTCAACCGGGTGCTCACGAATGACCCGGGGATGGGCGTGATCCGTCATGTCGACGCCGGATACGAGGGAGCGGAGGCGGTGGCTCGGGCACACGGCGTGAGGATCCCGATGTGGGAGTGAGTCGCCGGTCGCCGGTCGCCGGTCGCCAGTGGAGAGCGATCTCGAGGACTCGGGCTTCGCAATGAACGACTTGCTTGTCTTCAATATCGGGGCGTTGGTTACGAACGATGCCGGGCGCGGGGGATTGCTCGGAGTGGTGGAGAATGCTGCCGTTGCGATCGTGGACGGGGTCATCGCCGGAGTGGGCTCGAGCACGGACATCCCGGACGTGTTCTTCGACCTACCGAGGCTCGACGCCGGGGGAGCGGCGGTGGTTCCCGGGTTCGTCGATCCGCACACGCACCTCGTCTTCGCCGGAGATCGCAGCGACGAGTTCGACCGTCGGCTCCGCGGCGAGTCCTACGAACAGATCCTTGCCGCCGGAGGTGGGATCCATTCGACCGTCGGTGCAACGCGGAGCGCAGCCGACGAGGAACTCTTCGAAGCCGCCGCCGCCCGGGCCTGGCGGATGATGGAACACGGCACGACCACGGTGGAGGTCAAGTCCGGGTACGGCCTGGATGCCGAGAACGAGGCCCGCATACTGCGGATCGCCAACCGTCTCGGTGACGCGCTCCCGATCGACGTGATCCCGACGTTCCTCGGCGCCCACGTCGTACCGGCCGAGTACCGATTCGATCGCGACGCATACATTGACCTGGTCTGTGGTCCGATGCTCGACGCATGCGCACCGCTCGCCCAATTCTGCGACGTGTTCTGTGACGAGGCCGCGTTCTCCGTCCCTGAGTCCAGGCGGATCCTCGAAGCCGCGCAACTCCACGGTCTCGGCCTACGTATCCACGCTGATCAGTTGAGCCGCATCGGTGCAGCGGCGCTCGGCGCCGATGTCCGGGCGGCCAGCGCCGATCACCTCGACCACGCTACCGACGGCGACCTCGCGGCGATGCGATCCGCCGGTACCACGGCCGTACTCCTGCCAGCCGTGTCCTTCGCGATGCGGCTGCCCTATCCGGACGGGCGCCGCATCTGGGACAGCGGTGTCGCCGTCGCCCTCGCCACCGACTGCAATCCCGGCACTGCCTACGTTGAATCCATGCCGTTCGTGGTCGCCCTCGCCGTTCTCAACCTGGGTCTCAACGCCGACGAGGCGATCTGGGCGGCGACGCGTGGCGGTGCACACTCCCTCGGCCTCGACGACCGGGGGCACGTGGTACCGGACGCCATCGCCGATTTGGCGATCCTCGACGCCCCGACCCACCTCCACATCGCCTATCGACCCGACGCCGATATCGTCGCCGCGGTCATTAAGCGTGGAGAGGTGATGTGAGCGACTACTTCTCGATCGAGCATCCGATCCGCCTCGCGCATCGCGGCAGCCGCGTGCTGTGGCCGGAGAACACGATGTGCGCCTTCGCCGGAGCCGTCGATGAATTGGGCTATCACTACCTCGAGCTCGATGTGCGCCTCACGGCCGATCGGATCCCGGTGGTCTTTCACGACGCAACGCTCGAGCGCACCACGAGTGGAATCGGGAAGATCTCGGACTACACGCTGGAGGACCTCCAGGGCATCGACGCTGCGTACTCCTTCGATCCGGACCGCGACTATCCGCTCAGGGGAACCGGCATCGGAATCTCTCCGCTCGAGGAGTTGTACCGGACGTGGCCCGAGGTCCGCCTGAACGTCGATCTCAAAGCCTCCGGCGAGGAGTGGGCCGTGGCCGAGGTGATCCGTGCCGCCGATGCCGAGCACCGGACGCTCATCGGCTCGTTCTACGACCGCCGTATCGCTCGATTCAGGCGCATCACGCAGGGTCAGGTCGCGGTCTCGGCCGGTCCTACGGCTGCTGCAGCGATGTGGAGTGCCTCCCGCGGCGGCCGCACCACGCGGCGAAAGGTCCAGGCCTATCAGCTCCCGTACAACTACCGGGGCTTCAAGATCGACGACAAGCTGATTGACGCGATCCATCGTGCAGGAACCCACATCCATCTCTGGACGGTGAACGAGGCCGACGACATGCAGCGCTTCCTCGACATGGGCGTCGATGGCATCGTCACCGACCGGCCGGACATCCTGAATGACGTGCTGGGCGTCTGAGCCACGACCAGGAACAGCATCGCTCGCCCCACAGTCTCCCCGTCGATAGCGTCCACGATCCGACCTACAATCCCGCCCCAATCTCCAGGGAGCAACACCATGAAGACCGCCCTCGTCGTCCTCGACATGCTGAACGATTTCGTTGATGGAACCCTCGCGAACTCGGCAGCCGTGCCGATCATTGACCCGATCGGCCAACTCGCGGAAGCCGCACGCGGACGCGACGATTGGATGGTCGTGTACGCCAACGATGCTCACCGGCCGGGCGACGTCGAGTTCGAGGTCTTCGGCGAGCACGCGCTGGCCGGCTCCGCCGGAGCCGAGGTCGTTCCGGGGTTGTCCCCGCAAGGCGACGACATCGTCGTTCCGAAACGGTTCTACTCGGCGTTCACCGAGACCGACCTGGATGCGACGTGCCGGGTGCACAACATCAAGAAGATGGTGATCGTCGGTCAGCACACGAACTGCTGCTGCCGCCACACCACGTACGACGCGTTCCTCCGCGGCATCGAGGTGTCCGTGGTGTCCGATGCCACCTGCATGTTCGCTCCGATGGCCGGCGATCGGTACGACGACATGCAGGCCGAAGCGATCGAGTACCTGGCCACGTTCTACAACTCCCAGGTGCTCGAGACAAGCGAGTTGCTCTAGCGAGACCGGCGGCATCGGGGTCATCCGGCTTGGGAGATCCCGCAGGGCGAGCAGCGTCGGGCAGAACCTCCGCCACACCCCACGACGCGGGGGTAGCGTGTGGAAATGCTGTCGACTACAACCACACGACGATGACCGAGGCAGTTGGCCGGATTGTGCGGCTGCAGATCCATGCCGAACCGCTGAAACAGGACGGCGCCTATGTGCCGGATTCGCTCGTGTCGGTCGACCGAGCATCGATCACTATCGATGGCATGCTCGGATGGGATAGCACCGGCTGGATCGTCGACACCCACCACCGGGCGCATCCGAGGGCAAAAGGTGGCGGAAACCGGGTCCTGTCGGTCGGCTTCACCGGACACTACGCAGCAATGTCCGACCGGTTCGGTTCCGTACCGCTTGGCATCGCCGGCGAGAACATCATTGTCGATGGTCCGGCACTTGCCGCGGCCGATATCGTCGATGGCGTGCTCATCCGCCATACGGACGGCACCGAGACGGTCCTCCGCACTCCGCAACCCGCGGTTGCCTGTGCCGGATTCACTTCGTTCCTGCTTGGATCGGACGAGGTACTCGAGCGGCGAGAGATTGCAGATCATCTCTCGTTTCTGTCCACCGGTACCCGCGGGTTCATCGTGGCCGTTGACCATCTCGATCGGCCGGTCGAGATCAATATCGGTGACGAGGTCTTCAGAAACTGAACGGGATGCCGTTCAAGAGGAGGACTTCGTCGATTGTCTTGTCCCGCGCTTCGTTGAAGTCCAAACCGGATTGTTCGCGCATCGGGATGCCGCGCTCCTGGAGGTAGATGCGAAATCCATCGCCGTCTTCCAGGATGTAGAGACCGTCGCGGGGCCCGACGCGCCTGAGTCCGAGGCCCAGCAGGGTCTCACGGTCGGGGATCTCAGAGACGATGTCGACCCGCTCGAGATTGAACGCGGTAGCGAAGTCGGCAGCGGTCGTGGCGCGACGGCCAAGCACTGCCGATGCCATCTTCCTGGCCCTTCTCTGGAGGAGCGCCTGAGCCTGTTCCTGACGGGTTGGTCTGCTCATCGGCGCCGGGGCGTGTATCGGCCTGAGAACCCGGCACCGCCGGCCCGATGCTCTGGTGTGTTCACAGCTTCGGTTTCCACGCGGGACGAGTCTCCTCGAAGCGCTCGATCTCGTCGGCGTGCTCCATCGTCAATGCGATGTGGTCGAGCCCGTTGAGCAGGCGATGCTTGACGGACGGGTCGATGTCGAACGAAGCCTGGAAGTCGCCGCATGTCACCGTCTGGGCCGGCAGGTCGATCGTGACCTCGTTCGAAGGATCGTCGGCGATCTCGGTGAGGATCGCGACCTCTTCGTCGGTGAGGTCGATCGGCAGCAGGCCGACGTTGTAGGAGTTCCCACGGAAGATGTCGGCGAACGACGGGGCGATGATCGCCCTGAAACCGCGGTCCTCGAGAGCCCACGGGGCGTGCTCTCTAGAAGACCCCGAACCGAAATTCGGTCCTGAGACGAGCACCGCGGCATCGTCGTACTCCGCACGATTGAGGATGAAGTCCGGGTCGAGCTCGCCCTCGGCGTCCTGGGCCCAATCCCAGAACAGGAACGGCCCGAATCCGGACCGTTCGACCCGCTTGAGGAACTGCTTGGGGATGATCTGGTCGGTGTCGACGTTGGCCCGGGGGAGCGGAGCCATCTGGCCGGCGATGACGGTGACCGGTTGCATCAGGACCACTCCCGGATGTCGACGAAATGGCCTTCGATTGCGGCAGCCGCGGCCATGGCCGGGCTGACGAGGTGGGTGCGCCCGTCCCGCCCCTGACGACCTTCGAAGTTGCGGTTCGAGGTCGAAGCACAACGCTCTCCCGGCTGAAGCACATCCGGATTCATGGCGAGGCACATCGAGCATCCGGCATCGCGCCATTCGAACCCCGCGTCGATGAAGATCCGATCGAGACCTTCCTCCTCCGCTTGGAGCTTCACGAGTCCGGAGCCGGGCACCACCAACGCCCGAACGCCTTCCGCCACTCGTTTCCCTTCCACGACGGCGGACGCAGCGCGGAGGTCTTCGATTCTGGCATTGGTGCATGAGCCGAGGAACACAACATCGATGTCGACGTCCGTGACCGGCGTTCCGGCCTCGAGGTCCATGTAGACGAGCGCCCGCTCGGCTGCGTCCCGGTCGAGCGGATCGTCGAATGACTCCGGGTCGGGAATGACGGCTCCGACCGGGATGGTCTGCGACGGGTTGGTGCCCCACGAGACGTACGGCGCCAAGTCGGCGGCGTCGATCACGACTTCGGTGTCGAACGAGGCGCCCGGGTCGGTTGACAGCGTCCGCCAGTAGGCGAGCGCCTCATCCCAATCGGCGCCGGATGGGGCGTATGGACGGTCCTTGAGATAGGCAAACGTTGTCTCGTCGGGGGCGATGAGACCGGCGCGAGCGCCCGCCTCGATGGACATGTTGCAGACGGTCATCCGCCCTTCCATCGACATGTTCTTGAAGACCGACCCGCGGTATTCAACGACATGTCCACCACCACCATCGAAGCCGATGCGGGCGATGATGCCCAGAATGACATCCTTCGGGGTGACTCCCGAAGGCAGCTCCCCGTCGACGGTGATCGACATCGACTTCGGTCGCCGCTGTGGCATGGTCTGGGTCGCCAGCACATGCTCGACCTCGGACGTGCCGATCCCGAACGCCAGGGAACCGAAGGCGCCGTGCGTGGCCGTGTGCGAGTCGCCACAGACGATGGTCGCTCCGGGTTGGGTGAGTCCCTGCTCGGGGCCGATCACATGGACGATGCCAGAGCGAGGATCGTTGATGTCGAACAGCGTGACGCTGGTGCGCTCGCAGTTGGCGATCAGCGTGTCGATCTGCTTCTTCGACAGTGGGTCGAGAATGCCGAGCGCACGGTCGGCGGTCGGCACACCGTGATCGATGGTGGCGAGCGTCAGGTCGGGTCGATGCACGGGGCGGCCGGACATCTCCAGAGCTTCGAAGGCTTGTGGGGATGTGACTTCGTGGACGAGGTGCAGATCGACGAAGAGGAGATCGATGCCGTCGTCCTCGGTCCGAACGACATGGTCGTCCCAGATCTTCTCGTAGAGGGTGCGCGGGGTGTTCATGGTTCGCCGCAGGTTAGGGAGGCGAGCGCGGTTGACAGACACCGACTGTGAGAAGCCACGCCCGAGCGCTGCATGGCCGCCAAGATGTCGAGAGAACGCGTCGCGCGAGCGGTCGGCGGTACGCTCACCCCAATGCCGGTTCTTCTCGCCCTCGCACTCTCCGTCGTGCTCGGCGCCCCGTTCGGGGAGGCCGAGGCGCGTGCGCTCGAGGTCGACGCCGGGATGACGATCGAGGTATCGGTTGCGGTCGACAGCGGCCGGTCCGCGGTCCTGGCACGGACAGTGGCGTTCGCCGGTGAACTCCCGCCAGTGGCTCTTGTAAATCAGGGCGACGGCCGTTGGATCGGCATCCTTCGGTTCTCCGGGCGAGAAGATGTGCAGGTGGCGTTTGAGGCCATCGAACCCGACGGTTCGAGCGATATCTCCGAACTCTCGACGCTCACCGAGCTCGGTGTCGATCCTGCGGTCGTGTCGCCGACCCGCCCCACCGTTCCGCCGGCACCGGAGCCCGGCCCCAACTGGTGGCTGATCGGGGGGATCGCTGCGGGGATCGCCGCATTTGGGCTGCTGCTCTGGTGGGTGCTGTCCGGGTCGGTTGACAAACGGTCGAGTAACTCCGACAATACGACAGATGTCGACCAAACCGACGGAGAACCCGACACCGCGTCCGGAAGCTGAGCCCGGCGGACTCGACTACGAGATCGCCGACGAGGTTCAGGCCGACACACCCGAGGCACTGAAGGCGCTCGCCGACGGGACCCGTCTCGCGATTCTCGACCTTCTCCTCGAACGGGCTGCGACGACCAGCCACGTGGCTGAAGCCCTCGGCAAGCCGAAGGGGACCGTCGGCTACCACCTGAAGGTGCTCGAGAAGTGCGGGCTCGTCCGCATCGTACGCACCCGCCAGGTGCGCGCGCTCACCGAGAAGTACTACGGCCGCACCGGTCGCACGATCATCATGTCGAGTTCCGGGCCGATCCAGGATCCGCTCTTCATCGTGCGAGACGCACTCAGCGACGTGCAGATCATCGAGGGCGAACCACTCCCGATGTTCACCGCACGGCGTGCTCGCATCCCCGAATCGAGGGCCGTCGAATTTGCGTCGGCGCTGGCATCGCTGGCTGCCGAGTTCGCAGCAGAACCGCGAACCGGTGGACGAACCTACGGACTCGTTGCCGGCGTCTTCCCAACTGGCCTCCCGGCGCTTGGGCCGGAGGACGAGACGTGAGCAATGTCAAGTCCGAGAAGAAGCCGAGGATCCCGCTCGGCGCCAACTACTGGAAGCTGTGGTCGTCCTCTGTCGTTTCCAATCTCGGTGATGGTGTCGCCCAGATCGCCTATCCATGGCTCGCGTCGGCCGTCACGCGCAGCCCCATCCTCATTGCGCTGATTGCGGTCGTGCAGCGCCTTCCGTGGCTGCTGTTCTCACTCCCAGCGGGCGTTATCACCGACCGGGTCGACCGCCGCAAGCTGATGCTGTCGATGAACGTCTTTCGCACGGCCATCACGGCCATCGTCGCGTTGGTGGTCTTCGGGCAGTCGTCGACGCTGCCGTCCCCGGATGAGATTGCCGGTGGAATCGACCTCGAAACCAACTGGATCGTGTACGGAGCGCTGGTCATCGCCGCCCTGCTGTTCGGCATGGCCGAGGTGCTCTACGACAACGCAGCGCAGACCATTCTGCCGGCCGTTGTCGAACCAGACGCGCTCGAACGCGCGAACGGCAATCTGTGGGGCGCCGAGATGGTGATGAACAGCTTCATCGGGCCGCCCCTGGGTAGCGTGCTCATCGGCGTCGCCTTCGCGTTGCCGTTCTTCTTCGATGCCGGAACGTTCGCGGTATCGGCGGTTCTGCTGCTCCTGGTTGCAGGAACCTTCACCGTGGACCGCTCCGAGGAGGAACTCGCGGCCAGGGTCGATTGGTGGGGCGAGATCAAGGAAGGCGTGAAGTGGCTGTGGCATCACCCATTGCTGCGACCCATGGCCATCATTCTCGGATGCCTCAACGCGCTCGGTTCGCTGGTCTTCGCCACCCTGGTGCTCTTCGCCCAGGAGGTACTCGGCGTCACCGCTTTCGTGTTCGCAATTCTCGGAGCCGCCGGCGCCATCGGTGGCGTTCTCGGGAGCGTGCTCTCGCCGCGCATCTCGAAGCTGCTCGGCAGCGGCACCTCCCTCTACACGACGTTCATCGCCGCGTTCGTCACCTCCATCATCATTGGGCTGACGAGCAACTGGATCGTGGTGTTCGTCAACTTCGGGATCTTCTCATTCACCGCTGTGCTCTGGAACGTCATCACGGTGTCGCTGCGTCAGACGATCATCCCCGACCATCTGCTCGGCCGCGTGAACTCGGTGTACCGGTTCTTCGCATGGGGGATGATGCCGATCGGGCTCGCAGCGGGGGGTCTGATCGTCGCCGGCGTCGAAAGCGCCGGCGGATCACGCGAACTGGCGCTCCGAATGCCCTGGTTCGTGGCGGCAGCCGCCTACGTACTGCTGTTCATCTACGCGGCTCCGAAGCTCACCACCGCCAAGATCGAGGCCGCGAGAGCGGAAGGCATCGCAGCCAAGAAGGCCGACGGTGACCCGCCATCCGGCGACGCAGCGGAGGCCGGGAGGGAAGCCATCGCCGAGACCGGCGTCCCGGGTGCGATCCCCCCGGAACCGGGCGATGACGCCTAGGCCCGAGACCTCCGCTTGAGGAGAGCCACGGCTGCAGCGAGGGCGGCGACCGAAAGGGCAACGGCCGCCCCGGTGAGCGGGGACGGGCGGGGAATCGTGGGGCCAACGGCGACCGGACGCTGGAATTCAAGGATCGGCCACTCACGTTCCTCGGCGATGGCACGCAGTTCCTTCTCTGGATTCACGACGACGGGGTTTCCGACCGCCTCGAGCATCGGCAGGTCGGTGATCGAATCCGAGTAGGCGAACGAACCCTCGAGGTCGATGTCTGCAGTCCTGGCCAGTTCCTCCATGGCCTCTGCCTTGCCCGGACCCATGGCATACACGTCGACCTCAGGGAGGTAGCGCCCCTGCGCATCGGTCTTGACCTTTGTTGCTATGACCTCGCTCACTCCGATGTACTCGGAGATGGGTCGCACGATCTCCTCAGGGCTCGCCGAGATGATGATCACACGGCGCCCCCTCCGAGCGTGCTCATCGATGAGGAAGAGCGCCTCTGCGTACACGAGCGGTTCTGCGACATCGGTGAGCGTCTCGCGGACAAGCTGTTCGATTTCGTCACGCTGCCAACCGGCGATCAGATGAAGCAATTCGTCGCGGGCCCGTTCGAGCTGGTCGGCGTCGGCTCCGAAGAGGAGGTAGAAGACCTGGGCAAGCCCCATTCGTGCGAGCGCCTTGCGGCCAAGGAAGCCAGCCTTGTAGAGGGGTCTGCCGAACGCAAGGGTCGACGACTTGGCAATGACCGTTTTGTCGAGATCGAAGAAGGCTGCCTGCTGCATCACGATCGAGTGTATCGGCAGATTGTGATGCCAACGTGATCGTGAATCGAAGGCCTTGATACGAACGGCTCTGCGTCATACGGTGCCCGGAGTCGTCACATGGAGTTGAGAATGCCGGCTCTCGCCATCTGGTCGCCGGAGGACGAAGTCCTCGGAGCCGTCGCACCGCTTGCTCTCGGTGCGGCGGCTGGTACGGCGCTGGTGGTCGATCTCGATCCCTCCGGACCCCGCTATCCCGGAGACGTGACGCTGGCGAGCCTCGTCGAAGACGGCCCGAGGAAGGTCGATCTCTCTCCGCAGCGGCGTGGCGTCGCGATTGTGCGAAACGGTGGAGTCGATCCACACGAAGCAGAAGAGGTTCTCCACGCGCTCATCGAGGGCTGGCCTGCTGTCGTGTTCCGACTGCCATCGAACCACGTGGGCGACGGAAGTGCGATCCCGGTTCTCCCCCTCGTCCCGGGGGCGTTGACCCGGAGACCCACCGGGGCGGCGGTGTACCAGCGATCCGCCTGGCGGGTACAGATACCCGCCGGCGGAGTGGTGCTCCCGCGACCGGGCGCAGCCACGATCGGAGGGTTCCTCGCCGGTCGGGCTCCGCACCCGGGTGACCGCTGGATTCGCGCATGGAGAAAGGTGTGGAGCCAGTCGTGGGCGTGACCGAGCGGATCGTTCGAAGCCTTCTCGAGTCTGATGTGCCGCTCGAGCGTGGGGCGTTGACCGCGGCAGCGACCACCATCGTCTCCGACGTCGCCCCGTTGGCTGGACCCGATGAGATCACCGATGCTGTGGACGCCCTTGCCGGACTGGGGCCCGTCGAGCGCCTGCTCCGCGATCCGGAGGTCACCGACGTACTCGTGAACAGCCCGACCGAGGTGTGGGTGGAACGACGCGGGCGTCTCGAGCGAAGCGAAATGTGCTTCGTCGATGAACGGGCGATCGTCGCAGCGGTCGAACGGGTGATTGCACCCCTCGGCCTGAGAATCGATCGGGCGAGCCCCGCCGTCGATGCCCGCCTGCCCGATGGGTCTCGACTCCATGCCGTCATCCCGCCCGCCTCCGTCGACGGGCCGATCATCGCGGTGCGTCGGTTCTCCGAAGCGGTCACCGACCTGGCCGCTCTCGTGGACGCCGGCGGCATCACGGCGAATGGTGCCGAGATCTTGCGAAGCTCGGTCGCACACCGGATGAACCTGCTGGTCGCAGGCGGAACGGGAGCCGGGAAGACCACCCTCCTCAACGTACTCTCGAAGGAGATCGACCCGTCCGAACGGACCGTGACGGTTGAGGATGCAGCGGAACTCAAGCTCGACGGCCATGTAGTCCGACTCGAGGCTCGCCCTCCGAATGCGGAAGGTGCCGGCGAGATCAGGCTTCGAGCACTGCTGCGCCACGCGCTCCGCCTCCGACCGGACCGGATCGTGATCGGCGAGGTCAGGGGCCCCGAGGCGCTCGACATGATCCAGGCGATGAGCACCGGTCACGACGGTTCGATGTCGACGATCCATGCCAACGGACCCGAGGAGGCGCTGTGGCGGCTTGAGAGCCTGGCGGGTACCGCCGACACCGGTGCCTCGACCGACACGCTCCGCAGACAGATCCGCTCGGCCGTTGATCGAGTGATCTTCGTTGCCCGCCGACCGGAGGCCCGCGTTGTCGTGTCGATCAGCGACGTCAACCCGGAAGGAGTCGAGGGGATCTACCCATGCTGATCACCGTGTTCCTCGCAGGCGGCCTTGCCCTCGGTGTCCATCCGGCGGTGCTTGCGCTTGCGGCGCTCGCTGCAATTGAACCGCGACTGTTTCTGCTCGGTGCCGCTATCTGGGCGGTTGTCCACGCCATGCGGCGTCGTCGAAGGCGGGTCACCCCCGACGACGAGGCGACCTACTTCCGAGCGTTGTCGGCAGAGCTGAGGGCGGGGGCCTCCTTGCGTGGTGCGCTCGGCGAAGCGGTAGATCGTGTGCCGACCCTGTCGCTGGACCGCGCGGTCCGGTATGCGGCGGCCGGCGCTCCAATGACCGAGATCGCGGATATCGTCGAGGTTCAGTTGCCGGAGAACGGACGGCTCGCTGGAGCGGCGTTCCGGCTCAGCGACTGGTCCGGTGCCCATGTCGCGGACACCTTCGCTGGACTCGCCGACCGAGCCTCGGCATCGGCCGAACTGGCACGGGAACGCAGAGCGGCGACCGCGCAAGCCCGCATGTCTGCGATCGTGATCGGATTCGTACCCATTGCCTTTGCTGCGCTTCTGCTCGTCACGGGGAGAGGAGCGGGACTCCTGGATCACGGTTGGATCGGATTGCTGATTCTTGGTGCCGGGCTGACACTCGAAGTGCTCGGTCTGCTCGTCGTGGCGCTGATCATCCGGCGGGAGGATCGATGATGATGCTGGCTGCGCTTGGACTTTGTGGCACGGTACTCATCGGGCGATGGAAGCTTGCGGCTGTTGCCGTGGTCGCACTGCTCGTGGCCGCGGCTCCGTTCGTTGTCGTCGTCGGGGCGCTCGCGCTGGGTATCGGCGCAGTGTCTCGTGCGGTGGTGCGGCCCCGGCCGGATGACGACGATGATGCACTCCTCGCGGAACTCACCGCGCTTGGCCTCACTGCCGGCCTGACGTTTCCTGCGGCCGTCGAAGCGGCAACGACAGCGGTGCCCGGCGAAGCTTCGGATCGGCTGCGGCGAGCCGGAAGGACCACAGGAGGACGTGACGACGTCAACGCTGGCGATCCGGGCCTTTTCGTCGTTGCCCGCCGGGCACTCGCAACCGGAGCGTCCCAGTTGCCCGCCGTGACCGGGTACGCGACGGCGCTACGTGACGAGGAACGTTCACGCCGACTCGCTGCTACACGTCGCCTCCCCGTGAAGCTGCTTTTCCCCCTCGCGCTGCTGATTCTCCCCGGGTTTCTGATTCTGACGATTGGTCCGGCTCTTCTCGGCAGCCTGGAACGTCTTGGTCTTTGACTTCCCACCGCTCCGGCCGGAAGCCGGCCACCGAAAGGAATGAGAATGCGCCACTTCATCCACGACGAGCGTGGACAGGCCACCGCCGAGTACGCATTGGTCATCGTTGCTGCGGCGGCGATCGCCCTTGCCCTCATCGTGTGGGCGACATCCACCGATCTGCTGCCGTCCTTCTTCAGCACCGTTCTCAAGAAGGTCACCTCCGTGGCGAACGGAGCATCGCTCGGGTGAGCGATCGGGGGAGCGCCGTCGTCGAATTCGCTCTCGTGATCCCGCTCGTGCTGGCCCTCGTGCTTGGTCTCGTCGAGGTCGCCTTGGTTGCTCGGACCCAACTCGAAGTGGTCAATGCGGCGCGTGAAGGTGCGCGGGAGGCCGCCGCATCGCCGGATCCCGCCGACGCGGTCCGTGCCGCACGGGCAGCGCTCGGTGGCACGGGCGGATCCGCCCGGATATCGGTGCGCCGGCCAGACGTTGTCGGACAGCGTGCAGAAGTGCGGGTGGTCCTGCCCTACCGGGTCGCAGCCCCGCTCTTTGGCGGATTCGCGGTCGAAGTCACGGCTCGCTCTGCGATGCGTGTCGAGCGATGAGCGAGCAGCGGGGTTCCGCGACGATCCTGCTCCTTGCCGTCGCCGGCCTCGTCCTGATGCTCACCATCGGCTTGGCCGATGTTGGCCTCGCCTTCGCCGGGCGTCTCCAGGCGGCGGCTGCTGCGGATGCGGCGGCCCTTGCCGCCGCTCCGGTGACGTTCCGGCCGTTCGGAGCGGCGGGAAGTCCGGCCGAGGAAGCGCGCCGGTTCGCAGGTGCGAACGGTGCCACGCTCGTAGCGTGCCGATGTCCGATCGATCGAAGCTGGCACCCCCGCGTTGTCGAGGTCGTTGTCGAACGGCGGGTCGGACTTCTGGGCGTCGGCGCTATCACCGTTCGAGCACTCAGCCGAGCCGAGTTCTCCCCGGCTCGACTCCTCAAGTAGGGCGGACGAGGTGGAGGCCTGGATCAAGCGTCGTCCGGCGGGAGCGAGCCCTGTCACCGGGCCGAGGTTTCGCAGACGGGTCTCCGTTGTCACGGAGTGATGGCGGCGCGTCGCTGCAGCCCCACATCCGAGGAGCGCGGAGCTTTCGAATGCCCACCCGGTATCAGCGCCTTCGGTCGGGTGATGTCGTCACCTGCGGCATCGATCTGGGGTGCCACCGATGCCTCTGAGTTGCTCGATCACCCGGCGTTGATGATCGCGTTCCCGTCGAGTCGCGAACGCGAAGCCCGCTCGAACCTCTGTTGCACAGAACAGACCGGCAGCCGGGGTCAACCCAGCAGCACCGTGCTTGCTCGGATCGAGCGAACTGTTCGACGTTCCGTGTGGCCTCGTCGGCGTCGGAATCCAGCGGATTCCCTAGCGGACGGCCGACCGGAAGTGCTGAAGGCGGCCTGGATGGGTGCCGAAGGCTATGGGACAGGCAGGAACGCCAAAGGTGCCGGCGAACTCTGGGATTGCGACTCGCCAACTCGATGGTTGCCATGGTCACGAAAAGGGACCGAAATGCAGGATCTCTCCGAGGCGTACAAAACGGGAGTCGAGCCTCTCCTCAGCGGACTCCGTTCCGCCTTGCCGGGCGTTCGTTCCGGAGACCGTGAGGCCGTCGCGGCTGCGCGGCGATGCAGCCACCAACTCAAGGGGTCCGGGACCAGCTATGGCCACCCTGAGATCACGTCACTCGCGGCTGCGGCGCTCAACGCTCCGGATGCGGATCTCCCCCCGGCGCTTGAGACGTTGATGTCCGCGTTGGCCGGGATTCTGTCGGAGGATCAACGACGACAGCGGATCCTCATCGTCGACGACGACCCGCTCATTCGGCTGATTCTGGCCAAGACGCTCGAATCCCGTGGCCGTGAATTCGTTACGGCGGAGTCGCTCGCCGATGCGCGCGTCACAATCGACGGGTCGATCGATCTGGTGTTGCTGGACCTCATGCTGCAGGACGGCGACGGGCGTCAGTTGCTTCGATTCGTGCAGGCAAATCCCGAGACAGCACGCATCCCGATCATCGTCCTCTCCGGATCGGGGAGCAATCCGATTCGGCAGTCAGCAATGGACGCCGGTGCCGACGCGTTTGTTGAGAAACCATTCGATCCGTCCGTCTTGTCGGATGCTGTCGATGACCTTCTTGCCGGCGTGCACGACCAGGTTGTGGTGCCCGCGGGCGGCACGTTGGATGACGAGCATGCTGACACGATCACCGTGCTCATAGCCGAGGACGATGATCTCGTTGCGGCTCTGGTCTCGGATCGCCTGACACGAGACGGCTATGAGATTCGTCGGGCGGCCGATGGTGAGAGCGCTCTCACCGATGCGCTGAGCTCGCCGCCACATCTGACGATCCTCGATGTGATGATGCCGAAGATGAACGGTTTCGAGGTGCTCGGGCGGCTTCGTTCCGCTCCTCAGACAGCCGATATGCCCGTCATCATTCTGACGGGCCGCGGGCGCGAGGAAGATGTCGTACGGGGGTTCGACCTCGGTGCCACCGACTACATCGTGAAACCGTTCTCGCCGGCCGAACTTGCTGTTCGGGTGCGGCGGCACACGTCGGCGCCATGAATTGGCTCATCCTTGCTGTACTCGTCCTTGCGGCCGTGAATCTGGCGTTCGCGGCGCTCGTCGTGCTCCTCCGTGTGAACAACGCCCGACGCGCGAAGAGACTTCAAGCACGGAAGCTGGTGTGGTACCCGCGCATCATCGCCCTGATCTCCGACGGGTCCGTTCCGGAGTCCTTGACGGCTCTTGTGGAGCCTCAGGAGCAGGGCGATGTTGTTGAGATCGCGTGGGACATTGCCCGGCGTTTGCGCGGGACCGATCGCTCGCGTGTCGAGGAGTTTGTCACTCCGCTCCTCCAGATGTTGATTCCAGATCTCAAGGCGCGCCGACCAGAAACCCGGGCACGAGCACTCCAGGTTGTGACAGCCCTCGGCGGGGCAGAATACGAGGAGACGGCAGTCGAGTTCCTCGACGACCCTTCGCCGTTGGTGTCGCTTGTCGCCGCACGCGCTCTCTCGCAACCGAGCCATGCGCTGCAGATCGGTCAGGTACTGGATCGACTTGACAGGTACGAACGCTGGAGCCAGGCCCTGACATCGTCGATGCTGGCAGAGGTCGGCATGGACGCCGCGCCCGCGATGAGAGCCCACCTGGATGACAATGATCGTCCCACTCACGCTCGTGCGGCCGTGGCACGCTCCCTTGAGCTCCTCAGGGACATCGAAGCCGCAAGCGTTGCTGCTGATCAACTTGAGGACGCCGACGCGGAACTGATCGCAGCGTGCCTTCGGCTGCTGTCCGTGGTCGGCACCGAAGCCCAGGCCGGGGCCGTTCGGCCACTCATCGACGACGACCGATTCTTCGTCCGCGGTGCGGCCATGACCGCTCTTGGCAGACTCGGGTCGCGGGACGATGCCACTCTGATCGTGGGTGCCCTCGATCCGGACTCGCCGTGGGTCGCGATACGGGCGACCCAGGCACTTGCGGCGCTCCACGCTACGGCCGATCTGGCGGATCTCGTCACCAACGGCGGCCTCCCGGCTGAAGCCGCGATTGAGACGCTGTACGGCGGCGCCGCATGATCGATCCTCTCGCTGCATTCAACGTGTTCATCCTCTTCTACTTTGCCGTCCTCAACGGCACATATCTCATCTTGAGCCTTGTGGCGTTTCTCAGTCTCAGGAAGTACATCGACCGACTTGAGTCGCTTCAGATCGATGATCTCTTGGCATCAAGCGGCGGTCTTCCCATTTCATTGATCGTCCCGGCATTCAACGAATCCGCGACGATTGCGCCATCAGTCAGGTCACTGCTCACTCTCATGTACGCCGACTACGAGGTCGTTGTCGTGAATGATGGCTCGACCGACGACACGCTGGATGCCCTCGTCGCCGCGTTCGACCTCGAACCGATCGTTCGAGTGCCTACGAGCAACCTTCCGGCGGCCGCCGTGCGTACGATCTATCAGGGCGTTCGACACTCGAATCTCATCGTCGTCGACAAGGAGAACGGGGGCAAGGCCGACGCGCTGAACGTGGGGCTCAATTACTCTCGCAGCGCGCTCTTCTGTGCCATGGACGCCGACACGATTCTGGAGCCGGAAGCTCTCGCACGAATTGTGCGGCCGTTCCTCGAAGATGCCACGACGGTGGCTGTTGGGGGAATCGTGCGCATCGCCAACGGCTGCACGATCGATGGCGGATCGGTGGATGACGTGAGGTTGCCCCAGTCCATGCTGGTGCGATTCCAGGTTCTTGAGTACCTCCGATCCTTCCTGGCCTCACGCGTGGGCTGGAATACCATCGGGGCAACTCTGATCATCTCCGGTGCCTTCGGCGCATTCCGCCGCTCTGTGGTTGCCGATGCCGGGGGATTCGACACAACCACAGTCGGTGAAGACATGGAGCTCATCGTGCGGCTCCACCGGCACTGCCGGGATCTCGACCGACCCTACCGAATCGAGTTCATTCCGGACCCGGTTGCGTGGACGGAGGCGCCCGAGACCATCTCCCAGCTCGGTCGTCAGCGTGACCGATGGCAGCGCGGCCTCGCTCAGGTCATTGGTCGGCACCGCCGGATGGTCATGAATCCGAGGTACGGCGTACCCGGGATGGTTGCGCTTCCGTACTTCGTTGCTTTCGAACTCCTTGGTCCTGCGATCGAGCTCCTCGGATATGTGGCCTTCGTGGCTGCGATTGTCACCGGCCGGGGGTCGCCCCTGTACATCGTTGCGTTTCTCGCTCTGGCCGTTTTTCTCGGATCTGCGATCTCGGTGGCGGCAGTTGCCTTGGAAGAGCTCTCGTTTCGAAGGTATCGGCGCTTCAGAGATCTCATTGTCCTCCTCGCGATGGCACTCATCGAGAGTTTCGGATACCGGCAAGTGCTGACGTGGTGGCGCCTGCGCGGGCTGGTCTCCGCCGCCCGCAGTGACCTGCAGTGGGGAGCGATGGAAAGGCGAGGCCTTGAGCGAGTCGCCCTTGGGGGCGCCCAGGCTCCCGGTGGCGATCAGGCCGACACAGCGAGCGCGAATCCAGAACTCCTGGCGATCGGTGACGGCACCCACGTGCCGTCGGACCAGGCCCGCCCCAGCTAGCGGATTGTCGCTCACGTCCGGTTCGAGACCGGAGCGCCACTGTCTCCCGGGTCCTTGTGGCTACTCGGCTACTCCCCGAGCAACCCGTCGTCGGCGAGGTCGGCGAGCATCTCATCTGCTGCAGGTGTGAGGCGAACGACCGACGCCGCTCCTGCGCGGCCGAGGGTGCCGGGCAGCACGACGTTCTGGATCTCGTCGGCATCGAGGGTGTGGACCGTGGCGGCGAGTTGGATGAGACCGGTTGGCGACAGGCTGGACCACGCGTAGTCGAGGAGCACGCTCACGATCTCCGGCGCATCGGTGATGTCGTTCATCTGGAGGACGCGGAGCACGGCGAGCATGACGAGACCCTGGTTCGCCGATCGTGTGAGGTCTCCGCCGGGGACTCTTTTGCGGGTGCGCGAGTACTCCAGCGTCCGCTGCGGGCTCAACGTCTGTGATCCGGAGTTCCAGCCCACCCACTCTGCCTGGTTGGGAATCGCCATGGGGAGATCAATCGGAAGGCTCCCGACCTGGCGCATGAGGTCTTCGAAGCCGGCGAAGCCGGTCACCACGTATCCCTCGACCGGCAGATCCCATGTATCGACGACCTTGTCGACCATGACCTGCGGGCCGCGACCGGCCATCAGCGAGGTGAACTTCATCGAGCCGTAGGGCGACGAGATCCAGCTGTCGCGGGGGAAGCCGAGGATCGTCCCGGTGCCTTCGGACGGGTTGGCGGTGAGGATGTGGATGCTGTCACCTCGGAGGCGCTGCTGATCCTGGCCGGGCCGGGCATCGGATCCGAGGACCATCACCATGCGGGGCTCTTCCCCGTACCACGGGGTGCCGTCCACCGGAGCGGCGCCGACGATGCGCCAGCCGGTGCCTTCGTCGGCCGCCAGGAGCACGTCTCCGGAATCGATCTCAATCACGGCGATGTCGCCACCGTCGATCGCGGCGGTCGTAGCAGTCGCCGACACCTCCGCAGGTGCGGAGAGCGGTTGGTCTGCGAGATGGGCGGCGAGTCCGTCCGGGACGTTCGGCGGATCGTTGCGGCTGTCGGCCTGCCAGGAGAGCAATGATGCGATGGCCGCAGCAAGCCCCGCCGGCAGATCTCCGCCCACGGCGACCACGGTGAGCGGTTCGGTCGTCGTTGTGGGAGGCGACGTCGACGTCGTAGTCGATGACGGAGGCAGCGTCGTGGTGGTCGATGGTGCCGTCGTTGGCGGGTCGGTCGCTTCGGAGGCGCCAGACGAGCACGAAGCCGCGAGGAGGCTCGCCGTCGCGAGGGCGCTGAAGATCGGGAGAAGTCGTCGCACGGTTGAGCATCGTACGGTCGGATCGGCGTGATCGTGCGTATCTTGTGACGGGCGTCGCCCTGGCCCTTCGTATGGTCGCTTCAAATCCGCCCCGGCTCGACACTGAACGGCAGGGTTGTCCGAGGTGTGTCGAAGCAGCGGCCCGAGGAGACCCCTCGTGGCTTCGGAGTTGCGCGTGGAGCGCGGGATCGGTTCGCTCAAGTGGCGGCCTGGGGCGCCGACAACCCTATGACTGTGCGCATACCCATTCTTGCGGTCGCCTTGGCGATGCTCGTTGCCTCTTGCGGCGACGTCGTGCCGGTCGCGCCCGACGCTCCGACGACGGGTGACTGGGGTCCTGTGACGACGACCGAGGGTGGACTTGCCAGCTTTGCACGAGTCGAAGGGGACCGACTCCTGATCAACACCGGTGCGGGCATCCGGGAGTTCGTTGCCGGAGTGAACCTCGGGCCCACCATCCCCGGGCGCCAACCGGGGGAGCAGGCGATCACCGGGGAACACTTCCAGCGTTGGTTCCCGCAAATGGCGGACATGGGTTTTCGGGCGCTTCGGGTCTACACGATCATGCCGCCAGCTTTCTACCAAGAACTGCGGGCCTACAACCTGGCAAATCCAGAGGCTCCGTTGTTGTTGATCCACGGAGTGTGGATCCCGGAAGAGCGGTTCTACGAGACCTTCGACCTGTTCGATTCGGAAATCGTCGCCGAGTTCAGGACAGAAATTGAGAGAGCGGTCGAGGTCGTTCATGGCGACATCGTCGTGCCAGACCGTCCGGGCCACGCCGGCGGTGCCTATGACGCCGACGTCTCACCTTGGCTGATGTCGTGGGCGATCGGCGTTGAGTGGGATCCCTTCGCCACGTCGGCCTCCGACATCGCCAACGCGGGCAGACCTGGATATCGGGGCGACTACTTCGAGAACACCGCCGACTCTTCTCCCACCGAGGTGTGGCTCGCAGGGATGCTCGACCACCTGGCCGAACTCGA
This sequence comes from uncultured Actinomycetota bacterium, assembly GCA_963785245.1. GTDB lineage: Bacteria > Actinomycetota > Acidimicrobiia > Spongiisociales > UBA5794 > JAHEEL01. The sequence goes on along the minus strand of CAWAUO010000006.1, from coordinate 319,033 downwards.
GGCCGGACATGGGGTGACGATGCCGATGACGTTTGTCAATTGGCCGACCACCGACCCGCTTCGCCACCCCGACGAACCACTCGAGCGAGAGGATCTGGTTGGCGTCGACCACAATCACGTGCGGGCGACCTCGTTGTGGCCAGGGGGCTACTACGCCAGCTATCACGCCTACCCGTACTATCCCGACTTCCAGCGCTACGAGGAGGGGATCGCTGGATTCAAGCTGGACGGCGAGGACGACAACTACGCCGGGTACCTCACCAAGCTGAAAGAACACCACGCTGGCATCCCGGTTGTCATCACCGAGTTTGGGGTTCCCTCGGGCATGGCTTCAGCCCACTTTGGGCCGCAGGGCCGGAATCAGGGGGCGCACAACGAACGAGACCAGATGGCAATAAACGCCGACCTGTTGAGCACCATCGAAGCGGTCGGCCTCTCGGGCGCACTTGTGTTCGAGTGGACCGACGAGTGGTTCAAATTCACCTGGAACACGATCGACTACGAGCTCCCGCCCGACCGAAGGAGCCTGTGGGCCAATCCGTGGACAAACGAGGCCAATTTCGGGGTTGTGGCAACCGATCCGGGGTCGGCTCAGAAGGTCGTTCTCGACGGCGACGACGGAGAATGGACCGAGAACAGTTCCCAGGTGATCTTCGAGTCCACCCGATCGGTACGTGAGGTGAGGGCGCTCAAGGACGAGTCCTACCTCTACCTCCGTATCCGTACCGACGATCCCGATCTGTGGTCTGAGACGCCGGTGGTGATCGGGTTCGACGTCCTCGCCGGCGAAGGCGGGGGATTGCCGAACACCGACGGAATCGACCCAGAATCCGACTACGCGATCGTGCTCGATGGGGACGAGGGGCGCATGCTCGTGCGGGCCTCCAACGATCCCTATGCCATTCAGTATTCGTGGAAGAGAGGCTATGAGTCGGTCAACCCCACCGACTTCCAGGAGGGAAGCGGCGTCTGGAATACTCATCGCCTCGTCGTCAACCGTCCGCTCGTCGTTCCTTCCACTGGCCAGAGCCTCGCAGCCGAGATGATCGCCCCCGGCGAGATGGTCTTCGGGACCACCGACCCGATCGACGAAGGTTTCGATTCCCGGTCGACCTGGTCGGCGGAAGGTCATGTGATTGAGATCCGGGCCCCGTATCAGGCAATCGGCTTCTCCGATCCGTCTTCCTTGCAGGCATATCGAATCGACGCTGACGGCAGTGTCGGCACTGAAACGGTCGAGAGAGTCGGCATCGCGATCGTCGTCGGGGATGAAGTGTTCGAAACGTCCGGCTACGCCTGGGAACCGTGGCAGACACCGTCGTGGCACGAGCGGATCAAGGACGGTGCCAAAGTCTTCGCTGAAGCGGTGATCGCCACCAACACGGGCTGAATCCGGTTGTGGACGATCACCGGGATCACCCGGTCGGCGCCCCGGTGCCACGCTGCCAACCAACTCGAGGTCCGACCGTACTTCTGAAACCGCCGTGATCCAAGCCCGAAATCGGCGCACTCCTCGAAGCACGAGCACCAGCGATTCGCGGTCACGTCGCCATATGAGGCCGTTGTTTCGCTTCGCGACATGTCTGTCCAACAGAGCGCCGCAATGATGACCTGCCGAACTCGTTCAGCGAGGCTTCTCCGCGGACGATCGTGGGCAGATTGGGCGCTCCCAGGCGAATCTATAATCTCCCTGCCCTCATTCATCGACATTGGGAGATTCTGTGAGTCAGCCGGAGCTGTGGCTTTACGTCGCCATGATCATGGGCGTGGCCGCCCTTGTCCTAGCCTTCTTCTACGCTCGCCAAGTGATGTCTGCCGATCCCGGCAACGCCGTCATGGTGGACCTCATGGGTGCCATCCGCCGGGGTTCGATGGCGTTCATGAAGCGCGAGTACCGGGCGGTGGCGGTCTTCGTCGTCATCCTCGCAGTGCTGATCCTGGTCTTCCTTCCGTGGGGCCGTCCGTGGGGAGCGATTGCGTACGTCTTCGGGGCCCTGCTCTCGGCCACGGCCGGCTTCATCGGGATGCGGATCGCGACCGCTGCCAACGCCCGCACCGCCGAAGGTGCTCGGCGCGGTGGCATCAAGGTCGCTCTCCCGATCGTGTTCCGCGGTGGAGCGGTCATGGGGTTCACCGTCGCCGGCCTCGGCCTCCTCGGGTTCTCGCTCGGCATCTGGCTGTTCAAGGAAGTCCTCGACCTCGAGAATTGGGTCGCGGTCGTCACAGCCATCGCCCTCGGTGGATCCTCGATCGCGCTGTTCTCTCGCGTCGGCGGCGGGATCTACACCAAGGCGGCCGATGTCGGTGCCGACCTGGTCGGCAAGGTTGAAGCCGGTATCCCAGAGGACGATCCCCGGAACCCGGCGACGATTGCCGACAACGTCGGTGACAACGTGGGTGACGTCGCGGGAATGGGCGCCGATCTCTTCGAGTCCTACGTCGGATCGCTCGTCGCTCCGATCTCGTTTGCCATCTTGGTCTTCGGTGTTGCCGGAGAAGCGTTCACGATGCAAGCGGTCTTCTACCCGTTGATGATCGCCTCCATCGGCATGCTGGCATCGATCATCGGATCGTTCCTCGTCCGTCCGGGCAAGGCCAGCCTCGCGGCAACCCTCGAACGTGGAACCTGGGCCGCTGCCGGACTCACGGTTCTCGGCGTCGGGGCGCTGACACCGCTGATGTTCAGCGGTGTTGAGGGTGTGAAGAACTACTGGGGTTTCTTCCTCGCCGTCCTCGTCGGCCTCGTGATCGGAATCATCATCGGGCGTATCTCGATGTGGTTCACCTCGGATGAGCACAAGGTCGTCAAGGAGATTGCGCGTCAGGCCCAGACCGGACCGGCAACGGTCGTGCTCTCCGGCATCTCCGAAGGCATGAAGTCCGCTGCCTACTCCGTCATCGTGGTCGCCTTCGGCATGGGCGCCGCCTTCTGGGCCGGTGACTGGGCCGTTGAAGGCGGCGGCATCTATGGCGTGGCAATTGCCGCGATCGGTGTGCTCGCTACGCTCGGCATCACCGTGTCGGTGGATGCGTACGGGCCTATCGCAGACAACGCAGGCGGGATCGCCGAGATGGCTCATCTGCCACCCGAGGTTCGCGAGACGACCGACGCGCTGGATTCGCTCGGCAACACCACGGCCGCCATTGCGAAGGGCTTCGCGATCGGTTCTGCGGCCGTCACGGCCCTCGCCCTGTTCTTCACGTTCATCCAGTCGGTAAACGTCGAGCTGGACAAAGCAGGCAAGGACACGATCGAGGCGCTCGACATACTCAGCATCTGGGTGATCGTCGGCATGTTCATCGGCGGGATGTTCCCCTACCTGTTTGCTGCGCAAACGATCCAGGCGGTCGGCCGTGCGGCCAACCAGATGATCGAAGAAGTCAGGCGCCAGTTCCGTGAGATCCCCGGACTGCGTGAGGGCGATCCCGATGCAAAGCCGGAGTACGAGAAGTGCGTCGACATCTCGACGCGGGCGGCTCTGCGAGAGATGATCCTCCCGGGTGCCATGGCCGTCGCGCTGCCGCTCATCGTTGGATTCATCAGCCTCGAGATGCTCGGCGGCTTGCTGGCCGGTGCGCTGATCTCCGGATTCCTGTTGGCGATCTACATGGCGAACGCCGGTGGGGCGTGGGACAACGCCAAGAAGTTCATCGAAGCCGGTGCCTTCGGCGGCAAGGGCTCGGATGCCCACAAGGCAGCGGTCGTGGGCGACACGGTCGGCGACCCGTTCAAGGACACGTCGGGTCCGGCGATGAACATCGTCATCAAGGTCATGACGATCGTCTCGCTGATCTTCGCGTCGGCGTTCGTGACCTACGGACTCTTCTAGAGCCAGCGACCTTCGGAGGAGTCCGCAGCCCGCAACGGGGCTGTGGACTACTTCATGTCCGGGTCGTTCTTGCGCATCTCGGCTTCGCGTTCGGCCTGGTTCATGTACGCGTCGCGGGACTTGAGGCGGGTGCGCCGGATCACGAGATACAGGCCGATGATCACCGCGGCGATGACGACCCACACCACGGCCTCGGCCCCGCCGTCCGGGAGGTTGATTTGGTTCTGGGCGATCGCACCGAGCATGTGGCCAACCTACCCCGGCCTACGCGGTTCGCGGCGTGTTCGATCCGTTCGACCGGCTGCGCTTCGCCGGGGATGGGGACGTTCCGGGCCCCTCTACCCTACGGAGGCACGATGTAGGGGATTCTCTGGCACGCACAATCACGCTCGTTCGACACGGCGAGACCGTCAGCAATATCTCTGGGCGATGGCAGGGTCAGTCCGACTCGGCCCTGAGCGGTCGTGGGCACCACCAGGTCGAACTCCTCCGGCGTCGCATGACCGGGCGCCGACCGGACGTGCTCATCTCTTCAGACCTCGGTCGCACACGGACGACATGCGCGGCGATCGGTGAAGGTGAACCACTGGCCGAGTGGCGCGAGTACGACCTCGGCGTGTGGGACGGCATGCGCTCCGAAGAGATCCGCGCTCGATACCCGGAGGTCGAGAACGAACGGTTTGGGTCCGGCGACTTCCAACCCGCAGGCGGGGAGCGCTTCTCCGACTTCGTCGTTCGCGTCAGGGGGGCGTTCGACCGGCTTGCCGCCCGTGTCGACGATGGCGAGGAGGCAATCGCCGTGACACACGGCGGTGTGATCCAGACGATTGTCGGGTCGCTGGTCGGAGCCGTTGACCAGTCCGGGATGTTGGTTCCCTCGAACACGTCGGTTACCACGATCCGGATGAACGGCGACCGAGCCGAAGTGTTCTCATACAACGACGACCTCCATCTCAACGGCGACGCCTCTCGACCGGGCGGCACGCGTCTTCGGCTGATCCGTCATGGGGAGACGGAGGCGAATCTCGAGCATCGTTGGTGGGGGAGGGGAGAGTCGCCGCTCTCGCCAGACGGACGCCGCCAGGCAGCGGCCCTCGCGGACACCGGAATGGCGCTCGATGCCGTCGTGGCTTCGCCGTCGGGCCGGGCACAGGAGACGGCACATGCCGTTGCGGTAGGGAACGGGGTTCCGATCCAGACGGTTGATGGCCTCGTAGAACTCCACTTCGGCGAATGGGAGGGCTTGACCGGGGCCGAGGCGCACGCCGAGGATCCCGGATCCTTTCACCGCATCTTCGCCGAAGGGCACGATGAGCCTCGCGGTCGCACGGGTGAGCGTTTCTCTGACGCAGGAAAACGCTTCTCGGAGGCTGCGGCCGGTGTCGCGGAGAACGAATCGGGCACCGTCGGCGTGTTCACCCACGGTGGCGTGATGCGTGCCTATGTTGCGGCATTGCTCGGGATCCCGTTTGCGAATCGGGACGTGTTCCCGATTCCGCGCAATACCGCCCACTGCGAGATCATCTACACCGCAGATGGCCCGCGGCATGTCTTCGTACAACGTCGCCATCCATCTCGGTGACTGACGATGCGCCTCCTCCTCATCACCAACGACTATCCGCCGAAGCCGGGAGGGATCCAGCAGTATCTCGCCAACCTCATCGACGCGTACCCAGACGAGTGGCACATCATCGCACCGGCCGACGAAGCCGCCGTCCCCGATGATCGCATCAGTCGCAATGGCTCGTCGTTCATGTGGCCGACCCCGCAGGTTGCGGCCTGGATCGAGGCCAGAGCGGTTGCGTTCGATCCGGACGTCATCTTGTTCGGCGCTCCCCACCCGCTGCCCTTCATCGGGCCGGCGCTGCGCGAGCGACTCGGCGTTCCGTACGGGATCCTGAGCCACGGGGCGGAAGTGACATTGCCCGCGGCCGCACCCGGAACCCGCCAGGCGGTCGCCAAGGCGCTGCGTGATGCTGATGTGCGGTTTGCCGTCAGCCGGTTCACCGCAGATCGTGTGCGACGACTGACCGGCAAGGATGTGGTGTTCGTCGGTGCAGGGGTCGATATCGGCACGTTCACTCCGCCGCCGAACGGCGGCAACGAGATTCCGCTTGTTGGATGTGTGTCCCGTTTCGTACCCCGCAAGGGACAGCACCGCGTGATCGAGGCAGCCGCGCGACTCAGCCAGCCGGTCGAAGTGCTGCTCGTCGGGAAAGGACGCACCGAAGGGCGCCTCCGCAAGCTGGCGGACAAGCTCGGTGTGCGCACTCGATTCGCCGTCGATGTGCCGTGGCCCGACCTCCCCGACCTCTATCGCGAGATGGATGTGTTCTGCATGCCGTGCAGTTCCCGGTGGGGTGGGCTCGAGGTGGAAGGTCTCGGCCTCGTCTTCCTGGAAGCCGCGGCAACCGGTCTCCCCGTCCTTGCGGGCGACTCCGGCGGATCCCCCGAGACGGTGATTCCCGGTGAGACCGGATATGTCGTCCACTCGACGAACGACATCGTCGAAGGCCTCGAGATGCTGCTTGCCGACCCCGATGCAGCCACGGCAATGGGGGCCGCCGGGAGGCGGTTCGTCGAAGACGTCTTCACGTGGCCGAAGGTCGTCGAACGCTTCCGGGAAGGGTTCGCCCAGTAGCCTTCTGCCGCGGTCCGAAACTCCATTGTCTTGACAAAGCGGCCATACTCCCGCATCGTTGAGCCCCGTTCCCAACCGATTGAGTGCTGTTCACCCATGCCCAAACACCTCGTCATCGTCGAATCGCCGGCGAAAGCTAAAACGATCGGCCGCTACCTCGGCGACGATTTCCTCGTCGAATCGTCGGTCGGTCACATTCGCGATATCCCGACGAAGGTCGGCGAAGTGTCCGAAGCGAAGAAGAAGCTCTGGAAGGAGACCCGCTTCGGCGTGGACATCGACAACGGCTTCAAGCCGATGTACGTCGTCACACCGAACTCCAAGAATCAGGTCTCGGTTCTCCGCAAGGCGTTGAAGGGTTGCGACTCCCTGTACCTCGCGACGGATGAGGACCGCGAAGGCGAAGCGATCGCCTGGCACCTGCTCGAGGTGCTGAAGCCGAAGGTCCCGGTACACCGCATGGTCTTCCACGAGATCACGGCCGAGGCCATCCAGGATGCCGTTGATCATCCCAGAGAACTCGACAAGCAGGTCGTCGCCGCCCAGGAGGCGCGCCGTGTCCTCGATCGGCTGTTCGGATACGAGGTGTCACCGGTGCTGTGGCGCAAGGTACAGCGCGGCCTGTCCGCCGGCCGTGTCCAGTCGCCGGCGACGCGCATCGTCGTCGATCGCGAGCGCGAACGCATGGCGTTCGTTGCTGCTGCGTACTCGGGGGTCACCGGCACCTTCACACCGCGCGACGAGAACACGCCGTTCGATGCCAAGTTGGCGGCGGTCGACGGTGATCGCGTCGCCACGGGTTCCGACTTCGACCAGGCCGGCTCTCACCGTGCCGACCGCGTGGTCCTCGACGCCAAGACGGCTGCGAGTCTTGCCGACGAACTCGTCGATGCCGACTTCAGCGTGACGTTGGTCGAACGGAAGCCGTACACCCGGCGTCCCTATGCCCCCTTCCGCACCGCCACCCTTCAGCAGGAGGCTGGTAGGAAGCTTCGGTTCGGGACCCGGCGGACGATGTCTGCCGCCCAGCGCCTGTACGAGGGCGGCTTCATCACCTACATGAGGACCGACTCGACCAACCTCTCCGGCGCCGCGCTCGACGCTGCCCGGTCGCTGGTCGCCGGGCGCTTCGGCACGGAGTACCTCCCGGACGCCCCTCGGTTCTACGGCAAGAAGGCCAAGGGAGCGCAGGAGGCACACGAAGCGATCCGTCCGGCCGGTGAGCACTTCCAGGATCCCAAGATCGTTGGCAGTTCGTTCGGACCGAGGTCCGACGAGGCTCGGCTCTACGACCTGATCTGGAAGCGGACCGTCGCCAGCCAGATGAGGGATGCCAAGGGAGAGAGCCTCCAACTGAGACTCTCCGGCACCGGACCGACGAGCGGCCGCGCGTGTGTGTTCTCGGCGACCGGTCGGACCATCCTGTTCGCCGGGTTCCTGAAGGCCTATGTCGAAGACATCGATGATCCGGAAGCCGATCGTGACGATCAGGAATCACATCTGCCGGCCGTGGCAGAAGGCCAAGGCCTTGCTGCCGTCGCGGTGGAAGCGACACACCACGAGACCAAGCCCCCGGCCCGGTACACCGAGGCCAGTCTGGTGAAGCGACTCGAAGAACTCGGTATCGGGCGGCCATCGACGTATGCGTCGATCATCTCGACGATCCAGGATCGCGACTACGTGAGAAAGCAGGGCACAGCGCTCGTCCCGACGCTGAAGGCGTTTGCCGTCGTTGGCCTCCTCGAAGAGCACTTCGCTGACTACGTCGACTACGACTTCACCGCGTTGATGGAAGAGGACCTCGACAAGATCGCCGGTGGCGAGGCGACGATGGTCCCGTACCTGAACCGATTCTACTTCGGCAGCGAAGGCCACCCCGGTCTCAAGACGCTCGTGTCCGACGACGTCCTCGAAGGGATCGATCCCCGTGAGGTCAACGCATTCCCGATCGGCGAGGCCGCCGATGGAGAACTCATCGTTGCGCGGTGCGGCCAGTTCGGACCGTATCTCATGCACGGCGAAGCGCGAGCATCGATCCCGGAGGATCTGGCGCTCGAGGAACTGACCGTGGAGCGGGCGACCGAGTTGCTCGAAGCGCCGTCCGGCGACCGAGCGCTTGGGGACGACCCCGAGACCGGCCTGACCGTGCTCGCGAAGGCCGGTCGCTACGGCCCGTATGTGCAGCTCGGCGAACGCGATGCTCGAGTCGAAGGCGAAGCCCAAGACGGCCTCGCTCTTCAAGAGCATGTCGCTCGATACGGTGACACTGGATGAAGCCCTGCGGCTTCTCACCCAACCAAGGACGATCGGGGACCATCCCGAGGATGGCAAACCGATCACTGCTCAGAACGGCCGCTACGGGCCATACGTGAAATGGGGCAAGGAGACCAGGAGCCTCGAAGATGAAGACCAGATCTTCACCGTTGACCTCGCCGCGGCGCTCGCGTTGCTCGCCCAGCCGAAGAAGGGCCGTGGGCGCACCGCTGCGGCACCGCTCAAGGAACTCGGGCAGGATCCCAACACGGAGAAGCCGGTGGTTCTCCGGAACGGACGGTTCGGACCGTATGTGACCGACGGCGAGACCAACGCCTCGCTCCGGGTCGCCGATTCGGTCGACACGATCACCCTCGACCGAGCCGTCGAGCTGCTCGCCGAGCGTAGAGCAAAGGGTCCCGCACCGAAGCGCACGGCGAAGGCGAAAGCGAAGCCGAAGGCCAAAGCGAAGCCGAAACCAAAGCCGAAGAAGAACTGACTTCGGACCCGGCGTCCCCAACTCTGCGAAACTACCGCTGTGACGCCGAGCATGAGAAACGAGATCACGTGAGTCGCCCCTACATCGCGTTCGAGGGAATCGAGGGCGCGGGTAAGTCGACGGTCGCTGAGCGGGTTGGTGAGCGACTCGCGGCAGACGGACATCGCGTCGTTCGGGTTCGCGAACCGGGTGGCACCGCCGTCGGCGAGTCCATTCGCAACATCCTCCTCAGCCATGATCTTGCGCCGGAGCCGTGGACCGAAGCCCTCCTGTTTGCGGCGTCGCGGGCACAACTCGCAGCTGAAATCGTCGGCCCGGCACTCGACGACGGCTCCTGGGTCCTCACGGATCGGTCGGTCTACTCATCGCTCGCCTACCAGGGTGCCGGCCGCTCGCTTGGTATCGAGAAAGTACGCAGCGTGAACGAGCCGGGCCTGCTTGGCGTGTGGCCGAATCTCGTGATCCTCCTCGTGGTTGACGCCACCGAGGGCCTTGCACGACAGGCGGTTGGCGACCGCATTGGGGATGAAGGCATTCGCTTCCAACAGGCAGTTGCCGACGGCTTCGCCGCCATTGCCGCCACCGAGCCGGACCGTTTCGTGGTCATCGACGCGAGTGCGCCTCTTGAGGTGGTCGTTGACGCCGCATACCGTGAGGTCCGGGGTCGATGGTGAGTCCTTTCGACGGCATCATCGGTCACGGGGGCGTCGTCGTCCTTCTCGAACGCGAGATCGCCGAACCGGCTCAGTCGTATCTCTTCGTCGGACCCTCCAACGTCGGCAAGGCAACGATCGCCCGCCGCTTCGCTGCCTCGCTGCTCTGCGGCGAGGACACGCGCTGCTTCGGAAGAGTCATGGCAGGCATCCATCCGGATCTTGTACTCGTCGAGCCAGAGGGCCGGGCATCGATCACCGTCGACCAGGCGCGTCGCGTGGTGTCTCAAGCCACGCGGAGTCCGCTCGAGTCTGAACGGAAGGTGTTCCTCCTCGAAGAGGGCGGCATGCTCAACGATGAGGCTGCAAACGCGCTCCTCAAGACGCTCGAAGAGCCCACGCCGGCCACGGTGTTCGTGATCGTGACGGAGACCGAGGACGACCTGCCGAGCACCGTGTCGAGCCGCTGCCGCACGGTCGTGCTCGGTCGGGTCCCGGGATCCGAAGTGGCGGCGGGTCTCGAGGCGCTTGGCATTGGGACGGAGCAGGCAGCCGAAGCGGCCAGGATCGCAGGAGGGCGCCCTGGACTCGCATTGGCGCTTGCGACCGAGCCAGAGGTTGCCAACTACCGGCGCCTCTGGCTCAGCATCCCCATGCGTCTTGGTGAGCATCCAGGGGATGCGTTCCGGCTCGCCGACGAGACGATGACCTCGGCTGAGCCCCTGCTCGCAGCGTTGAAGCAGCGTCAACAGGACGAACGCGACGCTCTGGGAGACGATGCACCCCGATCACTCAGGGATCGACAGACCCGCGAGCTGAAGCGTGCGACGGACGCGCTCTACATCACCGGTCTCGAAATCCTCGCCTCGTTCTACCGGGACGTCGCTGCTGCACAGTTCGGCAGTCCCGTTCGCAACACGGATGTACCCGTCGCAGCGCTGTCCTCGATGACACCGAAACGCGCGGTTGCCGGCGCCGAGCGAGTGCTTGTGGCGATCGACGCACTCGGCAGGAACCAACGTCCCCAGTTGGCATTCGCGAATCTCTTCGCCGAGCTGGCGGGCGATGCCTAGCTTCCGGTACATTCCCTCGGCGCTCACGACGCGGTTCCTCAACATACCGTTGCGCATGGTGGCCAGGGGCCTGCTCGATTTCGAAGTGAGCGGCACCGAACACATCCCGAAGCAGGGGCCGCTCGTGGTGGCGTCAAACCACTTCTCGCATCTCGATCCTCCGCTCGTGATCAACGCTCTTGGACGCCTCGTGCGATTCATCGCGGTCGACGAACTGTTCGGAAACCACATCACCTTCGACGTTGTCACGAAGTACTTCGGGGCCATCCCGACCGATCGGGATGGCGTACCGCTGAGAGCCCTCGAAGAGACCGTCGAGTATCTGAGGGCCGGAGGCACGGCAGGTGTCTTCCCCGAGGGGCGCAGGGTCGCATACTGGCGCGAGACCGAGCCGAAGCGCGGTGCCGCATGGCTGGCGTGGATGAGCGGGGCGCCGCTTCTGCCGGTGACGATCCACGGGACCAATCGCTCGCTCGGTCAGACCGAGCGCAGAGTCCGGCGGACGGCGGTCCGGATCTGGATCGATGAGCCCATCCTGTGGTCCGACTACGCCGACCACACCGACCCCCTCGGTGCCATGACCAACGATTGGTACGAGACCGTAGACACCCACCTCACCCCCTGGTGGCCAAAGGCGTGAAGCCACGAGCTGCAAGCTGCGAGCAAGGTTGGACCAGCCCAGCGGCGTCGACGGCCCCAGAGCGCTTCTGCTGTCATGTTCATCGTGGATTTGCTTTCATGAAGTCTTCGACTTCATCCCGCGTGGGAACACCTTCGCGGCCGCCGAAACGTGTGCATTTGAGGGCGGCGGCCGCGGCTGCCCGCATCACCACGTCTTCGATCCCCCGGTTCTCCGCGATGCCGAGCGCAAAGGCGCCGTGGTAGACATCGCCTGCGCCGAGGGTGTCGACTGTTGTGACCGTGTAGGCGGGCGTGTGCTCGACGACTCCATCGTCGACCCAGAGCACCCCCTTTGCTCCAAGGGTGACGGCCACCCAGGCATCGGTCCGGCCAGCGATCTTCAAGAGGGCTTCGGCCGGAGCGGCGGTCTCGGCCACCGCGGCGAGTGCCGGCGCAGAGAACACGAGGTGGGTCGGAAGCGTCAGCGCCTCGGTGAGCCCTCGCTCCGGGATCTCGTCGAAGTCGAGTACCGATGGGACGCCGAGCTCGGCGGCTGTTCGCAGCGCCGAAAGTCCTCCTGTGGGCCAAAGCAAGTCGGCGAGCACGGTGTCAGCCCCGGCGAGGTCATTGGTCGTGACCAAATCGTCGGGAGCGAAGAGAGCTCCGTCGGTGTAGTTGACGATCGTCCGCTCGCCGTCCGCTTCGATGACCACCGATGAGAGCGGCGACGGAACACCCTCGATCGTGCGCACGCGGGATGTGTCGACGCCCCAGCGGGCGAAGTCGGCGAGGATCCGCTCGCCGATCGTGTCATCGCCGATGCGCCCGACGAAGCGAGCGTCTCCGCCGAGTGCTGCGATCGTGACGGCGGCGTTGGCCGCAGGCCCGCCACCGACTTCGGTGAGAGAGGAGGCGAACACCTTGCGACCGCGGTCTGGCCGGCGGTCGACTCCGAACACGAAGTCGAGCACGGCGAGACCGGCGGTAGCGACGGTGGTCATGATGGTGTAGCTCCGCCAAGAACGGGGCGGACACCGTCGGCCGTCGTCTCTCCAACCCGGACACCTGAAACGGCTGAGATTCCTGCGATGTGCGGGGTAGCGATAGTGTTCGGCGTGCCCCGGTATCGGGAGTTCGCGGCTTCGGTCATCGAATCTCCGGAGGAGACGTTGAGCGGGGCGCTGCTGAGGTGGCCACTGCGCAATGCACCCACGAGCGCGCCCTCATCGACGATCCCTCCTCGTGCCGTGTTGACGCGGATCGAGCTGGCCTGCAGCATCGACACGTTGTGATCTCCGATCAGGTGGCGGGTCTCGTCGGTGAGCGGTACGTGGCTGCTCAGGGGATTGCTCTGGGTGAGGCTATCGTCGAGCGGTAGCGATTCGAATCCCTCCCACGCCGCGTCGTCGACCGAGGGGAGTGGGTCGTGGGCGGAGACGGTCGTGACGAGCCCTCGTGCCCGGTCGGACACGAGGGTCGAGTTGTAGACGTCGTCGGAGTTCTCTGCCAACGACGCGGCGGCATCTTCGTTCGTGAACTCAGTGGTGACGATGTCTCGTGTTGTCATGGCTCTACCAGCGCATCCCAGTCGATCGGCTGTGTGTGGTCGATGCGATCCTCGGCGGGGGGGCATCGGGTACTTGAGTCCGCTGCCGCAGTTGAACAGGACGGCCTGCTCGTCCGGGGACACGAGCCCTTCCTCAAGGGCTTTGACGTACGCGGCGAACGTCGCTGCACCCTCCGGGCAGATCAGCATGCCATCGGTCATCGGCACGCGCTCATGGGCGGCCGCGATCTCCTCGTCGGTGACCGCCAGGGCGAAGCCATTGCTCTCCCGGACGGCACGCAAGATCATGAAGTCGCCAACGGCGATCGGCACGCGGATTCCCGATGCGATCGTGAACGCGTCCTCCCAGAGCGGAGCGTGCTCGGCGCCTTCGTCGAATGCCTTGACGATCGGAGCGCATCCGGTCGACTGGACCGCCACCATCCTCGGGAGATTGCCGGTGAGCCACCCAATGGCGGTGAGCTCCTGGAACGCCTTCCACATAACGATGAGGCCGGTGCCACCTCCCGTGGGGTAGAAGACGATGTCTGGGAGCTTCCAGCCCATCTGGTCCGCGAGTTCCAGGCCCATCGTCTTCTCGCCCTCGATGCGGTACGGCTCCTTGAGGGTCGACACGTCGAACCATCCCATAGGTTCCTTCCCAGCGCCGACGATCTTCCCGCAGTCATTGATGAGGCCGTTCACTCGCCACACGTTCGCGCCTTGCGGCGCGATCTCGCGGACGTTGACTTCTGATGTGTCATCGGGGCAGAAGATGTACGTCTCGATCTCGGCACGCGTCGCGTATGCGGCGGGCGCGGTCCCGGCGTTGCCATTGGTTGGCATGGCGAGCTTGGTCAGTCCGAGCGCCTTCGCCATCGAGACGGCCATGGCGAGGCCCCTCGCCTTGAAGGACCCGGTGGGGAGGCGACCCTCGTCCTTGACGAGGATCTCGGTCGTCCCGGGTTCCTCGGATAACCGGGGGAGTGAGACGAGGGGTGTCTCGGTCTCGCCGAGCGATACAACATCTTCGGTACGCCGTACTGGAAGGAATTCGCGGTAGCGCCACATGCCGGACTGTCGCTGGTCGAGATCCCCTTTGGTCACCGCAGCGGCGATGCCATCAAGGTCGTACATCACCGACAGCGGCTTCTCCGCAGGTGAAAGTCCGTGTATCTGATCGGGTTCGAACTGCTCCCCCGTGTATGCGCATTCGAGGTGCATGACGAACGTCGGGTACTCGGGCAGGGTGGTTGAGGACATCGCACAACTCTAGAGAAGCCCCACGTTCGCGCGATCGAGTCCCTGGTCTTCTGAAGGTTGACGATTCTGTAGATCGCCCTGACGAGTGGTGTCGTGGTCACCACGATGATCGGTGGAAACCAGGATGCACTGTCGGCAACGGTGGTGATCGCATCACTTGCCGGCGAGTTCGGTTCGCGAGAGAACCTGCCAACAACCGGCGCGTTCATCATCAGGTTCCTGCCGATGGTGATGTTCTTCACCCTCCAGGGGTTCTTCGTCAGAGGGATCACCGCCGGTTCCGTGAAGGGTTAGCCCAGCGGTAGGGCAGGGCGACTCTGGCTGGGGCGCTCCGAGCGAGCGTACGGTTCACCCATGAGAGCACTCATCGTCCTCCTCGTCCTGCTGGCTGTTGCCGGGTGTACGAGCTCCGAGGATGCTGATGGCGTTGCCGAGGCGGACCCATCCAGCGCAACGGCGTCGACGGCCGCGACCACGACGCTGTCCGGCAAGACAACCACGACCACGGTCGCCGCCACCACGACCACATCGGGCGGTCCCTACGTGATCGAAGACCCGGAGTTCTTCCCGCTCGATCCACTACCCGGGAGTGACGTTGCCGGTGGCTCGGGCTGCTCACCCGGAGCCGGCTCGCTGCCGGACGGCGTGTGGTTCGGGTATGTGCTCGCGAAATCGGCGACCGAGATCGAGTTCGATCTGGCCTGCTTCTACTTCGGTGACATCGCATACACCGAAGGCGCGGCGGATGGTGAAGAGGTCAACAACGACTACTACGTGCGCAACACCAATCCGACGCTACGAACGATCCCGGTATCGCCAGCCGTTGGGGTCTGGGAGATCGACGCCGGTTCGATCGGCTACCTGGATGTTCCGTTCTCCGACTGGCCACTCGATCCGACGGCCTACCTCTCCTGCCCCTCCGACTGGTGTGGTGTCTGGCTGCTCGTCAACAGCGGAGACGTCACCGAGATCCTCGAACAATTCGTCCCGTAGCGACAGCTCTCCCTGCCTGCTCCATTCCTTCCCATTCAATTCCTTCCCCTCAGGGGAAGGTGGCAGCGCCCTCCCAGGGCGCTGACGGAAGGGGTCTCTCGAGTTCGTGGAGAGGTGAAGACCCCCTCCGTCCCTCGCTGCGCTCGGGCCACCTCCCCCTGGGGCGGAGGAATACTCGGTTACTCAGCTACTCCTCCAGGGAACCATTCCGGCGCCCGGAACGTCATATCAGTACTGCACCCGAACGCTAGGTTTGTATTGATGTCGCGACGCGCTGTATTGATGAGCACCATTGTTGGTGTGGCGATGGCCATGACCATCCCGGTCTGGGCATTGAATCCTCCAGGGGAGATGCTCCCCGACGGTGATACCCGACCGGTGATCCTCTCCGCCGAACTCCAAGCTCCCCAGTCCGACGATGCCCTCCTCGAGACCGGTATTCGTATCGAAGCCGAAGACAACGACGGGATCCTGCAGTACGAGTACCGGTGGTGGGGGACGGTCCCCGGCGACATCAACGAGACCTCTGTTGACGACCCGACGATCTCGTATGTCTCCGTGCTGCCGAACACCGATCACCGCCTCGAAGTGCGAGCGGTCGACCTCAACGGCTGGGAATCCGACTGGTATCCCGCCTGGTCGGGGAAGACGCCCTCCCGACCGATGATCGTGCTCGCAGGCGACTCGATCGCATCCGGCTATACGCGCCAGTGGTTCACCGCCGATGCCACCTGTCGGGACGCTGAGTTCTCGTTTGGGCGAACGGTCCGGAACGCCGTGGCAGCCTCGCTTCCGCCTGCATGGACTCCCGAATACACGAACATCGCGTTCCCCGGTGCCGGTGTGAACTCGGTGCTGAACGGTGGATCCGACTCCTGCTCGGATGTGCATCCCAGCCAGGTCGATGACATCGAGCGGTACACGAACCCGGAGACATGGAACGTCGTGATCGTCACCGCTGGTATCAATTCGACGAACTGGGTCGACGTGGTCAAGGAGTTGACGAAGAACACCGCACTCTCATTCAGCAGGTCTGGCGACGAGGCCGCCTGCGAGGTGGCAATGACCGACCATTGGAATCTCGATGCGAAGCGACCGGACATCACCGCGACCACATCTGCCATCGTCGAAGCCCTTGACGCCCGCACCAATGCTGCGGTGTTCTGGGCGAGCTACTTCGGTATCGACGGATCCACGATCGCGCCCGGATGGGCTCCGATCGGACCGGAGTGCGCCGACGAGATGACGGACGCCCTGGGGGCGCTGCATGGAGCCATCAAGGCCGGCCTCGATGAGAACGTAACGTGGATCGACATCGCCGATCTCGATGTATCGACACAGATGTGGGCCGGATGGCCGCACCCCAACCGTGGAGGTCATGAGTCGATCGGTCTCGCGGTCGCCAGCGCAATCACCGGCTGATTCAGACCGGATGATCGGATGACCGATCGCCACCGATCGAACGAAGTCCGACCGCGGTGCGGCCGGACGTGGAGCCGGAGATCGGATTCGAACCGACGACCTACGCATTACGAGTGCGTTGCTCTACCGGACTGAGCTACCCCGGCGGGGCACGGAATCCTAGTGGTCCTGCGCTCAATTCAGCTCAGCCGTAGGATGACGGGCGCAACGAGGGAGCAATGTGGCGGACCAGGCGAGCTTCGAGACGGACGCGATGCAGTATGCGCCGCAGCTGTACTCCGCCGCGCTTCGCATGACACGGAATCCCGCCGACGCCGAGGATGTCGTCCAGGAGACGTTCCTGAAGGCCTATCGGGCGTATGACTCCTACACCGAAGGCACGAATCTCAAGGCTTGGCTCTACCGGATCCTCACGAACACCTATATCAACAAGTACCGGAAGCAGCAGCGACGGCCCTCCGAGGTTGAACTCGGTGAGCTCCAGGACATGTACCTGTACAAACGACTTGGCGAGGCGTCTGGTGCCACTCAGAGTGCCGAGACCGACATGCTCGACGCGTTTGTCGACACCGATATCATTGAGGCACTCGAGGCGCTGCCCGAGACGTTCCGGCTTCCCGTACTCCTCGCCGATGTGGACGGCTTCTCCTACAAGGAGATCGCCGAGATGCTCGATATTCCGATCGGCACCGTGATGTCTCGGCTGCATCGGGGAAGAAAGGCGCTCCAAAAGAAGTTGTGGGATGTAGCACAACAGCACGGAATCACAGGAACACCTCATGAGTAGCGGTTGCGACCACGCCATCGAATACGTCTACCAGTACCTTGATGAGGAAGCTTCGTTCTTCACCAAGTCCCGGATTCGCTTGCACTTGCGCCGGTGTCCGCCGTGTATGGACGCCTTTGAGTTTGAGAGACACCTCAAGATCGTGATTAACGAACGCGGAAGATCTGAGCCGCCCCCGGAACTTTTCGACACCCTCCGAGCGTTAATACAAGAGGAACGAGAGAAGAACGAGCCGGGGATGTGATTCCACTCGGCTCGATCGGAGGGAAGACACGATGAACGACAATGTACTCAGGGGCCGTCGCCTCGATGGCGGGGCCAGGGCCCCGAAGACCTACTCAGCAGAGCGAAAGTGTGCCGCCAAGGAATGCGATACCAAGCTCTCCCGGTACAACCGGCGGGAGTGGTGCTTCGCCCACGCTCCCACGAAGTATCCGCGCCTTCGCGGGCGGATCGTCAGCACCGAAGCCTGACGTCATACGGTCAAGGATGAAGCGCCCCACCCAGGGGCGCTTCATCGCGTGCAGTTCGTCGTCTATCCTCGCCCCATGACGCGATCACTCCGTGTACTCATCGCCGCACTCCTTGCCGGAGCCATCCTCCTGATCCCGGCCATCGCCTCGGGTCAGGAGTCCGAGGACGACGAGACCGCGGAGGTGGCGCCCATCTCGATCGAGAGCGGAGCCGCCGTTGATGTGCCGCCGATCGAGGTCGAGGAGGAGACGCCGCCCTGGACGAATCGCTACCTCCTGCCGTTGTCGCTGACGCTCACCGCTGTGGTCATCGGTGGCCTCGTCATCTACTACCTCGTCGGCATCAAGGGCCGTTACACCGCCGCCGCCGAGTAGGCGGACACGCGCACCGGCGGCAACCGCTCACGAGGGCCGAAACCCGCCGGTATTCGGGACAAACGACCCTACGGCCGGACGACTCCTCCCTGCAACCTACCCACGGACCAGATCCGACCGTTGGGAGGGCCCTATGGAAGACGTGTTGCTGGCGCGATGGCAGTTCGGCATCACAACGGTGTACCACTGGTTGTTCGTGCCGATCACGCTCGGCATCACCTGGATGGTCGCGATCATGGAGACCGCTTGGGTTCGGACGAAGAAGCCTGAATACCTGCGGATGACGAAGTTCTGGGGCAAGTTGATGCTGATCAACTTCGCCATCGGCGTCGTCACCGGAATCGTGCAGGAATTCCAGTTCGGCATGAACTGGTCGACCTACTCTCGCTTCGTCGGGGACATCTTCGGTGCACCGCTCGCGATCGAGGCCCTGTTGGCGTTCTTCATCGAATCGACGTTCCTCGGCCTGTGGATCTTCGGATGGAAGAAGCTCAGTCCCAAGGTGCATGCATTCACCATCTGGATGGTGGCGTTCGGCACGATGGCGTCGGCGTTCTTCATTCTGCTCGCCAACTCGTGGATGCAGTATCCGACCGGCTACGTCCTGAATGCCGAGACCGGCCGGGCCGAGATGCAGAACTTCGGTGAGATCCTCACCAGCAAGGTGCTGTGGACCCACTTCCCGCACACGGTCGCCGTGGGATTCGCTACGGCGAGCGCAATGATTCTTGGCATCGCTGCCTACCACCTGGCCAAGAAGCAGCACGTGATCGTCATGCGCAAGTCGGCCGCCTTCGGTGGCGCCGTTCTGCTCGTCGCCACCATCGGTGTCGCCCTCACCGGGCACTGGCAGGGCCAGGTCATGGTCGAGGTACAACCCATGAAGATGGCTGCTGCCGAAGCACTGTGGGATACCGAACAACCGGCCTCGTTCTCGCTGTTCGCCGTTGGCGACAAGGAGAACAGCCGCAACAGCGTCAACGTTGCCGTCCCCCGGGCGCTCAGCCTTCTGTCGTGCAACAACCTCGACTGTGAGGTACAGGGCATCAACGATCTCCAGGCGGAGGCGGTTGCCGAGTTCGGAGAGGGTGACTACATCCCGAACCTGTTTGTCACGTACTGGTCGTTCCGGATCATGGTCGGCCTCGGGTTCCTGATGATTCTCATTGGCGGACTCGCTGTCTGGTTCCACATTCGGGGGACCCTCATCCGGTACAAGTGGTATCTCAAGTTGGCGCTGTGGATCGGCATCCCGGCGGCCTTCATCGCGAACGCGATGGGCTGGATCTTCACCGAGATGGGTCGTCAACCGTGGATCGCAGTCGGGCTTCTCAAGACGGAGGTCTCGAACTCACCGACGGTGCCGGGCGCTTGGATCATCATGACGCTCATCGGCTACACGCTGGTCTACGCGGCGCTTGCGCTTGCGGCCGGGTTCTTGTTCGTCAAGTACTCGAAGGCCGGCCCGGGTGACGAGGAGACAGCAGAAGACGTCGCCGAGTCGATGGTGTACTGAGGAGGCTGAGCATGGAACAAGGAATCTGGAACCTGGAAACCCTGTGGTTCGTACTCATCGCCGTCCTCTGGATCGGATTCTTCTTTCTCGAGGGATTCGACTTCGGGGTCGGGATCCTGCTGCCTTTCATCGGAAAGGATGACACGGACCGGCGGGTCATGATCAACACCATTGGCCCGACCTGGGATGGGAACGAGGTCTGGCTGCTCACCGCAGGAGGTGCAACGTTCGCCGCCTTCCCGGAATGGTACGCGACGATGTTCAGTGGCTTCTATCTGCCGCTGTTCTTAATCCTGTTCGCCCTGATCATCCGGGGCGTCGCCTTCGAGTATCGGAGCAAGGATCGGAAGCCCGAGTGGCGGAGCATGTGGGATTGGGCGATCTTCGTCGGCAGCCTCCTGCCCGCGTTGCTCTTCGGTGTGGCGTTCGGCAACCTGGTGCGCGGTCTCGAGATCGATGCTGCCGGTGAATACGTTGGCGGCTTCTGGGCGCTGCTGAATCCCTACTCGCTGTTGATGGGCATCGCGTCACTCGTGTTGTTCACACTGCACGGCGCGATCTTCCTTGCCCTGAAGTCGGACGGCGACGTCCGAGTACGGGCGGCTGCGGTGTCGTCACCGCTCGCGATCGCGTCGACCGCGGTCGTCGGGGCCGCAATGGTCTGGACGTACCTCCAGGGCGACGGAGACTTCGTGCCGGCGCTGCTCCCGATCCTCGCCGTGGTGCTTCTCGCCGTGGTGATCTGGCTGACGAAGTCGGACATGTTCGGATGGGCGTTCATCTGCACCGGCGTGACGATCGTTGCGATCGTGGCGGCGATCTTCATCGGGATGTACCCGAACGTGATGACGTCGACGATCAATCCCGACTACAGCCTGACGGTGTTCAATGCTTCGTCGACCGAGTTGACCCTGAGGATCATGACGATCGTCGCACTCATATTCGTTCCGATCGTGCTTGTCTATCAGTCATGGAGCTACTGGGTGTTCCGCAAGCGCGTCGGTCCTAGGGATGTCACCACGTCCACGCACTGACGGACAGCAAGCAGAAGCAGATCGGATCAGCCCGATCGACCGGCGCCTCTTCGGGGTAACCGAAGGGGTGCGCCGGTTCATGGGGGTGACGATCGCCCTCGGCTTGGCCTCCGCGGTCGCAGTGATCGCAGGGGCCGTGGTTCTCGCCGGCATCGTCAACCGGATCTTCCTCGACGGTATTGACCCGCGCCAGTTGCTCGGATCGCTGATCGCTCTCGGACTCATCTACGTGGCCCGTGGCGCGTTCGAGTGGGCTCGATCGGTCGCAGCCCACCGCGCCGCAGCCGACGTCAAGCGAACGCTGAGAGAGCGCGTGATGCGAGCGGTGCTCGCTCAGACCGCACGTGGTCGCTCGGCAGGCAGCGGTGATCTTGCGCTCGTCGCCTCGAGTGGAATCGATGCCCTCGATGCCTACTTCTCCCGTTACCTACCCCAACTCGTCCTCGGTGCGCTCATCCCGCTGTTCGCTGTCGTCTGGGTCGCGACCGTCGACCCGCTGACGGCGGTGATCATCATCATCACCGTCCCCTTGATCCCTGTCTTCATGATGCTGATCGGGAACTACTCGGACCGGGCGACCCGGGCACGCTGGACCACGATTCTCCGTCTCGGTGACGCGCTGGTGGAGACGCTCCGGGGTCTGCTCACGCTTGAGGTGTACCGGTCGGGTGGTGGACGGCTCGACCGGATCCGGCAACTCTCCGACGAATACCGCAAGCAGACGATGGCGACGCTGAGGATCGCGTTTCTGTCGGCCTTTGTACTCGAGTTGGTCGCCACGATGTCGACGGCATTGATCGCCGTCGCGATCGGTCTGCGTGTTGTGAACGGCAGCCTCGACTTTGAACCGGCACTGGCGGTCCTGATCCTCGCTCCTGAGGTATATGCGCCACTCCGGAAGGCCGGCTCCGAATTCCACGCCGCAATGGATGGCATGGAGGCGGCCCGGTCCGCATTCGACGTCTTGGAGCTGTCACCGGTCGACTCGAGCGCCCCGGAGGTGCAGACCCCAGTGATTCCGGTCGTGGGGGAGGCGCTTGTCGAGTTCTTCGACGTCGCCTATCGATATCCCGAGGCTGGGGACGATCCGGGGGCTTTGGTGCTCGATGGCATCGATCTCGTCATCCGATCTGGCGAACACCTCGCCGTGATCGGTGCATCGGGTGCTGGCAAATCGACCCTGTTCCGTCTCATCCTCGGGTTCGACCACCCGGTGAGCGGAGCCATCACGATCGCCGGGCTACCCATGGCCACCGTCGACCTGGCTGAATGGAGGTCACGCATCGGCTGGGTCCAACAGGATCCGTTCTTGGTGGCAGGCACCGTGCTCGACAATCTGCGGCTCGGTGCGGCCGGTGTGAGCGATCGCGAGATCGCCGAGGCGCTCGAACTCGTCGGTGCGGACGACCTCATCCCGCGCCTCGGTGAGGTGGTCGGTGAACGGGGTGCCGGGTTGAGTCGTGGCGAGCGACGGATGGTGACGCTTGCCCGCGCCGTGGTCCGCGCCCCCGATCTGCTGCTCCTGGATGAACCGACGGCGGGCATCGATAGCCGGACACAGCTCCGGATCGCTGCTTCGTTCGAGCGGATCGCCGCCGGTCGGACCGTGGTGACCGTCGCCCACCAGCGGGTGCTCGTCGATCTTGCCGACCGCGTCGTCGGCATGGATCGTGGGCGAGTTGTGGCGCCGACGGCGGGGGAGTTGGCGTGAAGGGCTTCCTGCGTCTCATTGAGTCTCTCCGTGCCTATCCGGCGCGTTTTCTGGCTTCGATCGCCGCCGGGGCTGCCTCCGTCGCCTCCTCGATCGGACTGCTCACGGTGTCCGCCTACCTGATCTCCGCCGCGGCGCTGCATCCGCCGCTCCTTGATCTGACTCCGGCAATCGTCGGCGTGCGCTTCTTCGGGATCGCAAGAGCCGTGTTCCGGTATCTCGAGCGCCTCGTCTCTCATGACCTGAGCCTTCATCTCCTGGCCGATCTGCGTTCGCGGATCGCGCGGTCCCTCCATCGACTGGGACCTGCGGGTGTTGCGTCGTTTCGCGCCGGGGACCTCGTCGGTCGCGTCCTCGACGACGTCGACGAGATCCAGCACGTCTTCGTGCGCGTCATCGCGCCGCCGCTCGTCGCGATCGCAGTGGCGCTCCTCACGCTGGTGCTGGCGCTGGTCTGGCTTCCGATCTCTGCTGCGACGATCCTCGTCCCGTTGCTGGCGGCGGGGCTGCTCGTGCCCTGGATCACCGAACGGGCCGGGAGAGCAACCGGGCGGGCCGTTGCAGGGGAGCGGGGTTTGCTGATCGGCCGGACCGTGGAGATCATCGAAGGGGCGCAGGCGATCGTCGCCCTCGGCGAGGAGCAGCGTCTGCTGGGATCCGCCGATGAGGCAGCAGAAGCGGTAGCGCGGGCCGAACGCAGGACGGCCCGACTCCACGGTTTCGGTGATGCGATGATCCTCGTGCTCATCGGTGTGGCGCTCGTCGGTACGCTCTGGGTGTCCGCGGTTGCCGTACAGGCTGGTTCTCTCGACGGTGTCATGGTGGCCGTCCTCGCGATGCTGGCCATCACCCCATTCGAGGCCGTCGCACCGCTCCCGGCGGCGTTCGAGCGGCTCGGCCGTTCCCTTGGCGCCGCAGATCGATTGTTCGAGGTCATCGACGCTGAGTCTCCGACCGCGCCACCGGCGCGCCCGCAATCGATCCCAGCTCTGCCGGTGCTCACCGTCGATGGAGCGGTCGTGACCGTTCAGGGCGACACGCGAATCCTTGGTCCAATCGACCTCACCGTGCGTCCGGGATCGAAGATCGGAGTCGTTGGTGAAACGGGAGCAGGGAAGACGACCCTGGCGCACGTTCTCTGCCGCTTCCGGGACCCCGACGCGGGCAGTGTCTCGCTCGGCGGCATCGATCTGAGGGAGGCCGATGCCGACCAGCTTCGCTCAACGATCGGCTACGAGGACGATCGAGCGTTCTTGTTCAGAGGCTCGGTCGTGGGGAACGTCAGGATTGGGGATATCGAGGCGACGGACGCCGACGTGCAAGCGGTGCTGGAGCGGGTCGGCTTCGGACGGTGGCTCGACGAACTTCCCGACGGGTTGGAGCACGACGTCGGCGAGGGCGGAGAACGGGTGTCGGGAGGGCAGCGCCGGCGTCTCGCTCTCGCCCGGGCGTTCCTCGCCGACTTCCCGATCCTGGTGCTCGACGAACCGATCTCCGGTCTCGACCCGGTGACGGCCGAAGCGGTCATGGACGACCTGCTCGACGCCGCGTCGGACCGTGCGGTCGTGGTGATCACCCACCGCCCGGTCGGTCTCGACCGCATGGATGAGATCATCGTGATGGACGACGGTGTGATCCAGGCTCGTGGCACGCACGCGGAGTTGCTTGAATCGTCCGAGCGGTATCGGGGCATGTGGGGATTGGTCGCAGCGAGGGGGTAATGCTTCGCAGTCGTCAGTCGCCGGTCACGGAGATTCGCCGGGGCCCCTACCCTTCGGACCATGTCGCGTGTTGATTGGCCATTGGCGGTTTCGGTTGCTTCGAGTGTCTCGGGGCGGTACCCCCTTGAGGACACCTACCACCAGGCCCGCCTCGAACTCGATCTCCCCGGCCTTGTCGAGCGGGCATCCGAATTCGTATCCGAAGAGACCGGCCTGGTCGCACCCGGCCTCCCCGACGTCGCGGTCGTGGGTCGAACCGGCTGGGTCGAGAACAACGTCGCTTCGTTCTCTGCCCTCCTCGCTCCGGCCGAGAAGAAGCTCGGCTCCGAGTCCGGCGTCGGATCTGCAATGGCCGGTCGGATCATGGGGGCCGAGATGGGTGCCGTGCTCGGCTTCCTTGCTCGCCGGGTTCTCGGCCAGTACGAACTGGTGCTTCCGACATCTGACGGCGATGACGGCGACACGGTGCTCTTCGTCGGACCCAACCTGCTCAAAATGGAGCGCGACCACGGCTTCCGCCCCAGCGACTTCCGCTTCTGGGTCGCGCTCCACGAGTGTACGCACCGCCTTCAGTTCACCGGCGTTCCGTGGCTTCGCGGCTACTTCCTCGGTCTCGTGGACGAACTCGTTGCGACCTCGAAACCGGAGAACGGGCACATCCAGCGGGTCGCCGCCGAACTCAGGGAAGCGGCCGCGGCCGGCGAGCCGCTCATCGACGAATCGGGGATCTTCGGTGTCTTCGCGACGCCGGAACAACGCGAGGTGATCGACCGAGTTCAGGCGCTGATGGCACTCCTCGAGGGTCACGGGCATGTGGTCATGGACAGAATCGGCGAGCGCGAGATCGTGACACAGGCGCGCATGTCGGCTGTGCTCAAGGCGAGACGTTCCGACAAGCGCACCGCTGCCCTGATGCGCCTGATCGGCCTCGAAATGAAGCTTCGTCAGTACGAGATGGGGGCTCAGTTCATCAAGGGCGTCGAGGCGCGAGCTTCCTGGGCGACGCTCGACCACGCGTGGGAGAGTCCCGAAGCCCTGCCAACCCTCGATGAGATCGGCGATCCCGAGCAGTGGCTGCAGCGGATCGCCTGACACCCGACCAACTCGCGGCCGAGGTCGTCGACCTTCTGCCGGAAGGTCCGCTCGTCGTGGCCCTCGGTGGGGGCGCCGACTCCGCCGTTGCTGCATGGGTTGCAGCGACTTGCCGCACCACCCGCGCTATTTTCGTTCGGCACCACCTTGACTCGTCGGCGGCGCTCGAATGTGCGGCGCGTGAGACCGCGGCGCGAATCGGAGTCGCCATCACCGCTCGTTGATGCCGCCCTCGAACCTGGCCCGTCCCTCGAGGCTCGGGCACGCGACGCTCGTTGGGCTGCGATCTCGACAGCGACCGAGGCCGGGGAGACGATCGTGACGGGGCACACCCAGGACGATCAGGCCGAGACGGTGCTGATGAACCTCATGCGCGGATCGGGGAGCGCAGGTCTGGCCGGCATGCTGCGAAGCCGCCCCGGTGTGATCCGCCCGCTGCTCGGATACTACTCGAGCCGATGTCAGATCGATTGCCGAAGCGTTGGGGTTGCCGTTCACGGATGATCCCTCCAACGCTGATCCCAGCTACCTGAGGAATCGGGTGCGCCTCGAACTCATCCCGGACCTCGAACAGAGCTACCGGCCGGGGATCCGATCGACGCTTGCTCGCTCCGGATCGATCGCTGCCGCCGACGACGCGGAGATCGAGCTCCTCGCCGATGCCATCCCGATTCTCGAGGAAGGGACCGCTGTCCTGATTCCGTCGGCGCCGCTCGTCACCGCCTCGCGTCCGATCGCGACCCGCGCCATCCGCCGGGCCCTGCGACGACTGCTCGATCCGTACGCGGGATCCGAGGCTGACATCGAGGCGGTACTCGGGGTAGCGACCGGTCAATCTGCGGCAGCGACCATCACCGGATCGCTCGCCATTGGGCGGGAGGGCCCGTTCGTTGTCATCGATCCAGGTCCGGAGCCAGAGTCGGCCCCGCTCGCGGTCCCCGTCCCCGGGACGGTGCGCTTCGGGACCCACGAGATCATGTTCGCCGAGGTCGATGCTTCGCGGATCTCGCGCCGCTCGGTCCTCCTCATTCGACACAGCTGTGATCGGCTCGGAGACCGTGCGTGAGATGCGCGACCGAGGGTGATCGCATCGAGATCGATGGGGGTTCGAAGTCGGTGCGCACCGTGCTGTCGGAGGCAGGAATCGCGGTTCGGCTCCGTTCCACTTGGCCGGTGGTGGCCAACGGTGGCAGAATCGTTGCCATCGTCGGCCTCCGCGTCGCACCGTGGGCCCGACCCAAGACGAGACAAGCAGTCGCGATCGGACGGAAGCAGGACCTGTCGTGAAGATCGGAAGAACCCTCGTATCCGCAGAGGAGATCGACGCCAAGCTCGCTGAGATGGGTGCCGCAATCACCCGCGACTACGAGGGAAAGAGCCTTCTGATGGTCGCGATCCTGAAAGGCGCCTTCGTCGTGATGGCCGACCTCGCTCGTCACGTCGCACTCCCGGTGGAGTTCGACTTCATGGCTATCTCTTCGTACGGCGCCTCGACGAAATCATCGGGTGTCGTTCGGATCCTCAAGGACCTGGACGAAGAGATCGAGGGCCGTCACGTCCTCATTGTTGAAGACATCATCGACACAGGCCTCACCCTCCAGTACCTCATCAAGAATCTCGAGGTCAGGAATCCGGCCTCGCTGCAACTCGCCGCCTTGCTCATCAAGGACGGGATCGAGCGGCCCCCGCTCGAGGTCGCCTATGAGGGATTCCATATCGGACCGGAGTTCGTCATCGGCTACGGCCTCGACTTCGACGGCAAGTACCGCAACCTCCCCCACGTAGCCGTCGTCGACGAGGTGTAGGAGAGACGCCGGGCTTCGAGGTATTTCTCCCCTTCAGGGGGAGGTGGCAGCGCCTCCGAGGCGCTGACGGAGGGGGTCTCTCGCCGGCGTGAACGGCGACCAGAGAATCCGCAAGAAACCCTGAGATTCTTCAGTCCCAGCCCCGGTTTCTGTCACACCTGGTGGGTAGGTTGCGGGTATGGACACGAAACGTCTCACCACCGACACGATCGAGCAGCGACTCGTCGAAGACGAGGCCGTGATCGCCAAGGCCCGTGGCCGGCAGATGTCCTTGCTCCGGGAACTCGACCGGCGCCAGGTCGCACTCCGCGACGGGAACCGGTCCCTGAAAGAGTGGGCGACCGGGAAGATGGACCTGGCCCCGGAGACGGCCGGGAAGCTGGTGGCAACCGCGTGGCGGCTCGAAGACCTCCCCGACGTCGACGAAGCCGTCAGCAATGGGGCGATCGGGTTCGACCGTGCCGCAGCCGTCTCCGCGTTTGCGGGCCGTGACGACAGCCTCGACATCCTGGGTGAGACCGCCGGCTTCGACATCGCGGGGATCCGGGTCCGTGCGGCACGGCGGCGGCGTATGGCGCCGATCGATGACGAGATGGCGTTCGAACAGCGCTCTGTGTCGGTCCAGCCGAACCTCGACGAGTCAGCCTGGACCCTGTCGGGTCGTCTCCCCGGCTATGCGGGCCGGGTCGTTGTCCAGGCCCTTGAAGCGAAGGCCGACAGCTTCCCGTACGGGCCGGCAGCGAACCCGTCACGCACCACCCGCAACGCCGATGCGTTGTGGGCGATCAGCGAAGACTCGATCAAAGGTGACGACGGCGCAACGATCGACAGTCACAGCCCGACCGTGTGCGTGTTTGTCGACGCGACCGAAGCGGCGCCGACGAACGGTGAGGCCGGTGTGACGGTTGCCACCGGTCCGCAGGTCGGGCCGAACACCCTCGCAGCGATCCTGTGTGACGGCATCGTCGAGGTAATCGCCAGTACCCCTGACGGGACACCGCTCGCCATCGGTCGACGGAGTCGCGTGATCCCGCCCCGGCTGCGACGGTTCATCCTGCATCGTGACGGCGGTGTCTGCACCATCTCAGGCTGCGTATCGCGGTATCGCCTGCAGGTGCATCACATCATGCCGTGGTCTGAGGGCGGGAGCACCGACGCCGAGAACCTGACCACCGTCTGTTGGTTCCACCACCATGTCGTGATCCACGGCCAGGGCTTCACCATCGACCCCACATCGCCACCCCAACGAAGACGCCTCATCAGACCCCGGATCCACGCCCCACCCCAACGCACCAGCTGGCGAGTCGCGTGACGAAAGCAGCGGAGCAGCCGAGCAGCTGAGTAGCGGTGCAGCGTGTGGGGTCGGGTCTTGGCCTCTCCCACGGAGTGGGGGAGGCGCGAGCACCGGCCGCCAGGGCGGAGCGCAGCGGAGGGGGCTCCGTGAGCCAGCACGAGAAGATGAGGCTAAGCGAGTTCCGTGACTGGGGACTGGGAACTGGCGACTGGCGACTGGGATCTCGCCGTTCTCCGCTCATACGATGCGGCTTATCCGGGGGTCAGGCGTACCATGAAGAGACGGGCGGTGAACGCCCGGTCGTGAGCTGAGGAGCAGTGTGAGCCGGACCGCACGAACCATCGTCATCTATCTGGCCGTCATCTTCGTTGTGGTGATGGCCGTGAACATGTTCGTGAACCAGTCGAGCCAGCCCCAAGAGCTGAGCCTCAACGAGTTCAACGCCAAGCTGGCTGCAGGCGAGATCGACGATCCGGTCACGATTCGCGATCGGTCCAACGAAGTCGCCGGTACCTACACCGACGCCTCCGGTGAGACCGTTGAGTACATCATGATGTACCCGGCTGAGTACTCGCCGACCCTGACCGAGGACATCCTCGACGCAGGAGTCGAAGCTGTGACGGACTCACAGGAGCCGTCGCTCTTCCAGTGGTTCCTCGGGAACGTTCTTCCCTACCTCCTCCTATTCGGACTCTTCATCTTCATCATGTTCCAACTGCAGGGCGGTGGGAACCGGGTGATGCAGTTCGGGAAGTCCAAAGCCAAGCAAGTCACCAAGGACACACCGAAGGTGACGTTCGACGACGTCGCCGGTGTGGACGAGGCGATCGAGGAACTCGATGAGATCAAGGAATTCCTCCAGCAGCCTCAGAAGTTCCGCGCCATGGGAGCGAAGATCCCGAAGGGTGTTCTGCTGTATGGCCCTCCAGGGACCGGCAAGACGCTGCTGGCCCGCGCGGTGGCCGGCGAAGCCGGAGTCCCGTTCTACGCGATCTCCGGTTCTGAATTCGTCGAGATGTTCGTCGGTGTCGGTGCGAGCCGCGTCCGCGACCTCTTCGAGCAGGCGAAGGCGAGTGCCCCATCGATCATCTTCATCGACGAGATCGACGCGGTCGGCCGCCATCGTGGCGCCGGTCTCGGTGGCGGGCACGACGAGCGCGAGCAGACACTGAACCAGTTGCTGGTCGAGTTGGACGGCTTCGATGTCAAGGCGGGCGTCATCGTGATTGCCTCAACGAACCGGCCGGACATCCTTGACCCGGCGCTGCTGCGTCCCGGGCGGTTCGATCGCCAGATTGTCGTCGATCGTCCGGATATCAAGGGTCGCGAGCAGATCCTCGAAGTCCACGCCAAGGGCAAGCCCTATGAGGACGACGTGGTGATCTCCACGCTCGCACGCCAAACCCCTGGATTCACCGGAGCCGACCTCGCCAACCTCATTAACGAATCGGCGCTGCTCGCGGCACGCAGGAACAAGACCATGATCGGCATGTCCGAGATGGAAGAGGCGATCGAGCGAGTGATCGCGGGCCCGGAGCGCAAGAGCCGCATCATGTCGGAAGAGGAAAGACGCCTCACCGCCTACCACGAGGGCGGCCATGCGCTCGTCGGATACGCTCTCCCGAAGCTCGATCCGATCCACAAGGTCACGATCATCCCTCGCGGCAGGGCGGGTGGCTACACGATGGCTCTCCCGCTCGAAGACAAGCACTACGAGAAGCGCAGCGAACTCGTCGACCAGTTGGCCTACGCCCTCGGCGGTCGGACCGCGGAGGAGATCGTGTTCGGTGATCCGTCAACCGGGGCCTCGAATGACATCGAGAAGGCCACGAGTCTCGCCAGGAAAATGGTGATGGAGTACGGCATGAGCGATCGGCTGGGTCCGCTCAAGTACGGCCAGCCGCAAGCTGAGGTGTTCCTCGGTCGCGACTACTCGAAGAGCCAGGATCTGTCGAACGAAGTCGCAGCCGCCATCGACGATGAAGTCCGGAAGCTCATCACGCAGGCTCACGAAGAGGCGACGCAGATCATCGTCAGACACCGCGACGCGCTTGATCGGATCGCCGAACGGCTGCTCGAGCACGAGACACTTGACGCAGACCAGGTGATCGAGGTACTCCACGACGTCCCGAAGTGGGAACACTCGGAGTCGGGCGCCCTGCGCATCCGGGGCCCAGAAGGATCGGGAGCCACGGGCGATATCGCAGCAGCCCAAACAGGCGGCTCCGGCGCCGGGTGAACGTGACCTTCCGCCCGATCACCTGGGAACTCCGCACCCGCTCGCTCACGAACGAAGACCACACACTGGTCATGGGTGTCGTCAACACGACGCCGGATTCCTTCTCGGATGGCGGTCGCTGGAATGAAACCCCAGAGGCAATCCGCCACGGCCTTCAACTCTGGGGCGACGGAGCCGACATTGTCGACGTCGGGGGCGAATCCACCCGGCCGGGAGCCGAGCCGGTCGGAACGGCGGAGGAACTGAAGCGGGTCGTTCCGGTCGTGGAGGCGCTGGCGTCGCACGGGATCGTCGTCTCCGTTGACACCGCGAAGCCGCAGGTCGCCGAAGCGGCAATTCTCGCCGGTGCCGAGATCATCAACGATGTAACCGGACTCGGCGATCCCGACATGGTGGCGCTCTGCGCTGCGTCCGGGGTCGGCGTTGTGATCATGCACATGCAAGGCGAACCCCGAACGATGCAAGTTGACCCGACCTACAACGACGTCGTGGCGGACGTCGGCCAATTCTTGAGCAACCGCGCCAAAGCCGCTGTCCAACAGGGAATTGATCCAGCCCGAATCGTCATCGATCCGGGCATCGGATTTGGGAAGACGTTCGCCCACAACCTCGCGCTGCTCGCTGGTATCAGCCTTCTCGGTGGTGGCCATCCCGTGCTCGTCGGTACGTCACGCAAGCGGTTCCTTGGGACGATTCTGGAGCAGGCGGGCCGCGTGTCCAGCCCGGAAGATCGAGACTCGGCGACGCTCGCCACGGTCGCTCTAGCGATTGCTGGAGGCGCATCGGTCGTGCGCGTCCACGATGCTGCCCGGACCGCTGATGCTGCGCGAACGGCCGACGCTATCGTGCGAGTTCGCGAATGAGCATGAGGGTATGAGGAAGAAGGACGTCCCCGGACTCGAACCACGCGGATTCCGATGGGTGATTGCCGGTCGGCTTGCGGTGTCCGAACGCATCGGCGGCTCCGGATTCCAGCATCGTCGGGTCCGACGCGAAGAGGAGATCGCCTGGCTCAACGACCAGGGCATCAACACCGTTCTCTCGCTGCTTCCCTCCGGTCAGAACACGGCCGTGTACGACGAAGCAGGCTTTCGCGTCATCGTCCACACGGTTGAAGGCCCCCCGTCCGAGGTTGACGACGTCGGCAGCGTGTTCGCCGCCATGGACGCGGCGATCAACGTTCGCGGTGCTTCGGTGCTGCTCCATCGGGACACGATCGACGAGACGGTCAGCGGCTTGCTGGCCGGCTACCTGGTCCACTCAGAATTGGTGAAGGATCCGATCATTGCCACATCGGTGATCCAGGAAATCCTCGGACGTCCTCTCGGCCCAGAGGGGCGTTCGCTCATTCCCGTCCAGTGAGTCGTTGCGCGATTGGAATCGGTTCCAACCTCGGAGACCGTCTTGGCCATCTCAACGCAGCGATGCGCGGCCTTGCCGCCATTGGCCGCGTGATCTCCGTGTCATCGGTGTACGAAACGGCCCCCATCGGAGGCCCGAAGCAGGACCCGTTTCTGAACGCGGTCGCCGTGGTCGAGACAGCTCACACCCCCTCCGGTCTCCTTCGCGAACTCCTCACCGTCGAACGCGCTCGCGGTCGGGTTCGCGACACTCGCTGGGGGCCGCGGACGCTCGATCTCGACCTGATCCTCTGGGATCGACAACGTATTTCGGCACCCGGTCTCACCGTGCCACATCCCAGAATGGCGGAGCGACGGTTCGTGCTCGAACCGCTCCTCGAGGCATGGGCCGACGCTCGCATGCCAGACGGTTCGATTGTCGAACCAGCATCGGGAGCGGTCGAGCGTCAGGGACTCGAGCGAGTCGAGGCGACGATCGGCGGCCCCGACTGGCCGGGGACGTAGTACGTTTGCCCGGAGAGAGCCCCGAGGCGGGGCCGGACCGATACCGGGAGGATCGGAGCCATATGCGGATCGTCCTCGTGGGACCCGGACGAGCGGGCCAATCCGTCGCTATCGCCGCAAACGGCGCAGGCCACGACGTGGTCGCGATCGCTGCACGCGACGCCGACCAGGCGCACGGCCTCGCGCGACGGCTCGACGCAGTGGCTCTCCAGATCGGCGAACCCATTCCGGCCGTTGATCTTGTGATCGTCGCTGTCAGCGACTCGGCAATTGAGGAAGTGGCCGGGCAGGTTGCCCCGGTTGCACGGAACGCCGTTGCGAGTGTCGTTCATCTCTCCGGAGCGGTTCACGTCGCTGCCCTCGAACCGTTCGCCGCCCAAGGCCTCTCCGTTGGGTCATTGCACCCCCTGCAGACGATGCCGACCCCCGATCGTGGAGCGCGAGCGTTGGCCGGCGCTTGGATGGCCGTGACCGCCGACGAACCGCTGCGATCAGAACTCCACAGCTTTGCCTCCTCGCTCGGGGGAGTCCCGTTCGATCTCAAGGACGAGAGCCGCACGGCCTATCACGCGGCTGCGGCTGCGGCCGCCAATTTCCCGATCGCGGCCCTCGCGATCGCCGAACGGCTCATGGCGGCGACCGATGTGCCGTTCGAAGCGGTCCGGCCGCTCGTCGAGGCGGTCGTGACGAATGCGTTCGATGCCGGACCCCTGGCGTCGCTGACGGGGCCGGTGGCACGCCATGACGCCGAGACCATCGCCGCGCAGCTTGAAGCAGTCCGTGCAACGGTTCCAGACCTCGCATCCGCATTTGATCTGATGGTGGAGGCAACCACCGAAGTCGCTGCGACGCGGAGCGAGGAGAGACAACTGTGAGGATCGTGGAATCGTTCGCGGCGGCGAGGGATCTCGCCGCCGGTTGTGTCGGATTCGTCCCGACCATGGGGTACCTGCACGAGGGACACCTCAGCCTCGTGGAAGCCGCCAGGCGAGACTGTGACACCGTTACCGTGAGCCTCTTCGTCAACCCGCTCCAGTTCGGCCCCAACGAGGACCTTGCGTCGTATCCGCGGGATCTGGATCGAGACGCTGCGCTCGTCGCCGAATTCGGAGCCGATGTGCTGTTCGCACCGCCGCTCGAAGTGATGTATCCGGGGGACCTGCTCACGACCGTCACTGTGTCCCAGGTAACGGAGGGGATGGAGGGTGCTCGTCGCCCCGGCCATTTCGACGGGGTCGCCACCGTCGTGGCGAAACTGTTCGCGGGGATTCAACCGGAACGTGCCTACTTCGGCAGGAAGGACGCCCAGCAACTCGTCACCGTTCGGCGTATGACGATCGATCTCTCGTTCTCGACCGTCATCGTCGGATCTCCGATCGTACGGGAAGCCGACGGCTTGGCGCTCTCCTCACGGAACATCTACCTCGACGCAAGAGAGCGCGTCGCTGCACGATCGATCAGCCGGGGTATGTTCGCTGCTGCCGAGGCGGTGGCGGCAGGGGAGCGCTCGGCGAGTGAACTCGAGCGGATCGTCGCTTCTCCGGCCAACGGCGAATCCGGTATCGACGTCGAGTATGCGACGCTCTCAGACCAGGACGCGGCGTCGCCCCTTGAGCTCCTCGATCGTCCGGCGTTCCTCGCTATGACGGCCAAGGTCGGGACGACGCGGCTGCTCGACAACATCCATATCGATCGGATCGACGGTCGATGGGTGCCCGACGTGGGTATCCGTCTCGGCGACACCTCGATCCTCTACAAGGAGACCTGATGCTGCTCACGATTGACGTCGGAAACACCCAGGTCGCTGTCGGCCTGTTCCGAGGGAGCGAACTCGTCGGCCACTGGCGGTTCTCGACCAAGGAGCAGACGGCGGATGAGATGCGATGGGAGTTGCTTGGCGTGCTTGCGCTCGACGGGTTCACACCGAGCGACATCGGTGGCGTGGCCGTGTCGAGCGTCGTCCCATCGATCACCGCAACGATGCGCACCGTGGCACCGGCCCTGTCCCACGGACCAGTGCTCGTGATCGGACCGGGGATCCGAACCGGCATGTCTATCCAGATCGACAACCCGCGAGAGGTGGGTGCCGATCGGGTCGTCAACTCGGTTGCCGGGCGCGTGAAGTACGGCAGTCCTGTGATCGTCGTCGACTTCGGGACGTCCACCAACTTCGATGTGGTGAGTCCCGACGGCGCATACATCGGCGGAGTGATCGCTCCGGGGCTCGAGATTTCGACGCGGGCGCTCATCTCCGGCACGGCCGCACTTCGCCGGGTGGAGTTCGTTCCGCCGCGATCTCCGATTGGGCGGGGCACGGTCGAAGCGATTCAGAGCGGAGCCCTCTACGGGCACGCGGGTCTGGTTGACGGGATTCTGGGACGGGTCATCGAGGAAGTCGGCGAGTCCCCGGTCGTTGTCGCCACCGGCGGGCTTGCCTCTAGCATCGTGCCCTACTGCCGCAACGTCGACATCGTCGACGAGTATCTGACACTCGACGGCCTGCGGATCATCTTCGACCGGAACCAGGAAGACCAATGACCGACGAGATGCCAACTCCGCCGAATCCGCACGACGATCCGCTCATCGCGGCACGCATCGCGAAGCACCGCCAGGCAGTCGTGGACGGGGGCTATCCCAAGCGGTTCGAACGCAGCGATCTCGCCGCGAATCTCCAGGCACGGTACGCCGACCTCGACCCGGGTGCCGAGACAGGTGTCGAGACCACCGTGGCCGGACGGCTGATGAACGTGCGCGACATGGGGCGCCTCGCCTTCGGTGTGCTCCAGGACGTGTCGGGTCGGATCCAGTTGTTCGTCAACAAGGCGATCCTCGGCGAGGACGAATTCGAGCGGTTCCTCGCCCTCGATTCGGGCGACTGGATCGGGGCGACGGGCGAGATCATTGTCACCAAGAAGGGTGAGCTGAGCGTTCGCGTGTCCTCTGTGACGCTGCTGTCCAAGGCGTTGCGCCCTTTGCCGGACAAGTGGCACGGTCTGAAGGACGTGGAGGCGCGTGTTCGCGTCAGCGCTACGTGGATCTCATGGTGAACGAGGAGTCGATGAAGACGGCCCTCACTCGGGCGAAGGTCATCTCGGAGCTCCGTCGCCAGTTCGAGGATCGTGGGTTCGTCGAGGTAGAGACGCCGATGCTGCTGGCACAGGCCACCGGTGCGGCCGCGCGACCGTTTGAGACCCATCACAACGCCCTCGATCTCGACCTGGTGCTCCGCATCGCAACCGAGCTGCCCCTGAAACGACTCGTGGTCGGTGGCATCGAACGGGTCTTCGAGATGGGGCGGATCTTCCGCAACGAAGGCATTGACGGCACCCACAATCCGGAGTTCACATCGCTCGAGGCATATCAGGCTTTCGCCGACTACGAAGACATCATGACGCTGGTAGAAGACGTGATCGCCGGGGTTGCCCGTGCTGCGGTGGGCACGACGACGATCACATACCAGGGTCGGCTGCTCGACCTCACCCCGCCATTCAGGCGGGCGCGCCTCTTCGACCTGGTCTCGGAGGCCATCGGTGAGGACGTATCGCTCGCGACGCCGCTGAGCCGTATCACGGAGCTCGCCGTCGGCCGCGGGATCGACGTAGACCCATCGTGGGGCGTTGGTCGGGTGGCGTTCGAGATCTACGACGAGCTGGTCGAGTCATCCCTCTGGGAGCCGACGTTCGTGATCGACTATCCGACCGAGGTCTCTCCGCTGGCCCGGGCACAGCGCGATGATCCGGAGATGACCGAGCGATTCGAGTTGGTGATCGCGGGGGCGGAGTATGCGAACGCCTTCTCGGAACTCAACGATCCATTCGACCAGCGCGAGCGATTCGAAGCGCAGGCTGCGGCGCGTGCAGCGGGCGATGACGAGGCACATCCGCTCGACGAGGACTACCTGCGGGCGCTCGAGTACGGTCTCCCGCCGACCGGCGGCCTCGGCCTCGGGGTCGACCGGATCGTGATGCTGCTGACCGACCGCAAGCACATCCGAGAGGTGATCCTGTTCCCCACGATGCGCCCGGAGTAGCTTCGAAGCATTCCTCCCACTGATCGCGAGGAATCGGATTGGGACCGGCGACCGGCGACCGGCGATCTATCCGCGCGCTGCTTCCACGCGCCCCAGGATGTACGCGTCGAGGTTGCGGAGCACGGGTGTCAGGGAGCGATCGGGGATGCGATCTGATGCGTGTTCCGCTCGCGCCATGTGGGTGACAGCTTCGTCGATCACACGGTCCACGAAGCCGCCGTCGGCCGTGAGTCGGATGACGCGATCGATGACCGCCCGGTCGGTCGGGGCACCATCGGCAAGCAGGCTCCGGATCTCGGCTCCGCCGGGTCCGTCAGCCGCGTACAGCACCGGCAAGGTGTAGACCCCCTCGCCGATGTCTGAACCGGCCGGCTTGCCGAGGAACGCCTCGTCGGCGACCAGATCGAGAACGTCGTCGGTCATCTGGAACACCAGTCCCATCTCCCATGCCCACTCGCTGATGGCATCGACGGTCTCCGGTGCGGCCCCTGAGGTCATTGCGCCCAGGCGGGCGGACGTGCGAATCAGGCTGGCAGTCTTGCCGCCGATCACTCGGAAATACCCGTCGGCCCCATGATCCAGGCGGGCAGCAAAGCGAAGCTCGGCAACCTGTCCTTCGCACAACCGGGCGTACGTCTGGGCAACGAGGGCCACCGCCTCTTCACCGAGCGGGGCGGCTACTTCGGATGCCCGTGCGAGAAGGAAGTCGCCGGCCAGGATCGCGATCGTATTCGACCAGTTCTCGTTGACCGAGACCTCGCCACGGCGCGATTCGGCCTCGTCGATGACGTCGTCGTGATAGAGCGAACCGACATGCACCAGTTCTACCGATACGCCGGCCTCGACCGATCCGTCGCCGTTGCTGGGGCCCAATTCGGCAGCAACCTGAGCGACGAGCGGCCGGTAGCGCTTGCCGCCGGCCCGCAGCAGGTGTTGGGCGATATCGGTGAGGAACTCGTCGTGCGACTCGGTGACTTCGAGCAGTCGGCGCTCGACCGCGCCCATGCGCTCCCATACGCGAGGGATGGGCACGAGATCATTGAGAATGGGCCGATCCACAGGTCTCCAGGAAGTGTCGGGAATCCGGATGGTAGCCCTGGTGTTCGCTGAAGCATGAGCCGGAACGTCCGGACAGACAACCGGGGGCTTATCAGTACCCCGGCCTATACTCGATGAGGCGCTTGGGGAACCCGGCGTCGTCGTTACATCATGAGGTATTGCCTTGTTCGAACGGTTCACCGATAGGGCCCGCAGGGTCGTCGTCCTCGCCCAGGAAGAGGCGCGACTCCTCAACCACAACTACATCGGAACCGAGCACATCCTTCTCGGTCTGATCCATGAAGGTGAGGGCGTTGCCGCCCGCGCACTCGAAAGCATGGGCATCAGCCTCGAGTCGGTGCGCAGCCAAGTCGTCGAGATCATCGGCCAGGGCTCCCAGGCTCCGAGCGGCCACATCCCGTTCACGCCGAGGGCCAAGAAGGTGCTCGAACTCTCGCTGCGTGAAGCGCTGCAACTCGGTCACAACTACATCGGCACGGAACACATTCTTCTCGGTCTGATCCGGGAAGGGGAGGGCGTCGCAGCCCAGGTGCTCCAGCAACTCGGGGCCGACCTCCACAAGGTCCGCCAGACTGTAATCCAATTGCTCTCCGGTGTTCAGGGCGAAGACGCGGCACCTGCCGGTCATCCCGGCGGCGGAGGCGGCAGCGGGCGGACCGAACCGACCGGTTCGAGCAGCGGTTCGACCGTGCTCGATCAGTTCGGCCGCAACCTCACCCAGCTCGCCCGTGAGCGCAAACTCGATCCGGTGATCGGCCGCGCGACCGAGATCGAGCGGGTCATGCAGGTCCTGTCACGCAGGACGAAGAACAATCCGGTCCTGATCGGGGAGCCGGGTGTCGGCAAGACCGCCATCGTTGAAGGTCTGGCTCAGAAGATCGTGGACGGCAACGTTCCCGACACGCTCACCGACAAGCACCTCTACACCCTCGACCTCGGCGCGCTCGTCGCAGGTTCTCGCTATCGCGGCGACTTCGAAGAGCGCCTCAAGAAGGTGCTGAAGGAGATCCGGACACGCGGCGACATCATTCTCTTCATCGACGAGATCCACACGCTCGTCGGCGCCGGTGCCGCCGAAGGCGCGATCGACGCCGCCAGCATCCTCAAGCCGATGCTTGCCCGCGGTGAACTGCAGACCGTCGGCGCCACCACGCTCGAGGAGTACCGCAAGTATCTCGAGAAGGACTCCGCCCTCGAACGCCGGTTCCAGCCGATCCAGGTCGAAGAGCCGACGGTGGCCGACACGATCAAGATCCTCGAGGGTCTCCGCGACTCGTACGAGGACCATCATCGGGTGAGGTTCACCGACCAGTCGCTCGTCAACGCGGCCAACCTCGCTGATCGCTACATCGCCGACCGGTTCCTGCCGGACAAGGCGATCGACCTCATCGATGAGGCCGGGAGCCGCATGCGTCTGAAGCGCAAGGACCTCCCGTCCGACGTTCGCGATATCGACGAGCAGATCTCGAAACTCCGGGGAGACAAGCGGGACGCCGTCTACGCCCAGCAGTATGAGCGGGCCGCGAAGATCCGAGATCAGGAACGCGTCCTGATGGACGAGCGGTCTGGTTTCGAGGCCGAGGGCGCATCGATTGGCGAGGACTACTCGGCCGTTATCGACGAAGAGCAGATCGCAGAAGTGCTCGCGCAGTGGACGGGGATTCCGGTCCATCGTCTCACCGAAGAGGAGACCGAGCGTCTGCTCAAGATGGAAGACGAACTCCACAAGCGCATCGTCGGCCAGCACGACGCAATCGAAGCGGTCTCGAAGGCGATCCGCCGCACCCGTGCCGGATTGAAAGATCCGAAGCGTCCGGCAGGGTCGTTCATCTTCCTCGGCCCCTCGGGCGTCGGGAAGACCGAGTCGGCGAAGGCATTGACGAGCTTCCTCTTTGGCGACGAGGACGCCCTGATCCAGATCGACATGTCCGAATACATGGAGAAGCATGCCGTCAGTCGCCTCGTCGGATCGCCGCCGGGCTATGTCGGCTACGACGAGGGCGGGCAACTCACCGAAGCGGTGCGCCGCAAGCCGTTCTCCGTGGTGCTGTTCGATGAGATCGAGAAGGCACATCAGGACGTGTTCAACATCCTGCTGCAGATCCTCGAAGACGGGCGTCTCACGGATTCGCAAGGACGCACCGTCGACTTCAAGAACACCGTCATCATCATGACCTCGAACCTGGGAACGGCCGACCTTCGCAAGAAGGCCATCGGATTCACCACCGACGACGAAGAGGTCAACTACGACCGTATGCGCGAGAGGGTTGTCGAGTCGCTGAAGAAGCACTTCCGGCCCGAGTTCCTGAACCGCATCGACGAAGTGATCGTCTTCCACGAACTCACGATGCAAGAGGTCAAGACCATCGTTGATCTGCTCGTCGCTCGGGTGCGGACCCAACTCGAGTCACAGGCGATCGACCTGGCCCTCTCAGACGCTGCCAAGCAGCGGCTCGCCGAGAAGGGGTACGACCCGCAGCTTGGTGCTCGTCCGCTGCGACGCGCGATCCAGCGTCTGTTGGAGGATCCGCTCTCCGAGCGCGTCCTGCATCGCGAATTCCCCGCCGGCTCGACGGTCCTCGTCGACATCGATGAAGACGATCCGGAGCGCCTCTCGTTCGAGTCGATCGAGACCCCCGACCAGCCCCCGGTAGAACTCGCCGACAACGAGCTCTAGAGAGTTCCCAGTCCGACTCCGCCGGTCGACCTCTTCGCCTCCTTGAGCACGGCAAGAGAAGCACGCCTGACGTCCGGCGGTTGCCCGCCAACCATCCGTGAGATTCTTGCTGGGAGCTGGCGGCTGCTGTCGCTCAACCCGTGTTTGGCGACCGGCGACTTCGCCGCACTGCCCAAGACCGATCGAAACCCCCTA
This sequence comes from uncultured Actinomycetota bacterium, assembly GCA_963785245.1. Taxonomy (GTDB): domain Bacteria; phylum Actinomycetota; class Acidimicrobiia; order Spongiisociales; family UBA5794; genus JAHEEL01. The sequence continues at coordinate 278,366 of CAWAUO010000006.1, read as the reverse complement.
GACTTGGCGTGCTGCACCCGTGGGTAGGAGTGCAGCAGATTCGACCAAAAGAAAGGGTTCGATCCATGAACGGATTGAAGAAGCGCGGGGGCTTGTTTGCACTGCTCCTGGCATTTGCGCTGATCGTTGCTGCATGCAGCAGCGACAGTGACGATACGACGACAACAGCGGCTGGAGAGACGACGACAACAGCGGCTGGAGAGACGACGACAACAGCGGCTGGAGAGACGACAACGACCGCCGGTGAAGAAACCACAACCACAGAAGCGATGGCGTTCGAGGGCGAACCGATCAAGACCTGCTTGGTGACTGACCTTGCCGGCGTCGATGATCGAAGCTTCAACGCAAGTGCGTGGGCCGGTGTCCAGGCTGCAATGGACGCCGGATTCGCAACGGACGACTCGTTCTTCCTCGAGTCAACCGATGCCTCCGACTGGCAGCCGAACATTGATCAGATGGTCAGCCAGGGCTGCCAGCACATCGTGACCGTCGGCTTCGCTCTCGGCGAGGTCACGGCGATCAACGCTGAGGCGAACCCGGACATCATCTTCTCGATGGTGGACAACGTGCTGAGCGATCCCGAGACCTTCGCGCCGCTCGCACTGCCGAACGTGCGTGAGCTCGTGTACCAGACCGACCAGGCTGCGTTCGCTGCGGGCTATCTCTCCGCAGGTGTCTCTGAGACCGGCGTGCTCTGCACGTACGGCGGCGCCAACTTCCCGACCGTGGCGATCTTCATGGATGGCTTCACGCGTGGTGCGGAGCACTACAACGAGGTCAAGGGAACCGATGTGCAGGTGCTCGGGTGGGACGTCGAGGCCCAGGATGGACTGTTCACCGGCAGCTTCACCGACATGGATCTTGCACGGAGCACGGCGGTGAGCCTGTTCCAGGAGAACTGCGACATCATCATCCCCGTCGGTGGTGCGATCAACCTGCCTGCAGGTGATGCGATCAACGACTCGGGCGCCAACGCCGCTCTTGTCGGTGTCGACGCAGACGCGTACTTCGCGATGGATGAGCAGTACCAGTCGTTGTGGCTCACCACGGTCGAGAAGGCCATCGGCCCGCTCGTCACACTGTCGGTGCAGCAGCAGGCTGAGGGTTCATGGACCTCCGGCGCGTTCGTCGGGAACCTGGAGAACGATGGCGTCGGGCTCTCCGAGTATCACGACTGGGATGCCAAGGTGCCCGGCGAGCTGAAGGTCGAAGTCGAGCAACTGCTCCAGGACATCAAGGACGGCGCGATCAAGGCCGACTACGTCCCCGTTGGGTACTAGTCGATAGCACTGATCCAATCGACACAACGAGTGGGCTCCTGCATCTGCAGGGGCCCACTTCGCGTGGTTGGGCGCGGCCCGGTCTCCAGCAACTATGATGCCCCGAGCGTCGATTGCGGGAGGCCCGAGTGGAGCTCGAGATGCGTGGGATCACCAAGCAGTTTCCTGGTGTGCTCGCCAACGATGATGTGAACCTCACGGTGGCGCAAGGCGAGACTATTGCGCTCCTCGGCGAGAACGGTGCCGGCAAGACCACGCTGATGAACATCCTCACCGGGCTCTACACCCCAACGTCCGGTCAGGTGCTCATCGACAACAAGCCCCTGGTGATGGACTCCCCGAGAGATTCGATCGATGCAGGGATCGGCATGGTTCACCAGCACTTCATGCTGGTACCGGTGTTCACGGTCGCGGAGAACGTAGTCCTCGGCGACGAACCAACCGAGGCGTTGGGCTGGATCGACCAGAAGACGGCTCGAGCCTCCGTCCGAGACATATCATCGCGCTACGGACTCGAGGTCGATCCAGACGCGATCGTCGAGGATCTTCCCGTCGGAATCCAGCAGCGGGTGGAGATCATCAAGGTTCTCGTCCGCCATGCAGACTTCGTGATCTTCGACGAACCAACCTCCGTCTTGACTCCGACCGAGGTCGAAGGTTTCTTCGAGATCGTCAACGGCCTCAAAGCCGACGGCAAGGGCATTGTCTTCATCAGCCACAAGCTTGGTGAGGCTCTCGAGATCGCCGACCGGATCGTGATCATGCGTCGAGGTAAGACGGTTGCGGAGGTGCTTCCGGCAGACGTGGACGAAGAGAAGCTTGCCGAGCTGATGGTGGGTCGTCCGGTTGACCTGGTCGTCGACAAGGAAACGGCGGACCCGGGCGAGGTCGTGCTCTCCGTCGTCGACTTGACGGTGCTCGACGATCGGAGCCGCACTGCCGTGAACAACATGTCGTTCGACGTTCGGGCCCGCGAGATCGTCGGGATCGCGGGCGTTCAGGGCAACGGTCAGACCGAGCTTGTTGAATCGATCACTGGGCTCCGGCCCTCACTCGGCGGAATCATCAAACTGAACGGCGAGGACGTCACCATGAAGTCACCACGTGCGATCCACAAACGCGAGGTCGCGCACGTCCCCGAGGACCGTCAGAAGAGTGGCTTGGTCTTGCCTTTCACGGTCGCTGAGAACATCGTTCTCGACTCGTACTACCAGGCACCTATCTCACGGGGCATCCAGATGAGTTGGCCGGCTGCGAACGAGCAGGCGACGCGCCTCGTCGAGGAATACGATGTCCGCACGCCGGGGATCGACGTCCTCGTGTCGAATCTGTCCGGCGGCAACCAGCAGAAGGTCATCGTCGCACGAGAGTTCGACCGAGATGTCAAGCTGGTGATCGCGTCGCAGCCTACCCGCGGAATCGATGTCGGCTCGATCGAGTACATCCACTCCCGCATCGTCGAAGAACGTGACGAGGGTTCCGCGGTGCTTATCGTCTCTTCGGAGTTGGATGAGATCAGAGCGTTGGCGGACCGCATCATCGTCATGTACGAAGGCAAGATCGCCGGCGAATTCGACGCGACGGCGTCAACGACAGACATTGGATTGGCGATGCTCGGCAGCGGCGGAGAGGCGGAGGCATCATGAGTGACGAAGCACCGGGGGATGGCGACTGGGGCGATCAGGGTTACTCATCCTGGTATACCCGGGTAACCGGAGTCGGGAGCTCGATCGGCCAGGCAATCGTCATACCGCTGCTTGCGGTGTTCACTGCCCTGCTCATCGGTGCGTTCATCATTGCCGTGACCGATGTCGACACGCTTCCCCTGTGGGGGAGTGATCCGGGTGAGGCGTTCCGTCTCACGTTCTCAGGCATCTTCGACGCTTTCAAAGCACTGTTCGTCGGCTCGTTGGGGTCACCACGGGCCATAAGTGAGACGTTGTTCGCCGCAACACCTCTGATCTTCGCCGGATTGGCGGTTGCCATCGGCTTTCAAGCCGGGCTGTTCAACATCGGTGTCAACGGACAGATGTTGATCGGCGGCATGGCCGGTTTGTGGGTGGGCTTCTCCATCGACGTTCCGATGATCTTCCACATCCCGCTGGCTCTGATCGCGGCAATCATCGGTGGGGCCCTCTGGGGGGCGATCGCGGGCTTCCTCAAAGCGAAGACGGGTGCCCACGAGGTCATTACGACGATCATGTTGAACTTCATCGCGCTCTTCCTCGTCGACTACCTCCTGCAGTCATCTCTCTTCCAGCAGGCCGGACGGAACGACCCGATATCGCAACCTGCAAATGAGTCGGCCCAGTTCCCGACGCTCATCGGTAGCTACCGGCTCAACATCGGGTTCCTCATCGCACTTGCCGCTGTGGGGTTTGCGTGGTGGCTCATGTATCGATCGACGATCGGATTCGAATTCCGGGCGGTCGGATTCAATCCGGACGGAGGCCGCTACGCCGGCATGAACGTCGCGTGGATCTATGTGTCGGTTATGGCCGTCTCTGGAGCTTTGGCGGGTATCGGTGGAGCCAATCAGATCCTCGGTCTGGAGCCGTATCGAGGCATCTCCAACTTTGCCGGGACGATTGGCTTCGATGCCATCGCACTCGCGTTGCTCGGCCGGTCGAATCCAGTAGGTGTGCTCCTCGCCGGCTTGTTATTCGGAGCTCTGAGAGCCGGTGGTCGCGAAATGCAGGGGGCGGCGGGTATCCCGATCGATCTCGTCCTCGTCCTCCAGGCGTTGATCATCGTGATGATTGCGGCCCCCGAACTGGTGCGAGCGATCTACCGAATCCGGACACCTGAGCAGGAATCCGGGACCACACTGCCGAGCGGGGGGTGGGGCGGATGACTGCCGAGGCAACCTCAGGCGACGCTGTTGTGAAGACCAGGGCGACACCCGCGGAACGGCGCGCAACCGCCGTCGGTATTGTGCTCGTGCTGCTTGGTGTGTTCGTGTTCTGGGTCTTCGGTCTCGGCACCGAATCCGGTATGAACTCGACGTTCAACCTCTCGCTCCCGGGTGAACGTTTTGAAGGCCTGACCTGGGCCGTCAACTCGAGGTGGCTCGCGTTCATCGTCGCGGCGCTTCTTGCGTTCCTCGGCGGCCTGGTGCTGCGGAGGTCCCACATGAAGTGGACGAACCTCGCGTTGGCCATCGGTCTCGCTCTGTTCGCTCTGGCGTTCTTGACCTGGGCAGCCTCCGGCAAGTCCTTCAACCTCGTCGGGATGCTCCGTTCAACGGTGATCCTCTCGGTACCCGTCACGTTGGGGGCTTTGACCGGCCTCATGTGCGAACGGGTCGCGGTCATTAACATCGCGATCGAGGGGCAGTTGCTCACCTCCGCCTTTGTAGGCACGATTGTCGGTTCGGCGGCGGGAATCTGGGTTGGGTTGATCGCCGCGATGCTGACGGGTGCCCTGCTCGGAGCCGTCCTCGCCGTCTTGGCGATCAAGTTCCGGATCGATCAGATCATTGCCGGCGTGGTGATCAACATCTTTGCCCTTGGCCTCACATCGTTCCTCGCGCGCCGCGTGCTTTCCGAGGCACAGGACCTGAATTCACCGGGTCGGTTCACCTCGTTCAAGATTCCGATCCTTGGAGACATTCCGATCGTCGGGCCGATGTTCTTCGACCACAACTTGTTCGTGTACGCCACGTTCATTCTGGTGATCTTCCTGCATTTCGCGTTGTTCTACACCCGGTGGGGCCTCCGGTCTCGGTCGGTCGGTGAACACCCTGAGGCAGCAGATACCGTCGGCATCAATGTCTATCGAACCCGATACCGCAACGTGATTCTCGGCGGGTTCATCGCCGGATTCGGTGGGGCGTTCCTCACCCTCGCTCAGGTGTCCCGGTTCGAGGAGAACCTCACAGCGGGAATCGGGTTCATCGGACTCGCGGCCATGATCTTCGGTCGGTGGATGCCTTTGGGTGTGCTGGGTGCGGGGCTTGTCTTCGGGTTCGCGCGCGCACTGCAGCAGAAGCTCGGCATCTTGGGGACACCGATACCGTCCGAGTTCCTGTCGATGACGCCGTACATCGTGACGATCATTGTCGTGGCCGGCGTCGTCGGACGTGCGCGGCCTCCTGCTGCTGACGGGAAGCCGTACATCAAGGACTAGCGGCGCGGCCCGGGCCCTCGCCGTTGAGATCGTCGAAAGTCTCCTCGTACGGAGCGGATCACGATCGGGCCTGAGCGGGTCGCCGTTCTGGAATCCGGAGCTCACGAATCCGACCTCGGCGCCTCGGCAGTAGCTGCAGTACCAAGCTTCTAGCCTTGGCTCCCGAAGAAGCGCACGGCCTGCAGCGCCAGTTCGTTGAAGGGCGGTCGATCGCCTGCAGGTTCGGCCGGGTAGGTGCTCTTCACCTCGATGAGGAGCTCCGTGGTTCCAAGGCTTGCGATCGGTATCCGCTGGGCATCGTTGGTGTTCGTGAGACGTCCGGAGATATCGATCGATAGATCATCGGTTGTGATGAGGTACCCCTGGATCTTGTAGTTCTTCTTGAACCGATCGTCGTCGAACAGATTCTGAAGCTCAATCTCGGTGATGCGAACAGGCTCTGCGAAGGTGAACTTCAACGATGCGTCGACGCCGCGAGCCGCGTCATCGTTCCAATCGGTATTCTCGTCGCCGTCGATCAGATGCTCCGGTTCGTGGCCCGTCAGGAAGGAACTCGCTTCGACCGAACTCGGGAACAACTCAACTGCTGCGACGGGGATGGTCGTGGAGGTCGACGATGTGGTGGACGACTCAGAGGCGGTGTCGCTGCCGCGAAAGATGTTGAAGATGAGGGCCGCGAGAGCGACGAGGAGCACGACGGCCACGAGTACCCCAAGGGCTCGTCCTCCGGGTGAGGTCCGCAGGGTCGGGGCGGGAGCAACCGGGAGCGGGTCCTGACTGAGACGCGCTCCGCACTGCTCGCAGTGCCGGTTGTACTCTGGATTCTGCGCCGCACACGAGGGGCACGTAGTGGTGGGAAGCGGGGGAGCCACCGACTCCGTTGGAGGTACGATGTCATTGCTCGCCGCCGGCTCGGGGCGCGGTGCCGGCTGGCGACGCGGCGCTTCCGACTCTGGCGGCGCATCCCCGAGTTCGAAGGGTTCGAACAAGTCATCGAAGTCGGGTTTGTCCTGGTCCATCCGATCGCAATCTCTCAGAGGTCTGTGTCCCAGTATTGTGGCACGAATGTCGTGTATTGCCGCTGTTCGTGTCGCTGAGCCATGGTCCGTGGGGAACATCCTCGGGGCGCTGTTTCTTGTCGCGGTGTTCGCAGCCGCCATCTACTGGTGGTTCTGGCGCCGCTAGGTGATCGTCCGCGCCCGATTTCGTGTCACACACGATCCCTACGGTGCGGGGCATGGCTTCCTACGAGTGCACCCAGTGTTCCTATCAGACCAGTCGATGGATGGGCTTCTGCCCTCAATGCCGCGGATCGAGGACGGTCATCGAATCCGGCGCGAGTTCGCCGGAAGCGCCGATACCGGTCGGCGATGTCTCGACTGAGCCGGTGCGGCGACTCAAGACCGGAATCGGTGAGTTCGACCGGGTTCTTGGTGGTGGCCTCATCCCTGGATCTGTCGCACTCCTCGGCGGCGCACCCGGCGTTGGCAAGTCAACGCTCGTGCTCGAGATCGGGGCCGCGATCGCAAGTTCGGGGTCACCCGTCCTCATCGCGACTGGGGAGGAGTCTCGCAGCCAGATCGGATTGCGGGCCCGTCGCGTCGGTGCCGCGGTGGATGGCTTGCTCGTTTCCACCGAATCGGACGTTGAACGGCTCGCCGGCCTCATTCGGTCCGGGCCGTGGGCGGTGGTTGTTGTTGACTCGATCCAGACCGTGACTGGAGCCGCTGGTGGCGCCAGCGGGTCGACGACGCTGGTGCGGGAGGCTGCTGCTCAGCTGATCTCGGCAGCCAAGGGGAGCGGCGTGGTGGTGCTCCTCATTGGTCACGTGACGAAGGATGGAGTGATCGCCGGACCGAAGAGCCTCGAGCACATGGTCGATGTCGTGCTGTCGCTCGATGGCGACGCTCACCGCAATCTTCGCTTTCTGCGGGGGACCAAGAATCGGTTCGGATCCGTGCACGAGGTCGGAGTCTTCGAGATGACCGATCGCGGTCTCGACCCGCTGGCCGATCCGAGCGCGGTCCTGGCAGGGAGCCGTTCGAGTTCCGTCGCCGGCAGTGTGCTGTTCCCAGCGCTTGATGGGCGTCGCTCCCTTCTCGTGGAGATCCAGGCGCTCGCGGTTGACACGTCGGCTGCGCAGCCCCGCCGGAGCGTCAAGGGGTTGGCGGTGTCGCGGGTCCATCAGGTCATTGCCTCGATCGAGCGTCACTGCGGGATCAAGATGGGCAACCGCGAGGTGTATGTGTCGGTGATGGGCGGTATCTCGATCACCGAACCCGCCGCGGACCTACCGATGGCCCTTGCAATCGGGTCGGCGGTGTCGGGGGTTCCTCTGGGCTCGATCGCCGCATGGGGCGAGGTTGCCCTCACGGGAGAGGTTCGGTCGGTCGACCAGTCCGATCGACGCCGGTCCGAGAGTCGTCGGCTCGGGGTTGACCACGTGCTCGAGGCCGGCGATGGGCGAGTCCTCGCGAACATCTTCGACGAGGTCGACATCGGTCGGGGAACGTCGTTGGGCCGGAGCGGCCTTCGGGCGGTCCGGGATGGAGGGAGCGGCAACAGATGATCGACCTCGCGTTGCTGATCGATGGACTAGCCTGCGGTTTCGATGACACCGAATCCACCGCCACCGCTCGATGTACTGCGCCGGTTCGCCCCGGGTACGACCCTCCGCGACGGAGCGGAACTGATCTTCCGGCACGGCACCGGTGTGCTGATGGTGTTGGCTTCTAGTAGCGAGATTGACGACCTCTGTACGGGTGGATTCCGATTCGTCGACGTACCGGTCACGGCTCAACGCATCGCCGAACTGGCGAAGATGGACGGCGGGATCGTGATCGACGATACGACGAACACCATCACCCGGGCCAATGTCCACTTCATCCCCGACCCGCGCATCCCCACAGACGAGACCGGGACCCGCTTCCGGACTGCGGATCGGCTGGCGTCTCAGACGGGCCTGCCGGTCCTCGCGATCAGCGAGGAAGGCCGCGATCTCGCCGTGGTGTTCGTCGGTGACGAGCGGTTCGTGCTCAAATCGCCAACGGCGTTGTTCGGCGAAGCGAACCGGCGACTCCAATCGCTCGAACGCCTTCGCGGCCGCCTCGACGATGCCGTTGAGCGCCTGTCGCTCTACGAAATCGACGACATCGTCACGATGCGGGACGCGGTCAAGGTGATCCAACGCGCAGCACTCGTCCTTAGACACGCCGACGAACTCGAGTTGATCGCCGTTGAACTCGGCGACGAAGCACCGCTGGTGCAACTCCAAGCCACGGACGTGGCCGAGGGAGTCCCCGAACTCATCGATCTCGTGAACGCTGACTACCAGCCACGCAAGCCGCGACGCGGGTCGTCGGTGATGCCGAAACTGGCTGAGATGTCGACGCAGGATCTCTATCACACGGCCCGTGTCGGCGAGGTGCTCGGTCTCATGCCACTGGACTCTGAAGTGAGCCCGCGCGGTGTTCGGGCCCTGGCCGCGGTGCCGAGGATCCCCGATTCGGTCCGCAACCGCATCCAGAAGCGGATCGGGACCTATCAGCGCCTTCGTTCCACGTCGGTCGAGGAACTCGACCAGATCGACGGCGTGGGTCCGAAGCGCGCTTCGCGCATCCGGGCGTACCTCGACCAGGGCAACGGAAACTTCGCTCCCCACCTCGAGGACTGATCGCCGCCCCCCCCGGTACCGCGTGGGCGACCGGTACACTTTCAGTTCCGCGACCACACGGTGACACTTGGCGACGAAGAAACCCGCTGCGACGAAGAAGACTCCCGCGAAGAAGGCTCCTGCGAAGAAGCCGGCTGCCGCGAAGACGACCACAGCTGTGAAGAAGGCTGCGACGGCGAAGAAGGCTCCTGTCAAGAAGCCTGCGGCGAAGAAGGGTCCCGCCAAGAAGGCTGCGACGGCGAAGAAGGCTCCTGTCAAGAAGCCTGCGGCGAAGAAGGCTCCCGCCAAGAAGGCTGCGACGGCGAAGAAGGCTCCTGTCAAGAAGCCTGCGGCGAAGAAGGCTCCCGCCAAGAAGGCTGCGACGGCGAAGAAGGCTCCTGTCAAGAAGCCTGCGGCGAAGAAGCCCGCAGCGTCGAAGAAGACCGTAGCCAAGAAGACTCCTAGCAAGAAGTCGACAACGACACGACCATCAGCGAAGCAGGCGGCACCGTCGACTCCGGCGGCGAAGAAGTCGACTGCCAAGGCTGACCCGTTCAAGGTCGGAGACAAGGTCGTGTACCCGCATCACGGTGCCGCGACCATCGTTCGCAAGGAGAAGCACGAGTTCAAGGGTGAGAAGCAGAACTTCTACGTCCTTGAGATCGCGACGGATCAGCTGATCGTGCGCGTGCCGGCTGCGTCGTCCATCGAACGCGGCGTACGTCCGGTGATCTCCAAGTCGAAAGCGAGGCAGGTCTTCCAGACCCTTCGCAGCGAACCGCAAGAAGCCGGGTCCAACTGGAGCCGGTGGTACAAGGTCTTAACCGAGAAGATCAACAGCGGTGACATCTTCCAGGTTGCCGAGGTGATCCGGGATCTCGACTACGCCCAGAAGATCAAGGGGATCTCGCCGGCGCTCAAGCGGATGCTCGCGAAGGCCCGGTTGATCATCATCAGCGAACTCCAGTTCTCGCTCGCGGTCTCCGAGGAAGAGGCAACGAAGCGGCTCGAACGTGCCCTGCCGAAGATCGAGGCGGACGAAGACGCCTAGCGGCCTCCCTGCTTCGGATACCATCCGGGCCATGGACGAACGCACTCGGATCTGGGGAATTCTGCTCGCGGCCGGTCGTGGAACGAGGTTTGGTCGGGAGAAACATGACGTGCAGCTTGGCGGTGCCCCGCTCTGGACGTACTCCCACAATGCCCTGCTTGACGGCGGCGTGGATTCGCTCGTAGTGGTCGGAGATCACGACGGGTGGGTAGCCGGCGGTGATCGACGCCAAGACTCTGTGGCGGCTGGCCTCTCGCAAATCCCTGATCACGATGGACTGGTCCTCATCCATGACGCCGCTCGACCATTGCTGACGGCAACGCTCGTGCGGAGCGTGATTGCCCGATTGCGGAACGGAGACGTCGACGGAGTCATTCCAGCAGTCGCGGTCAGGGACACCATCAAACGAGTAGCGGGCGAGCGGATCGTCGAGACCTTGGACAGGAGCAACGTGGTTGCGGTCCAGACGCCGCAAGGCTTCGATCTCCGAGTGCTGCGAGCGGCGCACGAGACTGCCGGCTTCGACGCCTCCGATGACGCGTCGATGGTTGAAGCCAATGGAGGTACGGTTGTCTTCGTCGAAGGCGACCCGGCAAACATCAAGGTGACCTATCCGGAGGACCTGCCGGTGGCCGAGGCGCTACGATCTCGTGACTATGAGTGACACAAGAATGAAGGTCGGGTGGGGGTTTGATGCGCACCGGTTCGGAGGCGTTGGACCAATACGGCTCGCGGGCGTCGAGGTCGACAGTACGCGGGGTATCGAGGCAACCAGCGACGGCGATGTGGTCGCTCACGCTCTCTCTGACGCCCTGCTGGGTTCGACGGCGCTCGGCGATCTCGGCCAGCACTTCCCGTCATCCAACCCGGAGATGAAGGGCATCGATTCGATGCAGATCCTCGCGGCCGTCGCACGCCGGGTCGAGGACCGGGCCCATCTCATCAACAACGTCGATGTGACGGTGATCTCTGAGTCGGTGCGGATCGGCCCGCACCGTGAGGCGATGCGCGATCGCCTCGCAGCCACGCTCCGCATCGATCGTTCGTCGGTGTCGATCAAGGCAACGACCACCGACTCCATGGGATCGATCGGCGCCGACGAAGGAATCGCCGTCGCCGCCGTCGTCACCGTCTACCGCTGAACGCCTCCGCCATCAGCCCCGGATCGTCGGTGAAGATGCCCCCGACGCCTGCGTCGGCGAGAACCACCGCATGGGCCGGTTCGTTCACCGTCCAGACGAGCACGGCAAGGTCAGCCGCCGCCTCGACGATCCGGGAGGCATCCGGCAGCGTGCGTTCCAGCGACAAGTTCACCGACACATGCCCGTCAGCCCGCGCCTGCTCGATCACGCCAAACGGGTCGAGTGCGGTCGCTGCGAGCTGACCGGTCGGGATCATCGGGGCGAGGCTCTTGAACGCAGCAAGCATCGCCGGGTCGAACGACGAGACGAGAACTCGGTCGGCCGTTTGGTGGCGTGCGACCCAGTCCGCGACCGATGCGGCGAAACCGACCGACGCGTCGTAGTCGGCCTCTCTTGGGTCGTTCTTGATCTCAATGTTGAGGAGCGCCGTCGGCCCGAGCACCTCCCAGGCTTCGTCGAGCGTCGGGACCCAGGGCGTCGCCGCCTTGATCTCCGCGAGGTCGAGGTCGACGAACGGGCGAGCGTCGGGCGCCGATCGGTCATCGTGGTGGATCACGATGGCGCCATCCCGACTGGACCGCACGTCGAGTTCGACGCCGTCTGCACCGAGTTCGATGGCGAGGGCATATGCCTCGACGGTGTTCGCCTGCACGTGGGCCGACGCCCCGCGATGTCCATAGATCAGAAAGTCACCCATGCCCGGAACTCTAGGCGCTGCGAACCCAGGGTTCTCCACCTTGTATGTGACGCCGACAGCCCACAGAATCACGAGCATGGTTCACTCCGCCCATTCCGCGGGCTGTCGGCGCCATATGGGATGCCGAGAACCCTGGGTTCGCAGCGTTGAGGGCTCGGGCGGCGGTAGCATCGCCTGCGATGAGGATCTACAACACGCTCGGGCGGGAATTCGTCGAGTTGGAGCCACGCGACCCCGGCAGGATCGGCATGTACGTCTGTGGGGCGACCGTGCAGTCCGAACCGCACCTCGGTCATGGCCGCTCCGCCGTGGCGTTCGACGTGATCCGCCGCTACCTCGAGTGGCTCGGATATGACGTGACCTACGTTCGGAACGTGACCGACATCGATGACAAGATCATCAACGCAGCGAGGGCCGAGGGGGTCGAGACTGATGTGATTGTTGATCGCGCCTACACCGCGTTCGACGAGGCCCATCGGCTGCTCGGGGTGAAGGCCCCGACCATCGAGCCATGGGCGACGCACCACATCCAGGAGATGGTCGACCTCATTGAAGCGCTCATCGACTCCGGTCACGCCTACGACGTCGATGGCGACGTCTACTTCGCCGTCCGGTCAGACCCGGAGTACGGCAAACTCTCGCGCCACGATCCTGACGATCTCCGATCCGGGGCCCGCGTCGACACCGACGAGCGGAAGCGGGACCCGCTTGATTTCGCCCTCTGGAAAGCGGCCAAGCCGGGAGAGCCATCGTGGGAGGCACCCTGGGGTATGGGCCGGCCAGGCTGGCACATCGAGTGCTCAGCGATGGCCCGCAAGTACCTTGGCGAGGGGTTCGACATCCACGCCGGCGGTCACGACCTGATCTTTCCGCATCACGAGAACGAGATTGCACAATCCGAGATGGCGACCGGGGCCCCGTTCGCCCGGTATTGGCTCCACAACGGGATGATGAACCTCGATGGCGAGAAGATGTCGAAGTCAACCGGGCACGTCGTTGATCTGCTCGAGGCGCTTGACACGTATCGACCGACCGCCGTCCGCCTCGTCTACCTCCGCACGCATTACCGGAAGCCGCTGGACTTCTCGCTCGACGCGCTCGTCGACGCCGAAGCGGCGCTCGATCGTCTCTGGGGCTTCCGCCGCCGCACATCGGGCCCGGTCGAGCACGCGCCCGATCCAGCGGCACTCGAGCGCTTCCAGCGAGTGATGGAGACCGATTTCGACGTCGCCGGTGCCATTGGTGTTCTCTTCGACGTCGTGCGCGAGGGGAATCGCCGATTGGACGCGGGGGAGGATGCTTCGCAACTCACTGCCGCATACGACGAGTTCGTTGCGATCCTGGGCCTCGCTGAACCGGCGGATGACGCGAGTCCTGTTGACCCACGCATAGCGGTGCTCGCAGAACGATTCGGTGCCGAGGGGCTTGGTATCGATGGCGTGCTCGAGATGAGGGACCGCGCGCGTGCTGAGCGCGACTGGGCGACATCCGACACCATTCGCGACGAACTCGCACACCTCGGAATCGTCGTGGAGGACACAGCTGATGGCTCGCGCTGGCATCGGGGATAGGATCGAAGGCTTCCATGCCGTCGCGGCTGCCATCGGGGCTGGTCGCGTCTCGTCGGTGCGCATCGAGCAGCGCCGCCTCAACCGTGACGACTACAAGGTCCTCGCCAACGACGCAGAGAATGCCGGTGCCCGCGTCGATCTCGTCAACGATGTTCGCGACGAAGCGCTGACGTCGGCGCCCCAGGGCGTGGTGGCAGTCTGTCGGCCGAAGCCGACGGTGTCGATCGAAGATGCGGTTGCGGCCACTGAACCGCCAGCGCTCCTCGTGTTCGATCACCTCGACGACCAACGCAATCTCGGTGCTGCGATCCGCTCGGCCGTTGCAGCCGGCTTTCGATCGGTGGTTGTTCCGAAGCGGCGGTCGGCGCCGATCGGCGCTGCAGCGTTCAAGGCTGCAGCAGGGACGCTCGAGGAGGTCTCGCTGGTCGAGGTCTCGTCGATTCCCGAGGCGCTGCGTCGTCTCGAGCAACTCGGTGTGTGGCGCGTCGGTCTCGACGGATCGGGGGAGCGATCCTTGTTCGGTTTTGACCTTCTGGCAGAGCCCGTCGCCATCGTCGTTGGCACTGAAGGATCTGGCCTGCATCGGCTGACGGCCGAGCGGTGCGATGCGATCGTCCGAATCCCACACGCCGGCCCAGCCGAAAGCCTCAACGCCGCGGTCGCCACTGCGCTCGCTGTGTTCGAGGTCTCCAGGGCCCGCGGTTGGGTATCCTGATGCTGTCGCCGGGTTAGCTCAGTTGGTAGAGCATCTCTCTTGTAAAGAGAAGGTCATCGGTTCGAATCCGATACCCGGCTCCGTTGAGAATCCTTGGGAGGTAACGATCCCCCGAGGGTTTCGCTGCTTCCCGACCTGCGTCGCGGCGGATTTGGTCCGTATGTGGTCCGCATCGCGATCAGAAACGCGACTCATGCTGTCACCGTCCGAGCTGCCGCATACGCCGCGTCGAGGGCGTCAGAAACCTTGGATCGATCCTCTGAATAGCGGTGTCGGTAGCGGTCCAAGGTGATGACGATCGAGCTGTGTCAGAGGTGCTGATGCACGACTTCTGAGTGCGCGCTTTGGGATATGAGGATCGATGCTGCGATGTGCCGTAGTTCGTGGATTCTCAGTTTCGGATTGAGCTTGGCGGCCGCGAGCGCTGGCTGCCAGATTCTGCGACGGAAGTCCGACCAGTCCATCAGCCCACCGGCCGAGTCCGTGGACAGCAGAGTGTCAAGTTCGGGTGGCACGTCACTGAGGTGGACGGCGAGCGTGTCGGCGAGGAACGCCGGGATTGGCACCGTCCGGGTCGTGCCGCTCTTCGGAGGGCCGAAGACCTTGGAGCCGTGTACGTCGGTCGCTGGTTCGGCGATGTCGAGTTCTCGGCGCAGGAGGTTCGCGCGGCTGCGACGAAGCGCGGTTGCCTCGCCCTGTCGGATGCCGGTGCAGCATCTCTTTGCGTTCCATGCGTGGGAGCGATACGCCGTCTGCCGGGTTGGTTGAGATCACCCGGTTGCGGATTGCAGCCTTGAGCGTCTGAAACAGGAGGCCGCGGGTCTTCCGGATCGTTGATGCCGAGAGGCCGTCTTCGTGCATTGCGGAGATCCACTGTTCGACGTCGATGGTCGGGATGTCTCGGAGTTGGATGTCTCCGGAGCGGTGCAATGACCCCCTGACATCGCAGCACACATGGGCGGGCATGGCACGGCCCCCGCCACACCAGGCGCGCACCAACGCGACCCACCAGAGCAGACGCCCACAGCCACGGAGGCAACTGTGGGCGTTCACCCGACGCATTGGGATAGGTCCCTTACCCGCCAGCTATCGACACGAAACCGATGGAGGTTGAGGAATCCGATCACTGATCACCACTCCCCACAGCGTCAGAACACTGCACCAAACCTCGGCCCAGATCACCACCCGAACACAACCGCCCAACACCCATTGAACACGCGTTTAAGCCAACCACAGCCAAACACCACCAACCCCAAATCTGTACTTCCCTGCACAAGGTGCACAAGCATCCTGAACCGCCCTGGGATTCTTGGAGCCTCTGGGGTGCCTTGGGTCTCGTGGAGGCGGCTGACTGGATTCATGCCGCCACGACGACTCCTCGGGCGGAGAGGTCGGCGAGTTGGTCGATCATCCGTGATCTCTGTTGAGTCTCGGTTGCCAACTGTGTTCCTCTCCTGATGGCTGATTCGGGCGCTGTTCTTGGTCTGCATTCGGTCCGCGGCGGGTCGCGAGATGGTGTGTGGTCACGCGTTGCGGGGCGTGATAGAAACGCTTGCCGTGAAGAGAATTCCGGCGAAACCCCAGGCACAGCAACATGCCCGTGGCGGTCCCGCAAGGAGAAGGTCATCGGTTCGAATCCGATACCCGGATCCAGCCGCCCCGATTGGGCACGTCTCTGCGAGCCTGCCGTTTCACCTCCAACGGGCCATCTACCGACGATGGGCCCTACCGATGCCACCGGATGTGGGGGACGATCGACGATGAACCGAAGACCCAGGAGGGTTTGTGGACTACGTCGTGAATCTGCATGTGGACGTTGGCTCGGATGGGGTGAGCGCGGTTGCAACCATGGACTGCCCGTCCGGATCGTTCAAAGGTGAGGGTAGGGCGAAGATCGGCCCGTCGGAAACGAAGCAGCACATCGCTGGCGATCTGGCGACCGCACGCGCTCTGCGGGCGATCGAGTGTGATCTCATGGAACATGTCCATGAAAGGATCGATCGCTGCACCGACACGCCGTAGCAACAGAACGCTCGCGACCGACGCAGCAGCAGGAAGCGACGGGTTGCTGCCGGAGCATGTCTTCGCGAAATCCCCGGTTCTGTCACACCCCCTGGATACGCTTCGCGGATGGTGTCCGAGCGGGACCGGAAGGTTCTCGACTTTGAGGGCTCGTGGTGGCTGTTTCCTGGACCAAAGGATCGCGCCATACGCGAATACCTGGAGATGAGCGCGACCAGCTACTACCAAGCGGTCCGCCGCCTCATCGATGACGACGACGCGCTCGAGTATGCCCCGATGACGGTGCTCCGACTGCGGACCATGCGCAACGAACGGCTTGAGCAGATCGCCCGCCGAACCGGAACCACGCAGTGAGCGATTCCACCGAAGCGAAGCGGGTTCGCAGCGAGTTTCACCGGTTGGTTCGCAGCGTCGGTGTGTTCTCGTGGTCGACGATCGGCATTCTGATCCTGATCATCTTCGGAGCCTACGTCCTCATCGAGGGCCGCGTGATCTTTGCTCCGCTGTTCATCGCACTCATCGTCGTGTTTGTGCTGAATCCGTTCGTCACGGCGCTTCAGCGCCGCGGCGTGCACCGAATCATCGGTGCGGCGATCGGATTTCTCGGATTCCTCGCGTTCCTCGTTGCCCTCGGGCTCCTGGTGATCCCGAGCATCGCCGACCAGGCCAGCGGGTTCGCGACCGAATTCCCCAACCTCTACGACCGGCTTGCCGATCAGATCGTCAGCACCGGTGAGCGGTTCGGTCTCGACGCCTCGATCTGGTCATACGACGAGATCCTCGAATACTTGAACGACCCTGAGAACCAGGACACGATCCTTTCGATCGTGTTCGGTCGGATCGGCACGTTGACCAGCGGCGTATTCGAGTTCATCCTCGTGTTCCTTCTCGGACCAGTCATCGCGTTCTACCTGCTCATTGATCTCCCGAACGTGCAACAGCGAGTCCTGGACCTCGTCCCGGTGAGCAACCGAGCGGAGTTCGCCTACGTCGGACGGCGCCTGAACTCGGCCGTCGGCGGATTCCTGAGGGGCCAACTCTTCGTAGCGATCATCGTCGGTGTGATGCTGAGCCTCGGGTATTGGTTCATCGACCTCCCGTTTTGGCTCCTGATCGGGCTCGTTGGTGGCGTGCTGAACATCGTTCCGTTCCTCGGCCCGTGGGTTGGCGGAATCCTTGGCGTCGTCGTCGCGCTCACGACCGCCGACCTGTCGACGGCGGTCTGGGCGGCGGTCATCGCCATCATCGTGCAGCAGATCGACAACAACTTCGTCAGCCCGACCGTCCTCCGGGCGACGGTTCGGCTTCACCCGGCCGTTACGCTGCTCGTCCTCGTGCTTGCAGGCGCCGTCGCCGGGTTCTGGGGCATCGTGATCGCGGTCCCGCTCACTGCAGCACTGAAGATCATCTTCGGGTATTGGTGGCGGACCCGCATCCTCGAGCAGAATCCTCAAGACGCCGCCGAATCGATGTTCATCGAACCGCCACGGCGGAAATTCTGGACCCGTGAGATGGAAGCCATCAAGGTCCCTGCCGACATCCCCGACGTGGGTCCTGACGGAGTCGCTGATGGTCCGGTCGTCAATGGTCCGGTCGTCGATGGTCCGGTTGCGGATCCCGATCCTGCCCCCGATGGTCAGTAGCGCGTGCCGCTCCTGCCGGGTCTGAAGCACCCGAGATCATGATCGATGTCCTTGTTGGAACCATCCTGATTCTCCTGATGATCCGCGGCTGGATGAAGGGCCTCGTGCGCGAGGCGATCGATGTGGGGACCCTCGTCGTCGGCGCTGTCATCGCGTTCCGTCTTGCGCCCACCGCCGGGCGGATGCTCACCGCAGTCTTCGGTGTGTCGCCCGAGGCGGCCCGTTTGATCGGTGGGACGCTGCTGTTCATCGCCATCTGGGTCGGTGCCTCGATTTCGGGGATCCTCATCCACAGGTCGATCAAGATCCTTCCCGGCCTCTCCACGCTCAACCGATTGGGAGGGGCGGCGCTCGGTGCTGTCTACACGGCGGTGCTGGTGGTGATCGGCCTCACCCTGATGTCCGCGGCGCCGTTGCCGCCCGCCGTAGCCGCCGAGGTGGATCGGTCTGCCGCTGCCGCGTACGTCGCCGAACCGGTGGGGCCGGCGCAGCAGGTCTTCGGCATGATCTCGGGTGATCGGGCGCTCCAGTCGATGGCATGGATCCGGGACACCGTTGACGCCTGGGTGATCGACCCGGCGATCACGACCGTCACCATCCCGATCATCGAAGACGGCGCCGGCATTCATGCTTCGGCCGACTCGCCGCGCAACCTCTTCGACGCGGTCAACGCCGGGCGGGCCGACGCCGGCCTTCCACCGCTCGAGTGGTCAGACTCCATCGCCATCGTTGCCACCACTCGTGCGTTCACCGCCTACCGAACGGGATCATTCGTGTCATCGGTCTCGATTGAGGATGACCTGGTCGCTGCCGGCGCAACATTCAGCGAGGCACATGAGAGCCTCGTGCTCGCTTCGACCTTCGAGGGACTCGTCGCGGCCGTCGACCCCGGCGACGCGTCCACGTCTGCCGGGGTCGGCGTAGTCGAAGGGCCCTACGGCCTTGTCGCTGTCGTCGTGACGACCGCCTGAACGTCAGGCATCGTCGCTGTCGGCTTCCGAAGGCTCGTCGGCGACCGTATCCGCCGCTTCTTCGATCTCGTCGATCGTCGTGTCGGCGACTTCAGCCACCGGCGCATCGACTGCCTCGGCTACCGCCGGCTCAGCTGCCGCGACCGCTGCTGCGGCCGGCGCGACATCGGCCACCGGAGCGGTCGCAACCGCAGGCTGCGGGTACTGCGTGGCTGCGTCTGTGACCGCCTGCTTCTCCTGGCGCTTGCCAAGGACGACGGCTGCAATGATCGCTGCGACGCCGACGACGAGTACGACGCCGAGGACGATCCAGAGCCACCACAGGCTGCTGCCGCCGCCGAACTCGGATTTGGCGATGAAGGTCTTGGTTCCACCGAGGATCGGGAGCGACCACTTGAGGCGGCCGTCGGACAGCACCTCGTCAGCGTTGTGCTCGACGACCGTGCCCGGCATGCTGAGAATGAAGTTGGCCGACAAGACGTCGTCGGTGATCTCCGACGGATCGAACGGAATGTCGCCGAGATCTTCGGTGCTCTGGGAGGCTGTCGCGGAGAGAGCGGCCGACTCGTCGTCCATGACGAAGGAGAACTCTGTGAACATGCCCTCGTCGGATGTGTCGCCGATGAGATCTGCCATGACTTCGGAGATATCCTCGAAGTCCTGCGTAGCGCCCGTGTAGACCATGTCTCCCTCGGTGCGCTCGGTGACCGTGCCGCCTTCCATGCCGAGGTCAAATTCCCCGAACACATCGTCGGTTGTTCCACCGGATGACTCGATGAGTTCGCGGAACTCCTCGTCGAGCCCGAATTCGAACGCGATGGTTCCGCTGCGGTCTTCTTCGATGTCGACGAGCACGTTCATCTCGGCGCGGCACGCGACGGTCAGCAATGCGATGCCTGCGACGAGCAGGACGAGTTTCTTCATGTTTGCCCCCGGGGTCGTGGGTTGTGCGATCGATGCTATACCTCCATCGTCGCCACGGATGCATATCCTGAGCGGTATGGTCCCCCAAGCCCAACGGCTCCATGCCTCGTTCGTTGCCGCACTCCCGGCGTATCTCACGGCGTGGTTCTCCGGTCACGGCTATCCGCTCGATCGCGGCTCCGTTGAGTCCATTGACCGAGCGACGGCCGTGCTCGCCTCAGAACTCGGTCACGAACTCGCCCTGCCGTTCAATGAGCAGCGAAGGAGCCCGCTCGAGATCGTCCGGCAGATCCTCACGATCCCGAACGACGCGCTGGCCGAGAAGGGAATACCGCCAATCGCGACGAGTGCTTCGATGTCCGCGGACGACCCCTACGGTCTCGCACCCGGTTCATCGAGCGATCTCGGTGCAGCGGCGCATGAGGCTCACCTCCTCTGGGGTGCTGCGAAGGCGGCCGCATTCACCGGCGCAGTTCCTACGGTGCCGTCGCGACCGACGGTGGCCGTGATGGCCGAGAGCCGCTCCGACCGGGACAAGTTGGTCGCGCTGGTCGAGGCAGCGGGGCTGGGGTGCGTGGCGGTGAGGAATCCTGGAGCCGTTGCTGTTGCGATTGAGTCCGGCTCGGTGGTGTTTGCCCTCGTCGATCTGGATCACCGCTCTGCACGTGACGCGCTCGCCCAGCTCACCGCTTCCAGCATCGCGATCATCGCCTATGGCGATTCGATCGACGATCTGATCGAGACCGGCCTCCGTGCCCAGGGTGTGCGAGACGTGGTCGAACGACGGCGCCTCATGGCCAACCCCGCCGCGTTCATTCCGGTGATCGCCTGACGAACCCGTCGGCGCGGTACGTCTGACGGGTTCGAGGTCAGCCCTCGGCACCCGGATCGATCATGACCGCCTGGTGCGGCGCCACTTCGACCAGGCCGCCGACGATGCGTGAGCCGGGGCCGTCGGTGGAGATCAGCAGTCTGGCTGTCGATGGCACGGGGATGGATCGGGGCTCGTCGGCGAAGTTGATCGCAACGACCGTGCGCTCATTGCCAGCCGTCCGCACATAGGCGAGAACGTTCCGATCGCTCTGATCCTTGAACTCGATCGTCCCGGTCTGGAGAGACGGCCGGTCTCGGCGGAGACCGAGGAGGCGCCGTACGAAGTTCAGCGAAGAGCCGTCGTCGGCGAGTTGAGTCTCTGCATTGCGGGTCGCGGAGTCCTCGCCGAACGGAAGCCACGGCGCAACCGTCGGCTCGGTGAAGCCGTGGCCCCGTCCCGGCGTCCACGGCATCGGAGTCCGGCAGCCGTCACGGCCCATGCCCGGCACTCGGATGCCCCACGGATCCTGTTGCTGGTCCTCGGGAATTGGCGCTTCGTGCATGGCAAGCTCGTCGCCGTAGTACAGCGTCGGTTGTCCTCGAAGCGTGAGGAGCAGCATTGCGGCCGCAGCTGCGTTTTCGGGCCCGTATCGCGTGGCGAGGCGCTGCTCATCGTGGTTGCCGAGCACGTAGTTCGGCCAGGCGTGCCGGGGCACGGCAGCCTCGAGGGCCTCAACACGACTCCGAATTGCCTCCGGGTCCCACCCGGCCCACACAAGCGAGAAGTTGAATGGCATGTGGAGTTCGTCACCGTCGCCGTAGTAGGAGGCCCATTCGTCCCAGTCGAAGATGTGAATCTCCCCGACGGAGAAGCGGTCACCGTCGTAGCCGTCGAGAATGGTTCGAAGGCCGCGGTAGACGGTGTGAACGTCCGGGTGACCCCTGTCGTGGAGGTGTTGCCAGGCGTTGAATGGGCCCATTGGTTTGAAGCCGTCCATGGCGCCGGCATCCGGGGCGGCGGGGTTGTCGGTGAAGGCAGGGTCCTTCATCACATAGTGGGCGACATCGATTCGGAAGCCATCGACCCCCCGATCGAGCCAGAACCGGACGGTGTCGAACATCGCCGCGACGACCTCGGGATTGCGCCAGTTGAGGTCGGGCTGTTCGGCGAGGAACGAGTGGAGGTACCACTGGTCGGTGCCCTCGTCGTACGTCCATGCCGGACCGCCGAATTCGGACTGCCAGTTATTCGGCATCTCGCCGTCCGGCTTCGAATCGCGCCACACGTACCAGTCTCGTTTCGGGTTCGTCTTCGACGAGCGTGACTCGATGAACCAAGGGTGCTGATCTGATGAGTGGTTCGGAACCCAGTCGATGATCACCTTGAGGCCGCGACGGTGCGCCTCGACGAGCAGTCGGTCGAAGTCGTCAAGCGTCCCGAAGAGTGGGTTGACGTCGGTGTAGTTCGAGACGTCGTATCCAAAGTCGGCCATCGGCGACGGGTAGAACGGCGAGATCCAGATGGCATCGACGCCGAGCGTGTCCGAGAGGTAGCCCAGTCGTTCGGTGATTCCCCTGAGGTCGCCGACACCGTTCCCGGTTGTGTCCTGGAACGAGCGCGGGTAGATCTGGTAGATCACCGCGGTCTTCCACCACTCGATCGGTGCTTGTGGAGTATTCATCACTGAGACGCTAGCCGAGCACCCTGCCGATTCCGGCGCTGAGCGCGGTCAGTCGGCGTAGTGCGCCTCGATAGCCGCCGACAGGTACTCGGCAAGGCCGTCACCGGATTCGTCAATGTTGTTTCGGAAGCGGTCGTCCGCAACGTACATCGCGCCCAAGCCGGCATGGATCTCTGGGGTGCAGGTGTAGAACCACCTCGTGATCTGAGCCCGGTGGGCGTCGACGAGTGCGGCGGCCTCGGAGGAGTCAGCCGGGGTATCGATCGCCATGAGCGCGAGCAGCGACCCGTAGATCTCGTCGGTCTGTTCTCGCTGTTGCTTCCAGTCCGCTGGCGTATGGGCGGAGGTACGACGGGCTGACTCCGCGTAGGCGTCAGAGTGACCCCACCTCTCCTGGGCTTCGGCAGCGAATTCGCCGGGATCGAATTCGCCGAATGCTTCGAGCTTCTCTTCCGGGGTCATGCGTGTTCCTTTCGTTTCGGCTTCGATTGCGGCGTCGAGGCTGGCAGCGATCCGGCGCAGCTTCTCGAGTTGATCGTCGATCCGGCGGCGAGCCGCGCCGAGCGCCTCGATCGAGTCCGGCGGCGCGTCGAGGATGCGGGCGATCTCGTCGAGTCCGAGATCGAGTTCCCGGTAGGCGAGGATCTGCTGCAGGCGGCTGATGTCGCGATCCGTATAGCCGCGGTATCCGTTTGACCGCCGTTCGGTCGGCGTCAGCAATCCGATGTCGTCGTAGTGGTGCAGCGTCCGCACCGTGATTCCCGCGAGGCGAGCGACGTCGCCGATGGTGGTCGTGTCCATGGCGCCAGTATGGACCATCACGTTACGTGAGGGTCAAGCGAGTCTTCGTCTCTCCCACCGTCAGGTGGGGGAGACGACTGGCGACCGCCTACGACCGGAACAGTTTTCTGAGGATGAACAGGGTCAGGACGGCCGAGGCGCCGACAATGGCGGCAACCCTGGCATCGACCGTGATGTCAGGCCGGCCCTCGACGGATCCGGCGAGCAGGAGACCGATCTTCGAGTCCTTGGCGTTGACGGTCGACGCAATGACCAGACCGGCGACCCCGTTGTCGATGATTGCTTCTTCGGCGACGACGACGCCGGCTCCGGACTGGTTCACGGTTGCGTGCTCCGAGTCAACGAAGAACGCACCGCCCTGCGTGATCTCGGCTGAGCCGGATGCGATCGTCTGGGCACCGCCCTGGCGGATCGACACGGTCTCGGCGTCGACGTGGCCCGCGCCGCCCTGGCTGATGTTCACCACCTGGGCATTCACTTCTTCCTGGAATGGCTCGGTCGGAATCTGTTCGTCAGCCATGGGTCAAACCTCCGGTCGTTCGACCGAATCCTATCGAAGCGCTCGCACCTGTGGATCGGAGACGGCGACGAGCGGCACAAGAATCTTGCACAAGCGTCGAAGAGCGCGCGTAGGGTCGATGCGGTAGCCCTTCTTGGGGGGGAAGTGCCTCCTGTCCCAATAGGGAACCCGGCAGAGCCGTGACGTTTGGCGACGGTCACGGCTCTGTCGCGTCACGGGTACGGCTGTGGGCGCTCCGGATTGTGCCACCGTATGCGGCCCGGCCGCCGACGTCCGAATCGCTCACGCGTGCTGCCCGAGTAGGCTCGGGGGCACCGCCGGAAGGGGTCATCGTTCAGCGCATCATCGTCGTGGCAAATCGACTCCCCGTGTCGTGGGACGGTGATCAATGGTCGATCAGTCCCGGCGGACTGGTTCGGGCATTGAGGCCGGTCCTCCAGAACGCAGACGGGGCCTGGGTCGGGTGGCCGGGTATCCCGGACTTCAGTCCCGAACCGTTCGAGTACGACGGCATCGATCAGCGCCCCGTCGCTCTCAGCGAAGAGGAGGTCGAGAGCTTCTACTACGGGTTCTGCAACGGGACGCTCTGGCCTCTCTACCACGACGCCATTGTCGCTCCCGAGTACCACCGACACACATGGCGGCCATACGTCGCCGTGAACCGGAGGTATGCCGAGGCGACGGCCGAAGTCCTCAACGACGGCGACATCGCCTGGGTCCAGGACTATCAACTGCAACTCGTGCCGGAGATGCTTCGCACGATGGTCCCCGGAGCCACGATCGGCTTCTACCTGCATATTCCGTTTCCGCCGATCGAGGTCTTTTCGCGGCTCCCGTGGCGGCGTCAGATCATCGAGGGGCTGCTCGGCGCAGATGTCATCGCTTTCCAGACGCGCCAGAGCGCTGCAAACTTCGCGAGGGCCGCCAGGCGTCTCGCCGGGGCCGAATCGATCGGGCGTCGGGACCTGAGGTGGAACGGGAGGCCGGTCCACCTCCAACCTGCACCGATCGCGATCGACACGGCCGAGTTCGAGCAGATGGCGCAATCGGCACCGGTGCGTCAGCGAGCCGCCGAGATCCGCTCTGAACTCGGTGACCCCGATCACGTCATCCTCGGCCTCGATCGACTCGACTACACCAAGGGGATCGATCTCCGGCTGAAGGCCTTCTCCGCTCTGCTCGACAATTCGCCGAGGGACCGTCACAGCTATGCGTTCGTTCAGGTGGCGGTGCCCAGTCGTGAGCAGGTACCGGCGTATCAGCAGCTCCGATCCGATATCGAGCAGATCGTCGGACGGATCAACGGCGAGTACGGTGAGCCGGGTTGGGCTCCCGTCTCCTACCTGTATCGCACCGTGCCGTTTGAGGAACTCATCGCCTACTACGTGGCGGCCGACGTGATGCTGGTGACGCCGCTGCGGGACGGCATGAATCTCGTTGCGAAGGAGTATGTGGCCTGCCGATTCGAGGACGACGGGGTGCTCGTGTTGAGCGAGTTCGCGGGCGCCGCAGAACAACTCCGAGCCGCCCTGATCGTGAACCCGTACGACGTCGACAGCGTGGCGCAGACCCTTGCCTACGCGACATCGATGCCCGAACGCGAGCAACGACAACGGATGCGACGGCTCCGCTCAACGATCCGCAAGGCAGACGTGTTCGAGTGGGCTGCGGAATGCCTTGCCACGCTGGAGATCCGGTGATCGCCGGCAATCGAGCGACGGCCACGCGGGCCGCGATGGGCTGCGGGTGATTCTGGTCGCCGCCAACTCCGGCGAGCCGCCGTCACAGATCGTGTTCGGTCGAGCGCCCTCCGACCGCTGCACCGGAGGGTGACGCCGCCGCCGACAACGACCGTCGGCATCGGCGGCATGTCGGGCCGGCCACCCCTACAGGGGAACCGTCTGTGTGGTCGCGGCAGGCACTTCGATCACTTGATTGCGGATACCCAGGCGGATGGGCTTGGCTTCGCCCGGCCCGGTGATCACGGTGAGTTGATCGGGTGTGATGTGGAAGTCGAGCAGGTGCCCGCGATAGAAGATCTCGAAACGGAGTTCGCCGAGCTCGTCGGGGATCGCGGGATCGAGCCACAGCGCATCCTGTCGAATCTCGATCCCGGTGAAGCCGCGTTGTACCAAGTCGACGGTCCCAGCCATGGCCCCGAGATGGATCCCTTCGGGGGTGGTGCCACCCTGGATGTCGGTGACGTCGCTCAGCAGGGCTCCCTTGAAGAATTCCCAGGACCGCCCGCGGTCCGACCGAGCCAACACCCACGCGTTCACAATTCGGCTCAGCGTCGAGCCGTGCGAGGTGCGACGGTCGTAGTAGTCGATGTTGCGTTGGATGCTGTCGCTGTCGATTTCGTAGCCGAGCCGTTCGAAGATCGACTGCAGTTCGTCGATTGAAAGCAGGTAGAACAACATCAGCACGTCGGCTTGTTTCGACAGCTTGTATCGGTTCGGGGAATCCCCCTCTGCCTCGAGAATGCGATCAAGTCGCTGGATATCGCCGTACCGCTCGATGTAGCCGGTCCAATCGAACTCCTTGAGTTCTCCGTATCCCTCGAACTGGCTGATGATCCCATCGTCGTGGAAGGCGACTTTCAGTTTCCGGCTGATCTCGTCCCACCGCGCGAGCTCCTCTCGTTGGATGTGGAGCTTCTCGATCAGTTCGTTGCGACGGAAGGCCGGAACGAGGTCAAGAGCTTCGGTGGTGCGGCATAGGGTCCAAGCCGCCATGACGTTCGTGTAGGCGTTGTTTCCGAGGCCGGGTTCGTCAGCATCCGGGTACGCGTCGTGGTACTCGTCGGGACCCATGACACCGAGGATCTCGTAGCGGTCGGTCGCACGGTTGTATGTCGCCAAGCTGGTCAGGAGCCTGGCGATCTCGACCATTATCTCTGCGCCGCCGTAGGCGAGGAAGTCGATGTCGGCAGTTATCTGGTAGTACTGCCAGGTGTTGTACGCAACGGCGATGTTGATGTGGCGTTGCAGATGGCTGTTGTCCGGAAGCCAGCGACCGGATTCCGGATTGAGATGGACGACCTGGCTTTCCTCCCTCCCGCTGCTCCCGCTTTGCCACGGATACAGGGCTCCGTCGAGACCTTCGGCCTTCGCTGCCCAGCGAGCTTCGGGGAGTCGGCGGAAGCGGTAGAGCAACAAGGCTCTGGTCAAGTCGGGAAGATGGAGATTGAGGTACGGGAAGATGAACAGCTCGTCCCAGAAAATGTGACCGCGATAGGCCTCGCCGTGCCACCCCCACGCGGGAACTCCGACGTCGAGATCGATGGTGTGTTTCGAGACGGTCTGCAGCAGATGGAACGAATGAAGGTTCAGCACCATCGCCTCGTAGTCATCGGCTCCGGTTGCGAGGGAGAAACGCCTCCAGAGCAGATCCCACGCCAGGATGTGCGACTCGAGAAGCTCATCGAAGGAGCCGAGGCGATCGACCCATGTTCGGGCCTCGAGACCGGCTTCGGAGATGCCGTGGTCGCGCGACGTGAAGAGGGTTATGACCTTGTCGACCGTGGCGGGAACACCCTCCGTCACATCGAAATCGAACGCCTGGGCCACGAATCCGGGCGCTTCGATCTGGGTGAGGTGAGTTGGTATCCGCTCTCCATCGAACCGCACCACGGTGCGGGCCGCGAACGCCACGAGCACACGCGATTGTGTGGTCTTCGCCTCGAGATACACGCAATCGTCGTTCGGGAACTCCACTGCGCCCGGTTCGAGGTGCCGGCTACTGAGCTTTCGATACCGGGCGACTCCGGCATTGATGACGCGACCGTCAAGTCCCGATTCGACATGCATGGATCCCGACCAATTCTCGGGCAGGAATGTTGTCTGAAGACCTGCTGCATGCGGGTTGCCCATGTGAACGAACCGGCGTTGGGCGACCCTGGTGCGGCGACCGTCTGGATCGGTGAACACGAACATGCGAGTGAGAACGCCCTGGCGGAGATCGAGCTCTTGCCGGAAGTCGTCAACTTCGGCATCCTCGAGCGTGAACCACGCACCTTCACCGATGCGAAATCGCAGGTGCAGCCAGTTGGGAACGTTGACCAGGTCTTCGTTGGTGATGTCCCGACCCGCAACGTCGGTGACGAGCCGGTTGTAGAGCCCCGCCACATACGTGCCGGGGTAGTGCACATCGCCGGCCGCGGCCTCGGGTGCGGCGCCACGCGTAGCGAAGTAGCCGTTGCCGAGCGTACACAGGGCCTCGCGGAGCGGTTCTTCCGCGGGATCGAACCCTTCGTAGGTCAGCGTCCAGCGGCTCACGGCTTGTGTGTCTCGGTGATTCTTGCGAGGAACGAGGTCACTTCGCCGGTGTCCTCCAGTGCGAAGCGCGCAAGAGAAGGCTCACCGTCGCGTCCTACGACGATCCCAATCCCCCGTTTGCGGATCACTCGGAAGGCATCTTCGTCGGTGGTGTCGTCGCCGAGGTAGATGGGTGCTACCGACCCACGGTCAAGCCCGAGTTCGCCGATCAACCACCGCATC
The DNA here is from genome assembly GCA_963785245.1 of uncultured Actinomycetota bacterium. GTDB lineage: Bacteria > Actinomycetota > Acidimicrobiia > Spongiisociales > UBA5794 > JAHEEL01. Next base: position 250,255 of record CAWAUO010000006.1, on the reverse strand, counting down.
GCTTGTCCCTTGTCCCAGTCGAAGTCGGGCCGGAACTCGAAGATCTTCTTTCCTGTCGCTACCCGAAGCGACGGGACGGCTGGGGCTGTTGAACGAACGGCTTCCTCAACCAGCGGATAGTCGGTGTCGGCGACGCGTCGATAGTGCACGGCGATGGCGAATCGTTTGCGCTCGACCTGGGCGCCGGGGACATCTCGAAGGCGATTCTCAAGCTGCTCAGTTGCCGTGTCGAGGGGATTGAGGTACGTCGAGAATCGATCGAGACGTTCGTCGACTACCGGCTCTCCGGACGGCGAGATGATGTCAAAACCATGGCTTCCCGCGTAGTAGATGCCCGGCACCTGCACCTTGCCGCGAACGTCGGCGACATCGCGACCACTCACTACGGCGACCGTCACTACCGACGCGAGATCGGCCAGCACCTGACGCGTCTCATCGGATAGCACCGCAAGATCCGGGTGTTCGACGATCGGGGTGAGCACGCCGTCATAGTCGAGGAACACCGCCGGGTCCGATGTGGCGAGCACGGCTTCGATCTCGTCGAAGTGGTCAGCCGCGGATGGTAGTCCCGCACGCGGAACCGGCGGTACAGGCTTTACGCTGAGTTCGCCGAGATCCGATACCACGACGGTGGCGCCTGCAGCGCTCAGTTCCTCCGTCTGATCTCCGCGATCGACGCCGATGACGATGCGAAACCCGCCGGCCTTGCCGGCTTCGACGCCCGACTGGGCATCTTCGACGATTGCGGCCTTGGCAGGATCGGCACCGACGCGTGAGGCCGCCTCAAGGAACACGGCGGGGTCGGGTTTGCCCGGTATGCCGAGTTCGCCCGCCACGATGCCGTCGACCCGCACCGCGAAGAGGTCAAGGAGGCCCGCCGCGTCCAGAACCTCCCGGGCATTGCGACTTGACGAGATGAGCGCTGTCTCGATGCCCTGTCGCTGAAGTTCCCCGACGAATGCGATGCTCGTCGCGTACGCCTCGACACCGTCGGCATTGAGACGATTGAGGAAGTAGCCGTTCTTGCGGTTCCCAAGCCCGCAGACGGTCTCAGCTTCAGGGGGATCCTCAGCAGAACCCCAGGGCAGTTGGATGTTGCGGGACTTCAGGAAACTGTCAACACCGTCATAGCGCGGTATTCCGTCAACGAACTCGAGGTAGTCGGATGGCTCAAACGGTTCGAAAGGTTCCCCAAGGGCCGCCGACCGGCCTTCCAGATACTCGTTGAAGAGCTGCTCCCAGGCGGTGTGGTGCACCGATTCGGTCCGTGTGATGACTCCGTCGAGATCAAAGACAACCGCATCGATCTCCGCAGCATCAATCTCGTACTCGTTGGCCAAGCCCACTGTCCCTCAGAGCGTCGTCACATGCTAGACCGAGGTGCTGGCCGCTCGGTCGCGCACAAGGTTGCGGATCACGTCTTGGACCCGGGGCCCCCCCGGTAGATCGACCTCCGCCGATCGAAGTGTTCAATCGATGAATGATGGAGTCTGTCCGAGCATGCGCCGGAGGCTGGCGAGCGGCACACGTACGAGATCGGGTCGGGTCGCGAGCTCCCAATGGAGTTCCCGCAACGCCCTCGACAGCACAAATGCATCGAGGAGGTCATCGATAGCGCCCACAGAGTCGGGGAGTAGAGGCGAGTCCTCCAGTTCTGTGAGGTAGCTCTCGACAAAGGCGAGTCCAACAACCCTGGACCACCACGCGGCCCAGCGTCGCTCATTCGGTGATCCGTCGCGTGCCGCTGCAAGTGCGACGTAGTCGAATGACCGAAGCATCTGAGAAACGTCGCGCAACGGTGAGCCGCGAAGCCGCCGTTGCGCGAGCGGACGCGAGTGGTCGCCAGAGAAGTCGGCAATGATGAACCCGTCATCGACGATGTGCACCTGGTCGAGGCGGTAGTCGCCGTGAAGTCGAATCCGCGATCCCTTGATGCGATCCCGTCTGATGGCGCCAAGCCGCGCGAGGCAGGACTGCTCTGCCTGAATGAGTTCGTCCAACGCAGTCGCAACCTGACCTTCGGTGCGGTGCCGCAACCGGCGGATCGCTCGCACCTCCTGGCGGATGCCGGCACGCAATGACTGGTAGAGCGACTGTTGGTAGTGCTCTGTGAACGGTTCGGGGTTCAAGTCCGGGTCCTCGCTGAACGAACCCAACGCCTGATGAAGGGCGGCTGTCGTTCCGCCAAGGCGCGTCGCGAGTTCAAGCGCCGGGTCGAGCAGGTGGGCATTTGGAAGAGCTACGGCCGGAGATTGGTCCACCGGCCCGAATGCGCCCTTGGGCTCCCCGAGTGCCTTCTTGCCTCTCGTTGCGTCGAGCCAGATTCGGGCGAAGCCGGACAAGACGTTCCACGCTGTGGAGTCCTCGGCGAACGACTGTTGAAGGACGCCAAGCGTGTACGTGTCGCCGGATTGGTACTCGAGAGCGCCGTAGGTGTCGGCGATGTCGTCGAAGGCCGTGCGCTCGGTGAGGAAGCGTCGCAGCTCGAGATCCGGATTCACTCCTGGCTCGACCTGGCGGAAGAGCTTGATTGCGAAGCCGCGACCGAAGTCGATGTAGGTCTCGCCGAGATTGCTCGTCGATACCGTCGATTCGACCGGTTCGCCCGCCGGGACTTCGAACGTGGCGATGCCTGCGGTGCAGGTCAACGATCCGGCGCGGCCCAGGAGCGTTTCGCCGGCAAGGATTCCTTCGAGGAGCATGGCCCGGAACTGTGGATTCTGAACAGCGTCAAACAGGATCCCATCGGCGCCGTCGCGACGCACATGGGCGAGCGCGGCAGATTCAGGAACGTCGAGATCAGTCGCGAAGGAGATACCGATCGGGACCACATTCAAGTCGTGGGAGCTGGCAGTCTGGTCGATGCTGACGAGGGCGATCCACATCGTCGTCTCTTGCTCACCGGGCGTGATCGGGATCAGGTCGGCCACCGAGATCTGCGATCGCCGGGGTGAGCGGCCCTGATACCAGGGCTGCGCTGCCACGAATCCGCCGAGGATTCCCAGCAGGGGTCCATCGCTGGCAAACGCTCCCTCGAGGGGGCCGCTGATTTCCAGCACATCCCGGGTATCGACGGCGGAACGATCGTGGCCGTCGATCGACATCCAGTAGAAGCCGTACGGGCCGACCGAGAGCGGGTAGGGAGCTTCGCCGATCACAGGGAATTCCGTTCTGCCAAGCATCTCGGTGGGACGCTGCCCGGCAAAACGGCCTAGATCCAACTCCGCGAACTGCGAGTGGCGGCTGAGGTTGGCGACAATCGCGATTGTCTCTCCTTCACCCTCTCGGAGGTAGGCAAGGATCTGCTCATTGTCCGGTGACAAGAACTCGATGCTGCCGCGCCCGAAGACCGGATGGCGCTGCCGCTGACGAATCATGCTTCGGGTCCAGGACAACAACGAATTCGGGTTGGCCTGCTGCGCCTCGACGTTCACCGTCTCGTAGTGAAACTGGGGATCGACGACGATCGGGAGATAGAGAGATTGGGGATTGGCTCTCGAGAAGCCGGCATTGCGGTCGTTGCTCCATTGCATCGGTGTCCGAACGCCGTCACGATCGGCGAGGAAGATGTTGTCGCCCATCCCGATCTCGTCCCCGTAGTAGACCACCGGGGTACCGGGTAGCGACAAGAGCAAGCTGAACAACAACTCGATGCGCCGGCGATCGTTCTCGAGCAGCGGTGCGAGCCGCCGACGGATCCCAAGGTTGAGGCGTGCGCGGCGATCGGGGGCGTAGCTCCGCCATATCAGATCGCGCTCTTCCTCGGACACCATCTCAAGTGTGAGCTCGTCGTGATTCCGGAGGAAGATCGCCCACTGCGCGTCCTCCGGAATCGCGGGAGTCTGCTCCAGGATGTCGATGATTGGAAGGCGGTTTTCGCTCTCGAGCGACAGGTACAAGCGAGGCATCAGCGGGAAGTGGAACGCCATGTGGCATTCGTCGCCGTCACCGAAGTACGCGACCGAGTCCTCGGGCCACTGGTTCGCCTCAGCGATCAACATGCGATTCTCGTAGTTCTCGTCCATGAACGACCTGAGCCGTTTCAGCTCTTCGTGGGTCTCGACCAGGTTCTCACCGTTGGTCCCCTCGCGTTCGAAGAGATAGGGGACGGCATCGAGACGCAGGCCGTCGACGCCAAGGTCGAGCCAGAAGCTGAGCACATCCGTGATCGCCTCACGAACCAGTGGGTTGTCATAGTTGAGGTCTGGCTGGTGGGAGAAGAACCGGTGCCAGAAGTAGGCACCAGCCACCGGATCCCACGCCCAGTTCGAAGTCTCTGTGTCCTGGAAGATGATGCGTACGTCGGCGAACCTGTCCGGCGTGTCGCTCCACACGTAGAAGTCGCGCTCGGCGGTGCCGGCCTCGGCCCGACGCGCTCGCTGGAACCAGGGGTGCTGGTCGGATGTGTGATTGATGACGAGTTCGGTGATCACCCGCATGTTGCGCGCGTGCGCCGCCTCCAGGAACTCCTTGAAGTCGTCGAGGGTTCCATAGCTGGGGTGGACGTCGTAGTACTCGGCGATGTCGTAGCCGTCGTCCCGGAGTGGTGACGGATAGAACGGCAGGAGCCAGATCGTGTCGATCCCGAGGCGGCTCAGGTAGTCGAGGCGGGAGGTGAGTCCCTGGAAGTCACCGATGCCGTCATCGTTCGAATCGGAGAAGGCGCGGACATGCACCTCGTAGATGACGGCGTCTTTGTACCAGAGCGGTGGGCGAAGCACCCGCGGATCAACAGCCATGAGGTTCGCAGACTAGGGCCGTTGCACGACGATACGGGATGCTGACTGCTCGAATGGATTGAGATAGCCAGCCACGAGGGCGATGTCCGAACGAGTACAGGACGCCGTGGCGAGCAGCAAGGGGATCACAAGCGGCATGCGGTGGCTCGTACTGATCCTCCCGGTCTGACGCTGCCCACCGCAGTTCAGTGGCGCCGTCACTGCCCCCGCACCACAATCGACCAACTCGCGACCGCAGAACGCGCGGCGTTCACGCCAGACACCCATTGAGCATGTCACGCCCGATTCCGATGATCTTGGATGAATCGAATCCAATCGACGCTCGTCGTTCTTGCGCTCGTCGCGGCGTCGTGTGGCGGCACAACGTCTTCTTCTTCTTCTTCTTCTTGCAGGGAATACGCAGCCGAGTTCCACGACATGATCGCCTCGGGCGTCGCCGCCGACGATCTGTCCGATTTCATCAGAGACACTGAGGAGCACGCCCCTCGCCTGATCGCCAATGATCCCGACAATGCGCAGCCTTGTGTCGACGCCATCTTGGAAGGCATGCTCACCGGCGCGTTCGATGACCTGGAGTCGATGCTCGACGAATGAGCCTGTTCGCCGAACCCCTTGCAAGGTGGGTGACCGCTGAACGGTCGGGGGCACAGCTACAGCACAACAGCGGCCAGCGAAGTCGACGGACCGTAGGAGTCTTGGGAAGCGCCCTCGGGAGGATTCGAACTTGCGGCATCTATCCGAAGAGCTCGGATCGGCGCCGCCGGGTTGCGTTCGCGTCGGCCGGACGGAGGTAGGTCTGGATGTCCCGGACGCCCACGCGGTCGCTGGTCACATTCCGATGAAGACCATCTCCGTCGTCCTCGGTCGAGCCTGCCGGGGCAACGGCCGAATCAGATGCGTGGGCACGATTGCCGGTCCCGTCGTACGTGCGGTCCTCGCGAGGTGTCCACCATCCTTCGAGCTGTTCTGGAACGTGCCGCTTGCGGTTCGCCGCGTACCGGCGAGGGCCGGTCCGCCGGCAGTTGCCGCAGGGCCGACCCTTGAGCCGTGACAACCGATCCCATCCGGAGGATTTGGCGGGGGATGTGTCGATCACTACCTTTGAGATATCGACTGAGAGGGCAACGATGGCTGATGACGCCGTCGGATGTGCCAGGGTGACCGGCACTGTCGTAGACGGGCTTGTCTCGGAAGACCATGAGCCGGTCCGATCGGATGATTCGTCACAGGAGGTTCACGTGAGCGCGCGCGTAGGACAGCAAGCCCCCGACTTCACCGCCCCCGCCTATCACAACGGTGGCTTCAACCCGATCAGCCTGTCGGACTACGCCGGGAAGTGGACGCTGTTGTGCTTCTATCCCGGTGACTTCACCTTCGTCTGAGCGACTGAAGTGTCGGCGGTCGCCGACAAGTATGCAGACTTGCAGGAGCTCGGAGTGGAAGTCATCTCGGTGAGTGTCGACAGCCACTTTGTCCACAAGATGTGGAATGACCACGAACTCTCGAAGATGGTCGACGGCGGTGTGCCGTTCGCCATGGTCTCGGACCAGGCGGGGAACATCGGGCGGGCATACGGCGTCTGGGATGAATCTCAGGGAATCGAGATGCGCGGCCGGTTCATCATCGACCCGGACGGCATAATCCAGGCAATGGAAGTGCTCACGCCGCCCGTGGGCAGACGCGTCGAAGAGACAATCCGTCAGGTGCAGGCATTCCAATTGGTGCGCGAGTCCGAAGGTGGCGAAGCCACCCCCGCCGGCTGGATGCCCGGTGATCCAACGTTGAGGCCCGGTCCCGATCTCGTCGGCAAAGTCTGGGAGGTCTGGAACCCGAGCCTGGCGAACTGACCGGACGGTTCTCGACGCCCCATCACGACACGACCTCGACCGGGCGACGAAGCGTGTCGTCAACGGCTTCGGTGCCACCGGAGGGAGCGGCCGAGCCGCCTACCCTCGTTCGAGTTGTCGCGGCGGCGCTTCGCTCAACGACGGGCCCCAACGCTCCGGAATTGGATTGCGTCAGCGCCCTCGGCAGGATTCGAACCTGCGACACCCGGTTTAGGAAACCGGTGCTCTATCCCCTGAGCTACGAGGGCAAATCGTTATGAAACCTTTGGTATATCTACCTTTCCGGCCGTCTCGGATAGACCCGACACACGCTCCAAAGTGCGCTTGGGCCGCACCTGGGCCGCACCGTAACGGCATCCATCGATTCTGCGAGGCTCTCGAGGTCATCTTCGAACAGATGTGTATACCTATCAAGAGTGATCTGTGCCGACGAATGCCCCAGCATTCTTTGCACTGCTTTCACGCTTGCCCCGGCTGAAATCGCCAGACTTGCGGCAGTGTGTCGCAGGTCGTGCGGCACCAGATCGCCAAGGCCGAGGTCGGCCACCGCGGGCTTCCACACCCTTCGCAAGAAATTCGGGGAGCGGAGAGCCTGGCCGGCCGACGACGTGAACACGAGGCGATCCCCGGAGAGGGTCGGGGCCATCTCGTCGATCAGGAATGCAGGTAGCACAATCGTGCGGGATCGATGCGACTTCGGGGAACCCCAGACAAGCTTGCCATTGACCAGGGTGGCCGATTCCCGTCACATGAACTTGGCGCCGCAACACGTCCACGTTGTTTGCCCGGAGCGCCACGGCCTCTCCCCAGCGAAGGCCACCGTAGGAGAGGAGCTTGACCAGCTGCGCGCCGCCACTGATCCGTTGCTCCACCGCATCGGCGAGCTCGGTCACCTGCTCGGCCGTCAGATACCGTTGGTCCCGCTCGCGGTCTTCGGTACCTTCACCGTCTCTGCCGGATTCCGACCGATGAGGCCGTCGTTGACAGCCTGAGCTAGTACCGCAGAGACAACTCGTTTCGCCTGGCCCATCCTCGATGCTGACAGACCGTCCGCGGCCATCGCGGCGACCCATGCTCGGAGGAGGTCCGGGTTGATCCGTCGCAGTTCGACGCTACCCAACGTGGGCAGGATCCTCGAGTCGAGCAGTGAGCGATAGCCGGCGATTGTCTTTGGCTTGAGGACGAGGCCCTGAAACCAATCCTCCGCGTACTCTTCGAATCGGACGGCACCTGCGCTCGGGTCAACCCATAGACCCCGGTCTTGTTTCTGGAGCTCGTCGCGGAGCCATCGCTCTGCGTCCACCTTCCGTCCGAACGCTCTCGAGTGTTCCCGCCCATCCGGGCCGCGGTACCCGGCGCGCCACGGCGTAGGTCGATCAGGTCGTTTACGAATCCATCCCATTAGAACTCTGGAGGGTAGCCAGCCGCGACGCTCACGATGTGAGGGGACGCGCCGCGCGTCAGATGCTCCGCGGCCGATCGCGCCGTGCCGGGTTCCGCAGTTCGATCACCGTGCCGGCGTTCGTTCATGGGCTGGCGCTTTCGATCTGGCGTTCGATCCACTCGGTGACGTCCGTCAAGCGGTAGCGGATGTGCCTTCCCACGCGGAACCCGAGGGGCCCTTCTCGGCGATACCGCCACTGGTAGAGCGTGGTCGCCGGCACACCGAGATATTCGGCGAGGTCTTGCACGGTGAGGAGGCGATCGGGGAGTTCCATTGCCGTATCTTGCTCCGCGACCCTGTCACCAGAGTGTTCGCAACCCTCTCATCAAAGTGTTATTGAGTGTTCGTGACCCTCTCATCAGAGTGTTCGTAGCCTCTCGAACTCCGAATGTTCGGTGGGACGCTACCCTCAGATGGCTGTGAACAGGTTGACCAGAGCCACCGCTCAGGTGCCCGCCGTCCAGATGATCTCGAGGTCGCAGACCTTCAGAGTGTCACCAGTGTGTTCGTAACTGCCTCTACATATCCGTTGGAGCGGTCCTGCTCGCCGATACGACCTTGCAGATCGCCAACAACGCCCCCGAGTATACCAGCAGTCTTCCGTGAGGCAACGAGTATGATATTCGCCGCTTCATTCAGGCCGACGAGCTGATCGATCTGTGGGACGAGCTCGTTCTTCCGCGAATGTGCGCCAAGCCTGGCTAATTGGCTGGAGCGGTATCGTGGCGTCTCGCTGTCTTGCTGACGCCGTTTCAGGATCGGATCGCTGGGATCGTCAGCGACTTCCTCACCACCCAGCTCAATCTCCTCGCCATACCGGGAGGCGCTCATCACGGCAGCCCTTAACGGTGAGATCGACATGTACACTTTCGACCACGAGCAACACTTGGAAGAGGCAACAGCACGCCCACAACTCCGAAACTCGCATACTCCGTATCTCGCTCAACGACATTGAACCCGAGGTCTGGCGTGTCATCGAGGTCACCGTCGATGACACGCTCGGTGGCCTGCACGATGTGCTCATCGGCGCGATGGGGTGGGAGGACTCGCACCTGCATTCGTTCATTGTTGGCGACGAGACTCACTCCACGTGTACGAAACGCTCGAGACCATCGGTGACGACGAGGAAGCATCACCATCAGCAGCTCTCCAGTCTTCTCATCCTTGCTGTACACTGTACTAGCACACATCACTCAATAACCTGCAACCCCCTCACCTACCCTCCTTACACTGCTTCCTCCCCCCAACTGCGCTCCTACATCTACATAATCCTCCCCTCCCCTGCACCCCCGAGTCGTCGACCGTGATGAGATCATGCCGTGCTCAGCCCCGACTTTGATCCGGATGTCTTCCACACAACGAGAGCTCGTGGCAGATGCGCAACCCTCACCCGAAGAAGCCGTGTGACCCGTGACCAAGACCGTCCACCGAGTCAAGCTCACTCTACGCGGTATCAGACCGCCCATCTGGCGGCGCATCGAGGTGGCGTCCGACACAACCCTCGGAGACCTCGCACCCGTTCTCGAAGCGGCAATGGGTGGCTTGGCGGTCATCTTCACATGTTTGAAATCGACGGAGTCACCTACGGCACTCCCGACCCCGATTGGGACTCCGACGACCTCGATGAGAACGAGTATCGCCTGAGCGATATGCTCCCCTCAGTCGAGGCGAAGATGACATGGGACTACGACTTCGGGGATGGCTGGCAGCACAACGTGCTCGTCGAAGCCATCAGACCCGTCGCAGCCGACGTCCTCTATCCGCGATGCCTCGCAGGGAAGCGGGCCTGCCCGCCGGAGGACTGCGGCGGCCCGCCCGGGTATGGCGACATCCTCGAAGTGATCGCCGACCCAAACAACCCGGACCACGCCGACATGCGTGACTTCGTGCCCCTCGACTACGACCCCGAGCGCTTTGATCTCACCGACACCGACGTCGACCTGCGCTCAGTGCCCCGCCCCCTTGAGGGCTGGTGAGCTACCTCTTCTGGAATAGTAGGATCAGATCTCGCCCCTTATTCCAGTCATATACGTTTTTCTAGAATAGTGACTATGATGCGTGCACGAAACACGAGCACACTGGAATAGCGAAGCCATGACCGATCGAGCGGGCACCTACATCCAACAGCCAACCGGCTATCGGTCTTTCCTGCCCAAGCCGCTACCACCTGATCCGCCGATCGAGTGGAAGCGATGAATTGATCCAGGCACTCTCGGATGCGGACCCGTGCGATCGGCCGCCTCGACGGGCTTGCCCGCAACCTCCCCAGCAACGACCTGTTCGTTGCGATGTATGTCAAGAGGGAAGCCGTCCTCAGCTCCCAGATCGAAGGCACCCAATCGAGCCTCGACGACGTACTCGCGTTCGAAGCAGCCATCCCCGGGGTACAGCAGCCCACAGACATCGCTGAAACTGTGAACTACGTCAAGGCAATGAACAAGGGGATCGAACTTCTCGATGAGCTCCCTCTCTCGGGGCGTCTCATCCGCCAGATTCACCGAGAGCTACTTACAGGCGTACGAGGCCAGGAACGAAACCCGGGTCACTTCAGAACATCGCAGAACTGGATCGGACCGGCAAGGATGCACCCTCAACACTGCAACGTTCGTCCCCCCGCACCCCGACGACCTGCCCGAGACGTTCAGGCACCTCGAGGCATCTACCTCAACGACGGCTCGATACCGCCGATCGTCCAAGCGGCGCTCTCCCATGTGCAGTTCGAGACGATCCACCCCTTCCTCGACGGAAACGGGCGAGTCGGACGGCTGCTGATCACGCTCCTCCTCATCGAGAAGGGAGCGCTGGCCGCACCGCTCCTGTATCTCAGCCTGTTTCTCAGAGCGAACCGGACGGAGTACTACGACCGGCTCGGGCGTGTACGCACCCACGGGGATTGGGAGGGCTGGCTGCGGTTCTTTCTCCAAGGTGTCACCGTGACCGCCCATGATGCAATCGACACTGCCCAAGCGGTCGCGAACTCCACGCCTCCGATTTACGCATGACGTCCGAATTCGCATTCGGAATGTACGGGCCCGCATTCGTCGATCTCATCTCGCAGCAGCCAGTCGTGACTGTCGCATTCGTATCGAAGCAGCTTGAAACATCCCCAACGACGGCTGGCCTCCTACTTGGAAAGGCAACGGACGCTGGGATGATCGAGGAGATCACCGGCAAGAAGCGGAACCGGATCTTCCGGCATTCGCGACTTCTCGATCTCTTCAGCACCGATGAAACCGATCCACTCATAGACATCACAGGGGCCAGCACATGAGTATCGAAGAGGCAGATTGAAGCGACGATCGTGCAGTCCCATTCCCGTAGCTTGCTCCCCGTACCCTCTCTTCAGAGTGTCGTAACCCTCTCATCAGAGTGTCAAGACGCCATCCGGCAAACTGTATTGATCAGCGGACGACGATTGTGCCGGCTGGCTGATTAGTCAGGATCCGAGCCCGGATTTCGTCGAAGAACACTCCTCTGACACGGTCACTGACACTCTGATAACACTCTGGTGAGAGGGTCCTCCTTCACGATTGGCCACATGAGCCAGTCCCGAGAAACGAGTCCCATGTCACTTCAGCATAACCGTCCACCACCAGGGTCAACCACCCAGACATCCATATCGCACCTCATGGATCCAATCGCCTTCAACACCACACGCACCTGCAACACAGTTGCGAATGTGTACATCTGGACATCGTGGGGGTGGCGGAATGTTGAGTCTTGCCAAGGCCCACAAGGACTACTACCTCGAAAAGGTCGGTGAGATCTCGCCTCGTGAGGCCTACTACCTCAAGGGCGGCGCAGCGACGGGCCGTTGGCACGGGAGTGGTGCCGCAGAGCTGGGGCTTGACGGTGCCGTGAGTACTGAGGGGCTGGTTCACTTGTTTGACGGTCAGCATCCTGCAACGGGGGAGCAGCTGGGCCACCGGCTTCGCAAGGACGGCGTGGCTGCATGGGACTTGACGTTCTCGGCGGACAAGTCGGTGTCCTTGTTGTGGGCGTTCGGCGACGACGAGACCCGAGCACACGTGGTTGAGGCGTTCGAGGAGGCCACCGCTGAGGCGCTCGCCTACATGGAGTCGGTGGCGTCCTCGACAAGGGGAGCGTCCCGCACACCGGTCCTTGACGATGAGGGGATTCCAGTCCTCAGAGAAGGCGGTACACCCCGCCATCGCATTGAGACCTGGCCGATCCGCACCCACGGATACGTCGCAGCGTCGTTCACAGAGTTCACGTCCCGAGCGGACGACCCCCAACTCCACACGCACGTCGTTGTCGGGAACCGGGTCGAGGGCGTTGACGGTGGATGGCGCGCAATCGACGGACGGCTCTTGTACCGCAACAAGCTCGCGGCGGGCTACCTCCATGAGGCTGAGCTGCGGAGCCGCCTCACCGAACGGCTCGGGGTCCGGTGGCAGCCCGTCCACAAGGGTATGGCCGACGTCGAGGGATTCACCCGGGATCAGATCACGGCGTTCTCAAAGCGTCGCCAACAGATCGAAGAATGGCGTGACGCCAACGGGTTTGCCGACACTGCTGCCGGGAACGAGGTCGCGGCCCTCTCTACTCGTGAACCCAAACGCGACAACCCGGTCGAGGTGTTGATGCCGCAGTGGTTGGAACGCGCAGCCGAGGTCGGAATCACGCCTGAAACCGTGTCGATGATGCTCGACCGAGGTCGTGAGGTCACCGCACCGGATGCGCAACCGCTCCTGGATCGTCTGGCTTCTCCCAAGGGGCTCACCGAACAGGCGTCCACGTTCGGGCGGGCCGATGTGATCAAAGCCGCCGCTGAATCCCTGCCCAAAGGCGGAAGACGACGCGATGTAGAAGCTGTCGCCGACGCGTTCCTCCGGCGTTCCGATGTGGTTCCGATACTCCCTTTCCATTCCACCGTCGACGCTATCGGTGATCTGTCGACCGATCTTGGCCTGACCGATCCCGAGCACGCCATCGAGGCTGCCAATTCGACGGAACCCTCACCGGTCATACGGCGACGAGACGGCGAGATCTTCCCCGGCCTCATCCACGAACGTCGGTACACGACGACCGAACTGCTCACGATCGAACAGAAGACTGTCGATCGTGCGATGAGCGGGCTTGCGGCGGGGCGTTGGACCGCACCCGACGCGAGACGTGGACGAGGCATTGGCGTGTTCCCCGATGCTCACCGAAGGACAACGGGCAATGGTCCGCCGGTTCGCCACCTCCGGTAGCTCTGTCGACATCGGAGTCGGGGCAGCCGGGACCGGGAAGACGACCGTCATGTCCATGATTCGTGAACTAGCGACGGAGTCGGGTGTCCCCGTGGTGGGTACCGCGTTGGCGGCCAGGACAGCTTCAGGATTCGACACCGCAACCGGCATCCCATCCCTCACCCTCACTCGTCTCCTCGGTGAGACCAAGAACACAGGTGGCCTCTCGCCTGGCGCCGTGGTGGTGGTTGATGAGGCAGGGATGGTTGGGAGCCGTCAACTCGCTCAGGTCTCTGACCTTGTCGAGGAAGCGTCAGGGAAACTGATCCTGATCGGCGACCATCATCAGCTCGCCGAGATCGACGCTGGTGGCCTCTTCGTGGCGCTCACCGCCCGACTGCCAGCGGTCGAGTTGACTGAGAACGTTCGGCAAGAACATGAGTGGGAACGGGCTGCCCTGTCCGAGCTTCGTCACGGGTCGGTGGATCGTGCCGTTGCTATGTACAAGCGGCGGGACAGGATCAATCATCGCGGCGACCCCCGATGACACCATCCATCGAGCCGTCCAGAACTGGTATCGCGATGTTCAAGCAGACCGGTGACCCTGCTGAGGTGCTCCTCATCGGTCATCGCAACACCACCGTAGACGAACTCAACAGGAGTCCACGTGCCCTGGTTGGTGAGGCCGGATTCCTCGACGGACCTGCACTCGATGTCGACGATCGGATCTTCCAAGCCGGGGACAGAGTGGTGTGTCTCAAGAACCGGGTCCGGCTCGGGGTCCTCAACGGCGACCTCGCCACCATCACCGCCATCGACGCCGAACGGCGAACCATCAGCCTCCGACTCGACCGAACCGACCAGCGGGTCGCGGTGCCTCACTGGTACCTCGATGATGGTCACCTCGGCTGGGGCTACGCCGTCACCGGACACAAAGCCCAAGGCGCCACCGCCCGCCGCGCCCACACAGTTGCCGGCGACGGCATCGACCACGAATGGATCTACGTCACCATGAGCCGAGGCCAGGAAACGAACACCATCTACTTGACAGAACCCGAACTCGCCGACGACGAATGTGAGCATCTGACCCACCAACACCCCGACCGTATCCCAGCTCTCATCGCTGCTCTTAACCGCACCGCCACCGAGTCGGCCGCCCTCGACACAGGACGAGGACCCAAGACCCTTACCGACGAACAGCTCGCGCAGCGACTCGCCAAGGTGGGAGTTGGACTGGGAGCGAATGGCGGCGGCGAGGAATCCTCGATCGAGTACCGTGAGTTTGAGCGCGAGTACCAAGCGCGTCACAGCGACAAGCTCGCGACCATCGCCTACGAGCCACCCGACTGGGTCACCAACACCCTCGGCGAACGACCCGCCGATCACGAGCGCCGGGCCGCTTGGGACGTCGCAGTCGACCGGGTACTCCGCTACCGGACCGAACACGGCATACCCGAAGATGCCGCTGGGCTCCTCGGACCACAACCGCCCAGCACCGAAGTCCTCCAGCGGGTGGCATGGATGGCAGCCCAACGGGCTACACAACGCGATCTCCGGCTCCTGGCGACGGAACAGGAACACAGCCGCAGCGCCGTCGGCCGCTGAAGCTATCTGGACGCGTTGCTCGCGCTGTGACTTGCCCCAGGATCCATCGAGGTCCCCGTGAGCGGCATCTATCCATCCCGGACGAGATGGACGAGTCTCATACCTGCACAGACGATGCGAGTTGTGGCAGCTCTTGTCTATATTCACGAATCATGATATATTCACGCTAACTGTGAAAATACCTGAAAGTATGAACATGGCTGACCCCCAGATCGAACGACTACTGGATCTGATCCAGAGAACCGGCCTAGATTTCCACATCGCTGACGAGGTGAAGGTTGGACGCGACCCGAGAGGTCGACCACGTCGTCACGTCATTGGATGGATCCCTGTCGTTTGCCGTTGAGCGGAAGATCGAGCTCAATGCTGGGAACGTCTGGGGTGTTGTACATCTTGCCGAGGCCGTCGACTTGCCGCTCGTGTTGGTTGCAGACAGATCGACGGAAGCGGCGCGCAGCGTTCTCAGAGAACACGGTGTCGGGTACCTGGATGCCCTAGGTAACGCGAACGTCGCACTTCCTGGGATCTATGTGCAGACGGATTCGTCGCACAAAGCGCCCATAGCACGCACAACTCCGACAACGCGTCTGCGTGGCAAGGCTGGCCTTGTCGTCCAAGCTCTGCTGATCGAGGCCGACTTGGACTGGGGCGTGTCCGTTCTTGCCGAATCGTCCGGTGTGTCTGTCGGTCTCGCCCACAACGTCCTGGCCCGCCTCGAGCGTGAAGGTATCGCCGTATCGGAGGGAAGAGGGCCCCAGCGAGTCCGCCGGGTTGTTGAGCCGGGCGCGCTGCTTGATCTGTGGGCTGAGGAGAACGATGACCGGAAGGTCCGCACGACGGCATTCGTACTGGCGCGCTCGTCAGAACAACTCGCCGTGCGGACAGCGGAGCTGCTTGGCAGAGCCGGCATCGAATACTCCCTGACAGGTTCCGCTGCTGCCGCTCTCGTAGCGCCGCTGGCGACGAGCATCCCGACGGTCCGATTCTGGGTGTCACGAGCTGTCCCCACAGAGGGTTTGCTCAACGAGATCGGAGCGGAGCGGGTGGACTCTGGCTTCAACCTGGTGCTCGATAGCAGCAAGGACGATGTTGCTCTTCGCTTTCCGACGTTGCACGACGGGATGAACATCGTGAACCCGTTTCGCTTGTACGTCGACTTGTTGACGGACCCGCGGAGAGGCGTGGAGCAGGCGAGTCACTTGAGGGAGGAGGTCATCGGATGGTGACTCGTGGCCATCGCTCTGACTACGACGAACCTGCGACCGATCGCTGTGAGCGTGCGCTTGTGACGCTGATAGGAGATATCGGACCCTGGTCTGATCGCGTAGCTCTTGTCGGTGGTCTTGCGCCCCGCTACCTCGTGGACTCCATCCCGGCCGACGTCCCGGCGCACGTTGGCACCGCAGATGTGGATCTCGTCTTCGGTCTGAGTCTCGGCGATGCTGACGCGGAGGCCTATCGAACCCTTCACAACAACCTTGTGGGTTCAGGCTTCACTCAGACCGAACCGTCGTTCCGCTGGACGCGGGACGTCGATGGTGTGACTGTGGCAGTCGAGTTTCTTGGTGAAACCGGTGATGTTCAACCGGGTCGAGTCTTCAGGCCACACGGTACCAGCGGTTCGCGACTTGCTGCACTGAATGTGACCGGTTCATCGCTGGCGATTCAGGACAGCGCTCCGGTGCAGATCACCGCGTCTCGGCTTGATGACGGCGGCGAATCAACCGTCACCATTCAGGTGGCCGGGATACTGAGCTTCGTCGTCTTGAAGATCCTGGCCTTCCAGGATCGCCACCAGAACAAGGACGCGTACGACCTGGTCTACTCAATGCTCTACTTCGAGGGTGGCCCCGAGGGTGCGGCAGGCGCTGCAAGTGCAAGCCCCATTCGATCAGAGCCTCTTGTCAGGGATGCGATGGATCTCCTTGGCGAACGATTCGAAACGATCGAAAGAGACGGCCAGCGCGCCTACGCGGCGTTTGTCGCCGATAGCGCATCCAACGACGTGAGCGTTGCTGCGCGTCGTACAGCCCAGGCCACCGTTCGCGACATTCCTCACATCGCTCACTTAGATCATCGCAGAATTGACGGGGCCCCGTTGATTGGTCCGGGTGTGGCGGCTGGTGTTGGTGTTCGTATGTTGGTGTTCGTATTGAGCAGCGTACTCGGCGGGGTGAGTCCTCCGAGGCCGGTTTGGGGGGCCACAATCCGGAGGTTCCTCGCGGTGCGTTGTGGGACGACAGGCCACGCAGCGCCATCCGCTTGTGATGCTGTCGCAATCTCCTCGATCGCCGTGTCAACGACGATGTCGTGACCGTTGTCACATCTAGGTCAGTACGCACTCAGGTTCCTCGACGCATCCTCATCGCCGCTCGCTTCGACTACGGAAGCCCTGGGCCGCTCTTGGGCCGCTCTTGGGCCGCACCTGGGCCGCAACAGGAGTGAAAACGTGAGAAATGATGCGAAACGCTGAGAGGCGAAAACGCAAGCACAGCAAGGCTTTTAGCCGTTTTGCCTTGGTACGCAAGACCCCCCAAATCGGTTTAGGAAACCGGTGCTCTATCCCCTGAGCTACGAGGGCCAATGTCGGGAGCATATACCCGGCCTGTGCGGACGTGACAATGCATGCGGGGTCAGGTTGGACAGCGGCGGAGCCTGGCGATCGGGCGGGCGCGCCGCCCATGATGACAGGCCCATTGCCTCGCTGGGGGTGGGTTCTTGCTTCGCACTCCCGGGTTCTTGTTCGGCTAGGTTCTTGCGTGCAAGTCCGATGGGGTGAACGGAACAACGGCATGGATCGCGACGAGACGATTGTTCGCACGGAGAACCTGACGAAGACCTACGACGATGTGGATGTGGTCAGGAACCTGGATCTGGTGGTGCCGCGCCACTCGATCTTCGGTTTTCTCGGTCCGAACGGTGCCGGCAAGACGACCACGATGAAGATGCTGCTCGGTCTCATCCGTTCAACGGCAGGATCGGGAACCATCTTCGGTCTCGACATCGAGAGCGACAGCGCGGACATCCGCTCCCGGGTCGGGTACCTGCCGCAAGACCCGAAATTCTATGACCACATGACCGCCCGTGAGACGTTGCGGTTCGCAGCCGGCTTCTTCTTCTCAGGCCCGAAGAACCGAATCGAGGACCGCGTCTCGGAGATGTTGGAGTTGGTCGGCCTGAGTGGCAAGGGCGATCGACCGGTCAAGACGTTCTCCGGTGGCGAGATGCAACGGCTCGGTATCGCTCAAGCGCAGATACACGGACCTGATTTGCTCATCCTCGACGAACCCGCTGCGGCGCTCGACCCGCTCGGCAGGCGGGACGTCCTCTCGATTCTCGATCAGTTCCGCACGACGTCGACGGTGTTCTACTCAACGCACATCCTTGACGACGTCCAGCGTGTGAGCGACACGGTGTGCATCCTCAACAACGGTGAGATCGTCGCACAGGGCCCCATCGGCACGATCCTCGAGAGCGAGACCGAGGCGTCATACTCAGCGGAGGTGCAGGGAGACGTCGAACGGGCGAAGGCCACCCTCCTTGCCCAATCCTGGGTCGACCGTGTGACCGTCGACGGGAGTGGAGACTCGGCCGCTCTGACCATCGCGGTCTCAGACACCGACGCCGCCGATTCGCAGATCCAGCGAGTTCTCCTCGCAGATGACTCGCTCGTCGTGAGGGAGTTCAAGCGGAACAAGGCCAGCCTCGAAGACGTGTTCGTGGATCTCGTCCAAGAGGAGCGCGGCGATGTCTGATGTGGGTGTGGCCGGCTTGGACCGGGTGAGCCAGAGCGGATGGCGGACGGGTCTGTCCAACCTGATGAGGCCGGCATTCGGCGCGTGGTGGCGTACGAGCCAGTGGTGGGTGCAGTCCCTGCTCTGGACACTGGTAGTCAACGGATCGCTCGCTGTGGTCATATGGAGCGACGCTCCCGACGGACTCGATGTCTTCACCCTCTACGGGATCATGACGATGTTCGCGGCGATCGCCGTCGCGATCATCATGCAGGAGGAGGTCGTCGGGGAGAAACGCAGCGGCACGGCGGCTTGGGTCCTATCGATGCCGGTTTCGAGGCCGGCGTTCCTGACGGCGAAACTCGTACCGAATGCGGTTGGCGTCGTTGCCACGATGGTCGCCATCCCATCGGTTGTGCTGCTCGTCCATCTTGCCTTGGCCGGGATCGACGTCTCGATTCCGAGGTTCGCGGTCGGAGCGTCGGTTGCTGCCCTCAATCTCCTGTTCTACCTCACGCTCACGCTCATGCTTGGCACACTCTTCGACTCGGCGGGGCCGGTCATCGCAATCCCGCTCGCGTTCGCGTTCGGTCAGCAGTTGCTGGGGAGCCTCCCGGACCTCCTGACGTACCTGCCGTGGTCGCTCATCGTGCCGATCGGCGGCGACGAGACGAGCGTCGTCGGCGCCCTCATCACGGGAGTCCCCGTGCCGTCCTACGCCGCGATCGTGACGACGTCGATCGCGTGCGTCGTGTTCACGGTGATCGCCTATTGGGAATGGAAACGCACCGAGCTCTGAGCGTCGCGGGCGGTCACCATGACCGGCTCGCCGCCGTGCCCGAATCTCTTCACCGGTGCCTGCGGCGCGAGTACATTTGGCTGGAGGAGGTAGGCATCACAACGAACGGGAACTCGGGATTGGGAGAGCGGCGCGTCGTTACTGCCGTCTTCGCCGACCTGGTCGATTCGACATCGATTGCAGAGACAATGGATCCGGAGGACTGGACCGATCTCGTCAATCGGGTCGTCGCGGGCATGGCATCGGCGATCGAGCGATACGGCGGGACCGTCACCCACTTCGGCGGCGACTCAGTCCTCGCGCTCTTTGGTGCTCCGCTTGCGCATGAAGACGATCCGTACCGTGCGGTGCGCGCCGGTCTCGACATCGTTGACGAAGTCGACCGAGTTGCCGCCGAGATCAGAGCGGCAACCGGCGTCGCCATCGCGGTGCGTGTGGGCATCAACACCGGACTCGTCGTGGCGGGGGATGTCGCGACCGGCGACCTCAGCACGTATACGGCGATCGGCGATGCCACCAATGTTGCCTCCCGTATTCAGTCTGAGGCGCGCCCCGGGACGGTGCTGGTATCTCGGGCTACCTACGAACTCATTGCGAACGATGTCTTGGTCGTCGCCCTCGAGCCGGTTGCGGTGAAAGGTAAAGCTGAGCCGATCGATGTCTTCGAAGTCGAGAGCGCCGTCACGACCAACAGCCGCCGCCGTGGCATCCCCGGGCTCCAGAGTCCGATGGTTGGGCGAGATGACGAGTTCGGCCGAGTGCTCCAACTCGCGAGCATCGCTGAGGCCGGCGCCGGGCGCCTCGCCGTGATCATGGGGGAGCCCGGTGTCGGTAAGAGCAGGCTCATCGCAGAACTCGAGACCGCGGTTGAGGAAATGGACGGGGCGATGATCGCTGTGGGCCGCTGCGCATCATTCGACGAAGTGCGTCCCTACCACCTGATGGCGTCGCTGGTCTGCGCGCTCGCCGGCGTCTCGATCTCCGATGGCCCTGATGTGATCGCTGGAGCCGTCCGGGCGTTATGTGAGAGCGGCTCCGACGACTCCGACGCCGACGTGCTGCTTCGGTTGATCGGCGTCGCCGAAGGGTCCGGCGACGACTCGGAGGCACAACACGACGCGTATGCCGCAGCCTTCGGAGCGATGATGGCGGCTGCGGCTGAGAAGCATCGGCCGCTGGTCTTGGTTGCTGAGGATGCACACTGGGCCGACGCGTCGTCAGCAGACCTCCTGTCGAGACAGTTCCAAGTCATGGAGAGGCTGCCGGTCCTCGGCGTGCTCGTAACGCGGCCTGATCGTGCTTCGCACGGCTGGGCAATCCTCGAAGAGGCACGGCGGGAGTTCGGTGAGGCACTCACCGAGATCACCATTGGGCCCCTCGCGCCCGAGTCGAGTCGCGAACTCGTCGCAAACCTGCTCGCGATCGAGTCGCTCGCTCCCGACGTGCGGGCAATGATCCTTGAGAAGGCCGAGGGCAATCCGTTCTTCCTCGAAGAGGTCGTACGGATGCTTGTCGATCGGAGCCTGATCGAGGAGATCGACGGCCGTTGGGTCGCGAAGGAGCAGATCACCGAACTCGATGTTCCAGGCAGTCTGCAAGGTCTGCTCACGAGCCGGGTCGATGACTTGGAACCACGCACGAGATCAACGGCCATGGTGGCGTCGGTGATCGGACGCGAATTCGAGGCGGACTTGTTGGGCATGGTTGCGGCCGGCGACCAGCGAACGGACATCCGCGGAGCGATGGCCGATCTCGAAGCCCATGGCGTGGTGAAGCTGGTCGCGACGAAGCCAACCATCGCATACCGCTTCCGGCATGCGCTGCTCCATGATGTCGTGTATTCATCGATCCTGCGACGGCGCCGCGCGGAACTCCATCGCGATGTCGCCCGGGCACTCGAGTCCGCTCATCCCGAACGTCTCGATGAACTCTCACCCGTGCTGGCCAGGCACTACACCGAAGCCAGCGACTGGGAGCAGGCACTCGCAGCAACGGTCGTCGCCGCCGAGACCGCGCTCCGCCGTCATGCGACCAAAGAGGCCCAACATTTCTACCTTCAGGGAATCCGACTCGCCGAACAGACCGACCCGCCCGCATCCACGCGTACGCTGCTTCAGCTCAACATCGGTGCGACTCAGGCCAGCATCAGGTTCACGCCGGGTGGTGAGAGCTTGGAGAAGCTCGAAGTCCTGCGCAACGTCGCCGAGGATCTCGGGGACACCGATCTCATCGGACAGGTGTACAGCCTGATCCTCACCGTACGAACCATGGGGTCAGAGTGGTACGGCGACGAGGGCTTCCGAGATGTCATGGACAGGGCCTTTGCCCTGGCGCCGTCTCTCGAGGATCGTGGACTTGCGGCGCGGCTCTCCGGGTTGATGGGTCAGGTCTTGCGCGGCAGCGACGAGTACATCAGGGCGGCATCGCTCATGGGCGATGCCGTTGCGCCGCTCGAACAGGCCGGGCGGACCACCGACGCCGCAATGAACGCCATTCTGACGGCCGACGTTCTGGGACAGCACGGGGACTTCGACGAGGCCCATCGCTGGATTGACCGCGGTCTGGAGTTGGCCGTCCGTAGCGGGAACCCGACAGCGATCGCCGATGCGAACCTCATCAAGGGCAGGCTCCTTGCGACACAGGGCGAGGTTGAAGAGGCACTGCAGCACACACGCCGGGGCATGGACCTTGCGGCCAACGCGGAGAACCTCTACTGCGAGCTCGTCGGGAACTTCCTCGTCGCAGATCAGCAACTCCGCCTCGGTCAAGCGGCGGAAGCCATTCCCCACCTCGAGAAGAGCTTCGAGCTGGGGGAGTACTGCAACGCCGCCGGGTTCATGATGCTCGGCCGAGCATGGATCGCATCGGCGAAGGCGCAACTCGGTGAAGTCGATCCCGACAGATTCGCTACCTCGCTTGATCAGGCTGTGGCAGCCAGGTCGCGTTCCGGCGAGGCGGCCGTGCGGCTCCACCGAGGGATCATGGTCGCCGGCATGCCCGATCCGGATTGGGATTCCGCATTCTCCGACTTCGAGCGGGCGATCGCCCTGCTGGGGGAGATCGAGGCGCGGCCGGACGAGGCGAGGGCCATCCATGCCTATGCGATGGCCCTCGACGTTGCGGGGCGCCCTGATGGGGTGGCCAAGCTCGCCGAAGCCTCTCGGCTGTTCAAGGAACTCGGAATGTCCGTCGATGCGAGCCCGGTGTGAGAAAAACCACAGGTTTAAGCGACATGGAGCCGCGTCGCAGCGTAGATTGATCGCACGTGTCCATCGCGCCAAGAGGAGTCGCAATGTCGTTCGAGACGATCCCCGAAAAGATTCTCAAGACCGGGACGCGGCGTGCACCAGACGATGCGTACGCCGTTCGGCACGATGACCGGTGGGTTCCGACCAGTTGGTCCGTGTATGCCGACCAGGTCAGGGCAGCGGCCCGGTCGCTGATCGCTCTCGGTGTCGAACCGGGATCTGCAGTCTCGATCCTGGGTACCAACACGCCCGAGTGGGTCATCTTCGATGTGGCCGCCATGGCCATCGGTTCCACGCCGGCTGGCATCTACCCGACGAGCTCACCTGAAGAGTGCGCCTACATACTCAATCACTCGCAGTCACCTGTGGTACTCGTTCAGAACGAGGGCCAGCTCGAGAAGATCCTCGCGGTACGCGACGGCATCCCGAGCCTGAACCACATCGTGCTCATGCCGGGGACGTCGTCCGACGCCGGTGGCGTGATGACGTGGGACGAGTTCATCGGCGCGGGCGCCGATGTTGGGACCGGGGCGGTCGACGACCGGCTCGCGGCGCTCGGGCCGCGCGACGGGGCAGTCCTCATCTACACCTCGGGCACGACCGGTCCACCCAAGGCAGTCGTCCTTCCCCACGAAGCGCTTGTGTTCCTCGTCGAGGCGGTGCAGGGGTTCGTCGATCTCGGTCCAACCGACTCCGCCGTGTCGTATTTGCCGCTGTCGCACATCGCCGAGCAGATCGTCTCGATCCTCGCTCCGGCGGTGATGGGCATCAAGATCTACTTCGAGCCGGACATCTTCCGGCTCGCGGACACGCTCAAAGAGGTTCGACCGACCGCATTCTTCGCCGTTCCGCGGGTTTGGGAGAAGTTCTACGCCGCGGTGTCGGAGAAGCTCGGCGAAGCCACCGGCGTCAAGGCCGCAATCGCCAACCGGGCGCTCTCCGTCGGGCGTCAGCATACCGAGGCGCTGAATCGGGGGGAGCAGCCCAGCGGCTTCGTGGCCGCGCAATACGGCCTCTTCGACAAGCTGGTCTATTCCAAAGCCAAGGAGGCCATGGGCCTCGACCAATGCCGCTTCATGTTCTCTTCGGCGGCGCCGCTGTCGCCGACCATTGCCAACTTCTTCGGAGGGCTCGGGATGCAGCTCCTCCAGTTGTACGGCCAGTCGGAATGTACCGGCGTCTGCTCATTCAATACGCCGGACGGAAACCGCGTCGGCTCTGTCGGACCAGCAGTACCGGGCGTCGAACTCCAGATCGCTGAAGACGGCGAGATCCTTGTGCGTGGACCCAACCTGTTCCTCGGGTACCTCAACAATCCGGAGGCCACGGCGGAAGCCCTCACCCAAGACGGTTGGCTGAAGTCGGGTGACATCGGGGAGATCGACGACGAGGGCTATCTGTTCATCACCGACCGCAAGAAGGACATCATCATCACGGCCGGTGGTGAGAACGTGACGCCCTCATTGATCGAGACCGCGCTCCAGACGAATCCGTTGATCGGGACGGTTGTGGTGATCGGCGATCAACGTCCGTTCCTCACCGCCTTGATCTCCATCGACCCCGAAGCCGCCGAAGGCATGACCGATGATGAGGTGCAGGCCTCGGTGCAGTCCGCCGTCGATGAGGTGAATGCTGCGAATGCCAGGGTGCGCCAACTGAAGAAGTTCGCCATTCTCGATGAGCCGCTCTCGATCGAACACGGAGAGTTGACGCCGACGATGAAGGTCAAGCGGAAGGTCGTGCGCGAGCACTTCAACGATCAGATCGAGGCCATGTACAGCTGAGGCCTACCATCGGGCGATGAGCACCATTGCGCCATTCGGATCGTGGGCGTCGCCGATTGCGGCCGCGAGCACGGTCGCCGGCATCGTCCGATTCTCCGATATCCAGTACGACGACGGATCGTTGCAGTGGCTCGAGATGCGCCCATCCGAAGGCGGGCGCACGGCGCTCGTACGTCGGCGGGCCGACGGCGACATCGCCGAGGTGCTGCCCGACACGGTGAGCGTTCGAACGATGGCCCACGAATATGGCGGTGGGGCATACCGGGCCGACGGCGGGGTTCTCGTCTACTCGGATTTCGAGGATCAACGCCTGTACCGCGTCGACGCCAACGGGGGAACGGCGCCGCTGACGGCCGAACCGGCGCGGCCTCGCTCGGTACGGTATGCGGATGCTGTATGGGCCGGCGACGGCACGCTGATCGCCGTCCGCGAGACGCACCCGATCGACGGCGAAGCGGTCAACGAGTTGGTCGCGATCGGCGATGACGGCACATGCAGCGTCCTCGCAACCGGCAGCGATTTCTACACGTCACCGCGGGTATCTCCCGACGGGCGGCGCCTTGCCTGGGTCGAGTGGGACCACCCCAATATGCCGTGGGACGGGACTCGCCTCGTCGTCGCCGACGCAGCCGATCCCACCGAGCGGAGGATGGTGGCCGGCGGAGAAGACGAGTCGGTCGTTCAGCCCGAGTGGAACACCGACGGGAGTCTCGTCTTCGCCTCGGATCGCACCGGTTGGTGGAACCTCTACCGATTCGAAGGCGAGGACACGACTCCGATCGTGGTGATGGACGCCGAATTCGCGGGACCGGCGTGGGTGTTCGGATCGTCGTGGTACGGGTTCCTCTCCGGGGGCAGGATCGCTGCGGCCATCACCGAGAACGGCACGCAACACCTCGGGATCATCAACCCCGACGGCTCGCTGGAGCGAGCCGATCTCGACTATTCGAGCTACGGATACCACCTCATCACCGACGGCGATCGCCGGGTCTGGTTTGTCGGCGCACACCCGCACCGACCGACGTCGCTCGTCGAGTTCGATGTCGACTTCGGCACGGCCACGATTGTTCGATCGAATCCATCGAGCATCGAGGCGGCATATGCGCCCGATCCACGGCTCATCACGTTTCCCACGACGGGCGGCGATACCGCCCATGCTGTCTACTACCCGCCGGAGAATCCCGAGTTCGAGGGGCCGGCGGGGGAGCGTCCGCCGCTTCTCGTCCACATCCACGGTGGGCCGACATCGAGTGTCTCACCGGTGTTCAGCCTGGCGACGATGTTCTGGACGTCCCGCGGCTTCGGTGTCGTCGATGTGAACTACCGAGGATCGACCGGCTTCGGACGGGCGTACCGCGAGAAGCTCGAAGGTGAGTGGGGGGTTGTTGACGTCGACGATGCCGTTGCCGCCGCGGAGTACCTGGCGTCGATCGGGGAGGTCGACGGCGCTCGTCTCGCCATCAGCGGCGGGAGCGCGGGCGGGTATACGACGCTCGCCGCGCTTGCGTTCCGCGACTGCTTCGCCGCCGGCGCCTCCCACTACGGCATCGCCGACATCGAGATGCTGATGGGCGAGAGCCACAAGTTCGAGTCGCGCTACGAGACGCGTCTGATCGGCAGCGACCCCGTGGTGTGGCGTGAGCGGTCCCCACTCTCCTCGGTCGAGGACATCGATGTGCCGGTGGCGCTGTTCCAGGGGCTCGAGGACAAGGTCGTCCCTCCGAATCAGGCGGTGGTCATCGCCAAGGCGTTGGCGAATCGGGGTATCCCCCATGTGCACATCGAATACGAAGGCGAGGGGCACGGGTTCCGGCAGGCCGCGAACGTCATCCACAGCCTCGAGACCGAACTCGGCTTCTACGGGGTCGTGTTCGGATTCACACCGGCCGGAGACATCCCCTTCCTGGACCTCGATGGAGTGACGGTGGAGGGCCGCTCCGATGGCTGACGGCCCCGCGATCCAAGATGCCTATCCAGAGGACGTGTCCCACTGCTACGGCTGCGGACGACTCAACGAGATTGGCCACCAGATCAAGACCCGTCCCGATGACGACGGCACCGTGACCGAGTTCACACCGGAGCCTTTCCACACCGCTGTTCCCGGGTATGCATACGGCGGAGTCGTTGCTTCGATCATCGACTGTCACTCGACCGGTTCGGCTTCGATCTTCGCGATGCAGCGCGACGGCAAGAAGGTCGGCGCCGATCCGTCACCGCGGTTCGTCACGGGCCATCTCGAGGTGGACTACCTGTTGCCGACGCCGCTCGGGGCCATGCTCCTCACCGGGCGACTGGTCGAACTCGCGGGCCGTAGGGCCATCGTCGAGACCGACCTTTCGGTGGATGGAGTTGTGACGGCGAAAGGCGCCGCGATTCTCGTCGAGATCCCGGAAGACCGCTGGCAATTGCCCGGCTGACACCCCTGGAGATTCTCGTTCAGATCGGTGCCGCTATCCGGGCCCGGGGATAGCCTTCGATGAGGTCCTCAGGGAGCAACTCTCAGGGGTCGGCAACCCCCGCAGGTTGGAGGGCGTGGGTCTGTCCGTTTATCCCGTGAAGGGTCTCACAATCCAGACTGTTCATCGGGCGCGGCCGCATCTTCCCTTCGTCTTCCCGCGGTCCGTTCCGATGGGCTGCGGACGACCGATCGGCCCCAACCGTCGGTCGCCCAAGTCGACCGCTTCGTGCCGTGTCCCCCCTTCGGCACGAAGCGGTCATACCTTATCTGGAACCCAGGGTTCTCCACCTCGTATATGACGCTGACAGCCCGCGGAATGGGAGGCCACGGTGGCCCCGTCTGTTCTGTGGGCTGACGGCGCCAAATAGAAGGCGGAGAACCCTGGGTTCGCGGCGTTTTCGGGGCCCTGTCGTCTGCCCGCGCTAGCCTCGAGGCATGGACCAAACGATGCACGCGCTCAAGGGCGTGGAACTTGCGACCATCGATATGGGGGTCGGTGACGCGGTCATCCTGATTCACGGATTCCCCGAACTCGCCTACTCATGGCGTCATCAGGTGCCGGCCCTCGCGACGGCCGGGTTTCGGGCGATTGCCTATGATCAGCGCGGATACGGCGGCTCATCCAAGCCGGAGACCGTTGAATCGTATGGCCTGGCCACCCTCGCAGCGGATGCCATCGGCCTGCTTGATCTGCTCGACATCGAGCGCGCGACGTTCGTCGGTCACGATTGGGGCAGCATCGTTGCGTGGACAGCTGCCGTTCTGCACCCGGATCGCGTCGACAAGGTCGTGAGCCTCAACGTGCCCTATCGCGGCTGGTGCGCCGGCTTCCCGTCGACCGACATCATCCGAGACCACCTCGCCGACCGCTTCGGGTACGTGCTCGGTTTCCAGGAGGTCGGGACTACGGAGGCAGCCTTTGAGAGCGACCCCAACGCCTGGTTGCGCGCCATCTACACGGGCATCGCTGCCGATCCAACCTTCATGACCGACGACGAGTTTGCGGCGTATCGCGGACGCGTTCACGCGTGGCGGCCTGTTCGGACCGCTGGGGCCGTATCGCAACATCGACGCCAACGCCGCCGTCACCAAGCATCTCGCCAACGCTCCGATCACCCAGCCGACGCTGATGCTCACGGCAGACCGGGATCCGATCCTGCCAGCGAAGCTTGCAGACGGGATGAGCCGGTGGGTCGCCAACCTCACGGTCGTGCCGATCACGGGGAGCGGACACTGGACCCAACAGGAGCAGCCCGAGCAGGTCAATGACGCAGTCATTCGTTTCCTGCGCAGAGAATCGAGGCTGGGTTGAAGCGTCTCCGAGACTGGCTGTTCACCGTCCCCACCGTGGCTGCGTTCGGTCTCACCCTCGCCGTATTCCATCTGATCGGTTTGTGCGCGCTGCCGTTCGGACTACGACCGTTCGAGAAGGCGATGGCCGGGCTGCAGCGGACCCTCGTCGCCGTGTTCCGCATCTCCGGTATCCGCGTGGTGACCGAGGGCAAGGACGGATTCGCCTCGGAGGGCGGCTTCATCTTCGTGTCGAACCATCAGTCGATGTATGACGTGCCGATCTTCGGAGGTCTGCTGCCGCGCAACTACCCGAAGTACGTCGCGAAGAAGGAACTCGCCAAGGGTCTCCCGAGCGTCTCGCTCAACCTGCGCTACGGCGGCAATGCCCTCATCGATCGAGACCACCGCGACCAGGCGATGGATGCCATCGCCGATATGGCGTCCGCGGCCGAACGTCGTGATGTCTCGGTGGTGATCTTCCCCGAGGGCACGCGATCGCGGGCCGGCGAACTCGGGGAGTTCAGGGTCGGGGGCCTCGCCGCCATCATGGAGGCCGCACCGAACCTCCCGATCATCCCGACGGCCATCGAGGGTTCGTGGCGGGTCTTTCAGCGCAACATGTTCCCGATCCCGTACGGAACAAAGGTCCGGGTGCGGTTCGGCGAGCCGATGCGCCGGCTGCCTGGCGAGTCCCCGGTTGAGATTCTCGAACGCTGCCAGGCCTGGATCGCACAGACGCTCCAGGAGTGGAGGTCCACCGACCGCGCCGCCTGATACGCTCCACTCATGGAAGAAGAACGTATTGGCCTGTTCATTGACTATGAGAACCTCGCGATCGGCGCGCGAGAAGACCTTGGGATCCAGTTCGATTTCAAGCCCGTCGCCGATGCCCTCGCAGAACGCGGCCGTGTCGTGGTCCGACGGGCCTACGCGGATTGGACGTACTTCGAGAAGGACCGTCGGATGCTCACCGACAATCAGATCGAGCTGATCGAGATCCCCCAACGCAAGGGCGCAGTCCGCAAGAACGCGGCGGACATCAAGATGGCCGTTGACGCCGTGGAACTCGCCTTCGAACGCGACTACGTCACGATGTTCGTTCTGTGCACGGGTGACTCCGACTTTACGCCGCTCGTGCACAAGCTGCGCGAGCGAAACCGGCGGGTGATTGGAGTCGGCCTGAAGGATTCGACCTCGAAGCTGCTCCCTGCCGCTTGTGATGAGTTCCTCTTCTACGAGAATCTCTCCGGCGTTGACGTCCCGGACCGGAAGCCGAAGAGTGAACGCCCGAAGAGGGAGAAGATTGCGACCACTACCACCGAGTCGCCCGATGCGCTCATCGTCCCCACTCTCGCCGGGCTCATCCGGGCCGGCAACGGTGACGTGCGGGCATCGAGCCTCAAGCGGGCGTTGTTGCGCAAGGACCCGACGTTCACCGAGACCGACTATGGCTTCCGTGCATTCGGCGAACTTATGCGCCACCTCGCGGATCAGGGCGTCGTCGAGCTCGACTACGACGGCTCACAAGGCGATCCGGTCGTCCGCTTCTCGAAGTCGGGGAGGGGCGAGGAGGCCAGCTTCGGCAAGCTCCACGACGCGGTGGCTGCCCTCGGCAAGGGCGGCGTCCCGGTCGCTCTCTCCGGGCTGAAGAACGAGATGCGTAAGCGAGACGCCAGCTTCTCGGAGAGACAACTCGGATACTCCGGGTTTCTCCAGTTCGTGAAGGCAGCGGCCGCGAGCGGGTACGTCGATCTCCTCTGGGATGACGAGACCGACGACTACGTGGTGTCCGCCCCGTAGCGGCGGCGTTCTAGAACTCGACGTTGCGCGGCGTACGCGGGAACGGGATGACGTCCCGGATGTTCTGCATGCCGGTCGTGAACTGGACCACCCGTTCGAGCCCGAGTCCGAATCCCGAGTGCGGTGCGCTGCCGAAACGGCGCAGGTCGAGGTACCACCAGTAATGCTCCTCGTCCATGCCCTTGATCCGCATGCTGTCGGCGAGAACGTCGAGACGCTCCTCGCGCTGGCTCCCTCCGACGATCTCTCCGATGCCGGGGACGAGCACGTCCATGGCGGCGACGGTCTTGCCGTCGTCGTTCCTCCGCATGTAGAACGCCTTGAAGTCGAACGGGAAGTCGGTGACGATCACCGGCCGCTTGAACACCTTCTCGGTGAGGTAGCGCTCGTGCTCGGACTGCAAGTCGTCGCCCCAACTGGATGGGAAGTCGAACGGCTCGTCTGCCTTCCCCAGGAGATCGACCGCCTCGGTGTACGTGATCCGTTCGAAATCGCTGTCGGCGACCGACGTCAGCGTGTCGAGCAGCGTGTCGTCGACCCACTGGTTGAAGAACTCGAGGTCCGTCAGGTTGTTGTCGAGCACGGAGCGGACGAGGTACTTGACGTAGTCCTCGGCGAGATCGCTGTTGTCGTTGATGTCGGCGAACGCCACTTCGGGTTCGATCATCCAGAACTCGGCAAGGTGCCGCCGTGTGTTGGAGTTCTCAGCGCGGAACGTCGGACCGAACGTGTACACACGGTCGACGGCGAGGGCGTAGGTCTCTGCGCTGAGCTGGCCGCTCACCGTGAGGAATGCCGACTGCCCGAAGAAGTCCTGGGAGTAGTCGACGCCTCCGTCCTCCGTGCGGGGCGGGGACGCCGGGTCGAGTGTCGTGACCCGGAACATCTCGCCGACTCCCTCCGCGTCACTCGCTGTGATCAGCGGTGTGTGCAGATACAGAAAGTCGCGGTCCTGGTAGAACCGGTGTGTCGCGTACGACAGGGCATTGCGGATCCGGGCCACTGCGCCGATCGTGTTGGTGCGTGGTCGCAGGTGAGCGATCTCGCGTAGATGCTCGAACGAGATTCGCTTCTTCTGCAGGGGATAGGTCTCGGGGTCGGCCAGCCCGAACACCTCGACCTCGTTCGCCTTGATCTCAACGCGTTGACCCTTCCCCGGAGATTCGGTGAGGACCCCTGTGAATCGAGCCGAACTGCCGATCGAGAGGCTGAGTACGTCGGACTCGTAGTTGGGGAGTTCGTTGTCGGCGATGATCTGGAGACCGGTCATTGTTGAACCGTCGGTGAGTTCGATGAATGAGAATCCGCCTTTCGAGTCGCGGCGGGTCCTGATCCATCCGGCCACGGTGACGGTGGCTCCGAAATCCTCACGGTTGAGAACGTGCTTGACGAGTTCGCGTTTCATCTACTGCTCCTTGACGAATCGAGACGATAGCCCCGCCTTGTCCGTGGGGGAGTCGTCGGGGGAGTGAGGTCTTCCGTCCGGCCTCGAGGTCAAGGGGAAGACTCGGCGTCGTGAGCCGAGTCTGCGGCTCGGCGCCGTCTTCGGATTCCTTTTGCTTCAAGGGTTCTTGGGAATTACACTGGTGTAACACACGGAGGGGATTCATGGCGGTAGCAGTACGAGAGTCGGCAATCACCGACGTTGATCGGGTGATGGAGGCGACGCTTGATGTGTACGCCCGTCGCTGCGATCTCGCCACCGAGATGCCGTTGGCAGAACTCCTCGCCGTGCCTTCCGATCTCGGTACGGTTCGTGCTGTGGTCGGCGGCGCAGACCGCACCGTCGAGATCGTGCTCGACTCGGATGTCGACGCCGGCGCCCTCGCATCGGCAACCTGGACTCTGACGGCAAAGGGATTCTCGACGGTTGTCCTCGTATCGCTCGACCGTCTCGGAGAAGCCCACGAAGGGCTCCGGGGAACCCCGTGTCGGCTCCAGGGATGGTGGACGATCGAGGATGCGATCGTGTTCGGGGCGTTCGAGACGCCCTGATGGGATCGCCCCGCAGTCGGCGGAACCCCTAACCTCTCATCATGCCGGTTCCTCTCTACACCCAGACCGTGATCGCCCTGGTGTGGGACTTCGACCGAACCCTCATCCCGGGGAACATGCAGGATCCCATCTTCGAGGCCTACGACGTCGATCCCTCAGCCTTCTGGGCCGAAGTGGATGGTCTCGTCGAGTACTATCGCCGCCAGGGCATCCGCATCCAACGCGACATCGCCTACCTCGGCCATCTGCTCACGTATGTGCGCGAAGGCATCTTCAAAGACCTGACGAACGAACGCCTCTTCGAACTCGGCGCCGAACTCACGGCTGCCCCCGGGATGCCCGACTTCCTCAATGAGAGCCGGCAACGCGTTGCCGACATTGCTGAGTTCGCCTCGGAGGGGATCTCCGTCGAACACTACGTCGTGTCGACCGGGATTCTGCCCATGATCGAGGGCAGCGTCTTCGCGGGCCACGTCGACGACATCTGGGCCAACACGCTCATCGAGACGCCAGCGCCTGCCGGCTACCTCGACCAACTCCCGGTGGCGTCCGCCCCCGCCCCGGTCACGCACCTCGGATACACGATCGACAACACCGCAAAAACTCGGGCGCTGTTCGAGATCAACAAGGGCGTCAATCGCAACTCCGATGTCGATGTCAACGCCCGGATCGGCGAGGAGGAGCGGCGGGTTCCGCTGCGTCACATGATCTACATCGCCGATGGTCCGTCCGACGTGCCGTGCTTCTCAATCCTCAACCACAACGGCGGCAAGACGCTGGGCGTGTACACCCTCGATCCGGTCGACAACCACCGCCGGGTCAAGCAACTCCAGGAGCAGGGACGGATCCAGGGGATGGCCGAGGCAGATTTCCGTCCCGGCAAGGCCGCCTACCTCTGGCTGATGGACAGCATCGAGCAGATCGGATACGAGATCATCGAAGCCCGCCGTCAGGCGTTCGCCGCGATTCCGAAGGCGCCGGGCCACGCGTAGGATCCGGTCGCCGGTCGCCGGTCGCCGGTCGCCTAGGCCTCGACGCGGGTTGCGCCGTTGGATTCCAGTACTCGCTGAAGTTGGTCCTTCTTGACGAGACCGGAGGCTCGCCAGCGCTGCGTTGGCCGCGCCATCGCCCGCTTCTTGGTTCCCTGGGCCTTCTTCTGTGCCTTCTTCGACACCCTGTCGGGAGGGCGAGCGATCACGACCGTGGTGGGGGTCGAGCGGATCTTGTAGGTCTCGATGGCGCCGGGGACGCGCCCGATGTCGGCTTTGACGACGTGCGCCGTCTCGCCGTATTCGCGGGCGAGTTCGTTGACGATTCCGTCCATCACCTGGCACGGCGCGCAGCCGACCTGGAAGAAGTTGATCAGAACCGGGCGTCCCGATGCAACCATCGGCTGCAGTTCATTGAGACGATGGATCTTGCGAGCTTTGGTCTTGCGCTTGAACATGAGGTCCTCTCCAGTGCCCGCGTTTCGGCGGACGGGGTTCGGGAAGTAAACCCCGACCGCGAGGCAATTGATCCCGCTTTCGCCCCTCGAATCACCGCACCGACCAGAATGGTCGCACTACGACACGGGAGCGGACGATGGCGAAGATCCACGGAGGGCGGGCAATCGCCACGGCGCTGCGAGCGGAAGGCGTCGATACCGTCTTCGTCCTGACCGGTGGACACATTCTTCCCACCATCGACGGCTGTGTCGACGAAGGGATCCGTGTCGTCGACGTCCGACATGAACAGGCTGCCGCTCACGCCGCCGACGCGTACGCCCGATTGACCGGACGGCTCGGCGTGGTCCTCGCGACGGCCGGCCCCGGAGTTACCGACACCGTCACCGGCATCGCGAACGCATGGTTCGCCAACAGTCCGGTGCTGCTGATCGGCGGGCGCCATCTCACCACTGAGGACCTGCGCGGAGGACTGCAGGAGATGGACCACCCCCGCATGTTCCACTCGATTACGAAATGGGCCGGAACCGCCCACGAGACTGCCCGACTGCCGGAGTACATCGCGACTGCCGCGCGCCATGCCTTCTCAGGACGTGGCGGACCGGTGTTCCTCGACATCCCCTGGGACGTGCAGGCCGGGATGGTGGAGGAGGATGCCATCGGATGGCCAACGGGATACCGGTCCGATCGTCCTGCCGGACTCGACGATGAGACGCTTGCCGATGTCGTCGATCGACTCAATCGAGCGGAGCGACCGGTCGTGTTCGCCGGTACGGGGTACCGATGGAGCCGCTTCGGCGATCCGACTGGAGCGCTCAACGGACTCGTCGACGCCCTCAAGGCACCGGTGTATCTCAATAGCCTCGCTCGCGGATCGCTCCGATGGGATCATCCGCTTCTGGGGAACCGCACCCGGTCTGACGCCCTTCGTTCAGCCGACGTGGTGCTGGCCCTCGGTGTCGACTGGGACTTCCGGACCGGCTTCGGGAAGAAGGTCGCTCCCGATGCCTTCGTGATCCAGGTCGATGCCGAGCCGTCAAGAGTCGGGTGGAACCGTCCCGCTTCGATCGGCGTCGTTGCGGATCCGGGCGCGGTCGCCGCCCAACTTGCAGACCGTGTCGGCGGAATCGACCGGACTGCTTGGGCCGAGCAGATCGTCGGGATCGAGAGAACGAAGCAGGCAGTAGCCGATGAACTCGCCGCCATCGATACAGGTCCGATTCACGCAGAGCGGTTTGCGCGCGAGGTTGCCGAGTTCTTCAGCGACGACACGATCGTCGCCGCCGATGGCGGCGACATCGTTTCGACTACGGCCAAGTGGCTGCGGACCAGCCGGCCAGGCGGACTCCTCGACCCCGGACCCTTCGGGTGTCTCGGCGTCGGTGCTCCGTTTGCCCTCGCAGCAAAGGCCGTGGAGCCGGACACGCGCGTTGGCATCGTCTACGGCGATGGCTCCTTCGGGTTCAACGGGATGGAGTTCGACTCGCTCGTTCGTCACGACATGCCGGTTGTCGGCGTCGTCGGCAACGACGGCGCCTGGAACAACATAAAGTCGATCCACCGGATGCTGTATCCCGACCGCCTTGTTGCGTCAGACCTCGGCATCCGGCGCTACGACCTTATGGTCGAAGGCCTCGGTGGCTACGGCGAGTTCGTCGAAGAAGCAGCTCAGCTCCGTCCCGCTCTCGAACGGGCGCAGGAGAGCGGCGTCCCTGCCCTCGTGAACGTACACATCGCCGAGCAGATGAGAATCAGCAGCGCCTACGGCGGCTAGGAGTCACCAGTCCCCGGTCACCAGTCCCCAGGAAGAGGTTGACGGCTCTGGTTCTTCTGGCGACTGGCGACTGGCGACCTGGCGTCGGACGACTCAGAGAGCGACGAGCGCTACCGCTCCGAACGCGATGCAGTAGATCCCGAAGGGGGCCAGGCCTGCCTTGGCAATGACGCGGAGGAGGAACGCGATCGCCCAGTAGCCGGTGATGGCCGAGGCGACCATGCCCACGACGGTCGTCGAGGTGATCCCCGATCCATCCGAGATCGCGCGAGCGACGGAGAGCAGACCCGCCCCGGCGATCACGGGGATACCGAGGAGGAACGCGAAACGGGCCGCTTCGACCCGGGCCATTCCTCTCACGAGACCCGCGGAGATCGTCATCCCCGAGCGGGAGACACCCGGAATCAGAGCGAACGACTGTGCGAGGCCGATCAGGATGGAATCGGTAGGTGTGACTTCTTCCGTGGTCTTGTCCCCGGGCCGAAGGAGCATGGTGGCAAGAAGGATCAATCCGGTGACGATCAGCATGGTCGCCACCACCATCGGACGCTCGGTCAATTCGTCGAGCTTGCTCTCGAATGCGAGCCCGAGGATCACGGCGGGGATCGTGCCGATCGCGATGATCGTGATCATCCGCCGACCGGCGCGGTCGAAGCGGGCCATCTTGGCCAGGTCCTTGCGGAAATACACAAGGACGGCGACGAGCGTTCCGAGATGGAGCATGGCCGATGTGGCGAGGTCTGGTCCGTCTCTACCGAGAAGCGCAGGGATGAGCACGAGATGTCCGCTGGAGGAGATGGGGAGGAACTCGGTGAGTCCCTGGATGACTCCCCACAGGATGGCGTTCAACATGGCCGAGAGCCTAGGAGCGCGTCACGATCCAAGCAGAACGACCAGGGCTCCTTCGGCGGCCGAAATAGCGATAGCGGCGGCTGTGTCCGGTGGCACGGCGACGAGTCCTGAGGTGTCGAGCGACATCAGATCATCCGTGCCGGTTGACACGACGACGCCATCAACCTCCAGCCCGGACAGGGCGTCGATGAGTCGTACCCGGGAACCGGGGACCGCTCCCTGCGAGAGCGGCACCGGTATCGACCACCACCCATCGGGAATGACGGGCGCACCGGACACGGCGGATGGCACGATCGGTTCACCGGCCGGTAGGTCCCTCACCGCGACGGGATCGGAGAGGTCGGGGAGGGCCATCGCTCCTTCCGGCAGCTTCCTCCATTCGACCATCGACTCAGCGATCGGTGTCCCTGCCGCGATGCTGCTCGCCGCAAACGGGTAGGGCATCTTTGCTTCGTCTCTCAGGTCCCAGAGCAGCGCGACGAGGACGACCGCAGCAGCCGCCGCCCATCGAAGGTAGGGAGGGCGTGTCAGCCAGAACACGCGTCGAATGTATCGCGGTGGCGGAGAGGATGGAAGGGTTCCGATCAGTGACCCCTCCCCGCGGTCACCTTACGCAAGCAGGGGGAATGGTGGGGGGCCTGCGTTCGGTTGTTCGCGAAGAGGGGTCGGTCCCATTGTTGCGCGTTGTCGACCAATCCGGAAGGAGCTTCGCGCCATCGGTCGCATAAACTTCGCTCGGTGGACATTCTGATACCTCTTGCGATCGCCTATCTCCTCGGCTCGATCGACTTCGGGGTTATCGTCCCGAAGGTCCTCGGCGTCGACATCTACGCCGTCGGGAGCGGCAATCCAGGCACGTCGAATGTCATGCGCTCGCTCGGAAGAGGACCCGCAGCACTGGTGCTGCTCGGTGACGGGGCAAAGGGCGCGGTCGCCGCTGGGCTCGGCGCGTGGTGGGCCGGATCTGCCGGTTCGACCGTCGCCCCCGACACCTTGGCCGTTGCCTGCGCGTTTGCCGCCGTGCTCGGTCATATCGCTCCGATCTGGCACCGTTTCCGCGGGGGGAAGGGTGTCGCCACTGCGATCGGCGCCGCCGTCTATCTCGCTCCGGCGTTCGGCTTTGTGCTTGCGCTTCTGTGGCTCGTCGTGACACTCGTTTTCAAGGTCGCTTCGATTGCTTCCCTCGGCGCCATGGTGCTCTATGTGCCCGGCCTCGCGATCTCCGGATACCGGGGGTGGGCGTTGGCGTGGGCTGCCGCGATTGCGGTGCTTGTGATCGCCCGGCATGCCGAGAACATCAAGCGGTTGGTGACCGGTTCCGAACGAACGGTGGCAGGCTGATGCGACCCCTTGCCGACATGCAGGCCGATGTCCTCGATTCGGTCCCGCTGCTCGCACCGGTCACGATCGGTTTCGAAGAGGCCCCGGGGGCGGTTCTCGTCGGCGACGTCGTTGCCCCGGAGGATCTGCCCGGATTTGAGAACTCCGCCATGGACGGCTTTGCGGTCCTTGCCGCAGACGTTGCCGACCCTCCGACGGACCTCGCCGTGGTGGATGACGTCGCGGCTGGTTCGCTGCCTGCAACCGTCGTCATTGCGGGCACGGCGTCCCGGATCATGACCGGGGCCCCGATTCCCGCCGGCGCCGATGCCATCGTTCCGGTCGAGGCGACCGAGATCGTCGATGCTGAGCACGTTCGGATCCTCTCCTCGGCAGCCGTTGGTCAGCACATACGACCGACCGGTGGCAGCGTTCGGGCCGGAACCCTCGTCTTCAACGGCGGGTTGCGCCTGCGGGCGCCGCACGTTTCGGTTCTGGCCTCGATGGGCGTCCTCCCCGTCGTCCGCCACCGACCCGTGGTGGCGATCATGTCCACCGGCGACGAGTTGGTCTCGCCGTCAACGCAGACGCTGAAACCCGGGGCGATCCGTGACTCGAATCGGGCCCTGCTGCAGGGCTTGTTGCACGAACTCGGTGCGGACGTGCGCGACTACGGCATCGTCGGAGACACGCCAGGATCGTTCGAACAGGCGCTTGACGACGCCACGCGTGGAGCTGATGTCGTGGTGACGAGTGGGGGGGTGTCGATGGGTGCCTACGACGTGGTGAAGCTCACCCTTCGCGAGCGGGGCACGGTCGACTTCTGGAAGATCGCGATGCAACCGGGCAAGCCGTTTGGATTTGGCACCGTCGACGGCATTCCGTTCTTCGGTCTGCCCGGCAATCCCGTCTCCGTCTTCGTCTCGTTCGAGCAGTTCATGCGGCCGGCTCTGCTTGCGATGATGGGTGCCGATCGGATATTTCGCGATCGGGTCCCTGGAGTTCTCGATACGGGAATCGACACGAATCCGGAGAAGACGGTATTCGTTCGGGTCAGCACCGAACGCGACCGGGACGGCGTCTGGCATGCCACGCTGTCGGGGGGTCAGTCATCGAACGTACTCTCGGCGCTGGCATTCGCCGACGCACTGGCCGTGATACCGGCTGGCGTGGGACGGGTGGAGCCCGGGGGGAGCGTCGAACTCGAAATGATCCACTGGCCCGAAATGAGGACCCGCGAGGAGGCACTCGGTGACCGATGAACTCACCCACGTGGATGAGACCGGAAACGTACGCATGGTCGATGTCGGAGAGAAGCCTCCGACCGCGCGGAGAGCCGTGGCCGAAGCGACCGTTGTGATGGCGCAGTCCACGAGGGAGCGACTCTTCGCGGACGACCTC
The DNA here is from genome assembly GCA_963785245.1 of uncultured Actinomycetota bacterium. GTDB lineage: Bacteria > Actinomycetota > Acidimicrobiia > Spongiisociales > UBA5794 > JAHEEL01. The sequence goes on along the minus strand of CAWAUO010000006.1, from coordinate 211,522 downwards.
CCAAAGGGCGACGCCGTGGCGACCGTGCGTATCGCTGCCATCCAAGGAGCGAAACAGACGTCCTCGCTCGTTCCGTTGTGCCACCCCCTGCCGATCGAGTCGGTGTCGGTCGCGATCGAGCCGACGGAGGATGGCGCCGTGATCACGGTTACGGCAACCGTCACAGCGAAGACCGGCGTTGAGATGGAGGCGATGACCGGAGCGGCCGTCGGCGCCGTGGCCCTCTACGACATGATCAAGGGCGTCGACCGCGGGTCGCAGATCGGTTCGGTGCGCCTGCTGGAGAAGTCGGGGGGACGGTCGGGGGCGTGGCGCCGTGAGTGAACGGACCGCCGCGGTCGTGACGGTGTCGGATCGCGTGTCGGCGGGGACGGCCGAGGATCAATCCGGACCGGCCGCCATCGCACTGCTCGAGTCCATCGACCTCGCCGTCCTCGAGTACCGCGTGATTCCGGACGGCATCGAATCGGTCGCGTCCACACTCTCGGAGATCGCCGGGACCGTCGACCTGATCCTGACAACCGGCGGCACCGGACTCACGCCACGTGACCTGACGCCCGAGGGTACGAACGCGGTTCTCGAGCGAGAGGCACCAGGGTTGGCTGAGGCGATGCGCTCCGCGACCTTCGGAGAGAACCCGCACGGGATGCTGTCTCGCGGTGTTGCCGGGACGGTCGGAGCCACCCTTGTCGTGAATCTGCCGGGCTCGGTTCGAGGTGTCCAGGAGTCGCTCGCGGTGATCCTCCCGGCGCTCGCGCACGGAATTGAGTTGCTAGTACGGGGCACTTCGGACCACAATGCATGACTGGTCGGGCAGCAAACATGCTTTGAAGCCGCACGGCACGGGCCTACGCTCGGCATAGCGGCGGAGTGCAACTGATGGGCATCATCTTCTTCATCCTCATCGCGGGGGCTTGGGCAGCGTTCTTGCTGCCGTCGTTCTTCGATCATCGGCGTGAGAATCCACGGGCGACGACCCGTGCCTTCGCGCGCTCGAAAGAGAAACTCGCGAACGTCACGACGTCCCAGGTGGGGAGTCCTGCGTACGCGCGGCAGCATGCCGAGAAGCGCCGCCAGCGGATCTTTGTTGTTCTCGTCTTCACCGCACTGATCACCCTTGTGATTGCCGTCCTGCAATCGAGCACGGTGTGGCTCGGAATCACGATCGCCCTTGATCTGGTCGTCGGTGCCTATGTTGCGATGATCCTCACTGCCAAGCAGCCGAAGGTCGTGCGCCGCGCTCCGGTCGTACCGATCCAGACAGCAGCACCGTCTGCCCCGACAACGGCGGCCGACCTCGATGTCGAATCGGCACCGCCGACCGTTCGCGTCATCGCCGGCTGACCCGGTGGACGTCTCCCGACCCGACCTCAGCGCGGTTGAAGCCGCTGTGCGTGCTGACCTCGACGAGAAGAACGCCGCTCGCGAGCTTGCGCTCAGGAACTGCAGGCTCATCATTCGAACGTCGGCGAACGCGATTCGCTCGCTTCATCGCGGAGAACAAGAGCGGGCCGGCGAGCTCCTCGCTGAGGCACGGGTCCTGATCGCCGAAGCCGAAGCGCCGCTTGTGGATCACCAGGACATCTACCACGCCGGCTTCTTCTACGACGCGGTCAAGGAGTACGCCGAAGGGGTTCTCACAGCAGCGCTCCTCGCCGGTGATCCGCTGCCGCTGCCATCCGAGATCGGCGTCCACTCCGTCCCCTACCTCAAGGGGTTGGGAGAGGCCGTCGGTGAGCAGCGGCGGCGGATGCTCGACTTTCTGCGAGCGGGCAGGATCGGCGACGCTGAAGCCACGTTCGTGTCGATGGATACCGTGCTCGACTTGCTCACCTCGCTGGACTATCCCGACGGAATGACCGCCGGTCTCCGTCGGACGACGGACGTGGCTCGTTCGTTGATCGAGCGCAGCCGCTCCGACCTCACGACGGCCGTTGTCCAGGAACGCCTCCGGTCCGAGCTCGGCGGCGTGTAGCGCAGCCTTGAGGGATGTCGACAATGCCGGACTGCGGGTACCGGTGCAGGCGACCTCCTGATACACTCCCGATCCGTCTGGGGGTGTAGCTCAGTTCGGCAGAGCACTACGTTCGCAACGTAGGGGTCAGGGGTTCAAATCCCCTCACCTCCACCAGGTTCACTTGCAGTGAACCGTCGCCTTCGAGTCGAGTCCTCTCGGCCTCGACTCTTGGCTTCGTGGTGTCGCCCTTCGGGCCGACAGGCTTTGGCCTCGCTCGCAACGGAGGGGTCGGGGGTTCAAATCCCCTCATCTCCACCAGGAAGAAGCCCAAGCGATGCTTGGGCTTCTTCGTTCTAGATGCCATATCGAAAGGATATGAACCGCATGGGATCGACTGCACAACCGAACCTGCTGTTCATCATGACCGACGACCACGCGGCGCATGCGATCTCGGCCTACGGCAGTCAGGTCAACCAGACGCCGAACCTCGATCGCATCGCCGACAATGGGATCCGCATGGATGCAGCGTTCTGTACCAACGCGATCTGCACGCCAAGCCGCGCATCGATCCTCACCGGCACCTACAACCACGTGAACAGTGTCACGACGCTCGACACGCCGCTCGACAACAGCCTCTGGACGTTCCCGCAGGCCCTCCACAACGCGGGCTACGCCACCGGGATCATCGGTAAGTGGCACCTGGGGCACGGCCCGAATCACGACCCCCTCGGCTTCGACTTCTGGCGAGTGCTGCCCGGCCAGGGTCACTATCACAACCCCGTGATGATCGAGGAAGGCGGTCGGATCGTCGAGCGGGGCGGGTATGTCACCGACCTCATCACCGACGATTCGATCGATTTCATCGACAACCACGCGGACCAGCCGTTCGCGCTCTTCTGCCACCACAAAGCGCCGCACCGCACATGGGAGCCGGCGGCACGGCATTTCACCTTGTACGACGATGTCGACATCCCTGAGCCATTCACGTTTCGCGATGACCTCGACGGGCGGCCCGAGGTCATCAAGGCGATGCGGATGAACATGATGGACCTCGACCCGATCACCGACCTCAACGCTGTCGTGCCGGAAGGACTCTCCGAGGACGAGGAGATCGTCTGGCGCTACCAGCGCTACATGCGGCGATATCTCGGCGTGATCGCCGCCGTCGATGAGAGCGTCGGGCGGTTGCTCGACCATCTCGAAGAGCGCGGAGTGCTGGACAACACCATCGTCGTCTACACCTCCGACCAGGGCTTCTTCCTCGGAGACCATGGGTGGTTCGACAAGCGACTCATGTATGAGGAGTCGCTGCGCATGCCGCTCCTCATCCAGTATCCGGACCGCATCGACCCGGGATCAACAAGTGACGACATCGTGGTGAACGTCGACTTCGGTCCCACGCTGCTGGATCTGATGGGCGTTGAGATCCCGGACCATGTTCAAGGTCGGTCGTTCGCTCCGATCCTCGACGGTGACACACCCGATGATTGGCCAGAGTCGATGTACTACCGCTACTGGATGCACCGGGACGCGGCACACAACTGCCCGGCCCACTATGGCGTGCGGACGAAAACGCACAAGCTGATCTGCTACTACAACGATCCGCTCGGACAACTCGGCGCGCACGGTCCAACCGATCCGATCGAGTGGGAGTTGTACGACCTGATCGCCGATCCTCTCGAGGTCAACAATGTGATTGGCGACCCGGCTTACCAAGGGGTCCGATCAGAACTCGAGATCGAACTCGCCAGGCTCCAGCAGGATCTCGGCGACACCCCCTACCCCGGAGCATGATCGCAACGGGCATCTCGTCTCTCCACCGTCAGGGTGGGAGGAGGCGGAGGAGCGCCAGCGACGACACTGGGATCATCCGATTTCTGCTTCCCGCACGACGTCTTCTGTCACACCCGGCAGATAGGTTGTGGGTATGGGACGCCAGGATCTCGCCACCGCAACGATCGAGCAGAGGTTGCTCGATCTTGAGTCTGGAATCACCCGCCAACGCGGCGAACAGATGGCTCTGCTCCGTGAACTGGACCGTCGTCAGGTCGCGACCCGTGACGGCCATCGGTCCCTCACAGAGTGGGCTACCGGCCGGATGGACGTTGCACCCGAGAACGCGGGGGTCCTCGTATCGACGAGCCGCCGCCTTCAGGATCTCCGCGACATCGACGCGGCGGTCGCGTGCGGGGAGATCGGCTTCGACCGGGCTGTCGCCGTCAGCAGACTCGCAAGCTGCGACAATCCCCTGGACCCGTTGAGCGAAGCGGCCGGGTATGACATTGCAGGCATCCGAACTCTGGTGGCGAAGCGGCGCCGGATGTCGCGTCTCGATGAGATTCAGGCGTTCGCAGACCGGTACGTGTCGATCCAACCGAACCTCGACGAATCTGCGTGGCGCCTCACCGGGCAGCTGCCGGGCTTTGCGGGTCGCACCGTCGTCGCAGCCCGCGAGACCCGTGGCGACAGCTTCCCGTATGGGCCGGGAGCGACACCGCCGCGCACCACGAGGAACCCGGATGCGTTGTGGTCGATCAGCCACGACGCCGTCACCGGAAGCGACGGCGTGTCGGTGGAGAACGCCTCACCGGTGTTGACGGTGTTCGTCGACGCCACCGAAGCCGCACCGTCGAACGGCACCGCCGGCGTCACGTTGGAGGCTGGCCCCCAGGTCGGACCCAACGCCGTCGAGGCGATCCTGTGCACCGGCATCGTCGATGTCGCCGCCAGAACCGCCGACGGCACCCCGCTCGCGTTGGGACGCCGGACACGGCTGATCCCACCCCGCCTGCGACGCTTCGTCGTGCATCGCGACGGCGCACGATGCACCGTGTCGGGCTGTGTGTCCCGGTATCGCCTCCAGATCCATCACATCATCCCCTGGCCCCACAACGGTCGCACCGACCCGGAGAACCTGACGACATTGTGCTGGTTCCACCACCAGGTCGTGATCCACGGGGAAGGCTTCCGCATCGACCCCGGCTCCCCACCCCACCGCAGACGACTCCTCAACCCAAGAATCCACGCACCACCCGCCCCAACCCGATCGAACACCGCGTAGACGGGTCTTCGCCTCTCCCATGCAGCGAAGAGCGCGACGAAGGAGGTCATGCTCGTCTCTCGGATTTCGCCCCATCTCAGCCGTCCGTAGAATCCACGCCATGAGACTTCTCGAAGAGCCGCTCACCGACCAGAATCTGGCCGAGGTGCTCGCCTTTGTCCGGGCATCGAACCCAACGGCGCAGCAGACGTGGGGCTGGGATCGCGGACGGTTTGTGGATTGGCGATGGGGATCGAATACGAAGGCCGAGGCTGCGAACCCCGGTTGGTTCGCCGAGCACGGCCGGGTGTTCCGCTCTGGCGGCGAAGTCGCAGCTCTGGCAGTCGCCGAGTATGGAGGGGACGAGGCCTGCATTCTCACCACGACTCCCGATCGGGAGATCGTCGCCTCCGTCATCAAGGCGCTCGACGATCGACGAGCCGACGCCGGAGTCGAACTCCGGCTCACAGTCTCGGAGTCAGCGACCTGGCTCGTGCCGGTGTTCGAACAGTTCGGATTCATCGAGACACCGCGCACCGCAATCGAGTGGGAGTACCTCCTCGCGGACATGCCCAACATGTCGAAGCTCCCGGAAGGCTTCACCGTCGAGACGTTGTCCGACGAGCGATCGGATGACTACGCCGGCATTGCCGAGTGCATCAAGCGGGCATTCAATACTGAACGCGACGTGCAGGCCACGCTCGTGAGCCTCGAGGCGAACCCGATGTTCCGACCGGACCTGAGCGTATTCATTCGTAGTCCCGACGGGCGTGTCGCCGCCTACTGCCGCGGCACGGTCGATCCGGTCAACGGCGTTTCCGCCATCGACCCGGTGTGCACCCACCCGGATTTCGGACGGATGGGATTGGCCAAGGTTGTTGTTCAAACCTGCTTCCGTGCCCAGCGCAATCTCGGGGGGCGACTCTCCTACATCGGATCTGCCCCAGAACCCGCACCAAGTACGAACCTCTACCGCTCACTTGGACCGTCGAGCAGAAACGACTTCTCGACCTGGAGCCGGGCCTAGGGCCATTCGACGCGATCGCCAGGCGGCGCTCCACTACCGTCCGGCGCACAGGAGGAACGGTGCACGTTCAGATCTACACCATGCAGTCGGTCGCCGAAGCTCTGGCGGTTGCCAACCTCGGCGTTGACCATGTCGGAGTTACTCCTGCCGCTCTGGGTCTCCCCGGTGAGATCAGTCCAGAACTCGCCAAGGATATTGTCGATGCGGTGAAGGGGCTGGTGACGTCGGTGGCGTTGAGCGTCGACTCCGACCCGGGCGTGATCGAGGACATGGTGCGAATGGTCCGGCCCGACATCCTTCACCTCTGCGGAGTGCCCGGTGCGCTTGGCCCCGCCGCCGTTGCCGGTCTGCGACGTGCCCTGCCTGAGACTGCCGTGATGCAGGCGATCGCCGTGACGGGTCTGGCCGCCATCGATGTTGCCCAGTCATACGAACCAGTCGTTGACTTCCTGATCCTCGACTCGGTAGACCCTGAGATCCCCGGAGTCGGCGCCGCGGGTGTCGTGCACGACTGGGAGGTGAGCGCCGCCATCGTGGAGACCGTCGACGTACCGGTGATCCTCGCCGGCGGACTCGGCCCGGACAATGTGACCGAGGCAATCGCCGCCGTCCGTCCGTGGGGCGTCGACTCTCTGACCCGCACCAATCGCTCCGTGACCGGGGGAGGGTTCCGCAAGGACCTCGGCCTTGTCGCAGGCTTTCACCGGACGGCGCACGCCGGAGGTCTCGCGTGAGGGTTCTCGTGGTTGGCGACGCAAACGTCGACATCGAGATCCGACTCCCGTCGGACGGGCGCGCCGCAACCCACACCAACCCGGATCCGCGATTGTTCGGCGGAGGCTCAGCAGCCAACACGGCGGCGGCCCTTGCTCGACTCGGCGTCGAGTCCGCGTTCGCCGGCAGTGTTGGCGATGATTCGTTCGGCCGGTTCGCCGTGGCCGACCTCGAAGCGGCCGGCGTCGACACAAGTACGGTCTCCGTCGCGACCGATGACGCGACCGTCGCCGTGATCGCCGTAGTGCAATCCGACGGCGATCGACTCATCTATGTGTGGCCGCCCAGCGGCGGGGCGCACAGCGCCCTCGCCCCGAGCGATGCCGTCAGCGCCGCCTCTGGAGCCGACTGGCTCCACGTCTCAGGGATTTGCCTGCGTGTCTCTCCGGCCCGCGAGGCGCTGCTCGATGCGATGGCGGCGGCAAGGCATGCCGGTATCCCGGTGTCGTTCGATCTCAACCTCCGTCTCGAGAACTGGGGATGGGACGACGGATTCCGCGAGGTCGTTGCGTCGGCCGTCGAGCACTCGAACGTGATTCTCGGGGCCGCGTCCGACGAGGTTGGAGCGTTCACCGGAATCGATGACCCGGTCGCCGCCGCGGTTGGTCTTGCCGGAGAGGGCCGGATCGTGGTAGCCCGGCTCGGATCCGGAGGCGCGGTTGCCGCCGTTGCAGGCGAGGTGTTCACGGCGCCCGGCTTCGACGTGCCGATGGTTGACAGCGTGGGGGCAGGCGATGCCTTCAATGCCGGATTCATCGCCGCCCGGCTGCAAGCCTTGTCGGTCGAGACGTCGCTCCGGTGGGGCAATGCTGTTGCCGCCCTCACGATCACCAAATCCGGGGCGCGATCGACTCCCTCGATTCACGAGGTCAAGTCCCTCCTGGCGCGATAACCACGGGCTGGCGGAAGGGGAACTAGTGCGCGCTGCGTTCCCCGCTATGAGACACGCCTCCACCAGCGCAACGCTCTGGACGGCCGCCGACGATCCCGGTGAGCGAGGAACCCTGCTCGTCGAGTTCGACCACCAGTTCGTCTTCCAGATCCGACATGCCACCGCACGAGGCGAGGCACTCGGCCGGATCGGCCGGCACGCCCCCGTCATCGTCGCAATCCGCGAAGGCCTCCCGGAGGATCGCGCGCTCGAGACCGTGACGATCAACCCTGCCGCCATTCTCGAAGTCGACGACCGGGTCGGGAGTCTCGAAGTTGGAAAAGACGCGGACATTCTGCTCTTCGGCGACGATCCCCTTGATGGCCGCAACAAGGTCGAGGCGATGGATATCGAAGGGGATCTCGTCTTCGAAGCCGACGGACCCTATCTGCCGTCGTGAGATCGCTCGTCGGCCGAAGGCGTTCGCGCGGTCCAGGAGCGTGTCCACACCCTCCGGTGTCCATGTGTGTGAGCTTCGCTCCTACGGAGACTGAATCCGGCGAGCCTGGGACCGTCCGGCGGTGTCCGATGTCGGAGGCTTGCGGTCTACCCTCGCGGCAATGACGACAGACGACGGACGCCTCGCGAAGCTCTATGACCGTTTCGATCTCCTCTTCTACGTGACGATCGTGACGGTTGCGTTGTTGCTGCTCGTCGACCTCGAACAAGAGGAAGGATTGGCCGAGGTCCTGTCGCTCACGGTCACGTTCCTCACGGCTACCTTGCTGATCCTCGCCGTTGCGGCAGCCGGAGTCGGGCGACGAGGACGCCTCCTGGCAATCGCCGTCGCCGGCACCGGGGTCATCGCGGCCGTGGCAGCGGCGCTCTTCACCAGTTCTCGTGTTGGTCACGTCGGGGTCGTGTGGCTCGCGCTGGTGGTCGCCGCCCCGATCGTCGCACTCCGGCGCCTGATGCAGCATCGAAGTGTCACCGTTGAGACGATCCTCGGCGCGATCAGCGTCTATCTGTTGTTGGCCGTTGCGGCGGCCTACCTCTTCCTGTTTATCGACACCACCCCGTCGGGCGCCGATCTGTTCTTCGGGGAGCGCCAGCCGTCGACGGTATTCATGTACTTCAGCCTCGTGACGGTCACATCGCTCGGCTATGGCGACTTCTACCCTGCCGGCGTGTTCGGCAGGGCTGCTGCGGCGTGGGAATCCGTGATCGGGCAGATCTACCTCGTGGTCGTTGTGGCCCGTCTCGTGTCGCTGTATTCCGGCGGTCGTCTCTTTCCAGGCCGCAACGACCCGCCTTCGGCCGACTAGGTTGCGGGTCATGGAACCAAAAGTCCTCTCGCTCGTCCTGGCAGGTGGTGAAGGCAAGCGGCTGTGGCCCCTCACGCGCGACCGGTCGAAGCCGGCCGTTCCGTTCGGTGGGGTCTATCGCCTGATCGACTTCGTCCTCTCGAACCTCGTCAACGGCGGATACCGGAAGATCGCCGTCCTGACCCAGTACAAGAGCCACAGCCTCGACCGGCATTTGGCGCTCGGATGGTCGATGAGCGGGATGCTCGGCAACTACGTGACCCCGGTCCCGGCACAGATGCGCAGGGGACCCCACTGGTTCTCGGGTTCAGCGGATGCCATCTACCAGAACTTCAACATCCTCACCGACGAGCGGCCAGACCACGTGATCGTCTTCGGCGCCGATCACATCTACCGGATGGACCCGCGCCAGATGGTCAACCAGCACGTAGAGTCCGGAGCGGCAGCGACCGTCGCCGGGATCCGCGTGCCGATCGACCAGGCCTCCGACTTCGGCATCATCGAGGCGGATGCAGGCGGCAAGATCGTCTCGTTCGTCGAGAAGCCGGAGCAGCCGAAGCCGATTCCCGGTGAGCCGGATTGGGCATTCGCCTCGATGGGCAACTACGTCTTCGAGACCAAGGCCCTCAGGAATACCGTCACAGCAGACGCGGAGAACGACGACTCCCGGCACGACATGGGAGGGAACATCATTCCCGCGTTCGTGGAGCAGGGTACCGCGCACGTCTACGACTTCAACGAGAACATCGTGCCGGGCCAGACGGATCGGGAACACGGTTACTGGCGTGACGTGGGAACCCTCGATGCGTATTTCCAGGCGAACATGGACACGATCAGGGTTGACCCGATCTTCTCCTACTACAACCGGAAGTGGCCGATCCTGACACACCGCCCGCCGCTCCCGCCCGCCAAGTTCGTGTTCGATCTCGATGATCGGCGCGGAGCGGCCTACGAGTCGATCGTCGGCGCGGGCGTGGTCATCTCCGGCGGAACAACTCGACGATCGATCATCTCTTCCGATGTACGAGTGCACTCCTACGCGTCCATCGAGGATTCGCTGATCCTGCACGGTGTTGTCGTCGGCCGCGGTGCCACCATTCGCCGTGCGATCATCGACAAGAACGTTGTGATCCCCGACGGGTTCGAGATCGGGGTGGATGAGGCGGCGGACCGAGAACGCTTTACCGTCACGGAGTCGGGACTCGTCGTGATCGGCAAGGGCGACACGGTCGAGTAGCGCGGAGGCTCGCGTTTGGCAGCCGGGGCGGTAGCCTCCGGGCCGTGCAGCGATTCCAGATCTCCCGCCTTCTGCTCGGACTCGTCGTCGTCCTGGCACTGATCGCGGCCGCGTGTAGCCCGGAGGCGGACCCGACGACGACCTCGTCCACTGCATCCACGACGACGGTGGCGGGCGAGGATTCCACGAGCACCACCGGCGCCTCGTCGACGACACAGGGCTCGATCTCGGTGCCGGGAACAGCGTCGGAGTCCATCGATCCGTCGGTCGTCGCGGAGATGCGTTCCGAACTGGCCCTGTTGATGGTCGAAGCTGAGCAGGTGCGCGGACTTCCATTCATCGCAACGCCGACCGTCGTGATCCTGGACGAGGCTGAGTTCTCGCAGCGGGTCTCGGAGGTGGTGGCCGAGGATCTCGACCAAGAGGAACTTGCCACCGACAGCGACTTCTTTGCGATGCTCGGCATGCTCGAACCGGGGACCGACCTCTACCAGTTGCTGATCGACCTCTACACGGAGCAGGTTGCCGGCTTCTATGACGGCGACACCGAGGAGATGGTGGTTCCCGCCGCACCCGAAGGGTTCACCCCGCTCCAGAAGATCACGGTTCTGCACGAACTCATCCATGCTCTCACCGATCAGCACTTCGAGTTCAACGATGAGTTTGATGTGCTTGTCGACGACGGCAACGGCGATGACCTCTCGGCATTCCAGGCGCTCATCGAGGGCGATGCCACGAGATCGCAGTTCGTCTATATGGAGGGAATGAGTCCCGCCGAGGCGATCCAGGCGGCGACCGAAGCCTTGAGCTATGACTCGTCAGTGCTCGACACGGTCCCCGGATGGATTCGGGCGGATCTGACATTCCCATACGACCAGGGTCTCGTCTTCGTCGACGCCGTCTCCTCGACGGGCGGACTGGCAGCGGTTGATGACGCCTATCAGAGTCCGCCGCAGACGACCGAGCAGATCCTTGACCCCGCTCGGTATGCACGCAACGAACCGCCTCGTGATCTCGCGCCGCTGACCGTGGAGTTGGACGGGTGGGAGATCTACGACGAAGCCACGTTCGGCGAGTGGGGCCTGCGTCTTGTCCTCGACGGTGCCGTCTCGCCAGGTGAGGTGACGCAGGCCGCCGCCGGTTGGGGGAACGACGTTTACCGGGTGTTCACCCGGGGCGACGATGTCGCGATGGTGATGTCCTACGTTGGCGACTCCGAGCGAGACGCCGAGGAACTCGCGAACGGGCTGATTGCCCATATCCGGGATGACATGGATGCCGGGCCGGCTGAGGAGTCGGCTGGTGGTTTGCTCTACCGCCAGGGTCGGGTCTACTCGTTCATCGACCGGATCGACGACGGCATCTACTGGATCGTCTCCACCGACAAGTCCGTCGGCGAAGAGATGAGACAACAGTTGGGGATCTAGCCGACGACTGGCGACCGCTCTCACCCCTCTATCTCTGGCGTGATTCGCTGCGTACCGTGGAGTTCATGACGCGCGAAAGACACCGGGACCGGATCGGGGAATCGAAACGGAGGACGGCTGGGTGCGCTCAGCCGCGGCCGGCGTTCGGCTTGCGGCCGTGGTTCGCCTTGCTGCGGCGGGCGCGGAGCTTGCGTCGCTTTGCCTTTGCCATAGTGAGCGGGAGCGTACCAGGCGGTCGGTCGTACCGGCCGGGACGCCTGGTGGTCGCTACCTCGGGGCCCTGGAGCTCGCCGCAGGTTTCGACCGCGACCACGTTCCTGGGCCGGCTGATCGGATTGCGCTGCGAAACGACCGGCGGCCTGCTGCTCCGTGCCCGCTCGGTGTACGCCCCACCCGGGATGGGCCCGCTCCGTATCGTTCACATCGATCGTGACGGCGGCGTCGTGCATCAGGACATCCTGACGGCAGGCCGACGCGTCGCTGCACGGAGCGATTGGATCCTCGAGTTGCCGATCCGGGACCGCGGACCCGATACCGGCGCAAGACTCACCGTTCTGCCATCCTCGGTGCCATGAGCGGTCGCCTTGTTGTGTGTGCCACCCCGATCGGCAATTTGGATGATGCCTCGCCGCGCCTCACCGAGACGCTGAGGGGCGCCTCCGTCGTCTTCGCAGAGGACACGCGCCGTACCGGCAGACTCCTCGAGCGTCTTGGGGTCAAGGCCGAGATGCGATCATTCTTCCAGGGCAACGAGCAGCAGCGATCCGTCGAGATCAGCACGCTGCTTGAAGCGGGGGAGACCATTGCCCTCGTCAGCGACGCCGGCATGCCGGCGGTATCCGATCCCGGGGTCGCAGCCGTGAGGGCCGCGCGATCGGTTGGTGCGGTCGTGTCGGTGGTTCCCGGTCCGAGCGCGGTGACATCGGCGATTGCGGTTGCCGGTCTCGGGGGTGACCGGTTTGTGTTCGAGGGATTCCTCCCACGCAGCGGCGAGGATCGGGAACGGAGAATCGAGACCGTCGCCGACGATGAGCGCCCGGTCGTGCTCTTCTCGGCACCGAGCCGGGTCGTGAAGGACCTTGCCGAGCTTGCAGCACAGGCCGGCCCTGACCGGATCGTCGTCGTTGCCCGAGAGATCACGAAACTCCACGAAGAGATCTGGACCGGAACGCTCGCGGAGGCCGTCGAGCACTGGACCGCCGATGTCGAACCAAGGGGCGAGTTCACCCTGGTGCTCGAGGGCAAGGCGGAAGAGCCTCCGGACTTCGCTGCAGCCCTGGTGCTGGTGGAGGGTCGGATGTCTGCAGGGGAGCGGCTCTCGAGCGCCGCGAAGGATGTCGCAGCCGAAACCGGCGTCTCGCGCCGCGCCCTCTACGAAGCGGCGCTGGAGTCTCGCGCTGCTAGTCGGCGGTCAGCGAGCGGCGGCATTCCGCGCACACGCCACGACTCTTGAACGCTGAGATCCCCTCGGCAGAACCGCAGAACACGCACGTCGCTTCGAGCTTGCGGATCACGATTGCATCGTTCTCGACGCCAATCTCGAGTTCGTCCCCCTCGTGGATGTTGAAGAGACGTCGCGTCTCAGCCGGCACCACAATGCGACCAAGGTCGTCGATCTTGCGAACCATCACGGTATCCAACGGGGAACCTCCATCAACGGTCGGAGCCGATCAGTCTTTCCTGACAGATTGTACCGGTCGGTCGAGCGCGTATGGTCGTTCGCTCCGCGCGCCACATTGAACCACACCGCTACCATCGCACCACCGTGACTGACACCCACCAACCCAAGAACGTTCTCGTGGCCGTTGCCTGGCCGTACGCCAGTGGTTCGCGCCATCTCGGCCACCTCGGTGGCGCCTACCTCCCCCCCGACGTGTTTGCCCGCTACCAGCGGGCAATCGGCAATCGGGTTCTGATGGTTTCGGGCAGCGACGTGCACGGCACCCCGATCACGGTCCGTGCCGACGAAGAGGGTGTCAGCCCGGCAGAGATCGTCGATCGCTACCACAGCGAGATCGAGCAGAACTGGAAGGACCTCGGCTTCACCTACGACCTGTACACGACGACGGGGACCGACACGCACCGCGAGGTCGCGCAGGACTTCTTTGTGCGACTGCTCGACAATGGCTACCTCTACCGCAAGACGACCGAGCAGTTCTTCGACCAGGAAGTCGGGCGTTTTCTCCCCGATCGCTATGTCGAAGGAACCTGCCCGCATTGCGGATACGGCGATGCCCGCGGCGATCAGTGTGACAACTGCGGCCGGACGCTCGACCCGATCGACCTGATCGACCCCCGATCCAAGCTGTCGACGACCGTTCCGGTGCTGCGCGAGACCGAGCACTACTACTGGAAACTGTCGGAGTTCCAGGAGCCGCTGCTCGAGTGGCTTCGCTCCCGGGAAGGCTGGCGGCCGCACGTCGTCAACTTCGCCATCGGGATGGTCGACGACGGACTCCACGATCGGGCGTTCACCCGGGACCTCGAGTGGGGGATCCCGCTTCCGGTCGATGATCTGGGCGACGGCAAGTCGATCTACGTCTGGTGGGAAGCCGTCATGGGCTATCTCTCCGCGGCCAAGGAGTGGGCGCGGCTCCGCGGCGAACCCGATGCCTGGAAGGACTGGTGGGAGAACCCGGAGGCCGAGAGCTACTACTTCATCGGCAAGGACAACATCCCCTTCCACGCCGTGTACTGGCCGGCGTTGTTGATGGGATACGGCGGGCTCGAGCTGCCGACCGATGTTCCTGCCAACCAGTTCATCACGTTCCGTGGCGAGAAGGGATCCGCGAGTCGGGGAGTTGGACGGTCAATCTCGTGGTACATCGATCACTTCGAACCGGACGCACTCCGGTATGCCCTCGCGATCAACTTCCCGGAGACCAACGACGCCGACATGTCCGACAACGACATGATTCGTCGGATCAACGATGAGCTCGTCGCGACGTGGGGCAACCTCGTCAATCGCGTCGCGGCCATGACCGCTCGCTACTTCGACGGTGTCGTCCAGCCGACGACCGGATCCGATGATGAAGATGCGACGCTCCTCGCCTCAGTCGATGCGACGCTCGGAGAGGTCGGCGACCTGATCGCAGATGTAAGGCTCAGGGGCGGGCTGCAGCGTGCGATGGCCGGTGCGCAGGCGGTCAACGTCTACCTCAACGACCGTGAGCCGTGGAAGACCGCCAAGACCGACTTGGTCCGCACCGGGACCACCCTCGCGGTCGCCATCGACGCAATCGCAGGGATCGCCGTGGCGTTGTACCCCTACATGCCGTTCACGACCGTCAAGCTGCTCGAAGCATTCTCGGTCGGGATGGGCGACGACGGTCCGGCGTGGGAACGTCCGTCGATTGAGGCCGGGACGAAGCTTGGCGAATTGGGGCCGCTCTATACCAAGATGGAGCCTTTTGACGAGGACGAGTGAGGGACCGATGGTCGCCTGGGTCGACAGTCACTGTCATGTGTTCATGCTCGATGATCCGCTTGCAGCGATCGACGGTGCTGTTGCCGAGGGTGTCGAGTGGATGCTCATTCCGGGCGTCGACCTCGAGACCAGCCTCGCGGCGCGCACCATCGCCGCGAGCCGGCCCGACCGGGTGCTCTGGGCTGCGGGACTCCATCCCCATGAAGCTGATCAATGGGACGACCAGAGGCTGAGGATCGCCGCTCTGGCCCTCGAGGCGGCGGCGATCGGCGAGGTCGGATTGGACTACTACCGAAACCTGTCGCCCAAGGAGGATCAGCAGCGGGCGTTCCGGGACCAGGTCCAACTCGCCGTCGATCTTGACAAGCCGGTGATCGTGCACACCCGCGATTCGTTCGCCGACATCTACGAGATTGTCGGCGATGCGGAAATCGGAGAGAAGGCCGTCCTCCACTGCTGGACCGGCGGTCCCCGCTGGACCAAGCGATTCCGCGCCCTCGGGGCGACGTTCTCGTTTGCCGGTCCTGTTACGTACACGACCGGTGACACGGTACGTCTCGGGGCAGCCGAGGCCCCTCCTGCGTGCACCCTGGTCGAGACCGACACCCCCTATCTCGCCCCGGAACCGCACCGTGGGGAACCCAACCGACCGGAGTGGACGAAGCTCAACGGTGCAATGCTCGCAGAGATCTGGGGGATGGCGGAAGACGACGTCGCGCGCATCACCGCTGAGAACGCGGCCCGTGTCTTTGGCACACCGCGTGCCTGAACCCGCACCACAGGGGAGGGCAGCCATTCGGAGTCTGCTCGACGAGTACGGACTTCGACCGAATCAGGCCTACGGCCAGAACTTCCTTATCGATCCGAACGTCATCCAACGCATCGTGCGTCTCGCCGATGTCGGACCGGACTCGAACGTCGCAGAGATCGGCGGCGGGACTGGAACGTTGACCGCCGGCCTTGCTGCCACGGGCGCCCGTGTCGTGGTGTATGAGATTGATGCCGGACTCGTGCGGGTGCTTCAGCACACCGTGGGCGACCTCGGAAACGTCGATCTTCGACACACCGATGCGAGCCGTGTCGACCTGGGCCTGGACCTCGGGCCGGGACCGTGGTCGTTCGTGTCGAACCTGCCATACAACGTCGGAACGGGGATCGTCCTCGACGCGCTCCGATCTGCCGCGAACGTCGACCGGTTCGTGATGCTGGTGCAACGCGAGGTCGCCGACCGACTCCTCGCCGATCCAGGTTCACGCACCTACGGCATCCCGTCGATCGTCACCTCGCTCCACGCGAGCGGCTCAATCGCCTTCGCCGTGGCGCCAACCGTCTTCTACCCGGTGCCGTCGGTGTCGTCCGCGGTCGTCGAGTTGGTGCGGCATGCGGCGCCGGTAGCCGCGGAACGCGCCGTCGAGATTGCGACCGCGGCATTCGGGCAGCGGAGGAAGATGGTGCGCCGAAGCCTTGTCGGCGTGATTCCCGAGCCGACTGCGACTCTTGAACGCTGCGGCATCGACCCGACCTTGCGGGCCGAGGATCTCTCGCCAGAAGCGTACGTGGCGATCGCTGAGGAGGTCGATCGATGAGGGCACGAGCCTTTGCCAAGGTGAACCTCAGCCTCCGCGTACGTCCGGTCGATGCCGACGGCCTCCACCCGCTTCGCGGACTGTTCCAGACCGTTGACTGGTATGACCGGATCATCGTCGAGGATGCTGAGAAGGACTCGATCGAGGTTCCGGGTGGCGGTGCGCCTGCCGATGATACGAACCTCGCATGGAGGGCCGTCGCTGCTGCCCGACGTGTTGCGCGCCGGCAGCAGCCGACACGTGTGGTGGTCGCGAAGCAGATTCCCTCACCTGCCGGACTCGGTGGAGGCAGCGCGGATGCAGCAGCGGCCCTCAACCTCGCGGCCCTGCGCTTCTCGGTCTCGTTCGACGATGTGCGGAGGCTCGCCGCCGACCTCGGTTCGGATGTCCCGTTCGCGGTCGTCGGCGGCACCGCATTCGTCACCGGGCGGGGCGAGCGTGTGGCCCCGCAGCCGGACGCCACGGGATTCGCCCTCGCGATCGTTGTTCCACCGATCACGCTCGGTACCGCCGACGTCTTCCGTGCGTGGGACGGCCTCGATCGACCAGAGGGGCCGGCGATCAGCGGCGCCGAGCTCCCGCCGGCACTGCGGGACTACGGCCCCCTGGTCAACGATCTCTACCCTGCAGCGGTGTCCGTTGCCCCGGCGATCGACGAGTGGCGGGCCGAACTGGCACACCGGTGGGGCCTCCCGGTCGCGATGACCGGCAGTGGATCCGCCCTGTTTGCCTATCTCCCGTCCCTGGATGAAGCCGAAGACGCGGTCGCCGCGACCCCACCGGAGGCAACCGCCGCCCGGGCCGTTTGCCCCATCAACCGCGGCTGGGAACACGTCGAGTAGTCTGTCTTCGCCGTCGGTGCACTGGGAGAACTGTAGTGCCGCCGCCTCTCAGCTACTCAGCTACCCCTCTCCGAATGGCGACCGGCGACTGGCAACTGGAGACCCAACAACTCTCCCACCCCGTCTAACCTCATGATCCACCCTTTTGGGGGGTGGTGTAACTGGTAGCACAGGTGGTTTTGGTCCATCCAGTACGGGTTCGAGCCCTGTCCCCCCAGCCATCTCCATGGAGGTTCCATGAGTCTTGCCGTGATCGTGCTCGCCGCAGGGAAGGGCACGAGGATGAAGTCAGACCGGCCGAAGGTGCTCCACCGCGCCTGCGGCCGCAGCCTGGTCGGGTGGTCGCTCTCAGGTGCCGAACCCCTCGGCGCCGACGAGACCGTCGTCGTCGTCGGCTACGGCGCTGACGAGGTCGTCGCCTCGCTGCCGGCCCACGCCATCGGGGCTGTTCAGGAACCACAACTCGGCACGGGCGACGCTGCACGGGTCGGTTTCAGCGCTTGCGATGGCGACGTCGACACGGTTCTCGTCATCCTCGGCGACATGCCGTTGCTGCGCACGGCCACGCTTGCCTCGGTGCTCGAGACCCACCGCAGCGATGGTGCCGCCGCCACGGTGCTCACCTCCAACTTCGCGGACCCTACCGGCTACGGGCGTGTCCGGCGGACCGACGGGCGAATCGTCGGGATCGTTGAAGAACGCGACGCAGACGAAGCCCAGCGGGCAATCACCGAGGTGAACATCTCGGTATATGCCTTCGACGCTGCCGTTCTCGGCGATGCGCTGGATCGTCTCAGGAGCGACAATGATCAAGGTGAGTACTACCTCACCGACGTGATCGGGATCCTCTCCGGCGACGCTCAGAAGATCTCGAGTGTCGCCGCAGAGGAGGCGGAGTGCCTCGGCGTGAACTCCCATGCCGAACTCGCCGTTGCATCCAAGGTCCTGCGTTGTCGGATCAATGGGCAGCTGATGGAATCCGGGGTCGCGATGACCGATCCTGAGCGTGTCTACATCGACGCCGGTGTTGAGGTCGCCGCAGGCGCAACGATTCACCCCGACGTCTACCTCCAGGGTGCGACGTCAGTTGAGGTCGGAGCCGAGGTGGGGCCAAGCGTCCATGCGACCGATGCCCACATCGCCGCCGCGGCCGTCGTGCGGTTCGCCGTCATTGAGAGCGCGAGGGTTGGACCGCTGGCAGCGGTGGGTCCCTTCACGTACTTGCGACCCGGCACCGTGCTCGCCGTCGATTCGAAGGCGGGGGCCTTCGTCGAAGTCAAGAACTCACAGATTGGGCCTCGATCGAAGGTACCGCATCTCAGCTACATCGGTGATACGACGATCGGTGAGGACTCGAACGTCGGAGCGGCGACGGTCACTGCGAACTACAACGGCTTCGAGAAGAATCGGACCATTATTGGGGACCGCGCATTCATCGGCTCGGACACGATCCTCGTCGCTCCGGTAACCGTCGGCGACGATGCCTACACCGGCGCAGGCTCAGTGATCAGCCATGACGTCTCCACAGGAGCGCTCGCCGTTGAGCGTTCGCTCCAAGAGGAGATCCCTGGCTACGCTGAGCGAAGGAAGCGTCGGGCGTCTCAGGACGGGGTTTGATGGAGCTGCGGAGCCAGAAGCGGTTGATGGTGTTCTCGGGCTCGGCCAATGAACCCCTGGCCGAAGAAGTGGCGCACATTCTGGGTGTCGAACTCGGCGGTGTCGAGCGATCTGTGTTCGCCAACGGGGAGATCTACATCCACTACACCGAGAGCGTTCGCGGGGCGGACGCCTTTGTGATCCAGAGCCACACGCAACCGCTCAACTTCAACATCATGGAGCAGTTGATCATGATCGACGCCCTCAAGCGGGCGTCGGCGAAGCGGATCACTGCGGTCATGCCGTTCTACGGATATGCCAGGCAGGACAAGAAGGGTCGGCCGCGCGAGCCGATCTCCGCACGCCTGATGGGCGACCTGTTCGTTGTTGCCGGAGCGGACCGGATCGTCAGCCTCGACCTCCACACCGGTCAGATCCAGGGGTTCGTCGACAAACCCTTCGACCACCTGACCGCGCTCCATCTTTTCTCGACCTACCTCCGCAAGACCACCGAAGGTCGCACCACGATGGTCTCCCCGGACTCTGGCCGGGTCAAACTCGCCTCCCGCTATGCAGCGCACCTCGGGGCCCGCGTTGCCTTTGTTCACAAGCGTCGTGCGGCCGATGTCCGGAATGAGACGTCGACGCTCTGGGTCGTTGGCGATGTGAAGGACCGAAATGCCATCATCGTCGACGACATGATCGACACGGCCGGCACGGTCGTTGGCGCGGCAGAACTCCTGAAGCAGCGAGGCGCCCTGTCGATTCGCGTGGTGTCGACCCACGGTGTCTTGTCGCCGCCGGCGCTCGATCGGATCATGGCTGCGCCGATCGACGAACTCATCATCACAAACTCGCTTCCGCTGCCCGACGAGGCGCGGACGCTCGACAAGATCACCGTGCTTTCGGTCGGCCCGATCCTTGCCGGCGCCGTCAACGCGATCTTCTCCGATGCCTCGGTGAGCGACATCTTCCAAGGGGAGAACATCTGATCTGCCGGTCAGATGAAGACTAATGGACACACACGTCTTCTCGATAGAGACCGGGTACCGCCGGGGGATTGTCGACCTGACCGCCGATGCCGCCCGATTCGCCGCCGATCGGGGAGATGGGCTGCTGAACGTCTTCGTGCCACACGCGACCGCCGGCATCGCCATCATCGAGATCGGTGCCGGAAGCGACATCGACCTCATGAATGCCCTTGACGACGTGTTTCCCCGCGATGACCGCCGGTACCGCCACCAGCATGGTTCCCCCGGCCACGGTGCGGATCACGTGATGCCGGGGATCGTCGCTCCCTCGGTCGTCGTACCGGTCATCGACGGCCGACCGGCGCTCGGAACGTGGCAGTCGATCGTCCTCGTGGACCCCAACGAGGACAACGCCGTCCGGCAGATCCGCCTGTCATTCATCCCCGGGTAGCCAGGAGTCGGCCTCTCCCACGGAGTGGGGGAGGCGCGAGCACCGGCCGTCAGGCCGGTACGCAGCGGAGAGGGCCTTGGGAGTCCGGATCGCGCCGATGAGGCGTCGCTCCCTGCGCCCATGTGCTTTGTGCTTCCTTGCGCCCTACACTTGTGGGACTTCGGCAGCATTCTTCGAGGAGCCCAGCCATGCAACAGGAGACCTTGCGCGCTCTCAAGCGCACCGTATCGGGAAGCCGTCCGGCGCGTCGGATGCGCCGTGATGGTCAGATTCCGGCCGTCGTCTACGGCGTCGGGATCGAGACCGAGGAGATCGCGGTCGACGCCCGTGCGCTTCACGCCGTGATCAACACCGATGCCGGTCTGAACGCTCTCATCAACGTGGAGGTCGATGGCGGAAGCGAGACGCTTGCCGTCGCTCGTGAGGTGCAGCGTGACCCGGTGCGCGGCGACATTGTCCACCTCGACTTCATCAAGGTCTCGCTCGATATCGCAATCGACGCTGAGGTGGGCCTCGAGTTCGTTGGAACTCCGCTCGGTGTGAAGGAAGAAGGCGGGTTCGTCGAGACCATCGAGAACGCCGTCATGCTTTCCGCACTTCCGACTGCCATCCCGACTTCGATCACCGTCGACATCAGCGAACTCGGCATCGGTGACACGCTCAAGGTGGAGGACCTCCCGGTTCTCGAGGGCGTCACGTACCTCACCGAGTCCGATCGGCCACTCGTGACGGTTCTGCTCCCGTCCATCGTCGAAGAAGAAGAGGAGATCGACGAACTCCTCGAGGGCGAAGAGGGCGAAGAGGGCGAAGAGGGCGAAGA
Organism: uncultured Actinomycetota bacterium; assembly: GCA_963785245.1. Classification (GTDB taxonomy): domain Bacteria; phylum Actinomycetota; class Acidimicrobiia; order Spongiisociales; family UBA5794; genus JAHEEL01. Next base: position 190,171 of record CAWAUO010000006.1, on the reverse strand, counting down.
GGGCGCTGGCGGCGACGCCGAGTCCGACGAGGGCTAGCTCCACTCCGTGGACACCAGACTCATCGTCGGTCTCCGGAACCCCGGATCCCGCTACGACGGCACGCGTCACAACGTCGGCGCAGAAGCCGTGGTCGCGTCCGCACCGGATCTCACCTTCAAGAAGGCCCGCCTCGGCATCCGAGCCGATGTCGCCACCACACGTGTTGGCGAGACGCGGGCGGTGCTGGCGCTGCCACGAACGTTCATGAACGAGTGTGGCCAGGCCGTCGCTCCGCTGGTGCGCTATGAGCACGTCGACGGCGATCGCCTTCTGATCGTGCATGACGACATTGATCTCCCCTTTGCGAAGCTGAAGGTCCAGTTCGGCGGTGGCGCAGGCGGCCACAACGGAATCCGGTCGATCGTCGGCTCACTTGGAACGAACGAGTTCTGGCGGCTCAAGATCGGCGTCGGTCGGCCACCCGACCGTGTCGACCCTGCTGCATACGTCCTCGATCGGTTCGCTAAGGTCGAACGGGATTCGGTCGACGACGCGATTATTCGGAGCCTTCGGGTGATTGAGGTGTTCGCCGTCGCCGGTGGTGCTGCAGCCCGCGAGACAGCGGGTGAACTGAACAACTGAAAGGTGCGACGATGGCTGCGTACGTTGCGGCAATAGACCAGGGAACGACCTCTTCTCGCTGTGCGTTGGTCGACCGTCACGGTCAGATTGTTGCGATGGCCCAGCGCGAGCACGAGCAGATCTATCCGCAACCGGGATGGGTCGAGCACGATGCCAATGAGATTTGGCGCAACGTTGAACTCGTGACCAGCGAAGCTCTCGACCAACTCGGAGCGACACCCGACGACCTCGCAGCGGTTGGCCTCACCAACCAACGCGAGACCACGCTGCTCTGGTCGAAAGAGACGGGGCAGCCGCTTGGGAATGCGATCGTCTGGCAAGACGTGCGCACGGCCGACCTCTGCCGCCGTCTCGGAGGAGACGAAGGAGCGGATCGATTCCGGGCACAGACCGGACTGCCGCTGGCCACCTACTTCGCCGGGCCGAAGGTCCGGTGGATCCTCGACCACGACGACGAGATCAGAGCGCGAGCCGAGGAGGGCGAGGTCGCTTTCGGGACCATGGACACCTGGGTCGCCTGGAACTTGACCGGTGAGTACGTCACCGATGTCACCAATGCGAGTCGCACGATGCTGATGGATCTCGAGACCCTGTCGTGGGATGACCGCTTGCTCGATGCCATTGGGATCCCGCCCTCGATGCTTCCGCGGATTGTTCCGTCGTCCGGGCTCATCGCCGGATCCCGGGATCCGCTTCCGGGCGTACCATTTGCCGGAATCTTGGGCGACCAGCACGCCGCCCTGTTCGGACAAGCGTGCTTTGCCCCGGGTACGGCGAAGAACACCTACGGAACCGGCTGCTTCCTTCTGCTCAACACCGGCGAGCACGCCGTACGTTCTGACAACGGTCTGCTCACCACCGTCGCGTACCAACTGGGAGGGGAGCCGGCAAAGTACGCACTCGAGGGTTCTGTCGCGATCGCCGGTGCCGGCGTGCAGTGGCTGCGTGACAACTTGAAGATGATCGAATCGGCGGAACAGATCAGCGAGCTCGCCACCGAGGTGGATGACAACGGAGGCGTCTACTTCGTCCCGGCGTTCTCCGGACTCTTCGCCCCATGGTGGAGGGATGACGCCCGCGGGGTGATCGCCGGCCTCACTCGGTACGCCACCCGTGGTCATCTGGCCCGTGCTGTGCTCGAGTCGACAGCATTCCAGAGTCGGGACGTTTTCGACGCCATGGAGGCGGACGCCGGGATCGAACTCAGCGAACTGAAGGTCGACGGCGGAATGGTCGTCAACGACATTCTCATGCAGTTCCAGGCGGACATGCTCGACGTCGACGTCGTGCGGCCGAGAATCAGCGAGACAACGGTGCTTGGGGCCGCGTACGCTGCCGGTCTCGCTGTCGGGTTCTGGGCGAGCCTCGACGAGATCGCCGCACACTGGGAAGAGGATCGAACGTTCACCCCTTCGATGGATCCGGACGAACGAGCCCGGCGATATCGAGACTGGAGGAAGGCGGTCGAGCGTTCGATGGGCTGGGTCGAGTAGCCGAACGCGCAGAACGCTTACCATCTGACCGTGTTGTCGATTCCGAACCTTCTCGCAATTGCCAGGCTGATCCTCACGCCCGTGGCCATGGGCCTCATTCTTGCGGGCCAGGACAGCCAGGGAATGCGGGTGGTGGCGACCATCGTGTTCGTGATCGCGGCCTTGACGGACTTTGCCGACGGCTACCTCGCTCGCCGCTGGCAACTCACGAGCACACTCGGGGCGTTCCTCGACACGGTCGCCGACAAGATCCTCGTGACGGGTGCGCTCATCGCACTCGTCGAGGTCGGTACGGTCTCCACATGGGTGGCCTTCATCATCATCGCCAGAGAGATCGCGATCATGGGGCTGCGGAGCGTCGCCGCACTCGACTCGTCGACCGTGCCGCCGAGCATGTGGGGCAAGTCCAAGGCTGCGCTCCAATTCACGGCCATCGCCCTGGCGATCCTGAGATTGGACATCGTCATCGGACCGTGGCGACTCGACCAGTGGTTCATGGCCGCCGCCGTCATCGTGACCGTTGTCTCGGCCGGGGACTACTTCTCCCGTTTCCGCTCCGTGTTCACCACGTCACGCGCGAAGGACTAGCCGGTGCCGACGGCGGACCTCGACGGTTCGAGCACCTCCCCGAGATCGACGAGAGGGTTCACCGGCGTGCCTGTCTTCGTCACCGGTGGGTCCGGGTTCGTGGGAGGTGCCGTCGTCGATCACCTGCTGGAGTCGGGAGCCAACGTGCGGGCACTTGCCCGGTCCGTTGAGTCGTCGCAGGCCCTCGCTGCGAAGGGAGCAGTTCCGATTCGCGGTGACCTCCAGGATCGACCAGCGCTGGTCGAAGGCATGTCCGGGTGCGCCGCGGTCTTCCACGTCGCCGGCGTCAACACCATGTGCCCGTTGGACCCGGGACCGATGTACCGGACCAACGTCGACGGTGTTCGAACCGTGGTTGGCGCGGCGTCCAGGGCTCGAGCACGCCGCGTGGTGTTGACATCATCGGCAGCCACCATCGGTGAGCCCGAGGGGACGGTGGCCTCAGAGTCGACACCACACGGTGCGGGATTCCTCTCTCACTACGCCCGATCGAAGTACCTGGGGGAGCGCGCGTTCTTCGAGGAGGCCGCGCGTGTCGGCATCGAGGCAGTCGCCGTCAATCCAACGTCCGTTCAGGGCCCTGGTCGCGCAGGCGGTTCGACGTTCCTGCTCCGGTTGGCGCTGAATGCAAAGCGGGTCGTCGCGATCGACACCACCCTCTCGATCGTTGATGTGGACGACTGTGCCGCCGGCCATCTCCTCGCGGCGGAGCGCGGCGTGGACGGCGCCCGGTATCTGATCAGTGGAGCGAGCATCACCGTCGACGAAGCAATGGCGACGCTCGCCGAGATCACCGGCCGGTCGTTCGCGTTCGTCATGCTCCCTCGCCGCGCCGCCGTGGCGGCCTATCCACTTGTTGCTGCAGCCGGTCTATTCGGGGGTGAGCGCCCGATCTGTGTCGAGATGCTCCGAACGCTGCTTCACGGCCACCGGTTCGACGCGTCCCGGTCGATTGAAGATCTCGACATGGTCTACACACCGATTGGTGAGACGCTCAGCCGAACCGTCGAGTGGCTCGCGAGCGAGGGATTCGTCGAGCGCTGACGCGTTGGCCGGTCCGATCGGTACGCTCTCTCTTCGTGGTCGCTCCGCTTACCTCTGTGCTCGAACGCTTCGGCCGTGACCAGGTTCCGCCGATCCCCGGCAGGTACGTCATCGGCACCGCGCTCAGGTCAGTAGTGCTCGCCGGAATCGCCGAGCGGACGGGCCGCAGCATCCTCGCCGTCGTCCCCGGTGAACGCGACGCGGAGGACCTCGCCGAGGATCTCGCGCTCTTCACCAACGACGGATTCCATCTCCCGGCGTGGGAGACGCTCCCCTTCGAGCACGTGTCCCCGAGCATCTCGACCATGGCAGATCGGATCGTTGCACGCCATGCCCTCGCACGGCGGGAAGGAACGATCATCGTCGCCTCGGTCCGTGCCGCGACCCAACGGCTGAGTCCAACGCCCGTCGACCCGGTTCGGCTCACCAGTGGTGCGGACGTGTCGTTCGATGACCTGGTCGCTGGTCTCGCGGACCTGGGATACCGCCGTACCGAGCGGGTCGAGGGCCGCGGCGAGTTCGCGGTCCGCGGCGGGATCATCGATGTGTATCCGACGCAGGCCCCACTCCCGGTCCGGATCGACTTCTGGGGCGACACGATCGAAGAGATTCGTCCGTTTGTGATCTCGACGCAGCGATCGGAGGGTTCGCTCCGCGGCGTTGAGGTGTTCCCGGCCGGCGAGGTCCTGATCTCCGACGAGATGCGCCGTCGCGCCGGCGACCTGATCGTGGACGCACCCTGGGGTGCATCGACGTGGGAACGAATCGCAGAAGGGATCCGATTCCCCGGGATGGAGTCCTGGCTGCCATGGCTGACCCCTCCGAAGACCATGCTCGACCAGTCCGACGCCATCGTGGTGTTGTTCGATCCAGAGCGGGCCAAGGACCGGTGCCGCGACCTCATTGGCGAGGAGTCGGATCTTGCCGGTGTCCTCTCCGGGACGTGGGGGAAGGGAGCCCCAGATGCAGGGGAACACCCGCCGCTCTATCTGCCGCTCGAACCCGGCGAGGGGAGCGACGTGCTCGAGGCTCCACCGCTCGCGGCATCGCCGGGCGATGACGGGTTCGAGATGCGCGGTTTTGGAGCCATCGCCGGCGATCCGGAGTCCGTAGCATCCACACTGACCGGGTGGATCGGGCGCGGCGTCGATGTGGTTGTCGCCATGGACGGCATGAGCGCGGCCAAGCGTGTTGCCGGACTGCTCGCCGAGTCGGGAGCCGGGCTCCCGGTCGTGGACTCGCTCGATACCGTCTCATCCGCGGTGCTCCCGACGGGGATCCACAACGGCTTCGTGTTCCCCGCCCTTCGTGTGGCGGTCGTCGGGGAACGAGAGGTCGCCGGTCGCCGTCGCTCACACCGGACCGTTCGCCGGGGAAGAGGCGAACGACACGACGAGGCATACCGGGACCTGAACCCGGGCGACTACGTCGTTCACCACCATCACGGCCTGGGCCGGTTCGAGGGCCTCGTGCACCGTGACATGGCCGGTGCCGCTCGCGACTACCTGCTGGTCGAGTACGCGGCCGGCGACAAGCTCTACGTCCCAACCGATCAACTCGCCGCCGTCCGTCGGTACACCGGGGGGGAGACGCCGCGCCTCTCCCGGATGGGAGGCACCGACTGGTCACAGACCCGCAGCAAAGTCAGGAAGGCGGTGGCGGTCGTCGCCGAGGCGGTCGTGAACCTCCACCGGATCAGGGCCGGTGTCGCCGGCCATGGATTCGAGAGCGACACGCCATGGCAGCGAGAGTTCGAGTCGGCGTTCCCCTACGAGGAGACGCCGGATCAGCTGACGGCGATCTCCGATGTGAAGACCGACATGGAGGCCGAGGCCCCCATGGATCGCCTGATCTTCGGCGATGTGGGATTCGGGAAGACCGAGGTGGCGCTCCGTGCCATGTTCAAGGCCGTGCAGGACGGCAAGCAGGCGGCCCTCCTGGTTCCGACGACCCTCCTCGCCCAACAGCACTTCGCAACGATGGAAGAACGGTTCGCTCCGTTCCCAGTCCGGGTCGAGATGTTGAGTCGCTTCCTCACCTCGGCCCAACAGCGCACGGTGATCGCCGGGCTCGCAGACGGGTCCGTCGATATCGTGGTCGGCACCCACCGGCTGCTGTCGGCGGACGTCGAATTCCGCGACCTCGGCCTGCTCGTGATCGACGAGGAGCAGCGGTTCGGCGTTGCTGCCAAGGATCGTCTCAAAGAGATTCGGGCCTCCGTCGATGCCCTCACGCTCACCGCCACGCCGATCCCGAGGACACTCGAGATGGCTTTGACCGGGATTCGTGAGGTCAGCCAGATCCGAACGGCTCCCGAGGATCGTCATCCGATCCTCACCTATGTCGGTCCCTACGACGACCAGGCGGTCTCGGCGGCGATCCGGCGCGAGATGCTGCGTGAGGGCCAGGTCTTCTACGTCCACAATCGCGTCCAATCGATCGACCATGCGGTCGCCCGGCTCCGCGATCTCGTCCCGTACGCCCGGTACGCCATCGCCCACGGGCAGATGAGCGAGGGACAACTCGAACAGGTCATGTACGACTTCTGGAATGGCGACTACGACGTGCTGGTCGCCACGACCATCATCGAATCCGGGCTTGATCTCCCACAGGTGAACACACTGATCGTCGAGCGGGCCGACCGGCTCGGTCTGGCACAGCTCTATCAGTTGCGGGGAAGGGTTGGGCGGTCGAACCAGCGGGCATACGCCTACCTCTTCCATCCGCCGGAGGAGCGGATCGGGGAGAGCGCCTACCGTCGGCTCGCGGCCATCGGCGAGTTCTCCGACCTGGGGTCGGGATTCGAGCTTGCGATGCGAGACCTGGAGATCCGCGGGGCCGGCAGCATCCTCTCCGAGACGCAGTCGGGGCACATCGCGGCGGTTGGCTTCGACTTGTACACCGAACTCGTTGCCGAGGCGGTCCAGGAGCTCAAGGGTGAGCCGATCGAACATAAAGTCGAGCACGATATCCGGATCGACCTCCCGGTCGAGGCGCGCCTCCCCGATGAGTACGTTCCCGATGCCGACGGGCGTCTCGAGGGGTATCGCCGCTTGGCGGCGGCCACGACGAACAGCGAAGTCGATGACGTGATCCTCGAGTGGGAGGACCGCTACGGTCTCCTGCCGCCTGAGGCCGAGGAACTGATCGCCGTGGCGCGACTGCGCGTGGAGTCCATCCGTGTCGGGCTCGATGAGATCGTGCAGGCCCGCGGGGAGGTCCGCATGTCGAAGGTCGACCTCCGGGCGTCGCAGGAAGTCCGGCTTGAACGGGTCGCCCGCGGTGCCGTGCTCCGTGGTTCGACGCTGTTCATCCCCGCACCGCCCAAGGACGTGGCGAAGGCGCTGCTCGAGTTCCTGACGACGATGTGGCCGGTTGAGGAGCGGGGTAGCTGAGCACCGGGACCGCGTTCCGTCGTAGGGGCTGCCCATGGCTGGCACGGGTGAACAAGGACGCGTCGAACCGCCGCTCGCTGGCGACGAAGCGAGCAGCCTGCTTGGGTTTCTGGACTATGAGCTGCGACGCCGGCCTGGACGTGAGGTGGTCTGGATGATCCCGATCTGGCGGCAGCCGTTGCCGCTTCGTCGGTGACGCTCGGCGGCTTGCTCAAACACTTGGCGTGTGTCGACGACGCGTGGTTCTCGCAGTCGCTCGCTGGCCGGGAGAAGGCGCCCCCCGTGGGATGGCGTCGACTGGAAGGTCGACCCGGACGGCAGTGGCACTCGGTCGCCGAGGATTCGCCAGAGGATCTGTTCGCATTGTGGGACAGCGCTGTTGAGCGGTCGCGGGTCCTCACGGCGGATGCGCCTGCCTACGGTGGACTCGAAGTGCTGGCCAAACGTACGTGGCCCAACGGCGATCACCCCGAGCCCGCGATGGGTGCTGCGCCACATGATCGAGGAGTACGCCAGGCGCAACGGTCGCGCCGATCTCATCCGAGAGTCGATCGGCGGCGTCGTCGGCCGGCAGGCGACCCCCCGCTTCGTCCGTCCGGGTAGGAGCGAAAGACGGCCCCTGAGTCGGCGGACCGCACCTATGGGCGTTCGCATGGACGGATATGGACCGTGAACAGAATCAATCGTCGGCTCCGAATCGACTCTCGCCGTCCTCACCCGTGCGGATGTGGTGAGACACCATGTGATCAATCGACGAGAATGTGTCGCCTCGCTTCATGTAGCGAACTCCCCCACACCGCTCCAGCAAGCAGCACCATGACCCATGAACCGAACCAGAACCACAGCCCAACGAACAGCGGGATACCGATGACCAGCCAACTGAGAAGAACCATCACCACCCGAGTGCGCTTCGAGATTGGCTGCTCCGATCCGTAGACCACAACGCCCTCCTCCAGGTCGCTACCTCAAGCCTCGTCTCACACATCGACAGCCGCACGGGGCATCTTCAACACCTCCCATAGGCACATAAGGCACTCATCTGGCCGGTTGTGGGCGGTGCTGTCGACGTTGCCGGTGGGTGCGCCATGTCAGGAGGCCAGCGACGGTGAGGATCGCAAACCCGATCGCGGCGAGCGCGAGGAGACCGTTGAGTCCGAGTCCGTTGGGCATGAGTACGACGTTGTCGAGTCCGTTGGTGGGGTATGGACGGATAGCTTCGGCGACAGCTGGGCTGTTCAAGCTGTACGCGTCCTGGCCCGCGTCGGTGAACACGAATGTCGTGACGCCGTTGGGGGCGAGGAAGATCGTGATGCCACCTGCACCGGACATGAACGGGACCTGGAAGTATGTGCCGGCTTCGGTCTGGTGGGCGATGCTCCAGAACGATGCGTGGTATGCCTGATCGCCGTCGGCGAAGGTCTTCCCGGTTGGTAGGCCCGCGAGTTGGCCGGATCGGTAGAGGGCGTCGCTGTTTCGTGCCGGGTGGAGGAGTTGCTCGCCGTTGTGCGCCCCGCCGTTCTGCAGGAGAGTCGCGATCTTGGCGATGTCGTCGATGCTGAGTCTCAGTCCGGACGCCATGTATGGGACGCTGCCCTCGCCGTTATCTGTGGAGATGGCCAGCATGGTCATGTGATGGATGCCGATCGGGCGGAAGACCTCTTCGGACAGGCGCTCCCATAGGTCGACGTCTGGCCCTTCCTTGGTCTTGAGGAGGGCATCCATGGCTGCGGCGAGGACGAAGGTCTGCGACGACGTGTATCTCACGATCTCGTTCGGTCCCCACGAGTAGTTGTCGGCGGCGAACGCGGCATCGAGTTTGCCGGTCACGGTCTCAGCGAGGTAGAACTTGCGGTAGTTCGGGCCGGCTTCGTTCGCGTAGATGTCATATGGCATTCGGTCGGGCGAGTTGTCGCCGACACCGGTCGCCATGTTCAGGACGTCGCCGAATGTCACGTCGGCCCAGCCATCGTGGGCGGCGGTCACGTCGAGGTAGTCGGCGATGCGCAGATCGAAGACATCGTCGCCGTACTTCTGGGCGAGCCACAACATCGCGACACCGGCCCCGATCGATTTGCTCACCGACGCGGCGCCGTGCTGCATGTAGCGGGGGTAGGGGTAGTCGCCGGAACGGGTCCGGCTTGGCTGCAGGTAGGTGACACCGTCGACGACGATGCCGGCTGCACTGATCTCTTCCGGTTCCAGACCGGCCGTGAACGAGTCGAGGACATCGCTGTCCACCGTCGCCTCGAGATCGGACCAATCGGTGACCGGCGCCTGATCGGCGAGTTCCTGGGCGAAACCGCTCGCTATGTCCCCGGTCTCGTCGATGACTCCCGGGTCGTACTCCATGGGCACTTGGCCCCACATGTCGTAGATGTTGCCGTCGGGAGCCGTCTCCTGCGTGATCTGGAACCGGAACGCGGACACGGTCGAGTCGTCGAACAGGAACGTGGCGACCCCGTTGTGGGTTTCACCAGCACCGTATTGCCGGTCGGGCGGACTTCCGAGGGTGAAGGGGAATGAAGCCCGCGAGCGTCCGTTGTCTCCCGGCTCGGACCAGACCCTGCCTGGCGAGAGGATTAGCGACCAGTTATCGGGATTCACGATGATCGAACGGTCGGACGGAACGAGATGGCCGTCAACTGCGACGAAGCCGACCGAGAAACCAGGGAAGAAGCGTTGGGTCGTGTAGGCGTAGGAGCTTCGCTGCATCTCGACGCGCGGCACCGTCAACGTACCCTCGAGCCGATGGTGGGGCGGCACCCGACGTCTCCGACCGGGAGGAACCATGAGTAGTCGACGATCTCCACCGCCCCGACGTCGGGAATCGTGAGTTCAGATGCCGTGAGCGCGCCGCGCACCTCGTCTGCTTCAAGACGGGCACTCGTCAGAAGCACCATCAGACCCGACGCAGCGAGAATCCCGACCATCTGAAGCGAGAGACGCAGTAGCCGCACAAGGCTGTCACCAGCGGCTCCAATCGATGCGACGGGCCGTCGCCAAGGATTGGTCGATGAGCTTCTCACAGACATCCGCTTTCGATCGTATCCACTACCCCCAACGTTGACAGGGCCGATCGACCCAACCACCCCGACGCGCACCTCAGATCGCCCCGCGCTGATTCGCTCATCGAGATAGTGCGCATGTGACCTCCGACTCATAGCCCGGTCGTGCGACATCGATGACACTCACAGATGGAGGTCGACATGAGGATGCCCGACCAAGGCTCGTCAGCGTCCGTGACGGCGTTCGCCGTCGGAATGGTCACCGGAGTGGTGATCGGATTCGTGTTGTGGATCGCTACCGATACCTTCGCGTTGTTCCCGGCGTTCATCGGTGTGGGTCTTGTCCTCGGAACAGTCCTCCAATCCGCAGCCGACCGCCCACACGACGACTAGCACGGCCACACAGCCGACTAGGGCGGATGCGCTTGGATGCTGGATATGCGGCGGCTCGCCGGGTGGAACTGTGAGACGATGACCCAAGGTTTGAGCTTGCCATTGATGAGGCCGCGGTGAGTACACAACAAGCGACGACGCCGTGTTCCGTGGTGAGATGCGAAGACCTCGTACCCGTCTGCCCGCACTGCGAGGAGGAAGTCCCCGAGATCTACATGCGCAAACCCAGCGGATCGTTCGGGATCGGCCGAGGATTCGTCTTCTTCTGCCCACACTGCCGAAAGGTGATGCGGTTCGACACCCAGTGGTACCCGTTCCCCGGATAGCACACAGATCCGACATCGCCCCGTCCCAGTGACCCTCCCCACATATCCTGACAATGGGGTATCCACTTCGGTACAGCAGTGGGGCGCCGAGCGTTCCGGGAGACCGTCAGCGTGCTCGATTCCCACAGGACCGACGATTCAGGGCCGAAAGTGGGGCGCTGGCCCACATCCGTAGGGGCGACTGTACCGAAGCGGATACCCCATTCCTGCAATATGGGCGGCGAGGTCGCGGGGTGGTTGTTGAGGCGTTCGACTCTGGTGGTTGCTCGTTGTGGCGGTGACGATGCGCATGATGAGGAGGTGAAGTGAGACGCCTGATCATTGTGTGCGTGGCAGCGGTCATCGCTGGGTCAGGTTGTTCCGCATCTGGTTCGCAGCTTCCGGTCCTTCCGTTCAGCCAGTTCGGTGATCCGGGCGAGTCTTCGTATTGCCTGCCGTATGCCGAGAGTGTTTCGATAGCGGTCAACAACTCGTACTCGACCGAAGGTTCTCATCGAGGACGATTTGCCTACGACTTCGCGATGCCGATCGGGACCGAGGTGGCTGCGGCCCGTGCCGGAGAGGTGACCGAGATCAGAACCGAGTATCGCGATGACGACCCAACCGGCGGGCATGAGAACGGCGTGTTCATCCTCCACGACGACGGGACCATGGCGGCGTACCTCCACCTGCGCCATGGCGGCGTGTTCGTCGGCGTCGGCGACGAAATCGCCGTCGGCCAGGTCATCGGCGAAGTCGGCACCACGGGAACGTCCCAACAGAACCCGCATCTGCACTTCGAGGTATGGGAAGGACAGGGCGTGCAGTGGTACCAGACGCTCCCCATCAACTTCCGCAACGCGCAGGGACCCCACGATCCAGCACAGGGCCTCGTTACCGGCGGTCGGTACCTCGCCCTGCCATGCCAACCCACCGACTGAACCCGCCCACCTTGCCGCCCACAACGGTACCTATGGGCTGTGTAATCGCCCGAGGGATCGGTCGAGGACTACTTCCGCAAGAGCAGATCTACTCGGTGTCAGTGCGCCGTACTGCGGCACCCACGCCGAGGAACATCACTCCGCCACCGGCGACAATCAGCCACATCGGAAACGGCTCATCCGAAACAAAGAGCCAGACCGCTGCCGCAACGATCATCACGACACCGACGATCTGCATCACTACACCCGACTGTGTCCGGCCTGTATCGGTCGACATTCACGCTCGTTGACACGTCCCAACAACGTATCACCAAGCCTCTTCCTGTCAAGATCGAGCCGCCCATATCGGCACATACATGCAGGAATGAACCGCCCCGGGTTCAGTGGAGACCACCAGGGCCGTTTTGTGTCTTAGGTGCTTGATATGTTGTCTGCATGTTGTGGTCTAGCTGGTCGTTTGATGAGATGGACACCGAGTTCCGTGCGCATGAGGCGCAGATTGCGGTGTTGCGCAAGAAGCAGGCGGTGATCGTCAACGAGTTCGAGAAAGCGGGGGTGGGGTGTCGTTCAACAGTCGAGTATGTGTCGTCTCGGTTTGATGTGTCGCGGCTGGTGGCGTCTGATCTGGTGTTCACAGCGGGCCGGTTTGGGCGGCATCGGTGGGTTGGGCGGTCGTTGCTTGCCGGCGAGATCGGGTTCGATCGGGCGGTGGCGATGCTGCGTCTGGTTGATGCGGGTGCGGACCGTGGCACGGTTGAAGACTCTTCGTCGCTTGACCTGCCCGGTGTTGGTCGGTTGGCGGCGGCGCAGCGCAGGGTGTCGCGTCGCGATGAGCGGTCGGTGTTTGTGGATCGGTTTGTGTCGATCCAGCCGACGCTTGATGAGTCGTCGTGGCGTCTGTCGGGTCAGCTCCCGGCTGTCGATGGTCAGGTCGTCGAACGTGCCCTGTCTTGGCGTGGCGACGAGATGCGGCTGGTGGCGGGTGGTGGGGTGTGCACCAGGGGGCAGCGTCGAGCTGATGGTTTGGTAGCGATGGCGATGGATTCCCTCGATCGACGCAGCAGCGACGGTGAGGCGTCTGGTGGTTCGTCGGTGTCGGTGTTGGTGGATCTCGAGGCTGCTGACGGGTCGGGCGGTGAACTCGGTGCCTGTCCGGAGTATGGGCCTCGGGTCGGCCCGGCGGTGCTCGACGAGTTGTTGTGTACTGGGTCGGTGCAGATCGTTGGTCTGTCGGGGGGTCGTCGGGTGGTGACGTCGGCGGCGTCTCGGGCGATCCCTGCTGCGATTCGCCGGTTTGTGGCGCATCGTGATGGTGGGTGTGTGGCTGATGGTTGTACGAGCCGGTATCGGCTCCAGCCGCATCACCTCAGACGCTATGTCGACGGCGGGACCCACGAGCCAGACAATCTGGCGACCCTGTGCTGGTTCCATCACCATGTCGCGATCCACCAGTTGGGGTTCCGGATCGACCCGGACTCGCCGCCACAGAAGCGACGCCTGATCCGCTCGGCCACCAACACCGACCCACCCCCAGAACACTGACCGGGAGCCGTGTCGGGAATCGGCACCGCGACCACTCGCCTAACCTCGCCGGATGGCGCTGTACGGAAGTATCGAAGGCGGCGGGACGAAATTCGTCTGTGCCGTCGGCAGCACGCCCGACAACCTCCGCGCCGAGGTCCGATTCCCGACGACCACACCGGACGAGACACTTGGTCGGGCCATCGAGTTCTTCACCGGGCGGGGACCGCTCGACGCCATCGGAGTCGCAATGTTCGGGCCGCTTGTGCTCGACAAGGAGTCGCCCGACTACGGTCGGGTTGGGCCCACGCCGAAGCCCGATTGGACGGGCGCCGACATCGTCGGTCCGCTCCGGTCCGCCTTCAACATCCCCGTCGGAATCGACACCGATGTGAACGGAGCCGCTCTCGGCGAGGGTCGCTGGGGAGCCGGGGCCGGCCTCGACCACATCGTCTATGTCACCGTCGGGACCGGTATCGGTGGGGGAGTGGTGAACAAAGGTGAGCCGCTGCACGGACTCGTCCACCCCGAGATTGGCCACCTCAGGGTTCCCCGGCATCCCGAGGACACCTTCGCGGGATCGTGCCCCTTCCACGGGGACTGTCTCGAAGGCCTCGCCTCAGGACCAGCCATCGCTGAACGGTGGGGCGCACCCGCCGAGGACCTGGGAGCGGACACCGCGCGCGCTGTTGAGATGGCGGCCTACCCGCTCGGCTACGCGTTGGCGGACCTCGTGCTCACGCTGTCTCCGGAGCGGATCATTCTTGGCGGCGGGGTTTCGCAACTCCCCGGCTTGCTCGAGGCGACGCGACGAACGATGCTCGATGCGCTGGGTGGATACGTCGACTCTCCCGAACTCGAGCGCGGCGCGTGTCACTACGTCGTCGCCCCGAAACTCGGGAGCGCATCCGGAATCGCCGGTGCGCTCGTTCTCGCCGAACGGGCCGCGTACCTCCTGCAGTGATGACCTCGCGGTCGCCGTAGACTGCGCCTACCCGAGCCGGTGATAGATATGCGCGTTTCAATGAAGACCCTGCTCCTCGCCGCGGCAGCCGCTGTGCTTGCCGCCGCCTGTTCCGACACCACCGTCGTCGCAACGGTGGATGAGACCACCATCGACGAGGCTGAGGTGACGGTTCTACGGCACAGCTATGCCGAGGGCACGGGCTACAACGCAGAAGCGTTCCGCGTCGACCTCACCAACATGATCTACGTCGAAGCCCAGAAGAATGCTGCAGCGGAGGACTTCGGTCTCACCAGCCTCGACGACCCGGCCGTGATCTCGGCCAAGATCCAGAATCCGGAGCCGGATGAAGCCCAGATCTTCGAGAGCGTTGCAGCAGATCCCGATCGCACCGACGCGACGATCGAAGCGGTTGCCGAACAGTTGGTGATCCGCGATGCGGTCGCCGCCGAACTGGCAAATGACGAGGCGTTCCTCACCGACATCTTCGAGAACCAGCCCGAGTTGGTTTCCGAGGTCTGTGCCCGCCACATCCTCGTCGCCACATCGGAAGAAGCGGAAGCCGTCAAAGCCCGCCTCGATGCCGGCGAGGATTTCGCAACGATCGCGACCGAAGTCTCCCTGGACCCGGGAAGCGTGGGGGGTCAACTCCCGTGCCCGACCCCGGCCGGGAACTACGTCCAGGAGTTCTCGCACGTGTCGGCGACCCTCCCAATCGGTGAAGTGTCGGCGCCCGTCCCAACGGAGTTCGGATGGCACATCATCATCGTTGATGAACGAACCGCACCGGAGACGGTCGACGCTCTGATCGCCGACCCGATGGTCTACCTCCACATCTCGGCAGTGAGCGACCTCTGGATTCCGTGGGTCAACGAGGCGATCCGCACCGCCGATGTCGAGATCGCTTCCCAGGTCGGGACGTGGGCAGGCGAATCCTTCGGCATCCTGCCGCCGCCGGCGGGATGACGGGTCACATCACGGTCCTTGGGCTCGGTCCTGCCGGACTCGATCGACTCCGATCGCGCGAACTTGAACTGCTGATCGACCCTGCGGTCGATGTGATCGTTCGAACCGTGGAACACCCCGCTGCCTCAGAACTCGCTGAGCTTCGACCCGTCGCTACGTGTGACGACCTCTACGAAGCCGCCGACGACTTCGATGGGGTCTATGGCGCGATCGTGGACCGGGTTGTCGAGGCGTCACGATCGGGAACCGTCGTGTACGCCGTTCCCGGCAGCGCCGTTGTGGGCGAGCGTGCCGTCTCCGGCCTGATGGCTGCAGCCGAGGCCGCGGGCATTCCGTGCGCCCTGATCCCCGGCGAGTCGTTCATCGACGCGGCCTGTGCAACCGTCGGAATCGATCCGATCGCCGATGGTCTCCAGATCCTCGACGCCAGGAATCTGCCAGATCCGCTGCCGCTCCATCTTCCATCGTTCATTACCCAGATCGACTCCCCGTTTGTCGCAGGAGAGGTTGCGCTGGCCCTCGGCCGCACGCTGCCGGACTCAGCCGACGTCGTGTTGCTCGATCGCATCGGTGACGAAGACGAGGCCGCCATTGAAACGACCATCGCGGATCTGTCGCGAGCCGCCACCGGGCCGCGGTCGACACTGTTCGTGCCTGCTGCACAGGTTGGCTGGCTCGGGCTGATCTCCACCAGTCGCGTGCTGCGGGCCAAATGCCCGTGGGACGCCAAGCAGACCCACCACACCCTGGTGAGCCACCTCATCGAGGAGACCTATGAGACGGTCGACGCGATCGGAGCGCTGTCGGTCGACGCACCCTCGGGCGAGGACGATCTCGGCGCGTACGCGGTCCTGGAGGAAGAACTCGGCGACCTGCTGCTCCAAATCGTGTTCCACGCCACCCTTGCAGCCGAGGCCGGGGCGTTCGACGTCGACGAGGTAGCCGAGGGGATCCGACGCAAGATCGTGCATCGCCACCCGCACGTGTTCGGGGACGTTGTCGCAGACGAGGTCGGCGAGGTTCTCGCAAACTGGGAAGAGCTCAAGAACGCGGAGAAGCAACGTGAGTCGCTGATGGACGATATCCCGACTGCATTGCCGGGAATCGCTCGAGCCGACAAGATTCAGCGACGGGTCGCGTCGGTTGGGTTCGACTGGCCGAGCGACGAACCCGTCTTCGCGAAGGTCGAAGAGGAACTGGGGGAACTCCGCGAGGTGCGCACCGACCGGGATCGTGCCACCGGAGAACTCGGCGACCTCTTGTTTGCCGCGGTCAACCTCGCCCGTCATCTCGACGTCGACCCGGAGATCGCGCTTGCCCGCGCCAACGACACGTTCGTGGAGCGATTCCGCGTGGTCGAACAGCTCGCTGTGGACGAGAACGTCCGTCTCCGCGACTGCGATCTCGCCGAACTCGATCGTCTGTGGGAGATCGCAAAGACCGTAGTATCCACGAACCAAACCGGATCGTCGTTTACGCTCACCCCCGAAAGGAACAACCAATGACCCTCATTGAGACCATCACCGCGCGCGAAGTCCTTGACTCCCGCGGAACCCCGACCGTGGAGGCCGAGGTCACCCTGTCGGGTGGCGCATCCGGTTGGGCGATTGTCCCCTCCGGAGCGTCGACCGGAGCTGCCGAAGCCGTCGAATTGCGTGATGGCGGAGACCGCTACGACGGCAAGGGCGCGCTGACGGCCGTCGCCAACGTCAACGAGAAGATCGCTCCTGCCCTCTATGGCATCGATGCGACACGCCAGGAGCACATCGATCGCATCATGATCGACCTCGATGGCACCCCCAACAAGGCCAACCTCGGTGCCAATGCCATCCTTGCGGTCTCACTCGCTGTCTCTCGCGCTGCCGCCGAGGCTGTCGACCTGCCGCTCTACCGCTATCTCGGCGGGACCGATGGTCGTATCCTCCCGACGCCGTGCTTCAACGTGCTCAATGGTGGTGCCCACGCCGCGAACTCAGTCGATGTTCAGGAATTCATGCTTGTCCCCGGTGGGCTTCCGTCGTATGGCGAAGCCCTGCGAGCCGGCGTCGAGACGTACCACGCCCTCAAGAAGGTTCTTGCCGGGCGCGGGCTCCCCACGAACGTCGGTGACGAAGGCGGGTTCGCTCCCGACCTTCCGAACGATGACGCGGTGCTCGACATCATCATCGAGGCGATCGAGCTCGCCGGCTACCGGCCGGGCGAAGAGATCGCCATCGCCCTCGACGTTGCCGCAAGCGAACTCTACGAAGATGGTCTCTACCAGCTCTCCGGAGCGAAACTCACGCCGGAGGAGTTGGTGGATCACCTCGTCGGCCTCGTCGACCGCTACCCGATCGTTTCGATCGAGGACGGGCTCGATGAAGGGGACTGGGCCGGTTGGAAGCTGCTGACCGAGCGCCTTGGGCACAGGACCCAACTGGTTGGAGATGACCTTCTCGTTACCAACGAGGAGTTCCTCGTCAAAGCAATCGAGATGGATGTCGCCAACGCGATCCTCATCAAGGTCAACCAGATCGGTTCCCTCTCCGAGACGCTTCACACAATGAGCACCGCCGCCGTCAATCAGTACGCGCGGATGGTGAGCCACCGCTCCGGTGACACCGAGGACGCGTACATCGCTCACCTCGCCGTCGCCACCAACGCTGGACAGATCAAGACCGGTGCGCCGGCTCGCGGTGAGCGGACGGCGAAGTACAACGAACTGCTCCGTATCGAAGCTGACCTCGGTGACGATGCCCGGTTCGCCGGATGGGCAACCTTCAAGGTGGGTTGATGACCGAAACGCTCGAGCGTCGCGAAGACAAGGCACCATCCAGGAAACAGCGATGGGGCTGGGTCCTGGCTGTGGTGCTGCTCGGAGCGCTCGCCCTCACGGTGTCCGGGATTCTGCCGTTCCGGCAGTTGATCTCCCAGCAGCGTCAGATCGAACGATCCCAAGAGCAGCTCTCAGCCCTGACGAGCGAGAATCGGGCGTTGGCCGAGGACATCGAGATGCTCGGCACCGATGCCGAGATCGAGCGGGTCGCTCGCGACCAGTTCGGTCTGGTCCGTCCCGGCGAGACTGCGTATGTCATCGTGATTCCGGAGGCGCCGGTTGTGGCGGAAGCGTCACCCGATCCGGTCGTGCGTTCCGATCAGCGCCCGTGGTGGCGTCGACTGTGGGACTTCGCAACCGGGAGCGACGTCGGTTCGGATGGGTGACCGCAGCGTCGTCGCGGCACAGATCGGGAGACTGCCGCGCTCCGTCGTCGACGTAGTCGCCCGCTGTCACCTCGGTCTGCCGGTGGTGATCGCGGTGCCGCCGCTTCTCGATGACGGTACGCCGTTTCCGACGACCTACTGGCTGACCTGTCCGCTGGCAGCCAAACGGATCGGACGGATCGAAGCCGGAGGAGGGGTCCGAACCGCTGAGCTGATGCTCTCCGGCGATCCGGAACTGCTCGGAGCCCACGACGCTGCCATGAATCGGTATCGCGAGGAACGTGATGCCCGAATCCCCGAAGGATACGAGGGGCATCGCCCGTCCGGTGGAGTCGGTGGTACGCGGGCGGGCGTCAAGTGCCTCCACGCCCACTACGCATACACGGCAGCCGGGAACGAGAACCCCATCGGGGCCTGGACCGCCGGGCAGATCGACCCGCTCGATTGCACCGCAGCGTGCGTCGTGGCCGAAGGCGAGGCCTGGCTGCGGAACCCCGGGTGGATCGAGCCGCGATGATCGTCGGGGCCGTCGATATCGGTAGCAACTCCATGCGCCTGCTCGTCACCGACGGCGATACGGAGATCTGCCGCGAGACCCGGGTGACGGGTCTGGGTCGCGGCGTTGACGCCTCCGGGCGCTTCGATTCGAAATCGGAGGAGGCGACCCTCTCCGTCTTGCGCAGCTACGGGCGGATGATGGAGCGGTTCGGCGTCGAGCGTCGTCGTGCGGTCGCGACGTCGGCAACCCGCGACTCCGCCGATGGCGCCGAGTTTGTCGAGATGGCGGGGGTGCTGCTCGGTACGCCTCCGGAAGTGATCTCCGGAGTCGAGGAGGCGTCCCTGTCGTTCCGCGGAGCCGTGGCAGCGTTTGACGACTCGCTCCCCAGCGTGGTGATCGATATCGGCGGGGGCTCAACCGAGTTCGTCTTCGGGGAGCAGTCCGTCGTTCTCGCGACCAGCATCGACCTCGGATCGGTGCGTCTCACCGATCGTGTGATCCCGTCGCTGCCTGCGCCGGCTTGGTCGGTTGGAGCGGCCCGTGAGGCTGCCGTGAGCGCATTCTCGGACGTAGCGCTGCCGGGGACGCCCGATCGGGTCATCGGCGTCGCTGGTGCCTTCACCAGCCTCTCAGCGATCGCCCTGGATCTCCCGGCGTACGATCGCGACGCGGTGCACGGATCGGTGCTGACCCGCGATGGGCTCTCAGACATGATCGGGACCCTCGCAGGGTTGTCCCTGGACCAGACGGCTGCGATCCCATCCCTCGATCCGATGCGTGCTCCGGTGATCCTTGCCGGAGCGATCGTCGCCGAAGCGGCGCTGGCAGCGGTCGACGCCACCGCAGCGACGATCAGCGAATACGACCTCCTTGACGCCCTCGCCGCCTCCCTGCTGGAAGCGCCGTAGACAGAGGTGCCCCGGTCCGGCAGACGGGCCTCGGGACGTGGCACCCGGCTTCATCGTCGCGATTCTGGCTCCCAGAGCCCCCTCCGCTGCGCTGCGGCCGAGTGGCCGGTGCTCGCGCCTCCCCCACTCCGTGGGAGAGGCGAAGACGGGTGACTGGCGACTGTTAGTCCTCTTCCATGGCGGCGACGACTTGGTCGGCCATGTGGGAGGGCATCTCCTGATAGTGGTCGTGCTCGGTCTTGAAGCGGCCCCATCCCTGGGTGAGGGAGCGGAGGTCGATGGCGTAGTTCATGATCTCCGATGTCGGCACGAGTGCGGTAATCAACTGCATCCCGCCTGGGGCAGCCTCCGTACCCTGGAGTTGCCCTCTACGGGACGAAAGGTCTCCCATCACGTCGCCCTGGTAGTCGGCGGGAACGGTCACCTGTACCCGGGAGATCGGCTCGAGGAGCACGGGTCCGGCCTGTTCCATGGCCGCCTTGAAACCGAGACGGCCTGCCATCTTGAAGCTCATCTCCGACGAGTCGACCGAGTGGTACTTGCCGTCGTAGACCGCGACCTGCACGTCGACGACGGGGAAACCGCGGACGCCGGCATCGGACATGGTCTCGGTCACGCCCTTTTCGACGGCGGGGATGAATTGGCGGGGGATCGACCCGCCCTTGATCTCGTCGATGAACGCGAAGCCTTCCCCGCGGGGGAGTGGCGACACCCGGAGAAAGCACACGCCGTACTGGCCGTGGCCGCCGGTCTGCTTCTTGTACTTGCCCTCGGCCTGTGACGTGCGCGAGATCGTCTCGCGATAGGGGACCTTGGGCTTCTCGGTATCGACGGCAACGCCGAATTTCCGCTCGAGGCGTTCGAGTGTGATCGTCAGGTGCATCTCGCCCATGCCCCAGAGCAGCGTTTGCTTCGTCTCGCTGTTCCGGGTGAGGCGGAGAGCCTGGTCCTCAGCGAGAATCCGCCGGAGTGCATTGGCGAGCTTGTCCTCGTCGGCCTGAGTTCTTGCCGTCACGGCGGTAGCGAGAACAGGCTCCGGCTGGTCGACCGGTGGCAGAGTGACCGGCTTGTTCCGTGGGGCAAGCGTGTCGCCGGTCGCCGTGTCTGAGAGCTTCGCGACGGCCACGATGTCACCGGCCGGGGCGGACGGAACGAGTTCTGTCTCCTTGCCGATCATGGTGGCAATCTTCGCGAGCTTCTCGTCCGAGCCGGTTCGGCTATTGGTGAGCGAGTTGTCCGGCTTGAGTTCGCCCGAACGAATTCGCATGAGGGAGATCTGCCCAACGTATGGGTCGGCGATTGTCTTGAAGACGAAGCCGAGCGGGTCGCCGGCGGGATCAGACATGACCTCGAAGGACTGATCGCCGGCTGTCACGACCATCGGGGGCCGATCGGTCGGTGCGGGTCCGAGTTCGGTGATGAAGTCAGCGAGACGGTCGACGGCGATCGGCCCGGTCGCCGATCCACACACGACCGGGAAGACGGTGGCCTCCGCGATTCCGCGCGCCATCGTGTGCTCGAGTTCCTCAACGGATGGTTCGTCTCCCTCGAGGTAGCGTTCGAGCATGTCGTCGTCCGCGACGACGATGCCCTCGACGAGGTTGTCGTGGACCTCACGTTCCTGGTCCGACATCGACTCGGGAATCTCGACTTCCTCGGCCTTGCCTGAGTCGTAGATGTAGGCCTTGTCGCGGAAGAGGTCTGCGACGCCGTGGAACGCCGCCTGGTCGCCGATGGGCAGCTCGATGGGGGCGATACCCGCTCCGAACCGGTCCCTGAGTTGGGCGAGGGTTCGGTCAAACGAGGCCCGTTCCTTGTCCAGCTTGTTGATGAAGATCATGCGCGGAACACGGAGGTCTTCGGCGACTCCCCACGCGTACTCCGTCTGCACCTCGACGCCTTCCACCGCGGAGACCACGAAGATGGCAAGATCGGCGACCCGCATGGCGGCGTGAACATCCCCGACGAAGTCCGCGTATCCGGGGGCATCGATCAGATTGATCTTGAAGCCCTTCCACTCGAACGGCGCGAGCGCGAGCGCGAGGGAAATGCCTCTGGCGTGCTCTTCGGGGTCGAAGTCGGTGACAGTGGTGCCGTCTTCAACGGAACCGAGGCGCGGAATCGTACCCGCGTGGAAGAGGAGAGCCTCGGCGAGAGTGGTCTTGCCGGCACCGGAGTGTCCGACGAGCGCCACGTTGCGGATCTTTTCCGGCGGGAACACCTTCACTGCGTGAGCCTCCATGTTGTCGAATGGCGGTCAGATGCTACCCAAACTTCAGCAGCAAGCATCTGGGGCCATCCCCGCGTGCGGCTACGATCGCTCTCAGCCCGGGTGGCGAAACTGGTAGACGCGGCGGTCTTAAACACCGCTGTCCTTTCGGGGGCGTGGGGGTTCGAGTCCCTCCCCGGGCACGAATCAGGTGGCAGCCTGCTCCAATCCGAACACGGCCGCCTTCTCGCGGGCGAATTCCTCATCGCTGACCGAGCCCGCGTTGTGGGCCGCGATGAGTCGGCTGACTCGGCGCAATGCGGTCCGGCCCGCCGTTGCGTCCTCGGCTCCGGTTCGGGCGACCGGTCGGGGAGGGCGGAACATGACGTACAGCAGCAATCCGGCGTAGCCGAGCAGGAGAACGATCGCCGACCAGATCCCTTTCCGGCCGACCGAGAGGTCAGGGCGTCGTGCCACGATGTGAAATAGCGCGACGATCCAGAGGACGAAGAGGGGTGCGATGACCAGGACAACGAGCGCGAGGTCGGCCTCCACGCTCATGCCGGCGAATAGCCGAGCAACTTGTCCTTCTCCCGCTGGAACTCGTCGTCGGTGAGGACGCCGCGGTCGCGCAGGTCGGCGAGCCGATCCAACTGATCCGCAACATCCGCCGCTCCGACGGGAGCGGCGGATGTTGCCGGGACGGGCGCCGGTCGGGGATGCGCCGGCGCGGCGGCCGGGGGAGCACCGGGATCGGCGGCGTCGGTGTCGCGCATGATGAAGTAGATCAGCATGGCAATGAGGGGGAGGAGGACGATCGCGATTGCCCAGAGCGCCTTGGCGACACCGGACAGATCTGGCCGCTGGAACAGATCGACCAGGGTGAAGACCCACAGCATGATCAGCGGAACGAAGATCAGCAATATGACGAACAGTTCCCAGAAGGTCATGGTCCTCCCCTTCGAGTGCATTTCCATCGTAGTTCTCAGTGTTCAACCTGCGTCGATTCCTGCCGATAGGTACAACAACGGATCGGAGAGCATGCACCTATTTGGCCTCCCAGCGCGAATGCGCGGGGGATCGAAGTCGACTGCCGAGGAATCATCTCGGCTGCCGGAGCGGCCCATTGGTCGCTATGTGCTCGCGCTCGTTCTCATCGCCGTCCTCGCCGTGCTCTCGACCTTCACCACGTCGCGTGCGCTGAGAGCGCAAGAGCAGGACGCAACCGTGCTCGAGTACGGACTCCGGCAAGGATACCTGGCGACCCGGATCGCTGATCTCTCGGGCCAGGTGGCTGACGGCGTGTCCGAGCCGCTCAGGACCGAGATGACTGCTGCTGAGAATGAGCTGGTCCAGATCCATGAGGCATTCCTGGAAGGCAACGAGGTGCTCGGCATCCCGGGTATGGAGGGCACGGTCGTTGCCGGCATTCTCGACGAAGCCGGGTTGGAGCTCGAGGGACTGCTGGCATCAACCGAGCGGGCGCAGGCCGCGATCGACGACCGGGGGACCGTCCCCATCGTCATCCTCGAGTCGATCCAGGAATCGGCGGAGACGTACGGACTGTTCATGCAGCGGGTGGTGTCGTCGTACCTCCGGATCTCGGGCGAGCAGGTCATTGCGCTCGAGCAGACCGAGTACTTCCTGCTCGCCGCCACGTTGGTTCTCCTCGTACTCGAAGGGCTCTTCCTGTTCCGGCCGGCCGTGCGCAACCTGAAGCAATCGTGGACGGAGAACACTGAGGCACATCGCTTCGAACGGGAACTGGACCAGCAACGGCTCAGCTACCTGGCTCGCTACGACGCGCTGACCGGACTCATCAACCGGACGCTCTTCTCGGATCGCCTCGAAGGCGCGGTGGCACGTGCGAGGCGCGACGGCTCGGTCGTTGCCCTCATGTTCCTCGACCTCGACGGATTCAAGGACGTCAACGACCGACTCGGGCACGCGGTTGGGGACGCACTCCTCCGCCAGGTCGCGGAACGGCTTGTCTCCAGCGTCCGCGAATCCGATACGGTGGCCCGCCTCGGAGGGGACGAGTTTACGGTGATTCTCGAAGGTGGAAAGCGTGTCGAAGACGCCGGACGGGTCGCAACAAAGATTCTGAGAACCGTTGCCGAGCCGTACCGAGTCGGCGGCGAAGACATCGTGATCACGACATCGATGGGTATCGCGGCATTCCCGCTCGACGGTGACACCGCCGAGGAGCTCCTCAAGGGCGCCGACATCGCGATGTACAGCGCGAAGAACGCTGGCCGCAACACCTACGAGTTCTACACGAGCGAACTGCGG
This sequence comes from uncultured Actinomycetota bacterium, assembly GCA_963785245.1. Classification (GTDB taxonomy): domain Bacteria; phylum Actinomycetota; class Acidimicrobiia; order Spongiisociales; family UBA5794; genus JAHEEL01. The sequence goes on along the minus strand of CAWAUO010000006.1, from coordinate 165,825 downwards.
GAACGGACGAGCCAACGGCACCTCCTCCTGGAAGGTCTCCGCAAGGCCATCGACGACGACGAGAGCCTGTTCCTCGAGTACCAGCCCAAGGTCGACACCGCCGATCACACCGTCCTCGGGGTCGAGGCGCTCGTCCGGTGGAACCATCCGGAGTTCGGCCGCATTGAACCCGGGGAGTTCATCGGTCTCGCCGAGGAGACCGACCTGATCGTTCCCCTCGGCCAATGGGTCCTCGACGAGGCATGCATGCAGATGCGTGCATGGCTTGACGGCGGTCTTCCGCCGATGCGGATGTCGGTCAACCTCTCGTCGCGGCAGTTTCGCGCAGGCAATCTGGTTGAGACCGTCGTTGCTTCGCTCGCTGCTGCCCGTCTGAATCCACGGTTCCTCGATATCGAACTCACCGAGGGAACCCTGCTCAGCGACCTCGAAGAGACCCGCCGGGCCCTCGAGCGACTCCGCGAAATCGGCGTCAGCGTGAGCGTTGACGACTTCGGCACCGGATACTCCTCCTTGGGCTATCTCACCAAACTCCCGATCGACACACTGAAGATTGACCGCTCGTTCATCGCCGACGGCTTGACCAACCGGGACGGCATCGCGGTGTCCTCGGCCATCATCGGCCTTGCCCGCAACCTCCGCCTTGACGTGATCGCCGAAGGTGTTGACGACGACGAGCAGCTCCGCTTCCTTGCCGAAATGGGATGTACGAGAGTCCAGGGCTTCCTCGTGTCCCATCCGATTCCCGGGACCGAGATCCCGAAATTCATTGCCCGGTACGTCGATGCCCCCAGGCCGGTATTGCCCGTGACGTAGGGAACTGTGTCGGGGATGTCTCTAGCGTTGCACCATGATCCTTGTCCGTGACCTCGCGATCGACGCCGGCGCACGACGTCTCCTTTCGGACGTCTCCTTCTCTGTGCAGGCAGGCGACCAGATTGGATTCGTTGGTCCAAACGGTGCGGGGAAGACCACGCTGCTCCGGACTCTGGCTGCGATCACCGAACCCGCGGAGGGATCGATCGTGCGGAGCGGGAGCGTCGGGTATCTCTCGCAAGAAGCCGCCCTCGCCGACCTCGAAGATGCGGGCGTCACCGCGCTCGAACGCGTGCTGATGGCGCGCGATATTGGCGCGATCGAGCGGAAGATGGAGGTCACCCGGAGCAAGATGGAGGATGCTCGCGGTCCCGATCGGGATCGCCTCATTCACCGCTTCAGCCGCCTCGATGACGAGTTCACGGCGAGAGGCGGGTACATCGCAAAGGCCGAAGCCAAGCGGTTCGCCAGCGCCGTCGGGATCGGTGCGGCCGAACTCGAACAGTCGGTCGCCACGATGTCGGGTGGCCAGCGGAGGCGGGTCGAACTGGCCCGGATCCTGTTTGCCGAGACCTCGACCCTGCTGCTCGACGAGCCGACGAACCACCTCGACCTGGACGCAAAGGCCTGGTTGATCGGATTCCTCGCGGAGTACCAGGGTGGGCTGCTCATCGTATCGCACGACCTCCCGCTTCTCGACGAGTCGATCACCTCGGTACTCGCCGTCGAAGGCGGCAAGATCGAACCGTTCCGCGGCAACTACAGCTACTACCTCGAGGAGCGCGAGCGGCGCAAGAAGCAGCGCCTGCGTGAGCGGCACCACCAGGAGGAGAAGATCGCCCGCCTCGAAGAGGGGATTCGGCGTTTCAAGGGGTCATCAGAGTCGATGGCCCGCCGGGCGAGAACATGGGAGACCAGGGTCGAGCGGCTCCAGGGCGACCTTGTCGAGGTCGAACGTGAGCGCAGGGGCGTGGCGCTCCGGTTTCCTCAGCCGGTGGCTTCGGGCCGTACTCCGATCAAGGCGGAGGGTCTGGCGAAGGCGTTCGGTCACAACGTCGTCTTCGTCGACGTCGATGTCGACGTCGATCGCGGCGAGCGCCTGATCATCATGGGTCTCAATGGGGCCGGGAAGACCACACTCCTCAAGATCCTCGCCGGCGAGGAAGACGCGGATCTCGGAACTGTCGAGGCCGGATATCGTGCCGCGCTGGGGTACTACGCGCAGGAGCACGAGGACATCACGCCGGACGTGACCGTACTCAACCTCATGCGCGGGACGAGTCGCCTTCCGGATCGCGATCTCAGAAAGGCCCTCGGGCACTTCCTCCTGGCTGACAAAGTCGATCAGGAAGCCGGCACGCTGTCGGGCGGCGAGAAGACGAAGCTGGCGCTTGCGCGTCTCGTTGTCGCTGGGCACAACGTGCTCCTGCTCGACGAGCCGACGAATAACCTTGATCCGCAGGCCAAGGCAGCGCTGCTCGTGGCGCTCAAGCAGTACGAGGGCACGCTCGTACTTGTGAGTCACGACACCGATTTCGTGGCCGAGCTCGAGCCGGACCGGGTCATCCTGATGCCGGACGGGGAGCCGGCATTCTTCGACGAATCCCTCCTCGAACTCGTGGCGCTCGCCTGATAGCCGCCTAGTTGGCGACCGGAGTCCAGCCCTGCGGTCCCGGCTCCGAGCGATCCACAATGACCAGCTTGGTGGTCGAGTCTTCAACGGCGATGACGTCTTCCTCGGGCCACAACTCGGCTGCGACCGCCGTTGCGAAACGGACTTGGTTCGTCGAGCCCCACGCCACGTAGTCGACCATGGCAGCCGGGTCTGCGAATACTCCCGACGAGTAGAGGCCGACCTCTCCCGATGAGGAGCGCAGGGGAGGCAAGAGCTCAAAAGCCGTGACGACGAGCTCCGGATCTGCCAGCGGGTCCACGCTGACCACAATCGAGGTGCCGGCAGCAAGCACCGTCGACGGCAGTTCGAGGTAGTACGGGTGGACGGCGACCCAGTAGCCGGTGAGATCCCCGGCGTCGGGGCCGAGGTTGCCAACCGCGATCGATCCCGTGTCACCGAACACGACGTCTCCGATGACGAAACGCGCATCGCCGGTGACCACGGTGGTCGAGGTCGTGGTCTCTTCGTTCTCACCTGCCGACGCCGGTGCCGTCGTTGCTGTCGATGACGGCGGCGTCGACTCGAGAATCGGCCCGTCGGTCGAGTCGGAGTCCGCCGTCCCACTCGAACATGCTGCGACCAGGAGGGTAATGACAATCGCGGTGCGGTTCACCCCGACAGCCTATCGCTCCCCCGGCAAATGGACCGCTCGTTGGTCGGGGGTGAAGAGCGTCTTGCTGAGCCCGAGGGCCACGGCGCTCGTGGCGACCGCGACCGAACCGAGCACCAGATACATGACGACGACTTGGACCCGAACGGCTTCGATCGGATCGACACCGGCCAGGATCAGGCCGGTCATCGCCCCCGGCAGGAAAACGATGCCGACCGCTTTCGTCGTCTCGATCTGCGGGACGAGCGCGGTTCGAAGCGACGATCGCAGATACGGACGGAACGCTTCGTTTGCCGGGAATCCGAGGGCCAGCCGCACCTCGACGAGCGGGCGTTTCTCCTTGAACTCGGCGACGATTCGGGTGGCCACGAGCACCGTTGCGGTCATCGAGTTCCCGATCATCATCCCTGCGAGTGGCACGAGCGTCCGGGGTTCGAGTGGGATGATCCGGAGACCGAAGAGCAGCCCGAGGATGACCAGCGAGGTGATGCCGAATGCAGCAAGCGAGAGTGTTCGGACGCGAGGGACCTCGGGGGCGCGGCGAGCAACGACATCCGCTGCGAATGGCAGCATCAACACGACCCAGGCCACCGACCACCAGAGAGATTGCCCCGGCTGCAGGAGGAACGCCAGCACCACGCCGACCACGAGAAGCTGCACGAGCGCCCGGAGTGAGGCCCACAGGAGTTGCCGCCCCAGGCCGAGTCGCTGGCCCATCGAGAGGGCGATCGCAACCAGAACGAGTGAGGAGGCGAGTGCCAGGCCGAGAAACGAAATGTCCGTCGTCATCGTCTGGAGTATTGACGATATTCTGAGCCTGCGAGAATCGAATCCGCATTTGCGACCGAAAGGGCCTCTGTGACCGACCGTATCGAAGCGCCGCTCACGATCGTCGACCCGCCTGCGGGATACCCGACGGCCTGGGTCAAGGACGCCGTGATGAGCGACGGTGAGACGATCCGCGTCCGACCGATCGCCCCCGGCGATCGCGATGCCCTGCAGCACATGGTCCGCGGGCTCTCTCGCCAGAGCACCTACAACCGCTTCTTCCGCGTCAAGCGGGATCTCGAACCGGAAGAGCTCGACCGCTTCACCCGCATCGACTACCACGATCATATGGCTTTCGTGGCCGTCCGGGAGGGCACCCTGATCGCGGTCGGCCGGTACAACACGACACCGGACGATCCGACGACGGCAGAGGCGGCGTTCGCGGTCGCCGACGAGCACCAGCAGAAGGGTTTGGGAACGCTGCTGCTGTACCGGCTCACGGCGTATGCCAGGACCTGCGGCATTGAGCACTTCCGCTCATACTTGCTCGCCGACAATCACGTGATGATGCGGGTGTTCCGCGCCTCGGGATACGGAGTCGAGCGTCATGATGAGGAGGGAATCTTCACGATCACCTTCCCCACCGAGGAGACCGAAGAGATCACCGCAGTCCGCGACGAGTGGGAGAAGCGAGCCGCTGCGAAGTCGATGCTGCCGCTGATGGCGCCGCAGTCGGTCGCGGTGATCGGAGCGAGCCGGGATCCGGAGACGATCGGCGGACGCCTGTTCAGCAACCTCGTCGGCGGCAATTTCAGCGGACCGGTCTACCCGGTGAATCCGAAGTCGCCGGTTGTGCGATCGGTCGCCGCCTATCCGTCGATCCTCGACGTACCGGGAAACGTCGATCTGGCGTTCATCGTCGTGCCGTCACGGTTCGTCATCGCGACGGTCGAGCAGTGCATCGAGAAGGGAGTCAAGGCTCTCGTTGTCATCTCCGCGGGCTTCTCCGAGATCGGTGGTGCAGGGATCGAACTCGAAGCCGAGCTGGTCGAGATGGTGCGCTCAGCCGGGATCCGAATGGTTGGTCCGAACTGCATGGGTCTCCTCAACACCGATCCGGCCGTCAGCCTCGACGGCCAGTTTGGCCCGCTCATGCCGGCACGCGGAAACGTGGCATTCTCTTCGCAGTCGGGCGCGCTGGCGCTCGCGATCCTCGACTCAGTCGTGCGGCACAACATCGGAATCTCGACGTTCGTCTCCGTCGGCAACCTCGCCGATGTATCGGGTGACGATCTGCTCCTGTACTGGGAGGACGATCCGGCGACGGACGTGATCCTGCTCTACATGGAGTCATTCGGGAACCCGAGACGATTCGCGAGACTCGCACGCCGGATCGCACGGAAGAAGCCGATCGTTGCCGTGAAGTCGGGTCGGACGGAGTCCGGCGCTCGAGCGGCCAGCAGTCACACCGGCTCACTTGCAAGTCTCGATGTCGCCGTCGACGCGCTGTTCCAACAGACCGGCGTGATCCGCGTCGACACGCTCGAAGAACTCTTCGACGTGACGAACCTCCTGTCGAACGAACCGATCCCGCAGGGTCGTCGCGTCGGCATCGTCACCAACGCCGGCGGTCCCGCGATTCTGGCGGTCGATGCGCTGGAATCTCGAGGACTCGAAGTCCCGGTGCTCTCTGATGACCTGCAGGCCGAGCTGAGGGCGAAGCTGTCGCCCGAGGCGGCGATCCGCAATCCGGTAGACATGATCGCGGCCGCCGGAGCAAAGGAATACGGCGAAATCCTCGAGACAATGCTTGCCGCAGACGAACTCGATGCGGTGATCGCCATCCACATCCCGGCATCAGCGATCGACGTTGTCGAGATCCAGAGCACGATCCGCTCGGTTGGTGAAGCACACGAGGGAGACAAGACGTTCCTCGCGGTGTTCATGCAGTCGGGGAGGATCTCCGACGATGCCCCGAAGGTCACGTCGAGCGTCCCCGAGTTCGCGTTCCCCGAACGGGCAGCGCGTGCCCTCTACGACGCGGTCCGCTATGGAGAGTGGCTCCGCCGGCCGGAAGGCGAGATCCCGGTCTTCGACGACATCGACCGGGACTCCGCCAGAGCCGCTCTCGAACGGGCGCTCGCCGGCCTCGAAGACGATGGGGGATGGCTCGATCCTGATACGGTGCATGTCATCCTGGAATCGTACGGGCTCCGCGTCCCGGCATCCGGCGTCGCGGCAACCGAAGACGAAGCCGTCTCCCGGGCTGCCGCGATCGGTCAACCGGTCGTCCTGAAGGTGGTGTCTCCCTCAGCGCTCCACAAGTCGGACGTCGGAGGCGTGGTCCTCGATGTCGAAGGCGAAGGGCCGGTTCGGACCGCCTATCGGCAAGTCACGGAATCCGTCCCCGATCCCGAAGGAGTCCTGATCCAGGAGTTCGTCCCCGGCGGACATGAGGTGCTGATCGGGATGGTGGAGGACCCCAACTTCGGACCGCTGGTCGTGTTTGGTCTCGGCGGCATTTTCGTCGAACTCATCGGTGATGTCGCGTTCCGGATCAGTCCGCTGACCGATCTCGACGCGGACGACATGATCCAGTCGGTGAAGTCGGCACGACTCCTCGAGGGCTATCGCGGTGCCGAACCGGGGGATGTCGATGCGGTCAAGGTCGCTCTGCTGCGGGTCTCCGCCATGATCGAGGACCTGCCGGAAGTGGTCGAGATGGATCTGAACCCGGTCAAGGTCGGCACACCGGGGGCCGGTGTCCGCGTCGTCGATGCCCGCATCAAGGCGAAGGCATCTTCCGGGGTGGGGAGCTCGAGCCGGAGCGATTTCCCGACAGCGCTCTAGCCGAGGTGCAACAATGACGCCCGACGCCGAAGAGAGGAATCAACGTTGCAGGTCGTAGACCTCATGACGACCGATGTGATCACCGTCTCGACCGAGACGGGGATTCGTGACGCGGCGCGTTTGATGTTCCGGAACCGCGTGAGCGGTCTCCCCGTCACCTCGTCCGACGGGGCGTTGATTGGGATCATCACCGAGGCCGATTTCCTCCGCCTCGAGGTGGAACGCCAAGAAGGGGCAACCGATCTTGGCGAGACCGTTGGTGCAGTCATGTCGCCGGGGGTGGTCACCACCGGACCCGAGACCGAGGTGTACGACGCAGCGAAGATGATGACGTTCCAGGACATCAAGAGGCTCCCGGTCGTCGACGATGACGCTCGTCTGCTCGGCATCATCTCCCGGGCCGACATCGTCTCGGTGTTCACCCGACCGGATGACGTCATCGAAGACGAGATCCGGGAGGACCTGATTCGGCGTGTTCTGTTCATCGATCCGGACGAACTCGACGTCACGGTCACGAATGGTGTCGTGACGTTCGTTGGTGAGATCGGCACGCGCAACGAGGCGCGGTTGCTCGCAGAACTCGCATCGCGGCTCGATGGCGTGCTGCACGTCGAGAGCAAGCTGGCGTGGCGTCTCGACGACGGGATCGCGTGAGCAATCACCGGCCCGATCAATCTCGCGGTGCCGGGTAGCATTCCCTCTTGATGATCCCCGACCGAATCCTCGATCTTCGAACCGCGCTTGCCACCGCACCGAATGGGCTCCGTTTTGGCGTGGTCCCGCTCGATACCGACCCCCTGGCCTTCGTACGCGCCGGATCCGACCGGTTCGAAGGAGCGTTCTACTTCGCCTCGCCGGACGGTTCAGCGACAGGCGGCCTGGGCATCGCAGCGAAGGCAACGGCGTCGGGCGGCGATCGGTTCTCATCGATTCGTGCGGCCGTCGATGCTTGGGAACTGCCCGAACCCTTCCGAGCGTTCACCGGATTCGCCTTCATGCCAGACGGCCCACGATCCGAGCCATGGGGTTCGTTCGGTGGCGCCGATGCCGTCCTTCCCCTCGCGACGGTGCTCCGCCGGGGAAACGAGCGGCTGCTGCTGGTCGCGCTGCCGCCCGACGTCGATGCGGACCTGGTTGCGGAGCGCCTCGGCTCACTCCGGACTCCGAGCCAGCCGATGTATCCCAACCTCGGCGACCACACCCTCGAGTCGTGTCCGCCCGTTTCCGAGTGGACCGCCGCAGTCGGAGAGGCCGTCGATGCGATCCATCGCGGGGACCTCAGGAAGGTTGTGCTCACCCGCTCGGTCGTGGTCAGATCTGATCGTGCGCCCGACGGTTTCGATCTGGTCAGCCATCTGGAGCGCTCCTACCGGCAGTGCTTCAGTTTTGGGTGGCGGGTCAACGGAGCGACCTTCGTCGGTGCGAGCCCTGAGCTCCTGGCGAGACTCGACGGGGGAGTGGTGACCTCGAATCCGCTCGCCGGGTCTGCACGTCGGGGCGAAGGCGAGGCGGAAGACCGCCTCCTTGCCGATGAGCTCATGAACTCAGAGAAGGATCGGATCGAGCACCGGTTCGTCGTCGACGATGTCGCCGCCCGTCTCGGACCGCTCACGGACGAATTGATGGTGCCCACCGGTCCCTCGCTGAAGCGGATGGCGACCGTCCAACATCTCTCAACCGAGATCTCGGGAACGGCCACCGACGGTTCCCACATTCTCGACCTGGTCGAAGCACTCCACCCGACGCCCGCGGTCGGCGGAACGTCGCGTGAAGCGGCACGGGACTTCATCGGGCAGGCCGAGTCCTACGATCGCGGCTGGTACTCCGGCGGCATTGGCTGGATCGACGGTGAAGGACAGGGCGAGTTCGCGATCAGCCTCCGATGCGGTCTGATCGAAGGTACGAGGGCCCATCTCTTCGCGGGAGCAGGGATCGTCGAGGACTCGGACCCCGTCGCCGAACTCCTCGAGACCCGCCTGAAGCTCCGCCCCATGCTCGAACTCCTCGCCGCGACGTAGGAGTCTGTCGCCAGTCGCCAGTCACCAGTCGCCAAGCCCCGGTCCCTGCATTCACGTGGGAGAGGCGAAGGGGCCTACGCGGTGGTCTCTGCGAGTGCGGCCTTTGCTGCTTCGCGGAGGAGGGTGTGGACGGCCACGTTCGCGGCGCGGTCGGTCGCGATTTCGACGAGCAGCGGTCCGTCATCTTCGGCTACGGCCGCCCGCAGGTCGGTTTCCGTCTCGACGGTGCGACTCCTCATGCCGAAGGCGTTCGCGAGCCTTGCGAGCGAGTGTCCGTGGGGGGCGCCGAAGAGGGCCTCGAACCGGTCCGGTGGGAGCTGTCCGGCTTGGGGGAGGAAGTGGAAGATGCCTCCGCCATCGTTGTTCACGACCACAGTGGTGACACGCAGGCCAAACCGGGCGATCTCCCCGAGGGCGGTGGCGTCGTGGAGGGTCGAGAGGTCGCCGGTCAGCACCACGACACGGCGCCCATCCGATGCCGCCGCACCGGCAGCGGAGGACAGCAGGCCGTCGATCCCGTTCGCCCCACGGTTCGCCAGCACCGCGACATCACCTCTGGCCTCGCCCGAGAACGCGTCGAGGTCCCGGATCGGCATGGAAGAGGCGACGTAGACGGTGGCGCCGCTCGGTGCTGATCCCCAGACCGCTCTGGCGATCGCCGGCTCGATTGGGAACGGTTCGCCCGCCAACACATCCACAATGTGCGCGCCCACCCGCTGGTCGGCATCGGTCCAGGTAGGGAGCCAGTCGTCGGGGGTCGGAGCGACGCGCCCCGCGAGGTCGGCAAAGGTCACGGCCGGATCGGCTCGGTAGGCGTGGGTGACGGTGCCGAGCGGATCGCGCCATCCGGCGTCATCGATCAGGATCTGGTCCGACTGCGATGCCTGCATCCACGCCCAGAGAGGCCGTGAGGTCGGGACGGGGCCAACCCGCACGATGACCTCGGGCGGGTGCAAGGCGAAGAACCCGGAACCGGCGAGCAGGTCCCCGTGGGAGATCGTCGACGGAGCGGGGAAGCGGGCCTGGATGTCGGCGACGACGGGAATCTGCGCCTCGCCGGAGAGCATGGCGGCGGCAGCCGCGAAGCCCGGTCGCTGGTGTCCGCCGGCGATAATGAGGCTCCGCCTGCCGGAGAGCCGCTCGGCCAGGTCGGCGAGATCCTCCGGCGGAAGCTGTACTTCTCCGCGACGGAGTTCAATGTCCGTCGGTGGTGCTGGGTCGGTCGGTGTTGCGAGCGGCTCCCGAAATGAGAAGTTGAGGTGTACCGGCCCGTGCGGAGCGTCGAACGCTGCCGCCCATGTCCGAAGGGCCAGTGCCGGGGCGGCATCCGCCGCCACTTCGTCCGGTACCCCGACATCGTGGAAGAGGCGGACGGCTCTTCCGTAGACGCCGATCTGGTCGATCGTCTGCGGGGCGCCGTTGTCGCGGAGTTCGGGCGGGCGGTCTGCGGTCAGGACCAGGAGCGGTACCCGGGCCAGGCCCGCCTCCACGACGGCGGGCAGGTAGTTGGCGGCGGCGGTTCCCGACGTGCAGATCAGCGCAGTGGGGATGCCACTCTGTTTGGCGATCCCGAGGCCGAAGAATCCTGCCGACCGTTCGTCGTGCACGACGTAGCTGGCGATGCGGTTCTCCGCGGCGAATGCCAGGGCCACCGGCGTGCTGCGGGAACCGGGGGAGATGACGGCATGGCGAAGGCCGAGATCGGCGAACGCTCCCGCGAGGCGCGTGGTGAGGGCTGTTGTCGGGTCCACGCCAGCGAGGTTACCGCTGGGGGTGCCGGTGCGACTGCCATACTGCGCCAATGCATCGAGGATCGGCACGCTGGTGGGTCACGGTCGTCGCTCTCCCTGCGCTCGTCATGTTCGGGGTGTTCCTGCCGCTCGTGTGGTTCGCCTCGCGGTATCCGGACCCGATCGCCGTGCACTGGGGAGCTTCTGGACCGCCGAATGGCGAAATGCCATTTCTCGCGTACGTGGTGCTCCTCGCTGGAGGGATGCTGCTGACGTGGGCAGCGCTCGCAGTCGGAGCACGCCGGTCGATGCCGTCCGCGCCGCTCGCCGCCGTGACCTACTTCGTGATTGGCCTTCTGGCAGCGGTGAACGTTCAGATCGTGGTCGCGAATCTGGATGCGCCGTCCTGGGAGGCGGCCTCCTCGATGTCGGTTGTCTACGTCATCGCCGTGGTCGCCATCGGCGTCGCGGCCGCAGCGGCGGGGTGGTTCCTCGCCGGAGGGTCCGCGGGTGTCGCCGTCGATGAACCGCTTGCCCCTGCCGCACCTTCTGCGGCGCCATGGTCCGGGGCGGCCTTCAACGGCTGGGTCACGCTAATTGGAGCACTCCCGATCCTTGGTGTGCTCTTCTTCGATCCCGTGTGGCTCATCTTGTTTGTGGTCATCGCGATCGTCGGCGTCGCGTTCTCTTCGGTGACGGTCGATGTGGACGAGTCGGGTGTGACGGTGCGCATCGGGCCGTTCGGGTGGCCGACGCAACACATACCAGCCGACGAGATCGCCGATGCGTCGGCGGTGGCGGTCAAGCCGATGTCCTACGGCGGGTGGGGCTATCGAGTCCGCTCGGGCGTTCGCGCGATCATTATCCGGAGTGGCCCGGCAATCCGCATCGAGAGGACCGACCAATCGGACCTTCTCGTCACCGTCGACGATGCTCCAGCCGGGGCTGCAGCGATCAGCACCGTGGTGCGTCGCTAGAGGAGAACCCCGACGGCGAGCAGGGCCGCAAACACGAGTTGGAGCCGCGCGGTCGCCTTCAGCACTGCAATGAGGGGCGGGCCGGCGGTCTCGGCGAAGATCGTTCGCATGGGCGTGACGGCCAGGGGCAGCGAGACGAGGGTGAGGAGCGCCCACGCCGGGAGCACTCCGGTCGCGACGGCTCCGGCGACCATCGCATATGCACCGGCGACCATCGCGACGTACAGCCAGCGAGCCGGGCTTCGCCCAAGGATGACCGCCAGCGTGCGCTTCCCGGCCTCGCGGTCCGTATCGATGTCCCGGACGTTGTTGGCAACCAATATGGCGGCGGCGAGCAGGCCCATGGCAACGGCGCTCCACCAGGCATCGGCAGGAGCCGTCCGGTCGTAGACATAGCGGGTCCCGACGGTCGCGACGAGGCCGAAGAACACGAAGACGAAGAGCTCACCGAGTCCGTAGTAGCCGTACGGGACCGGACCGTTCGTGTAGCCGAGCGCCGCGACGATCGAGACCACGCCGATCGCCAGGATCACCCAACCGGCCACCCAGATCAGGTAGAGGCCGGCGAACGAAGCGAGGCCGAACATGACCACGATGCCCCGCTTCATCTGGCCGGGCGTGAGCAGTCCTGCGGCGACCGCACGGGTGGGACCGATACGTGTTTCGGTGTCGGCACCCTTCTGGGCGTCGGCCAGGTCGTTGGCGAAGTTCACACCGATCTGGATGGCGATGGCGGCGAACAGGGTGACCCCGAACAGGTGCCAGGCGAAGACCCCGTCCGCTTCGGCCAGCGCGCTCCCGACTACCACCGCTGCAGCCGCGGCAGGCAACGTGGCAGGCCGCGCCGCCACAACCCACGGATTCATGGACAATGTCCTGGTCTTCGGACTGGCGACCACCGACCGGCGACCGGCGACCTGTCTAGAAGTGCCACGGGAAGTCGTGGTAGTCCTGGTCGCGCTTCTCGAGGAACGCGTCGCGGCCTTCTCGTGCCTCATCGGTGCCGTAGGCGAGTCGAGTGGCTTCGCCGGCGAACAGTTGCTGGCCGACCATGCCGTCGTCCTGGAGATTGAAGGCGTACTTCAGCATCCGCTGCGCCGTGGGGCTCTTCGAGACGATCTCGTGGGCCCATTCGAGGGCGACGGTCTCGAGGTCGGCGTGGTCGATGACGGCATTGACCATGCCCATGTCGTATGCCTCCTGGGCCGAGTAGGAACGGCCGAGGAAGAAGATCTCCCTCGCTCGTTTCTGCCCGACCTGGCGGGCCAGGAGTGCCGAGCCGTATCCGCCATCGAACGACGCAACATCGGCATCCGTCTGCTTGAACACGGCGTGCTCGCGTGAGGCGAGCGTGAGGTCACAGACGACGTGAAGGCTGTGGCCGCCTCCGACTGCCCAGCCCGGGACGACCGCGATCACGACCTTTGGCATGAAACGGATCAAGCGCTGGACCTCGAGGATGTGCAGGCGGCCGAGTCGTGCGCTGTCGATCTCGCCGGCGCCCTCATACTGGTATCCGTCGGCCACGCGGATGCGCTGGTCACCGCCGGAGCAGAAGGCCCAGCCGCCGTCCTTCGGCGAGGGCCCGTTTCCGGTGAGGAGGACGGCCCCTACGTCGGAGGTCATCCGCGCATGGTCGAGCGCCGAGTACAACTCGTCGACGGTGTGCGGCCGGAAGGCATTCCGCACCTCCGGACGGCTGAAGGCGACCCGTACCGCTCCAAACGCACGAGCGCGGTGGTAGGTGATGTCGGTGAATTCGAACCCTTCGACCGGGTCCCAGGCAGCTGGATCGAAGATCTGAGATATCACGACCCGATACTGTAGTGACCGCCATGACCGTCACCCTGCCGAATGAATGGGTGAGGATCTACGCCGAGGCGGATTCCGAAGCCCCGGCCGTCGTCTTCGCCGATACGACGCTCTCCTATGGAGAGCTTGATCGTCGCGCCGATCTCCGTGCCTGGAAGCTATCGGCAGCGGGCGTTGGACCCGGCGTCCTGGTCCCGATCGATGCGGCCCTCGATCCGGATACCGTCGTTGAACTGGTGGGTGTCGATCGGGCCGGTGGCGTCGCGGTGCCGACCGGTGCGACGATGATCGGGGTGGACCAATGGGTCGACGACGATGCCTCCGTCGTGGTGCCGACGTCGGGCAGTTCCGGGGCTCCCCGGGGAGTGATCCTCACGAAGCAGAACATTGCCGCTGCCGTTGGTGCCTCGCAGCGACGCCTGGGGAACGGTCCTGAGGATCGATGGCTGCTGACCCTCCCACTCTCCCACGTCGGAGGGCTCTCGGTCGTGTGGCGCAGCCTTGCGGCAGGCGGTTCGATCCATCTGCTTCCGGAGTTTGAGACCGGCACGGTCATTGCCGCTCTGCGAGATCGCGCGGTGACGATGGCGAGCCTGGTTCCGACCATGCTGCATCGGATCCTCGAACGCGATCCGGGGTCCTACAGCGGACTTGCTGCGATCCTGCTCGGAGGCGCGCCGGCAAGTGTCGAACTCGTCCAGCGCGCCCTGTTCGCCGGACTCCCGGTACTCCAGACGTATGGCATGACCGAGACGGGTTCGCAAGTGGCGACCGTCGAACCGGGGACGGCGATCGAAGCCCTCGGCACCGTTGGACGGCCGTTGCCCGGGGTCAACGTCTCGATCGATGACGGTGAAATCCTCGTCGACGGACCGATGGTCTCGCCGGGGTACCTCGGAGAACCTCCGAGGCACGGTCCGCACCGCACCGGCGATATCGGGTACCTGGACGATCACGAGCGACTTGTCGTCACTGGTCGCAAGGATGACGTCATCATCACCGGGGGCGAGAATGTCCATCCGTCGACGATCGAGGCCGTGATCGCGTCGCTCCCGATGGCGGGGCAGGCTGTGGTGGTTGGTGCCGAGGACGACGAGTGGGGCCATATTGTGGTTGCGGTCGTCGAAGCCGAGCCGGACGAACTTTCGGAGATCGAGCGGGTCGTTCGCCTGCGCGTGGCACGCCACGAAGTACCGCGCTGCTGGGTGGCCGTCCCAGAGTTACCGCTCCTCGCGAACGGGAAGCCTGATCGTGCAGCGGCGCTGATGCTTGCGGAGACCGCAGCGCGCTGACGGAGTAGACCTACCCGAGCTTGACGGTCGCTTCGAGGGTGTTGACGAAGTCGTCCGGGTGTGCGACGAACAGGCGGCTGCCAAGCTCAACCGCCATCGACCGCAGGTGTGCTCTCCGCGCCGTCGAACGCCGGTCGAGGTCCACGAAACCGGCATCACCCGGGTAGCCGGTGCACACGCTGATGAGCACGGTGTGGTCATGCTCGAACCCCAGGTGGTCGCCGAGGTCCGTGTACGGCGCCACCAAGGCGTGCGGAGCCGCGATTGCCTGAAGTTGGTAGCGAAGGTACTTGACCCGCCGCCGCCAGCCGTGGAACGCGACAGCCGTCGGTTCATCAAGAACCGCGGCGTAGTCAACACGGCCTCGGAGGTAGGTCCTCCTGAGTCCGATTCGAATCGAGGAAGGCGGCGGCCCGCTCCACGTGAGATGCCTCCACCGGCCGGCGGTCAACTCGAGGAGTTGGACGCTCTCCATTCGAACGCCGGCCTCGAGCACGTCGATCGCCTCGACGTGGGCCCGTTCGAGCATCGCCAGCACGGTCGGCGCAGCGGCCTCAGAGGCGGCCGTGTCGATGAGCACCCGGGCGTCGCGCGCTGGCGCAATGAGTCGGGCGGAGTCACGCAGGGATCCATTCTCGATCCGGTAGGTGTCGGTGCCGATCGAGACGCGCGCGAGTCGCACGAACGCCCTTAGTCGTTTGATGCCCGTACGGGTCGCATGGACCGCCTCATCGACATCGATCGGGCTGCGAAGGCCCGAAACCAGGTCCTCGAGGTCGTCGATCGCTTGCGATGCGAGATCCTTCACGGCGATGTCACGGGTGTGATCTGGGCGAAGTCGTCATCGCCGAGGCCGTCGATCGATCCCGTGGTGATCGGGTCGTAGCCGGAGAGCATGGCCTCCTGGAGTCCCGGTTCCGGCGCCAGAAGATCGAGGATGCGGGTTCCGTTGATCGAACCGTCACCTCCCCCGATCCGGTATTGCTCCGGTGCGGTCTCGACGTCGCGAATCCGTCGGACACCGCTCGACGGGTAGCCCTCCTGGCTCATCACGGCAACGGCGTACGACCAGGTGGATGGATCGCCGTCTCCGAAGAGTTCCCGGGGAATACGAACCGTGACTCGTCCCTTGTCGGAGAAGACGAGAACCCTGAACGTCGGCTCGGTCTCCGTGGTCGTCCCGTCGGCTTCAGCCACGTAGAGCGCCGGATACCACCCCTCGACCGTGAGCGCGCGATCCCAACCAGACCCGGACTTCCACGACGCATTGCGTCCTGGAAGGAACCGCCTCGCACCGTTGGTCGTGCCGGGGTCGGTGTCGACGTACACGTCGAACGTCTGAATCGAGAGTCCATTGGGGCTGTCCCACGGGTTCAACACTGGTGCGACGACGTCGAAGCCGAACACGAGCGCGTCGCCGGATTCGCCGACGGTGAAGCCGGTCAGGTCGTATGACCCGGGCGGGAACACCGGATCGGTTGGATAGACATAGCTCCCCGGGCCGTGGTCGTCGCCCTCGGGATCGGTCGCCTCGAATGCGGTGGCGACATCGGAGATGTCGGGGACGACCATGACGCCCGGTCCGGTTGCCGGCGCGGTGGTCGACTCCGGGCCGCCCGCGCGATCGACGAGCCGGAAGGCCACAGGGTCGCCGACCTCCACCGGCCCGAGGGAGCCGAGGGGAAGCGAGAACTCAACCCGGGTCCCGTCGAACCCGGCGACGATCATCTCGGGTTCGGGGATCATTCCGGCGTCGACGAGGCCGTCGCCCGTGCCGATCGGCGGCAGTGCCACCGGTCCGCGGACGGTGGTTGGCTCGACGCCGCGCCACATCAGGAGGTGGGTGGCCTCGAAGCCCAGGACGTTGGCGCTCACGGTCACTCCGCGGCTCGGTTCGAGACCGGGGAGGCCGACGTAGAGATCGAAGCCGGCCGCATCATCTCCGAGCACCTCGGTGGCGTAGTCGACCCGGACCTGGAGTCGGCTCTCCTCGTACAGCCAGCGGAATTCGGCGAACGGCGCACCGTCGAGTGTGTAGACGCCGGCCGTGTCCCATTCGGCGCTATCGACGTCGGCATCGATCTCGACCAGACCGGTCGAGTCCGACGAGCGGTCCGGCGGGACTACCGGGTCGGGGACGATCGGTGTTCGGACGAAGGCTGGTCGATCGAGACCGAGCGCGTCGTAGACCTGGCCCAGCAGCTCGCGATATGCCCGATCGAAGTAGCGGTCGTCACCCGAATCCTGATCGGCGCCGTACCACCAGAACCAGTCCGACCCCTCGGCGAGAAGCATGGTCTCGTATGCCAGGGCCAGTTGTTGCTCGGTGGCTGCTCCGGACGATGCGGCGTCGGCGTAGGCGCGCCGGGTCGCCCACAGGGCATTCCAGGCGATCGCCTCCTCCCGTTCTCCGATCCAGGTCGCCAAGTTCGGCTGGAACCACGAAGCCGGGAACACGTCTGAGAGTGGTTCAACGGCATCCCCGTAGTGCGTCAGGAGTTCGGTCGGGGTGACGGTACGAACGAGGTCGGACGCGCTGAGGTTCCGATAGAGGGCGTTGAGGAATTCCTTGCCGTCGTTCTCGTAGTGCTCCCATGCGTTCTCACCGTCGACCACGATGGTCACCACCTTCGGACCCGCAGCGTCGAGTGCCTCGAGTCGGTCGTTCGCCCGACCGAGCCGCGCCATGAAGTCGTCGGCGGCCGCCCCACCGGACATGCCGGAGTATTCGAAGCCGATGAGGTCCGAGATCGTGACATCTCGGAAGAACATCGGGAGTGCCGGGTTCCTGGTGTGCTGGGCCGCATGCGGTCGGTAGAGGACATCGGCGTCGATCACCGTGCCGTTCGAATCCCGCTCGAACGTTCCGGATCCGAGCGTCTCGCCGAGCACGTGCTCGCCGGTTGCGATCCACTGGATGCCTTCACCCGCCCAGATCGAAGTGACCTCTTGGGCGACCGCACCCTCACCCGGCCACATGCCGGTGGGTCGGCGGCTGAGTAGGCGCTCCGCGACATCAAGGCCACGCGTCACCTGCTCGCGGGCGTCCATCGGCTCGCGGAAACGCTCGGTCGGCATGGTGGCGGTCGGATCGCCTTCGAGCGCGAGGTTCGTGTCGGAGATGAGCGGCAGGATGGGATGGGAGAGCGGAGTCGTCGTGACTTCGATCTGGCCCTCCGCCCACAGCTTCTGGTGAACGTTGAGCGTCGCTGCGACCGCATCGAGATGAACCGCCAGTACTGGATCCTTGTCCGCGTCGACGAAGTCGCGGCCCTGCGCCACCAGCGCGCTGAGTTCCGGGTCTTTGAGCAGGTCGGGATCCGTCCAAGCGAGGTTGAAGAGGACCTGCAAATCGAGGAAGTCCTGGCTCGAGAATGCAGCGCCTTCGGTGCGCTGATCGGCGAGTTCCTGGTAGCGCGGGAAGCGGGCAATGATCCGCGGATTGACGTCGAAGAACCGGGCGAGAAGGAAGCTCTTCTGTTCGTCGGTCAGTTCGACGGCGCGGACCTCCGTGTGGACCCAGTAGGTGTCTCGCGTTCCGTTGAGGATCTCCTCGAGTTGCAGCAGAAGGACCGGGGTCAGGTTGAAAGAGATATGCAGATCCGGATACCGCTCAACGAGCGCCGCCATGTCCCAGTAGTCCTTGGCGGCATGGAGTCGGACCCATGGTCGGGTGACGACACCGTTCTCGTCCTTCGGGTAGAGCGGCTGATGCTGATGCCACAACAGGACAAGAAACAGATCGTCGTCATCGAGGAGAGGGCGCGCTGTCACGGTGCTGGTTGTCGTTGCTTCATTTGCCGCAGCGACTGTGGCCGTGGTCGTCTCCTCGGCGTCCGGTGTGCAGGCGGCAGAGAGGAGGACGGCGACGAGCGCAGCGGCCCACCGCTTCATCCGTCGAGACCCAGATTCTCGAGATAGGCATCGGAGGACGGTTCGCGTCTGAGGAACGCCCGCAGGTGCTCGATGGCGTCACGCGAGTAGCCGCGCGAGAGCACCTCGTCACGGTAGCGAGCGCCGACCGCTGGGCTGAGGATGCCCTCGTCCGCGAACACGGAGAACATGTCGTCTCCGTAGACCTTCGCCCACTGATATCCGTAGTAGCCGGCGTCGTATCCGCCCATGAGGTGTCCGAAGGACGCCGCGAAAGAGGTGCCCTCGTGATACGGGATGAGGGTCAGGGCGAACGCCTCCCGGGTGGCTTGATCGAGATCGATGTCCTCGGCCCCGGTGTGGATCGCGAGGTCGAACTCGCCGAGGAAGACCTGGCGGAGCGTGGTGAGTCCGATGTTCTGGTCGCGGCCGGCGACGAGGCGCTCGACGAGATCGGTTGGGATGACCTCGCCCGTCTCGTAGTGGCGTGCGAACCGCTGGAGGACCTCCGGCTGCCACATCCAGTGCTCCATGATCTGCGATGGAGCCTCGACGAAGTCCCATTCGGTGTCGTATCCCGCGAATCGGGGGTGGTCGATCGTGGTCAGACAGAAGTGGAGGACGTGCCCGAATTCGTGGAACAGCGTCAGTGCCTCGTCATGTTTGAGGAGGGAGGGCGAATCCGGTCCCGGCTTTGTGAAGTTCGCGACGATCGCAGCGATCGGGGCGCGGTACGGCCCGTCGGCCTCCCGCATGCCTCCGGTGATTGAGAAACACGCCGCGTGGCCGAACTTGCCGTCGCGCGGGAAGAGATCGGCGTAGAAGTAGGCGATCGGTTCATCGCCGCCCTGGTTCCGGATCTCGAACAGCTTTACGTCTTCGTGCCAGGCGTTTGTGTCTGCGATCTCGCGGTATTCGAGTCCGAACACTTCACCGGTGATGTCGAACATGCCGTCGATGACGGTCTCGAGCGGGAAGAACTCGGCGACCTCGTTCTGATCGATCCCGAAGTCCTGCTTCTGCTGCATCGTGTGGTAGTACATCCAATCCCACGAGAGGATCGGACCGCCGTCGAGATCGTCGCTCGCCAGGCTTCGGAGGGTCTCCAACTCCTGTGACGCACGGACCGTCAGTCCCGGGACGATCGACGCGTAGAGGGCCTCGACGGCGTCGGGGTTCGCCATCTTGACTTCCATGGCGTACTCGGCCCACGTGCGATAGCCGAGGAGCGAAGCGATCTCGTTCCGGATCGCCACGGCTTCGGCGAGCAGCGGCGTGTTGTCCTCCGCCGCCCGATTCCAGAACTTGAACTGCATCTGTCGCCGCAGATCCCGGTGCTCCGCCTCCTCGATGAACGGGATGTAGTCCGGGTAGGACATGGAGACCCGGTATGTCCCCTCGGATTCACCAGGCGAGAGTCGCTCGATGTACGCCTCCGGCAGACCTGCGAGATCCTCGCGGGTCATCTCGATGGCGTCATCCCACTCGTCGAGGTTGCTGTTGAACGCCACCTGCACCTCGATGAGGCGCTGTCGCAGTCTGCGCAACCGGGACCGATCGACCTCGTTGAGATCGTGGCCCGCTCTTCTGAGATCCCGCAGCCAGAACGCGAGGTTGCGCGCTTCGAGGCCGTCGAGGTCTGCGGCATCGGCTGTGGCGGCATACGCTCGAACGGCGGACGCGAGATCTGAGCGCATCACGAGATCGGCCCCCCACTTCGACGAGCGCTCACCCGCGGCGACGCCGGCAGAGCGCACCGCGGTATCAGGGTGGACGCGCGCCATGAACGAACCGTTCCCTGAGGCGTCCGAGATGAGAACGGCGACCGCGTCCAGCGGCGCCATCGTGTTGGCGTAGGTGCGCGGACCGTCGGCGGTGACGACACCGTCGATCAGCGACTCGGAGGTCGCGATCGCCTTCTCGGTGACTTCAGAGACGGACGTTGCGGTGACGGTGGTGTAGTCGTGAAGCATGGACAGCAGGCTACCGGCGGTGGCGAGTTTGGGGCCTACCCGGCGGCCTGGGAGAGATCGAAGAGCAGCGGCCGATGCGAAGGTCCCAGGTCCGGTCCGATGGCCCGTGTCGGCACCGTGACGTCGCCGCGATACACCGCGTGATCGAGCGGCAGTCCGGTGTAGTCACCGATGAGGGGCCAATCCGACGACGGCCAGGTTGCGGCGTAGCCAAACCCGTTCTCCGAGTTCACCAGACCGTTCGCGATCACATCGAAGGCGTGGGACCACCGCGACGTCTCGAAATTGCCGGTGACGACGACCGTTCCTGCGATGCTCGCGATCGCCTCGTTGACCGCCGTGAATCGGGCGACTCGTGACTCCGCCTCGAGTGGGGAGCCGGGATTCTGGACGGCGAGTCCGATGACCGTCGCGTCCGTAGCTCCGAGGCTGATCTGAACAGTGACGTCCGATCCGGGCACTGGGGGCATCGGTGTGGCCACCGCGTCCTTTCGAACCAGGACGAGTGCTTGTCCGAACGCGTCGCTTCCGACGGGGGCGGGCATGATCCGGTACGGGACGTTCTCGGTTGCGAGCGCCTCGGCCCAGTCGCCGGTCGTTCGATACAGCAGGGCCAGATCGGCCTCGACGCTATCGAGCCACGCAATGGTGGCATGGCGGGAGTCGCCGGAACCACTGGTATCGAGACTGACCACACGGATCCGCTCGCTGGAGGCGGCGCCGGCCTGGGTCGACAACCACATCGGCGCCAGAAGCACGCCGTTGACGATGGCTGCAGCCAGGAACACCGCAGACAAGCCGCGACGGAACGCCAGTCCGTAGACGATGGCCGTGACGCCGAGGACGACCGCGAGGGGGAAGCGCCAATCAGCGATCCGGTCCCAACCCCACCAGGTGGCCCCGAAGAAGCCGAGCACCGTCGCGAGTGTTCCCGCCGTTCCGACGGCGAACAGGACGGCGGCAGCCAGCTTCCCGCCGGTTCCCGTGACGACGGTGCCGCGGTTGCTCATTCGCTTGAGAGGGCGTAGAAGAAGCCGTCGCGTGAGCCGACGTAGATCCGTCCGTTCCAGATCGCGGGCGTCGACTCGATGCACTGACCGGATCCGACGGTCTTGTCCCACATGCGGAGCGGTGAGCGAGGATTGGTGAGGTCGTACGCGCGGAACCCGGCCGAACCGGTGAGGCAGTCGACGCCGACCACCAGCATCTCGTCGGCGATCACCGGCGATGACCAGGCATTGCCGCCGATGAAGTCCTCCCAGACGGTCTCGCCGGTTGCCGTGTCGATCGCGAGGAGATCACCGGCGTCCGTCGCGACGAAGAGCAGTCCGGCGTCGGCGTGGAGCGCCGGCGTCGCCCAGGCGCCGGCATCCTGTCCGCGCGCTGCGGAGAGATAGACCGACCACACCACCGGGTCATCCGGATTGTTGGGGTCCAGCTTCGCGAGATCCCCGACCTCGCGGACGCGGCGGGCCGCGGTGTTGTTCTTCTTCGCCGTATCGGCATGCGAGACGACGTACAGGTACCCCTCGGCGTCGATGCTGATCGTCGAGTCGGTGTCATCCCCGTTCCAGAAGTCGAAGAAGATCTCCCCGTTCCCGGCCTCGATGTCGGTGAGGTCGATGCCGACGACCCGGCCTGCCGAGGTCGAGAAGTACGCCCGCTGTTCGAAGACGGCGGTCGAGTTCTCGACCGAGTGCTGCCGGCCGAATATCTCCGTGAGCTCATCGGTCCAGGCCGGGATCTGATACACCACCTGGGGATCGACGGTCACCGTGCCGTCCGCGTCGTAGCCACGGTTGAGCTTGACGGCGAACCACCACGAGTTCTCTCCGCCCTGGTACATCATGTCGTCGACGATCACCGGGTTCGAATCCCAGTCGTCGTTCCAGATCCCATCGACGGACTTCGCGTGCAGGGACCACACCTCGTATGGCTCTTCGGCATCGAGCGCGATGATGCGGAACCGGGGATCGCGAGAGCCGGTGTAGAGAAGCGGGTAGCCATCGGGATCGAGGGTGACGGACCCCTTGATGATGTCGCCCATGTCGAAGTCGGGGCGTGTCCGCTCACCGGTGTCTGCGTTGAGGAAGTGGATCTGCTTGTCATATGCGCCGAAGATGACTTCGGTAATGCCGTCTGGCCGTTCCCATACGACGGGCTGCCCGGTCCACCCGCTCCCGCACCAGACCTTGTTCTCTTGGCCGACCGGGGACTGTCCGCACATCGCGTCGTCCGGGAACTTCCACGCGGTATCCGGTGATTGCCTGGATACCGGACCCGAACCGAAGAAGGTACGCGTCGGGTTGCCGCGGAACATGGTGAGACCCACGACTTCACCCCAGGGCTCCCCGACGCTTTCGGGTGGGACCACGCCGGGCAGGCGGGAAGGGACCGTCGTCGTGGTCGTCGACGACGCCGTCGCGTCGCCCGGGTCCGTCGAATCAGTCGGCGCCGTGGTGTCGGTGCCGGCCACTGTCGTTGTCTCTCCGACGGTCGTCGTGGTCGTACCGTTCGGGTCGGCCGGCACAAGGTCGGCACCCGCAACACAGGCGGTGGCGACCATGGCCATGGCGACGGCGGTGGTGATCAAACGACGCATCGGGTGCGAGTGTAGGAACGGGTCGGTTTTCTGCTCGCCACTGATCGCCCGTATCCTCAAAGCATGCGCCAGCTGATCTCACTCCCTCCGCGTCTCGATCCGCTGGTGGCAGCGCTCAAGCGGATCATGGCGGCCGATCCATTCCTGATGGCGGCGGCGATCGCGTACAACTCCATATTCGCGCTCGTCCCGCTCTCGTTCGCGGTCGTTGGCGGCCTCTCGATGGTGGGGTCCGGCGCCGACGGTCTGGACAAGATCGAACAGACCGTCACGAGCGAGTTCCCGCAGCAGGTTGCCGACTTCATTCTCCCGATCCTTCAGGAAGCCTCGAGCGCCATTGGCGGGATGGGCCCGGTCGTGCTGGTCGTCTCGCTGCTCGTTGCGCTCTGGTCGGGTTCGCGGGCTATCTACGCGGTCCAGAAGTCGCTGCGGCTGATCGAGACCACCGCCGAGAGCCGGTCCTACTTTGTCACGCGTGGTCTCGGGATCCTTTTCACCTTTGGGGCGGGCGTCGCGTTGCTGGCCAGCTATGTCGCGGTGATCTTTGGTGACTGGGTGACGGACACGCTCGACAGGTTTGGGATCACGGTGGGTTCGATGGGCTGGATCACGGTGGGTGTCTTCGTCGGATGGGTCGTCATCGTGTTGGCAGCGATCTATCGGTGGGGCACACCGACACCGTTGAGGATGTCATTCACCTCGGCGGTTGTTGCCGCGCTGACACTGTCCTTGACGACCTGGCTCGCCATCATCCTGGTCCCGACATTCGGCGGGTCGACGCTCGACTCACTCGGCACGATTGGCGTGGTCCTCGTGTGGTCGTACGCTATCGGTTTGATCATTATCTCGGTGCCGGCCCTTGTCCCTTCGATCGTGGATGTTGTCCGCGGAACCGACTCATGAACCCCGGCCAACCCGACGGGGACATTCGGAGCGGCATCGGCTTGTTGGTCAAGACCCTGCGGTCGTATCCGAGATACGGTGTCATCGCGATCGCCGGAGCGCTCGTCTGGATGGTCGGCGTGGTGCTGCTGCCGGTCGTTGTCTCGATGGTGATCGACGATGCCATCCTCGCCCGGGATCGCAACCGGCTGTGGCCGCTCATCGCCGTGCTGATCGGCGTCGGCATCGTCCAAGCCATTGGCATGGGATTCCGCAGGTACTTCGGATTCCGTCTCGCGTACCGCGCAGAAGCCGACCTCCGCGGGCGCATGTTCGCTCACATCCAGCGGCTCGCGTTCGCATTCCACGACATCACACCGACCGGGCAACTCATGTCCCGGGCATCGTCCGATCTGTCTCAGATCCGCCTGATCCTCATGATGCTGCCGATTGTGGTCGCGAACATTGCGATGTTCGTCGTGGTGATGGTCGTGCTGATCATGATCGATCCGGTTCTCGGCCTCGTCGCCTCGCTCACATTCCCGGCGCTGGTACTCAACGCCAATGCGCTCGCACGGCGCATCATTCGCCTTTCGTTCAGCGTCCAGCAGAAACTCGCCGACCTCGCCGAGGTGGTCGAAGAGAGTGTGGCCGGGATCGAGGTCGTAAAGGCCTACGGGCAAGAGCGCCGTGAGGAACTCCGCCTGAAGAACGCGGCCGTCGCGATCTACGAGGACACCATCCAGATCGCCCGGTATCGGTCGACCTACGCACCGCTCTTCGAGCTTATTCCGTCGCTCGGGACCGTCGCGGTCCTGTGGCTTGGTGGGTTCCGCGTCATCGATGGGGCGCTGACCGAGGGGGAGTTCGTGGCGTTCACCCAGTACCTGGCGGTCCTGGTGCTGCCGTTGATGATCACCGGATGGTTCTTCGCCAATCTGCCGCGCGCAGCGGCGTCGGCGTCGCGGATCGATGACTTGCTCTCGACTGATCCGGTCATCGAGGATCCGGCCAAGCCGGTACCGCTCCCGGATGGGCCGGGCGAGATTCGTTTCGACGGGGTGCAGTTCGCCTACCCCGGCGGCGAGACGGTCCTTGAGGACATGGAACTCATCATCCCTGGGGGAACGGCGGTCGCCCTCGTCGGGGCAACGGGATCCGGCAAGACCACGGTGGCCAACCTCGTGCCCCGGTTCTATGACGTCTCCGCCGGATCGGTCGCGATCGACGGAGTCGACGTTCGCGAACTGCGCCTGGATGATCTTCGATCTGAAGTCGCCATCGTCTTTCAGGAGAGCTTCCTGTTCTCGGCGACGATCGCCGAGAACATCCTTGTCGGTGATCCTCGAGCGGATGAACGCGGCGTCCGGGCGGCCGCGCGACTCGCTCAGGCGCACGACTTCATCTGCGCTATGCCGGACGGGTACGGAACCATCGTTGGTGAACGCGGCCACACCCTGTCCGGTGGTCAGCGGCAGCGAGTAGCGCTCGCCAGGAGTGTGCTGCGGGATCCCCGCATCCTGATCCTGGACGACGCGACCTCGTCGGTCGACGCGGTCGTCGAGTCCGAGATCCAGGAAGCCCTCCGTCGTGTGATGGCGAACAGGACAACGCTGATCATCGCTCACCGAACCTCGACGCTCGCGCTCGCCGATCTCGTGGTGTTCCTTGAGAACGGAGCAATCGCGGGCCTCGGCACGCACGACGAGTTGCTCGCCACGATCCCGCGGTATGGAGCGGTTCTGGCCCACGATGATCAACGAGCGCCCGGCGGTGTCCGATGAGGTACATGCAGCACGGATCCGACTCCGAGGTCCGGGACCGGAGCGGCCTGCTCCGTCGCGCTGGCCGTCTCGGCCGATCCCTGATGTGGCCCGCGATCGGCGCATTCACCGCGGCAGCACTCGGCACGGCTGCCCGTCTTGCCGGTCCGCTTGCGGTCGGGGTCGGAATCGACCGCGGCGTCGCGGAGGGTGACAAGCAGGTGGTGACGACGGCTGCGCTGGTGTTCATCGTCCTGCTGGTCGTCCAGTACGTGTTCGTGAAGATCTCGCGCTACGGCATCGCCTGGGTCGGCGAGCAGTACCTCCTGAATCTCAGAAGTGTGGTCTTCCGCCACCTCATCCGATCCGACACCGCGTTCTACTCCCGATCGAAGAGCGGTGTCCTGGTCAGTCGGATGACCTCGGACATCGAATCGCTCCAGGAATTCGCGGGGGACGGCGCGGTGATGGCGGTCTCGAACGGTCTCACCGTGATCGGAGTCGCCGTTGCCATGGTGCTGGTCGACTGGCAGATGGCGGTGTCGACGTTCGCGGTGATCGCCGTGCTCGTCGGTGTCTCGGTCATCTTCCAACGCCAGGCGGCCAAGGCCTACGAGCAGGTACGCGAACGCATCGGGCGGGTCCTCGCGGGTCTCCAGGAGGGGATCGCCGGTGTGCGGGTCGTCCAGGCGTTCTCGCAGGAGCAGGTCCAAGCGACATCGTTCGGTCGCGTCAACGAGGCGCACTACCGGGCCAACATGAGTGCCGCGAAAGCCATCTCGTGGTACTTCCCAGCGGTCGGGTTCCTCCGCGTCGTGGCCATCGCTGCGGTCCTCATCATCGGAGGACTCCGGGTCATCGACGGGTCGCTCACGTTCGGCACGCTCGTCGTGTTCCTCCTCTATCTCGACTGGTTCTTCCAGCCGATCGTCAACCTCGCAAACGTCTACAACCTGCTGCAGGCCGCCATCGCTGCACTCGGCAAGCTCTTCAACCTGCTCGATGTGGAGGCTCATGTGGTCGAACGCCCCGGTGCCTACGACCTCGCCGATCCTGTGGCCGGTGAGATCGCGCTGAGCGGCGTGACCTTCGGCTACGACGACGAAACCATGGTGATCCAGGACGTCGACCTCGAGATTCCGGCAGGCCAGCGGCTTGCCGTCGTCGGCGAGACCGGCGCCGGAAAGAGCACGATCGCCAAACTCGTCCTGCGCTACTACGACCCGCAGCAGGGTTCGGTCTCGATCGACGGCGCGGATCTCACCGACGTCACCATCGACTCCCGCACGGATGCCATCGCGCTGATCCCGCAGGACGGTTTCCTCTTCAACGGGACCCTGAGGAACAACCTCGCCTATGGCGCACCCGACGCATCCGATGAAGACGTGTGGAACGTGTTGCGGGCAATGGGTATCGACGACTGGGTGCGCGATCTCCCGGACGGACTCGAGACGCAGGTCCGCGAGCGCGGAGGGCGATTCTCCGCCGGGGAGCGCCAACTCGTGGCGCTCGGCCGGGCGTTCCTGGACGACCCCTCGGTGATCGTGCTCGACGAAGCGACCTCGAACCTCGATCCGGAGACCGAACTCGAAGTCGAAGGCGCACTCCGGGTGCTGCTTGCCGGGAGAACAGCGATCGTGATCGCCCACCGCCTCCGATCGGCCGAACGCGCCGATCGAGTGATCCTGATCGGCGACGGGCGGATTATCGCCGATGGGACCCATGCAGACTTGGTCGAATCCAGCGATGAGTACCGTCGCCTCGTCGAAGTCTGGGAGAGGGGCATGTCGTGAACAGTGACTATCTGGCCGAGTTCGAAGAGCACGACGGCTATCTGAACTTTGCCTCGATCGGCCCGCCGGCACGGTCGGCTCGAGCGGCCGCCGCGGACCTCCTTGCACAGGCGGCAGCTGGGAGCCGACCCACTCCGAAACTCGTCGGTCCGGCCTACGAACGTGCCCGTGCTGCGATCGCCGCGGGTCTCGGCGTACGGGACGGACTCGCAACCTCGGTTCCGTCGACCAGCGCCGGGATGATGCAGATCGCATTCGGTCTGGTTGGCGCTGGCGGAAACGTTGTGGTCCCATCGCATGAGTTCCCGGCCAACCGATATCCGTGGCTGCGGGCCGAGGCCGTTGGGGGACCGACGGTCCGCGCCGTCGAGATACCTGATGGGCGCGTCACCGCAGAAGCCTTGGCTCCGGCGATCGACGACGAGACCCGGCTCGTTGCGGTGAGCCTCGTCGACTACATGACGGGCTTCCGCGTCGATGTCGATCAGATCGTCGAAGCAGCGGGCGATGCCCTGGTGATGGTTGATGGGATCCAGGGCCTCGGCGCCGTGGAGGCCGGCCTCGGATCGGCCGACGTGTTCGTCGCGGGGGGCCAGAAGTGGCTTCGCGCTGGATTCTCCGCCGGTGTCATGGCCGTCTCGGAGCGGACCATCGATCGGCTGGCACCAACGCTCACGGGCTGGTGGGGGGTCGAGGAGAACTTCGCCTTCGAGGTTCAACCGCCTCACCCACCGCTCGCAACCGCCGACCGATACCTCGAGGGCTCGCCGAACCTCCCCGGAGCGATGGCTGCCGCCGCTGCATTGAAGGTCATCGACCTGGGTGGCGTCCGCGAGATCGAGTCGGCGGTTCTCGCACGTTCGGGAGCCGTCCTCGACGGCGTTCGAAGCCTGGGCGCCGACGTCATCGCACCGTGGCGATCTGACCGGGAACGAGCCGGGATCGTAACCTTCCGGCTGCCGGGAAGAGACGCCGTGGCGACCGTCGAAGCCCTCGGCGCGTCAGGATTCCTGGTGTCAGAACGCAACAGGTGGATCCGGGTCGCTCCTCACGCCACCACACCGATCCAGGTGATTGAAGCATTCGGGGATGCACTG
This sequence comes from uncultured Actinomycetota bacterium, assembly GCA_963785245.1. Classification (GTDB taxonomy): domain Bacteria; phylum Actinomycetota; class Acidimicrobiia; order Spongiisociales; family UBA5794; genus JAHEEL01. Next base: position 137,294 of record CAWAUO010000006.1, on the reverse strand, counting down.
AGGGGTCAGGTCCGGAACGCCTGACCGGCGACTACGGAGCCGCCCCCGGATCGCCAGAGGTTGTCGACGTTCCAGCGGGTCGATTCGAGGATCTTCACCGTCGACTGGTTCAGCCGGCATCCACCGGCCACCTTGCCCCAGATGGGGGCCGCCCGGTCCTGCCACCGCGCTGTTCGGGAGTTCGGGGAGCGGACATGCTCCAGAAACCGGAGAACGCCGCCGCTCCGTACGACCCGGTGCACCTCGTCGAGGGCCGCGACCGGGTCGGGGATCGTGCAGAGGGCGAACGTCATGATTGCCCCGTCGAACGCACCATCGACGAACGGGAGCCGCGTGGCGGTGCCGCGATAGAGAAAGAGGCGAGTGTCCGACTTGGCGGCCCTGGAGCGCAGCCTGCGCAGCATGTTGCCGTCCGGTTCCACGGCGTGGATCTCGTCCGCTGTCGCGGGGTAGACCGGTATGTTGAGTCCGGTCCCCGCTGCGAGTTCGATGACTCGGCCGGCAAGGCCTTCCATCAATCGGCGACGCTGGGCCCGGACACCCAGCCACTCCGTTGGGGCAAGGACCGCGTCGTAGACGGCTGCGAGCAGGGGATGGTTCATGCCGCCAGCCTATTGGCGGCGCGGATGGTCTCCGTCGGGTGGTCGATCGGCTTGCGCCAGAGGTTTCGCCGGTGCGGTACGATTCCCCTGTCCAGACAACAAGGAGGGGACGATGGGTTTCGGAGACATGGTCGACAAGGCCAAGGATCTCGCCGGCGGCAACAAGGAAGCGGTCAAGGGTGGCATCGACAAGGCAGCCGACGCAGCCGACAAGGCAACCGGCGGCAAGGCGACCGACCATATCGAAACGGGCGCCGAGAAGGCCAAGGACATCGTCGACGATCAGACCTGATCGTTTCGCTCTTTCTCGCAGAGCACCGATCGGTGGGTCGGTGCTCTCTCGCGTTCCTAGGATCATCGCATGAGTGATCCACGGTCCGAACGCACACGGGTCCGGCGTATCCCGGAAAAGGCCGACTACGAACGGGAGACGGCGAACGCGATCCTGGATGAGGCCGTGATCTGTCATGTGGGGTTCATCCAGGACGACGCTCCGTTCGTGATCCCGACCATCCATGCCCGGGTCGGGGACACCCTCTACTTCCACGGATCGCCAGCGAGTCGGATGCTGCGGCTGATGAAGCGCGGCGCGCTCGTGACGGTGACGGCCACCATTCTGGATGGCATCGCCGTCGCGAGGTCGGTGTTTCACCATTCGATGCACTACCGGTCGGTGATGGTCATCGGCCCGGCGCGCCTCGTCGACGATCCCGAAGAGCGGGCCATCGCCGTTGAGGCGATCACCGAGGCTGTCCTGCCGGGTCGCTGGTCCGAGGCACGACACCCGTCGACGAAGGAGGACACGGGCACGCTGCTCGTCGCCGTCCCGATCGATGAGTTCTCGGCAAAGGTGAGCGAGCAGGACGTCGGCGACGAACCCGAGGACTACGCCCTCCCCATCTGGGCCGGTGTCATCCCCCTGACCCTCACCCCGGGCGCCCCCGAACCGGACCCATTGAACCTCGACGGCGTTGAGGTCCCTGACTCGGTGCGGCGGTTTGTGGGGGAGAAGTAGCAGTCTTCGTCTCCCCGCCGTTGGGCGGGGGAGACGCGATCGAGCGGCTGCTCGATCGCAGAGGGGGCGGCTTGCACCGCGGCAAGCCTCATCTGCGCGTGCCGGCTCCCAGAGCCCTCTCCGCTGCGCTCCGGCCTGGCGGCCGGTGCTCGCGCCGCTCCCACCTTCGGCGGGAGAGGCGAAGACGGGCGACTACCGCACGCCGTTGTACGAGTCTCGCCACTCCAGCCAGCGTTGAACGGGCGCCAAATCCATGTCGGGGCCGGTGACGCCGAGGGTGAATTCCGTGACGCCGAGGGCGGCGAACTCGTCGGCCTGGTCCAGGTTCTCCGTCTTGATCCCGATCGACCGTGCAATCGCGCTGGGATCGCGATCGACGTGCGCACACCAATCATCGAGCACCTTCGACTTGTGGGCGAACGTCTCGGCGTTGCCGAAGGTGTGCCAGATGTCGGCGTGCTCGGCGACGATGCGGAGGGTGACCTTCTCGCCGCCACCGCCGATGAGGATGGGGATGTGGCGAGTCGGCGGAGGATCGAGCCGCTCGAGGCGGCTGACGATCCGGGGCATGGCGGCATCGAGGTCGTCGAGACGGCTGCGGGCGGTCCCGAACTCATACCCGTACTCGATGTAGTCCTTCTCGAACCAACCCGACCCGATCCCAAAGATGAGGCGCCCGTCGGAAATGTGATCGACGGTTCTGGCCATGTCGGCGAGCAGTTCGGGGTTGCGATAGGAGTTGCACGTGACGAGGGCACCGAACTCGATGCGCTCGGTCTGCTCCGCCCATGCGGCGAGCATCGTCCAGCACTCGAAATGCTTGCCGGCGACGGGATCCGGATCGCCGTCGTAGAGCGGGAAGAAGTGATCCCAGTTGTAGAGAACGTCGACGCCCATGTCCTCCGCCTGGGTGACGGCCTCGCGGATGCCGGCGTAGTCGATGTGCTGTGGGTGAAGCTGAACGGCGATGTGCACCGACTTCATGGGTCGTCCTCTCGAGTCGTTGGTGTCGGGGCATCGTATCGGAGGTCGAGGTGCTTCCCGCACCGTCGGTAGGCTTCCCGCCATGGAGATCACCACCCGCCCGATCACGAAGGACGAGACGGTCCAGTTCCGCCAAGCCATCATGTTGGGCTTCGGCGAGGACCTCGATGACGATGAGTTCCCGCCGGAGTGGCTCGACGACCTGCTCCCACTCGACCGTACGGTGGCAGCGTTCGACGGGGATCAGATCGTCGGTACCCTTGGCGGATTCCCCTTTGAGATCACTGTTCCGGGTGGCGATCAGGTCCCGATGGCCGGCACAACGATTGTGACCGTCGCGGCCACGCATCGGAGGCGGGGCGCGCTCAATGCCATGATGACCGATCATCTCGAAGACGGGCTGAACCGGGGTGAGCCGCTGGTCGGGCTCTGGGCATCCGAGAGCCTGATCTACGGTCGGTTCGGCTTCGGTGTCGCAACGGAGCAGGACGAGATCGAGATCGATCAGTCCCGGATCAGCGTCGAGGGCGACGCCGGTTCGGTGCGACTGGTGACGGCCGAGGAGGCAGCAGAGATCTTCCCTGCGATCTACGAGGAGGAACGCCTCCGACGTCCCGGGATGCTCTCGCGGACATCGGACTGGTGGAAGCACCTCTTCGTCGACCCCACCGGACGGAGGCGGGGGTTCTCGTCGCTGCGTCTCTTGCTGCACGAGACCGACGGTCGTCCAGACGGCTACGCGTTCTACCGGCAGAAGCCCGATTGGTCGTCGGGGTTCCCGGAGGGGAAATTGGCCATTCGCGAGATCATCGCCGCCTCGCCGACCGCTCATACCGGGCTGTGGCGATTCCTCACGTCGGTCGATCTCTATGTTGAGATCGTCCACTGGAATCTTCCGGTCGATGATCCGTTGGCGTGGAAGGTGCCGGACCACCGCCGCATCAAGCGGAAACGGTGGGACGCGCTGTATCTGCGCATCCTCGACGTCGTGGGGGCGCTCGAGGCGCGCACCTACAGCGCCGACGGCAGCGTGACGTTTGCCGTGGACGACCCGTTCCTTCCCGGTGTCGGCGGTTCGTTCGAACTCTCGGTGGTCGGCGGCGCAGGCCGCTGTCGTCGACTCGAACCGGGTGCGACGGACCTCAGTCTCGGAACCACCGATCTGGCCAGCCTCTATCTCGGGGGCCACGGGGCGGTCGCCATGGCCCGGGCCGGTCGGATACGGGGCCGATCAGCCGCTGTCGAGTTGCTCGGCAGGATGTTCCGCGCGGATGTTGCCCCCTGGTGCGAAGAGGTCTTCTAGATCGGTGGGGGCGGGAACGCATCTGTCTTCGTTGACGTTGATCCCATGGAGGATGGCCCGTCGGGGTGGATCCGGTCTTCCCCACTCCCACTCGTTCCTACCCCGACGGGACCGTCCGCCCGATTCCCGGTCCGTTCGTTACTGAGGCGTCGTACAATGACACTATCTCGATAGTGCAAATCCGGGGAGCGCAGCATCATGACCACGGTTGACATCGATCTCGGGGCCTACCAGCTCGGTTGGTCGGACGAAGAGGACTACGTCTACAAGCCGGAGAAGGGCCTCAGTGAGCAGATCATTCGCGACATGTCGCGAATGAAGAAGGAACCAGAGTGGATGCTCGAGTTCCGTCTCAAGGCCTACCAGCGATTCCTGCGCAAGCCGATGCCGGATTGGGTCGGGGGCGGCGCGCTCGACGAGATCGACTTCGACAACATCTACTACTACATCAAGCCGATGGAAGGTCAGGCGAAGGACTGGGACATGGTCCCGGATTCCATCAAGGAGACGTACGAGAAGCTCGGCATCCCCGAAGCCGAGCGGAAGTACCTCGCCGGCGTCACCGCCCAGTACGAGTCCGAGGTCGTCTATCACCGCAACCGCGACGACCTCGCCGAGATGGGTGTCCTCTTCACCGACATGGACACCGCCGTGCGGGAGTACCCGGAGATCGTTCGCGAGTACTTCGGTACGATCATCCCGCCGAACGACAACAAGTTCGCTGCGCTCAACTCCGCCGTCTGGTCTGGCGGCTCGTTCATCTACGTGCCGCCCGGCGTGCACCTCGATGAGCCGCTGCAGGCCTACTTCCGGATCAATGCCGAGAACATGGGGCAGTTCGAGCGGACGCTGATCATCGTCGACGAAGGCGCGTTTGTGCACTACGTCGAGGGATGCTCCGCTCCGGTCTACAGCTCCGACTCGCTGCACTCCGCCGTCGTGGAGATCGTCGTCAAGGAAGGCGGCCGCGCCCGCTACTCGACGATCCAGAATTGGTCGAACAATGTGTTCAACCTCGTCACCAAGCGTGCCGTGGCCTACAAGAACGCGACGATGGAGTGGATCGACGGGAACCTCGGATCCAAGTTCACGGCCAAGTATCCGGCCGTGTGGCTCATGGACGAGGGTGCTCACGGTGAGGTTCTGTCCGTTGCCTTCGCCGGAGCGGGCCAGCACCTCGACGCCGGAGCCAAGATCGTCCATGCGGCACCAAACACCACATCCCTGATCACCTCGAAGTCGATCTCGAACCAGGGCGGTCGCGCCGGATACCGGGGACTTGTCCGGGTGGAACCGGGAGCCGAGAACGCCAGGTCGTTCGTCCGGTGTGATGCGCTGATCCTCGACGAGGACTCGCGGTCCGACACGTATCCCTACATGGAGATCGAGGAGTCGAACGTCGACATCGGTCATGAGGCAACGGTGTCCAAGGTGGGGGAGGACCAGCTGTTCTACCTCATGACACGCGGACTCACCGAAGAAGAGGCCACTGCGATGGTGGTCGCCGGATTCATCGAGCCGATCGTCAAGGAACTCCCGATGGAGTACGCCGTCGAACTGAATCGCCTGATCGAACTGCAGATGGAAGGCTCCGTCGGCTAGCCGCCGATCTCGCCAGCCGCGGCGTGCGCGAACGGTCTACGCTCACTGATCCATGCGCATCGTCGTTGCAGATTGCACCGTGAACTACGTCGGCCGTCTCTCGGCCCACTTGCCGCGTGCGACCCGGCTGATCCTCATCAAGGCCGACGGTTCGCTCCTCATCCACGCTGAAGCCGGGGCCTACAAGCCGCTCAACTGGATGAACGCACCGAACCACCTCGTCGAAGAGGACGGACGCTGGTTCGTCACGAACGGCAAGCAAGAGGAACTGACGATCGACCTGCATGAGATTCACCTGGACACCGTCGTCGAGATGGGGGAGGACCCCGGTCTGCAGAAGGATGGGGTGGAACTCGAACTGCAGCGTCTGCTCGCGGAACAGCCGGAGGCGATCGAGGACGGCCTCTCGCTCATCCGTAGGGAGTATCCGACGCCGATCGGCCCCGTTGATCTGCTGTGTCGGGACGCCTCCGGAGCGACGGTCGCCGTCGAGGTGAAGCGGCGGGGGGAGATCGACGGTGTGGAGCAACTCACCCGGTACCTCGAGTTCCTCAACCGCGACGAACGGTTGGCGCCGGTGCGTGGTCTCCTCGTAGCCCAGGCCGTGAAGCCGCAGGCCAGGACCCTGGCCACCGATCGCGGCATCGGGTGGACCGAAGTGGACTACGAGATTCTCCGGGGCGCGGACACGGACATGTTGCGGCTGTTCTGATCTGGCGACTGACGACCGGCGACTCGCTACAGCAGGCTTCTGAGATCGTAGATAGCGCTGGGGTGGCGGAGTTTTCCGAGGGCTCGGTTCTCGATCTGACGGACGCGCTCCCGGGTGATGCCGAGTTCACTGCCGACGTCCGACAGCGTGCGAGGCGGGTTGCCGCCGATGCCGTACCGCAGCACGAGGACCTTGCACTCTCGCTCGTCGAGCGCGCCGAGGGCCTTCGACACCTCTTCACAGCGGGCCACTTCAGCCACGACCGTGAAAGGGTCGGGTGTACGGTCGTCTTCGACGAAGTCCCCGAGTTGGGCATCGCCGTCCTCACCGACCGGGCGATCGAGCGAGACGGTGTCGCCCGGTGTTGAGCGGGCGATCTCGATCCGCTCTTCGTCGAGGCCGCTGACTTCGGCGATCTCGGCGATCGTTGGCTGCCTCCGGTACTGCTCCTGCAGGGTGAGTTCGGTCTCTTGGACCGTGCGCACTACGTCGACCATGTGGACGGGGAGCCGGATCGTCCTGCCCTGGTTCCCGAGTCCGCGGGTGATCGACTGGCGGATCCACCAGGTTGCGTACGTCGAGAACTTGAAGCCCTTGCGCCAATCGAACTTCTCGACGGCGCGGATCAGGCCGAGGTTGCCCTCCTGGATCAGGTCGAGCAGGTCGAGACCGCGCCCGGTGTATCGCTTGGCGATGGAGACAACAAGACGGAGATTCGAGCGGATGAAGACCGCCTTCGCCTCATCTGCGGCCTCGACGGTGCGATAGAGCGATGCTCGTTCGGCGGCTGCGATCGGATCGCCCGAATCGAGGAGCTGTTGGGCCTTTCTGCCTGCCTCGATCGAGCGTGCGAGTCGAACCTCGTCTTCGGCTTCGAGGAGTCCGTGGTCGGATACTTGACCGAGATAGCGCCCAACGGCATCCGCGGCTGCAGAGTCGTTTCGCCGTCCCGCCATAGTCTCCGCCCCCCTCCACCGTTCGGTGATATCTCCTCGAAGCTATCACGCATGCGCGCCATGAGCAATGGATCATTACGCTTTCTCCTCAGACACCCCGCCATGACCCATCTCACGCGCATCGCGCCGCTCGCTCTGGGGATCATCTCCATCATCGCCGCCGGCTGTACCAGCCCGGCTCCACTCGACGCGTCCGCTCTCCGGCCACCCGAGGTCGGGCCGCCGACGATCGTGGTGCTGGTCCTCGCCGGCGACGACCTGAGCACCATCGAGGCTGAGATCGATATCGATGGTGCCGCGGTGATCGTGACCGACGAGGGCGAGCCGGTATTCGTCTGGCCGGAGCACGCGACCGCCGTTGAGGTCTTCGCACCCGGATTCGAGCCGCAGCGCGTCGACCTGGAGGAACCGCCCCGCGACGATCGTATCGAGATCCGGCTCGAGCCGATCGTGTTGTCCGGACGAGTCTCGACGCACCGGGGAGTTGCCCTTCCCGGCGTCGATGTCCGGCTCGGCAGTGGCCAAGACACCACGAACGACGACGGTCGGTTTGAGATCGTCCGAGCGGAACCGGGAGATCTCCAGCTCTCGAGACCGGCGTGGGCCGACTCGACCGTGTCGTGGGACGGCGTTCAGACGGAGGTCGATACGACCATGGAGCCAATCGAGGTCCACGGCATCCGTGTCGGTGCCGCGGCAGGAGATCCGGAACACTGGAGGGAGCTGCTCACCCTCGCCGACACTTCGGGTGTGAATGCCTTTGTGGTGGACATCAAGGACGAGTACGGCACCGTGTTTCACGACACCGAGGTGGATCGGGCCCACGAAGCGTCCGCGGTGACGCTCCAGTACGTGCTACCGGACGTCGTTTCCGACATGGACGAGCACGGGCTCTACAAGATCGCCCGTGTGGTTGCCTTCCAGGACACGCCGATGGCGACGATCGAGCCCGACCACGCTGTGTTGGCCATCGGAGGTGGCGATCTCTGGAGAACGCGAAATGGGGATGCCTGGATGGACCCAACCGACCCCGTCTCGTACGAGTATCCCGTCGCCCTTGCCGAAGAAGCATGCGAGGCCGGATTCGACGAGATCCAGTTCGACTTCGCATCGTTCCCATTCGGAGGCGATATCTCGACGGCGGTGTTCGATGACGAGTACACCGAGGAGGTCCGGGTCGGATCGATCTTGGCTTTCTTGAAGCGGGCCTACACGGTGCTGAACCCCCGCTGCGCCGTTGGAGCCAGCGTGCTCGGCATCATCCTCGAGTCCGGGACCGACGAGGGTGTCGGGCAACGACCCGGGCTCCTGTCCCGATCGATCGACGTTCTGAGCCCGATGTTGTACTCGACGAACTATGGATCGGGTTGGAAGGGCTACAGCAACCCGAACGATCATGCGGCAGACATCGTCGACTCGGCATTGGTGAGCGGCAACACCCGCCTCGAGGGTTTCGCCTACTACCGGCCATGGATTCAGACGTGGGCGGTGTCCGAACGCGAGGCGCGCGGGATTCAGCTCCGCGCCGACGACCGGGCGAACGGGTGGATGCTCTGGTCGAACAGTGCCGCGTATCCCGAAGGTCTGCTTCCACCACAATGACTCCTGCGGAGACGCTCTCGGAACTGGCGGCGGAGATCACGGCTTGCCACCGGTGTCCGCGCCTGGTCGAGTGGCGAGAGCGGGTCGCGGTCGAGAAGCGGGCGGCGTTCGCCGACGAGGAGTACTGGGGCCGCCCCGTTCCGGGCTTCGGTGATCCCGTGGCCCGGGTCGCTGTGGTGGGCCTCGCACCGGCTGCGCATGGCGCGAATCGGACCGGACGGATGTTCACGGGTGATCGGAGCGGCGACTGGCTCTATCGCGCGATGTGGCGGGCCGGCTTCGCGAGTCAGGCCGAATCGACGAGTCGCGATGACGGCCTGGTGGTGACGGGGGCGTGGGTGACGGCACCGGTGCGGTGTGCGCCTCCGGCGAACCGACCATCGGTCGAGGAGCGTGATGCCTGCGCGCCGTGGTTCGATCGCGAACTCGAGATCCTCGAACCGGACGTGCTGATTGCCCTCGGCGAGTTCGCCTATCGGTCGATCTGGCGGTACCTCGGCGGCCGCGGCTTCGCATTGCCGAGGCCACGCCCGACATTCGCCCACGGCCTCGAAGTGGCCATCCCCGACGGTCCCGTGGTGCTCGCGAGCTTCCATGTGAGCCAGCAGAACACCTTCACCGGCCGCCTTACCGAGGACATGCTGGACACCGTCTTCGCCCGAGCCCGCGCCCTCAGCGATCTCTAGGCATTCCTCGCCCTAGGGAGAGGAATTGGAGGGTGGAAGGCGCCGTCCTCGTATCTACTGCAGGGCGCGTCGGACCTCGGACTCCCGGAGCTTGCGCTCCATCGCCGCGACGAGGTACGGGTACGGGTCGACCTTTGCTCCATCGATGTGGAGTTCGAAGTGGGTGTGGGAACCAGTGTGTTCGGCATTCCCGGAGTCGCCAACGAAGCCGATTACCTCGCCGGCCTTGACGAAGCTCCCCACCTCGAGGCCCTCGGCGAACGCGGCGTCCGGTCCGCCTTCCCCGTCGTCGGTGCCGGTGGTGTCATTGTTGAGGTGCAGGTAGTGGCTCGTCCATCCGTCGGCGTGGCGGACCATGATGTTCCACCCCGACATCTGGTTCCAGTCGAGTCGCTCAACGATCCCGTCTTCGACGGCCACGATCCACGTGCCTTTGGGGCTCATGATGTCGGTACCTGCGTGGCTCCGTCCGCCGGAGCGCCGGGCGCCCCACGAATCGGAGAATACGACGGTTGTCGTCTCGTGGGGAAATGCCTTGACGACGAAGTCCGTAGATGCATCCGGCACGATGGCGTGTCCGGGTGGAGTCGGCAGCACAACCGCTGCCGCCACCACGGCGGCCGCGATTGCTCCGAGCGCGATGCGTCGCACGGCAATGCTCATAGGGTTGCTCCTTCCGTCGGGCGGCCGCGATCCTGACCTGCGGCACCCGTTCTCTGGTAGCTCGAAGGTGAAACGCTAGGTACGAACCCCAGATATCGCGACCATATAGGGGGACGCGCCTCGGTAGTCTCACGTCCGCTCTCGAGCTGAGGAACATCCCTTGTCCAACCTTGATCTTGCCGCCTCGGCGGCCGCAGGCGAACTCGATCCGCAGTGGCGATCTGCCCTGCGTGCGAACGCACTTGAATCGTTTGCGGGCGGTGGCATGCCGACCCAAACCGATGAGATCTGGCGATACGTCGATCTCGGATTCGACCTGAAAGACCTCTCTCCGGCGACCGGTGGAGGGTTTGACCTCGGCGACGATCCGCTTCTGGACCAGTTGACCGACTCGATCACCTTCTCGCTGATTGGGAACACGCTGTCGGGGGTCGATTACATCTCTGACGACTTCACCGCCATGTCGCTGCGGCGCGCGGCGGCTGAGCGTTCGGACGTCGTGGGCGAGATCATCGATCGGGTCGGCGTGTCACCAGACGACGACATCTTTGCTGCGGCGGCCGGGGCCTTCGGGGGCGAGGGCGTATTCATCCACGCCGGCCCGTCGGCCGTCGCTCCATCGGTGGTCTCGATCGACGTGCAGCCGGGGGCCATTGGGTCGGTTTCGTTCCCTGCGATCGTCATCGCGGCCGAGGAACATGCCGACGTCTCCGTGATCGTCCATCTCCGGTCTCACGATGACTCCGAAGCCCTTGTCGTGCCGCAGTTCTCGGCGTTGGTCGGTGACGGAGCGCGCGTCTCACTGAGCCTTGTGCAGAACCTCGGGTACGGGGACCGTTCGATCGGGTATCTCCGTTCGGCGGTCGGGGCCGATGCCCGGTTCCTGTTCGGGGAGATCGGGCTTGGCGGCAAGCTGGCACGCCTGCACCTTGATGTCGGACTTGAAGGCCGTGGCTCGTCATCGAACATCGTCGGCGCCTACTTCGGCGAACAGCAACAGGTGCTCGACTACCGCTACTTCATCCGCCACGTTGGCACGAACACCCGAAGCGACATGTTCCTCAAGGGCGCCGTCGAGGACGACGCGAGATCCGTGTTCACCGGCATGATACGGATCGAGGAGAGCGGTCAGAAGACCGAAGCATTCCAGACCAATCGCAACCTCATCCTGTCGGATGGTGCCTCAGCCCAGTCGGTCCCGAACCTGGAGATCCTCGCCAACGACGTGCGGTGCGGACACGGGTCCACTGTCGGCCCGCTCGATGTCGAACAGCGCTACTACTTGATGAGCAGAGGCCTCGCTCCGGAACGTGCCGACCGTCTCCAGGTGCGCGGGTTTTTCGAAGAGGCGCTGGCCAAGCTCCCGCATCCCGAGCTGAAGGCCGCAGTGAGCACGTGGATCAATCGCAAGTACGAGACCGCACAGGAAGAGGGGAGGGTGTGATGCGGACCAGGATCGCACCGATCGCCGACTTGCCGGACGGGCGCGGTGTCGTCGTCGAACTCGACGGAGAGCGGATCGCACTGTTCAGAAACGGCGACGCCGTCCATGCCATCGGGGACCGATGCAGCCACGCGGAAGCCTCGCTCGCTGAAGGCGACCTCTTCGGCGGGGAAGTCGAGTGTCCACGACACGGATCACCGTTCGATCTGACCACTGGTGAGCCGGGCGCGCTCCCGGCAACGAAGCCGGTGCCCGTGTTCCCCGTCACCGTCGAAGACGGTGTCGTGTACCTGACTATCGGAGGCATGTCCTGATGTCGAATGCATTGGAGATCACGAACCTGACTGCCGGGCTCGGCGACCTCGAGATTCTGAAGGGAATCAACCTCGAGGTCCCGTTCGGTGAAGTTCACGCCCTCATGGGCCCGAACGGATCCGGAAAGTCCACGCTCACCCACGTGCTGATGGGTCACGACGACTACGAGTCGGCCGGTTCGGCGCTCGTCGGAGGCGTCGAGGTGATGGGCCTGCCGGTGCACGAGCGTGCCCGTGCCGGACTGTTCGAGGCCTTCCAGTATCCGACCGAAGTCCGTGGTGTCTCGCTCAACGATCTGGTGGTCGAGATGATCGATGTTGCCCCGGACTCGGAAGCGGCAGGCGAACGCGCCGTCGACGCGGGTCGTCTGCTCGACATGGACCGCTTCATGGAGCGAGCAATCAATGCCGGTCTCTCCGGTGGCGAGAAGAAGCGCTCGGAGATGTATCAGCTGTCCGTCGCCGCACCGAAAGCGGCGATCCTCGACGAGATCGACTCCGGTCTCGACATCGATGCGGTTCGCGAGGTCGCCCAACTGGTCGAGGCGCTCCGAAGCCCGACGCTCGGGGTGTTGGTGATCACGCACTACAGCCGCATCCTTCGCTACATGAATCCCGACAAGGTCCATGTGATGGTCGACGGGCGAATCGTCGAATCCGGCGGGCCCGAGATCGCGGAACGTCTCGAGGACGAGGGATACGCCACGATCCGGTAGGCCCGCGTTGCCGAGCGGCGGCGACGCACTTGGCCTCTGGTCATGCACGTAGACTCGGTCTGTGAACTGGTTCTCCGACAAGGATGATGCGCGCTCCTACCTGGTCGACCTCACCCGCCTCTGGGTCGTTTGGATTGCAGGCCTCATCGCGCTGTTCGCCGTCAAGAGTTGGTATGTGCTGCTCGTTGGCGTGGTCATCATCGGGCTGCTCGTCTGGCTCGTCCGGCCCATCCAGGCCCGGGCTGCCGCCATCGACGATCCCGGCGAGGCGGTCGAGGGCAGCGGCGGCCGATTCGGCGGAGCCAGAACGCGAGGCGAGATGGCGCTGCGCGTGCTGCTCTATGGCGAGGCGCCACTGGCCGAGGCGATCAACGACTACGGGATGTGGTCCGGCCTGATCTGGGTGCGACGCGTCGTGATCGGCATCAGCGCCGTGGCGTTCGCCGCCGTGTTCATCGACGTCCTCAAGGGGCCACAATGAGCACGGCCGTGGCCCAGGCGGAAGGCATCGCTCGCCTGTCGTCGATTCTCACGGTCGCCCAGCGGCTTCTGGTCTTCACCGGCGCCGGCATCTCGACGGCGAGCGGGATCCCCGACTATCGGGGGCCGAAGGGTGTGTGGAATACGCGTCGTCCGGTCTTCTACCAGGACTTCATGACGAGCCATGAGGCACGGATCGAATACTGGAATCAGAAGGCGGAGGATCGCGAAGCGTTTCGATCGGCGCGACCGAACGACGTCCACGCCGCTGTGGTCGCGCTCGAAGCGGCGGGTCGGCTCGAACTCGTGGTGACCCAGAACGTCGATGGTCTCCACCGCATCGCCGGTACCTCGGAGGATGCGCTCGTTGAGATTCACGGCACGAACGGCCGTGTTGAGTGCCAGACGTGTCGCAGTCGGATCGACCCATTGGAGCCGTTCCGGGCCTTCGCCGAGACCGGAGAGCCGCCGGTGTGCGAATGCGGCGGCTACTTGAAGCCGGCGACGATCTCGTTCGGCCAGGAGTTACACCAAGACGATCTCACCCGCGCCTGCCGGGCCGCCAATCGTGCCGACGCGGCGCTGGCGTTGGGGTCCACGTTGCTCGTCACGCCCGCGGCAGACATTCCGCTCGAAGCTGCTCGCGCCGGGGCGTGCTACGCCGTGATCAATCGCGGCCCCACCGAACACGACGACTCCCCGTTCGTGGCCCTCCGCATCCACGGCGACGTCGGCGCCATTTTCCCCCAAGCGGTCGCGGCAGCCCTCGGGTAGCCACCGCGTGCTGGCCCTCGCCGGTGGTGGGTGCGCTCCATGGCGGTATCCTGGTTGGGAATCCCCGGAGCAAGGAGCGCGGCATGCGAATCGAACGTGACTCAATGGGAGAGGTCGCCGTCCCGGATGACGCCTACTACGGCGCATCGACACAACGAGCTGTCGACAATTTCCCGATCTCCGATCTGCGCTTCGGACGCCGGTTCGTTTGGGCCCTTGGTCTGATCAAGGGTTCCGCGGCCGAGATGAACGCGTCGATGGGCGTCGTCGATGCCGCGCGAGGCTGAGGCCATTGTGGCGGCGGCCGAGGAGTTGATGGACGGGCGATTCGACGACCAGTTCGTGGTCGACATCTTCCAGACGGGCTCCGGTACGTCGACCAACATGAATGCCAACGAGGTTCTGTCGAATCGAGCGACCGAGCTTCTCGGCGGCGAGATCGGTTCGAAGCTCGTTCACCCGAACGACCACGTGAACGCCGGGCAGTCGTCGAACGATGTGATTCCGACGGCGATGCACGTTGCGGCGGTCGCCGCGATGGAGGACGATCTCCTCCCGGCGTTGCGCAACCTCGTCGGGAGCCTCGAAGCCAAGGCGGTCGAGTTCGACGACGTCCTGAAGTCCGGGCGCACCCACCTCCAGGACGCGACGCCGATCCGCCTCGGCCAGGAGTTCTCGGGCTACGCAGCCCAGATTGCCAAGGGCATCGAGCGCATCGAGGGTGTGCTCCCCGAACTCCGTGAACTCGCACTCGGCGGGACGGCCGTCGGCACCGGCATCAACGCACCCGAAGGGTTCGCAGCCGGCACGATCGAGATCATGAACCGTCGCTCCGGGTATGCATTCACCGAAGCCGCAAACCACTTCGAGGCCCAGGCAGCGAAGGATGCGTACGTGAGCGCATCAGGTGTGCTGAAGACCGTGGCGACCTCGATGTTCAAAATCGCCAACGATCTCCGGTGGCTGTCATCCGGGCCTCGGAACGGCATCGGCGAGATCACGCTTCCGTCGCTCCAGCCCGGTTCGTCGATCATGCCGGGGAAGATCAACCCGGTGATCCCGGAAGCCGTCATGATGATCGCATCGCGGGTGTTCGGCAACGACGTCACCATCACGTGGGGCGGCGCCAACGGCAACTTCGAACTCAACGTGATGATGCCCGTGATGGCGCACGCGATGCTCGAGTCGATCGAACTGCTCGCTTCCGGCGCACGGGTACTCAAGGACATGACGGTCGACGGGGTCATCGCCAACGAGGAGCGTGCGGCGTTCCTGCTCGACCAGAACGCAATCGTCGCAACCGCCCTTGTTCCGCACATCGGATACGACACCGTCGCCGTACTCATCAAGAAGGCGTTCTCCGAGGGTCGCGGTGTGCGCGAGGTCGCGCTCGAGATGAACGTGCTTCCGGAGGACGAACTCGATGCAGCCCTCGACATGCGGCCGATGACCGAGGGCGGCTGATCACAACCATCGGTTCGGAGCCTCCGGATCCTGGAGGTGGCCTATCGTGGGATCAATGAACAACGACCGGCGCGATCTCACCGAAGGGTTTCTCTTCACGGATCAGTACCAGCTCACGATGGCGCAGCTCTACTGGAGGTACGGCCTTCATGAGCGGACGGCTCAGTTCGACTACTTCTTCCGGAGGTACCCGGACTACGGCCGCCACCAGGCTGGATATGCCGTGTTTGCCGGGCTCGACTGGCTGCTCGACTGGATCGACTCCACGCGAGCCCGCGTGGCCGATCTCGACCATCTGCGAGCGCAGCGGGACGGGGCCGGGCGGCGTCGGTTCGACGAGGGATTCCTGGCCTGGCTCGCGGAGACCGGGGGTTTCGGATCGGTGTCGATCCGCTCGGTTCCGGAGGGTCGTGTGGTCCACGGTCACGAGCCGATTTCGGTGGTTGAGGGACCGCTCGCGGTCGCCCAGATTCTCGAGACCTCGTTTCTCAACCACCTGAACTACCAGACGCTGGTCGCGACGAAGGCGTCCCGGGTTGCGGAGGCGGCTGCCGGCGGACCGGTACTCGAATTCGGCATGCGCCGTGGCCCGGATGTTGGCGCGAACGCCGGGGCGAGAGCCGCGCTCATCGGTGGCGCCGATGCATCGAGCAACGTCGGGGCGTCGACCGTCATGGGCGTCGACCCGCAGGGCACCCATGCTCACTCGATGGTGCAACTCTTCATGGCGCTGGGTGAAGGGGAGATCGGCGCCTTCCGGGCATACGCCACGACGTATCCGGATGAGTGTTTGTTGCTTGTCGACACGATCGACACCCTCGAGAGCGGTCTGCCAAATGCGATCACGGTCTTCGAGGAACTACGTGCCGACGGTCACGAACCGATCGGGATCCGTCTCGACTCTGGCGACCTCGCGCACCTTGCCGTGCGAGCCGCCAAGATGCTCGACGACGCCGGCTTCGGTGACACCCGCATCGTGCTCTCGTCGGAGCTCGACGAGTTGGCGATGTGGCAGATCCGAGCGCAGATCGTCGATGAGGCGCCCCGCTACGGCATCAACGCCAATGCGGTGCTCCACCGTCTCATCTACGGCGTCGGGACCCGCCTGATCACCTCGCACGGCTACTCGGCGCTCGGCGGCGTGTACAAACTCGTCGCGATCGACGGGTCGGGTGGGTGGATCCCCGCGATGAAGATCTCGGACACGCCCGAGAAGATGCCGATTCCCGGGGACAAGCGGGTCTGGCGCATCTACGACGACCGTGGACTCGCCACCGCAGATGTTGTCTCGGCGGGAGACGAGGATCTGTCGTTCGGAAGCAGCCTCGAGCTCTACCACCCGCATCGGGAGGGCATCGCCCGCCACCTCGACGGTATCCGGGACGTCGAGGAACTCGTCGTGCCCGTCTACGCCGGCGAGGCGAGGACCGACCCGTCGCCCTCACTCGAGGAGATGAGGGAGCGGAGACGACTCGACCTCGAACGACTCGATACCGGTGTGCGACGCCTTGTCAACCCACACGTCTATCACGTGTCGCTGACGAAGAAGGTCAAGCAGTTGCAGGGAGAGATGATCGCAAGGGAGCGACGGACCCGCTAGCGACGCTCGGCTCGCTCCTTGAGGGCGGCGTTCATCGATTCGAATCCGGCTCGGGTCTTGTTCGTCACCATGCCCCACAGGACCGGGACCAGCGCACCGCTGAAGTCCTCGCTCTGCGAGAAATGAACCGTGCCCCTCTCGGTGGGGGCGATGTCGAAGCGGTGGTGGCCGTCGAAGACACCCTTGAACCCGACTTTGCCGAGCCATGAGAAACGCCGGCCCGGGACAGACTCGGTGACGAACGGAGCAAACGCCATGGCCTTGCCTCCCGGGTTCTGGAGGCGGACGGAGAGTTGCTCACCCTCCGTCGGGCTTCCCTTGATCTCGCGGACGAAGGGATTCCAATCGGGGTATGCCTCGAAGTCCATGAGGATCGCCCAGACCGCGTCTGGGCTGCTGTCGATCTCGATGGTGGTGGTGAGTTGGCGCACAGTGCCTCCTAAAGCGATAGTGGATAGCGTTAGCATACCCCGTCTCGATTCGTAATGCCACAAGAGGTTGCATTAACATATCCGTATGGAACCACAACAGCGACCCGGCGGGCGATCGGCCCGCGTTCGGGCGAAGGTGCTGGAAGCAACGCTGAGCGAACTCGGCGCGTCGGGATGGGGCGCCCTCAGCGTCGACCGGATCGCGGAGCGGTCCGGCGTCCACAAGACAACGATCTACCGACGATGGGGGAGTGCCGACCGGGTCGCGCTCGCAGCACTGCTCGAGACGGGGAACGAGGAGATCCCGATCCCGGACACGGGAGACGTGTTCGGTGATCTGCTCGCCCTCGGCCGATTGATCACCGCCACGATCTCCGATCCGGTCGGCCGGGCCGTGGCGACGGCCGTCGTGGCTGAGCCTGACTCCCAGGCCCTGAGCGAACTCGCTGGCGTCTTCTGGTCCGAGCGGTTCACCGTGGCACGTGCCATAGTCGAACGGGCCGTCGTTCGCGGGGAGATAGACGGCTCGGTGGATGCCGATCGAGTGGTCGAGTCGATCGCAAGCCAGATCTGGTTCCGGATCATGGTGCGCCGCGGCACGGTCAGCGATAACTGGCTCACCGGTGTCGTCGAGGCGGCACTACCTCCGCCGGTTCGATAGTCGCGCCGTCACCGAGACAACCAGGACGGTCCTGCCCCGATTGTGCTCCTGATCGAAGGAGAGGCTCGTGGGTTTGAGCTCGACGGAGGTCCGCGACGCGGCCACGTACTCGGCGACTGCGCCTTCGCTCTCGCCGTACACCTCGTCACCGGGTCGAAGGCCGGTCACATCGTCGCCGACGGCCTCGATCACTCCAGCGAAGTCCAGTCCCGGGATTCCGTTCTTCGGCTTGAGCATGCGGGCGATGCCCATGACTCGAGGATCGCCCCGGATCACGTGCCGGTCCCATGCCCCGACCGACGCGGCCTTGACCCGCACCAGGACCTGATCGTCTTCGAGCGTTGGGGCGTCAACCTCGGTGTATTCCAGGACCTCGGGCCCGCCGTGCCCATGCTGGACCATTGCTCTCACGACGTTCTCCTATCTCGGTGTCGGATCTCCGGGGGCAGGCGCGGGACTCGGTGCGTGTTCCGCCTCCTCTCGAAGCGGAGGTTCCGACACCGACCTCCGTGATAGGAATCGAGGCACGAAAGTCGCGATCGGCTATCCGATGTCGTGGGTCAGTGTCCGGACGGCTCGAGCCGCTTCGTGGAGCCGAGCCGAGGAGAGGTGCTCGCGGTCGATGGCCTTCAGGACGCCATCCACGAGGTCGGGGAGCATTGGTGTTCCGGCGACCAGCAGCCAGTCGACGCCGGCGATGAGCGCTTCGACCGCCGTCTCCTCGAGCGAACGGCCGCGAAGGATTGCCGGCGCGTCGAGGTCGTCGCTGAGTACCACGCCGCCGAAGCCCAGGTCGGTTCGGAGGGCATGAACGGTGTCGGCCGACCGGGACGATGCGTGGTCCGGGTCGAATGGTGGCACGAGGGTCGGCCCCATCATGACGACCTTGACCCCCGCGTCGATCACCGCCTTGAACGCCTCGAGACTCGGCTCCAGATCGTCGCGAGTGCCCTCCACCACGGACGAGGCCTCCACGGCCGGGTCCAGAGGCACGCTCGGGTGGCCGGGGAAGTGCTTCGCCGTGGCTGCTGTCCGTCCCGATGACTGGAGGCCGTAGACGAATGATGCGGACACCCGGCTGACGGTCTCGACCTCCGATGAGATCGTTCTGGCGCTCAGCCAGGGGTTCGGTCCCGTCACGATGTCCACGATTGGCGACAGCACGACGTTGACTCCGAGGGCCGAGCACTCGTCGGCCAGGCGACTCGCTGCCGACTTGATGCTCCATGTGTCGACGAGTCGGGCGTCGGAGGGTGACGGAAGCGGCGTTGCCAGGCCGTGGAGGCGCTGGATCCCGCCAAGCTCCTGATCGATGGCAACGAGAGCCTGTCCGCCCGCTCGACGCCGAATCTCACTCGTGATCTCGGAGAACCACTCCGCGGTCTCGGCAACCTGTCGGTCTGACGACATCCTCCTGGCGAGGTATTCGGCGCGAGACTCGCCGAGCAGCACCGACATGCCCCCTCGATCGAGGTGCTCACCGATGTGGTTGGGGAGAGCATCGCTGTCGATTGCGGGCAAGAACACCGCATGCGCATCTCGGATCAGCCGTTCACGTTCCTCCATGTCCATCTCCTGACAGCGCCATAGTCAGAAGATACTCGGGCGGTCGCCGCGGGGACCGTTCTCGTCCCTCGACCGGCAGGACGATCGAGCTTCTCGCTGATTCCCTCCCGGCTTCTGGTGTGTGTGGGATCGTCTTGTGTCACTGGGTGCTTGGTACGTTGTCTGGATGGTGTGGTCGTCTGGTCGTTTGGTGAGATGGATGCCGAATTCTGTGCGTGTGAGGCGCAGAGTGCTGCGTTGCGGACGAGGCAGGCGGTGATCGTCACCGAGTTCGAGGAGGCGGGTGTGGGCGGCGGGGGCGGGGTGTCGTTCGATGGTGGGGTATCGGTTGGGCCGGTTTGATGTGTCGCGTGCGGTGGCGTCTGATCTGGTGTGTGCGGCGGGCCGGTTTGTGCGGCATCGCTGGGTCGAGCGATCGTTGCTTGCCGGTGAGGTCGGGCTTGATCGGGCGGTGGCGATGCTGCATCTGGTTGATGCGGGTGCGGGCCGCCCGACCGTTGAGGCGCCTTGGTTTTTGGGTCTTGCGCGTGTTGGTCGGTTGGCGGCGGCGCAGCGCTGGGTGGCGCGTCGTGGCGTCTGACGGGCCGGCTCCCGGCCGCGAACGGTCAGATCGTTGAACGGGCTTTGGTGTCGCATGGCGACGAGTTGCGGCTGGTGCCGGGCGGTGAGGTGTGCACCAGGGGGCAGCCTCGGGCCGATGGCCTGGTCGCGATGGCGATGGATTCTCTCGACCGCACCAGCCGGTATCGGCTCCAGCCGCATCACATCAAACGGCATGCCGACGGCGGGATCCATGATCCGGATGATCTCGCGACGTTCTGTTGATTCCATCCCCACGTCGCGATCCACCAACTCGGATTCAGGATCGAACCGGACGCGCCGCCACAGAAGCGACGACTCATCCGCTCGGCCACCAACACCGACCCACCCCCGGAACACTGACCGGCCTCATCGCCGACCCCATCCCATCTATCGAACGAGCACTCCTGCGCCGACGAGATCGGCGATCGCTCGTGCCCCGTCACCGGGGGAGAGGTTGACCGGTCGAATTCCGTCGGCCAGAACCGTCGCCGCGAATCCCAGTCGTGCTGCGTCGAGTGCGGTCTCCTTGATGCAGTAGTCCGTGGCGAGGCCGACCACCACGGCCTCGGTGACTCCGGCGTCGTTCAGCAGCGCATCGAGGCCTGTGGACGTCTCTCGTCCCGTCTCAGGATCGCGAACAGTGAATCCCGAGTAGCCGTCCTGACCTCCCGTGCCCTTTCTGACTTCGGGTCCCTCGACAACGAGGTCCGGGTGGAAATCGGAGCCCCAGGTGTCGCCGACACAATGCACCGGCCAGATGCCACCATCCTTGGCAAAGTGCGGCGTCGACTCCGGGTGCCAATCGCGGGTGTACACGACCGTTGCACCCGCAAGGAGAGCGGTCCGGATCTGCTCATTGATGTACGGAACGGCGTCCGCACCCCCTGCGACGGACAGCGAACCTTCCGGGTCGGCAAAGTCGTTTTGCACGTCGACGACGATCAGAGAGGTGGTCGGTGAGTATTCCATTCGAGAATCGTATCGTGCCGTGCCGTGCCGGGACGAGGTTCCACCACATCCGCGGAGCTTCCGGGGCTCGGTTCTTGAGCTGTGGGACTAACCTCGTTGGATGTCGACCCTTCTGTACCAAGGCCTTGTGGACGATGCTCGCGTGGCGTTTGCCGCGGCCGATCGCGACGGCACGGCAGCACTGAACGCCTGGGTCTTCGGCGGCGTTGTGGCGATTGCGTCGTCGGTCACGCTCGTGGCAGCGGGGGGCTTCACGGGTGTGTTGCTTTGGGCGCTGGTGTGGCTGGCGGCCTTTGGCGCCGTCGCCCTCTGGCTCTCACCGTACCTGAGGATGGCACGCGATCGCCGCGTCGCACGAGCCCTCGCGCACCGCGCCGTCCTGGAGAACTCACGGCAGCGGGCGGTCCAAGTGCTTCTCGCCGAGACAGCGTCGGATGATGAGCGCCGAACGGCGGCGGCATTGCTCATCGGCGACGACTCACCGGGTACGGAGTCGCTCGACTAGGTGTGTCAACCGGGACCATGTTCCCGGCGGGTAGCCGTCGTGGGATGCTCCGAGGCGACCAGGGTTGGTGCGGCTACGCGTCGAACTGGTCGAGCGCGTCGGTCAGCGTGGTCCACGGAAGATCGGCGCATTTGATGCGGACCGGGAACTTCCGCACGCCCTGCAGGGCTTCGAGATCTCCGAGGACGGCACCGGGCCGGTCGGGATCGAGGGGATCTTCGCCTTCGACGATTCCCATCATCCGCTTGAACGTCGACGAGAGATCGCGAGCCTCGTCGGTTGTCTTGCCAACGACGGCCTCGCTCATCATCGAGCCGGAGGCCTGGGAGATCGAACATCCCTGACCCTGGATTGCCGCATCCACAATCACGCCATCCTCGATCCGGAGGTCGATCGAAAACTCGTCGCCGCACGACGGGTTCAGCCCCTCAGCGTGAACGTGCGGTCCGGACAACGAACCGCGGCGGCGGGGGTTGCGGTAGTGGTCGAGAATGACCTGGCGGAAGAGCTCGTCGAGGGATGCCATGCGAGCCAGACGATACCGCGGAGCGCGCGCTGTTCAGGCGGACAGGCCAAACACCGTGCGGGCCTCCATCAGCCCCTGCACGAGTCGGTCGACCTCGTCGGTCGTGTTGTAGAGATAGAACGACGTGCGGGCGGTTGCGGGCACCTGCAGGTGCCGGGTGAGGGGCTTGGCGCAATGGTGGCCGGCGCGAACCTCGATTCCGAATTGGTCGAGGATGGTTGCGATGTCGTGCGCATGGATATCCGCGAGAGAGAAGCTGACGGCTCCTCCCCGATGTGCCGGATCAGTCGGACCATAGACCTTGAGATCCGGGACTTCATCGAGGCGCTTCAGGGCGTAGGCGACGATCGAACGTTCGTGGTCCCGCACGGTCTCCATGCCGACGGCCTGAAGGTAGTCAACGGCCGCTCCGAGACCGATGGCCTGGGCAATCGGGGGCGTGCCGGCTTCGAACTTCTGGGGGATCGGTGCCCAACGGGACTCGTAGAGGCCGACGTCGGCGATCATCTCGCCTCCGCCCTCGGTCGGTTCCATCTCCTCGAGACGCTCTCGCTTGCCCCACATGCCGCCAATCCCGGTCGGACCCAGCATCTTGTGCCCGGAGAAGACGAGGAAGTCGGCGTCGATTTCCTGAACGTCGGTGGGGGCGTGAGGGACAAGCTGGGCTCCGTCGACTACAACGAGTGCTCCGACGGACCGTGCCGCTTCGACCAGGGCCTTGGCGGGGCCGATCGTCCCGGTCACGTTCGACATGCCGGAGAAGGCGACGATCTTGACCCGTTCGTCGATGAGGTCGTTGAGGCCCGTAAGGTCGACCTCGTACTGCTCGTCGAGGGTCAGGTAGACGAGCTCGATTCCGGTATGCCGGGCAATGAGTTGCCACGGAACGACGTTCGCGTGGTGCTCCATCACCGTCAGGACGACGCGATCGCCCTCCTTGAGATGGTTGAGGCCCCATCCGTATGCGATGTGGTTGAGCGCCGTCGTCGCCCCGCGTGAGAAGACGATCTCGTCCGGCGAAGCAGCATTGAGGAACGATGCGACTTTGGCACGGGCACCCTCGTAGGCATCGGTCGCTTCCGCCGACAACGTGTGTGCGCCGCGATGGACGTTGGCGTTGATCGTCCGGTAGTAGTCACCGACGGCGTCGATGACCTGTACCGGCTTCTGAGTCGTCGCCGCTGAGTCGAGATAGACGAGCGGCCACCCGTTGACCTCGCGACCCAGGATCGGGAAGTCATCGCGAAGGTGGCGCAGATCGATCAAGTCGTCGCGGCCTCGATTCGGTAGCTGTCGTAGCCGGCGTCCTCGATCTGATCGGCCAGATCGGCTCCGCCCGAAGCCACGATCTTCCCATCGAGGAATACGTGAACGACGTCCGGGGTGATGTAGTCCAGCATCCGCTGGTAGTGCGTGATGATGACAAACCCGCGCTCGTCGTTGCGGAGACGCCCCACGCCGTCGGCGACGACCTTCAGTGCATCGATGTCGAGACCGGAGTCGGTCTCGTCGAGCACCGCGAGGTCGGGTTCGAGCACCGCCATCTGAAGGACTTCGTTGCGCTTGCGCTCGCCGCCCGAGAAGCCCTCGTTGAGGTAGCGATCGGCAAAGGCAGGGTCCATGTCGAGTTCGCGCATGGCGTCGACGACCTTGAGCCGCAGTTCGAGGATGGTGTAGTCGACGCCGGTTCGACTCGAGAGGGCGGTGCGCAGAAAGTTGACCACCGAGACACCAGGGATCTCCTCGGGATACTGGAAGCCGAGGAACATCCCAGCGCGACCGCGCACGTCCGGGGTCGCCTCGGTGATGTCTTCGCCCTTGTACCTGATCGTGCCCTCAGTCACCGTGTAGACGGGGTTGCCGAGCAGGACGTTCGCGAGTGTCGATTTGCCTGATCCGTTGGGACCCATGACGGCGTGTGTCTCTCCGGCTTTGACGGTGAGATTGACACCCTTGAGGATCTCAGTGCCGGCAACGGACGCATGGAGATTGTCGATGACGAGAAGTTCTGGCATGAGGCCGAGAATAGGGAGATCCACACCCGTATCTCTCCGGTTCACACGGGCGGTTCCCGGAAGTCTCGCTCGCCTGCTTCGATCGGTTCCGCAATCGTGTTCCCCGCTGGCGGGAGCGGGCACGAGTACTCCTCGTCGTATGCGCAGTACGGGTTCACAGCCCGGTTGAAGTCGACGGTCGCAGTCCCGTCATCGTGCATATCGACGGCCACGTAGCGCCCGCCGCCATAGGTACTGTTGCCGTTCGTCGGATCGCCGAATGGGAGGAACGCGCCGCCGTCACCGTCGTCGAGGACCGTCAGGTCGTAGTCCTGCCCACCGATGGCGATTCGGACGTTTCCGACACACCGGTAGCCGCTCTCGAGACCGCTGGACGAGGGGACCGAGACGGTGGCAACCGACGGGGCGAACTCGCCGCTGAACGCGAACCGGCGATCAGGGTCGAAGTACTCGGCACCTTCGTACGCGGAGCGGATCTCCTCGGGGATCGGCGACGCATAGTGTTCGCAGAGGAACGAATCCCGCTCGATCCTCTCAGCGAGGATTGCCTCGTCGTCGTATGCGGTGGGATTCATGGTTCTAGGAGCGGAGAATGTCGAACGTCATCGTGAGCGATTCCGTGTCGACATCGGCCAGGTCGCAGTACTCCTGCACGTAGTAGCGGCTCACACCGAGTCCTGCGAGCGTCGCGATCGACGCCTTGGCCCGGTCGGGGGTGCCATGGGGGATGTTGCGCTCCGCGAGGAACGCCTCGTACTCGTCGGCCGACTGGTCTCGGCGGGCACCACGCTCCTCGAGCATGGCTCGATACGTAGACTCGTTGGGGGCGACGACCGCAGGACCGGCGAAGCTCACCCTCACCGCACCCGGCGAACGGCCGGCTTCGAGAGCGGCGGTCCGCATGACGTCGAGGCGCCGACCAACCGTCTCCGCGTCGGTGACGAACATGTTGTACTCGTCGGCGAAGCGTCCGGCGTAGGTCGGCGTCTTCTTCGGACCGCTGCCGCCGACGACAATGGGCAGGTTGATCGGGTGGGGGAGGACCTCAATTGGGTCGAGGTGGTAGTACGTGCCCGAGAACCCCTGATTCGAACCGAACACGGCACGGAGGTACCCCAGCGTCTCGAAGAGCCGATCGAACCGTTCTCCGAGCGGTGGCAGATCGAGGCCGAAGGCATCGTGTTCGGACTGCATCCATCCCGTGCCGACGCCGAGTGCAAACCGGCCGCCGGACATCTCATCCAGTGTGGTCGCGATCTTTGCGATCACCGCGGGATGACGGAACGTGAGCGGTGTGACCAGCACGACGAGTTGGATCCGGTCCGTCGCTTCTGCGAGGCCTCCGTACGTGGTCAGGGCATCGGTGGCGGGTGCGGTGCGCTCCTGGTCGAGGAAGTGGTCGGATCGGGCGAATGCTTCGAGGCCGATGCCCTCAGCCCACTGAGCGAGATCACGCAGGCGGGTGTATGAACCCCCGACCTGGGGCTCGACCATCAATCCGAATTCCACGGGTACTCCTCGCTACTTCAGGTCGTTCATGATCAGTTCGATATCCTCGACCGGCGTCGATCCCGCGACGCGGACGGCCACGGTCCCGTCGCTGTTGACGAAGACCCAGAATGGGAATCCGCCGGCTCCGTATGCGGTGTGAACCGTGTTATCGGAATCGTCGCGGATGACCGGCACGGTCCAACCCTCGCGCTCGAACCACTCGGACGGCGGGAAGTTGTCCTGCGTCGAGTTCATGGCCGTCGCGATCGAGTACATGTCGACGCCGTCGACGCCGCCTCCCGAATCGAGCCACTCCTGCACCGCAGGGACCTCGTTCTGGCAGAAGCCGCACCAGTGGGCGAGCAGGACGATGGCCTTGGCCCGCCCGTCGTTCTCGATGCGGATCTCGTTGCCGTCGAAATCTTGTCCGATGACGGTCGGGGCGGTCTCTCCCGTCGCGGTCTCGTCAACGACTGCGTCGAGGGGCATCGGCGTGAGCTCGCCGCTGACCTGGGGATCCCCGTATTCGTTGCCCGGTTCCTCATTGCCGAAGACACCGGCGACGACGGCGACGAGCAACAGCACGACGATGACGGCGGCGATGATGCCAACGATCTTGAGCGGCTGTGGGTTCGCCGAATTGGACGACTGACTCTTGGTGGACGCTGCCATGGGTGGACTCCTCTTAGGCGTCGGACAATGATGACGAGGGTACGGGGCTATTGGCGCGATCGATCCACAGCAGCGCCAGGATGAGGAGGAATCCGCTCAGTGCCATGTACGGGATGGTCACGAATCCGAACTCGGTGAAGTAGGCAGCAGTGCACGGGACGCCGGTGGAGCAGGATGACCCGCTGAGGTCGGGGAACACCTGAATCAGTCGGTGGTAGGCGGCGATCACGGCACCGATCGAGGCGAGGGTCGCGGCGTAGATGCGGATCCCGTCGTCTTTGCGCCAGGCGGCGATCCCGAGCAACACCACCAGGGGGTACATCGCGATCCGCTGGTACCAGCAGAACGTGCACGGAATCAGGTGCACGACCTCGGAGAGGTAGAGGCTTCCGAGTGTCGCGGTCGTTGCGACGACGAACGACAGCCAGAGTTCGAGACCCCGAAGGGCACTGAAGGCGCGGTCCCGGAGGTGGGCTCCGTCGGAACCGATACGACCGGCGATCGCGAAAGCGACGATCCCGATGGTCGCCGCGTTTGCCGCGAAGGCGAGCAGGGCGAAGAACAGCCGCATTGTCTGAAAATCCATGAGTGTGGAAGGTACCAGGGGGTGGCTGCTTGGGGAGCTGTTTGTCGGTAGCCTGCCCGCATGGGTCCCTTGCTGCTCGCGATCGCTCTCGTTCTGCTGCTGGTCGTATTCGCCGCCGGGATGCTGATCCAGGAGCACGGGCGCCGTGTCGACGACGGCGTTGCGGTGTACGGCGTCGACGATGCGGTCGTCTATATCTGGGAGCGGCTGTCGGAAGGCATCGTGCCTTCGATCGACCAGGCTGACATCCGGCGCATTCTCGAGTGGGAGATGCTGTACCTCCAACAACCGGCCAAACGGGAGGGACCCGCGGTGGTCGGCGGGTTCGATGCCGCGGAATTTGTTCAGGAGCACGCCTACACGAGCGGCCACCCGTACGAACCGGAGGCGATCTTCGCGGTGCTCGACCTGCAGGCCGACTACTTGCGGGCAATCGGCGCCGTCGGTTCGCCGGTTGATCCCGAGCCCTAGTTTGGACCGTTGCATACAATCCCGTCATGCACCAGATCAGGCGCTTCGCGCTCGCGTTTGCCGTTCTCGCCGTTGCCCTGATCGGCGCCGCCTGCGATGGCTCCTCGGACGAGACCACTACCACGATCGCCGACCCCTCCGGCGTGGTGTTCGGTCGTGGAACGATTCCGGAGACGGTTCCGGATTCGTTCCCCGTACCAGACGAGGCGAAGGTCGGCGCCACCCTCATCGATGCGAACCGCGGCCTCACCGAGATGATCCTTACCTATCCGGCGAATATCGGAGCGGTCGTCGACTACTACGAAGAGAACCTGCCCGCGAGGGGCTACGAGGTCACCGCGTCTGATGGGACCGGCGCCGAGTGGCTGATGGAGTTCAACGGTGATGGCATCGACGGGGTACTCAGGGTGAAGACCGGCGGGCCCGGCATCGCTGCGGCAACGGTGCAACTCACCGAGATCTGAACGGACTATCGTCGGCTCATGGGTCGACTGCGCCGGTTCGAACACAATCGCTTCGTCGGAACGCGCGACGATATGGTCGTCTACGACTGCGACGATGCGGCTGATTTCGCCGCCCTCGAGTCACGGATGGAAGACCGCGACTTTGTCGGAGCCCGAATGCTCCAGGCGTTCGGTCCGGACACGGTCGCCGAAGCCGTGAACCGGGGATTCGGCTCCCGTTGAGCGACTTCATCGACTTCCACGTCCACCCTCCGGTCGAGGCGCTGCTCTCCGGTCCAATCGCGCCGTACCTCGGGCCACTCAGCACCCGAACCGGGACCGATCCCGAGATTCTCACCACCGATGAAGTGGCCTCCCGGTACCGCGAACGCAACGGCAGGGCGGTGTTGCTCGGATGGGATACTGAGACCATTACCAAGCGGCGTCCGTTCTCGAGTGAGGATGTCGCCGCGATGGTGTCGGCACATCCCGACGTCTTCTACGGATTCGGATCGATCGATCCCGCCCGCGGAGCCCGAGCCGTTGCCGGCGTGCACTCCGCGGCGCGCCTTGGCCTCTCCGGCCTCGCATTCCATCCCGTGGGGCAAGGATTCGATCCAGCATCTCGCGCGGCGTTCGCCATCTACGAAACCGCGTCTGAGCACGGCATGGTCTGCCTCTTCCATACCGGTTCCTCCCGACTGGGTGCCGGCATGCCGGGCGGATCCGGACTCCTCCTGTCTCATGGTGATCCGCGTGCGGTCGATGACGTCGCCGCGGCCTTCCCGGACCTCCAGATCGTGATCGCTCATGTCGGTCGGCTCTGGCGGGATGAGGCCGTCGCCGTGACCGCTCACAAGTCGAACGTCTGGCTGAACCTGGTCGGTGTGGATGCCGCGGCGTTCGCGGCCGATGCCGCCGAGCTCGATGACGAGCGCTGCCTTTTCGGCAGCGACTGGTTTTTTGCCTCGCTTGACGAAGCCCTCGCAGGGTGGGGACCCGGATCGATCGACGAAGCGACTCGCCAGCGCCTCCTCTTCGGCAATGCAGAGCGATTGCTTGAGTCGAGTATCACCCGAGCAGAGCTTGGGCGGTCCTAGACCCGGGCGAACCAGACGGCAGCGGCGATCAGGATGGCCATGCCGGCGATGAGCGATGCGAGGATGAGGAATCGGGTCTGCACGGTGTTCCGATCGTAACGACGTGGAGACAACAATCTTGGAAGGGCTAGTCTCGGATAGGGTTGAAATGGAGGAATCGGTGCACGACGTCGTCATCATTGGTGGGGGACCCGGCGGGTACGCGTCGGCACTCTACGCTCACAACTTCGGTCTCTCGGTCGCGCTCGTCGAAAAGGACCGCGTCGGCGGTACGTGCCTGATTCGGGGATGTATCCCAGCGAAGGCGTGGCTCGAGACGGCGTCGGTGTATCAGACGGTCGAGCATGCGAAGGATTTTGGTGTGGAGTCGGCGGAACCCTCT
This sequence comes from uncultured Actinomycetota bacterium, assembly GCA_963785245.1. Classification (GTDB taxonomy): domain Bacteria; phylum Actinomycetota; class Acidimicrobiia; order Spongiisociales; family UBA5794; genus JAHEEL01. The sequence goes on along the minus strand of CAWAUO010000006.1, from coordinate 107,977 downwards.
CTGGACTGGCAGGCAGCTCTCGCCCGAAAGAACCAGATCGTCGACGGGCTCGTAACGGGCCTCTCGGGTCTGCTCAAGACGCGCGGTGTCGACGTTCACAACGGCGTCGGTCGGGTGGTCGCGGGTGGCGTCGAAGTGACGGCCGCAGACGGTTCGAAGATGATGCTCCCCACTCCGGCCACGGTCATTGCCACCGGGTCGGTGCCGAGATCGATTCCCGGATACGATATCGACGGAACGCGGATCGTCACAAGCGACCAAGCTCTCGATTGGCCGCAGCAGCCAGGACGTGTTGCGGTGATCGGGGCCGGTGCGATCGGCGCCGAATTCGCCTCGATGCTGGCCGACGTCGGCAGCGAGGTCTATCTCTTCGAAGCACTCGATCAGATCATTCCCGGCATGGAACCCGAGGCCGCCAAAGCACTCGGTAGGAGCTTCCGCAAGAAGGGGATCAAGGTCAAGACCGGCGTTCAGGTCGGGGCCCCAACCGCGACCGCCGCTGGCGTAGCGGTTCCGGCAGGCGACGAGACGGTCGAAGTTGATGTCGTGCTCGTCGCCGTGGGCCGCGCGCCGGTGACCGACGGCGTTGGACTGGAGGCAGCCGGCGTTGCAACCGAACGCGGGTTCGTACCCGTGAACCTCGAGACAATGCAGACCGCGGTACCGAACATCTACGCGGTCGGCGACATCGTCGCCGGGACGCCACAACTGGCTCACGTTGCCTTCGCTGAAGCGATTGCAGCGATCACCCATATCGCCACCGGGGCCAGCGCCGCGGTGGACTACCGCGCCATACCGATGATCGTCTACACACATCCGGAGGCCGCATCGGTCGGTCTCACCGAAGCGGATGCGATTGCCGAGGGCTATGACGTCAACGTGACGACCCACGGCATGCGCGGCGTCGGTCGAGCGATCATCCACGGCGAGACCGGTGGAACCGTCAAGATTGTCGCAGAGAAGAGTGGCCCGATCCTCGGCGCCACGGTGGTTGACCCGATCGCGGGCGAGATCATCCACGAATTGATGTATGCGGTCGGGTGGGAAGCCCTCCCCGAGGAAGCCGCAGCGTTCATCCACGCGCACCCAACGATTTCAGAAGGCATTGGCGAGACGTTGCTTGCCGCTGCCGGCCGGCCACTCCATTGATGATATCCACGAGGCTTCGGAGACGAAGGAGCACAATCGCATGTCCGTGACCGTGACGATGCCGCAACTCGGCGAAACCGTGACCGAAGGAACCATCCTGAGTTGGGCGAAGCAGATCGGCGATTCGATCATCGAAGATGAGGTACTCGTCGAGATCTCGACTGACAAGGTCGACACCGAGATGCCGTCGCCCGCATCCGGTGTCATTAGCGAGATTCTGGTCGAAGCCGGCGAGACCGTCGCCGTCGGCACGCCGATCGCGGTGATCGGTGGCACAGGCGAAGCTTCGGCCGACGCTCCTGCAGCGGCCGCCGCTGCGATGGGGCCGACCGGGACACCAGATCCTGCTCCGACCGCTGTCCCGCCGACGGGTCCCACGGGGACCCCGGCCGCCGCTCCGCCTCCACCTTCACCGGCCGCTCCGGCACCGGCCCCCGCGGCCGCTCCGGCACCGCCAAGAGCCGCGACGCCGCCTTCCGGCGGGTCGACGCGCCGGGCCGTGCTCTCACCGGTGGTGCGCCGCCTTGCCGCAGAGAACGATGTCGACCTCGATCAGGTGACCGGTACCGGCGACGGTGGCCGCATCACGCGCAAGGACGTCGAACAGTTCATCGCGACGCCGCCGACCGCTCCCACTCCGGCGCCCGTTTCAGCGTTAGCGCCGGCCCCCGTGCCAGCATCAGCGCCGACGCCGACGCCGACGCCGACGCCCGCGGCCGCTCCGGTCGGGGTACCTGCTGCCGCCGCACCGGCGTCGGAGCCGGCCAAGGTGACGTTTGCGGGGGGTGGAGACGGAGAAGCAACCGAACTGCCCCGCCTCCGCCGCACGATTGCCGAACACATGATTCGGGCAAAGCAGACCGCTGCTCACGTCTGGACGTCGGTGGAAGTCGACTATGAGCGCGTCGAACAGGTTCGGCTCGCCCATCGAGAGAAGTTCAAAGAAGACGAAGGGTTCTCGCTGACGTATCTGCCGTTCATTGCCCGCGCAACCATGGACGCGCTCGCAGCCTATCCCGTGGTGAACAGTTCGCTCGATCTCGAGGCCGGTACGCGGATCGACCATCGGGCGGTGAACCTCGGCATCGCTGTCGATCTCTCCCAGGAAGGTCTCTTGGTCGCGACCGTGCCTGACGCGGACGGGCAGACGCTGACCCGGCTCGCACGCAACATCAGGACGATGGCGCTGAAGACGCGTGATGGCAAGGTGACCCCGGACGAGATCTCGGGCAGCACGTTCACGATCACGAACCCGGGACCGTTCGGTTCGTTCATGAGCGCTCCGATCATCAACTTGCCCAACGTCGCGATCCTGTCGACCGATACCGTGGCAAAGCGGCCGGCCGTCGTATCGCTGCCGGACGGAACCGACACCATTGCTGTACGCCACATCGGATATCTGGGTCTCACCTGGGATCATCGAGCGTTCGATGGTTCCACCGCTGTGCTGTTCCTCGACCGCATCCGCAGGAATCTCGAGACATGGGACTGGGACCAGGAGCTCAGATGACCCCATCCGATCCGCGGTTCCGGGTCAGATGGCTCGGCCGGGTTGCGTATGGTGAAGCGTCGGATCTCCAGCGAGCGGTGTGGGAGTCGCGTTCGACCGGCCGAATCGGCGATGACTACCTGCTCCTGCTCGAACACCCACACACGTACACGGTTGGCCGCAATGGCGACGGCTCCAACCTGAAGGTCGATCCATCGCTGCTTGGCGCGATCGGCGCCAGCCTTGTCTTCACCGATCGGGGCGGGGACATCACCTATCACGGACCCGGACAGCTCGTCGGATATCCGATCGTGGCCGTACCGAGCCTGGCCCGGGGGTGGGACTCGGTCGGTCATCTCCGCAGGATCGAGACTTTGCTGATCGACACCCTCGCGGACCTCGGGGTTCGCGCATGGGCCGAGGATGGCTTCACGGGGGTCTGGACCGAGCGCGGGAAGATTGCCGCCATCGGCGTGCGGGTCTCCGCCGGTGTTGCGACGCATGGGTTTGCCATCAACGTGGCTCCGGATCTCTCGTACTTCGGCCACATCGTGCCCTGCGGAATCGCCGACCGCCCGGTCACGGCGCTCGCCGAGATCCTCGGAACACCGCCGCCGATGGAGGCGGTCGTCGATGCCCTGATCCCGCACGCGGTTGCGGTGTTCGGTGGCGACCCCGACGTTCAGATCGGTTCGTTCTCCCGCAAGGATCGGACCCGCCCATACGACATCGACGCCATGGTCGAGGCCGGCGTGTTCTCCTCCACACGAAGAAACGAGACGCCCATCGCGATTCGAGGCCTGCTCCCCGGCGAGCCGGCGAAGCCGGAATGGATGAAGGTCAAGGCTGATCTCTCGACCAGAGGTTTTCGCGATCTCAAGAAGCTGATGCGGGGGATGGAACTGAACACGGTGTGCGAAGAGGCACAGTGTCCGAACATCTACGAATGCTGGGAATCCGGAACCTCAACGCTCATGTTGCTCGGCGACACCTGTACCCGGGCATGCGCATTCTGCGACGTTGCGACCGGCCGACCGGGAGCCGTCGATGTCGAGGAGGCACGGCGGGCCGCAGCCGCCGTCGTCCACATGGGCTTGCGCCACGCGGTGCTGACGTCCGTCAACCGAGACGATCTTCCGGATGGTGGAGCGAGCGTCTTTGCCGACACGATCCAGGAGATCCGCGAGCGCCTTCCCGAGTGCGAGGTCGAGGTGCTGATCCCGGACTTCAAGGGGGACACCGCGGCGCTCGAGACCGTGATGAAGGCCAAACCGGCGGTCCTGAACCACAACACCGAGACGGTGCTGCGCCTCCAGCGAGAGATTCGCACCGCGGCGAGCTACGCACGATCGCTCACGCTCCTCGCGTGGTCGAAGTGGATGAACCCATCCGGTGTCGTTAAGTCAGGTCTCATCGTCGGCATGGGAGAGACCGAGGATGAAGTGCTCGGCGCCCTCGCCGACCTTCGGGCCGTCGGTGTCGATGTCGTGACGATCGGCCAGTACCTCCGGCCGACCGCCCGACACCGGCCGATCAGCCGATACGTTCATCCGGACGAATTCTTGCGGTACGCCGAAGCAGGAGACCGCCTTGGGCTCTCGCACGTCGAAGCCGGCCCCCTGGTGCGATCGTCGTACCGGGCCCACGAGTCGCTGGAGGCAGCACGATGACGACCGGGCGAATTGAAGCGACTCGCAGCGAGATGCGGAGGCGAGGGATCGATGCGCTGCTCGTCTCGGTCGGCTCCGATCTTCCCTACCTCACGACCTATCGGGCTTTCCCCCTCGAGCGGATCACAGCCCTGATTCTTCCGGTCGACGGCGACCCCGCGCTCTTCGTCCCGACGCTCGAGGCACCGCGGGTGACGACCACGGTTGAGGTGGTGCCGTGGGACGAGACCGACGATCCCATCGGCCGCATGGCCGGGCTGCTCCCCACCCACGGGACGATCGCCGTTGGTGATCAGATGTGGGCGGCGTTCCTCATTGCCTTCCAGCGTCGCCTCCCCGACGCATCGTTTGTCGGTGCCGAGCCGCTCATGGCTTCGCTCAGGGTGATCAAAGAACCGGGGGAGATCGACGCGTTGCGCGACGCGGCGCACGGAGTTGATCGGGTTGTCGACGAGTTGATCGCGGTTCGCTTCTCGGGCATGACCGAGCGCGAGGTATCACGAACCATCACCGACATGACGCTGGCCGCCGGTCACGATTCGGTCTCGTTTGCCATCGTCGCATCCGGGCCCAACGGGGCGTCGCCGCATCACGAACCATCGGACCGCGTGATCCGCGAAGGGGACGCGATCGTCGTTGACTTCGGCGGACGGGTGCGCGGGTACGGCTCCGACACGACCCGCATGTACTGCGTCGGCACTCCTCCCGATGGTTTCGAAGAGGCGTACGCCGTCCTCCACAACGCGCAGAGGGCCGCCGTCGCCGCCGTTCGCCCCGGGGTGACGGCCGAATCGATCGATGCGGTTGCGCGCACGTTCATCGAAGACGCCGGATACGGTGATGCGTTCATCCACCGCCTCGGACACGGCATCGGTCTCGACGCGCACGAACAGCCCTATATCGTCGAAGGGAACGACCAGGTGATTCGTGCGGGCATGGCCTTCTCGATCGAACCCGGCATCTACCTTCCGAATCGGTGGGGGATGAGAATCGAGGACATCGTCGTAGCCGTCGACGATGGCGTCGAACGTCTGAATCGGTCGTCGCGCGCCCTTCGCTTCGTCGGCTGATCGAGTCCGGGTCGAGATTACGCTGGCCCTACCACAGGAGGTTGTATGCAGAGCAGCACCGAACAGCAGGCCACCGACGCGCTTCGGGTCCTCTCGATCGACGGGGTCCAGCGTGCGAATTCCGGGCATCCGGGCATGCCCATGGGTATGGCGGACATCGCAGCCGTTCTCTGGTCCCGATTCCTCACCGTCGACCCTGACGATCCCACGTGGGAAGATCGCGACCGGTTCGTGCTCTCGAACGGCCACGGGTCGATGTTGCTGTACTCGCTGCTGCACCTCTCCGGCTTCAGGCTCACCATCGACGATCTCAAGAATTTCCGGCAACTCGGATCGCCGACCCCCGGGCATCCCGAGCACGATCCGGAACTCGGCATCGAGATGACCACCGGGCCCCTCGGCCAGGGGTTCGCTACCGGCATCGGGATGGCGATTGCCGAAGCACACCTCCGCTCGGTTCACGGCGCCGACCTCGTCGACCACCGGATCTACGGATTCGTCTCGGACGGCGACCTCATGGAGGGTGTCTCCGCCGAGGCCGCGTCGCTGGCCGGCCATCTCGGTCTTGGCAAGATCACCTATCTGTACGACGACAACCACATCACGATCGACGGCACCACCGATCTGACGTTCACCGAGGATGTTGGAGCCCGATTCGACGCATACGGCTGGCACACGATCGCAGTTGACGGCCACGATCGGGAGGCGATCACGGCAGCGATCACCGAGGCGAACGCCGACCCGCGCCCCTCACTCGTGCTCTGCCGCACGCACATCGGATTCGGATCGCCGAACAAGCAAGACACGTCCGGTTCCCACGGCTCGCCGCTGGGAGATGACGAGATCGCCCTGGTGCGCTCTACCCTTGGGTGGGACCTGTCGCCGTTCGAGGTTCCAGACGGGGTCTACGACTTCTATCGCACGGCGATGAACCGCGGCCGAGAGGCTCGCGCGGCATGGGCCGGGCGCAGGGATGCTGCATTCGCTGCGGACCCGGCGCGTTCCGATCAGTTCGCCGCCTACTACGACCCGGACCCGGTCCAGATCGGTGTTCCGTACTACGAGGTCGGATCGAAGGTCGCGACCCGCGTGATCTCGGGTGCCGTGCTGCAGGAGGTTGCCGCGCTGTCTCCGAGGATCATCGGCGGATCGGGAGATCTGACGCCGTCCAACAACAGCCGGATCGAGGCATCGGTAGATTTCACCGCCGTCGACCCGTCCGGTCGGAACATTCGATTCGGCATCCGCGAGCACGCTATGGGTTCGATCGCCAACGGGATCACGCTCCACGGGGGCGCCCAAGGGTACGGCGCTACGTTCCTGACGTTCTCCGACTACATGCGCCCGGCTGTTCGACTCGGTGCCCTCATGGGGACACCAGCCATCTGGCTGTGGACGCACGACTCCGTGTTCCTTGGCGAGGACGGTCCGACACACCAGCCAATCGAGCATCTGGCGGCGCTCCGTTCGATTCCCGGCCTCCAGGTGATGCGCCCTGCAGATCCAACCGAGGTCGCGGTCGCCTGGGAAACGGCCATCAACAGTGTTGATCGGCCGACCGCATTGGTCTTGACCCGGCAGGGTCTTCCGGTTCCAGCGGATCCGCCCGAACGGGATGACGTCGCTCGCGGTGGCTACGTTCGCCGCCCGGGAACCGACGCCGTGTTGATTGCGACCGGTTCCGAGGTGCCGCTGGCCGAAGCGGTTGCCCAACGCCTCCAGCAACGCGGGATCTCCGCCAGGGTGGTGTCGATGCCGTGCGTCGAGATCTTCCTCGAGCAGGACGCCGAGTATCAGTCTGCCGTCCTCGGCGCCGATCTTCCGACGGCTACGATCGAAGCCGGTCTGACCTTCGGATGGGACCGGTTCTCCGGGTCGGACGGCCTCCGTATTGGGATCGATCGTTTCGGTATGTCGGCACCCGCCGACGTGATCGCTGAGGAGTTGGGTCTCACGCCCGAAGCCGTTGAGGCCTCGGTGTTCGACTGGCTTGGAGCCTGACCGGTCTCCGTGGACCTCAGTCCAGCGCTCATCCTCGTCACCTGGGTCGCCGGCATCGCTGCCGGAGGTGCGCTCGTGGCATGGTGGCGCGTCGTCGGGCCGGGATACCTGTGGCTCACCGGTGCAGTCGTCGCCGTAATCGGCGGGTTGGGTGCCGTGGCCGGCGCTGGAGCGATTGCGTGGGTCGGCGTCGCGTCGGCGGTCATTGGATCGATCGTTGCCCGATCGTGTGAACGTGCAACGCTGGCGTTCGCTGCAGCGACCGTGCTCTTCGCCGCCTCGGTCTGGCAGGCCGATGCGGTCGCTATCGCACTGCTGGGGTCGGGGATCCTCTTCCTCGGAGGCATCACGACCGAGATGCTGCTCGGACACTGGTTCCTGGTCGACCCGACGCTGCCCCGATGGTCGCTTCACGCGCTCGATGCCATCGCCGGCGGTGGGCTCGCGCTGGAGGTGTGCATCGTTGCCGTGTCCGGGTCTCTCGCCTTGACCGGTACCGACGGCGTCTACGGCATCGTCTACCTGATCATGGCGGCATTCTGTGTGCTCCTCATGGCCGGTGTGTGGGGCTCGCTGCGTGAGCCACGCTACTCGGGGGTGATGGCGGCGACGGGGCTGTCGTACCTGGCGGTGTTGGTGGCATTTGGCGTCGTGACGATCGGGCGTTCCCTCGTCGGTGGAGGCTTCTGAGTCGTGCGCCCACTCCTAGTCTCTCGGTGATGCGTATCTACACCCGACGCGGCGACGACGGAACAACCGGCCTCTTTCATGGTGGAAGGGTCGCCAAGGATTCGGCGGGACCCGAGGCATACGGAACGGTCGATGAGGCCGTCTCGGTGCTCGGCGTCGCGCGATCCCAGGCAGAAGAGGAGACGGCTGCCGCCATCCTCGCCGTGCAGCGCGACCTGTTCGTGGTCGCCGCCGAGCTTGCTACCGACCCGACCAAGTGGGAACGACTCGAGGCGGGTGTCAGCCGGGTTGAATCCGCAATGATCGATCAACTCGAGGTCCGCATCGACCGGATCGAGGCCGAGGTCGGCATGCCGACCGAGTTCGTCGTTCCCGGCGGAGACCCCGTTGCTGCGTCGATCGACGTGGCTCGCACCGTTGTGCGAAGGGCCGAACGGGCATCGGTCGCACTGCTCGCCGATCACGGTGAGTCTCTGGTGGTGCCGTACCTGAACCGCCTCGCCGACTACTTGTACATGCTGGCTCGCGCGGTCGAGCGCGAGTGGACCCCAACCCGAGGAGAATCAACATGATCGAAGTCGTACCGTCCGGACCGCTGTTCGAGAGCGGGGCGGACTTGCTGGTCGTCCCGGTCTTTGCCGACCTGACCTGGGGTCCCGGGGCAGAAGAGACGGCCGACCGCCTCGGACCGTGGCTTGACGACTTCCTGGCTGTACGCGAATTCTCCGGAAAGGTCGGCCAACTCGTGGCGGTGCCGGGCGGCGACCTCCCATACGGCGAGGTCGCGTTTGTCGGTCTTGGCGATGACACCGACGCCGAGGTGCTTCGGCGCGCTTCAGGAACCGTCGGCCGGTTCGCAGCGCCATACCGAACCGTCGCTTCGACGCTCGGCCAGGTCGACATCGACGGCGCGGTCGAGGCCGTCACCGTCGGATACCTGCTCGGTTCCTATCGGTTCGACGACTACAAGAGCGAATCGAAGGTCCCGTCCAACGAGCGCCTCGAACTCCTCGGCGTTGCGGCCGAGGCGTCGGAGGCAATCGCACGGGCCACCGCGGTCGCCCGCGGCGTCTTCCTCGCCCGAGACCTCGTGAATCAGCCGGCGGTCGACAAGGCACCTGAGGTTCTCGCCGCCCGGGCGCTGACCCTCAACGACCTGATCGAAGTCGAGATCGTCGATGAGGTCGAAGCAGCCGAACGAGGGTATGGCGGACTCCTCGCCGTGGGTGCCGGTGCCACGAACCCACCGCGCATGGTCATCTTGCGATACGAACCGGATGGTGTCGATGCATCGCTCGCCCTCGTCGGCAAGGGGATCGTCTTCGATTCCGGCGGCCTCTCCTTGAAACCGGCGGCGATGATGGAGGCGATGAAAACGGACATGGCGGGCGCCGCCTCGGTCTACGGAGCGATGCAGGCCATCGCGGAGATGGAACTCCCGATTCGCGTGCTCGGCGTGGCCCCGCTGTCCGAGAACATGACCGGGGGAGCGGCGACCCGACCGGGCGACGTCTTCACGGCGTATCGTGGCACGACGGTCGAGGTGCTGAACACCGACGCCGAGGGGAGGCTGGTCCTCGCAGACGGTCTCGGCATCGCCGTTGAGTACGAGCCGGATCTGATCGTCGACATTGCGACGCTGACCGGTGCCGCGAAGATCGCTCTGGGCCCGGCCGTCGGTGCCATCTTCGGCAACGGCGACGATGGCATTGCTGCGGTCGAGGCCGCAGCCCGGTTCAGCGGGGAGTCGATGTGGACAATGCCGCTCGAACCGTCGTACCGATCGGCGCTGAAGTCGCCAATCGCGGACCTGAAGAACATCGGAGATCGCTACGGCGGCTCGATCACCGCTGCCCTGTTCCTCTCCGAGTTCGTCGATGAGGTGCCGTGGGTGCATCTTGATGTCGCCGGTCCCGCCCGTGCAGACAAGGCCGACGCCTATGTCTCGGCCGGAGGCACCGGGTTCGGCGTCCGCACCATGGTTGAGCTCGCCCGGGAGATGGCTACGAAAGCGTAAAGCCTGCGCTCGGTTCTCCCGATACAGAGAGCATTGGACCTGATGCTCTCTGTGTTCGGGAGGACCCATGCGCACCGTCCGCACGATCTCGATCGTTGTCGTCGCCCTGGTGGTGATGACGGTCGGTCTGGCCCTTCCGGCGCAGGCGGGGACCGAAGGTTCGTTCCTTTCGAAGATCAACTCCTCACGAGCCTCGGCCGGGCTCGCACCCCTGACCATGAGCTCGGAACTCGTTCCGGACGCACGGGCGCACAGCGCCGAGATGATGGCTGCGGGCAACATCTACCACTCGAGCAATCTCGCAGGCGTCGCGTCTGGATGGGAGTCACTCGCCGAGAACGTTGGGACGGGACCGTCTGTCTCCAGCCTCCACACGGCCTTCATGAACTCCGCCGGCCACCGACGGAACATCCTCGGCGACTTCAACTACGCCGGTGTCGGGGTGAAGGAAGCGAACGGCCAGATCTGGGTGACCGTGATCTTCATGCGCAAGGGATCGGCCCCAGCGACGACGACCACAACGACCTCGACGACGACCACAACGACCTCGACGACGACCACGACGGCAGCGCCCGAGCCCGTCACGACAGCGGCGACGGAGCCACCGGCTGAGACAACAACCACCACCGCGGCGCCGACTCCTGCGGCGACCAAGCTCCCGACTCAGGCAATCCCCGCGGTGAAGCCGGCGAGCGTCACGGGGACGGCCGGCCGCGCGTTGAGCACGAGGAGTTCCGTCGCAGCCGCTCCCTCAAGCGCCAGGACGCTGTTCTACGTCCAGGCTCCGCATCTGCCAATCGCCGACTAGGTGTGGACCGGGCAGGAATCCGACCGCTCGATTCTCAGGGAAGTGAACTGCGATGAGCGGGCGTCATAGGTCACCAGTCGGTCGACCGTTCGGTCCGCGGACCCGACCAGGTGCTTGATCGCCTCAACGGCCATCAGTGACCCGATCACGCCGGTGACCGCACCGAGCACTCCCACATCGCCGCACGCCTCCTCGCGTTCGGGCAGACCGGGGAAGAGGCACCGGTAGCAGGGTCCAACGCGGGGGTCGAACGCGACCACCATGCCCTCCCATCGGATCGCTGCGCCGTGGACGAAGGGAATGCCGAGATCTACCGCGGTGTCGTTGACGGCCAACCGCGTGGCGAAGTTGTCGGATGCATCGACGAGCAGGTCGTGGCCGGTGAGGAGATCCGTGGCATTGTCCGCATCGAGCCACGTCGGCATCGACGTGGCCTCAACATCGGGGTTGATCTCGCGTACCCGCTCCCTCGCGGCGTCCGCCTTGCGGAGACCGAGGTCGTTCGTGTCGAAAAGCACCTGGCGTTGCAGGTTCGTTGGGTCAACGCGGTCTCCGTCGATGATGTCGAGCGCACCGACCCCGGCGGCCGCCAGGTACTGGATGACGGGGGAGCCGAGACCGCCGGTGCCAACGATCGCGACGCGAGCAGTGCGCACTCGTTGCTGGCCGCTCTCACCGATTCCGTCGAGGCGCACATGCCGGTCGTATCGGTCGACAACGTCGGTGTTGGTCTCGATGAGCGGCAGGCCTTCTGCTCGCCATCGACGGATGCCCCCTGCCAGTGAGACCACGCTCGTGAAGCCGAGATCGGAGAGGGCTTCGGCGACCGATCGGGACTGGTCTCCGACACCGCAATACACCAGGATGGGCGAATCCGGACTCGGCACGAGTTGTCCGATTGCCGCGAGGTCGGTGCGGCCGCGCTGCACGGCTCCGGGAATCCGATCGATGAGGCGATCGCCCTCCCGAAGGTCGACGATGGCTGCGAAGGCCGTCACGTCGACCTGTGCGGGGGTTTGCTCGCGCTCTGGCCGCTCCATGTTTCGGAGGCTAGTTCTGGGCGAGACGGTCGGCGAGCGCGGGGACGACCGTTCCTGCATCACCATCGACGAGGGCCGCAGCGTGAGCATCGTGGTCCGTCCGGCCCCGGTTGACGATCACCATCGGTTCGCCGCGATCGACGACCGCGAGCGGGACGAATGCGGCGGGGTAGACGCTGAGCGTGGAGCCGACAACGAGTGCGGCATCGGCGCTCTCGGCCATGTTCCGGGCGCGGATCGTGGCGTCCTGCGGGAGCTGCTCTCCGAAGTACACGACCCGGGTCTTCAGGATGCCTCCGCACTCCAGGCACTCGGGGTCGAGGGCTCCGGCTTCCCACCGTTCCTCGACAGCGGAGAAGCGGGGTTCGGCTCCGCATGAGATGCAGTGGATGCGACGAGCGTTTCCGTGCATCTCGACCAGCGAATCCGGTCCGAGCCCTGCCGCCGCATGAAGGCCATCGATATTCTGGGTGACGACCCCGATCAGGCGTCCCATGTCCCAGAGTCGGGTCACGGCCCGGTGTGCATCATTGGGTTCCGCGTCGAGGTAGGGGGAGTGGAAACGCTTCCCCCACGTGTCGATCCGGAAGCCGGGATCGTTCACGTATCGATCGTACGTGTAGTCGCCGGGGTCGAAGCGCTTCCAGAGCCCTTGTGGTCCTCGAAAGTCGGGAATCCCAGATTCGGTCGAGATGCCAGCACCCGTGAACACGAGGATCCGTGTCCGGTCTGAGAGCGTCTCTATGGCCTGTTCGATCACGGACCCAGTGTTCAGGCTCCCGCGACCGTACGCAAGTCGGTGAGTGCCCGCCGGTGTTCCCGCTTGAGTGAAGGAGACATCCGTCGAACGTGGCGGTTCGGCAGCGGTGGGACCGTGATGCCCGCGAGCAGGTGGCCGTGGCTCCACGACACGAGGCCTTCGCGGGCAAGGAGTCCGGTGCTGGTCGGAAGGAGGAGGGAGCGGCCGCGTTGTGCGGCGACGGCGAGACGCATCAGGTCGGCGACCGCCCCCGAACCGATCGCCGCCGTCCAGAATCTCCGCACGTAGGGATGCTGGGTTGGGAACCCTTCGGGGTCCTTCTCCCAGAGGGCCGGTGTGATGATGCGGCGTTTGGCGGCGGTCGCACGGGAGGTATGGACGGGGAGGACGGCGACGCCCGGGTGTGGCGCGGGTACCCCGGAACGGGTGGGAGGACGAGCACTGTTGCGGGGAACGGATCCGGGCGCCGCCGTGACTGGGACTGACATACCCTATACATACCAAGTAACAAGAAGAGAGGTCAAGAAGCTCGGATAAGGGCGCGAAAGATTGCGTTCAGTCCCCGACGGCCGACCCGGTCTGAACGGACCACAGTGAGTGGTAGATGCCCGGGTGATCGACCAACTCGCTGTGCGTGCCGGATTCGACAATCTCCCCGGCGCTGATGACGTAGATGCGATCGGCGTGCCGGATCGTCGAGAGGCGGTGCGCGATCACGATGACGGTCCGGTTGTGGGCCACCCGGGCCAGTGACCGCTGGATCGCCGCTTCGGTCTCATTGTCCACGGCAGACGTCGCCTCGTCGAGCAACAGGACGGGCGAGTCGGTGAGCAGGGCCCTGGCGATCGAGAGGCGCTGCCGCTGCCCGCCGGAGAGCTTCTGACCTCGCTCGCCGATGATGGTGTCGTAGCCATCCGGCATCAATTCGATGAACTCGCTGGCCTCAGCGGTCACCGCCGCCCGCCTGATCTGGTCCCCGGTGGCGTCGGGCATCCCGTACGCGATGTTCTCGGCAACCGTCCCGTGGAAGAGGAACACATCCTGGGAGACCAGTGCCATCCCGCGACGTAGACCGGATCGTTGGAGGTTCCGCACGTCAACGCCGTCGAGGGTCACAGCGCCCGAATCCGGATCGTAGAACCGGAGAAGAAGCTTGATGAGCGTCGTCTTGCCCGATCCGGTCGGCCCGACGAACGCTGTGGTCTGTCCTGCAGGAATCTCGACAAAGACGTCTCGGAGGACCGGGTGACCGTCGGTGTACGAGAAGGTCACCGCGTCGAGGGCGATCGAGCCCTTGACCGGTTGGGGATCGAGCGGGCCGTCATGGAGTGTCGGGGGCGTATCGAGCACGGCGAAGATTCGCTTCGACGACGCCATCGCCCGTTGGTAGAGATCGAACGTCTGCCCGAGGCGTGTGAGCGGCCACAACAGCCGCTGCGTGAGGAATACCATCACCGAGTAGAGCCCAACGCTGAGTCCGCCATCGAGAACCAGGAATCCGCCCCAGACCAGCGTCGCTGTAAACCCGACGAGGATCGCGATTCTGATGAGCGGAGAGAACGCGGACGACAGCCGGATGGCGTCCTCATTGGCTGTGCGATACCGGTCGCTCTCAAGGGTGATCCGGGCGGTCTCGCGCTCCTCGGCCGTGAACGCCTTGATGGTGGCGACGCCGCTGATGTTGTTCGCAAGCTGTGAGTTGATCACGGCCGCCTGATCGCGCACGGCTGCATACCGCGGTTCGATGCGCCGCTGAAACCGGAACGATCCCCAAATGATCACCGGCACCGGGAGGAATGCCAGCCATGCGACGGACGGGGCGATGATGAAGAACGAGATCCCGATCAACAGAACGGTCGTGAACAGGGCGATCACCTCATTGGCCCCGATGTCGAGGAATCGCTCGAGTTGGTTCACGTCGTCGTTCAGGACCGCCATGAGGTCGCCGGAGCGCCGATCCTCGAAGTAGCCGACCTCGAGGTCTTGAACGTGGGCGTAGGTGTCGACGCGCAGGTCGTGTTGCACCGTCTGGGCGAGGTTGCGCCAGGCGATCCCCTGGAGATACTCGAAGATGGACTCGAGGGCCCACACCAGGAACGTGATGACGGCGAGCAGGACGAGTTGCGCCCGCGGGTCCTCGATCCCGAATGACGCGAGGAACGAATCCTCCTGCCGTACGACGACGTCAACGGCCATTCCGATCAGGAACGGCGGGGCGATGTCTACGGCCTTGTTGAGAAACGACCAGAGCACCGCGGCTGCAATCCGGGCTCGGTAGGGCCGCGCGTAGTGCCAGAGGCGGGCGAGCGGTGTGTCCTGCATGAGTGGCGAGGCTACCCAGCCGTCTCGATCTACCCGCCGGGCTTCTGACCGACGATCACCCTGATCGATGCTCCGTTGGTGATGATCGAACCGGGGGCGGGATCGGTGGCGACAACCAGGTTCCAGAGACCTGAGTCGCTGATGGCGACGTACTCGGCCGTCCACTCGACCTGGACGTCGTTCTCCTCGCGGAAGGCATTGAGCGCGTCAGTGACATCGCCCAGTGGGAGTCCGATGAGATTCGGCACGCGCGCGGGTTCGCGCTGTCCTGTGGAGACCAGCACGTTGACCGTTGCTCCCTGCCGCAGCGCCGTCCCCGATTGCGGCACGATGTCGATGACCCGGTTCGCCGGCTGGGACGAGGCCACCTCGATGCGGTCAAGGCGCAGTCCGGCTCCGTAGACCGCGTCTGCCATCTCCTCCCCGGTGAGACCGTCGAGATCCGGCACGACCGTACGCGGAACGATCCGATAGATGTCCGACCCCACGGGTTCGTCTGGGAAGTCGTCTGCAGGGAGATCGGCGGTCGCGTACTCCATGAATTGCCGCCAGACGGGCGCGGCGACGGTTCCACCGAACGCGCGTTGCACTGACTGCTCCTTGCCCTCGAGATCATTCCACATGGTGAATCGTTCCATCGGGATCGGGCGGTCCGGATAGCCGACCCAGACCGTCGTAGTGAGTTGTGGTACGAACCCTGCGAACCACACATCGGTGTGTTCGGTCGCTGTTCCCGTCTTCCCTGCCTGGGGCCGGCCGATATCGGCACGTGCCCCGGTGCCCTGGCTGATGACCTTCTCGAGCGTGCTGACCACAACGGCGCCGACCGACCGGGCGAGCACGGACTCGCTGCTCACCGTGTGCTGGTAGATCACGGCTCCGGTTGCATCGGTGATGCGCTCGATGAGATACGGCTCTACCCGGTCCCCGTAGTTGGCAATTGTCGAATAGGCCGCTGCCATCTCGAGGGGACTCACGGATGCCGCTCCGAGCGTGATCGACGGGTAGGCCTTGAGATACTGGGAGGTGATGCCGAGGCGTCTCGCCGTGTCGACGACCGCTTCTGGGCCGATCGCGTCGATCAACCGCGCGTAGACGGTGTTGGTCGAGTTGTACGTTGCGGACTCGAGCGTCTGGAGGTCGTGAGCGGCGTTCCCACCAGCGTTCTCCACGGTCCATGTGTTCCCGTCGGCGGAGCACGGATGATCGCACTGGATCACCGCAGGGCTTGACCGGTCCCAGAGGGAAGCAAGGGTGACCGGGCGGCCAGCCAGATCCCCGCCCTCGAGGGCGGCGGCAAGCGTAAACGGTTTGAACGCCGATCCGGCATTGCGTGCCCCAGAACTCGCAAGGTCGTATGGACGCTCACCAGCGTCGATGTTGTCGCCGAAGTCGATGCCGCTCGCGATCACACGGATGGCGCCGGTCTCGTTCTCAATGGTCGCAATCGCTCCCGTCGGTCCGTCGTATTCCGGGCGGAACCACGCGCGAAGGATCCGGTTGGCCTCGGTCTGCAGGTCGTAGTCGACCGTGATCTCGATGTGCAGACCGCCGCCGCCCGCACACGTGCTGTCCGCTGCCGGACAACCGAAGAGAGCCCGTTTCCTCTCGGCGTATGAACTCCCGAGACCGTAGCCATCCTTGTCGAGCAGTTCGCGCCGCACCGCCAGCATCACCTGCGGATCGAGTTCCTCCCGAGTCAAGTGAGGAACGACGCCGAGCGCTTCCGCCTTGGCTGTCGTGCCTTCCGCAGCGGTGGCGTAGCCATTGGCCACCATGAGATCGATCGTGCGGTTCCTGACGGCGAACGAGTTCTGCGGGTTGTGACGCGGGTGGTAGATGGTGGGATTCCTGATCGGGGTGACCAGCGTTGCGGCTTCGGCCAGGGTGAGTTCGTCGAGGTCCCTGCCGAAGTACTCCTGGGCGGCTGCCTGAACCCCGTATGCATTGGAGCCGAAGTAGACCGAGTTGGCGTAGAACTCGAGAATCTGGTCCTTCGAATACCGTTCCTCGAGTTCCGCGGCAACTTGCGCTTCGCAGATCTTCCGTTCGAGCGTCGGATCACTGGTCAGATACGTCTGTTTCACGACCTGCTGTGTGATCGTTGAGGCTCCCGTCTCTGCTCCCCGGAGCGCGGAACCGAGGATCGCCTTGAAATCGACGCCCTCATGCTCATAAAAGGCGTTGTCCTCGGCGGAGAGCAATGCGCCGAGGACGAGGTCCGGCATCTCCTCGAGAGCAATCGGCTGGCTGTTCCGTTCGGAGAGTTTCCCGAGTTCGACGCGATCTGCCGTTGTTACCCGCGAGAGTCGCGAGACATCGGGGAACGAGAGGTCCATCGCGTCGACGTCGCAGAAGTAGCGTTCCTCCACGTCCTCCACCGTGCCGAGTGCCGCGTTCGATCCGAGGAACCCGAACAGGCCGAGCCAGCCGGCTCCGATGACGGTGACGACCGCGAGCATGATCAGCGCCGGCACACGCTTCCGTGTCCGATCCAACCGATGGACCTCGTAAATGTTCGGTTCCATGTTGTAAGAGACGTATCCCGTTCGCCACGCGTTCCCGCAGGTAGCATCGAGTCCGCAGGAAAAGCATAGGAACAGACCCCCGATAGGCCCCGGACCCTTCCACGATGAGCCAATCACCCCACGCCAGCTACGGACCGGACGATCTGCGGTCCTGGAACCCCGATGAGGCGCTCGGTGCGCCCGGGGCCTATCCGTACACCCGCGGACCGTACCCGTCGATGTACACGGGGCGTCTGTGGACGATGCGCCAGTACGCAGGCTTCGGAGACGCCGCCGACACCAACACGCGATTCCGCACCCTGCTCGAAGCCGGCCAGACCGGCCTCTCGGTTGCCTTCGATCTGCCGACACAAATGGGGCTCGATTCGGATGACGAGATGGCGGCGGGCGAGGTCGGGAAGGTCGGCGTCGCGATCGACTCGATCGAAGACGTGCGGCTTCTGTTCGACCGGATTCCGCTCGGTGAGGTAACGACCTCAATGACGATCAACGCCACTGCACCGATCCTGCTCCTTCTCTACCAACTCGTGGCCGAAGAACAGGGCGTCGACCCGGTCGAGGTGCGCGGCACCGTCCAGAACGACATCTTGAAGGAGTACATCGCACGGGGGACCTACATCTATCCGGTGGCGCCTTCGATGCGGCTGATCACCGACGTGTTTTCGTACTGCGCTGACGAACTACCGAGGTGGAATACGATCTCGATCAGCGGGTATCACATCCGGGAGGCCGGATCGACGGCTGCGCAGGAGATTGCGTTCACGATCGCGAACGGGCTCGCCTATGTCGAGGCCGCTCAGGAGGCCGGACTCGACGTCGATGTGTTCGCCCCGCGTCTCTCGTTCTTCTGGAACTCACACAACGATCTTTTTGAGGAGGCAGCGAAGTTCCGTGCCGCGCGGCGACTCTGGGCCAGGCTCATGAAGGACCGCGTCGGCGCCGTCTCCCCCGAGTCATGGCGGATGCGATTCCACACCCAGACTGCCGGTTCCACGCTCACGGCACAACAGCCCGAGAACAACATCATTCGAACGGCCTATCAGGCGCTCGCAGCGGTGCTCGGTGGGACGCAGTCGCTGCATACCAACTCCTACGACGAGGCTCTCGGCCTTCCGACCGAAGCCGCGGTGATGATTGCTCTCCGTACCCAGCAGATCCTCGGCTACGAGTCGGGTGTGCCCGGTGTCGTCGATCCGCTGGCCGGGTCCTACTTCGTTGAGTCACTCACCGATCGGCTGGAGACGGAGGCACTCGAACTGATGACGCGGATCGACGCGCTCGGTGGTGCGGCCTCGGCCATCGATGCCGGATTCCAGCAGCGGGAGATCGAGGATGCCGCCTATGAGCACGCGCGTGCCGTCGAGGCGGGAGCCAGTGTGATCGTCGGTGTCAACCGATTCGGCGTCCCGGACCATGAAGACCATGATGTGCTGCGGGTCGATCCGAGGATCGAGGCCGGGCAAGTCGCCAGGCTCCGAGCGTTTCGGAGTCGTCGCGACGGGGGTGCGGTCGATGCCGCCCTGGCATCGCTGCGAGACCAGGCAGCGGGCGAGGGCAACCTTCTCTATCCGATGCGTGCGGCACTCGGCCTCGGTGCCACGGTTGGCGAGGTCTCGTCGACGCTCGGTGCGGTCTTCGGCCGGTACCGCCAGATCGGGTGAACGCCAGCGGTTCGGCGGCCGTCCAGCTACTTGATGATCATCAACACGGCGCCCGGTGTCACCGTGTCGCCGGGCTGGACCCGGAGGTCGACGATCTCACCGTCGATGGGTGCCTTGATCTCGTTCTCCATCTTCATCGCCTCGAGCACGCACACCGGCTCGTCGGCGCGGACTGCCTCGCCTGCGGCGTGATGCACTTTGACGATGGTGCCCTGCATCGGGGAGACGACCAATCCCTCATCGGTACCCGCGGCAGCTTGTCTGCTGAGCCTGGGCGCCTTGCGGCGAGGGGCTGGCCGCTGACCGGAGCCGGTCGAAGCGATGACCTGTGACCAGTACTTCACCTCGAAGCGGCGTCCGCCGACCTCGACCGTGATGTCACGCTCCTGGAGTTCCTCATCTTCCGGGATCGCCGGAGAGGCCGGGGTCGCGAGATCGCTGAAGTCCATTGTGTCCTCGACGAGCCTCGTGTGGACGTTGCCCGCGGCGAAGTCGGTTCCCTCGAGGATCCGCAGGTGGGCGGGAATGGTCGTCTCGACGCCCTCGATCCTGAACTCGCGCAGGGCCCGGATCGAGCGCCGAATGGCCTCGTCCCGGTCGCGTCCTCTCACGATGAGCTTCGCGATCAGGTTGTCGTAGTACTGCGAGATACGGGCGCCCTGGCAGACGCCGCTGTCCACCCGGACCCACGGTCCCGCCGGTTCTCGGTAGGTCGAGAGCTTCCCCGGGTTTGGCAGGAAGCCGGCGGACGGGTCCTCGGCGTTGATCCGGAACTCGATGACGTGGCCGCGACGGTCCACCGAATCAAATGTGAGGCGTTCTCCCGCGGCGACGCGGAGTTGCTCGGCGACGAGGTCGACGCCGGTGTTCTCCTCTGTGATCGTATGCTCGACCTGGATGCGCGTGTTCATCTCGAGGAAGAAGAGATCGCCGTTGGTGTCCATCAGGAACTCGACGGTTCCAGCGTTCACGTAGTCGGTAGCCCGCGCCACGGCGAGTGCGGCATCGGCGAGTTGTGCGCGTTGGGCGTCGGTGAAACCGGGAGCCGGTGTCTCCTCGACGAGCTTCTGGTGGCGCCGCTGGAGAGAACAGTCCCGTTCTCCGAGGAATACCCCGTTCCCGTATTGGTCGAAGATGATCTGGGCCTCAATGTGCCGCGGCGTGTCCAGGTAGCGCTCGACGTAGACCTCGGGGTTGGAGAACCACGCTTCGGCCTCGCGCCTCGCGCTCTCGAAGGCCGCTTCGAGAGCCTCCGCCTCGTAGACCACCTTGAGGCCCTTGCCGCCGCCACCGTGGGCCGCCTTGATCGCAACCGGGTAGCCGAAGGTGTCGGCGAATGCTCGGACCTCCTCGACGTCCGTGAGCGGCTCGATCGTGCCGGGGACGGACGCCACGCCGGCGCGATCGGCAGCCACTCGGGATGCGATCTTGTCGCCCATCGTGATGATCGCCTCGGGTGATGGCCCGACCCAGAGCAGGCCGGCGTCGGTGACGGCCTGGGCGAAGATGGCGTTCTCGGCGAGGAAGCCGTACCCGGGGTGGATCGCGTCGGCTCGGGATTCCTTCGCGACCTCGAGGATGCGCGGGATGTTGAGATATGACTCGGCGGACGGGGCGGGGCCGATGTTCCATGACTCGTCCGCGAGGTTGACATGCAGGGCGTTGCGATCGAGTTCCGAATAGACGGCGATCGTGTGGAGGCCGATATCTTGGGCGGCGCGAATCACGCGTACGGCGATTTCGCCACGGTTCGCGATCAGAACTGATTTCACAGCGGTCATCCTAGGAACGTCGACTCGAGAACGGCTGGCCGTCTTTGATCCGACCCAGGGTGCGCCGCCCGCGTTACGAATGACACGGGTACCGGGAGGGCTCGCATACCATGACCGATCTCATGGGTCTCCCCATGCGGTATCCCCGCTTCCTCGTTGTGTTGTTCGTCGCGCTCGGCCTCGCCGCGGTCCCGGCGATCTCGGCGCGTGCCGATGACGCACCGGCCGTGACCGAAGCCCTCGCCCACGTCGACACGATGACGGAGGTTGCAGAGCAGACTGCGGTGGCCTCGGACCTGGCTCGCCTTGGTGGCGTAGTGACGGTTCTCGCCGCCGAAGTCGACGTGGACCACGATGAGGCCCATCTCCTGCTCGATGCCTTCACGACGATGCTCGTTGCCGTCGCGGGCGCAGGCGAGCGGACGGGCGTGCTTGCGATCCCCGAGACCGATCTCCTGATCGACATGATCCTGCGGGCAGCGGCGACTATCGATCCGG
Source organism: uncultured Actinomycetota bacterium (assembly GCA_963785245.1). GTDB lineage: Bacteria > Actinomycetota > Acidimicrobiia > Spongiisociales > UBA5794 > JAHEEL01. The sequence continues at coordinate 86,502 of CAWAUO010000006.1, read as the reverse complement.
ACGCGGCGCAGGCATACGCAAAGGCTGCCTATCTCAGTGAGCGATCGGCCGACGCCAGCGACCTGATCGGCACCGCGGAGCGTGCCGTTCGCGACGCCGTCGCAGGCGCGGCGGACGGAGCCGACGTCGATCCCGTTGCGCGGTGGCGTCCCCTGGTCGAGGAGTACTTTCCCCGGGAGTTGGTCGATCAGGCGCTGGAGATCATCGAATGTGAATCGAACGGCGATCCCGTTGCACGGAACCCGCGAAGCAGCGCGACCGGTCTGTTCCAATTCCTCAGCCGAACATGGGAGAACGCCTCCGGGCCGGCGGGATTCGAGGGAGCCTCGCCGCTCGACCCCGAGGCGAACGTCGCCGCAGCCGCGTGGCTCGTCGATTACTCCCTCGATACCGGGCACGCCGCGTGGCAGCACTGGACATGCCGACCCTGAAGCGCGCCCGGTCGCACTGGTCGGGTCCCGCGATCGACGCCTCCGGCTGGTGCGTCTACAGCGGGATGTTGCCGTGCTTCCTCGGAGGCATCGCTTCCCTCTTGTTGCGAAGCATCGCGAGGGCACGGATCAGGCGCGGGCGCGTCTCACGGGCTTCGATAACGTCGTCGATGTAGCCCCGTTCGGCAGCGACATACGGATTGTTGAAGCGGTCTTCGTATTCGTCGATCAGGCGCTGGCGTTCGGTTTCGAGATCGTCGGCTTCGCGCAAATCCTTGCGGTGGATGATGTTCACGGCGCCGGGCGCACCCATGACGGCGATCTCCGCCGTGGGCCAGGCGAACACGACGTCGGCCCGGATCGAGCGAGCATTCATCACCAGGAACGCTCCACCATACGCCTTGCGGGTGATGACGGTGACCCGTGGGACGGTCGCCTCGGAGAATGCGTAGAGCAGCTTGGCACCGTGGCGGATGATGCCGTTGTGCTCCTGGCCGACACCCGGAAGGAAGCCCGGCACGTCGACCAGCGTGACGAGCGGGATGTTGAACGCGTCGCAGAAGCGCACGAATCGAGCCCCCTTGGAGGAAGCGTCAATATCCAGCGTTCCCGCAAGCGCCGCAGGCTGGTTCCCCACGATGCCGACGGTGTAGCCGTCGAGCCTGGCGAACCCGACGATCATGTTCGGGGCGAAGTGCTCGTGAACCTGGTAGAACTCGCCGTCGTCAACGATCGCTTCGACGACATCGACCATGTCGTATGGCTGGTTCGGTGAGTCGGGGATGATCGTCGTGAGGAGTTCGTCCATCCGCTCCGCCCGATCGAGTGGGGTGAAGAAGGGTGCGACCTCCATGTTGTTTTGCGGGAGGAATGACAGCAGGTAGCGCACTTCATCCATGGCAGAGCGATCATCGGGAACTACGAAGTGAGTTACGCCTGATCGGGTGGCGTGCGCGTGGGCGCCGCCGAGCTCTTCCATCGTGACATCTTCGCCGGTGACTGTCTTGATGACTTCTGGACCCGTGATGAACAGGTGGGAGGTCTCTTCAACCTGGTAGACGAAGTCGGTGATAGCCGGCGAGTAGACGGCACCGCCCGCGCACGGACCCATGATGACCGAGATCTGTGGGATGACGCCGGAGGCTCGCACGTTGCGCTCAAAGATGCGCCCATAGCCATGCAGGGCTGCGACGCCTTCCTGGATCCGCGCGCCACCCGAGTCCTTGATGCCGACGAGGGGAGCGCCGTTGCTCATCGCGAGATCCATGACCTTGCAGATCTTGTCGGCGACGGCGGCTCCGAGACTGCCGCCGTAGGCGGTGAAATCCTCGGCGAATAGGAAGACCGTCCGACCGTCCACCGTGCCGTACCCGGTGATGACCGCGTCCCCCGGCGGCCGGTGGTCCTCGACGCCGAAGCCTGCAGCGTGATGCCGAACCAGCATGTCGAGTTCCTGGAAGGAATCCTTGTCGAGGAGGAGTTCGATCCGCTCCCGTGCCGTGAGCTTGCCGAGGTCGTGCTGACGATCGATGGCGCGCTGGTTTGCAGGAGCGAGGGCGGCCTCGCGGAGGCGGCGCAGCTTCTTGATCCGGTCTTCGGTGCTCACAACTCTCCCGGTAGTCTCTCGTTCGACCATCGAGGTGGACGATTGGCTACACCATACGCGATTGTCGAACTGCACTCGGCAGATTCCACGCAGGACGAAGCGCGCGCCCGGTGTGAGGGCGACACCCCGGTTCTGGTCGTCGCCCGCCACCAATCGGCGGGGCGCGGGCGGCTCGGGCGCGACTGGGTCGAGCCCGATCTGGCGCTGTTCTCTTCAATCGCGTTCGAGCCGGCATGGCCGGTCGACGCCTGGGGCCGCATCCCGCTTGTGGCCGGCCTGGCGGTGAAGGAGGCGATCGATGCGTCGTCTGGCATTGAGGTTGGGCTGCGTTGGCCAAACGATGTGGTCCTCGAGATCGGGAAGGTCGGTGGCCTCCTCGCCGAGTCGAGCGACGGCACCGTTGTGGTCGGCTGTGGGATCAACCTGGTGTGGGATGAACCGATCCCGGGTGCTGCAGGGCTCCACCACGACCTGGCCGAGGCCGGTCGACCACGCGACCTTGCCGTCGCCTGGGTTGATCGCTTCCTCGATCGTCTGACCCGGCCTCCCGACGACTGGGGCATCGACGATTACCGGCGGTCATGTGTGACGATCGGCAGACGGGTCTCGTACGCCGCCGGTACCGGGACGGCTCGCTCGGTTGCAGAGGACGGCACCCTCGTCGTCGAGACGCCCACCGGGCTGGTCAACGTCACAAGCGGTGAAGTACGTCTGCACGACCCGGCTACGATTCCGTTCGATCGGGGAGGTTCATGAGCATCGGCAAAGCAGTGGTCACCGGCGGGGCGGGCTTCATTGGATCGAACCTGGTGAGTCGGCTGATCGACGAAGGCACCGAGGTGCTGGTCGTCGACGATCTTTCGAGCGGCACGCTGTCGCGGCTGGCCGATGTCCGCGCGAGGGGCCGGGTCCACTTCCACCAGATCGATATTCGATCGCCGGAACTCAGGGACGTCTTCATCGGGTTCGCTCCCCAGGTGGTCTTCCATCTTGCGGCCCAGATCGATGTGCGCTCGTCCGTCGCAGACCCGATCGGCGACGCGTCGACCAACGTGCTCGGCACGATCAACGTCCTGGTCGCGGCGCGCGACGCTGGGGTCGAGCGGATCGTCTTCTCGTCATCCGGCGGTGCGACGTTCGGAGACACGTCGACCATCCCGACGCCCGAATCGGTCGAGCGGAGGCCAGATTCGCCATACGGTGTCGCGAAGAAGGTCGTCGACGACTACTTCGACTACTTCCGCCGTTCCGCGGGTCTCGACTACGTGTCGCTTGGATTCGCCAATGTCTACGGACCCGGGCAGGACCCCGCAGGCGAAGCGGGTGTGGTCGCGATCTTCAGCAGCGACCTGCTCGGTGGCCGCACCCCGACCATCTACGGCGACGGCATGCAGACCCGCGACTACGTGTTCGTCGAGGACGTCACCGACGCGCTCTGGCGAGCGGCGCTGATGGGCGGTGGGTGCTATCTCAACATCGGTACCGGGATCGAGACCACCGTGGTGGGTCTCTTCGAGCGAATGGCGAAGATTGTCGGCTCGCCAGCACGACCGAATCACGCCGCGGCGCGGGCCGGGGAGCAGGTGCGCTCATGCCTTGACGCATCTGCGGCACGAGACGCCCTCGGTTGGCAACCGTGGACGAGCCTTGACGATGGTCTCGTCCAGACGATTGACTGGTTCAGGAACAACCCCTAGCGGGTATCGTCCAGGCGCTTCGGCCGGTCGTCCTTGAGGAGCCGGGAGAGCGCCCGATCCGCCAGGATCCGTCCGTCCGTTTGACACCCTGCGCAGTAGTTCGTCTCGCGCCCGACGTGCACGATCCGTTGCACGGGGGCACCGCACTCCGGGCATGGCTCGCCGTGCTTCCCATGGACGGCCATGTCGGGGTGGAAGGCCGTGACCTTTGTCGGGAAGCCGTCACCGACCTCGGCGACGCGGATATCGCTCCAGCGACGGAGCGTCTCGATGGCGGCCGCATGCAGGCGGGCGACCTCTTCATCGTCGAGGTTGGTGCTCATCTGTGTCGGCGAGAGTCGCGCCGCCCATAGGATCTCATCGGCGAAGGCCCCGCCGACGCCCGAGAACAGATGCGGATCGCTCAACGTTCGCTTCAGCGCGTGGCGCTCCCACGAGAGCCGTTCGCCGAATTCCTCGGCGGTGAGGTCGCTGATCTCAACCCCTCCCGGATCGAGCGCACTCAGTCCCGCTGCATCGACGAGGTGGATCGACGCACGACGCTTCGTCCCCGCCTCGGTCAGCAGCAACGTCCCGCCGGTCACATCGAGAGCCGCCAGACCCGAGCGCTTCGGAATCGGAGCGTCCGGACCGAGCCATTTGAGCCGACCGGCAATCATCAGGTGAATCACGACCGAGAGACCGTTGTCGAGGCTGATCACGATCCGCTTCCCGAGACGGGACACCTCGACCACCGGGACATCAACGAGGCGTTCGATCGGCGGATCGTACGTTTTGAGCACCGAGACGCTCCGGATCCGAACCCGGAGGAGTCGTTGCCCCACGATCCGAGGCCGAAGTGCGTGCAGGTAGGCCTCGATCTCGGGAAGTTCAGGCATGGCGACTCATCTGAACAGGTCTTCTGCTGGGGGGCGGACGAGGTCGGTGGCTCGGCCTTCGCCGGTGAGATCGAGGCCGCGGACGATCGCGACCGGGATCGTATCCGCCTTGCCCATGGCCAGGTCGGCCGCGGCCGCAATCTCGTCGACGACGGCGATCTCGGTCACACTCATCGTCCGGTCGTGAGCGTCCGGTTGTCCGCGAAGGTCGAGAATGGCCGGCAGGCCGGATACCCCGATGGCGACGTCGACGACGCCCCGTCGCCACGGACGACCGAACGTGTCGGTGACCACCACCGCGATCCCGATGCCAGTCACCTGCTCAAGCTGCATGCGGAGGCGGTGCGCCGAGCGATCCGGGTCGATCGGCAGGAGCACGGCGTAGCCTTCCGCGACGTTCGACCGGTCAACGCCGGCATTCGCGCAGATGAACCCATGCTCGGTCTGGGCGATGACCAGGTCGCCCCTGCGTCGCAGGATCGCTCGCGCTTCCCGCTCGGCCAACTCGCGATACCCACGGTCGTCGCCGACCGGCTCGATCCGGCCTTCCGCCTTCGAGACCACTTTGTGGGTGACGACCACGATGTCGCGGCTCTGCAACGCGATCGCGGACAAGGCGAGGCCGTCGACGATCAGTGCGGCCAAGTCGTCGCCGGGGACGACTTCGGGAATGCCCCGGACCGGGTGGATCTCGATGCTCACGCGAACGCTCCCTCGAACCACCGTGCGAAGCGCTCGGCGGCGTCACCGGCAGCCAGGCGAGTATCTGCGACATGGATGTCGACCGATCCGGCAAGGTCTGCGGCCTCGCCTGCATCACCCGTGTCGATGACGAGGTCGGTGATGAATCCGTCGTAGGCAGCCAGAACGCCTGCGTTGCCCGGTGGGAAGCCGAGCGACGCCATGACGCGGTCCGCCGGGCCCTTGAGTGCCTTGCCACCGAAGAGGGGACTGATCGCGACGACCCGCCGATGACGGGCGACGGCCTGCGCGATCGCGTCCACCGCGAGGATCGGTCGGATCGAGAGTGGCGGATTGGACGGAGCGATGATGACGAGCGTCGCTGCGTCGATGGCTTCGACTACGCCCGGTGCCGGCGCTGCATCGGCACCGCCGACGTATTCGATCTCGGCGACGACATCGCGGTGCGCGCGCTCGACGAAGTACTCCTGGAAGGACAGCCACGAGCCTTCGACCGTTCGTATCCGGGTCTGGACCGGGTCATCGGAGACGGGCAGGACCGGGGTGTCGACTCCGAGAGCAGCGGCAATCGAAGAGGTCGCCTCGGAGAGGGTTCCGCCGGCCCGGAGAATCCGGGCACGATTCAGGCATGTCGCCAGGTCTCGGTCGCCGAGCCGAAACGACGTGTCGACGCCGAGCGACTGGAGGTGGTCCATCACCGCAAACGTGTCGTCGCGGATGCCCCACCCTTCGGGTCCTTCGATCCCCGCCAGGGTGTAGACCATCGTGTCGAGGTCGGCCGAGACGGGGACACCGTACATATGGTCGTCGTCGCCAACGTTCCCGATCACCGTCATCTGCTCCACCGTGAGACGAGTACGGAGGGACCGTGCAGCGCGTGCTCCGCCTACGCCTCCGGCGAGCAGAACGGCGAAAGGATTGGAATATGCCGACATCAAGCCTTGAATGGCGTCGTTCATGTCATCTCCGGAGGGTGTACCCCCCACTTCAGTCGCGGCCGCGATCCTCGCGCGTAGCGGCACAGATCTTTCAACCACCATCGAAGCGGTTCGGCAGCAAGTGTACGGACCGCGCCGGCTGATCGTGGTTGGGGGGGAGGGCGACGCGCGCCGGATTGCGGCCGAACACGATGTGGGATGGATCGCAAACATCGGTGGCGCCGTGGAATCCTCCGGCGACATGAGTCACGTGTGGTTCGTGCGCGAGGGCGTAGAGCCCCGGCCGGACGCGCTGGGTGCACTCGTCGACGCCGCGACCCGGCTCGACGCGTCGGTCGCCGGCTCGAAGGTGCTCGACATCGACGACCCCGATCGATTGCTCTCCGTCGGATTTGCCACCGATGTTTTTGATTCGCCGTACACGGGCTTCGACGGCGAGGAACGAGATCAGGGGCAGTACGACGTCGTCCGGGATGTGGCGGCCGTCAGCGGACAATCCGTGTTGCTCCGCCTCGACCTGGCTCGCGGTCTCGGTGGCCCGGACCGTTCGATGGCGGCCTTCTCCGCCGCCGTCGACTTCTGTCAGCGGGCACGCCTCCGCGGTGCTCGCGTCATCGTGGTTCCTTCGTCCGAGGTGCTCGCCCGAGACGAATCGGGAAGCCTCGACCGGTGGCGAGAGCGCGGAGGCCGCTTCCTGGCCATGACCAAGGTCTATGGGCCAACCACGCTGCTGTGGTCGCTCCCGATGGCGTTTCTCTCTGGCCTCCTCCAGTCGTTCCTGTCGTTGTTCCTCGGCCGATGGCGATTCTTCGACTGGCTGAAGGCGTGGGGCTGGTATCTCCTGAAGCTCCCGAGCACAGTGGGTGCCAGAAGCGCCGCGAGACGCGGTCGCGTCGTCGGCGACGCCGAACTCTTCCGCTACCAAGTCAGCGGTTCCATCGCGCTCAAGAGCGTCTTCGTCGAATTGTCGGACCGCATCCGGGAGCGGCTTCCCGGCGAGGATCGACTCTCGGTCGAAGCCATCGGCAGCGAGATTCGACGGCCCTCGTTCATCGTCGGCGCCGTCGCCTTCCTCTTCGTGCTCGTCGCAACCCGCAGTATCTGGACCGTCGGCCTCCCGGCCGTGGGATTCAGCCTCCCCTTCGTTGGATCAGGCACCGACGCGGTGTCCGCGTATGCGGGCGGGTGGAATCCGGCCGGCTTGGGATCGGTGGAGCCGCTTCGCCCGATCATTGGAGTCGCAGGTGCGATCCAGGCCATCCTTCTCGACAACCGCCGTCTCGCAGAGTTCGTGTTCACTGCGGGTTCGTGGCTCCTCGGGATCTGGGGAACCGTTCGTCTGCTTCGGACGTGGGGGATTGCGGCAGTTGCGGGGACACTTGCCGGTGTTGTGTACGTGGCCGGTTCTGGAGCCCAGGCCTTGGCTCAACAGACGGGCGTTGGCATGGTCTTCGCCCTTGGTCTCATCCCGTGGGTGATTCGATTCTCCCTGGCGTCGGTACCGGGTTCGTGGCTCGCTGGTGCCGGCCGGATCGCTGGCGTTGCTGCGCTGGCAGGCGTCGTTGCGATCCTCGCTCCGCTCGCCTTGCTGATCCCTCCGGCGGTCCTCCTGATCTGGGCCGTCCTCAATCTGACCGACCGTGCCGCATGGCGGGCGTTCGGCATCTCGACGGTCGCCGCCGTCCTGGCCGTTCCGCTCCTCTTCCCGTGGCTCGGAGCGGCCGATCTTGGGCGATTCCTGACCGACGGCGCCGCCTTCTGGGCGATTCCTACGGCGACCGCGGTGGTCGCCGGAGTCGCACTCCTCGCCACGTTGCTGTCGGCCCCACAACGGCTCGCCCTGGTCGCCGGCCTGGGCGGGATCGTTGGTGTCGCCGGAGCGTTTCTCGCGAGGACTTCAGGCTGGGACCTCGGCCGCGAAGTCGAGAGCGCAGGCCTTGCGCTCTTGGCACTCGGTCTTGCCCTGGTCGTCGGACCGTCGTTCGAAGCGATTACGCGAACCGTGGAGGTCGGTGGGTGGCGCCGCCTCGTTGCGATTGTCGCGGTCGCTGCCTCGGTGTTCCTCGTGGCGGTTGCCGCCGTCACGATGATTGGCGGCCGCGCCGGGTTCCCGGGCGACGAGTACCGCGACGCGTTCACGTTCTCGGCCGCCCGACCCGGCGACCCGGCGATGTCTCGCATCCTCGCGGTCGGCGCCCCCGGGAGCTTGCCGGGAGAGGATCGCATGGTCGACGGCGCCGCCTACCGCCTCGTCTCGGCGCCGATGCCCGCGTCGTGGGAGACCTATCTTCACGACGCTCGGATCGGCGACGATGCACTGTCCGAGGGTCTGCAGCAGATCATATCGGGCGAGACGAAGCGGGCGGGCGAGATCCTTGCCACCTTCGGCATTCGTTGGATCGTTGTCCTCGGCGACGGCGACCTCGACCCGTACGCCGATGCCTGGCGAACGGCGTTTGTCGGCCAACTCGACCTAGTCCCGCTTGGCGGCGGCCTGGTCAACACGACGCTTGAGAACGAGGCCGAACTGCCCGTGCGGGCGGTGACGTCTGACGGGACGCCCTGGGGTCGGTCCGGCACCGGATACACCTCTGAATCAGGAACGTTGCGGAATCTCCAGGTCCGCGAGAACGCCAATGCCCGGTGGGGCCCGGGGGAGTGGCAGCAGGTCGATTGGACGAACGGCATCCGTACGGTCAAGACGACCGTCCAGTTCGAACCGATCGGGTCGCGTCGGAACCAAGCGATCGGCGCTCTGGTGTGGCTCATCGCTCTCGGCGGTTCTGCATGGGCCGGGAGGAGATTCGGATGAGACGAGCTCTTGTGGTGATTGTCGTCGGGTTGCTCGGAGCGCTCGCGTTTGCCCAGACCGGCCCGATCGATGACCGACCTCCGGACTTCGGAACGGTGCCGCCCGATGCTGGAACGGCAACCGGAGACCCCAGTGCCTGGTACTGCCCGTGGGTCGAAGCCGGTGCACTGCGTGATTCGGCATTCGGCCTGGCTGCAATCGTCGACGTCGATTCCATGATCACCTTGGCGAACCCGAACCCGACCGAGGAACCGACGGTGCAGGCCGCACGGTTGCGCGGACCGGGGGCTCGCAGTATCGACGCTGGCGACATCGTGCGCCGCGGTGCATCGCCGAGCATCGTCGAATTCGACGACGGGCCCGCAGTCGCGACGACGGCGATGTGGTCGGATGAGCTGATCACCGGCGACCGCTGCGTGGTCTCCGTCCCCAAGGAATGGCATCTCGTCGGGGGGATTACGGCTGGCGACTTCAAGCTCGAGTTGCAGCTCTTCAATCCTTTCGCCGAGCCGGCGAAAGTTCGAGTCGAGTCCATCAACGAGTTCGGCAGCGCAACGCTCGCCGGATTCGAGAGCATCGACATCGCCGGCCGATCGTGGGTAACGGAAGACCTCACCCGGGTCGTTGCGTTCAACGACAACGTGAGTTTCGTTGTGATCTCGGAGAGCGGAATCGTCATCCCGAGCCTCGTGCTCAACAATGGTACGGACGAGGCGTCGTGGCCGGGGACCGGCCAAGCGACTTCTTGGGATTTCCCGGTGACGAGCGTCCCCGGATTGGTACCGAGCCTCGTGCTCTCGAATACCGGGAGTGTCGGAGCGACGGTCGCCATCGACTTGTTCACCCCGGACGGGCCGATCCTCGACGCCGACGGACGGATCGTTTCGCCCCTCGAGCCCGTCCGGATCAACCTGGCCGATCTCGCAGAGCCGCCGTTCGCCGTTCGCGTGCGTTCGAATACCCCGATCGCAGCGGTGATCCAGGCCGCACCTGATGGGATCTTCCCTTCGACCGGAGCCGTCAGCCCGGAAGAAGACGCCGGGGGCACCGAAGTCGGCGGCGACGAGGCGACGGACGACGAATCCACGACGGAGACCACCCTTGCCGACGACGAAACCACCGACACCACCCTTGCCGAAGGCGAGGAAGGCGAATCGGCCAACGAGCCGGTGATCTACGACGGTTTGGCGTCGATGGCCGGCAACCCGGATCCGCTCGAACGATGGTTGGTGCCCGGCCTGGGAACCGTTCCGGGAGCCGATACTTCGATCTGGGTGCTCAACCCGACTGGTGACGAGGCAACGGTCACTCTCAGCCCGCTGGGGGTGTCGTCTGGTGGGTCCGAAAAGGTGCTCATCCCGGCGGGGACCTACACCGAAATCCCCATCGCCCCGCTGTCCGAGACCGGCAACTCCGGGATGCTCATTCAATCGAACGTCCCGATATCGGTAGCGGTCACGATCTCCGGTCCGCAGGGCGTCGCGTTCATCGGTGGCGTAGGCATCCGATGACACCCCTCGTCAGCGTCATCGTCGTGCTCGGACTGGCGCTGGTGGTCGTTCTGGCGGTGCGTCTCATCTCCCGGTGGCAGAAGCCGCCCCACCCGCCGATCGACCTCGACGGCATCGGCGAACGCCCAGGGGTGGTCGTGTTCACCTCCACCGACTGCACAACATGCTGCGAAGCGATGCGTGTCGTCGGCGGGGCGAGCTCGTCGCTCCGTGAGGTCACCTGGGAACTGGAACCGCAACTGTTCGACCGGTATCACGTCGAGGCCGTGCCGTTGATCGCCGTCCTCGACGACAGCGGGCGGTCCCTGTTCTTCGGAACCGGCGTCCCGGACGCCGCCCGTCTCCGCACCGCGATCAGGAAGGCGGGTATCCAATGAGAAACGTCGAGTCCTTGGTCCGGCCCTCGCACTCTCCTAACGTCGCGCGGCCATGACCTGCGTTCGCTGCTCCTCGACCCCTACCTCGAGCCTCACCTATGCGTACGAACGCCGGGAGGCCTGGCTCGTCGACTGTGGCAACTCCCTGGAGCCTGGGACGCGATATCCGCTGTGCACGAATCATGCGAACCGCGTGACCGCCCCGGTCGGCTGGGTACTCCACGATCGCCGCTCGCAGCCCACCCTCTTCGCAAGCGAAACGGCATAGGGAGCGATGTCCATCGATCGCGACGTACTCGAAGCCGTCAGGGAGATGGACGAGCATGAACTGCGGCGTCTCTACATCCTCGCCAAGGCCAGGCTCGAGGGGAGAGGCGTGGATCTGCCGGGTTCAGGGCCGGAGGTCAAGCTCCGTAAGCAGATGGTTCGGTGCGGCAAAGAGAGCTGTACCCGGTGCCCACACGGGCCGTACTGGTACGCCTACTGGACCGAGGATGGGCGGCGGCGGTCTCGGTACCTCGGCAAGCTTGAAGATGTTCCGGAGGCGATGGGTTAGACCGGACGCTACGATGTTCGCTTGGGAGGCAGACAATGAATGATGGACTCAGCTGTAGTACGTGCGGTCAGAACTCTGTGATTCAGATCGAACTGACCCTTCCAGACGGCTCAGAAGTGGTCTTCTGCTCGTGCCACCGATGCGAATCGAAGTGGTGGGATCGTGATGGTGTGCGCCTCGACCTCGACGCACTCATCGATGTTGCCCGTCGCGAGCCCTAGACCGGCCGTACTCCGCCCGGTTCACTAGCCTTCCGCCCGTGAAATCTCCGCCCGCGCCTGCCGTCAGGGAGCAAGAAACCGGGCCGTCGGTGGCACCGGATACGGGTGCGGTACCGACCTGGCTGATCGTCGTGCTCGTTGGGGCTCCGACGGTGCTCATTCTGCTCATCATGTCGGGCATCCTCGGCGTGATCGGGTCCGGGTCGCTGATTCGGTTCCCACAGATTCTTGTTGCCAACACCCCAACCGGCGGCGACATGGGGGCGCACGTTCTGCTGCCCCAGGTCCTGCGCGATGTGCTGCTCCCGTCCGGCCGGATCTTCGGCTGGTCGAGTACGTGGTACGCCGGCTTCCCTGCGCTCTACTTCTACTTCCCGATCCCGGCGTTGGTCACCGTCCTCCTCGACGTGCTTCTGCCATACGGCGTCGCCTTCAAACTCGTAGCGATCGTTGGTCTGGTCGGCCTCCCGATCGCTACCTACGGCTTCGTCCGGCTGCTGGGTTTCTCGCGCCCGGTCTCCGGTCTCGCTTCTCTGACGGGATCCATGTTCGTGCTCATGGAGAGCTTCTCGATCTTCGGCGCCAACATAAAGTCGACGCTCGCCGGGGAGTTCTCGTTCTCCTGGTCGTTCGCGTTGTCGCTGCTCTACCTTGGGGTCGTTGCCAGGGATACGCGGCCTCGGAAAGCGGTTCACGCCGCTCGCCGGGACGCTGCTCGCTCTGACGGCGATGACGCACATCGTCACAACGATGATCGTTGTCGTGGTCTCCGCGGTGCTGCTGTTCAAGAGGAACGGGCCGCGCACGGTCGTCTCATCGTGGGCCCTCGGGTTTGCGATCAGTGCCTTCTGGGCGCTACCGCTCGGGATTCGCGTGCTGACCGGCATGACCACAGACATGGGTTGGGCGCCGGTGAAGAGCATCGTTGGCGACGCCACCCCGGGATCGCCGTTCCCCGGTGAGTTCATCCCCATCCTCGTGCTCGGCGTGATCGGCATGCTGTGGACCATGCTCCGGCGCGACGATGTGGTCGTCCTCGCCTGGCTCACGCTGCTCCCGCTGGTCGGGTACTTCGTGCTCCCCAAGCTCGGCATCACGATGCTGTACAACGCGCGGCTTCTGCCCTACTGGTATTTTGGGATGTACGTGTTCGCCGGGATCGCGCTCGGCCTCGCCGCAGTCGAGATCGGACGGCGAGTCCCGTTGCGCCGTTCGGTCACGATCGGGCTCTCCCTCGGCGCGGGATTCATCGTGCTGGTCGCAAGTATTCTCTCGATCCACGACGTTCCCGGTTGGGTCAAATGGAACTTTGAGGGGTACGAGGGGAAGCCCGACTACGCCGAGTACCGAACGTTGATGGAGACCGTCGACATGCTTCCTCCCGGACGCATCATGTGGGAGGCCAACAGCGAGATGAACAAATACGGGACGCCGATGGCACTCATGCTGTTCCCCTACTGGAGCGAAGGACATCCGTCGATGGAGGGTTTGTTCTTCGAATCGTCGCTGACCACCCCATTCCATTTCCTGAACGCTGTCCGAGGTGAGCGAACGGCCATCGAACCCTGTCCGCGGCCTGGACTATCGAGGGTTCAACATGGAGCGGGGCATCACCCACCTCGCGCTCTTCAACGTCGACTACTACGTGAGCTACACCGACGCGGGGGCCGAGGCGGCCCGTCTCGCCGGCCTGGCGGAGGTCGGCGTTGCATTGCCGTGGCACATCTTTGCCCTTCCCCCATCTGACCTTGTCGATATCGCGACGATCGAACCGGCGGTATGGGCAGGGGGTGGCGACTTCCTCGATCCGACGCTCGAGTGGTACGACGACGTCGAGAACCTCGATCACTGGTTGGTCGAGGAGGGACCGCAGGAGTGGGACCGGGTCGAGACGATCGAGGAGCGCCTCCTGACTGTCGATCCGTATGACGGCTCAGGGATCGTAACCGACGTTGTCGCCGAGGACCATCGCATCTCGTTCACAACCACGGCCGTTGGCGTGCCTCACCTCGTCAAGGTGTCGTACTTCCCGAACTGGACCGCCGAAGGTGCAGACGGGCCCTACCGGGCGGCGCCTTCCCTGATGGTGGTCGTGCCCACCAGCGAAAAAGTCGAGCTTGAGTTCAAGAACACAAACGCCGAGAATCTGGGTATGGCCCTTACATTGACTGCAGCTGTGGGGTTGGGCGTCTACGGGTACCAACGCCGCAAATACCGCGTCGCCCAGGACGCCGCGTGAAGAACTACCTCGCCAGCTTCATGACGAAGCAATCGCTGGAACAGTTCGTGAAGGTAGGGCTCGTCGGCATCGCAAACACCGTGGTGTCATTTGCCTTGTTCAATGTGTTTCTCTGGATCGGTTGGTGGTCGGTCATTGCCGTCAGCGCCGCGTTCGCAATCACGACGTTCATGTCGTATCTCCTCAACCGAGCGTGGACGTTCGAGATCAAAGATGGGAAGGTCTCCGGACGAGAGACCGCGAACTTCTATCTCGTCAACCTGGCCGCTTGGGCAGGAACGGCGGGGACGATGTGGATTGCAGAAGCGATGTTCGGGCCGCTGTCGAAGATCGCAGCCAACGCGGTGTACCTGGCGACGTCGATCGTGATCCTGCTCCCGAAGTTCGCGTCGTATCGCGACATCGTGTTCGGGAAGGCGATCCGCGAGCAGGACCGCGGTACCGCTGACGTATGAAGCATCGGCCTCGAGTTAGCCCTTCAGGCTCTTCCTGACGTTCCACACGCCCTTGAGGGTTCGTGGCACCCGTCTCGCGAGGCTGGTCTTCGCTTCGCGTTTCTCCTCGACGACGGCGGGGACCTCGACGATCCGAAACTCGGCTCGTTCCGCGCGGACAACCAGTTCGGTGTCGAACAGATCCTGCGTCGAGATCACTGCGCTCGCTATCTGATCGACCACCTCCCGGCGAATTGCCTTCATTCCATGGGTGTCCGAGACGCCGGAAGACAGCATGAAGCGAAGGATCTGATTGAACGTGAACGTCGCGAACTGTCGCACCGGCCCGCGGCGATCGTCGGCACCCTCAACACGCTTCGAGGCGAGCACGAGATCGGCCTCCGACCCAATGTCGACGACCGCGCGAAGGAAGCCGGCAGAGAAGTAGTCGATATCGAAGTTGACGACCCAATCACCGTCGGTCGCCAGGAAACCTTCCCGCATGGCGGCGCCGTAGTCGGGCGTCGGGAGTTCAAGCAGCGCCAGCGCTGGATAATCGGGCATCAGTTGCCGTACGGCTTCGGCGGTTCCGTCGGTCGAGCCGTTCTCGGCGATCAGCACGGTGATGTCCGCAGGGACGTCTGCGATCTCGTCGAACAGTTCCTCGAGCGCTCCGACGAGGTAGTCGGCCTCGTTGTGAACCGGAATCACGACCGACAGAGTGATTGGAGGGTGAGAGGTCATGCTGTTGGCGAGTGTAGGAAGGGATTCGCAACAGGAACCCATCCTGCGCAGGATCGACCGTACAATCACGGCATGGATCTCAACAGCATCTTCAAGGCCTACGACGTGCGGGGCCTCTACCCGTCCCAGATTGACGAGGCGGTCGCGACCAGGATTGGCTACGCCTTTGCCGTCTTTGCGGGGGTTGAGCGGATCGCCGTCGGCCGCGACTGCCGCCTATCGTCACCGGGAATCTCTGCGGCGCTCATCGAGGGCATCACACGGACCGGTGTCGATGTTGTCGAAATCGGGGAGATCACTACCGATGCGCTCTACTTCGTCTCCGGATCCATGGACCTTCCTGGGGTGGTCGTCACCGCATCGCACAATCCGCCGGAGTACAACGGTCTGAAGTTCTGTCTCGCCGGGGCCGCGCCGGTTGGTGAGGAGACCGGCTTGCGCGAAATCAAGGAACTCGCAGGCGCACCCCAGCCGGAGGTCTCAGTGCGCGGGTCGGTCGTGCCCGCCGATATCCTGGTGGGGTACGTCGATCATCTTCTCGGCGTCGTCGAACCGGACGTCTTCACCGAACTGACGGTCGCTGCCGATGGGGGCAACGGCATGGCGGGCGTCGCTCTGCCATCCGTGTTCGACCGCCTGCCCGCCCATCTCATTGGACTGTACCTGGAGCCCGACGGGACGTTCCCGAATCATCCGGCCGACCCACTCCGGCCCGAGAACCTCGTCGACCTGCTCTCGCTGATGGAGGCCGAGCGGCCCGATCTCGGTGTCGCGTTCGACGGCGATGCCGACCGTGCGTTCTTCATCGACGACCAGGGCGTCCCGCTCCCTGGCAGCACCACGACGGCGCTCGTGGCCGACTGGTTCCTCAAGCGAGAGGCCGGGGCATCGATCGTCCACAACCTCATCTGTTCGAAGGCGGTGGCGGAGCGCGTCGCGGCATCCGGAGGGAACCCGGTGCGCACCAAGGTCGGGCATTCGTACATCAAGCAGGTGATGAAGGAGACTGGAGCGGTCTTCGGCGGAGAGCACTCCGGGCACTACTACTTCCGCGACAACTTCCGTGCCGACTCCGGCATCCTTGCTCTCCTGGTCTTGATGCAGGTGCTTTCCGAGGCTGGAAAGCCGCTTTCGGAACTGCGTGCGGAGTACGAGCCGTACGCGAGTTCGGGTGAGATCAACTACGACGTTGCAGATCAGGCAGCCGCAACGGCCGCGGTTGCCGGGGCCTTCAGCGATGCCACAATCGATCACCTCGACGGACTGACGGTCGACTTTGGCGATCGGTGGTTCAATCTGCGTCCGTCGAACACCGAACCGAAGCTTCGGTTGAACGCCGAAGCACCCGATGGGGCCGCCGTTGACGATCTCGTCGCAACGGTCGCTTCGATCATCAAGGAGGGATCGTGACCGACCACCTGGTCGACGAGGAGTTGCTGGCCATCATGCAGTGTCCATCCTGCACCGGATCGCTTGCCGAACGCCCGGAACCGCCGGCTCTCGTGTGCTCCGACTGTGGGCTCCAGTATCCGGTTCGCGATGGCATCCCGGTCATGTTGATCGATGAAGCCACGCCCTCCGACCAATGACGATGCTCGATGACATTCTCAGCCTGCCGGCGCAGCTTCGGTGGGGAACTGAACTCGATCCGACGCCGGTGCGCGGTGGTGGGCCTCTCGTGGTCCTCGGCATGGGTGGATCGGCCATGGCCGCAAGCGTCGCCATCCTCGGTTCCTCCCCGCGGGTCCCGGTCGTGGTCCATCGGGATTACGGATTGCCAGACTGGGCCGTCGACAGCGGCGCGACCGTGATCGCCGTCTCCTACAGCGGCAATACGGAGGAGGTGCTCTCGGGTGTGGATGCGGCCATTGCGGCGCGGCTTCCGATCGCAGCGATTGCCTCTGGTGGTCGCCTGTCGGAGGTTGCGCAAGACCGCGAACTCCCGTATGTGAGCGTCCCCGGCAGTCTGCAGCCACGGGCGGGTATCGGGTACCAAGCCGCCGCCGTGGCGGTCATGCTGGAGGCCGCCGGATTCTCCTCAAACGCTCGTGGAGCGCTGACGGAGGCCGCAGATGTCGTCGAGGATCTGCTCGGGTCGGGTCGCGGCGGGGCCGTCGTCCTCGGTCGCGATCTCGCGGAAGGTCTGGGAGACCGAACCGCAGTCATCTACGGCGGACACGGCGTCGGATCCACCGCCGCGTATCGGTGGAAGACGCAGATCAACGAGAATGCGAAGGCGCCGGCGTTTTCGAGCACGATTCCCGAATCGAATCACAACGAACTCGAGGGTTGGCACCCGGGCGTCACCGACCGGTTCGGGGTCATCTACCTTCGGGACGCCGCCGATCACCCGGCCGTCGCTCGAAGACTGGATCTCACGTCGACGACCCTGTCGGGCGCAGTCGCCCGGATCGGGGACGTGCAGTCGACGGGTACTGGACCCATGGCTCGGTTCTTCAGCCTGGCGGTTGTTGGCGATGTCGCCTCGGTGGCGATGGCCGATGCCGCCGGCATCGATCCGACACCCGTGGATACGCTCGAAGGTTTCAAGCTCATGCTCGCGAAGGGAACATCATGAACTACGACATCGCAGATCTGGCACTCGCCGGTGAAGGTCGCCGCAGGATCGCTTGGGCCGACCGCAGAATGCCGGTTCTCGCATCGATCCGGGAACGCTTCGAGACCGAGCAGCCGCTCGCCGGGATTCGCGTCGCCGCCTGCATGCACGTGACGACCGAGACCGCGGTGCTCATGCGCACGCTTCGCGCCGGGGGTGCGTCGGTAGCGCTCTGCGCATCGAACCCGCTGTCCACGCAGGACGACGTCGCCGCTGCGCTTGTCGACGACGGCATTCCGGTGTTTGCCGTCCGGTCGGAGGATTCCGATACGTTCTACAAGCACATCAACGCAATCCTCGACACCGAGCCGCACATCGTTTTCGACGACGGTGCGGACACCACTACGGTGCTTCATCGCGAACGGACCACCCAGCCGATCCTCGGTGGCCTGGAAGAGACCACGACCGGCGTGATCCGGCTGCGTGCCATGGCCGCCGACGGCGTCCTTCGCTACCCGGTCGTCGCCGTCAACGATTCGGCGACGAAGCACCTCTTCGACAATCGACACGGCACCGGACAGTCGTCGCTCGACGGGATCCTCAGAGCATCGAACATCCTCTTCGCCGGTCGGACCGTTGTCGTAGCTGGATTCGGCGACTGCGGCTGGGGAATCGCCAGGCGCGCCGCCGGACTCGGTGCCAACGTCGTGGTGATCGAGGTCGATCCGATCAGGGCGCTCTCCGCAGCAATGGAGGGCTACCGCGTGATGACCGCTGCGGAGGCGGCTCCGATCGGGGACGTGTTCCTCACGGCGACCGGAGACATCCACATCTTCCGACCCGAGCACTTCAACGTCATGAAGGACAACGTGATCCTCGCGAACGCCGGGCACTTCGACGTTGAGCTGGATCTGGGTGGCCTTGACGAGATGGCCGTCGCACGCCGCCAGATCCGTGACAACCTCGAGGAGTACGAACTCGCGGATGGTCGTCGGATGATCGTCGTTGCCGAGGGCCGCCTCGTGAACCTCGGTGCAGCCGAGGGGCACCCTGCCGACGTCATGGACATGTCATTCGCCGACCAGGCACTCGCCGCCGAGTGGCTCGTCGACGTCGGCAAGGAACTCGTTCCCGACGTCTACACGCTGCCGCACGAACTCGACGAGAACGTCGCACGGCTGAAACTTGCTTCGATGGGTGCCAGCCTCGAAGTACTGACCGACGAGCAGGCGCGGTACCTCGCATCGTGGGAACACGGGACCTGAGAGGTCGTCGCCGGTCGCCGGTCAGGCCGGGAGCTGAGTTGCTGAGGTAGACGGGCCCAGTTTCTGTCCTTCTCGGCCGATACGTTGTCCGCATGCTCTGTCTTGCGTGTACGTTGCCGTGCGAAGGGGCTCTGTGTTCGGCGTGCCGGCTTGGGCTGCGGGGAGCGCCGGAGGTGTCGGTCGGGGATGGGCTGATCGGGGTTGCCGGTTATCTACACGAGGGAACCGCCCGCCGCCTCGTCCACGCCCTCAAATACCGGGCCGTGGTGGCTGCCGTCACACCGCTGGCTGACGCCATGGCCGACCGGATTCCTCACACGGCGACGGCGCTCATTCCGATACCCCGGGCGAGGCTCCGTGCGTTTCGCTACGGCGCCGATCCAGCCGCACTGCTTGCTGCTGCGGTTGCGCAGCGCACCGGTCTTCCCGTCATTCGGGGCATTCATCCCCGTTGCTGGTGGCGGCGGCATGCCGGTCGACCTCGCGAGGAACGCTCCCGAGTCACCTTCGCGGCGACCGGCGCACCGGTCCCGGCCGGGGCCGCACTCGTCGACGACGTGCTCACCACCGGGACCACTGCCCGTGCCGCGGCGACCACACTTCGGGGTCTTCCGACTCTTGTCCTGGTGGCCACCTGCGCGAGTAGAGTGGAGCAAGGAGTTGGCCCACTTGGAGGTGCAGTGACGGTTCTCCCGTCCAGCGGTCCCACGGACCGAACCACCCTCCGCGCCCGGAAGATTGGAGTAGTCGATTCAACGCGCGCGGGTGACCCAGGGCCGGGCCACGTTCGAGACCGAAGGGAGCACGAGTGAACGTTCGTATCCATGGGCGGAATACTGAGATCGCGGACGATGTCCGCGAGTTGGCTCAGGAGAAGGCCGAGCACGCCGCACGGATCTTCGACGACATCACCAGTGTCGATGTTGAGTTCTCGGAGAGCGGCAATCCGAGGCGCAACGACGCCCGCTATCGCGTCGAGATCACCTCGAGCGCAGCCGGCCAGATCGTGCGCGTCGAATCCCAGGCGTTTGATGCAAGGGCTGCTCTCGACACCGCGTCGGACAAGTACGAACGTCAACTCCGCAGGCTCAAAGAGCGGCTCATCCAAAGATCTCGGAAGAGCAGCCACAAAGACCTCAACCCACTCGACGAACCGGTCGATGAGATTCAGGACCGAGATGCCGTCGTTGTGAGGAAGAAGCGGTTCACGATGCGGCCGATGTCGGTCGAGGAAGCTGCACTGCAGATGGAGATGCTCGGACACGACTTCTTCACCTTCCTCGACGCAGACACGGGGAAGCAGTCGGTGCTCTACTACCGGCGCGATGGCGATCTCGGGATGATCGAACCGGAATAACCCGAGCCGGAGTGGCCGAACCGAAATGAAGAGATTGCTGGTCGTAGACGACGTACCGCTGTTCCGTGCGGGCCTTTCCTCGGCCCTCCGAGATGCCGGATTCGAGATCGTTGCCGAAGCCGGCAGCGCCGAAGCGGCCGTGTCGAGCGCAGAAGAGCATCAACCGGATCTTGTTCTCCTCGACATCCTCATGCCCGGGATCTCCGGTCTCGAAGTCGTCGAGAAGATCACTGCCGTCGCTCCTGAAGCGAGCGTCGTCCTGCTCACCGCCAGCGAGTCGGAAGAGGACCTGCTGGTTGGCGTGAAGGCAGGGGCCCGCGGCTACGTCACGAAGGACGCACCGTTCGATGACCTCGTCAGCGCGCTCGATGCTGTCGAAGGTGGAGGCGCCGCCGTCTCGCCGAACATGGCGGGCAAACTGCTCGACGTGACCCGGCAACTCCTCCGACACCAGGAACTCCTCCAGTCGCGAAAGCCCGTGCTCACCGGCCGTGAACTCGAAGTCCTCTCGCTCGTTGCCGAGGGCCAGACCAGCCGTCAGATCGGGACGCTGCTGTTCATCTCCGAGAACACGGTGAAGAATCACATCCGTAACATTCTCGACAAACTCGGCCTCCACTCCAGAAGCGAAGCGGTGCTGTACGCCGTCCGCGAGGATCTGATCAGCCTGTCGTAGCCGCCAGAGCCGCCTACGAGTCGCCGGTCGCCAGTCCCCAGTCAGGGTAACGGCAGCCTTCTTTCGGACGTCCGCATCTGGTATGTGTCGGCTGTGTCTGACTACGAGCGCCTTGATGTTTGGAGGGCCGCCCACGCCCTTGCGCTCGCCATCTATCAGGCAACATCAACGTTCCCTGCCGACGAACGATTTGGGCTGGCGGCTCAGATGCGCAGAGCTGCAGCATCGATCCCGATGAATCTTGCTGAGGGCTCAGGACGCTCGACCGATCGTGACCATGCCCGGTTTGTCGCCAACGCCATTGGATCGGCGAGCCAACTCGAGTATCAGCTTCGACTCGCCGCAGATCTCGGGTAGTGCGATCTCGAACTCGCCGAAAGCCATCGGGGAACGGTGGCAGAGATCCGGAGAATGCTGACCGCGGTGAGACGCTCTCTCGCGCAGTCGCGGCCGCGTCCGTGATGAGGCACTGGCGACTGGCGCCTGGCGACCGGCTCAACACCCCGACCCAACAATCCGCCCTGACCCGTAGTATTCGCCCCGCATGTCCATCTTTTCAAAGGCGCTTCGGATTGGGGAGGGCAAGCGACTGAAGGAGCTTCAGGCGCTTGTCGTCCGGGTCAACGCGCTCGAACCCGAGATCGAGTTGCTGAGCGACGCAGACCTTGCCGCCAAGACCGTTGAGTTCCGGAACCGCATCTCTGCGGGGGAGACGATCGACGATCTCGAGGATGAAGCCTTTGCGGTGGTGCGCGAAGCGGCAAAGCGGACCCTCGGTGAGCGGCCCTTCGACGTCCAGATCATCGGCGCCGGAGCGCTCCATCGGGGCATGATCTCCGAACAGCGCACCGGTGAGGGCAAGACCCTCATGTCGACGCTTCCGTCCTACCTCAATGCGCTCTCCGGAGAGGGCGTGCATCTCGTCACGACGAACGACTATCTGGCGTCACGCGACTCGGAGTGGATGGGTGAGATCCATCGATTCCTCGGTCTCACGGTCGGACTCGTGCAGGCCGATATGACGCCGGACGAGCGGAAGCCGGCGTATGGCTCCGACATCACGTACGGAACGAACAACGAGTTCGGCTTCGACTACCTGCGCGACAACATGGCCATGCGTCCGCAGGACCGTGTGCAGCGCGGCCACCACTACGCGATCGTCGACGAGGTCGACTCGATCCTGATCGACGAGGCACGGACACCGCTCATCATCTCCGGCCGTGTCGGTGAGACCGGCAAGTGGTATCGCGAGTTCGCCCGCCACGTGGACCGCCTTCGCGTCGACGAGGACTACGAGATCGATGAGAAGAAGCGGCAGGTCGTCGTCACCGAGTCTGGAGTCACCCGCGTTGAAGGGTTCCTGGGCGTCGAGAACATGTACGACCACGCCAATGTCGACTTCATCCACCACCTCGATGTCGCTCTCAAGGCCAAGGGCCTGTACCAGCGAGACGTCGACTACTTGATCCGCAACGGCGAGATCATGATCGTCGACGAGTTCACCGGCCGCGTGCTGGAGGGCCGCCGCTACTCCGAGGGTCTTCACCAGGCGATCGAGGCGAAGGAAGGCGTCGCGATCAAGGAAGAGAACCAGACGCTGGCGACGATCACGCTCCAGAACTACTTCCGTCTGTACGAGAAGCTGGCCGGCATGACCGGTACCGCTCTCACCGAAGCGGGCGAGTTCCACGAGATCTACGGCCTCGACGTCATCGACATCCCCACAAACCAGCCGATTGCTCGCATGGATCAGGCGGACGTCGTCTACGTCGACGAGGATCACAAGTATGCGGCGCTTGCCGATGACATCGAAGAGCGCAGCAACCGGGGCCAGCCGATTCTCGTGGGCACGATCTCGATCGAGAAGTCGGAGCGGCTCGCACAGACGCTGAAGAAGCGTGGCGTCAAGCACGAGATCCTGAACGCCAAGCAGCACGAGCGTGAGGCGAACGTCATCGCCCAAGCCGGTCAACCCGGCGCCGTCACCGTGGCGACCAACATGGCCGGTCGTGGTGTCGACATCAAGCTCGGCGGCAACCCTGAGGAGCTCGCTCGCGGCGAGATGATGCGCAAGGAGATCGCCCCGACGGACCCCGAGTACGACGCCGAGTTGGCGGCTGCCACCGGGCGGTATGAGTCGGAGATCGAGGAGAAGCGACAAGCGGTCCTCGACGCCGGCGGTCTCTACGTGCTCGGCACCGAACGTCACGACTCGCGTCGAATCGACAACCAGCTACGCGGTCGTTCCGGGCGCCAGGGTGACCCCGGCGAGTCCCGGTTCTACCTCTCCCTCGAAGACGACTTGATGCGCCGCTTCGCCAACGATCGCGTCGCCTCGATCATGGAGCGCTTGAAGATCCCGCCCGATGTTCCCATCGAGGCCAAGATGGTGTCGAAGGCGATCGAGCGTGCGCAGTCGCAGGTTGAGTCGCAGAACTTCGAGATCCGCAAGAACGTGCTCAAGTACGACGAGGTGATGAACACCCAGCGCGAGATCATCTACAGGTGGCGCAACATGATCCTCGACGATCGAGATACGGACGAACTCCTTGCCGAGTGGCGCACCGAGACGATCGAACTCGAGGTCGAGGCGATGGCGGCCGGCGTCGATCCCTCCGAGTGGGATTGGGACGACCTCGACCTTCGTATGAAGGTCATCTACCAGCCGACGATTGGTCCGGCATCATTCCCAGACAAGGAATCCCTGACCTCCGATGAGATCATCGAGGCGTACCTGGACGACGCGAATGCCGTGTATGCCGACCGCGAAGAGCAGTTCGGCGCCGACACCATGCGCCAGTTGGAGCGGACCGTGGTGCTGTCGGTCATCGACAACAAGTGGCGGGAGCATCTCGCCGAGATGGACTACCTCCGATCCGGTATCGGATTGCGGGCGATGGGTCAGCGCGATCCCCTGGTTGAGTACCAGCGGGAGGGGTTTGCCTACTTCGAGGAACTGGTCGATGCCGTGAAGCACGACTCGACGCGGTACATGTTCCACGTCGACGTGGTGCAGCAACAGCAAGCGGCGCCGACGGCTCAGGTCACCACCTCATCGGCCAAGTCGGTGCAGCAGATGAAGACCCGACAGGTTGTCCGAACCGGAGACAAGATCGGCAGGAACGCTCCGTGTCCGTGCGGCTCCGGTAAGAAGTACAAGCGGTGTCATGGCGCCGTCGGAGCGGAGCCTCTCTCCTGACGCTCGGTAGTATCCGGATCATGGATTACAAGGCCACCACGATTCGCGTCGCCGACTACGTCAACCCACTGCTGTCGTCTCCCGCCGGACCGCTCGAGGGTGTCGCCATGGCGATGTCGTTCGAGCCGTCTCTCATGCCGAGAACCTCGATGCAACAGGGCATCATGATGGGCATCGCCGGTCTGACGGCACGCGGGCTCGGGAGCATCGTCGAGAAGGGGACCCAGACGGTCACCCCGGATGCAGCGCGAACCTCGACCCGCGTGGCGATCCGTGCGGGCGTGACCCTTGCCGGTGCCGGCCTTGCCGCGACTCCGTCCGGTCCCGGAGAGTCGATGTGGCGCTCCGGACTCCGGAGCGCCGGCCAGGTCATTGCAGCGGCGGCCGTGTCCGGGGTTGTACACGACCTGGGGCAGGCCGGCACGTCACGAACGCGCTCCGGTCATGTTGTGCGTCCGGTGATCTCGGCGGCGGCGGTCTCGGCAGGGTTGATTGTGTTGGCGGGCAAGAACCTACGAGAGCGCAAACGCGTCATCAAGCGGTGGCCGGTCGAGCAGAAGAACGAACTGCCGGCGGCGATCGGTGTTGGCTGGGCCACCTACGCCGTGGGATCAGGTCTCGCCAGGGGGTACATCGGATCACGCAACGCCCTCGTCCGCTACTTCGGTCCAGGCCGCAGCAAGCGGGTGATTGCCGGGGCGATCAATGCCGGGATCTGGGCCGGAGGGGCCGTCACCCTGTACAACGCAGGCGTAGGCTACATCGGCAGGGCCAACGAGAAGATCGAAGCCTCGTATGCGATGCCGCCGATCTCGCCACTCGTCTCCGGATCTGCCGAGAGCTCATCGCCGTTCACGCATCTCGGACTCCAGGGACGGCGCTACGTCACCGACGTCGTGTCGCCCGTCCTCATCGAGGACGTCCTGGGCGAACCGGCGGCCGAGGCGCCGATCCGCGTCTTCGTCGGATACAACTCCGAACCGATGTACTCCATGGGCCGCACCGAGATGGCGATGGCCGAACTGGAGCGGACGGGTGCATTCGACCGCTCCTATCTGCTGCTGATCTCTCCCACGGGGACGGGATGGGTCGACCAAACGATGATCGAGAGCGCCGAGTTCCTGGCGAAGGGCGACATCGCAACCTGCGTCATCCAATACGGTCGGTTCCCTTCGTTCCTGTCCGTGCAGAAGGTGGCGCTCGGGCGGCACCAGTTCAGGGCACTGCTCTGGAGTGTCCGGCAGCGCCTGGCCGAACGTCCGCCGGAGCAGCGGCCGAAGGTATTGGTCTTCGGGGAGAGCCTCGGCGCCTGGGCCAGTTCGGACGTCGTCATGTACCAGGGGATCGAGGGCTTCGATCACTACGGCATCGACAAGGCTCTCTGGGTCGGTCTCCCTGGGCTCGCGAAGTGGTCGAGGAACGGGATGGCTGCCGGCAGCTCCAAGCTGGTTCCGGCCGGGAGCGTCGGTGTGTTCGACAACCCCGGCGAGATCGAGGCGCTCACCGACGACGAGCGTAGACATCTACGAGCCGTCGTCCTCAGTCACGACAACGACCCGATCGCCGTCATGTCGCCCGATATCCTGGTGAGAGAGCCCGAGTGGCTCTCCGGGGATCGAGGCCGCGGCGTGCCGGAGGACATGGACCACACGCCGGTCAGCACATTCCTCCAGGTGACGATCGACGCCATGAATGCCATGGTGACGGTGCCGGGGCACTTCGGGTCCTTCGGGCACGACTACCGGGCGGATATGGCGCGTATGGTCCGGGCGGCATTCGGCTTCGACGACATCACCGACGAACAGGTCGAGGCGATCGAGCGGCAACTGGTCACACTCGAACTTGAACGAGCCGAGCGGATCAACGCGGTGAAGGCGGAAGATGCGCCGGCATCCCCGCAGTACCGCGGCACGGACTTCGAAGATGCGGAGACGGGAAGGATCATCAGCGAGGCCGGTGTGCCGTTGCTCGCATCCCGGACCGCGGGGGCGCAGTGGTTCAAGACCCTCACGGGCGCCAAGGCCGGTCCCGAAGACGTGCAATGATCGTCCCACGGGTACGCTCTGGATTCTATGGAACCGACTGATCTCCGCTCCCTCCTGAACGAGTTGCGCTCGCGACTCGACGACGCCCGGAGGTTCCTTTGACGTCGAAGGCAAAGAAGCTGCGCTCATCGAACTGAGACAGCAGGCCTCTGCCCCGGATCTCTGGGATGATCAGGACCGAGCGCTCGAGGTGACGAGAACCCTCGCCAGGCACGAACGCACCATCGAGCAGGTAGCAACGCTCGACGGTGCCCTCGATGACGCCGAGGTACTGATCGAACTCGCCGTCGAAGAGGACGATGCCGGATCACTTGAAGACGCGATGAGTGAGCTTCGGGAGACCGAGACGACCCTCGGTCGTCTCGAGCGCGAGACGCTCTTCTTCGGTCCCTATGACGACTCGACCGCCATCGTGTCGGTCCACGCCGGAGCCGGCGGTGTCGACGCACAGGACTGGGCCGACATGCTGTTCCGCATGTATCTGCGGTACCTCGAACGAACCGACTTCACCGTCGAGGTCGACGAGTACATGGTCGGTGACGAGGCCGGAATCAAGTCTGCGACCATGACGGTGAAGGGCGATCACGCCTACGGGATCTTCGAGAGCGAGCGGGGCGTCCACCGTCTTGTCCGTATCAGCCCGTTCGACTCGGCAGCCCGCCGCCATACGGCATTTGCCGGCGTCGACGTGATCCCCGAAGTAGACATCAAAGAGGTCGAGATCAACCCGGAGGACCTGCGAGTCGACACGTACCGAGCGTCGGGTGCGGGCGGCCAGCACATCAACAAGACCGACTCGGCCGTACGCCTCACCCATCTCCCAACCGGCGTGGTCGTCAGCTGTCAGGCCGAACGGTCGCAGACGCAGAATCGGGTGAGGGCGATGCACCTCCTCGCGGCCCGTCTCGCCGAACGGGCACGCCTGGAGCAACAGGAACAGGTCGACGCGATTCGCGGCGATCAGACCGAAGCTGGCTGGGGGCACCAGATCCGCTCATATGTGCTTCAGCCGTACCAGATGGTCAAGGATCTTCGCACCGGTCATGAGATCGGCAACATCCAAAGCGTCCTCGACGGCGACCTCGACCCCCTCGTAGACAGCTACCTCCAATGGCGCCGCGAACAGGCGGACTGACAGTCGCCAGTCGCCAGTCGCCAGTCGCCAACCGGAATTCGCCTTCGACTGGACTTTGCTTGGTCTGGCGACTGGAGACCGGCGACTCGCTCAATACCCTTCCTAAACGGGGGTCGCGAGTAACCTGCCAAGGCGCTGGCGGGTGGGGTAGGACGACGCAGCCGCGATAGGGATTTCATGATCCGTCTTGAGAATGTCACGAAGGTCTACGACGGTGGTGTCGTGGCCCTCAAAGATGTCGATCTCGACATCAACAAGGGTGAATTCGTCTTCCTGGTCGGCCCCTCAGGGTCAGGGAAGTCCACGCTCATCCGCCTCATGATGCGCGAGGAAGGTCCGACGAACGGCGACATCTGGATCGCAGGGAAGCACGCATCCGTCCTGCCCGGGTGGAAGATCCCACACCTCCGGCGCTCGATCGGCACGGTGTTCCAGGACTTCAAGCTGCTGCCGAGCAAGACCGTCTACGAGAACGTCGCGTTCGCCATGGAAGTGACGGGCAAGTCACGCTCGGCAATTGACGGACAGGTCCCGCAGGTTCTCAAACTCGTCGGCCTCTCCGAGATGGCCGACCGCTTGCCTCGCCGCCTGTCCGGTGGTGAGCAACAGCGTGTCTCTGTCGCCCGCGCCTTCGTCAATCGACCGCTGATTCTGCTCGCCGACGAGCCGACCGGAAACCTCGATCCGGCTACCTCCGTTGGCATCATGCGCATCCTCGACCGCATCAATCGCACCGGAACCACCGTGGTGATGGCAACGCACGACCATGCGATCGTCGACGCCATGCGCCGGCGCGTGGTCGCAACTCGAGCGCGGCCGCGTCCTGCGCGACGAGAGCCGCGGCGTCTACGAAACAGCCCTCGAGGAACCGGCCGAATTGCCTGACGGCGTCACGATTGGGGAGACCGTCGTCGAGGGAGAAGAGATCGAGACCACGGTCGAAGCAGAGTCGATGACGCAGGTCGAGTCGGAAGCCACAACGGCTACGGCTTCCGCGTCGAACGAGGCTGATACTTCAGAGGAATCGGCATCACATGAAGCCGATTCCCTCGACGAGGAGGTCACAGCCGACGACCCGGAAGTGGACGTCAGCGCGGTGATCGAACCCGACGACGAGATCGAAGAAGAGGTCGAGGCATGAGCCGGATCTCCTATCTCCTCAGAGAGGCGTTCGCAAACATCGGCCGGAACGGTCTTGTTGTGCTGGGCGCTGTGCTCGCCGTCTTCATCTCGCTCACGCTCACCTTCGGAACCCTCGTCTTCGGCGAGGTGGTGCGGATCAACACCCTCCAATGGGCCGAAGATGTTCGTGTCATCGCTTTCGTCCGCGACGACGCCCTGACGTCGGTGCCCGAGATGCAGGCGGAGATGGACAGTTGGGAAGAGGTGGAGAGTGTCTACTTCGTCTCGAAGTCCGAAGCACTCGATGAGGCCCGCCTGCTGCTGTCGAACCAACCGGCAACGCTCCGAGTCATCGAAGAGAGCCCGGACATCGTCCCGGCCTCGCTTCGCATCAAGCCGGTCAATCCCGACGACTACCAGACCATCGTGACGCGCCTCCAGGCCACACCTGGGCTCTTAAGAGTCCAGTCGGCCGGGCAGGCCATCGATGCCATGATCTCGCTGCGCGACGGCCTCCAAGTGATGTTCTGGTTGCTCGCGCTCGCCCTCGGTGTTGCCGCCGTTGCCCTCATTGCCAATACCATTCACATGGCGATCTACGCCCGACGGGAGGAGATCGAGATCATGCGTCTCGTCGGTGCGTCGAATTGGTTCATACGCGTCCCGTTCTTACTCGAAGGGGCCATTGAGGGGTTCATCGGAGCCGCTCTCGCCGTCGGATTCGTTGTCGTTGCCCAGCAACTGGCGGTTGATCGTTTGACCGATCTGCCGGACTGGATCAACGTCGCCGTCCAACACGACTATCTCTATTCGCAGGGCGCGCTGGTCCTGATGTTTGGGGTGCTCGCCGGTCTCATCGGCAGTGGCCTGAGCCTCACGGTCCACAAGTACCTGCGAACGTGACACGCGCGCGCCGTCTCCTCGTTTCCGGTCTGGCCCTGGTTCTGCTGCTCGTCATCGTGCCTGCAGCCTCGGCCGATGAGGATCGTGCTGGCGACCTCCAGAGCGTCAAGCAGCGCATCGAGTCGTTGAGCAGCCAGATCGATGCAGTGACGGCCAATCGGAGTTCTCTCGCCGGCGAGATTCAGGCGACTCAAGCCCGAATGGATGAGGTCCTCAAGTCGCTCACTTCGCTCCGGACGGAGCTCTTCGCGGTCGAGTCCGGAATCTCCCGCAAGGAGCGATCCCTTCGCGACGTCCGAACCGATCTCCACGCCCAGTATCAGTCGCTTGCGATGACGAGGTCTGAGTTGGGGTCGGCCCGCGACGACGCTGTGTTCCACGCCGTCGAGACGTACATGAGTGCGGGTTCGGGTGTCCCGGCCGTTGCGCTATCTGCCAAGGTCTGGACCGACATTGCCGTCGGCCTGGTGTACCTCGATCGGGTCACCGCGGACGGCACCGAGACCGTCGAACGGTTCGAGACGCTGCTGATCGATGAACAGGCGGCCAGCGCCGCAATCGAAGAGCAGGAAGTGGGGCTCTCCGCTGATCTCGCGGAACTCCACGCCGCCGAAGAGCGTCTCGCGATCCTCCAGGATGAGATGGAGAAGGCAAGCGACGCGCTCGATCAGGTGTACGAGGATCAACGCTCGCTCCTCGCTGCGTATGACGCCGAGATCGAGGAGATCGAAGGTGAGATCACCTCGCTCGAGAAGGAGCAGGCATCGATCAGGAAGCTGATCGCACAGCAGACCAAAGCCGGCGGCTCTTCACCGGGAATGCTGAGGCGACCCGTTCCCGGGGCGATCTCGTCGGGCTTCGGCCCCCGCATCCACCCAATCCACGGCTACTCGCTGATGCACAACGGCGTGGACATGAGTGGCGGAATGGGGCAACCGATCGCTGCCGCAGCTTCTGGCACGGTCATCTTCGCCGCCGGCAAGGGCGGCTACGGCAACTCGATCATGATCGACCACGGGGGAGGCATGATCACGCTGTATGCCCACCAGTCGAAGTTCGCCGTGGCTGCGGGGGAGTCGGTGAAGTCGGGTCAGATCATCGGCTACATCGGAACAAGCGGTGTGTCGACCGGACCCCACCTCCACTTCGAAGTCCGGATCAACGGCAACCCCGTGAATCCCGCCAAGTACCTCTAACCTCAGCACATCATGACTGAAGGCCGCAAAGTCGTCGCCACCAATCGGCGCGCACGTCACAACTACGAAATCCTCGACACCTTCGAGGCGGGGATGGTCCTACGCGGGTCAGAGGTGAAGAGCCTGCGTGCAGGACAGGTGCAGTTGAAGGACGCCTACGCGACCCTCAATCGGGGTGAGATGTGGCTCGAGAACGCCCACATCGCTCCGTACTCGTATGCGACCGGCGGCGGACACGATCCTGAGCGGGTGCGGAAACTCCTGCTCCGTCGCCGCGAGATCGACCGGCTCACCGGCAAGATCAACGAGCAGGGACTCACCCTCGTCCCGCTTCAGATCTACTTCGTGCATGGACTCGCCAAGATCGAGATCGCTCTCGCCAAGGGACGTCATACGTACGACAAGCGCAAGAAACTCATCGATCGCCAGCAGAAGCGAGAGATGGACCGCGCCCGCAGCCACCGGCGTTGACCCGGCAGCTGGCGCTCAGCCGTGTGCGTTGGTAGCGACGAGCCGCGCTTCGTGCCGGTCTTCGATTGACCAGCCTTCCGCGTAGTGCACGATCCTGAGTCCCTCCGCGAGCGATGGAGCTTCGCCCTCATCGAGGAGGTAGGGGACGGCCGGCCGCTCGTGACGCTCGAGATTGCGCACGGTCGCGACCGAGAACGCCAGCAGTCCGTTGTCGCTCAGATGATCGATGACGCGAGGGAGTAGGTCCCGCTGGAGATAATGAATCATCAGGACCAGGTCCCAGGGCCCCGCGGGGAGATCCTCAGCGACGAGGTCGGTGTGAAAGAGGTCGAGGTCAACACCAGCTTCCGCGGCGCGCTCCCTCGTGATGTCGATTGCGACCTCTGACGTGTCGACCATCGTCACGTCCCATCCACGCTCTGCAAGCCAGATCGAGTGACGGCCGGCACCTCCAGCAAGATCAAGCGCCCGACCGGGTCGACCGAGGAGTGGTGCAAGCTCAACGCGGACGAACGCCGACGGCTCCATCGGCGCCGTCCGTTCCCGGTACCGGTTGTTCCACGCGGCGCGGGGCACGCTCGACACCTAGGCGGACAATCCGTCGAGTTGACTGAAGATCTCCGCCACCTGCTCGACCTCGAGGTAACCGGCGATCCGAAGCAGGGTGGTTCCGTCCGGGCCGGTGAAGACCCAGAAGGGGAATGCGCTCGCACCCAATTGGCCCGCCAGCGACAGATCGGCGTCGACAATTGCCGGGAACGGCAGCTGCAGATCGTCGAGGTACGGTTCGAGCGGATTCGGGCGAGACGGATCGATCGACGTCGTCACACTGACCAGTTCGACGTTCGGGTAGAGATCGGCGTTCGCGGCGTACCACTCGGAGAGCGGCGGGAGTTCTTGCTGGCAGTAGGGGCACCAGTGGGCCCACACCATCCAGGCGCGGGTCGTGCCATCCGCCGGGTCGACCGTCATCTCGGTCTCCGAGTAGTACTCGGGTCCGGTCAACTCGCCCAGCACGACACCGAGGGCTGCATCGGGCTGGCCTTGTTCGAATGACGGGAGCCAGCCGACCGGCACATCGGGAGCCTCAGCTGCAGACGCCCCGGAGGCTGCTGCGGTGATTGGCGTCTGCGTCGCGAGTTCGTCGACTTTGCGGTCGACGTCGGTCACCGACCGACGAACCTCGGACACATCGAACGCCACATCGTCGACCTGCTCTTCGAGCGTTGCTATCTGGTCATCGGTCCGACTCGCCGAGATCAGCGTGAACACTTGCATGGCGAAGATCGCCACAACGCCCACGGCGATTACGATCAGGAAGCCGCGCGATGATCCACTCGTTCGCTTCTCGGCCTCCTTGGCATTGACGTCGACAGTCGCCGGCGCCGGACTGGGCGGTGCGGCCGCCTCGTTCTCACTGCTGTGGGGATCGGTATCCATGGCCGTGAGGCTATCTGCAGCCGGTTGATAGCGGAGAGATGGGGGAGCGGTTCTGCGGCTGGGTGCGCTACGATTCGTGGTGTTGAACGCGCCTTGCGTGTTCCCCTTTGCGGGGGTGACATGGTTTCGACTGTGAGGGTTGAGGCGCCGGAAGCGAGCCGAGGTCTCCGGAGCCTCGTTAAAGAGCCGGAAACAACCATAAGTGCCGACAACGAAAGTTACGCACTCGCTGCCTAATTAACGCAGCGTGTCCGCCCGGAGGGTGCCTGCCTCGCCGGATCCGGGCATAATAATGCAGGATGCCCCCGCCGGGGTGTTGGGACCGGTGGGGTAAGACAATTCCAACTAGGGCTCAGGAGAAACGGCCGACGGCGTCTCCAGAGTTCCGAAAGCTCGCTGTCGGCTGCGCTCGGAGATGCCGACGCTGAAACCTCATGGGACGGGGGTTCGATTCCCCCCACCTCCACCGGTGCTGCTGTGACGTCGGTCGAGCCCTTCTCGGGTTCGACTTCGTGCCGTGGATCTTCGATTCCTTCCGCCTGGAGGCGTTGTTCCGCTGTGATGCGTGGTGTGGTCCGGGTGTGTCTTCGGTGGTTGTCGAAGGTTCGATTCCCCCCACCTCCACCGGGGGTCTTCGGAGCGATACTGGTATCTGTTCGTAGAAATCGGCCAGTGATTGACCTCGGCGCTCATTCGGTTTGGCGACCCTCTTCCTCCGGCCTCGGAAGGGACCTTCCTCCGGACACCGCCACCTCACCGCCGGCGAAGCAGAAGAGAGCGTCGAAGAACGCGGTCCCGATACCGGCGAGCCAGACACCACCACTGCGCATTGGCACGCGGCCGACAGCGATCCGCGACGAACCTGCCCGATTGGGGTGTGATCGAAGCTCGCGTTGGCACCCAGTGTTGTTGAGTCCCAGCAGGCCGGCGGCGATATCGAGCTGGTCAAGTAGCAGCGTCCGATGCTGTCGGATGGGGCCGCCTCACGTGGGCGTCCCCATCACGCGTCCCGACCATTGTGACTGATCAGAGCGAAGCGCCAGGGCCAGCCGCTGTGCTGCCCTCGATTCGCCTCTACAAGACCCAGACGAGGAGGACGGTGACGATGACGGCGAGGAGAGCGAGCGACCAGGTCTGCCAGGGAGCGATGGCGAATGGCTGGAGACCCTTGAACGTCCACCCCGGTCTGAGCAACAACCGTTCGATGCTGTTCTGCTGATAGTCCGGTGCGGCGTTCGGGGTCGGCATCGTGGTGGTCAGGCTACCCGGACGACTGGGGGGCCGGCGAAAGCGTGGCTACGCGACGCTCCAACTCGTGCGACGGGGTGGTGCGTGGATTCTTGGGTTGAGGAGTCTGCGGCGTTGGGGTGGGGCGGACGGGTCGATGCGGAAGCCTTGGCCGTGGATCACGACCTGGTGGTGGAACCAGCACAACGTCGTCAGATTCTCCGGGTCCGTTCGGCCGTCGTGGGACCAGGGAACGATGTGATGCGCCTGGAGGCGATAGCGCGATGTGCATCCCGAGATCGTGCATCGTCCGTCGTCGCGATGCAGGACGAACCGTCGCACACGAGGCGGGATCACCCGTGTCCGGCGTCCCAGGGCGAGGGGTTGCCCGTCCCGGGTCCGGGAGGTGACTTCAACAACGCCGGAGCACAGGATTGCCTCGATCGCATTCGCCCCGACCCGCGGACCGGCCTCCAACGTTACGCCAGTCGCCCCACTCGACCGTGCGGCTTCGGAAGCCTCCACGAAGACGGTCAGGACCGGTGAAGCACTGTCCACGGTGGCGCCGTCGCTACCGGCGACGGCGTCGTGGCTGATCGACCACAGGGCGTCGGCATTCTTGGTGGTGCGTGCCGGTGTGACCTCGGACCCGTACGGGAAGGTGTCGCCACGGGTTTCGAGGGCTGCGACGACGGTGCGCCCGGCGAACCCGGTCAGCTGTCCGGTGAGGCGCCAGGAGGATTCATCGAGGTTCGGTTGGATCGAGACGTAGCGTTCCTCGAACGATCGGATCTCATCGAGACGGCTCATCCGTCGCCGACGGGCCGCCAGGACTCGGATGCCTTCGATGTCATACCCGGCGGCTTCGTTCAACAGGTCCAAGGCGTCGTCACGGCCCGCGAGGCGGGAGACGGCGACGGCCCGGTCGAAGCCGATCTCACCCATTGCGACCGCGTCGTCGATGTCGGGAAGATCCTCAAGCCGGCGGCTGGTTGATACGAGGACGCCGGCGGTCTCCGGGGCGACATCAACCCGGCCCGCAACCCATTCCTTGAGGGACCGGTGACCGTCACGGGTCGCGACTTGCCGCCGGTCGAGTTCGCGGAGCAGGGACATCTGCTCGGCCCTGGCTCTGGCAACGATTGCCTCGTTGTCGAGCAGTTTCTGCTCGATCGCTGCGGTGGTGAGATCGTGATGTCCCATACCCGCAACGTATCAAAGCGGTGTGACAGAAGCCGCTGCCAGGAAAGAGGAATCTCAGGAATTCTCGGGATGGGCCACTCGCCGCTTGCACCGATCGAGAGACCCCCTCCGCCATCGGCGATGCATGCCTGCATTGGCGCCGCCACCTCTCCCTGAGGGGGGAGGAATCCTTCGGGACTGGCGACCGGCGATCGGATTGGATCTTGGGTCTGGCATCATCTCTTGGCACGCGCAGATCAAGGAGACATGCCATGGCCGTCGTTCGCATCAACGCCATCACGGTGCCGCCCGAGGGCGGGGATGAACTTCTGAAGCGGTTCCGGAACCGGCTTGGGTCTGTCGACGATCAGACCGGCTTCCTCGGGTTCGAGTTGCTGCGGCCGACCTCCGAAGCCGAAGCTCGCTGGTTCGTTGTGACCCACTGGGAGACGCCCGAGGACTTCGACGCGTGGGTCAAGTCGACGTACTTCTCGGAGGGGCACGCGAGGAGCGGGCGGCGACCGGTTGGGACTCACGCAGACCTCCTCGAGTTCGATGTGGTTCTGTCTTCCAAGCCTGGCTGACCGGGTCCCGTCGGGATCTGCCAATCCGAGTCCGGGCTCTCGCCTCCAATCGGAGTCTCGAGCGTTTCTGGATCGTCTTGCTGTCGCAAGACTCCGCGATCGCGTGGCGTTGCGTCGGATTCCACCGACTGCCACCGTTGCGACTTTCGACCTCTACCGGTGCTCTGTCCGTGGATCGACCATGATGGGACCATGCGCACACTGATCAGCAACGGAACGGTCGTGACGGCGGCATCGGCGACCGAAGCGGATGTCATCATCGAGGGAGAACGGGTCGTCGGAGTGGTCGCCCCGGGATCCGCTGGAGACGCCTTCGGCCGGGTGATCGACGCCACCGGGAGGTATGTCATCCCCGGCGGTGTCGACATGCACACCCATATGGAGTTGCCGGTCTCCGGAACTGCGTCCTCGGACACCTACGAGACAGGAACCCGGGCAGCGGCGATTGGCGGGACGACGACCATCGTTGACTACGCCGGTCAGACCAGGGGCGGCACGCTCAAGGACGGTCTCGCCGAATGGAAGGCACGGGCCGAGGGCAACTGCTTCGTCGACTACGGGTTCCACATGATGGTGACGGACGTCCACGAGGGGACGCTCGCCGAGTTCTCGGAGATGATGCATGAGGGCGTGACGACCTTCAAGCTGTTCACCGCCTATCCGGGCGTCAACCTGTCGGACGATCGCCAGATTCTCGAGGCGATGCAGGTCGCCGCGTCGATCGGCGCCACGATCATGATGCACGCCGAGAACGGGATCGCGATCGACCTGCTGCGCGACGAAGCCGTAGCGAACGGAGACACCGATCCGATCAGCCATCTGCTGACGCGACCGGCGTCGATGGAATCAGAGGCGGTCCATCGCGTCGCCGCCCTCGCAGAGATCGCAGGTTGCCCACTGGTGATCGTGCACATCTCCTCGCAGGACGCATTCGCCGAGGCCGTCGTGGCGAGGGACCGTGGCCTGCCGGTCTTCGCAGAGACCTGCCCGCAGTATCTCTGGCTCTCGCAAGAGGACGTGCCGGAGGGGTTCGAGGGTGCGAAGTTCGTGTGCTCGCCGCCCCTCCGCCGCCGGGGCGAAGGACACCAGGCTGCGCTCTGGTCTGGAATCTCGACCGGCCGCGTCGACGCGGTCGCGACCGATCACTGCCCCTTCACGTGGGCGCAGAAGGAAGTCGGGCGGGGTGACTTCCGCAAGATCCCCAACGGTCTGGGTGTCGTCGAGCATCGAATGGACCTCGTGTTCCAGGGCGTGCTCGAGGGATGGATTCCGCTCACCCGGTGGATCGAAGTCACCGCGGCGACACCGGCCAGGATCTCGGGCCTCTATCCGCGGAAGGGAACGATCGCACCGGGATCGGATGCGGACGTCGTCATCTACAACCCGTCGGCATCGCACGTGCTGTCCGCGGCAACCCACCACATGAACCTCGACTACTCGGTGTTCGAAGGTGCCGAAATGGGCGGAGCGGTTGAGACGGTCGTGTTGCGCGGCGAGGTCATCGTCGACGAAGGCGAGTTCGTTGGAGCCTCCGGCCGGGGTGAGTATCTGCCGCGTGGGACGAACTCGCTGCTACCTGAGGGGACGTAGGAGACGGCCGCGAACTGCGCACAGCGAGTTCCCGACGCGATCGGCGCTCAACACGACTGGCTACATGCCCCAGTAGCCGCGGATTCGAGGGATGTGGCGGTGGATCAAGCCGTCTTCGTCGAGAACAAGGATGTGGGTCGCCTCTAGGATCCCCAAATCTCGCTCGACGGTTGCGTCCCACATCACGATGTCCCCGGTGTCCTGGAACTGGT
Organism: uncultured Actinomycetota bacterium; assembly: GCA_963785245.1. GTDB lineage: Bacteria > Actinomycetota > Acidimicrobiia > Spongiisociales > UBA5794 > JAHEEL01. The sequence continues at coordinate 49,195 of CAWAUO010000006.1, read as the reverse complement.
CCACCGAAAGCACTTCGTAGATTCCGTGAGCGGAGAGCGACGCCGCCAGGAGACTGCGAATCTCGTCCCTACCCAAGGCGATCCGGTAGTACAGAACCATCTCCGCATCGGGGCTGTACAGATCGCACAGCGCATCGACGTCCCCACGTGACATGAGGTCGTTCATGTGATTGACGAGATCCCGGCCAGTTGGCACGACGGTGTCTCCTTCCTATCCATCAAGCCTACTCGGGGCTCTCACCGTCGTGGGGATGGCCGGGATTGGGTCCGCTCATCCGCTCCCTCTCGCCCAGCTTGGGTCGCCAGGAGGACCGAGGCCCGGCTGCTCAGCTTGCGGCCAACGGCAGCGCCACGACATGATCGAGGCGGGGATTGGCAGCGAGGATGGCTCTCAGGCCTGCTGCGGCTTGTCGGGTCTTGGGGGTGACCTTGGTGATAGCGATGGCTACGCGTGCGGTGTCCGGGATCCCTTTCAGCCCGCCCTCCGGGTGGAGGAGGATCGCGGCGACATCGGCGACGGTGACGATCGCATCCGCCGACTGACCGGTGATGGCTTCGATGCGGTCCGGGCGATGAGCCACGTCACTGAGGGGACAGCCGACGGCATCGATGCCGACGACGACAACGACCAGTGTCGATCGACTCGGAATGACCGGCTCGTGGTCGGCGGGGGCTTTGATTGACATCGACCGGGCACCATCGGCTTCCACCACCACAACGTCAGCCGTCGTCTCATCGAAAAGGCGGTTCACTTCTTCAGCTGACGGGCCGGTGATCTTGCCGGGCACGGTCCCGACTGCGACGAAGAGCGGCTCGCCAGGGTCCAGCGCCCGATCGACATTGCCGGGATCGACGGACCAGCATGCCGGATCGGTGACCTGATCCTGGGCCATCTTCGTGGTGGTCGTCAGGATCACCTTTCGGCTGTCAGCGGCGAGTTCGCGGCCGAGTGTGAACAGCACTGTGGACTTGCCTCCAGCTCCCACGATGGCGACGAGTTCGCGCTCGCCGAGATCGAGTTGTGACCGAAGGGAGTTGCTCATTGCTGAGTGCGTCCGAGCCACACGAGGACCGCTTCGAGCACCCCGCCGCCAATGGAGAGGGCCTTGTCGGAAATCTCGTGGATCGCCGCTGGATCGAACCGAGGATCCACGTCGCCGATCTTGAGACCTGACGTGACCGGTCCGGGAAGGAGCAAGCCCCGGACCGTACCTGCGATTCTCGCCGTGATCGGATTGCGGTCGATGTGACCGAGTACCTGGTTGGGTTCGACGGCGTCGCCGAACGCTGCATCCCAATCGAGGATGCCGTCGTGCTCGGCCCGGAGCAACCGGTCGCCGGATGCCCCGCCGATCTCACCTGGCACACCGGTGTTCGGTGCAGCCGGTCCGTCCCAGATGACCCGTCCGAGTCGGTGCCCGCGCATGGTCTCGATGACGGCATCGCAGTCGGTTCCGGCCGAGAAGCCGGGGCCGAGTCCTACCACGAATGGCGCCTGGTCGATGGCGGTGTCGAGATTCTGCTTTGCAAGCCGGGCGTCGATCATGATCGATGGCTCGGTTGGGAACGACGGCAGATCATCGGCGGCAAATACCGCCACAGCACCGTCGCGGGCCGTAGCGACCGCCTCATCGGGCGTGGCCACGCGGCGGCCTTCGATTCCGTCGATCGTGATCCTGCCGTTGGTGATTGCCGACGAGTAGGCGACGGTGCGACGGACGGTTAGCGGCCGCTCGAGTTCGAGGACCACGACCGGGAATCCGACACGGCCGAGCCGCCAGATGACCCCCGATCCAAGGTCGCCGCCGCCGCGGACGACGACGAGATGGCTGGACGGGTCGATCACTGCTCCTCCGCGGCGGCCGCCTCGATGATCTCGGACATGATCGACACTGCGATCTCCTCGACGGTCTCCGCGCCGATACTGATGCCGATTGGCACGTGAATTCGGTCGATGGCCGTCGCGTCAACTCCGAGTTCGATCAGGCGATCCCGTGTTGCCGCCCACCTGCGCTTGCTCCCCATGACCCCGATGTACCGGGCCGGGGTGACGAGGAGCGTCGGGACGATCTCGACGTCCATGTCGTGGCTTCGCGTTACAACGACAACGGATGTGTGTTCACCGATCGGCTCTTCGGCGATCGCCTCCTCCAGGGATCCCACGAGGCGGGCATCGGCATTCGGCATGGCCTCCTCCGACGCCATCTCGGGACGGTCATCGGTGGCAACGGTGCGGTATCCGAGCCAGTGAGCGAGATCGACAACGGCGCGGCCGACGTGGCCGCAACCGATCACGTAGATGGTGTGTGGTGGCATGTAGGGCTCCAGTGAGACGGTCATGGTTCCGCCGCAGATTCCGGGGTCGCCGCGTTCCGGGTCCTCCAGCGAGTAGTGCTTGAGCAGCGTTGAACCTTGTTCGATCGCGGCGGTGGCGTCGACCCGGATCAGGGCTTCGACCTGGCCGCCGCCGACCGTTCCCGATGTGCTGCCGTCGGCGTAGATCAGCATCTTCGCTCCGGCGTGGCGCGGGACCGACTTGGCAGTCGCGACAATCGTCGCGACGACGACCGGTCGGGCCGCCTCGACCGCAGCCGATAGCTCAGCGAGGAGCCCCCGGTGGTCGGCGGTTCTCACGCGTCCTGGAGCGCCTGCCACACCCGCTCAGGTGTGAACGGGATGTTGGCGATGCGGACTCCGGTGGCGTTGGCGATGGCGTTTCGCATGGCGGGAGCGACAGCGTCCTTCGGGATCTCGGCAATCGCCTTGGCACCGAACGGTCCGCTCGGCTCCAGGGTCTGCACGAGGATCGCCTCGATCTCGGGCATCTCATCGGCCCGGTAGATCTTGTACGGACCGAACGCCGCGTTGACCATGCGACCGTCCGCGTCGTACGCCATCTCCTCGCAGTGTCCGTATCCGAGCGCTTGCACCAGGCCGCCCTCGACCTGTCCGACCGAGGTGAGCGGGTTGATCGGCACACCGCAGTCGACGGCCATGACGAGCCGCTCAACCGTGACCTGTCCGGTCTCAATGTCGACCTCGACCTCGGCGAACTGAGCCGCGTAGGGCGGAGGTGACTCGGGGGAGACGTACGACGCGTCCGCCATGATCTGATGCTGGCCCTCCTGGTGGAGCGTCGACAGCGCGATCTGCTCGAGCGTCACCGACTGCCCATCGGTCGACCATGCCTTCCCGTCGTGAAGATCGATCGAGTCGGCGTCGACGCCAAGCATGAGCACGGCCCGATCGATGATCTGGGCCCGCACCAACTCCGCAGCGCGCTTCGTCGCCATGCCGGAGATGTAGGTGGTGCTCGATGCGTAGGCCCCAACGTCGAACGGGGTCATGTCGGTATCGGACGAGTAGACGATGATGTCGTCGGTCCCCACGCCAACAACCTCCGCAGCGATCTGCGCAAGGATCGTGTCCGAGCCCGTGCCGAGATCGGTAGCGCCGACGAGCAGATTGAATGAGCCGTCATCGTTGATCTTGAGGCTGGCGCCGCCCATGTCGAGGCCAGGGATCGCCGTGCCGTGCATGGCCATGGCGAAGCCGAGACCGCGCCTGATGTTCGGTCGATCGGCCGGCTCGCGCCAAGCCGGGTCGTTGCGACGGTCCCAGTCGATGGCTCGGATTCCCTGAGCGACCGCCTCCTCGAGGCCGCACGACGTAATCATTGGCATCACGCTTGCGTCCTGGTCGCCTTCGCCGAGTTGTGGGGCGATGTCGAGGGGGTCCCCGGCGACGGCCCAGTTGAGGCGACGGAACTCGATGGCATCCATCCCCAGTTCAGCCGCGATGTCCTCCATGTGGGTCTCGAGCGCGTACAGCGCCTGAGGCGCCCCGTACCCGCGATAGGCCCCCGGTACCGGGATGTTGGTGTACGCGACCTTGCAGTCGAATCGCTTGATCGGCGAGTTGTATGAGCTGAGACCGCGCAGGCCCGTCACCATCTGCACGGTGAGTCCATGGGTTCCGTAGGCCCCGGTGTTTGCCACCACGTGCATGTCCTGCGCCGTGATCTTGCCCGCGGCGTCGACGCCGGTCTTGAACGTGATCGTCTGCGGATGGCGGGTCCGGCTCGATATGAACTCCTCCTCGCGGGTGAGTTCGAGACGGACCGGCCGGCCCGTGGCGATCGTGAGGTGGCCCACGATGTCCTCGATGAGCATCTCCTGCTTCACGCCGAAGCCGCCGCCGATTCGCGGCTTGATGATCCGGATCTGCTTGACCGGCAGACCGAGCAACGGGGCGACCATGCGGCGAACATGGAACGGGACCTGGGTCGATGAGGTGATCACCAGGCGCTCGTCGCTGTCCCACGCCGCGATCCGCGATATGGGGTTCGATCGGTGTCTGTTGCACCTGGTGGACCCGGCACGTCTGTTCGAACACATGCGCAGCGGCGGCGAAGCCGTCGGCGACGTCGCCGGTCTCCGCCTGGATGTGGTGAACCAAGTTGTGGGAGGCATCGTGCGCCCCCTCCATATCCGGTTCGTCGTGAATCACGGGCGCTCCGTCGAGGATGGCCTCGTTCTCGTCGAACACTGCGGGGAGCACCTCGTAGGTCACGTCGATCAGGTCGATCGCTGCGAGCGCGATCTCTTCCGTGTCGGCTGCGACGGCTGCGACGCGATCGCCGACGAAACGGACCCGATTGTCGAAGCTGACCTGGTCGTAGGGGAGTGGGTTGGGGTAGCTCTGGCCACCCGACGCATATCGCACTCGCGCCACGTTCCCGTGATGGAGTACGGCGTGGACGCCGGGGAGCGCCGCGGCAGCAGAGTCGTCGATGTCAACGATCCGTGCGTTCGTGTGCGGGCTGTAGAGCACCTTCGCCACGAGGGTGCCGGAGGCAACGACGTCGTCGGTGAAGGCAGGATTGCCCTTCACCAGCTTGATGGCATCGACCTTGACCTCGGCGTGGCCGACGATACGGGTGTCCGGCACGTCGACGCTTGGAACGACCTTTGGAGCGATCGTGGACAGGGCGGTCACATCCTGGTCGGACGCGGCGCCGCTCGTGAGCGGATCGAGGAAGGCGACGTCAACGCTCTCGGGATCGTCCCCGCGGATCACCGCGGCCGCCCGCAAGACGGCGTGGACTGGACGCAGATAGCCGGTCTCGCGGTCAAGGATGCCCGAGAAGGCATCCCTGACGTCGTCTTCGGTAGGGTCCGGATTCGCGGCGATCAGGGCCTTTGCAGCGAGGATCATTGCCGGCGTGGAGTACCCGGACTGGATTGCGCCGGTCTCGATGAATGCTTCCTGAATCGGGTGGAGGTTGCCGGGGCTGCTCATGCCCTCAACGGTCTCGATCTCGTGGCCATCGGCCTGAGCTGCCAGCATCAGGTCGGCGGAGATGAGGACGCCGTCTACGAGCACGGCCGCCGCTCCGGTCTCTCCGCTCTCCGAGCCGAATCGCACGCTGTAGTACCCGGCCCCGCGCAGCACGGCACGTAGTGAGTCCTGTGGCTTGCAGGAGAGTTCGACCTTGGCTCCGTTGACGGTGAGCGTGATCGTCATGACGCTTCACCTCCCGTGACGTCAGCGAGAACTCTCTGGGCGAGTACCTCGGCGAGGTTTCTTCGGTAGTCGGCGGTGCCACGGAAATCGGCGGGCGGATCGAGATCCGCCACGTTGTCGGGGTCGACCACCGTCGGGCCCGCGGAGACGCCGGTCATGGCAAGGCGGACCGTGTCACCGCTTCGATGGGCGACGGCTGCGACGATCGGGCGGTCCATGGGGGTGCGGGACACCCGGTCGGCGGCGGCTTCTCCCCCGGACGGGACGGTGACGGCGGTGATGATGGCTCCGTTGAGGATGCTCCGGTCGGCGAGTACGTCTGCGAGCGTGTGCTCGGTGGATGAGCCGGAACGGGCGAGCGTCACGCGGTATCGAACGCAAGCAGCCCGGCGAGCAACTCGCTCTCGGGATCGGACGCTCCGATGGTCCCGCCGAGGGTGGCCATGTTGCGGATCGTGTTCGGAGCTTCGCGTCGGGCGAGGTCCGTGAGCACCACCGGGACGAGCGCGGAGTCCACCAGATCCTGCAGGCGGCTCGTTGCCCCGATGCGGACCATGCCGCCCTCGAGTTCGATGCCGGCAAGATCGAGCGCCTGGACGTCCACAGCCGTCTTGGGGGCGCGGTCCGGATCGGCATTGATCGAGGTTCCGCCGGCCAAGACGATCGCATCCGGGCGGGCAAGAATCGCAACCGCATCATCGAGCGTGAACGGTCGGTGGTACTGCGTGATCATTTGCATCTCTCCTTCATCGGCCCGTCTCTCCACTCTACTGGCGAGCGTCGATCCCCGATAGCGTCGGACGACCCGAATTGAGTTGGTACATTCATGGGATGAGCACTCTTCTCGTTCGGCACACGCAGGTTCTTGCCACGATGGATGACGGTGGTACCGAGATCGTCGATGGGGGTCTGTACGCCGTCGATGGCTTCATCCAGCAGGTGGGGCCGACTGCGGACCTCCCTGAGATTGCGGACGAGGTGGTCGACCTGAGCGGCCATGTCGTCCTGCCCGGCCTCATCAACACCCACCACCACTTCTATCAGACGCTGACGCGTGCCGTACCGGGGGCCCAGGACGCCGGCCTGTTCGACTGGCTTCGGACGCTCTATCCGATCTGGGCGCGGATGACGCCCAAGGATGTACGGATCTCGACGGAGTTGGCGCTCTCGGAACTCGCCCTGTCGGGGTGTACGACATCGTCGGATCATCAGTACTTGTGGCCGAATGGGTCCCGGCTCGATGATCAGATCGAGGGCGCATCGAACGTGGGTGTCCGTTTCCACGCTGCGCGAGGGTCGATGAGTCTGGGGGAGAGCGACGGAGGACTGCCCCCCGATTCGGTGGTCGAGGACGAGGAGACGATCCTGCTCGATACGCAGCGGGTGATCGAAGCCTTCAACGATCCCGATCCGGGAGCGATGGTGCGCGTCGTGGTGGCCCCCTGCTCGCCGTTCTCGGTCACGCCGGAACTCATGCGGTCGTCGGCAGAACTGGCCCGCCAGTACGGCGTGCACCTCCACACCCACGTCGCCGAGACCCACGACGAGGAACAGTTCTGCATCGAGACGTTCGGTCGGCGACCGGTCGAACTCATGGAGGATCTCGGCTGGGTCGGTGACGACGTCTGGTACGCCCACGGGATCTACATCAACGATGATGAGATCTTGCGCCTCGCAACGTCCGAGACCGGCGTGGCCCACTGCCCATCATCGAACATGCGGCTCGCCTCAGGGATCGCCCCGGTCCGACGCTACCTCGCTGCCGGTGTCCGGCTGGGACTCGGCGTCGACGGGTCGGCGAGCAACGACGGAAGCCACCTCATCGCAGAGGCCAGACAGGCGATGCTCCTCGCCCGGCTCGCAGCCGCACCATCAATCGAGGGGGGACGACTGCTCACCGCCAGAGAAGCGCTGAGGATCGCGACCCGTGGATCCGCCGCGGTCCTCGGACGCGACGACGTTGGCTCGCTCGAGCCTGGGAAGGCAGCCGACTTCATCGCGATCTCGCTCGATCGTCTCGAGTACGCGGGAGCGCTCCACGACCCGGTCGCCGCGGTGTTGTTCGTGGCCCCCACGGGTGTCGATGAGAGCTACGTCCAGGGACGAGCCGTCGTTCACAACCGCGAATTGGTGGGCGTCGATCTGCCGCCGCTGATCGACGCCCACAACAAGGCCGCGACGCGCCTGATCGGGGCAGGTAGCTGAGCCGCTGAGCGGCCGGATCGCCGAGTACGGATTGCGTCCCGCCGACTACGGTATGGCCATGGAATTCGTTGCTGCACGTGACCTCGACGACGCGCTCGCCGCAAAGGCCCAACGGCCCGATGCTGAGCTCCTCGCCGGAGGAACCGACCTCATGGTTGAGGTCAACCTTGCCCACCACCGACCCCAGCGGGTCATCTCGCTCCGCCGCGTTGCAGAGCTGAGCGATGTGACGCCGAGCCGGATCGGCTCAGGAGCCAGATGGGCGCGCCCTCGAGCAAGGTCCGCACCGCGGACTCGCACAGGCGGCGCGTACCGTTGGCTCGCCGCAGATCCGCGTGGCAGGCACCATCGGAGGGAATGTCGGGACAGCCAGTCCGGCGGGGGACGGCCTTCCGTGGATCGCCGCTGCCGACGCATCGATCGAGGTTCGCTCGTCGGAACGCGGCACCCGACTGGTGCCGTGGCGCGAGTTCTTCACCGGTGTGAAACGAACATCGATCGAACCGGACGAGATCATCACCGCGGTCGTGGTACCGGACGGTCTCCCCGAGCATCAGGAGTTCGCGAAGGTCGGCGTGCGCAACGCGATGGTCATCTCGACGGTCAGTTGCCTGGTCATGCGAGGCGACGACGGCTTCCGCGTGGCACTCGGGTCGGTCGCACCGACGCCGATCCGGGCGACGAGAGCCGAGGAGATGATCAACGCCGAATCGACGATCTCGGGGGAGGCGCTCGACGAGTTCGCCCGTATCGTCTCGCAAGAGGTCAAACCGATCACCGATCACCGATCGACCGAGGCGTATCGAAGGCATGCCGCGGGTGTTCTCGCCCGGCGGCTCGTCGAACGGAGTGCGCGATGAACGTCACGATCACGGTCAACGGCGAAGAGCGGGTCGTCGACGTCGCCGGAGCGGAGAGCCTGCTGACCGTACTCAGGAACGACCTCGACCTACCGGGAACGAAGGACGCCTGCGAGCAAGGAGAGTGCGGCTCGTGCACGGTGGTCTTCGATGAAGAGGCCATCTGCTCGTGTCTCGTGATGGCGGCCGACGCCGACGGCGCCGAGGTGACCACCGTTGAAGGTCTCGGAAGCGAGGACGAACTGCATCCCTTCCAGGAGGCGATGCTCGCCGAAGGCGGCGTGCAGTGCGGCTTCTGTACCCCCGGCGTCATCGTGGCCGGCTCACATCTGCTGGCCGCCAACCCGCAGCCGAGTGAGATCGAGATACGCGAAGCCCTCTCCGGGAATATCTGCCGCTGCACGGGGTACGGGGCAATTCTGCGAGCGTTCGAGACGGTGACGAAGGAGGACGCATGACCGCCAAGACCACGTCCGGCCTACGCGGCGGGATTGGAACCAGCGCTCAGCGTCCGGACGGCATCCCGAAGGTGATGGGGAACTTCGCGTACGTGTCGGACCTGTGGTCCGAGGACATGCTGTGGGGGTCAACCTTGCGGAGCCCCTATGCCTATGCCCGTCTGGTCAGCATCGATGTCGGACCGGCGGTTGCCATGGCCGGCGTTCGAGCCGTGCTCACGCAGGATGATGTTCGGGGCAAGCGGACCTTCGGACAAGAGGAGCAAGACCAGCCGGTGTTCTGCGACGGCTTCGCTCAGTACTGGGGCGAACCGGTCGCGGTCGTCGCGGCCGACGACGAAGAGACCGCACGGCGCGCCGCCGCTGCCATCGTCGTGGAGTGGGAGCCGCTTGCCCCGCTTACCGATCCTCAGCAGGCCGTCGACAATGGATCCACCTTCCGTGAAATGAAGATCCGACGGGGCGACGTCGACTCGACCGGATCGGTCGTGGTCGAAGGGGTCTACGAGACCGCGACCCAGGACCAGGCGCCTCTCGGCACCGAAGCCGGGTTCGCCATTCCAGATGGCGAGGGCGGACTCGATCTGTACGTTACGAGTCAGTGGATCCACGTTGACCACCGGCAGATCGTCGTGTGCCTTGACATGCCGGACGACTTGGTTCGATGCCATCCGGCAGGCATCGGCGGCGCCTTCGGATCGCGCGAGGACATCTCACTGCACATCCATGTCGCCATGCTGGCGCTCGCGACCGGTCGCCCCGTGAAGATGGTGTACGACCGAACAGAATCGTTCGCCGGCCACGTCAAGCGCCACCCATCCCACATGGTCTATCGACACGAGGCAGATCCAGACGGCAACCTGGTGAAGGTCACGGCTCGCCTCCTTCTCGACGGTGGGGCCTACGCCCACACGAGTCGTGCCGTGCTGGCCAACGCGACCTTCTTCACCGTGGGCCCGTACCGTTGCGACAACGTGGTGGTCGATGCGGCCGTCGCGAGGACCAACAACCCGCCGGCCGGTGCGATGCGCGGCTTCGGCGCCGTCCAGACATGCTTCGCATCCGAGAGCCAGATGGACCTGCTTGCTGCCGAACTCGGTATGGATCCGCTCGAGCTTCGAAGGAAGAACGCCCTGCTCGCCGGCGACCCGATGTCGACGTCCGGTCAGATCATCGAGGGGTCGCTCCCAACACTCGAGGTGATCGATGCGATCGAGGCGATCCCACTCCCGGATACGCTCGCGGACAGCGACGACCCGCGCCTCCTGCCGGGCGGGACCGGGTTGACGACACCATCGTCTTCGGTGGTGCGGGGCGTCGGATATGCGGTGGGGCTGAAGAACCTCGCGTTCTCCGAAGGTTTCGACGACTTTGCCGAAGCCCGGGTCGTGATGACCCCGGCCGGAGTTGAGGTGCACACCGCGGCCATGGAAGTGGGGCAGGGACTCGTCACCGTCTGCCAACAGATCACTCGGACGGTGCTCGGAACCGAGAAGGTCGCCGTGGTGTGGGATGACACGTCCCAGATTGGATCGGCCGGATCGACCTCGGCGTCCCGCCAGACGCAGATGACCGGGGGCGCGGTACACGCCGCGGCCGTCGGTTTGCGCGACCAGATCCTCGCGGATCACGGCGGAGACGAACTCCGCGACGATGGCGTCTACCGGGATGGTGCGCGGATCGCGACGATCGAGGACGTGTGTGCGGCCGGACCCGTCGACCACCACGTCCGGTTCCGTCATCCCGAGACGTTCCCGCCGGACGAGAACGGGCAGGGCGATGTGCACGCCGGATTCGTGGTCGCCGCTCACCGTGCGGTGGTCGACGTCGACCCTGAACTCGGTCTCGTGCGTGTGGTCCGCATCGACACGTCGCAGGACGTCGGCACGGCCCTGAATCCGCAGGCCATCACCGGTCAGCTCGAAGGCGGGATCATGCAAGGCATGGGCCTCGCGATCATGGAAGAGTTGGTGATCGACGAGGGGATCATCCTGAACCCGACGTTCACCGACTACCTCATTCCGACGTTCCTCGACGCCCCGGCGGTCGAGACTCGAATCATCGAGGCGGGTGATCACTGGGGTCCATTCGGAGCGAAGGGCATCGGTGAGTCGCCGACGATCAGTTCGACTCCTGCGGTCATTGCAGCGATCCGCGCCGCGACCGGTCGGCCGCTCACGCGGGTGCCGGTACGGCCCGAGGACATTGTCGGCATCTAGATGAGAGGTTTGACCACCGGAGTCGTGCTTGCGGCCGGTGCGGCGGAGCGCATGGGCGAGCCAAAGCTGCTGCTGCCGCTCCACGACCGAACGGTGCTCAACACCACCCTCGCGGCCGTCGAGGCAAGCCACGTGGACCAGGTGATCGTCGTGACGGGAGCGAACGCAGAAGCGGTTGAGGCGTCGCTCTTGGCTGTGCGAGCAACGGTCGTGCGGAACCCTGACTATCGGCGGGGGAACATGTCATCGTTCCTGACCGCAACGTTGACCGACCCCGATGCGGAGGCGTTCATCCTGGTCGCCGGGGACCAGCCGACGACCCGGACCGATGTGATCGACGCGATGGTCGAACTGTGGAACGAGGATCGCCCTTGGGCGGTGGTGGCCAACTACGACGATCGCATCGCGAACCCGTTCCTGATCTCACGGCCGGCTCTCGAAGACGCCGCGGAGATGACGGGGGAGAGGGTGCTGGGGCGTCTCTTGGTCGAGAGCGGAGACGACCGAGTCGCACGGCTGCGGATCGCCGGCCCCGCGCCGTGGGACGTCAACACACCAGAGGAGTACGCGGCACTGCTCTCGGACGAGGGACTGGAAGCGCGGGGTGAGGGGTGATTCAGCGGTGATGACGGCGACGACTCGTACGGGCGGGTTGACGCCGCAAGTAGGATGCGGCGCGTCGTCGTGGACACCATGAGCGACCGGGCAGTGCCGCCAACGGACGAGTGAGATGAGGAGTTGAGGCGATCATGAGTCGAGCGTTCGGACCGCGAAGGGCAACGTGGGTAGAGGTTTCGGAACCGGTGGGAGTAGCTCCGGCTGATTTGGCGGCTTTGAAGCGATTCGACGAGTTCTATCGGGCACTGTGCTCCGTCCTGTTCAACTTCGCGCAGTCGGGGCATCCGGGTGGTTCAATCTCATCCGGTCACATCGTGGCCGGCCTGCTGTTCGACGGCATGGACTACGACATCGGCGAACCGAATCGCAGGGACCAGGATCTGATCTCGTACTCCGCCGGTCACAAGGCGATGGGTTTGTACGCGATGTGGGCGTTGCGGGATGAGATCGCGCGGATCGCCCGACCCGATCTGCTCCCCGATGAGCAGAATCTGCGACTGCGCTTCGAGGATCTTCTCGGCTTTCGGCGCAACCTGACCCAGCCGACTCCGCTGTTCCGGGAGTTTCATTCGAAGGCGCTCGACGGGCATCCGACACCAGCCACTCCATTCGTGAAACTGTCCACCGGCGCGTCCGGCATCGGAGTTGGGTCGTCCCTTGGATTGGCCGTGGCAGCTGCCGACGCCTACGGGGGCGACGCACCGCGGGTGCATCTGATCGAGGGTGAGGGAGGCATCACACCGGGAAGAGCAGCCGAGGCCGTAGCATTTGCCGGCACGTCGGGTCTCTCGAACGCGGTGATGCACCTGGATTGGAACCAGGCAGCGATCGATTCGGACGCTGTGACCCGTGAAGGAGACCAGCCCGGCGACTATGTGCAGTGGGATCCGTGCGAGTACTTCTACTTCCAGGACTGGAACGTGATCCACGTAGCGGATGGTTTCGACTTCGGACTCGTGTTGACCGCGCAGCGGATGGCAGCCGACCTCGACAACGGACAGCCGACCGCGATCGTGTATCGGACGACGAAGGGGTGGCAATACGGCGTCGAAGGGAAGAAGTCGCACGGCGGTGGTCACAAGATGTGCAGCGACGAGTACCTGGCCACCCAGCGGCCTCTGTTCGGTGACGATACGGACGCTCTGCCGAGCGTTGATGGATCGGATGCCGTGGCGGTCGAGGCTGCCGAGTGGGCAACGCTCGAGCGGTATCGGGCATTGCTCGAAGCGGACGAGATGACAGCAGCGCTGGCCGGTCGCCTCAGCGGTGCGAAGGATCGCTTGAACGCACGCGGGCGGAGGCAGCGTGAAGGGGCTCCGGACGTGGAGCAGATCTACGCGGCCGCTGATCCGTTCGTAGTCCCAGAGGAACTGGTCCTGGAGCCGGGCGACAAGCTGGCGCTCCGACAAGCGCTCGGCCGAAGCCTGGGGTACTTGAACACAGTATCTGGCGGGGCGATCCTGATCGGGGCGGCCGACCTGTTGGGTTCGACGGCGATTTCGGACGTGGCGACGGGATTCCCTGGAGGCTTCTACCACCGGACCGCCAATCCCGACGCCCGGTCGCTCTCGGTTGGAGGAATCTGTGAGGACGGGCTGTCGTGCGTGCTCAGCGGCGTGTCGGCATTCGGAGACCACGTGGGAGCGGTGGCGTCGTACGGAGCATTCCTCGCTCCGCTCGGACACATCGCATCCCGGCTCCACGCGATCGGAAATCAGATGCGTCAGGAGACCGAACCTGGTCCGTACCGGCCGTTCGTGCTCGTCTGTGCCCACGCCGGCATGAAGACCGGCGAGGATGGTCCGACCCACGCCGATCCCCAAGCTCTGCAACTGCTGCAGGAGAACTTCGTCCCAGGCACAGCAATCACCCTGACGCCGTGGGAGCCGGCCGAGATGTGGCCGATGGTTGCCGCAGCATTCCGGGAGCGTCCGGCGATCATCGCTCCCTTCGTCACCCGCCCCGGCGAGGTCGTTCCCGACCGTGAAGCACTCGGTCTGGCACCTGCGGAGATGGCGGCGCAAGGGTTCTACAAGCTACGCAGCGCCTCCGGAACCCCCGATGGCGCCGTCGTGCTGCAAGGCTCTGCGGTGACGTACGCGTTTGTAGACGGGACCCTGCCACTGTTGGAGGACGCGGGCATCGACCTCGATGTGTACCTGGTGACTTCGGCTGAGCTGTTCGACCGATTCTCAGATGCGGAACAGCAGGCGGTCTTCCCGGATGCGGTGGCGCAGAAGGCCATGGGAATCACCGACTTCACGTTGCCGACCATCTATCGGTGGATTCGGAGCGAACTCGGCCGGGCCAACACGATGTATCCCTTCCAGAACGGCCGCTATCTCAGTTCCGGCGTGGGTGACATGGTCGTCCACGAAGCCGGACTCGACGGCGAAGGTCAGATCAAGCGGATCAAGGGCTACCTGGATGCGTTGACCAAGGTGCGCTGAGATCGGATCGGAACTACCGAACCGAGCGGTCGAAGACCCAGAGCGTGGCAAGGGCCGGGACAACTGTCCCGGCCCTCGGCTACTCAGCTACTGATTACGCCTCGGCCCAGTCTTTGAAGAGGGCGAGGGATTCCTCGATATCGGGAACGGAGATGCCGGAGTAGGCGAAGCGGATGTACCGGTTCGGCTCACCCGAGATTTCACGGCCGAAGTGGAGACGGGTGGTGAACGAGACACCTGTGTTGTGGAGGGCCGCGCGGCGGAATTCCTCGTAGTCGGTCAAACCCTTGCGCTCCATGACCTCGGTCACGTTCGGGAACAGGTAGAACGTCGCGTTCGGCGTGAAGCTGTGCACTCCGTCGATGGCGTTGAGGCCTGCCACCGTTGCATCCCGCCGGGCGTGGAGCTCATCGAGAATCGCTTGCACCTCGGTCTGGTCACCGGTCAGGCCGGCGAGCGCGCCGTACTGGATGAAGTGGTTCGAGCAGGACTCGTCGTTGACGTTGATCTTCGCGATCACATCGACGATCTCTTTCGGACCAACGCTGGCGCCGAGACGCCAGCCCGTCATCGCGAACTTCTTCGAGAACGTGTAGAGCACGACCGTGCGCTCCGCCATGCCCGGCTGTTCGACGAACGATTTGCTCTTGCCCGCGTAGCGCATATCGAAGTAGGCCTCATCGGCGAGCACGTAGAGGTCGTGCTTGCGAACGAGATCGGCGAGCCGTTGGAGCTCCTCGAGCGAACACTCGGCGCCCATCGGGTTCTGGAGATCGTTGAGGATCAGCAGACGGGTCTTGTCGGTGATCCCACGCTCGATCGAATCGAAGTCGAGCGCGAAGTTCTCGGCGCCTTCCGTGTAGCCATACGGGACTGCGACGCCGCCGTGGAATTCGATCTGCGACTCGTAGATCGGGTAGCCGGGGTTCGGGTAGAGCACCTCGTCGCCCGGGTTCATCATGGTGAGGATGAACTTGCCGATCGTCGGCTTGCCTCCGGGCTGCATCACAACGTTCTCCGCCGTGTACGGCGTGTTGTGTGAGGCGGCCACGTCGGCGGCGAGAGCTTCGCGAAGCTGTGGGATGCCCGCGTTGGGACAGTAGCCCGTCTTGCCGTCGGCGATGGCCTTGAATGCCCCGTCGACGACCGTGGAGGGCGTCGGGAGGTTGATGTCACCGAGGTGGAAGGGGTAGACCCGGTTCCCCTTGGCGGCGAATTCGGCGGCCTCGCCCGAGACCGCGAATGCGGTCTCGGTCCCGAGGTCGGAGATACGGTTGGCTATGCGCATGTTGATGGACTCCTTGCTAGTTGAGGTCTTCTGTGTTGACGATGCTCGGCGCGGCCTTCGGAACATCGCCGGAGAGGAACGGCAGGATGTCGTCGTTCTCCCATGCCGGGTATCCCTGAAGGATCGCCGCCACATTGGCGGCGGCCAGGGTGGCCATGCCCTCGCGCGTCCACCGTGTCGCTGAAGCGATGTGGGGGACGATGACGGCATTCTCGAGTTCTGCCAGCCCTGGCTTCATCGCCGGCTCAACCTCGAACACGTCGAGCGCAACCCTGAAATCGGGATTGGCCCAACAGTGAGCAACAAGGGCGACCTCGTCGATGATCGGGCCTCGGCTCGTATTCACGAGGATCGCATCGGGCTTCATCAGGGCGAGGCGTTCGGCGTTGATGAGATGGGTCGTCGAATCGTCGAGCACGGTGTGGAGACTCACCACGTCGGTCGTGGCGAGGAGTTCCTCGATCGTGCCGACCCTGCGGCACGAAACCGGGGCCTCCCCGTTCGCGACGAGGAACGCCGAATAGTCGGTGATGTACTGCTCAAGCGCCTTGTTTGCAGAGAGATCGAAGTAGACGAGGTTCATCTTGTGACCCTCGACCATCATCCGACCATACGCAGCCCCGATTCGGCCTGCTCCGATGATTCCCACGGTGCGGCCGTGGAACCGCTTCCCCATGAACAGGGCGGGAAGCCACCCTTCGTAGTGCCCGCCGCGCATGAAGCGGTCTCCCGCAACGACACGGCGGCCGACCGCGAAGGTCAAGGCGACCGCCATCTCCGCCGTTGTTTCGGTCAACACTCCCGGCGTGTTGCCGACCGGGATACCGACGGCCGTCGCACCCGCGACGTCCACGTTGTTGTAGCCGACGGCGTAGTTCGAATACGCCGTTCCTCCGGCTGCCGCGAGCTTCACGAACAGGCCCGCGTTCCAATCCTCGGTGAGTTGGCCGATCGCCCCGTCACACGAGTCGCCGATGCGTTCGGCGATCTCATCGGGCGTGAGCACGTCGGACGATTGACACACCTCAACGGAGCAGTCGGCTGCAGTGAGCACGTCCAGCCAGCGCGCGCCCGGGAGGTCCTTCGTGACGATCACCCGGCGGCTGCCACGTGGATTGAGCACGGTCCATTCCTTGGGAGCCAACGGCATCCCCTTTCTTCTTCGTCCTTGCAGCTTTGGGGCGCCTTCAGATCCGCTCGAGGATCGCGCACGCCTTCTCGAAGATCTCACCGGGGTCGACGAACTCGACGACGTCGGGGATCTCGTTGAACAGGTCGCGTGCAGCAGCCTGCCGGTCCGAACCAACCTCGAGCAGCAGCGGGATGTCGAAGGTACGGCACACGTGGAAGATGTCCTCATAGGTGACGCCCCCGGCCTGCACCGAGTCCTCGGGAGCGAAGATCTTGTGGACGTACCCGATGAGCAGGTCGATCTTGTTCTCGTTGTTGATGATCCGCACGTGCATGCCGTGGTTGTCGAAGCCGTTCGAGATCGGCACCGTGTCGTGCCCATCGCAAACGAGGCCGGTCAGCAATGTCGAGTCGGTACCTTCGAAGTAGCCAACGATCTTTCTCATGGTGGGGCCTCCTTAGACGACGCCTTGGTCCATCATCGCATCGGCCACCTTGCGGAACCCTGCGATGTTGGCGCCGACCACGTAGTCGTTCGGCACTCCGAACTCCTCGGCCGTCGTCCTGGCGTTGTTGTGAATGTCGGTCATGATGCCGAGAAGCCTCGCGTCAACATCTTCGCGTGTCCATTGCGTGAACTCGGCGTTCTGCGCCATCTCGAGGCCGCTGGTCGCGACACCGCCGGCGTTCGCTGCCTTGCCCGGTCCGAACAGCACGTTGTTCCCCATGAGGAAATGAACGGCATCGGGTTCCGTCGGCATGTTCGCACCCTCGGCGACGACGCGAACGCCGTTGTTGACGAGGTGCCGGGCGTCTTCAAGGCTCACCTCGTTCTGCGTCGCGCAGGGGAGCGCGATCTCGGCGCCTTCGACAGCCCAGGGACGCATCCCGGGGTAGTAGTCGACACCGAAGTGTTCGGCGTACTCGCTGATCCGGCCGCGGCGTACGTTCTTCAGATCCATTACCCAGGCGAGCTTCTCCGCGTCGATCCCATCGGGGTCGTAGATGAAGCCGCCCGAATCCGACAGGGTCACGGCGGTGGCGCCGAGACGGTTCAGGTTCTCGACTGCATACTGGGCAACGTTGCCCGATCCGGAGACGAGGACGTTCTTCCCGGAAATGGTGTCGTCCTGGGCGCGCAACATCTCTTCGGTGAAGTACACCGTGCCGTAGCCGGTGGATTCGGGCCGAATGCGGCTGCCGCCCCACTCGAGGCCCTTGCCGGTGAGGATCCCTGCAAACTCGTTTGCCAGCTTCTTGTACTGGCCAAAGAGGAATCCGATCTCACGGCCACCAACACCGATGTCCCCGGCTGGGACATCGGTGCGGGGACCAATGTGTCGGTATAGCTCACTCATGAAGGATTGGCAGAAGCGCATGACCTCGCAGTCGCTCTTCCCCTTCGGGTCGAAATCCGAGCCGCCCTTGCCGCCTCCCAGGGGGAGGGTCGTCAGGGCGTTCTTGAAGACCTGCTCGAACGCGAGGAACTTCAGGACGCCAAGATTCACCGTGGGGTGAAAGCGCAGGCCGCCCTTGTATGGGCCGATCGCGCTGTTCATCTCGACGCGGTAGCCACGGTTCACCTGAACCGTCCCCACATCGTCGACCCAGGGGACCCGGAAGATGATGATCCTCTCGGCCTCCACCATGCGGTGGGGGATCTTCTCCTCCAGATACTCCGGCTGACTCTCCAAGAGCGGCCAGACCGACTCGATGACCTCGCGAGTTGCCTGATGGAACTCGAACTGGGCTGGGGTCCTCTCGATCAGATGATCCATGAAACCGGCGACGGACTGCTGCTGCACCTCACTCGTCCTTTCGTGGGTGATTCAACGAACCAACGATAACGCCTACATCGTGAGCGCCATCACGGCCTTCTGTGCGTGGAGGCGATTCTCCGCCTGGTCATAGACACGACTCCAGCGGCCGTCGATGACGGCGTCGGCAACCTCGACATTGCGGTCAGCAGGGAGCGGATGCATGTAGATGGCGTCCTCGTCTGCCATCCCCATACGCCGCGGGTCGACGATCCAGTCCTGGTACTTCGCCGAGATGGCTGCGGACTCCTCGTGGTCGGAGGTGGTGAGCATGGAGCCCCACGCCTTCGCGTACACGACGTCGGCACCGGCCATACCATCGTCGAAGTCCTCGACGATCTCGAACGATCCGTGCGAGTTCTTGGCGTTCTCCTCGGCCTGAGCGATGACCTCGGGCATGAGCTTGAACTCCGGCGGACGGGTCAGGCGGACGTTGGCGCCGTAGCGGGTCATCAAGAGGATGACGCTCTGCGGAACGCTGATCGGCTTCTGATAGCTGGCCGCGTATGCGTAGCTCATGTTGAACGTCAGCTTCCGGGGATCACCCTTCTGCTCGATGACGGTGAGCAGGTCGGCGAGTGCCTGGAAGGGGTGGTAGAGATCGCACTGCATGTTGAGGACGGGCGTCCGGCTGGCCTCTGCAACCGCTCGGATGTACTGGTTGCCGATGCCCCAGTCAACATTGCGGATCGCGATGCCGTCGTCGTAGCGGCCGAGGATCTCTCCGATCTCTTTCCACGTGTCACCGTGGCCGATCTGCGTGCTGGTGGAGTCGAGGAACATCGCATGGCCGCCGAGTTGGGCCATGCCGGCCTCGAAGCTTGCGCGGGTCCTCGTGCTTGAGAAGAAGAACAGCATCGCGAGGACTTTGTCCCGCAGGAGCGCGTGCGGCTCGTTGAGTGCGCGCTTGCGCTTGAGGTCGAGGGCGACATCGATGATGGTGTCGAGTTCGTCCTTGGTCCATTCCTGGGTCGTGATCATGTCGCGACCGTGCAGATAGGTCTGCATCAACTGCTCCTTTGCAGCCCGAAGGCTTGTTCGGTGAGGCCTACGCCCCGCTTCTCCTACGTATGAGCCGGAATCGGAGGAGGTCGTCGCGGAAATACGACGTCGCCCTCACGATGGGCTCGTTGTTCTGGTCGAAGCCGATCTCGTCGAACGAGATCGCCAACGTACCGGACTCAACCCCGAGCTTCTTCGCTGTTTCGGCGTCGAGGGCTACGGGAATGATCTCTGAGAGGTAATAACCGAGGGTGCGGTCACAGTGGTCCTCGAGGAACTCGTAGACCGGCATCGCCTCGTCATTCTTGTATTCGGCGTCGCTGACGATCCGGGTGGGGATGCGATTGATGGTCAGCATGACGGGAGCCTCGTCTTCGCGGAAGACCTTCTCGATGACGAGAACACGCTCGTCCTCTTCGAGGCCGAGCGCCTCGCGGGTGGGGGAGTCGGCGGCGGCTTCGCCGGAGGAGAGCACCAGGATCGACGGCACGTAGCCGTGATCCTCAAGGACCTGCTCGTAGGACCAGATGTCCTCGAGGCGGGATCGGATCTGTAGGCCCGGCTCGTTGACGAACGTCCCCGCTCCTTGTCTGCGGTAGATCGTTCCCTCGTGCTCCAGTCGGCTGAGGGCATCGCGGATGGTGGTGCGGCTCACGCCGAGATCGGTCGCCAGTTCGGTCTCGGGTGGGATGCGCCCTTCTTCGAAGCCGTCGTTGACGATCCGCTGCTTGATGTGCGCCTTCACCTGGTCGGTGAGCGATGGGTTTCGGGTGATCATGCAGAACCTTGACTGGCGTACGGTGAGCATATCGTACTATGGTATGACCAATCCACCAAGCCGAGCCTCAGGAGGGCACGCATGCGCAGCTTCGCCGGACGGGACATCCTTTCATTGAAGGACTTCGAACGGAACGAGTTCTTCCATCTCTTCGAGATTGCCGACCGCCTCGAGCCCATTGCTCGTGAGCGTCGCAACACCGATCTTCTCAAGCACAAGACGATGGTCACCGCCTTCTACCAGCCATCGACCCGCACCCGCCTCGCACACGAAGCCGCCATGCACCGCCTCGGCGGCGCCGTGACCGGTTTCTCCGATGCCAAGATGACCCGTGCCGGCGACTTCTATCAGGAGTCCATCAAGGACACCGTCCACATGCTCGAGTACTACGGCGACGTCATCGTGATGCGCCACTTCGACCAGGGCGCACCGCACGAGGCCGCACGCTGGTCTTCAATCCCCGTCATCAACGGCGGCGACGGTTGGGGCGAGCACCCGACCCAGATCCTCACCGACCTCTACACGGTCACCAAGGAGATGGGATCGGTCGACGGCAAGACGTTCCTCGCTGTCGGTGACCATCGCATGCGCACCATGCACTCGCTTGGGTACGCACTGTCGCAGTTCGATGCCGAGATGATCATCCTGGCCCCCGAAGAGATGTCGCCGCTCCCCGAGTTCCTTGCCGAACTCGACGAGAAGGGCACCAACTACCGCATCGTCGACCACATCGACGAGGCCATTGCTGAGGCCGACGTCATCTACATGGAGCCGGTCGTCCAGCCCGACTACACGCAGGCCCGCCAGGAGAAACAAGAGGTCTACGCCCGCACGTCGGACAAGTACCAGGTGACGTCTGAGGTCATGACGAGGGCCAAGAGCAGCTCCATCATCCTCCACTCGCTGCCGCGGCGCGACGAACTCCTCCCCGAGGTCGACGACTCCCGCCACGCCCGCTACTGGCAAGAGGCCTACAACGGCGTTGTCATGCGCATGGCCCTCCTGTCCTCCGTCCTGGGGTCGTGGGAGTAATGCCGAGGCTCGTAATTGCCATCGGCGGCAATTCGTTGATCCCGGATGGCGATCACGAATCTGTCCAGGACCAGTACCTCGCCGCAGCCGAGACCGATGATCACATCGCCTCGCTCGTCGAGCAGGGCTGGGATGTGGCCATCTCACACGGAAACGGGCCGCAGGTTGGATTCATCCTGCGCCGATCCGAGATGGCAAGCAGCGAATTGCACGAAGTGCCGCTCGACTTCTGTGGGGCGGACACGCAGGGAGCGATCGGATACATGCTGCAGCAGAACCTGGTCAACGACTTCCGCCAGCGCGGCATCTCCAAGAGTGTCGCGACCATCGTCACGCAAGTCGAGGTCGACGCGAACGATCCGGCCTTCGCCAATCCGAGCAAGCCGATCGGCACGTTCATGGATGAGGCACATGCCAAGCGCCGTCGCGATGAGGAAGGCTGGGACATCCGTGAGGATGCCGGCCGCGGGTGGCGTCGCGTGGTTGCGTCCCCACAACCGATGAGGATCGTCGAACTCGAGGTCATCCGTGATCTCCTCGACGCAGGCGTCGTGGCGATCGCGGTCGGCGGCGGCGGTATCCCCGTTGTCACGAACGCGGACGGCGACCTCGAAGGGATCGCTGCGGTGATCGACAAGGACCTCGCGTCCGCGCTCCTGGCGGCTCAGGTCGATGCCGATCTGCTGCTGATCTCCACGGCGGTCGAGCAGGTCGCCCTCAACTTCGGCACGCCGGAACAAGAGTGGGTTGACCAACTCACGCTCGCCGAGGTGAAGCAGTACCTTGCCGAAGGCGGCCACTTCGCGGAAGGGTCGATGGCGCCGAAGATGCGCGCGGTCGTTCAGTTCCTCGAGGCCGGCGGCAAGGAAGCGCTCATCACCAACCCGGAGAACCTTGAACGCGCCATGGCCGGTGAGACCGGTACCAGGATCGTTCGATGAACAATGTCGTCGGACTCACCTGTGTGATCTGCGGCACGACGTACCCGGCGGACTTCGCCGGGTACGTCTGTCCGGATCATGGCAACGAGGGCATCCTCGACGTCACCTACGACTACGACCGGATCGGCGAGACGTTCACGAAGGAATCGCTGGCAGCGAATCCGGATCGCACGATGTGGCGGTATCGCCCGTTGCTGCCGATCGAGGACGACTCCGTTGTTCCGCCGCTGACCGTCGGGGGGACCCCCCTCTACGATGCCCCGCGACTCGCTGAAGAAGTCGGCGTGGCACGGGTGTGGGTCAAGGACGAGGGTCGCGAACCGACCGCTTCGCTCAAGGATCGTGCGTCCGCGATGGCCGTCGTGAAGGCACAGGAACGCAACGCCGACGTTGTGACCACGGCTTCGACCGGTAACGCCGCAGCGGCGCTCTCCGGAATCTCGGCCAGCGTCGGTCAGAAGAACGTCATCTTCGTCCCGGCGTCAGCGCCGGAGGCCAAGATTGCCCAACTCCTCGCATACGGTTCGACCGTCGCGCTCGTCAACGGAAACTACGGCGACGCCTTCGAATTGTGCATGGAAGCGTCGGCCGAGTACGGCTGGTACAACCGCAACACGGGGTACAACCCGTTCATGACCGAGGGGAAGAAGACTGCTGGTCTCGAGATCCTCGAAGACCTCGGATGGGATGCCCCCGACGCGATCTTCGTGAGCGTCGGTGACGGCTCCATCATCGGAGGCGTTCACAAGGCGATGAAGGACGCGTTCGCGCTCGGCTGGATCGACGGGATGCCTCGCATTTTCGGGATTCAGTCCGCAGGCAGCGACTACCTCGTCCAGGCATTCGAGAGCGGCGAGGACGTGTTGACGAAGGCGCCGATATCCGCAGACACGATTGCCGATTCGATTAGTGCGGACCTGCCGCGCGATCGGATCAAGGCCATGGCCGCCGTCACCGAGACCGGGGGAGCGTATCTCCGCGTCTCCGACGACGAGATCCTGGCGGCCATCCCAACGCTCGCTCGCGGCTCCGGTGTGTTCGCGGAACCCGCAGGAGCAACGCCGTATGCCGGCTTGGTTGCCGCAGTTGAGCGCGGACTCGTCGGATCTGAAGATCGCGTCGTGATCCTTGCGACCGGAAGCGGGCTCAAGGACGTCGCCTCGGCGATGAAGGCCGTCGCGTCAGTCGGCACCGAACCAATGAGAGTCGACCCAAACCTCGAAGCACTCAAAGCAGCACTCCAAAACCGAAAGGACCATCGGTCATGATCGATCTCACCGTCAATGAAACCGTACTGAAGTCTGCCGTCCAGCGGGCGAAGGTGCGCGACTTCAAGATCCCCACCTTCAAGCAGATGCGGGATCCGAGCCTCATTCCGGACGATGTCAAGACGCGCCTCGGGAGTGTGGGTCTCTGGGATCTGGATCCCATCAACCTGTATCGCATCAACTGGCACAACGACCCGACCCCAACCGGCGGCGGCTTCGGCGGTGTGAACTATCTCGAGGTTCCTTCTGCGATCAGCGGAGTCGACGCCCGCATCGTGATGCTTGAGGGCAAGTGGTTCCCGACCGGTGCCCACAAAGTCGGAGCGGCCTTCGGCTGCCTGGCGCCGAGACTCGTGAGCGGCCAGTTCGATCCGGCAACGCAGAAGGCTGTGTGGCCGTCGACCGGCAACTACTGTCGCGGCGGGGCATACGACTCGAATCTGCTCGCCTGTGAGTCGATCGCGATTCTCCCAGAGGGCATGAGCGCCGAGCGCTTCCATTGGCTCGAGAGCGTGGCAGGCGAGATCATCAAGACGCCGGGAAGCGAGTCCAACGTCAAGGAGATCTTCGACAAGTGCAACGAGCTCCGGGCATCCGGTGAAGATCTCGTCATCTTCAACCAGTTCGACGAGTTTGGAAACTACCTTTGGCACTACTCGGTCACCGGGCCCGCCATGGTTGAGGTGCTCGACGAGGTGATGGGTCCGAACGACCGGTTCGCAGGCGTAACGCTGGCCACCGGCTCCGCGGGCACGATCGGCTCGGGCGACTACCTGAAGCAGGTCTATCCCAACTCGAAGATCGCAGCTGGTGAGGCCTCCGAGTGCCCGACGATGCTCGTGAACGGCTTCGGAGAGCATCGGATCGAAGGGATCGGCGACAAGCACATCCCATGGATCCACAACGTACGCAACACTGATATGGCGATCGCCATCGATGATGAGGCATCGATCAGCCTCATCCGGCTCTTCAACGAACCCGCCGGGCACGCGTACCTCGCTGAACAGGGCGTGTCGCCAGAGTTCATCGAGAAGCTCCCGCTTCTTGGCATCTCCTGTGTAGCGAACATGCTCATGGCGGTCAAGTTTGCCAAGTTCTACGAGCTGACCGGGAACGACGTTGTGATGACCGTTGCGACTGATTCGATGGAGATGTACCAGTCACGCCTCGAGGAGCTGAACGACGAGCGTGGGGAGTTCACCGCGCTTGATGCCGCCGCGGCCTATCACCAGTACTTGATGGGACAGAGCCTCGCCAATATGCAGGAACTCGGCTACTACGAGAAGAAGCGGATCCACAACCTGAAGTACTACACGTGGGTTGAGCAGCAGGGCAAGACCTACGAGGAGATTCAGGCCCAGTGGTATGACCCGGAATACTGGACCAGCATCCAGGTGATGGCGGATCCGATCGACGAGATGATCGAGTCCTTCAACGCGCAGGTCGACCAGGCCTAGCGACCGCCCAAGAGCGAACACTCGAAAGGGGTGGCCGGCAGCGATGCAGGCGGCCCCTTTCGACGCGCTCGGGGAGACGATCCAGGCCAACGCGGCGTCAAACTTCAAATCTCGTTTCCAAAACTCGATTTGTGTGCAAGAATCCGAGGACCAGAGAAGGGAGGTGGTCCAACTTGAGTGAATGTTTGTACAGGACCCTGGAGGTGGCCGAGCGCTAACGGCCGCACCGTACGAAAGGAGTGGCTGTTCCTCGGAAGAGGTAGGTAGCGACTCCAACTCGGACCACCGATACCCGGAGACCCGTGGGCTGGTCCTCCCGCGGCGGCGAGATCCTCGCTGAAGTGTCTCCGGGTTTCCACATGCCCGACGGACCATGAGCGGCACGTATTGTCCGGTCTGCGCCCCCAACGCTCAACCGAACGGTCGGCTGCTTGCCACCGACGACCGACACGACTGGGTCTGCCTCGGGACACCGGTTGAGATCCTCTGGAGCCTGTAGGGTCAACACCATGGATTGGGCAACCTACCTCGAACACATCAGCGCCGATGCGGCCCGGCTTTCCGAGATGGGGCGCCTGGGACTCGAACCCGCCGTGCCGTGTTGTCCGGGCTGGACCGTACGCGATCTCATCGGCCACGTCGGAGGGGTGTATGCGCAGAAGGCCGCAATCGTGGATGAAGGCCGGACCGACGGTCAGCCCGACCGCGTGGACGCTCCCGATGAGGATCTCGTGGAGTGGTTCGACGAGTCGGCCGGGCACCTCATCGAGGTTCTGTCGGCTCATGACCCGACCGAGCCGATCTGGACGTTCTACCCGCCGGACCAGACGGTCGGGTTCTGGTATCGCAGACTCGCGCACGAGTCGCTCATCCACCGCATCGACGGCGAGCAAGCCCACGGCCTCGCTTCCGGCATCGATCAGGCCCTCGCATCTGACGGCGTGGACGAGGTTCTCACACGAGTCGCATCCGGCCGGCCGTCGTGGGGAACGGTCGAGTTGACGGACCGCGTCGCCCGTCTCGAAGTCCCCGGCCGGTCGTGGACGGTGAAGCTCGGGCTGCTCTCCGGGACATCGCCGCGTTCGGGGAAGGACTACGTCGACATGCCCGTGCTCGAGGTCGTGGATTCCGGCGAATTGTTCAGGACCGTTGTCTCCGGTTCCGCCGAGGCGATGGACTGCTGGCTGTGGGGGAGGACCGGACTCGGCGATCTCACGGTTCAGGGTGATCGGTCGATCGCCGCTGCCGTGCGCGCGGTTGCCAAGAGGTCGACGTAGCTGTGGCTCTCTCGATCACATGAGCGATCTCGCGACCGTCGCCGTCTACGCGATCCGTTCTGATGCCGAGATCGTTCGGGCGCGGCTCGCATCCGAGGGGGTCGTTGCCCTCGTGATTGCTGACGACGAGGGCGGCCTCAACCCCGGGTTCTACTCCCGGTACGGTGTCCGCGTGGTGGTCGCAGATTCAGACCTGGTCGCGGCCCACGAGATTCTCGACCTCGACGCCGTGATCGTGCCGACGGAAGCCATCGAGGAGATGGTTGCGCATGCCGGGGCGTGTGCGCCGAACGAGGCCTGTGGACTCGTGGCTTCCAATGGCGGGGTCGTCACCAAGGTCTACGCGCTCACCAACACCGAACACGCTCCCGACCGGTTCACGCTCGATCCAGCGGAGCACTTCGCGGCAGTGCGTGACGCCGAAGGTCGGGGATGGGCGATATCCGGCGTGTTCCATTCGCATCCGTCGAGTGCGCCGATTCCGTCGACCGAAGACCTCGCAGGCGGTGGAGATCCCGATTGGGCGAACCTGATCGTGGGCGTCGAAGCCGGCCGGTTCGTTGTGCGGGCCTATCGCTACGCAGACGGCGCTGCAACGGCCGTCGAGATCAAGCAGCGGTAGTCTCGCCGAATGTCGTCGGACGAGCACAACCCCGAGGCGTACCGCCAACTGTTCGCCATCGTCGGCGGAGGCCTGCAAGCGACGGCGCTCTTCTTCATCCTGGCCTCGTTGTTGGTGGCCCCCTGGTGGATGGTTGCGGTCCTCGGTGCCGTCTGGATCGCATCGACGATCTGGTCCTGGATGGTCTTCCAGGACAGATTGTGGGCGCCACTCGTCGCAGGGACGTTCGTCGCCGTGTGCTGGATCGTCGCCCTGACGGTGTTCGCATGACCGCGCTCACCGTGCTCGGTTCCGCTGGAGGATCGCCGACCCGGAAGAATCCGGCGTCCGGCTATCTCCTGGAGAGCGGCGAAGCGTCGATCTGGGTCGACGCCGGCACCGGAACGTTCATGGAACTGGCGAGCTTCATCGATCCCGGGACCCTCGACGCCGTGGTACTCAGCCACATCCATGTCGACCACTGTTCCGACATCTTCGGCCTTTACGGCTACCTCGCGTTCGGTCCGTCCGGAACCGTGCCGGTGCCGGTGTACCTGCCACCCGGGGCCTCGGACCATCTGTCGGCCTTCGCTCGAGCAGGGGAGGAGCACGTGTTCCACACGGTCCTCGACCTGATCGAGGTGGACGGCGGAACCGAGGTGGCTGTCGGCCATATCTCCGTCCGTTTCGGTCGGGCGGTCCATCCGGTCCCGGCACTCGTCACGCGGTTCGACACTCCGGACGGCTCGCTCGTGTATTCGGGTGACACCGGTCCGGGATCGGACCTCGCCGCTCTCGCGACCGGCGCAGACGTGCTCCTGTGCGAAGCCACGATCGCGGGAGAGCGAGATGAACACACCTACCCGTACCATCTCACCGCCGGAGAAGCCGGCGGGATCGCGACCGAGGCGGGTGTCTCGACGCTCATCCTCACCCACTTCGCCGCCGGTGCCGACCCGGCACAACTGCGGGCGGAGGCGGTGGCTGCGTTCGACGGCGCAATCAACCCGGCCTTGCCTCGGGTCCGCTTCATCATCGGAGAACAACCATGAGAACCGACCGACCACTCGATGCCCTACGGCCCGTGCGCATCACGCGGGGCTACACGGAGATGACACCGGGCTCGGTGCTGATCGAAATGGGCAAGACCCGCGTGCTGTGTACCGCGGCCTTCGAGGAGGACGTGCCCCGATGGATGCGGGACTCCGGCAAGGGGTGGGTGACCGCCGAGTACGCGATGCTGCCCGGATCCAGCCCACAACGTGTGCGACGGAGCGCCATCGAGGGTGGCCGTACCAAGGAGATCCAACGCCTCATCGGCCGCTCGCTGCGGGCCGTCGTCGACACGAAGGCCATGGGGCCGCTCACGGTGCGGGTCGATTGCGACGTGCTCCAAGCCGACGGGGGTACGAGAACGGCATCGATCACCGGGGCCTGGATTGCGCTCGCCGATGCCTTCGATCAACGCATCAAAGTCGGCAAACTCGAAGCGTCTCCGCTGACCGATCACATTGCGGCGATCTCGGTTGGACTGATTGGTGACGACGCATTGCTCGACCTCGAGTACACCGAAGACGTGAATGCAGACGTCGACGCCAACGTGGTCATGACCGGATCCGGGAAGATCGTCGAAGTCCAGGGCACCGCCGAGGGCGATCCGTTCGACCGGGACCAACTCGACCGCATGCTCGATCTTGCTACCAAGGGCATCGCCGAACTCGTCGCCGAGCAGCGCACCACGAGGGCCTGATGAGCAGTCCCCGGCGTGTCGTGGTGGCCTCGAAGAACCCGCACAAGATCAGCGAAGTCGAGGCGGTTCTGGACGCGATGGACCATCCGTGGGAGATCGTGCGCGGACTCGACTGGCCCGACGTCGCCGAGACCGAGCCAACCCTCGAGGGCAATGCGCTCCTCAAGGCGGTAGCGGTGGCGGAGGCGACCGGTCTTCCCTCGCTGGCCGACGACACCGGGCTCGAGGTCGACGCGCTCGGTGGGCGACCCGGCGTGTTCAGCGCCCGTTTTGCGGGTCCCGACGCAACCTACGACCAGAACGTGGATCGTCTCCTGTCAGATCTCGAAGGAGTCGACGACCGGGCGGCCCGGTTCCGAACGGCGATTGCCTTTGTCGTCCCCGGGTCCGATCCCATCGTCGTTGAGGGGTTTGTCGAAGGAACGATCACCGACATCCGCAGGGGTGACCGCGGATTCGGCTACGACCCGGTATTCGCCGTCGGAGATCGAACCTATGCCGAGATGTCGGACGATCAGAAGAATCGGATGTCGCACCGCGCCAGGGCGCTCCAGGCGCTGGCCGTCGCGCTCGCAGAGGGCTAGACCGGCCTCCCGCTCCTCGGTATCTCGAATGTCGAGAGACCACGACATCGACCGCGGCTAACCTCCGTGCCGTGACCGATGGTACCGTGATTGGTCAGCCGGAACGGGCTGAGGATTCGAAGACGGGCAAGGGCGGGTGGCTGGCGCGCCACACGTCGGTTGCCACGCGTTTGGCGATCGGGATCCTCGTCGTGAGCGTCGTCTCGCTTGTCGGCTCGGTCGTCATCGCCGTCGCGGGTTCCGGGAGCGATGGCGAGGAACTCCTCCACGAGCGCCTGACGTCCACGGTCGGGGCCAGAGCCGTCGAGATCGATGCCTACCTCGGGCAGGTCGTATCGGCGCTCGAAGCCATGGGCTCCGGCCCGATGTCAATCGACGGGGTGCAGGAGTTCGCTGCGGGCTTCGACGAACTCGATCAACTCACCTACGACGATCTTGATGCCGAGCGATCCGAACTCGGCGCGTTCTACCTCGACGAGTTTGTGCCAATCCTTGAGGAGGTTCGCGGAGTCCCGGTGGATGTCCTCGACGTCTCCTCGGGGCTCAATCCAGCAGCGGTGTACCTCCAGGCGGCCTACATCGCCAGGAGCCCGCTTGCAATCGACGAGAAACGGCTGTTGACCGACGCCGAAGACGGCAGTGCGTGGACCGAAGTCCACAAGAGGCTGCACCCGCGCTTCCGCGCAAACGCCGACCGCCTCGGCTTCGCGGATCTCTACCTGATCGAACCGGAGAACTACACCGTCGTCTACTCGACCGACAAGAGGATCGATTTTGGCACGAGCCTCGAGAGTGGACCCCACAGCGGGAGGGCGCTTGCCAACCTTGTGAAGCGGACTGCCGCTACAGCCGAGGCCGCGACGGTGAACGGCGTCGACTTCACGACGTACACGCCTGCTTTCGACCTTCCGACAGCTTTCGCCGCGACCCCGCTCTTCGACGGCGATACCCTCGTCGGTATACTGGCCGCCAGCCTCTCCGACGACGCCATCAACGAGATCATGGCACGCGATTGGAGGGCCGGCCGCCTCGGTGAGACCGGCGAGATCTACCTGGTCGGATCCGATGCGCGCATGCGGTCGGACTCCCGAGCGTTTCTCGAAGACCCCGAGGCCTACCTCGCTCGTGTCGACGAGATCGATGCCGCAACCGCTGTGGAGCAGAATCAGATGGCCGCGCTCAATACGACGGTTCTCTTCCAGGATGTCGACAGCCCGGCGGTTCGCGCTGCGCTGCGGGGCGAGTCCGGATTCGTTGCGGACACGAGCTACCTCGGTGAAGCGGTGTACACGGCGTACCAGTCGGTTGACTCCGAATCCTTCCGGTGGGCCATCCTCGTGCAACAGGACCGGGCCACGGTCGACGCGCCGGTCAACGAATACGTGCGCGGCAACCTCCTCCTGACGACGGTGATCGTGATTGCCCTGACGTTCTTTGCCGTGGCCTGGGCGAGTTCATTTGTGAATCCGCTTCGAGCGATGTCGTCCGCATTGGTCCGCATCCGGGACGGTGACGAGCACACCACGGTGCCGTCGAGCGGAGCACGGGAATTCCGCGTTCTCGCAAGCCACTTGCGTGCGATGGTCGACGATCTCTCGAGCCGGAAGAAGGCCGTGTCAGAGGCCCTCTCGAAGAAGATGAGCGTTCTCTTGGCCCTCCTGCCCCCGGCCGTCGCCGACGCGGTCGTAGGCGGGGATCGCCAGTTGGTGGAGACCGTTCCTCACGCCAGTGTCGTCGTGCTCACCCTCGATGGTCTCGACGAGATCTTCCGTACCGCGCGATGCGGCAGCCAACCGCGACCTGATGCATTCCATCGTCGACATGACCGATGAGATTGCCAGCGTCTCGGGCCTCGAGCGGGTCAAGGTCATGGGCGACACGTATTTCGCGGTCTGCGGCGTGGAGACTCCATACCTCGACCACGCTCCCCGTTCAGCCCGATTTGCGTTCGAGGTTCGTGCGGAAATCCGCCGACTGGCCGACGACAATGATCTTGATCTCGACGTTTCGGGCGGGATTGATGCCGGTCCGGTCACCGTGGGGCTCATCGGCAACGCCCGGCTCATCTACGACCTGTGGGGAGAGACGGCCGAACAGGCTGTGGTTCTCGCCGGTCTTGCGGGCGACGGGCAGATCCTGGTCACCGACGAGATCCGTGATCGTCTGCCCGGTGGCGATCGTCTCGCGGCGTTCGGTTCGGATCAGGTGTCGGCGTGGGTTGCCAGATCCGCCGATCTCGACGGAGGGTCCCAAGCATGACTTCTCTTCTAACCGGGGGCGAGACGATCTGGGCGGGCGTCCTGATCGTGCTCCTTCCGGTGTTGATTATCGGTGCTGGGGAAGTGCAGGAGCGTCTGCGCCAGCGTGGATCGCTGCTCGAGAAACCGGTTGCGACGGTCCGAAACTGGGTGTTGCCACTCGCGGCGCTCTGGATTCTTGTCGTCCTCATCTTCAACGCGGCGGACGACAACATCCTGGCTCGGACGATCGCGACCGCGTTCTTGATCGCGTCAACAGCGGCCGTCCTGCAAGTTCTTCGCTTCTTCACCGCGCAGGCTGCGGAGCGATCGAAGATTCCCGGCGCACGGAGCGTTCCGCAACTCTTCATGATGGTGCCCCGCCTGATCGTCCTGCTGGTGGCCGGGTGGCTGTTGTTCTCCTCGGTCTGGAACGTCGATCTCACAGGACTCTTTGCAGCGCTCGGTGTCACGTCGCTGGTCGTTTCCCTCGCCTTGCAGGACACGTTGAGCGGCCTCGCCTCCGGGTTTACCTTGCTCGGTGACCGGCCTTTCCAACCCGGGGATTGGATCGAGGTCAACGACATCGAGGGGCGCGTCGTCGATACGAACTGGCGGTCGTCACGAATCCAGGATCGCAATGGCGACCTCATCGTCATCCCGAACAGCACACTCGCCGGTGCGACCCTTGTGAACTTCGACCAGCCCGGAGGGCTGCACCGTGTGGTGGTGAGCCTCCAGGTGGCGTACTCGAACCCGCCATCGAATGCGATCGACATGCTGCTTGCGGCCGCCCGCGCCACGGAGGGGGTCCTCGAAGACCCACCACCGCAGGTTCGGGTGGTCCAGATCGACGATCCGCTGATGGGCTACGACGTCCAGATGTGGATTGACGACTACACGATCTCGCCTCGGGTGAAGAGCGACTTCGGAGCTCTGGTCTGGTACCAGTCGCATCGGATGGAAGTGCCGCTGCCGAGTCCCGCGTTCGATTTGTACCACCACGATCCCATTCAGGAGGCGGCTGACGCCGCCCTCACCGTGGAGCAACTGGGGAAGCGAATTCGCCGTGCCTCGATCTTCTCGGAGCTCAGCGAGCGGGACATCACCGAACTAGCCGAGGCCGCCGTTCCCGAGCGGTTCCGACGCCGTGAGACGATCCTTCCGGCAGG
The DNA here is from genome assembly GCA_963785245.1 of uncultured Actinomycetota bacterium. GTDB lineage: Bacteria > Actinomycetota > Acidimicrobiia > Spongiisociales > UBA5794 > JAHEEL01. Next base: position 16,524 of record CAWAUO010000006.1, on the reverse strand, counting down.
AGTGGTCAGCCGCGAGATCTATGTGCTGTGGTCCGGCCGGGCACGGATCGAGGTCCCGAGCGATCCGAGTACCCATATCGACATCTCGAACGGTGACGTATTCGGCGTCGTGAGCCGGTCGAGGAACAAGGGAGCGTCGCAAGCGGTCGTGGCCGTGAGCGACTGCGAGGTCGTGCGCATCGATGCAGACATGGCGGGGGCGGTCGCGAGCCGGAATCCCTCCCTCGCCGATGGTTTGAACCAACTCCTGGCTTCCAGAGATCGGCGACTCAATCCGATTAGCGACCGATTCGTGCTTGACGTTCCTGGAGCAGGCGACGATTCGGCCGCGGTCGGCGCGCTCCCCGCGGTGGATGTTGCCGAGTTCGATGGGGATGAGGAGGTGTCGTCATGACGACAACGGTTCCTGCGGCCCAGGGCACCGCCTCGGATCAGACGCCGAGGCGTGGTCGGCGCGCCCGCACCGACGTAGCGGTCGTCATGGCAGTCGTCTCAATCGTCTCGGTCCTGATCGTGGGTGTCTTCAACCTCGCCACGGCTCGCGACTTCCTCTCGTCTGCGATCGAGCAACAGCTTCTGAGCGTCGGTGAATCACGGATGGAACGGCTCGAGCGGGGCGTCGAGTCGCTCGGCGACATCGTGGTGTCGGTAGCCTCCGGCACCGGGGTCGCCCAGGCGGTCGAGGATCTCACTGCCGGGTATGGGGAGATTGACGAACCGCTCTCGGACGCCCAAGTCGAAGCGCTGCGCGGGGTGTATGCAGCCGGACTCGCCGACATCGTCCCGCCGGGGTATGAGATGCCGCCGGTCGACGAGGTATTCCCCGAGTCGCTCGGTGCTCAGTACCTGCAGTATCACTACATCGTCGAGAATCCGTTCCCATTCGGGGAGCGTTCCGAGCTCGACGACGCTGGGGACGGATCGTCGTACAGCCAAGCCCATGCCGTCCATCACCCCATGCTGCGGTCCGTGGCTTCGGCGCTGCGGCTCGGTGACGTACTGCTCATCGATGCTGAGACACTGTCCGTCGTCTACTCGGTCGAGAAGAATTCGGAGCTCGGCACGAACCTCGTGTCTGGTCCGTGGGGAGACAGCGCACTCGCCGAGGCTGTGATCGAGCGACTGGAGACGGCCGCAGCTGATGAGGCTGTTCTGGTGGACTTCGAGGTGTACGGGCCAGCCGGATTCGCCCCAACCTCCTTCATGGCGGCTGCGATCAGAGATGAGGGTCGGGTTACCGGTGCGGTCGCGGTCGAGATACCAAACGAACTAATAGTCGATCTCGCGACCGCCGGGCAGGATTGGGACGGCACGGGATTGGGGGAGACGGGCGAGGTCTACATCGTCGGAGAAGACGGCCTCATGCGGACCGACTCGCGTCTCTGGCTCGAGGACCCGGATCGCTATCTCGAACTCGTCGACGAAGCCGGCTACGACGCCGAGATATCGCGGGCGGTAGAAGGATTTGGCACGACAGTCCTCATTCAGCCGGTCGACACCGAAGCGACGGACGCGGCCCTTGCAGGAGATACCTTCGTCGGGACGAGCGCCAACTATCTCGACCAGGCGACCTTGACGGTCGCCGGACCGCTCGACATCAAAGGCGTGCAGTGGGTTGCCATCTCCGAGGTGGCAACGTCCGAGGCGCATGCTCCCTTGCGGCGACACTTCATCACCCTCGTGATGCTCCTCGTGATACTGGTACCGGTCGTGATCGCTATTGCGATCTTCCTCGCACGCAGGATCCTCCGGCCGATTGGTCCGATCGTCACCGCCGCGGATGACGTGCGACAGGGCAACCTCAACGTGGTTCTGGATGTCCACACCAAGGACGAGTTCGGCGATCTCTCGACGAAATTCAACGGCGTGGTGGCCACACTGAGACAGCAGGCTGCGGACCTGCAACACGCCGAGGTCGAGACGACCGAACTCCTGCAGGCTGTCATGCCGTCGCGGCTGGTCCAACAGTACCAGGGTGGCGATCGGGACATCGCCGAGGCCCTGAGCAACGCAACGCTCGTGGTGATCTCTGTCGAAGAGCCCGAGGTCGTTCAGGCAGCGGAGCGGGAAGCCATTGCGGAGCACACGGTGGCGGTGTCTTCCGGAATTGCGAAGCTCGCGAGAAGACATGGATTGGAGCAGGTCGTCTCGTCGGCGACGCAATACATCGCGGTTGCCGGTCTCAACGTCGAAGACGACGAAGCTGCCAATGCGGTCGCGTTCGCGGTCGACGTGCGGGAGTGGCTCAGCGAGACTGGATCGAACGTAGGCGTGGTGATTGCAACGAGTATCGGCCTTGCATCCGGAGATGTCGTCACGGGCGTCGTTGGCACCGAACGGCTGGCCTTCAACGTGTGGGGCAACCCGCGCCGGCGGGCAGAGACGCTGGCGACCGTCGCGGCTGCCGGCGAGATCTTGGTCGATTCTGCGGTTGCCTCCCACATCGGTGACGAGTGGGCGGTCGATCCTGCCCTCGGCTTGGTTGGGCTGGACGGTGCGCCGCTCGAGGGGTGGCGGGTCGTCGGACACCGACGCGACATCGGCTGAGCAGACCTCGATCGGGGACCCTCGATTCGGGTAGCGCGAACTGACGAACGAGCGCCCCAAGAGATGAATTCCCTCGGGGCGCTCTGATGTGCGGGCGGAGGGACTCGAACCCCCACGGGCTTGCGCCCACCAGGACCTAAACCTGGCGCGTCTCCCAATTCCGCCACGCCCGCGATCTCGTGATTGTCTCACGATACGACGAAACCCCCGTCAATCGGGGGCCGTCGGGTGGGTCGCCCGGGACTTGAACCCGGAACCTTGGGCTTAAGAGGCCCCTGCTCTGCCAATTGAGCTAGCGACCCGTCGAGGAGAATATCAGGCTGGTGCGGGTAGCGGATGCGACGTGGGCCGAGCCGAGGCCGGGTTGGATCGGCGTCGCGAAGAGACCGACGAGTCCTGTGCTGATGGACCAGGAGAGGGGTAGCCTTCCCCGAACGGGCTGTAGCGCAGCTTGGCAGCGCGCTTGCTTTGGGAGCAAGAGGCCGCCGGTTCGAATCCGGCCAGCCCGACTGACGACGAACGACGGTTACCCTCCCGGTTGCTCGCGGGTGTAACTCAATGGCAGAGTTCCAGCCTTCCAAGCTGGCTATGCGGGTTCGATCCCCGTCACCCGCTCCACGGATCCCGGTCCATCGGGATTCGCGTGTCCTGCCCCCGTAGCTCAATTGGATAGAGCAGCGGACTTCTAATCCGCAGGTTGCACGTTCGAGTCGTGCCGGGGGTGCGAAGGGAACCCTTGCCAGGTATGGATTCCCGGCAAGGGTTCTTCGTCCCCTTCGTGACTGGGCGAGACGTGGGCCGAACTGGGGACAAGCCTCAACACTATGCCGCTTCTCGCAGGCGTCTGTCGATGGCCTCTGCAACCTGCTCCAGATCTTCGGTGTAGAGATGCCCGTACACGTCCAGGGTGACGCTTGCCTTCTCATGGCCGAGCATCCTCTGAACGACCTTGATGTTGGCTCCACACGAGATCGCTATCGAAGCCGCTGAATGGCGCAGATCATGAATGCGCACTCCCCGGAGATGCGGATACTCAACGTACAGTCGATCCGTTGCCGGTCCCCACACCTGTCGCCGGAAGTTGCTTGACCGGAGCAGACCGCCTCGGGGAGCAGCGAAGACTGGATCGGCAGGCCCTCGGCCGGTGCGAGTCATATGCTCGGCGAGTCGACCCGACACCGACCGCGCCAGAACGATCGTACGAACCCGGTGGGACTTCGGAGTACCTACCACCAGCCGCCCTCCGACCTCGGTCGCGGATGTGTCGATATGGATGCGATGGTGGAGCGGGTCAACGGCCTCGGCGGTCAAGGCGACAGCCTCGCCCCAGCGAATGCCCGAGTAGGCGAGCGTGGTGATGAGAGTTCCTGCTCCCGGCTGGAGACTTTCGGCATACGATGCCAACGATTCGATCTGCTCAACCGTCAGGGCTTTCATCTTCCGTCGTTCCTCTGGCGGGAGTTCGACGCCGGACGCAGGGTTCGCCCCTATCAGTCCGTCGAGCGATGCCTGCTTGAGGCTCGCGCTCAGCACCTGGTGGGCTTGACGAATCCGGCTAGGTGATAGTCCTTCGTGGTCCATCGAAGCTATCCACCGTTGAACTTCATCTCGGCGGATGCTTCGTAGCTGGGTCCTTCCGAAGACCGGAAGGACGCGTGATCGCAGAAGGCTGCGGTAGCCAGCCTTGGTCTTCGCTTTTGCTTTCAGCTTGCCATTCATCCAGTCCTCGGCATGATCGGCGTAGCGTCGCTTGCCACCGGTTGGATCGACCCATGCTCCTCCGTCGATCTTCTTGATCTCATCCCGTAGCCATTTCTGTGCATCTCTCTTCAGGTCGAAGCTCTTGGACGGTTGCTTTCCGTTGGGAGCGGGGTAGCGCGCTCTCCACGGCTTGTTTCGGTCGGGTCGGTGGTCGATGGTTCCGTTCATGAGTGGTCCTTTCTTTCGGTTGGCGGTCTCGGGGATTCGAGACCGCATTCTTCGATCACGGCTTTGGCTTTGCCGGTGAGGTGGCCGCCTGGTCTGCCCTTCGTCGGCGTCGGCGTGAGGAATTCCCGTTCTCTGGCCTTGGAGACCCAGGCGGACACCGGCAGGTACTCCGTGCCCTCTTGCATTTGTTCTGTGATGTAGCGGGTGACCGGGTCTCCCTTGTCGAGGGCTGTGGTGTAGTGGAGGGCCACCTCGGCGAGGTGCTTGTCGGTGAGTGGTGGTCGTCCGGGCCGAACCGGCGATGCGGTCCGGTTCCGGTCGATGCCGCTTCTCGATGTAATGTTCAGCCACTCCAGGTAATGGTCCGGTGGTTCGTTGTCGATACTGTCCCGCCGTCCTTCCCACGCCGGGTGGTCGTAGTTGGCGAACGCTTGTCGAATCTGGCTGTCGATGCGGCCGAACGGCACGTTGTGGTCGGCTGTGAGGGGAAGGCCGTTGCCGGGTACGTCGTCCGTGTCTCGGCTCCACTCCCACGGCTTGTCGTTGGTGGCGGGAGTCTTCTGGGTTGGGATGACCGTCTTCTCGGTGAGGATGAGTACGTCGTCTCGGATGGCGTATCTCATCGCCCAACTCCAGTTCGCAGCGTCGGGGAGGGGGCCGAAGGCCCAGACTGCGAGAGCGGTGGGGTAGGCGAATGCCTCCCGGCCTGTGGTCGGTCGGTCGGGTTCTTCCAGACGGAGTTTGAAAGTGCTCATGAGCTTGACCGTAGCCATCCCAACTCAATAACAGCAACCTCTGCAGTCTCTCATTTAATTGCACCATTCCGTGATGCCGGGCTGCAGCGAATCGTTGGGAACCGAAATGGTGCATCTGTATCGTCAAGCTGTGGGCTTGGCATGCTGCCGCCATGGAACACCAACACACCCAGCAAGTGCCGCCGACGTTGACCGCCTACGAGGCGGCTCGGCTGATGAAGGTCACTCCGGCCACCATCTACGCATGGATCGACAACGGCGAATTCCCACACCTCCGACTAGGGGGTCGTATCCGAATCCCGACGGCGAAGTTGGCCGACCTGCTCGGCATCACGCCACAGCAAGTCGCCGACGGACTGAGGTGAGCGTTGACCCATTTAGTCAACCCACCGAACGAACCCGTGCCGAACGCGCGGTTGTTCATCTACGACCGGTTTACCGTGGACGACGAGATGCATCTGCGGTCTCACGCTGGCACACGACGGTGGTGGACGGCTGGGGCGTGGCAGGAGATGTCGGACGATGACCTGAATGCAGCGATCTACCGCTACTTCGATGACGCCGAGTGGAAGAAGCTGACCGAGACAGGGGCCTCGTACATTCCGTTCCGTCCGACGAAGCACAGGGTGAAGGAGATCGAATCTGCCGTCGCTGCGGTCAGTCACCTCCCGGACAGCGAGTCGATGCCGTTCTGGATCGACAAGGACGGCGGAGTCACTCCGGGCATATCTCCCAGTGAGCTGGTGCCGATGGCGAACGGGATACTCCACGTCCCCGAGAGGAAACTGCTCGCCCCCACACCACAGTTCTTCTGCCCGTACGCCTTGCCGTACGGCTACGACCCGGACGCACCGCCGCCCGAGCGGTGGATCGAGCTTCTGGACGAATACTGGCCAGATGATCAGCAGTCCAAGGGCCTGCTTCAGGAGTTCTTCGGCTACCTCCTGGTGTCCGACACGAGCCAGCAGAAGATGCTCCTCATCGTCGGCCCTCCACGTTCCGGGAAGGGAACGATCAGCCGCCTGATGAGGGATCTCATCGGAGAACACAACTTTGCGGGACCGACCCTGGCAAGCCTGCGTCAGAACTTCGGTTTGCAGCCTCTGATCGGGAAGCCGGTAGCCGTCATCTCCGACGCCCGGTTCGAGAACAAGGGCGACAGCTCCGCTGTTGTCGAACGTCTGCTGTCCATCACTGGCGAAGACCCGCTCACGATCGACCGCAAATACAAGCCCCAGTGGAACGGACCGCTGCCCACTCGGCTCGTCATCCTCACGAACGAACTCCCTCGACTCATCGACGCATCGGGCGCACTGGCGAGTCGGTTTCTCATCTTGCAGATGACGAACTCGTTCCTCGGCCAAGAGGACCCCGGCCTGAGCGGCAAGCTCCGACAGGAACGGTCGGGCATCCTTCTCTGGGCGCTCGAAGGTTTGGAGCGTCTCCGGGGCCGCGGCCACTTCCTGGTGCCTGAACAGTCGAACGAGGTCGCCCGTGAGATGGCCGACCTGTCCTCACCGACGAAGGCTTTCGTCCGAGACCACTGCATCGTGGACCCACTGGCCAGCGTGAACGTGAGCGACATGTTCGACGAGTGGAGGAGATGGTGCGACGACATCGGGATCGAGTACGGCGACAAGCAGATGTTCGGTCGAGACCTCCGAGCCGTGGTGCCGGACATCCAGACCAGTCAGCCGCGCTCAGGCGCCGGAAGGCTACGTCGCTACAACGGCATCGGACTGGCACACGATGGCACGCGCTCCTAGCAACTGCTGTTGCATGTTTGGATCTTGTTCTAGGCAAGTAGGGGAAGTACATCTAGGTGGCATGCGTGCCAGCGCGTGCCAGAGACGGCCGGTGACTCATGAGTGAGGGCAGCAAAACCAGGGGAGACTCTGGTGATGGCCCGACGAACGAATCGTTCCCCGTGGGCCATCCTGCTCCTCGCCGAACCCTGCCACCCGACCTCGCATCGGCACTGTGGTGTGCCAGGAAACTGTCCGGCCTGTCAAACCGGGATGCGGCTGCGCAGATCGGTATCGACCCGTCGTATCTGTCGAAGCTGGTGCGGGGGAGTCGCTGCCCGTCATCCGTGGTTGTGGAGCGGTTGATCGCTGCGCTGCCGTTGTCGGACGGGGATCAGCAGGCGTTGCGGGATACGGCCGTGAGGGACCGGGGCAAGTCCCGGTCAGTCGGACCACGCCTGGTTGCTCAGGAGATAGATCGCCCAGGCGGTGAGGACCGCTAGTGCGGCGCATGAGAACAGGAACGTGACGATCCCTGCAACGGCGGTCGGTGTCCTCGGCTCCGCCGTGCCGGATGCCCACCGGCCAAGACCCCGGACGGAGAAGTACATGGCTAGAGCGATGCCGATCGAAGCTATCGACCCCCATGCGAATCCGACGACTGCATGTGAGCGTGTGGGCGGGGTCCAAGACCGCATCAACGGGGTTGAAGGCGTCGCTGCTGGCACCACGACCGCCAGCAGCCAGACGAACGTGTGGAGCACAACGGCGATGAACCCAGCGAGAGTCGCCACGACCGTGCGTTTGGCCTTCCGGCCGTCTTGTTCCCGACGCCAGCCTTCGTAGGCTTCATCCCGCTGGGGTGGAACGACTCCCGCTTTGCAGTTCGGGCATTCCGTCAGCCCCTTGTCCACCGCTGCGTGGCAGTTCCAGCAAATGATCGTCTCGTCGGCCATGGTCGGGACCTGCTTCGATCAACTGTTGTTTCAAAGGTACCAAGTCGCCCCGCACCCGCCGGGGGCTTCTGACAGCCACCTCGCGCGCCTCCCACCACTTCTGCGGTCGCTCAGTCCACAACCTCGGGTGGAGCACACCGAAACACATGTCGACCCGTTCGGGATCGTCGTGGTACGTTTGATGTTGTGCCGATCACGGAGGTGACCGTGAATCACATCTGGGCGCAGATCGTCTATCAGCGGCTAGAAGTTGTGATCTACCCGATCCTCGCCCTCGTTGCAGTGGTCCTGGTCGGAGTGCTGATCTTCGCTCTCCGTGTCCCGTGGGACAGATGGAAGCACGGGCCATAGCGTCGCGGCAGATGGCGTCGGGTAGATCCCCTGTAGCCGTCGACTGTCCCGTGGTGCATGATGGGGGTAGTGCGGTGTGCGGCGGCTACACGGGCGGGGAGGTTCGCCATGTGGCGTCGGATGATTCGGTGGCTGGTTGCAGGGTTGGCGTTGGTGCTGATCGTGGGGGTGTTTGGGGGCGGTGTGGCTGGTGCATCGAACCCTGGCAACAACGGGAGGCTTGTCTATTCCGATCGCCAGGAGTGCGGTCGGCACGGCAGCAACCTGGCGTCTGAGATCTTCACCATGAATCCCGACGGTTCCGATGTGCGAAGACTGACTTTCGACGCTTGTCGGGAACCCGAGGTCGACGCTAGTGACTTCTGGTTGTCGCAGAGCTATCAGCCGTCGTGGTCACCTCGGGGAGACGAGATCGCCTTCGTCCACCTCAGCGAGCGGGACACCTGGTCGATTCGAGTCATGGACCCCGACGGACGCTCGGTACGAACCATCAGTAGTTCATTCCGACTCATCGACAGCCTGTCGTGGTCCCCCGATGCGCAACAGCTCGCACTGGTCGGACTCGGCCACGACGCGTCGGGCGCAGTGCGTTATGGAATCTGGGTAGTTGCCGTGGACGGCAGCGCCAGCCGCCTCGTACTTGCGCAGCCAACCCCGTGGGCTGGGAGCTTGTCGGGCATCTGGGATGTGGAGTGGTCACCGTCAGGTGACGCTATCGCATTTGTGATGGACGGCGATGTCGGCCAGTCGATCCACGTCATGGATCCCACCGGCTCGAACGTGCGGCCGATCGCGTGCGGGTGGGAAACGGATGAGTACACGGAAGCGTCCAGCCGTTCTCCCGAGTGGCACCCCAGCGGCCAGCTTCTCTTCTGTGATTCGAGTTTCACGGATTCTGTGTACTTCTTTGGGCCAGACCTCTGGATTCACGATTTCAGGGATGGCTTGAACCGTGGCCCGTTCTTGGCTGGTCTTGCCGAGGAGATGAGTGACCCGCTTGCATCGCCGGACGGATCCCAACTCCTCTTCATCGGGAAGCAGGGGGAGGAGTACGGCCTGTGGAGCTACGAACGTGCGGAACGGATAGCGGATCGTCCTAGCGGGGATATCGACTGGCAACCCATCCAAGGATCCTTCTGGGACGACGAACGCTCCGTGTTCATCTCCGACATCGAGTGGATGGCCGCCGAAGGGATCACGAAGGGCTGCAACCCTCCCTCGAACGACCGGTTCTGCCCGGACTCGGATGTGACCCGAGGCCAAATGGCTGCGTTCCTCCGTCGAGCGTTCGACCTCCCATCGTCGTCCACTGATTTCTTCACGGACGACGACGACTCGGTGTTTGAGGCGGACATCAACGCCCTCGCTGCGTCCGGTATCACGAAGGGCTGCAACCCTCCGGCTAGTGACCGGTTCTGTCCTGACGGTCGGGTGACGCGTGAGCAGATGGCGGCGTTCATGAAACGGGCCTTCGACTACCCACCATCGGCCACCGATTTCTTCGTCGACGATGACGAGTCGATCTTCGAGGCTGACATCAACTCGATCGCTGAGGTCGGGGTCACACGGGGCTGCAACCCGTCTGAGGGGAACACCAGGTACTGCCCGAAGGACCATGTGACGAGGGGCCAGATGGCGGCGTTCCTGCACAGGGCGATGGGGTAGAGCTGTCTGTCGACGTGGGCTACCCAGATGGCCGCTGTGCTCTGTCTCAGTGAGCTACGGGAGGTTCCAGACTTCGACCGCGAGCGGTTCGCTGATGTCTACGTCCACCTCGTTCTCCACGCGAACATCGACGGTGTTCTCGACGTAGGTATCGACGGTGTTCTCGATGACGTTGCGGAAGCTGATGAAGTCATACGCTCCATCGTCGGTTTCCTTCCATGGATTCATGACGGGGATGAAGCCGGTCGCTAGTCCCTCGTCTGTCGCGTTGCTGACTGCTGCGATATCGACTGCGACGACACCCTGGTTTGCCCAGTCCACTGCCACGGGAGTCGGGCCTGTGTCGTCCGAACTCAGTTGCTCAAGTGTTTGGTATCCGACCCAGAGATTCGCCCCGAGCAGGGCGACGGCGAGCCATGCAGCTATCACGATTCCGAGTTTCATGCCTTCCCATCCTCCGTCGTGTCGTGTGGGACCAGCATGAGGTGGGTCGAGCGACGGTGCCAGGGTCAGCGGACCTTTCCGGTGCGTGTGCGTGCTGGTGTGCAGCAACCGTTGGGTATCTCTCTGACTCCTATGAGTCCACCTAGACATACATCAAACCAGCGTATGATGGAACCACACACAGTCACGCTAAGTGGTCGCTATGAATGTCGCTGCGTATATCAGGGTCAGCACTGAGGATCAAGCTCGAAACGGAGTCGGCCTTGACGCCCAACGGGAACGAATCATCGACGAAGCCGAGCGCCAAGGATGGGCAGTGACATGGTTCGTCGACGACGGCTATTCCGGGGCGAAGGCTAATCGTCCGGCCCTCCAGGACGCGCTCCAGGGTCTGCGGGATGGCACCTACGAAACGCTGGTGTCGGCCAAGCTCGACCGCCTGTCCCGCTCCGTCGTTCATCTCGGGTCGCTGCTGGAACAGGCCGAGGCGGAGGGGTGGTCACTGGTTCTGCTCGATTTCGATGTCGACACCTCGAAACCGACCGGCCGTCTCGTTGCTCACGTCCTCGCCGCCGTCGCCGAATTCGAGCGGCAACGCATCCGGGAACGCACCCGAGAGGCGCTTGCCCAGGTGAAGGCCCAGGGGACCCGCCTCGGACGACCCCGCCAACTCCCCGACGATGTTGTGGCACGGGTGGAAGCCAGCAGGGAGGATGGCTGGACTCTCGCCCGGATCGCCGAGGACCTCAACGACGACGAGGTCCCGACAGCGCAAGGTGGTCGGCAGTGGTGGCCGTCGACGGTGGCTGGGGTGTTGAAGTCGATCGAGTTGGATCGAGCGGCGTTGTAACGGGCAGGCGGTCAGCGACCCTGCCTGCGACCCGCAACCGAGAACCCAACCGGCTCAGAAATCTCCAGCCGAAACGGCTCTCTGTGGGTCGTTGCCTGTTCGCGCCATTACCGAAGATCTGGGGGTGTCGCTGGGCGACGTTGACATTCGGCTGACCCCCAAATACGGTGCTCTATGACCGGCTTCGCCGGTCGACACAACAAGGCGAGGGGCCACCTCCGGGTGGTCCTTTGTCGTGGGAGATGAGCAGTCCCACGGATGGCATCGCGCGACGGCTGCGAAGGAGATGGGACGTTCGTCCGTATGTAGGCCGCGAGCGATTCTGTAGTCTCGCCTCGTGAGCTTCGGATGCGGCTACTGCCACGGCCGCCACGAAACGGTTGACGAGGTACGAGCCTGTGCCGGAAAGGGCGCGGCTTCGACATCACGATCTGTGAAGCCGAAACGGCGTAGTGCTGCCGGTCAGACGAGTACCACCGGTCACAAGGCGAAGACCAGGCGCACCGCTCGGAACCCTCGGAAGCCAAACTACTCCGGCGGCGACCAGCGAAGCGGCAAGGGATATCGCAGCCCTCCGCACGATGCCGATCTCCACAAGAAGATCGGACCGACACAGAACTACGGCGACGACACCTAGGTCGATCTGTCCTAGGTCCACCCGCTAGGCCGCCGCTCGAACCACGCTTTGGCAGTCTTCGACCACGGAACGCTGGTGGTCCACGACGACTTGGCGGGTCTTCAGCGAGTCCCCGCGTCCGTCCTTCTTATCAGAGGCAGATCCGGTGGCGTGACAGACCCGGAGGGGCATGATCGGGTGGAGTCGTGTTCTCGCCGCGGCGGCTGCTGACGGTATGGTGCTGAGATGGATGACGATCACTCCGTCTTCGATCACGAACACGTTGCCAGGCGCGACCGTACCCGCGGGAACTACGCCCTGGACTTGAGATTCGCGAATCAGCCGAAGTGGGCGCACCTCTGGGATGGCCAACCGTTAGCGGCTCACGATCACGACGCCTACTCGCCCCTCGATCTCGTACACGACCATGGGCTAGGGCCGCACCACCACCACATCTCGGTGGTTGACGGCAGCGCCAGGTTGCTCTACTGGTTGCCCTCAGCTCACCCAGTCGGATACGAGAATCGCCGCTTCGCTGATACTGGCGTGCCGGAGGTCTGGGTTCGTGACGTGCTGGAGAGTCTCCCCCGAGGCTTCCCCGACGATTTCATCTGACCGGAGAACCTGCGAGAGTTCAACTTCGTTCGATCGGCTGGTCTGGTGGAAGACGTTGGCGGCGAATGCGGATGCCACCGTCCCACTCACTCCGGTGAGGCTACCGGATGCTCGTGCGTATCCACCTCGCCCCTCCCGATCGCTGCAAGCGTGTCAGCGAACCACGGGTCGTCGGCGTCGAGGCCCATCTTCGGGTACGCATTCTGTGCGCGAACCACCGCCTCAGCGGCGTCGACGAACCGGCCGGGTGAACCCATTTCACAGGTAGGTCGAGCGATCAACGCCCAACCGCCACTCGTCTAGGGGCAGTCGCGGAGGCTATGGAAGTCGCGCCGGGTCGAGACGAAGATGGGTAGTCGACGTGTCGAAAGGCCATAGGGCAGCCTTCGCCCTGTTGCACTGGGCACACGCCGGTCGCAGGTTTGCCGCCACGTGCCGACCGCCCTCCGCAAGCGGGATCACGTGATCCATTTCAAGCGGAACGTCATCGGCACCGCACAGATAGCATCGCCCACCGTAGAAATCGATCCGAGCCTGGATGGATTCGGGAGGTATCGGCCATGCGGTGGCTGTTGCGTACTTCAGTGCCCGTCTTCGATTCGACTTCTCAGCAGCACGTAGCATCTGGTCGGGTTCGTGGCTGTAGTGGTGTGCGCAGAGTCCACGGCTGAATGGGCTTGCCTCACACCCTGGCACGATGCATTCCGGTCGGCCCCACTCACGTATCTGATCCCTACCCGCATCACCCTTCGCTCGGTAGCGGTTGTAGTGCCCCCTACACCATCCTCTTACGATGGCCGGACGATCACACGACGAGACCTGACACAAAACCACGTCCGAGGGGTACTCCATGCCGAAGGTGCGAGTGTCGGTTGTCCCAGTTCTGCGATGACGGCTGTAGTGCTTCGGACACAAGCCGTGGGCGAGCACAGAATCTTGGCAGTCAGCAACCTCGCAGACCTCGACGCCACGTCTGTACATGGTCTCGGCATCGCCTGGATCGCCTAGACGGCGAAGACGGGCATAGTGCATTCCGCACAGTCCTCTTTTCAGCCGACCGACGAACCCGCAACCCTCCACGCTGCACTCCTCACCAGGCTTCTTCGGGCGGGTGCCCCATGCGGCATCCATGTCTTGCCCTCGCCGGGTTCGGGTGTAGTGGCCCTCACACAAACCCAACGCCTTCTGGGGTTTGCCACACGGCTCACCCTCGATCGTGGCACTGCAGAGTCTCAACTCGTCGGTCACGGTATTCCGCTCATACCGGACAGCATGCAGTTCCTGTGTGACAGGAACCAAGTCCTGAATCTGTTGGCCTCTGCTCGACCTTCCCGATGATCGTCCCGGTGCCTTTCGCTGCGATACCGATCGGAGCACGGACCTTGGTCGACGTTGTGTGTAGCTCCCATGTCTTGTCGCCGTCGACGAGCAGCGATGCCCAGGGTTCGGCGACGACGAGGAGACGGTCGAGGGGAGCTGGCTGTGTCATCGGCACATCTCAGCACGAACGGCCCTGGTCACGCAAGAGAAGCGGTTGTCGTGCCTTGACCGGTGGGATACGTTGCAACTTGCAACGTATCTCCAACATAGAGGCTGTATGCGTGGACGGAACACCGATCCTCGACGAACGGTGGCCCACTGGCCTCAACCCAGCCGACATTCCATTCCGCACCCGCACCGTCACCGTCCTCACTCGTCACGGATACTTCGACGACCCGTCCCTGTTCGACACTCTCACCGAAGCCGAGGTTCTGTCGTGGTGGAACGCCGGTCCGAAGACGGTCGCCGATATTCGGGACACCGGCAACGCTGCGATACGCCTCCACCACGAGCACGCATCGCAACTCGGGCAGCTACGGGCCGACATGGCCGCTGTCGCCAACGAACCGTGGTCACGGCACATCTGGCACCGTGACCCGAGGTTCGCCGAGTTCCTGCCGAAGGTGGATGCCACCGTGTGCGAAATCGCCACCGGTGGAAGCGTGGAGGATCAGCGGTTCCTGTGGGGCAACCTGGAGGCACTCAGGTTGGCTGTGGATGCCCAGGCTGCCCTGTCCTTGAGCGAGGCCGTCGGACGGTATGTGGAGGCCATCTCCGGCCAACACGGCGGTCGCCTCGAAGTGCTGCTGGCCCGTACCGGTCTGAACGGCCGGGACCCGATCACCGGACGCGAGGCCGCCCTTCGGCTCCAGCGGTCACAGGCGCGCATCCAGCAGATCCGAGACCAGCTCCTACGCAACAGGGAGCGGTGCCGACCACCAGCGGGGGTGTGGATGCCGCAGATAGAGGTGGCTGAGAGGGACGGGTGGCCGGAGGGGTACACGGAGACTGGGGTCGAGGCGACGAGAGGGTTCCTTGCTCGCAGCTAGGTGTTGGGCTGTGACGGCGCATCGAGCCTTCTGGCCGGTTGCCAGTGTGGGGGCGACCGGCTTGTGGAGGTAGCCTGGTTGCATGAAACAGGATGCGATATTCCGGGTCGAAGGCAACTCTCTGGTTCGCCTCGAAGAGTCCAAGTACGAGTCGGAGGACCTCCTCCAGCGGTTGATCGCCGACTTCCCTGGTCTGCTCGCTGGCGGCCAGATGGACCCTGGTGCTCCACGGCGTTGGGTTCTTATCTCCCGTGAGATCGGAGTCCCGGATCGAGAGGAAGGCCACGGCCGGTGGAGTCTCGACCATCTCTTCGTGGACCAGGACGGCATCCCAGCTCTCGTTGAGGTGAAGAGGAGCAGCGATACTCGCCTCCGCCGCGAGGTCGTCGGTCAGATGCTCGACTACGCAGCGAACGGCTTGCAGTACTGGCCGATCGAGCACCTTCGGGATGCGTTCGAGGCGACCCACTCCGGCGAGGATGGCGGTCCTGACGCTGTCCTCAACGAGTTGCTCGGCGGCGATGCAGAGCCGGAAGAGTTCTGGGACAAGGTTGCGAGGAACCTGGAAGCCGGTCGCGTGCGGCTGGTGTTCGTTGCCGACGTGATCCCAACCGAGCTACAGACCATCATCGAGTACCTCAACGAACGGATGGTCGACACCGATGTCCTCGCCGTCGAGATCAAGCAGTATGTCGGCGAAGGCTCGCAGACGCTGGTGCCGAGGGTGATCGGACTGACCGGACGAGCGAAACAGAAGCACGGTCGAGCAGTCACCTACGACGACCTGCTGGCCGAAGCTCCCGGCGAGGTCCGGGAGGTAACTCCCCGACTGTTGGCGCTGGCCGAGGCCGACCCTCGAACAACGGTCGAGGCGACCAGGTACGGGCGAAAGATCGCTTCAGTCGATGGCAGCCACACCATGGTGATGTTGTACCCGACGAAGCATGTCGAGTTCAACCTCCAGCGACTCATCGATACGGGAATGGTCGACGCTGCTGACGATCTGCGGCGAAGCATCGGCGAGATAGATGAACGCGAACCCGCGGACCTCTATCCGAGTGTGCGATGGATGCAGATGCTCAAACACTGGGAACGGTTCGAGACCGAGGTGTTCTCCGTGTTTGTTGATGCGCACATCGCTGCGTTGAGGATGCGGTCTACTGAGAGCGACTGACGCCGGACTCCTGGGCCGAGCCTGGGACAAGTGCAGACCATCCTGGGGCACATTTCATTAATGCGCATCGAACAGACATACCCAGTAGCTGCAAGGGTTTCGGCTGCATACTTGGATCTCCGGCCATGCCCTCGACGGACTTCTAATCCGCAGGTTGCACGTTCGAGTCGTGCCGGGGGTGCCAGGCGGCGCAGAGAGCGGGGCTACCTGTGGTCACTGCGGCGCGTTCCGATTGCCAGTGCCGGCAATCGGCACAGTCGCCTCAACATTCGGGACCGACCTGCCGATGATGAATCTGTCGGTTCTATAACAGGGGAGTTCGCGCGTGAAGAAGACCGCCACTATCGCCATCCTCGCTCTTGCGCTCATCGCTTCCGGGTGCGCAGCAAGCGAGTCCGTTGAGGGCCAGATCGCAGACTCGAAGCCTGCTGCGACGACCAGCACCGCGGCGCCAGCGGAGCCGGCGGAGCCGGCTGCGACCTCGACGAGCACAACAACCGAAGCGCCA
>CAWAUO010000005.1:0-131262 GCA_963785245.1 uncultured Actinomycetota bacterium | reverse complement strand
ACGACGTTCGACACCGGAACGGCGGGTATGTCGACCCAACCATCCGCAGCCGTGAGCCCGCTGGCACCGTCTACTCCGTGGGTGCAGATGGCCACCCTCGCGCCCGAGATGACGCACCGCTCAGGGAACTCACGCCAGTCGGGCATCGCAACCGAACTCATGAGGAAATGGTCGGCGGCTTCGATGAACTCATCGTGGTGAGGGTTGATGCCGTCGTAGTCCTGGAGGTCCACCCAAATCGGCATCCCTGAGTCGCGAAGCATCGGTAGGAACGGCCGGCAGTGGTTCGTGATCGTCACCGACGCCAGATCGGCTGTGGCGGCGGCCTCGAAAACGGATTCCACGTCGACGGGGTGTCGATCGCTGCCGGTCCTTGCGAGGATCGAGATGCGCTCGCCGGCATCGTCGATCAGGTTGATGTGGCGGCTCGTGCCCTCCGGATCGGTCACGCCGATGAACGCGACGCCCCGGCGTTCCATCGCCCGGCGAACCCGATGTCCCGCATCATCATCCCCAACCAACGCCCACAAGGTCGCGTCGGCGCCGAGACTCCTGAGGTTCATGGCCTTGCCGGCGCCGCTGGACCCGACCGTCTCGTTCGACCCACGGGCGAAGAGCGTCTGTGGCTGTGGGTCAGGAAAGGCATCGACGTACACCATGGTGTTCCACGCAACGCTACCCAGGATCAGCGCCTTCAAGGGGCGGGGATCGTTCGTCATCGGCAGAGACGATACCGGTACCGCCATCGAGCGGCGGCGGCACCGGCGGTCATCAGGGGTTCATCGGCTCATCGGCGGGTTCCGGCTCACTTCCGCCCTGATCGAGGCGGAACGGCGGGTACTGGTCGGTCATCAGGCTGACGTAGGCAGCGACCCGCGTGGCCCAGCGGTTCAGGCCGATGATGAGATCGAAGAGCGGCTGCGGGTAGCGGCCGGTGAACAGCAGGACAACGGCGGCGACGAGCACGAGGATTCCAATCAACCCTCCCGTCCAGACAGGTGCTCCCCATCCACTGCTCGTACCCCACATGACCACGCCACTCATGAACAACCCGACCACGATGTAGTGCGGAATAGCGAGCAGCCACTTGACGAAGATCAGACCCCGCGACAGTCGTTCCGGATACGCAACGTCGAGGGTCGCCGGGTAGTCGTGCACCGGCTCGAACGTGAACGGCGGGTAGCGGTCGGTTCCGAGACCGCCGGTACCGGCGTAGTACATCACCCGCCACGTCCAGCGCATGACCCCGACGTTGAAGGTGAACAGCCCTTGCGGATACCGACCTGTGAACAGGATCGCCCACCACGCGATGAACGTCAGCACGAAGAAGGCGAGCCAGAGGAACGCGAGTACGAAGAAGTGCGGGATCGCGAGGAACCACTTCACGAGCCACATCCATTGCGAAAGCGGCTCATCGATCGACGCCTCGAGGCGGACCGGTTCCACGGACGGCGCGAGGTCGGTTGCCAGCGCCGGTGTATCAGCACCCCGTCCGACCAGTGCGGCGAGCAGAATGATCGCGACGGCGACAATGAAGAGGAGTAAGCCGAAAGCCAGCATCCCGATGCCAATAGGAAGCACGATTCCCGACTTCGCCCCAACCGACACATCGGCATAGACGCCGGGTGAGCCGTCCGAGTTCATCAGAACGACAACCCACGTACCGCCGGTGATGTCCCACACCAGTTCCTGGGCTCCGGCTCCCGAGGTCGCAGCGACCCAGAAGTTCTGGTCTACCGGCGGATCGATCGAATCGCCGCCGGAGAACGTGCGGTACCGGACCGACTCGCCCGGGCGGATCTCACGAACCTGCTCGTACGCGGCCGAACTCAGGTAGGCGTTGACATCGCTCTCACTCGCGACACCAAGGAACACGTCGTCTCCAAGCCCCTCAACTCGGAAGCGGACGGAGAGATCGATGAAGTCCCACAGCCTATCGGGTGGTGCAGGGTCGGCAGCGAGCTCAGCCTCCTCGGTCGCTATGGCAACCGTCTCGGTCCCGAACCGGCGCGGAGCGGTGTCGAAATAGCCATCGTCCTCGGCCGTGAGTGCGGAGCCGATCGTGAGGAACAGCCCTCCGGCGAGAATCGCAAGCGCGAACAGGCCGACGAGCACGCCGACAACAACAGCAATAATCCGTCCCGGACTCATGACGTATTCCCCTTGTCTCGGGACTTGTCTCCAGAATACCCATCATGGCCAATCTGGACGTCGCTGCCAGGGTCAAACGGCCGTTACACCGTGGTGCGGTGCCGGCAACCGTGCCATTTCCGCCGACAGGCGGAATGCCCCACGCATCACAGCGCAGCCGAGACAGCTTGTCTCAGGGTCCGAGCCCCGTCATCGGTCATGGATCCGGTCGTTCGCCACAGAATCCGACCATCATGCTTGACGAGCATCGGGACGATCGCACCGGCCGATTCGATACTCAGGTTCCGCATGAACCGCTTCCGATCGAGATAGATCGTGATCGTCATGTCCCGAACTTCCGGATCCGGAATGCCAGACCGCATGCCGCCGTCTATGAATCCGGCAACCGGACGGTACAGCTTCGAGATCACCGGCAACTCATAGACGCGGAACCCTGGATACTCGTCTGCCAATGCTCGCGCCGTCGGCACCCAGGTATCAACATCGCGCTGCTGCCACTGCCGGAAGGCAATGAGGAGCAGGTTCGCGACCCCGCCCAGGGTCGAGGGAAGGTGGTGGTCCACAAGCGAAAGGCTTGTGCCTTCGGTGTCCGGGAATCGATCTGCCATGACCGAAGCGTATCGTGCCGGTCGGTACTCCCCCCAATCTGCAACGATTCTGTCCCGGAAGAGGTTCTTCGACCGATGGCATCCTCACCACAGACGCGCAGTGTTCTCTCAACGTCCGAGGGAGTGAACCGCGACGCCTTCTCCGCCATGGACTGGACGCTGTTCATCTCCATCTCGCTCATCTGGGGATCGTCGTTCCTCCTGATGGCGATCGGCCTGGAGGCGTTCGAGCCGGGATTGATCACACTGCTCAGGGTCGGCCTCGGGGCAGCAGCTCTTTGGCTTGTTCCCGCTGCGCGGACCACACACGTCGCGCGTGCCGACTGGCCTCGGCTCGTCGTGCTGTCGGTGGTGTGGGTGGCAATCCCGTTCACGCTCTTCCCGATTGCCCAGCAGTACATCAACTCGGCGATCGCCGGCATGCTCAATGGCGCCATGCCGATCTTCGCTGCCGTCATCGCCGCGATGATGCTGCGCCGCCTCCCGCGGGGAGTGACCGTGATTGGGCTCATCATCGGCTTCGCGGGAGTGATCGCGATCAGTACTCCGTCGATTGGTGAGGGTGGCACCGAGGCACTCGGAGTGGCGCTGGTGGTTCTGGCCACCGCTTGCTACGGACTGGCGGTGAACATCGCTGCCCCGATCCAGCAGGCGTACGGATCGATTCCGTTGATGGCACGCATGCTCGGTCTGGCGACGATCTGGACCGCGCCGTTTGGACTCTACGGAACGGCGGGCAGCACGTTCGAGTGGGGTCCGTTCGTCGCCGTTGCCGTCGCCGGCGTGCTCGGCACAGGCATCGCGTTCGTGATCATGGGGAGTCTTGTCGGCCGGGTGGGCTCGACCCGGGCCTCGGTGATCACCTATCTCATACCGGTCGTCGCTCTCGTCCTCGGCATCGTGTTCCGCGGAGACGACGTGGCCCCCATCGCGGTCGCCGGTGTGGCGATGGTGATCGCAGGGGCGTTCCTGGCCTCACGAAGCGACAACCGGGCCGATCGGGAAGCTACCGATTCGACCGCGCCCTAGGTTCCGGGGCACGGTCCTCGTAGGATCCGGGGTACAGCGGGATCGACCGACAGCGTCGGCGCGATCATGTCCAGAACGATCGAGGTATCGCGATGTCAGACGTCTACCGATTTGCCAGCTTCCCAAGCTTCTGCGGCGTTCCGACCGTCGCGATCGAGAACCTCGCGACAGCGAAACCGGACGTTGTCATCCTCGGAGCGCCGATCGATTGGGGCGCGACCTACCGTGGCGGCGCCCGGTTCGGACCGAAGGCCATCCGTGAGGCAGACTATCTCGGCGCCGACATGCATCGGCCACACCTCCCGACCGGGATCGACCCCTTCGAGCAACTCGCGGTTGTGGATGCCGGAGACATCGAGGTCGCTCCCGGCTATCTCGAACTCGGTCTCGAGACGCTCGCCGATTCGGTCGAGCGAATTGCAGCCGCCGGAGCAATCCCGATTGTGCTCGGGGGCGACCACTCCGTCACCTACGGCAACGGGACGGGCCTGGCACGCGTCCACGGCGACGGGTCGTTCGGCCTCGTCCACTTCGATGCCCATGCCGATACAGCAGAGACCAACGCCGGTCAGTTGCACGGGCACGGGACACCGATGCGCCGCCTTGTCGAATCGGGATCCGTGCCGGGTCATCGGTTCGTACAGATCGGGCTGCGGGGCTACTGGCCGGACCGGAGGACGGTTGCGTGGATGGCCGACCAGCGCATGGAGACCTACCTCATGAGCGAGATCACCGAGCGAGGTCTCGGCCCCGTGGTCGACGACGCTGTGGATTCGTGCTCGTCCGCAGACACGAAGGGGATCTTCATCTCGGTTGATATCGACGTCGTCGATCCAGGCATGGCTCCCGGCACGGGAACGCCGGAACCGGGAGGCATCACGTCGCGCCAACTCCTCGATACGGTTCGCCGCCTTGCGCGCGACGTGCCGATCCTGGGTGCGGACGTCGTCGAAGTCTCCCCGCCATACGACGGACCGGGCCAGATCACTGCGTTCCTCGCCAACCGCGTGGTCCTCGAGATCCTCAACGGGATGGCGGAACGGAAGCTCGACGCGTAGGGGCCCGCCCCGACGCCAACCTCTCGGTCATCGCTGGAGCGGGCCCTCTGTCGGTTGTCTCGCTACTGCTTGGCGATGATGCAGTATCCGCCTGCCACGAGGATCAGCAGGCCGCCGATCACCATCACCCAGATGATGGGCGTGAACGCCACCGGCTGAATCGTCTCGTAGTTGTCGAGGTTCACCGCAAAGACACCGACGAATGCCTCGAACCGTGGCAGTGACTCGGGCATGCTCTGCATCGCCGCTGCGGTCGCCGGGAAGTTCGCCCCGAGGAACTGGTTCAGCTCATCGGGTGACATACCGAGTTGGGCGGCGAGATCGGGCAGCATCCTCGTCTGCATCTCTTCGCCCATCGCCCCGACCACTGCGAGCGACCCATTTGCCCCGTCGATCAACTCCTGCGTGTAGATCGGCGTGAGGTTCTCGTTCAGCTGATCCGCGTCGGCCGCCTTCTGCGGCAGGTTCAGCGCGAAGGTGCTGATCACGAGAACCGCACCGAGCACGGCTGCCACGATGGCCCAGGCACGACCCGGCATGAACAGCAGAACACCGACGACAATCGCGAGCAGACCCGAGATCGTGAGAATCCACGGCACCGTGGTCGCCGGCAAGTCGTTCGACGGAATCGCATCCGCCGACTCGAACAGGGTCCGTTGGCTGTCCAGCGTCTGAATCAAACCATTGAACGTCTCGGTGATCTCAGGCAGCGCCTGCATCCCCTGAGCGACGGCCGGATACTGCTGTTGGACCATTCCGCCGAACTCCTCCGGCGACATCCCCAGCGCTTCAGCCATTCCCGGTGCGACCGCCGTCTGGAATTCCTCCCCTGCAGCTTCGAGAACCGCAATGTCGGCGCTGGCCGTAGCGAGCGATTCTTCGGACAGGAGTGGTCGGAAGTCGGTGATCATCTCCTCGAACGCGGGTCCCACCGCAAACAGGTTGTTGATCAGCGTCACCACGATGAAGACGATGCCGACCAGAATCACCAACCCGGCTGAGATCTTGCGAGGCAAGCCCACACTCCCGAAACCCGTCGCTGTCGCCGTATCCCCGGTCTCTGTCGTCATTGCCGAACCTCCGCATTTGTGGCTACTGACGCGAGAACACGATCGTCCCCGGTGCACAGGACATTAACGACTCGCCCGCTCGCCCGCTCGCGAACGGAGGCTGAGGTGGCTGCCCTGCGCTACTCCCCCGAGTCCCCGATGACGTTCGGATCGGCGATGTTCTGGAGCCGGACCTGACCGCGTGCCAGGAGGACATCGTCCTCAGCCCGAGTCACATCGACCTGCCAGACCTGCTGGGTCCGACCTTGGTGGACGGGTATCGCCGTGGCGAGGATCCTGCCGGTGCGGTGCGACCGGTAGAAGTCGGTCGAGTTGGAGACACCGACGGCCCCAACCATGCCCTTCTCCATGGCGGCGAGGGCCGCACCATAGGATGCTGCGGTCTCGACCAACGCGCAGTAGGTACCGCCATGCACGAGGCCGTACGGCTGGTGGTGGCACTCATCGACCTCGAGGCCCAACACGACGCGCTGCGGAGTTGCCTCGTCGTACTCGATCCCGATCAGCCCGTTGAACCCAGCCGTCGGATCATGGTTGACCTGCATGGTGAGGACCTCCGTGTGTGTGAGCCAGACACGGTACTGCGGTTGTGCGGAGCCGAGCAGCCGAGTCTTCTCCTCTCCCACGGAGTGGAGGAGGCGCGAACAACGGCCGGATGGCCGGAGCGCAGCGGAGAGGGTTCTGGGAGTCTGGATGACGACGATGGGGCCAGTCGCCAATCTCCTAGTCGACCGCCGCTACCACTTCATCATGGGGCACCGTGAACCAGCCGTCGGGATCGGCGGCCCAAGCGAGCCAACCTGCAGCGAGGTCCTCGAGGTCCGCCGGTGTCGCCAGACCGGTCTCGATCGCATGATCGGCGAACGATGACTGCCGGATGCGGTCGGCCCAGAGCCCACCCCACCAATCCCGTTCCTCGGGGGTGGCGAAAGACCATGCGCTTGCAGACGCCTCGACCGCGGAGAAATCAGCTTCGTGTACCCACTGGAGCAGGTACCGGCCAGCGTCGGGTTGGCCACCGTCCGCGACGGCAATCGACCGGTAGAGGGAGAGCCATCGGTCGAGTCGGTCACTGATTGGGTACCAGGTCATCGCCCCATAGTCGGCGTCGCGCACGGCGACGATCCCTTCGGGTCGGCACGCGCGGTGCATCTCCCGAAGGGCTGCGACCGGATCGTTGAGGTGCTGGAGGACCTGATGGGCATGAACGATGTCGAACGTGTCGTCGTCGAAGTCGAGGTTGTAGGCGTCGCCGACCGCGAACACGAGGTTCGGCACGTCATCCGGAGCAGCGGCCCGCGCCTGCCCGATGATCTCTTCGGCACTGTCAATACCGACCACGAGACCAGGGGCAACGCGCCGGGCAAGGTCGACAGTGAGTGTCCCGGGTCCGCACCCCACGTCGAGAACCGACAGCCCGGGCCCAAGTCGGCCGGCAACGTACGCCGCCGAGTTTTCGACGGTCCTCCAGCGGTGGGATCGCAGGACGCTGTCGTGGTGACCGTGGGTGTATCGCGCCATCCTGTCACGATACCGTCGCGACCTCCACCGCAACCCAGAAGGGGAAGTGAGGTTCTCCCCTGGCCGCGTTCACCAAGCCGGGGGACGATCACCTGACCACGATCGGAGGTCACATGCCGCTTCCCACCACTGCCGCCGAAGTCTGGAACGAGATCGAGAAGTGGCCGTTCGCCGTGCTCGGCTTCGTCAACCCGTCGGGCGAGCCGCGTGCGGCGGGCGTCATGTATGTCGCGCAAGATCGCCGAATCAACGTCGTCACCGGTCCGAGCACCTGGAAGGTCCGTCACATCCGGGGGAATCCGAACGTATCGGTGACGGTGACGGTGCAGCGCCTTCCAATCCGGATCCGCCAGGCACCGCCTGCGGTGATCACGTTCGCAGGGCTGGCGACAATTCTCCCGATGGATGATGTGGAACCGACCCTGAGGAAGGACCTCATGCGCGGCATCGACGAGACGATGGGCGAGATGTGCGCGATCCGGATCGAACCGGTTGGCCGGTTCGTCACGTACGGAATCGGTGTGCCCCTGTTGAAGATGCGCACCCCGGGCGCGGCCCTCGCTCGCGTGCCGGTGAATTGAATCGGGCAGGACTCTCCGGCGTACCATGGAACGGTCATGAGAGTCGGCAGAGTGAACGACGATGTATTCGGTTGACCTCGCGACGATCCCCCTCGAAACCTTCGAGGAGACGATCCTCACAATCGACCTCCTGCCGAGCCGCAGGCTGCTCGCGGACGGGATCTCCGCAGTCGTGCCGGGGCTCCGCAGAATGAGCGTCGAGAATCTCGAGGACCTGCGACGCCTGCTGAGCGACAAGCGTCACTACGCGGATCTGGCCGCCGGTCTCGGCGTCGACGAGAAGTACGTGACCGTGCTGAACCGCGAAGTCAACGCCTACGTGTCCAAACCTATCCCGCTCTCACACCTGGACGTCCTCACCGACCCGGAACTCGGGCGTCTCATGGATGCCGGGATCACGTCGACACGGTCCCTCTATGAACGAGGGAGTTCTCGGTCCGAACGCGAAGCCCTTGCCACCGACCACGGTATCGACGGTGACCGACTAGCCCTCGCCGTCGACCTCAGCAACCTGGTGCGGATCAACGGTGTTGGGCCGGCATTCGCTCGTTTCCTGCACGAACTGGGTGTCCGGGGTCCACACGACTTCAACTCCATCGAACCAACCGAGGTACTCGATCGTTATCACGAATCCATTGCTCTCGCATCCACTCCGGGTCCGAACCTTCGAATCGAGGACCTGGAGTACTGCCGGCGCTTCAGCCGGCACCTGAGTGACGAAATCGAGCGGTAGGCGCGAGGTTGAGCGCCGGAGCAGAGGGTTCGGCGATGGAAGAACGCTCCGGTCGATATCTAACCCAGCGGTTGGACACCAACGACGACGGGATAGCTCTGCGCCTGCGCTGCCTCCGCCGACATGATGGTCCGGCCGAATGGAACCAGTGCCGCCCCGGCGAGTTTGACGTTGGCAACGGCGAACGGAATCCCGATGATCGTGATCGCCAACAGGAACGCCGACAGCAGATGTCCAATCGCCAACCAGAATCCGGCAAGGATGATCCAGATGACGTTCCCGATCGTGTTGAGACACCCGCCCCTACCGGGGATCTCAACCATGACCCGGCCGAACGGCCAGAGGGCGAAGCTGGCCATCTTGAACGCCTGGATCCCGAACGGGATCGTGATGATCAGAATGAACATCACGAGACCCGCCACGGCGTAGGCGATCGCCATCGGCAGCCCGCCGAGGATGAGCCACAGGATGTTGCCAAGGGTTCGCATGGTTGCTCAGATGCCTCTCGTGCCGCGGGGATCTCGCCCTATCAGACGAGGTGGGGCATCACCTGTTCGGCGAACAATTCGAGCCCCTGCCTGTCGGTTCCTGCCTCCTGGAAGTACACGATGGCGTAGCCCAGCCCGGCGGCCTTCCACTCGTGGAGGTGCTCGACGATCTGCTCCGGGGTACCGGCGATCCCCCCGCCGTTGACGTAGTTGTTGTCGAACATCTTGTCGACCTTTTCCACCCCGATGATCGGAGCGAAGTGAGCCTTCACAGCCGCCGAACGTTCGGCAACCTCGGCTTCGTTCTCTCCGATGACGATGTTGAGGTTCGTGGTGCGCACGATCTCATCCAGATCACGCCCGACCTCCCTGCAGTGTCCGGCAAGGATCCCGCTCTTCTCCTTGAATTCGTCCAGGGTGTATCCGAAGTTCGTGTAGTCGG
Source organism: uncultured Actinomycetota bacterium (assembly GCA_963785245.1). Classification (GTDB taxonomy): domain Bacteria; phylum Actinomycetota; class Acidimicrobiia; order Spongiisociales; family UBA5794; genus JAHEEL01. Next base: position 121,581 of record CAWAUO010000005.1, on the reverse strand, counting down.
CGTAGCGAGCGGCAATGTTCAACGTCAGCTTCGGCCCGCCGCCGGCGATCCACACTGGAATCATGGGATTCTGAATCGGTTTGGGCTGGCAGAGGGCGCCCTTGAGCGTGTAGTAGGTTCCGTCGTAGTCGACAATGTCCTCCATCCACATCCTCCGCATGATCTCGACGCCTTCGCGCAGCATGCCGATCCGCACTGAGGCTCTCGGGAACTCGTAGCCATAACCGTCGTACTCGTGTTCGTACCAGCCGGCGCCGATCCCCATCTCGAGACGGCCGCCGGAGATCGCATCGATCGACGCGGCGACCTTCGCGAGGTAGGACGGCGGGCGATACGAGTTACACGTACACATCTGGCCGAGGCGAACGGTGTCGGTCGTGGCCGCAAGCGCCGCCATCAGCGTCCATGCCTCGTAGACCGGTTCCTGGGTTGGCTCCGGCACCGGGTGAAGGTGGTCGTAGACCCAGACCGACTCGAAACCAAGATCCTCGATCACCTTCGCGGTGGAGAGGATTGTCGGCCATTGTTGATCGACCGGCACGCCGACGAGGTCGTGGCGCCAGCCCTGTGGGGTGAAAGCTCCGAAACGCATGCGCGACAACCTACGCGCGCTGCAGCAGTCGCGTATCGGCAGAGAGCGCCGTTGGGTCGGCGCCAGTTCTGCAGTCGCGATCAAGAATCTCATGCTGGGGTTCCATACACTTGAGCATGTGCTGACGATCTACGAGCAGATCCAGATCGCCGTCGACTTCGCCGAGGCCGACCTCAGCGGCGACGTCACCGCAGACGGAGCGGCCGCTGCCGCCGGTATGTCGCTCCGGAGCTTCCACTGCTACTTCACGGCGCTCACCGGCTACCGCTTCGGCGAGTACGTCCGGCGACGCCGTCTGTCAACGGCGCTGGACGCTCTCGTGATGTCCGAGGATTCGGTTCTCGCGATCGCTCTGGCCACGGGCTACGGCAGCCACGAGTCGTTCACCAGAGCGTTCAAGAAGGAGTACGGCGAGGCGCCCCGCCGCTTCCGAATGGGTGGGCTGACCGCAGCACGCACGGACCGACTCGACGTGACAGGAGAAGTGACCATGGGTGTAGTGACGACAACGCTCCCGGAGATGAGGGCCGTCGCCTTCGATGGGTTCCGGCCGGAACCCGAGCAGGCTGCCTTCCGCTCGATGACGGCGTGGCTCGACAAGCATCCGGAGATCGCGGCGTCGTCCCGTTCTTTCGGGTACAACATCGACCGTCTCGGTGAACGGTCCCATGACCCCGACAACGAGGGCTACCGGCTGATCGTGATCGTCCCCGACGGATTCACCCCGCCAGAACCGGACGTGGCAACGCTTACGGAACGGCAGGGAGCATTCGTCGTGACCGCCATTGAGGGATCATTCACGGATGATCCGTCTGGGTCGTGGATTACGGAAGGCTGGCGGCGCCTCCAGGTGATGGTCGAGCGGCAGAATCTCCGCATCCATCCCTCATACCGGTGGTTTGAGGAACCCCTCGAACCCTCGCGGCCCGACCGAACACGGTTCGACCTCTACCTTGAGATCGAGCCATCCGGGATCGTGAGCTGACACCGCACAAGGGACGCTCTGGACCCGGAGAGCCGGAGCAGTGCCGACGCCGCGGCAGCGCGCTCTGGCATCATGGTGCCGTTGGTGCGTTCACTCGCGAATCAACCGAGCACAATGGGGGCAGACCGTGCGACAACAGTCATCCGGCCGCTTCGAGGTCGCACTTCCGGCCTCGGCAGCCATCAACCTCTTCACTCCGGAGGGCGAGCGATCATGGGTTCCAGGATGGGACCCCACCTATGCGGCAGGCGATGCGAGTGAGATCACCGGGACGGTGTTCACAACAACCGTCAGTGGCGTGGACACGATCTGGACCATCATCCAGATCGACCGCACGGCTGGAGCCGCGGTCTATGGCCGCGTCACACCGGGCCACCACGCCGGGATCGTTCGCGTCTGGTGTGTCGACGCGACCGCCGGTCGGTCCGCGGTGAAGGTGTCGTACGACATGAGCTTGCTTGGCAGCGACCCATCTCTCCTCGACGCGTATTCAGAGCCTGCGTTTGGCGAGATGCTGGCGGAGTGGTCGGTCGCTATCACGGCGTCGATGTCCTGAGCGATCACGCCGCTGGCCGGAGCGTCACCCGCTTGGCCACTCTTCGGTCACGAGTGGCCGGGAAGCCCCAACCTTCGTGAGATAGGCATTGAACGAATCTCGCCAGGTGTTGTGGGCCTTCACCTGGAGGTCCACGAGTTCAGACCCGCCGACGTGCAGTGTCGGGTGTTGCTCCCCAATCTTCCTGGCGACCTCCACCGTCGCGGCGCAGTCGCCGGCCGCCCGGTGCGCGCCGTCGAGACGTACTCCGTAGTGCGAGGCGACATCACCGAGCGTTCGCTTCCCCTTGCGGTAGCGATCCACGTGGCGGTCGAGGACAAGCGGATCGATGAGGATCGCAGGCGGAACGGACGGAAGCGGCCCGAGCCCGTGGCGCGCCAACTCCGCCTCGAGGAGCGGCCAGTCGTAGGTCGCGTGATAGATGACAATCGGGATTCCCTCGTTGACGAGGCCGCCAATCGCGAGCCTCGTTCGGGTCAGCGCATCGAGGGGCTCCGTTCCCCTCGCGGCGATGTCGGCCGGACTGATCCCGGTGAGTGCGGTGACCCGTTCGGGAATCGGCACCGCCGGATCGATCAGCAATTCGACGAGCGGCAACGATGATCTATCCGTCTCGAACAAGAAGAGGCCCACTTCGATGATGCGGGCGGTCAAGGGATCGACGCCGGTGGCTTCGAGGTCGAGGGCTGCGAGTGGGCCTTCGTGCCAGTTCATACGGACAGGATACGCGTCAGCCGCCCGTCGATAGGATTCCGGCATGGTCGCCGTCTCTGTCTCACTTCGACCGGCACAACCGACGACCGTCGAAGGTCTCCGATTCGCCCGCTATCTCGACACCGCTGCGGACGGGATCTTCCGTTTCATGCTCGGCAAGAGCTTCGAGCAGGTGGTCGCCAAGGAGTATCGGACCCCAGGCCATGATCTGTCATTCAATCGCGTCACCTTCGCGGAGAACGGTGGAGCGATCGTCGGCATGACGTCCGCCTCCTCGTCGCAGCAGCACGAGCAGTCATCCGAGTCGCCGTTGCTTCGAGCTGCCGGATAGCGCACGGTCAGGTTGGCGGCCGTGTCGACCGCCGCCGCCTCGCTCTTCCGGTTCATCGATGCCGTGGCCGATGGTGACTCCTCTCTCCAGGCCATCGCGGTAGGCCCGGATCGGCGCGGCCTCGGCATCGGATCAAGGCTATTCGGCCAGGTCGAGGACGAGGCCCGCCGAGCCGGATGTGAGCGGCTCACGCTCGTCGTGGCGGTCGAGAACGAGAGCGCCTAATGCCTCTATGAACGGATGGGAATGACGATCGTAGCAACGTCCCCAAGGCCGGCGCTCCTCCCCGACGGCCAAGTCCACCGCATGGCCAAGCCCCTCTAGCGCTGCGAACCCAGGGTTCTCGGCATCGTATATGACGCCGTGGGCCCACAGAATGCGATGGGCCGACCAGCCTCCCCATTCCGCGGGCTGTCGGCGTCATATGCAAGGTGGAGAACCCTGGGTTCGCGGCTAGCCAGTCTCGCGTTGGAGGGTCTCGAGCAGCGGTCCGCGGGCCGCACGGGCCGCCGGCCACCACGAGGCGGCCGAGCCGGCAGCAATTCCCGCGAGCATCAGGACGGCGATCACGACAACCGGGATCGTCGGCAGGGCGATGCCAGCGCCGATGCCCCGGAAGAAGGCGATCGATCCACCGATCGCCAGAGCCGTTCCTGCCAGCACACCGACAACCGCCACCAGCGTGAACTCGGTGACGAGGCCGGTGAACACCTGCCGTGCTGTGCTGCCGACGGCCTTGACCGTTGCAATCTCACCGCGCCGCTCATTGATCGACAGCGTCACCGTGTTAGCAATGCCGACGAGGGCGATCACGACCGAGATAGCAAGCAAGGCGTAGACAAGGTTCAGGAACTCAGCGAAAACGTTTCCGAGCGATTCAAGAAACTCCGCCTTCGTCACAACCTCGATCGTCGGAGCATCGGCGATCGCCGCAGCGAGTTCGTCAGTCGTCGCATCTCCCGAGATCAGCACGTACTGCGCCAGATCCGGGACTCCCCCCGCGATGAGCGTCTCCGTCGTGAAGAGCAGCTTCGGCGCCTCGAACCATGGGAGCAGATTGTCGTAGACCGCGACGACCTCGAACTCGACCGGGCCCAGCGGTGTACGAACCGACGCAACATCGCCGAGCGCGACGCCAGTCTCCTCGGCGAATCCTCGTTGGATTGCGACGGTCGTGGGCGATAGATTGTCGAAGCTTCCTTCGGTCACCGCAGCGTCGTAGACAGCATCGATGTCGCCTCCACCTACTGCGCCAACCTGGGTGATGGCATCGTTGACCGAAGTCGTAACGGCATACACGGGAGCCGCAACGTCGACACCCGGGATCAGCCGGAGCTCATCAACGGCCGCTGCCGGGACCGACGGCTGGATGATGGCTCCGACAGGCTTGGCTACGTTCTCGGCAAGCACCGCATCGGCTGTGCTGCCTACCACGAATGCGCTGACGGTGGCCGCCTGGATGGTGAAGAACACGACCAATGCGAACCCAATGAGCAGCGAACCTGCGGACGATGAGGTTCGGGTTGCATAGCGCGATGCATTGCGCGAGGCGATCATCCCGGGAGGGCCCAGTCGTTTCGTGACGGGCGAAGCCAGGACCGCGGCGAAGCGCATCAGGTAGGCGCCGAGCATGAAGGCGCTCACGAGAAGGAAGAGCAAGCCGAGGCCGGACGCGGGGATGCTCGGAGCCACGGCACCGATGGTCGTGACCACCATGCCGACCACGAAGAGGGCCGCTCCGATGACGGTCTTGCGCCGTGGCGGCGAGGCGGGTTCTACGTCCGCATCGGTGAGCGCCTCGATCGGCGACACCTTCGAAGCGCGGCGGTTGGGCCACCAGGAAGAGACAACGGTGACGCCGATTCCGACGAACAGCCCGACGACGATCGGCGTCAGCCCCGGGTCTCCGGTTCGTTCGAACGTGGAGCCGCCGAGCAAGCCGAGGACGGCACCGAGACCACCCACGAGCAAGCGACTCAGCATGACGCCAAGCATCGTGCCGATGCTGCCGAGCACGAGTGCCTCGACGAACAGCTGGCGCCTCAGCTGTCCCGGCGTGGAGCCCACAAGCCGCAGCAAAGCCAACTCACGTGACCGTTGAGCAGCGGAGACGCTGAACGTGTTCGCGACGACGACTGCACCAACCACCACCGAGACGACGGCGAAGATGGAGAGGAAGACCGAGAAGAAGCTGAGGTCGGAGTCGATGCGGGCCTTCTCCACGGCAAACCATGCGTCGGCGGTCACCACTTCTACCGGTTCACCGGTCAGCACCGATTCCACCGCCGTCACAGTGTCGGCGACCAGGATGCGATCGATCGAAGCTGACGACAAGATCGAATCTTCGGCGTCAACGAGCACAACGGTCTGTCCTGGCGGCCCGGCCGCGCCGCCGTAGGTCACAAGTCCGGCGAGCGTCCGCTCAACGACGCCATCGGCGGTCACGATCTCGACCGTATCGCCGACCTGAACACCGGCGTCGTCCGCGCTGGCCCGATCGAGCGCCGCCGTACCGGCCGACGTCGGAGCGACACCGTCGGCCACCGAGTAGGGGTTGAGAGAGCCGGGGATCCAGTTCGTGACGACGTTGTTGATGGCCAGGTCTTGCCCGGCCGCCTTGCCGTCGATGCCGACAATCTGACCGTACGTCGTGAGCACAGGAGCCGAGTCGATGCCAGCAGAATCGAGAGCGACGAAGGCATCGGCTGGCACAGGTGCCCGAAACACGATCTCGCCGTCGGCAGGTCCACCAAACTCGACTCCGAGTTCCTCGCCGAGCACGAGAGAGCCGACTTCGGAGTTGGCGTCGGCGACCAGGTCACCGCGGCCCTCGAGCGAGCCAGTGAGCGTGAGTGTGGCGACGACGAACGCCACCCCGAATGTAATGGCGGCAAGCGTCAGGGCGTAGCGGCTCCGCTCGAACCAAGCGATCTTGATGCTCCGGCGAAGCATGTCAGGCGCGATCCCGGATCACGGAGAGCACATCATCAACCGTCGGGGTGTCCTGCGTTCCCCAGACGGCGCCGTCGCGGAGGTAGACGGCACGATCGGTGTGGGCCGCCGCAACGGGATCGTGGGTCACCATGACGATCGTCTGGTTGAGGTCGTCGACGGCGCCTCTCATGTAGCCAAGGAGGTCAGCAGCAGACTGAGAGTCGAGAGCTCCCGTGGGTTCGTCGGCAAACACCACTTGGGGCCGACTGATCAGCGCACGGGCGACGGCGACTCGCTGTCGCTGCCCACCCGAGAGTTCACTGGGCCGGCTGGAGAGGCGATCCTGGATCCCGAGCACGTTGGTGAGGTCGAACAGGAATCCCTCATCGACGGGGACCCCGGCGAGGTCGAGCGGCAGCGTGATGTTCTCGCGTGCACTGAGCGCGGCGACGAGATGGAACGACTGGAAGACGAAACCCATCTCCGTGCGGCGGAGAATTGCGAGTTCCTTGTCCGACATCGTGGAGATGTCGGTGTCTCCGAGGTAGGCGGCTCCACCGTCGAGACGGGTCAGACCCGACAGTCCGTAGAGCAGCGTTGACTTGCCAGATCCCGATGGTCCCATCACCGCCGTGAACTGCCCGCGCTCGAAATCGACGGAGACGGAGTCGAGCGCCACGACCTCCGTGGAACCTTCGCCGAAGACCTTTCGGGCGTCGACGGCCCGCACGGCCGGAGCATCGACAGGCGTTTGGACGGAGGTGGGGGCTGGGGCGGTGAGCACGGTGGTTCCTCGGTTCTCGCTGAAGGACTCGGCTTTGTACTCAATACGGATCCATTCGCCGATCTGGATGACGGAGTCCCCCGCCGCTTCTCGGTGGGCGCCAGCCGTTCTGCGGGCTGACGGCGCCATATGCGAGGTGGAGAACCCTGGGTTCGCGGCGTGGGGCTAGGCGGGGATCCAGGCTCGGTAGCGGCGGCCGAGGCGCTCGACGCTCAGGTCCTCTTCGTAGCACTCCGACAGAGACTCCGCCGTCAGGACCGCATCGATCGGACCGTCCACGATGATCGTGCCGCGCGCCATGAGGGCGATGTGGTCGAACCCCGGCGGGATCTCCTCCACGTGGTGGGTGACGAGGACCGCGGCGGGACTCTCCGGGTCGGCGGCGAGATCGCCGAGCGACGCCACCAGTCGCTCCCGCGCACCAAGGTCGAGACCCGTCATGGCCTCGTCGAGCAGCAGTACCTCAGGGCGGGTCATCAGACTCCTGGCGATGAACACCCGCTGCTTCTCCCCCGTCGACAGCGTTCCGTACAAGCGATCAGCGAGATGACCGGCCTGCATGCGTTGCAGCAGCAGGCGGGCGAACTCCCAGTCTTCGTCGTCGTATTCGTGCCAGCGGGCGTCAACGAACGATGCATGCTTGCCGGTGATGACGATGTCGATCGCGGGAAGGCGATCGCGAAGCATCTTCGCGGGACCAGATCCGACGTAGCCGACGCGCTCGCGCAGCGTCCGGACGTCCACCTTGCCGTGCGTCTCGCCAAGGAGCCGGACCGTGCCTCGGGTCGGCCCGAGGTAGGTCGAGGCGACCTGGAGCATCGTGGTCTTCCCGGCGCCGTTCGGCCCGAGCAGCACCCACCGGTCGTGCCGGTGAACCTTCCAGTCGACGTCGGAGAGGAGGTATCGCCCGTCGCGCACGACCGAGACACCCTCGAGCGCGAGAACCTCTGAGCGATCAACAGCGTTGACTTCAGCCACGAGAACTCCCAACCCTCCAGCGAGAACAAGCGGTGCGGCGATAGTAGCCCTACCCAGGAGAACGGACCCTCGGTGCCCGGGAGTATCGTGGAGCGGGCACCGACACCGAATCCCGGTGCATCGAGGAGGTCGCCAGATGGCCGACAAGAAGAACTGGATGGACACGCTCTCCGAATCCGTCGACAAGGCAACGAAGGCGGCAGCGGAAGCCTGGGACAGCACCGCAGACGTCAGGAAGGACGCCTGGGAGAAGACCAAAGAGGCCGTCAACACCGCCTCGGACGCCCTCGACGAAGGCGTGGAGAAGGTCAAGACTGCGTACAAAGAGGGCGCAAGCGACGACTCCGAAGCGAGCGACCCTACGGAGGATGCATCAGAGGAGAGCGCAGAGACCCTCGTTCCTGAAGATGCCGCCGGCGTGGTGGATACCGTCGATGAAGCCGTGGACAGCAACGCCGACGACGCTGAGGATGCCGACGCGTCGTAGCCGTGTCAGATCCGGCGAGCGATCTCCGTCCGGATCGATCGCATCTCTACGTGCTCGTCCCCCAATTGCGCGCGCTTCCGAGGGCCGGCCTGACATCGAGGTTCTCATCGACGAGCACGACGGTGCAGAGCCCGGTCCGGTCGCCGTCGTCCCATCCATTCGCGGTCGGGGTGAAGACCTCGATCCAGTAGCGGGATCCGGAGTACTCCTCCCCGACGTAGGCGAAGAACTGGTCTTCGCACCGGGCATTGACCCATTCGTAGATCTCGTCGTCCCCGGGGAACTCCGCCCCGAATGCGTCGATCTCGACCTTGCCGTACAGCTCGGCCTCGTGGAGCTCATCACAGTCGACCACCGGCACGGTGTAGACCTCGGACGCCGTTCCCGGATCGAAGCAGTCCCCCACCGAGAGCTGATCGATCGGTTCGCTGCCATCGAGTTGAGCGGCAACGAACCCGAAGCCGAACACCGCGAACACGACCAGTGAGATCACCGGCTTGACCCACGAGACCGGGGAACGCGGTGGCGTCGGTTCCGGCCTCGACTGCCACTCCGGGCTCGGCGTGGACCATGGATCTCGGTCTCCGTCCGGAGGCGGCGGGGTCTGCAGCGGCGGGGTGAGCACTTCGTTCTGTTGCTCCTGCTGCTCCGAGAGCAGTCGGATCCGTTCCGAGAGCGATCCCGACGGCGTGGCGGCCACGGGATCAGCGTCACCGGAACCATCGGTAGTCGGGTCGTCGTCGAGCGCCCAGTCGGGCAGCGACGACATCCCAACGCTTGGACGTTCCTCCAACTCAGACTCCGACGGCGCCCCACCGTCTTCGACGGCAGGCTTCTCCGCCTCTCGCGCCTCGGCGAGCTGCTCGGCGATGTCGACCGCAGAGAGGCCATCGTCCTCGCCAGACAACGCGCCGTCATCCTCCGCCTCGTACCGGTCCTCGACGACCTCGTGCGAGCCTCCGGGGTCGTCCTCGGGCGGCTCGAGATGGTCGTCCGAATAGAGCTCGCCGTCCAGAACACGTTGCCGTGCCTCGCGCAGCAGGTCCTCGCTCGATGACAATCGGCCTCGATCGTCAGCCATCTATCTCTCCCACGACTGCTCTCTCCATATCGGCGCGCGGAATCCGTGACCAAACCGGAATCTGTGAGCGACACGTGATCGCCGGCGCATGTGCCCATGTGCCGGTGCGAACCTCGAGATTGTTAGCGTCGCGCCCATGGAGATCGCAGCGGTTGTCGCCGGCGTACTGCTCGGGATCATGGCCGTGTTCCAAGCAGCACTCGCTCTCGGGGCTCCATTCGGTGCTGCTGCGTCGGGCGGGCGGTATTCCGGTATGCCGCCACCTGGCTTCCGGCTTGCCAGCACTGTCGCGGCCCTGATCATCTATCCGGGCATCATCACCATCGTGCTCAACGCCACGGGTCTTGTTGACATCGATTGGCTCCCGGCCAACAGCGGGACGATGTGGCTCCTCGTTGCCATCTTCACGGTCGGCTCCGTCGCCAACCTGATGTCGCAGTCCGAACCCGAACGCATCTGGGCACCGGTCTCGACCGCCATCGCCATCTGCTGTGCGATCATCGCCGGCGGTATGTGACCCGCGGACCAACCGCGCGCTGGGAACTCTCCCGATGACTGCGCACTATGCCCTCTGCGCCAGGCGGGCGATCCAATCCGGATAGCCACAGCTCTCGTCGACCGTGAACGCCATGCCATCAGGGAGCGGCGTGTCTGCGAGGAACATCCGAATCCCGGTATCGAATGCCTCGAACCGGGCCTCCGGTCGGCCGAACGTCTCGAAGCACAGGCCCCAAGCACGCTGGCTGGCGACGGCGATGGACACCAACTCCGCCTCGCAGCCGGTGATGGGTTCTGCCGGCGCGGGAATTGCGTACCGCCGCGACACGAGGCTCTTCGCTACCTCGAGGTGGTGGTGGCCCCGGTCGTCCGAGGACTCGGAGACCGGAGTGCTGGTCTTGAGCCAGTCTTCGATCCTGCCCGACATCCGCGGGGCGATGTCGACCGCATCGCTCCCCATCACCCGAAACTTCACATCGATCGTGGAGGTGCCACGCCGCTTCATGCCGACGCCGTCACGCGTGAAGTCCGCGTCGTACCAGTCGGTACGCTCCTCGCGTTCGGTGTTCGCCACAGCCGAGGCGAACCATTCCGTGACCGAAACCGGCATGGGACCGGAGCGAAACCAACGAACCTCGCGGGTCACGATCGCATCGAATGGAGGGAGCGTGAGGTCGGTCATCGATTGAGCCTACTCGCGCCGTTGACTTCGTCGGGAAGGGGGACGCCCTTCAGCGACGGCGAGTGTTCCAGCTAGCGCACGAGCAAATACGTAGTCGACACAAGGCCGACCACCAATCCGGCGAGCATCGGAACCGCATATGCCCGACGCTCGCGGCGCGCCAACGCCCACCCGAGGGAGTTCATCGACGTGTAGAGCAGCGCACCGGTCCCGGCGGTGGCAATCACCGGCGCCCAACTCGCGTCGGCGAGCAGGGCAAGCCCACCGACCACGAGCAGAATTGCGGTGCCGTACTCCGCGAGCCAGTGTGGCCAGAACAGGGTTCCGTCCTCCGGGTCCCTGGCCACAAGGATCGCAACGGAGATGTCGACCTGGTCGCCGCTGAGGATGTCCTTGGTCCAGATCGCCGCCATCGCGATGCCCATGGCAATCAGAAGAACCGGCACCACGATGCCCACAGAACCCTCCTCGACTGATCTCCCGATCCTACGACGATGCAGACTGGCCGCGGACCACCGGCACCCGACCCGTCACGCCCGCACGCATGGCATCATCGAGGCGAACACGCCGACGATCGAACCACGACAGAAGCGAGCAGGCAGCCGTGACCCAGGACCACTACCCCTACACCACCGGCGGGGACTTCGTCCCGTATGGCCCGAGCCGCCTCTCCGAGGACGAGATGCGCGAACGAGGAACCGCGTTCTACGAGGCGATGGCCCAACGCCGGTCGATCCGGACGTTCAGCGCCGAACCCGTTCCGCGGGACCTGATCGAGACTGCGATCCGCACGGCCGGGACCGCACCGTCCGGCGCCCACCAACAGCCGTGGACCTTCGTCGTCGTCGGCGATCCCGAGACGAAGAGCAGGATCCGTCTCGCCGCCGAGGAAGAGGAGCGAACGAACTACCTCGAGGGGCGGATGCCCGATGACTGGAAAGACGAGATCGCCCGCCTGGGCACCTCGTGGCAGAAGCAGTACCTCGAACTCGCACCGTGGATCGTGGTCCTCTTTGAGCAACGATACGGGGTCGACAGCGAGGGCGAGCGCCAGAAACACTACTACGTCAAAGAGTCCGTCGGGATCGCGGCCGGGATGTTCATCGCGTCGCTGCACACCATGGGACTCGCCACGCTCACCCACACCCCGAGCCCCATGGCGTTCCTCACCAGACTGCTCGCACGGCCCGCAAACGAACGGCCGTTCATCCTTTTTCCGATCGGCTACCCGGAACCGAACTCGGTGGTGCCGCGGCTCGAACGCAAGCCGCTCGATGAGATCCTGATCGAGTACGACGGTTGAGGACCAAGGATCCATAACCCCGGGCTGGGCAGGCGCCGAGATCCGCGCGACAATCGACCGACACCACGACAGGAGGGCGAAGGCATGAAACGAACCCTCGGGAGGAGCGGCATCGAGGTCTCCGCCGTTGGTATGGGCTGCTGGGCCATTGGCGGCGTCTGGACGTTCGACGGAAACGCGGCGGGTTGGAGTGCCGTCGACGACCATGAGTCCACCCTCGCGATCCAAGAGGCCATCGATCTTGGAGCCACGTTCTTCGACACGGCAGCCAACTACGGCTGCGGCCACAGCGAGCGGATTCTCGGGTCGGCCCTCGCTGGGCGACGAGACCGGGTCGTAATTGCCACGAAATTCGGCCATCGCGTCCACGCCGAGGCCAAGAACGTGACGTGCTACGGCGTCTCCGAGGAGGCAAGCGACGTGGTCCCCCACATGCGCGAGGACCTCGAGACCAGCCTCGCCAACCTGGGCACCGACTACATCGACCTCTACCAGTTGCACCCCGGCGGACTCACAATCGATCGATCACTCCCGGTACGAGACGAACTCGAACGGTTCGTGGCCGAGGGGAAGATCAGGGCGTACGGGTGGAGCACCGATCGCACCGACGCGGCGGCCGCATTCTCCGATGGTCCCGGCTGTGCGGCCGTGCAACAGCAGCTCAGCGTCTTCGACGGAAACCTCGAGCTTCTCGCTCTCTGCGAGGAGATGGGTCTCGCAAGTGTGAACCGGAGTCCACTCGGGATGGGAATCCTGACCGGCAAGTTCACAGCCGACACCCAATTCAGTGACGACGACGTCCGCGGCAGCGCCCAGTGGTTCCCCGGACTCGAAGACGGCCGGCCTGCCCAGCGGTGGATCGAGGCACTCGACTCCGTCCGCGACGTACTCACGAGCGACGGCAGAACGCTGTCGCAAGGCGCGATCGCATGGCTGTGGGGACGCAGCGACGTCACGATCCCGATTCCGGGCTTCAAGACTCGCGAGCAGGTGAGGGAGAATGCCGGCGCCATGGCGTTCGGTCCACTGTCCCGCGGGCAGATGGCCGACATCGAATCGATCCTCGGCCGGTAGCGTCTGCGGGCGCCACTCCCCGACAGGAACGACGAAGGTCGCGCCCTAGGACACCAGGTCGGCGTCCTGGCCGACGGTCGCGGTGGCGACGATCATGTACACCGCTACGGCCATCCGCAGGCCGGTCGCCATTCGTGGCGACATGATACGGGTCGTGAGAGCGAGGACCACGACGCAGATACCGACCTTCACGAGCATCGCGGAAGGAGTGCCGATCATCGGTGCCATCACAGGGTTCACCCTGATGTCACCGAATCGATCGATGATGAGGTTCGTCACGAAGCGGTCAAGGGCGTTGAGCGCAATGAGCGCAACACCGAGGGCACCCGCGGTTCTGCGAATCGCCGACAGTTGCCCGTCAACTACGCGTGCGCCCGGTGCCGGCTGCCCCTGAACCACCTCAGTGCCTTCCTTCTGAGCGCCGCCCAGTGCACATGGCGACGGCACACGATCACAGGCGATCAGAAGACGCGAACGCCGTGCGGGGCAAGAACGACGACCAACGCTTCGTCAGATACGTCCAGATCGAGTGGCCGGCGCGCTAGCCGTTGATAGCCGCAACGAGCTTCTTCGTCGACAGCATGCCGTAGTCGAACACGAACTCGCTGCCGTCCGCCATGGTGATGACGGCCCGTTTCATCATTCCCTTCTTGGCCCGTACAGCGGACGTGATCTCGGTTTTCGGGAGAACCACTTCGAATTCAGTGCCCGAATTGTGAACGTAGGACGCGTGACCACCCGACACGGCGTACGCGCCGAGGGCCCCGGTAATCCCCTTGACGATCTCGCTGTTCGACGAGTCGTAGAGCGCGGAGAACCGCACATCCTCGGGTCCGACGCTGAGACGCCCCGTCAGGCGTCCGCCGTCGGATGGCAGGTAGTTGAGCGTCCATTCGTTCGCCATGCCGCCTCCCGGTAGCGCTCCAGCCCACCCTACGCGATCGGCGCTGACGCCGCAGGGACAGGACATGGGTTGACACATCACGATATATCGTGATATAGTATTGAAAGTTCTCGAAAGGAGACCGATGTCATACGCATTGACACCCCCGTGGCCCGTTGTCCGCCGCCGCATGGCGATGGCGTCCGGCCACCACAAGCACAGGAAGAGCCACGGCCGCCGCGGTGGATTCCCCATGGGATCCGCACCGTTCTTCCCCGGCAAGCCGAAGGTAGGCCGCGGCGACGTTCGCGCCGCCATTCTCCATTTGCTCGCCGAAGAGCCCATGCATGGCTATCAGATCATGCAAGAACTCTCGGAGCGCAGCAGCGGAATGTGGCAGCCAAGCCCGGGCTCCATCTACCCCACACTCCAGCAGCTCAGTGATGAAGGACTCATCGAAACGACGGATCAAGACGGGAAGAAGGTGTATCGCCTCACCGAGGACGGATACGCCAAGATCGAGTTCGCCGAAGACGCTCCCCCGTGGGAACGCTTCGGTTCTGACACCGACGAAGACGGACTGTTCGAACTGCGCGAGCTTGGATTCCAGGTTGGCGCCGCTGTCATGGAGGTCGCCCGCTCCGGGTCCGGGGCTCAGATCGCCAGGGCGAAAGCGATCCTCGAGCGGACCAGGAGAGATGTCTACCGGATCCTCGCCGGTGACGACGAGGGGAGCTAGCGCTTCCGGCGGGTCCGCCCGCCCATCACCGTTGCCGTATGCGCCATGGGCACCGAATCGTCCGAGAGCAGGGCGCGTGCGGCCGCGTTCGACGGCCGCAGCTCAGCCACGCATGGCATCCGGAGTGGCCACCCGCCATCACTAGGGTTCGCGTGGACCGGGGAGGACGATGCCCACAACACGACATCTGACACTGACAAACTGGGGTGCCTACGACGTCGAGACCGACGGCACTGAGATCACTGCGGTTCACCCGTTCGCCAAGGACCCGGACCCGTCCCCCATCGGCCAGTCCCTCAAGGCCGTACGCCGCAGCCGTGTCGCTCGGCCATCGATTCGCGAGAGCTGGTACCGCAACGGTCCGGGCTCGAACAACGACCGCCGCGGATACGAGCCGTTCGTCGAGGTCGACTGGGATGTCGCTCTCGACATGGTGGCCGTGGAACTCGAACGCGTGCGAACCGAGTTCGGGAACCAAGCGATCTACGGCGGCAGCTACGGCTGGGCCAGTGCCGGCCGATTCCACCACGCCGTCGGTCAGGTTCATCGGTTCCTCAACTCCATCGGCGGCTACACGTCCTCGGCCGACAACTACTCCATCGCTGCAGGGATCGTGATCACGCCCCACGTCTTCGGGATCTCGTTCGACGACCTGGTCGACGAGCAACCACAGTTCGCTGAGATCGCCGAGGACACCGAGCTCGTCGTCAGCTTCGGCGGCATGCCGATCAAGAACAGCCAGGTCAGCTACGGCGGCCAGGGTCGGCACCTGCTCTCCAGCCGCCTCGAGACCTGCCGCGACCGGGGCGTCCGATTCGTCAACTTCTCACCACTACGGGAGGACCTGATCGAATCGGAGTGGCTACCGATGCGTCCGAATACCGATGCCGCCGTGATGCTCGGCCTCTCCCACAGCCTGCTGGTCTCTGGTGACCATGATGAGTCGTTCCTAGCGCGCGCCTGCGTCGGATGGGACCGCTTCCGTTCCTACCTGCTCGGCGAGACTGACGGCATCCCGAAGTCGGCGGAGTGGGCGTCCGATATCTCAGGAGTCGAAGCGGACCGCATCCGGTCGCTTGCCGCCGAGATGGCCCGGGCCCGCACACTCGTGACCGTGAGCTGGTCGGTTCAGCGGTCGGACCATGGGGAGCAGCCCTACTGGGCGGCGAGTGCGCTGGCGGCCATGCTCGGTCAGATCGGCCAGCCGGGCGGCGGGATCGGATTCGGCTACGGAGCCGTGGGCCTCGTCGGGCACGGGGTCGGCTACCACGAACTCCCCCGACTCCCCCAGGGCAGCAACGCCGTCTCCAACTTCATCCCGGTGGCCCGGATCTCGGACTTGCTCCTCCACGGTGGCGAGGACTTCGACTACGACGGACGCCGCCTCACCTATCCGGAGACCCGTCTCGTTTACTGGGCCGGTGGGAACCCATTCCATCACCACCAGAACCTCAACCGACTCGCACGGGCCTGGCAGATCCCGGACACCGTCGTCGTTCACGAGCCGTTCTGGAACGCCCTCGCCCGACGCGCCGATGTCGTTCTTCCCGCGACGACAACCCTCGAACGGAACGATGTGGGCGGAAGCACGACGGACGACTTCATCTTCTGGATGGAGCAAGTCATCGATCCGGTCGGCGACGCCCGCAATGACTACGACATCTTCGCCGGCCTGTCGCGCCGACTCGGTGCGGAGGACCGCTTCACCGAGGGTCGTACCGGTGCGGAGTGGATCGAGCACCTCTACGAACGCTTCCACGCTCACCACCGCGATTTCCCGACCCTCGATGAACTCCGCGGGCTTGGCCACTTCCAGATTCCCGATGGCTGGATTCCGCCGGCCGAATCGACGCTCGCGGCGTTCGTCGCAGACCCGGAGGGATCACCGCTTTCGACGCCGTCCGGCAAGATCGAGTTGTACTCGGAAGCAGTCGCCGGATTCGGCTACTCCACCTGCCCGCCACATCCGACCTGGATCGAACCGGAGGAATGGATCGGCAACGCCACCGAGTACCCGCTCCACCTGATCTCGAACCAGCCGAAGACGAGGCTGCACTCGCAGTGGGACCACGGAGAGACGAGCCTCAATGCGAAGGTCGACGGACGCGAACAGGTAGGGATGCACCCCGGCGATGCTGCCGAACGCGGCTTGATCCACGGAGATCTTGTCCGGGTCTTCAACGACCGTGGTGCCACGCTGGCTAGCGTCACGATCCGGGACGATCTCATCGAGCGAGTTGTCCAGTTGCCGACCGGTGCGTGGTGGGACCCGGTCGGACCCGATGGTCTCGACCGGAGCGGCAACCCCAACGTTCTGACCCGCGACGTCGGCACCTCGCAACTCGCCCAGGGCCCGAGCGCTCAGACCTGTCTCGTCCAAGTGGAGCGTTTCACCGGAGAGCCGCCGCCGATGGAAGCACACGACTTCCCCGTGTTGCTCGCCCACTAGCACGCGCAATCGGCCGGAGCGGCATCGCCGCCGCGACATCTCGTACCATCGACCCATGACCGACCATCGCACGCGCGTGGTGCTCCTCGGCACCGGCACGCCCCGCACCGAACCCGGGCGAGCAGGAACCTCGACCGCCGTGGTGGTCGACGACAACCCCTACCTCTTCGATTTCGGACCGGGTGTCGGCCTCCGTCTGTCCGAAGGCCACGAGGCTGGAATAGCCGGGCTTGCGATGTCACAGGTGACGAAGGCATTCCTCAGCCACATGCACTCGGACCACACGCTGGGCCTCGGTGAGTTGATGCTGATGCCATGGATGTTCGGTAGAGACGAACCCCTCGAGGTCTACGGCCCGCGCGGCACCGCCGCGATGTCCCGTTCGATCGCCGAGGCCTACTCGCTGGACGTCGCGAAGCGATCCCTCAACGAACCACACACCGAACGGGGCCACGAGATCGTCGGCCAAGACGTGACGCCCGGCGTCGTCTACAACGACGACCTCGTGACCATCGAGGCGTTCGAAGTGCACCACGGGGACTGGGATCCGGCCCTCCACGGCCCGTTCCCCGCCCTCGGATATCGCATCTCCACTCCCGACCGGACGGTCATCATCTCAGGCGACACCGGCCCGTTCGCCGAGATGGTGCCCACCTACGCCGGTTGCGACGTGCTGGTGCATGAGGTCTACTCGACGGCGGGACTTTCGAATCGTCCTCCCGAGTGGCGGTCATATCACGAGCGGTCCCACACATCGGGAGCCCACCTCGGCCGAATCGCTGCAGAGGCGGATCCAGGGGCGCTGGTGCTCGCCCACCAGTTGCTCTGGCACGCGACTGAGGATGACCTCTACGATGAGGTCGCATCGGCCTACAACGAACCGTTCGTCTACGGCCGAGACCTCACCGTCATCTAGAGGGCATCATCGTTGTCAGGCAACCCTCGCGACGGACCGACCCGTGTTGGCCCAGCCGGCAGCCAACGCAGCCAGCACGCTGAACACGAAGAACCCGACGGCGAACGGCGTGATTGTCGCTCCGATGGCCGAGTCGACGAACGGCGACAGCATGGCGCCGCCGAGCAGACTGATGACGCCGATCGTCGAAGCGGCCGTCCCCGCGGCGTAGCCGACCTCGTCGAGTGCTCCCGACGTCAGGAGCGGAGAGAGCGCCGTCTGGAGCGAGATCAGCAAGGTCGTGGCCAGGAAGAAGAAGACGAAGGCGGGGACGCCGTCAGACAGGACGGTGACCAGAAGGTTCACGGTGGAAGCGACGACGAGAAGGATGAAGACACCCGCCATGGTTCGCCGGGAGCCCATGAGCCTGACCAGTCGGGCGAAGACCAGCGTGAACCCGGCCATCACGATCGCGCTCGAACCGAAGAACAAGAAGAACGTGTCGCCGTAGTCGTAGATCTCGCCGTACATCCGTTCCGACGACCCCAAGTAGGGAAGGAACGCCGCGCTCATAACCATGAGAGCGACGGCATTCCCGATGGTGCGGCGCGTCGTCAGGATCGCGCCGACGGTCTTCAGCAGCGCTCTGAGGTTGATCGGTCGACGGTCACTCGGCTTCAGTGTCTCGGTGAGCCTCGTCGACCACAGTGCCACCAACATGCCGAAGATCGGTCCGACGGCGAAGGTGTACCGCCACGATCCGAACCGCAGCAGCATCTCGCCGAGAACAGGGGCAAGGGTCGGCACGATGAGGAACACCGTCACGATCACCGCCATCGCACGAGCGAGGGCATCACCGCGGAACCGATCGCGCAGCAGCGCCTGCGAGACGATCCGGGGACCGGCCGCACCAAGGCCCCAGAAGAAGCGGCCGATCAGGATCCAGGAGAGCGACGTCGCGAGCGTGGTGGCGAAGCCTGCCGTCGTATACAGGACCAATCCCGCGAGGAAGACTGGCTTGCGGCCGAATCGGTCGGCGAGCGGTCCGTAGACGAATTGCCCGATGCCGAGACCGGCGAAAAACACCGTCACGACCAACGCAACGGACGACGAGTCCGAGGGAAGGCCGAGGTACTCGCGGAGTTCGGCGAACGCCGGGAGCATCGCATCGATCGAGATCGCTACGGTCGCCGTCGCGGCCGCCATCAGCGCGAGGAACTCCCGCCGACCCTGCTTCCCCGCAGGCCGGCTCTCCCGTCCTGCGGCTGAGGGCTCATCCATAGCGGTTGAGACTACCGGCGTACCCCGCTGCCACCACCGACGCCGGGTTCGTCGGGCATCGGCGTCAGATCACGCGGCAGACAACCGCGCTGGCTGGTGCTGCTACTCGGTAGGCAACGCCTTGTCGGGCGTGAGGAGTTCGTAGAACTCGATCCAGGAGTCCTCGGTCAGATCGCGAACCTTCTGTCCCACGGCGCCGGTGTCGGGCAGGGCGTTATCGCCCCGGTAGGGCGAGTCGATGACCGGTGCCGTCCACTCCATGTACACGACGTCGCGCTCCCCCGGCAGCGTCCCGCCATTGAAGTAGACGCGGACATCCTGACGCTGCCCGATCTCTTCGTAGACCCCGCCGATCTCGGCAACGAGCGACGCTACCTGCCTCGCCTGCCGGGACTTCGTCACCCAGACTCTCCTGATCACGTACATGCGCACCTCTCGCGTCGGTTCATCCGACGCTAGCCGGAGCACGGATCATGCGGGGTGGTACGGTTCGGTCATGACACGACCAGGTCTGCGCCCGTCGTTCGACAACTTCCGCAACAGCGATCTACCGCTGCTCGAGAAACTGCGACTGGCGGCGAAGAACAACGCGATCAAGCTGAAGAACGGCACCTCGTGCTGTGGGAATCACGGCGAACCCGGCTGTTGAATGGGCCCTGACGGGTCCGGTCCGGACTCCCACGAACACTCCCACGAGCACTGAGCACACGACCCCCGCGTCGGGTGCGGTGGAGATTCGTCGGAGCACCGGGGTACTCCCGGTGTTGTCCGGGGGTACCCCTTCGATTGCCGTCTCCGGCCAACGATCTCCTTCGTGCGGCGTCCTCAGGCCGGTTCGAGCGCCTGGTCGAGCACCTCGTCGATGGTCGCGACGACGTGGAACGTCATCTCGTCTCGGCAGCTTTCGGGCACGTCGTCGAGATCGGCCTCGTTGCGAGCGGGGACGATCACCTCGGTCAGACCGGCCCGTTGGGCGGCGAGGACCTTCTGCTTGACGCCGCCGATCGGCAGCACGCGACCTTGCAGGGTGATCTCGCCCGTCATGCCGAGGTCGTGCTTCACATTGCGACCCGAGAGCAACGACACGAGGGCCGTCGTCATCGTGATCCCGGCCGACGGACCGTCTTTGGGAACGGCGCCGGCGGGCACATGGAGGTGAAACTTCCGATCCAACGTCGCCGGATCGATCCCCAACTCGTCGGCGTGCGATTCGATATACGACAGCGCGATGCGCGCCGACTCCTTCATCACGTCGCCCAGCTGACCGGTCAAGGTCAGGCCGGACTCACCGGCCATGGACGTCGCCTCAATGAAGAGCACATCGCCACCGGCTCCGGTGACGGCGAGACCCGTCGCCACGCCGGGGACCGCCGTGCGATCTTTCGCTTCGTCGCGCCACACCTTGGGCTTGCCGAGCAGATCCTGGACATTCGGTTCATCGACCTCGACCACGTCCGGGGATTCCTCCCCCTTGGCGATCTTGGTCGCGACCTTCCTCGTCAGCTTGCCGAGCTCTCGCTCGAGCGAGCGGACACCCGCCTCTCTCGTATAGCGATCGACGACGGCGATGAGGGCTGCTTCGGTGACGTCAATCTCCTCCGGTTCGAGGCCGGCACCGCGAACTTGGCGGGGAAGGAGGTGATCGCGGGCAATCGCCACCTTCTCGAGATCGGTGTAGCCATCAAGGTGGATGACCTCGGTGCGATCCAGCAGTGGTGCCGGGATGCTCTCGAGTTGGTTCGCCGTGGCGATGAACAGCACGTCGGACAGATCGACGTCCAACTCCAGGTAGTGATCCCGGAACGTGTGGTTCTGCGCCGGGTCGAGCACCTCAAGCAGAGCGGACGACGGGTCTCCGCGCCAGTCAGATCCGACCTTGTCCATCTCGTCGAGGAGGAACACTGGGTTCATCGTCCCGGTCTCGATCAAAGCCCGCACGACACGTCCCGGGCGGGCGCCCACGTATGTGCGGCGGTGGCCACGAACCTCGGCCTCGTCGCGAATGCCGCCGAGAGCAACGCGCACGAACTTGCGACCGAGGGCGCGTGCGACCGACTCGCCCAGCGATGTCTTGCCAACACCGGGAGGTCCGACGAGGAGCAGGATGGCGCCCTCGCGCAGATTGCCGGCGTCCTCGAGGCCGCGTTCTTTGCGGAGTTTGCGCACCGCGAGGTGCTCGACGATGCGTTCCTTCACATCGGCGAGACCGGTGTGGTCGGCGTCGAGCACGGCCCACGCCTCGTCGAGGTCGAGGTGGTCCTCTGAGGTCTCACCCCAAGGAACGTCGAACATCGTGTCGAGCCAGGTGCGGATCCAGGAGTGTTCCGGGGATTGTTCGGACATGCGTTCCAGCCGGTCGATCTCTCGCGCAACCTCTTCGCGTGCCTGCTCGGGAAGATCGGCGTCCGCCAGCTTCTGCCGGTACTCGGAAGACATGTCGTCTTCCTCGCCGAGCTCCTTCTTGATAGCTTCGAGTTGCTGGCGGAGCATGTAGTCGCGCTGGGACTTGTCGATCCGCTCGGTCGCACTCGTGCGCACCTTCTCACGCAACGTCAGGTCGGCGAGCACTTCGCCCATCCACGACATGAGCTTGCCGAGTCGTTCGCGGATGTCGAGTGTCTCGAGCAGTTCGATCTTCTGTTCGAGCGACAGATCCGGTGAGTAGACCGCCAGGTCGGCCAATTGGCTTGGGTTCTCAATGCCGAGAACGCGATCGGCAACGCCACTCATCCCGCGCTGTTCCAGCACCTCACGAACCACGGCCCGGTATTCACCGACGAGGTCGTCGAGCGCTTCATCGTGAACGTCCGCCTCCGGGCACTGTTCGACTTCGACCCAGAGGGCTCCGAGATCATCGGTTCGTCCGACGCCGACGCGGGCACGGGCCAGCCCTTCGACGACGACGTTGGCTCCGTCCCTGTCCTTGATCTGAGCGACCGTGCCGACGCTTGCGTAGTTGCCGTCGAGCTTGGACACCAGCAGCAGCATGCCGTCGGACTGCTCGGCGGCAGCGACCGCTGTAATGGATTCTTCGGTCTCGGTTCGCAGTGTCACCACCATGTGGGGGAACACCACCCCGTTGCTGAGTGGGAGGACCGGGAGGGTGAGTTCTCGAGTATTCGCCATGGGAGCCTCGCTCCTTCTCGTGATTGGTGAACCTTCAACCATTGTTCGGTGCGCGGTATTCCGACGGATGTACGAACCTGAAGCCTGTCCACTCAGGTTTGCGGATTCAGGGACACTCATACATTGATGGGTCCGTTGGGCAGCGTGACCGGCGATCCCTGATGTGCCACTGGGATTCGGTGTAGGTTGGGAATGCCGAGTGATCACCGCGAGCAGCGGGGCACGCGCCATGCCGACCTTCACTCCCGTCTACCTGGGAGGCGCGGCGGCACTTGCCACGGCGGCGGTCGCCGGCTCGCCGCGCGTCGACCGCGACGACGTATTCGTGCCGGGAATCGAGGCTCTGGCCGAAGGGGAGATCCGTGTCACCATCCTCGGCTCGGGTCAACCGTGGCTGACGAAGGCCGCGGCCACCGGTTCCGTCCTCGTTGAGATCGGCAACGCGCAGCGCGAAGTGATGGTCTTTGATCTCGGGTCGGGTTCGTTGGCGAACTTCAGCGGGTTACAGGTCCCGGCGACCGCCCTGAAGAAGGTATTCTCCACCCACCTGCACACCGACCACATCTCGGACTATCTCACGCTGACGGGAAGCTGCGTGAAGGCGGGGCGGCTCGACCCCGTAGAGGTGTGGGGCGGCTCGTCGAACAAACCATCCCGAGGTATCGCGGCATTCGTCGAGCACATCCAGGCTGCGCTCGCGTGGGATTTCGTCGGCATAGCGGGGAATATCCTTGCGTCCGGCGCCGGGGCCACGGCCACCGAGGTGCCGTATGGCCGCACCGAGGTGATCTGCGACCGCAACGGGGTCACGATCACATCATTCCCGGTCATCCATGTGCTCAACGGCGCCATCGGGTTCCGCGTCGATTTCGCCGGTCAGAGCGCCGTTTCCTCGGGCGAAACGACTCCAACGATGCCGTTTGTCGAGGTTGCCCAAGGATGCGACCTCCTGATCCACGAGACAGTCCTTCCACCGAAGGCGTTCGCCGAGGTGATGGGCCTCCCCATCGAACTCGCCCAATGCATCGTCAACGACGGGCACACACCAGCCGCCGCCGGCATCGTGTTTGACATGGTCCGACCAGCGATGGCGGCGATGTGGCATTGTCACGTGACCGAAGGCGACATCGATCCCGTGTTCGCGGCGGTTGCAGGCACCTACTCGAGAGTTGTTGCTCTCTGCCAGGACCTCACCGTGTTCAATGTGACGCCGGGAGCCGTAGGCGTCCACCAGGCAACGGTCGATCCGATGCAGCAAGCCATTCTTGGACCGTCTGACACAGGGCGGAAGATCGGCCCGCGCGTCCCGACGCCCGAATGGTGGAAAGCGTCGGCGATCGACTGGCAGTCGAAGATCAGCTGCGCCGAGAGAGCGCTCGCTGCCTACGCTCCGCACGCAGCAGGGAGCAGGCACGGTGAACGACGACCACACACGCGACGCGCTCGAGAAACGCGGCCTCCGCCTCGAGTACGCCACGATCGCGTGGAACGCCGTCGAGATGGTCATCGCAATCGGCCTCGGAATCGCCGCCCAGTCCCTTGCGCTTGTCGCGTTCGGACTCGACACCATGGTTGAACTCTTCGCCTCGGGCGTTGTCGTGTGGCACCTGCGTCACCCGGGCCGCGACAGCGATCGGGTCACGGCGAAGGCACTCCGCCTCGTTGCATGGGCCTTCTTCGTCCTCGCTGCCGTCGTAACGGTCGGCGCCGTCTTGGCGCTGGCAACCTCGTCTGCCCCAGACGAGTCAACGCTCGGCATCGCCTACCTGGCGGTGACTGCGGCGGTGATGCTGGCGCTCGGAGCGTTGAAACGGACGACCGGTCGACGCCTGGAGAGCGAACCGCTCGCTGCCGAAGCCCGAATGTCGATCATCGATGCGGCCCTCGCCGTCGGCGTCCTGCTCGGCCTCGCGGCGAATGCGCTCTTCGGCTGGTGGTGGGCCGACCCGATCGCTGCGCTCCTTGTTGCCGTCGCCGCACTCAGGGAAGGACGAGATAACCTCGCAGAGGCCGAGGAACTGTCAGGGTCAGAGGCCTAGCCCGCCGTTCGCTCACTCTGCCGAGAGGATCAGCGTCCCGCCGGGACGGTTCGAGGCACGAACTCTGGTTCGTCGATGGCGAGCGTCGCGACACCGATGAGCAGCGGAACGACGGAGAGGAGCAGTGCCGCAGGGCCGTAGCCTCCCATCCATCCGCTGACCAAGGAGAGTGCCAGCGGCCCCGTCGCAGACGCTGCAACCCCGAGGAGGGCCGACACACCCTGAATCGCCCCAATGTGGATGAGTCCGTACCAACGCGGAAGCAGGGTCGCGACGAGAGGTCGCTGCGCGCCGGCAGATGCGCCAAGCAAGATGGCGTAGACGACAACCGGCCAGCCGGGCCGAACGACCGAGACCAACAGCAGGCTGCATACCAACAGCGCCATCGACAGTGCCACCAGGAATCGCGCCGGAATCCGATCAGCCAAGGCTCCGACGATGAGACCCGCCACGATCGCACCAACCACCTGTGGCAGGAACATGGTTGCCGCCTCGGTCGCGGTGAGGCCCTCCTCGCCGAGGATGGAAATCTGGTGGAAGTTCAGCGCGGTGACAAGCATCGCCGTCGTCGCGACTGCGGCGTTCAGCAGCCAGAATCGCGACTCAACGAGAGCCTCTCTCCGCGAGCGGGACAGGGACGCGGCGCCGAGGTCACCGTGCACCGGCGGCGAAACATCGCCATCGACATACTGCCCCACGTCGGCAGGCCGGTCGACAATGCCGAACCGAGCGATCGGCACGACGACGATCCAGACCGCAGCAGCCGCGATCATCCACGCCGACCTCCAGCCGTACGCCTCAACCGCCAACCCGAGGAAGACCGGGGTCAGCGCCATCAAGGCGCTCACAACCGTGAACGACACACCGAACACGAGGCCGCGCCGCCGCTCAAACCAGTGCGTGATCGAAACCGTGCTCACCAGGCCGAGAGACCCCTGCCCGAGCCACCGGATCAAGGTGAATCCGACCACTAGCGTCACGAGTCCGTTCACGCCGCTCATCACAACCAGGCCCACACCGAACGCCACACCGATCCACGTCATGGCGCGCTTGGATCCGACCTGGTCGATCCAACGTCCCACCCGCACGAGGGCGATCGCTCCCAGCAGCGTTCCGACGAGGTAGGCCGCCGATACCTGAGACCGGGTGAGGCCGAGGTCGCCGATGATCGGGTCAACGAAGACGGATACGCCGATCGTCTGGCCAGGGCCGGTCATGGCCCCGGTGATCGTCGCCAGGACTGCAATCCGCCAGCCGACAAAGGGGCGTCGGGTGCGGTCGGAATCGGGTGGCGTGATCAACGGACTCATTGCGCGATCACCTGACCCCTCTCGCATCTCGGTTGGTCATGGGTGCTCTGCCCTCCAGGCTGGCACAAGTGTTGCGGTTGCTGGTGGCTGCATGGCCCGGAACCCGTGAGGTCGGGTTCTAGCGGCGCGCGTCGCCAACTCGCTGCTCGACCGATGTCTTGACCTGGTTTCGGATGACTCCGGCCGACGACCGCGCCCGCTCAGATCACGATCTCGGCTTCGCGCCACAGCCGCACGGAATTCAGCAGCGCGATCCCCTCGCAGTGTTCGAGGTCGTTGATGCGAATCGGCCGCTCAACGAGGCGGCCATCGCCGATGAGGACCTGCCGATAGATCCCGGGGAGACAGCCTGCCTCGATCGGTGGCGTCACCCACTCCCCCGCGAGCTTGATCGCGACGTTCGCGATGGTCGACTCAGTGATCTCACCGAGTTCGTTGACGAGCAGGACGTCCTCGACCCCGCGATGGCGGGCACGACGATCATCGTAGGTGTTGCGTCTCGTGGTCTTGTGATAGAGAAAGGGACTCGATGTGTCGACCGGTTCGGGATCAATGGCGACGGTCACCGGCCGATCCGGACCGTCCCCGTGCGGGTGCACCGCGATGTCGACGTGGCCCCGCCGGCTCACCGTGAGACGGACTCGCGAATCGCCACAACCTTCGATCGCAGCCGCGAGCTGCCGGACCACCGCCTGCCGGTCCAGCGGCACGTCGAAGTAGTCGGCCGACGAGACAAGCCGGTCGAGGTGTTGGTCCAGCCAGTACCAGCCGTCTTTGGGGCTCCATCGCATGGTCTCGAGCAGATCGAAATCCGACCGTCCGTAGCCGAGGATCCGAGCCTTGACCGCCGCCTCTTCGTACTCGGCCCCCGGATCGGAGTCGAAGGTGATCCCTCCTCCGACGCCGTACTCGGCGTGTCCGGTGTCGCCGTCGATGACGACCGTCCGGATGCCGACACTGAACGAGGCACGGGGACCCGGGATACCGGGCGGCGCCACGTACCCGATCGCTCCCGTGTAGACACCGCGCGGAGCGGACTCGAGATCGCTGATGATCTCCATCGACCGCACTTTGGGGGCGCCGGTGATCGAGCCACACGGGAACAGGCCCGCGAGGACATCGACGAGCGGCTTCTGGCGATCGACGTCGCCGAGCACGGTGGTGGTCATCTGCCAGACCGTGTCGTATCGCTCGATCGCCATCAGCCCCTCGACCGCGACCGAGCCGAACTCGGCAACTCGCCCGAGGTCGTTTCGAAGCAGGTCGACGATGATCAGATTCTCGGCCCGGTCCTTTGCTGAGAGTTCGAGCTCGCGGCGCCGAATCTCATCCTCGGCAGCCCACCTGCCGCGAGGGGCGGTCCCTTTCATCGGGCGTGTCACGAGCCGATCGGGTCCGCCTCCCGCCGGGTGCCGGTTGAAGAAGAGTTCCGGCGAAGCACTCGCGATCTGGAAGCGGCCGGTATCGAGGTATGCGCCGTAGCCCCCGGACTGCGCCGAAGCGAGGTCGTGATAGAAAGCAAGAGCGTCACCGGAGAAGTCGGCCCGAAGCCGGGTGGTGTAGTTCGCCTGATAGGTGTCCCCCGCGATGATGTGATCGCGAATGGTCTCGGCCGCGCGCTCGAACGTCGACCGATCATCCAGCCAACGCCACGGCGACACGGTGTAGGTTCCGAGGTCGGCGGCGGGTTCGGGATTGAGTACCCGGGACTCGAAGAGACCGAACCAGAGCAAGGGAAGATCGCTGTGGTAGGTGCCGGTGACACGCGGCAACACCGACAGGTTGGGATCGAACGCCGGCGCAGCCTCATAGCCGATGAATCCGACCGCCCAGAGACCATCCGCTGCCACCTGCTGCAACCGAGAGAGCGCAGGAACCACCTCATCGACGGCGGAGGCAACGATCTCCCCGACGGAGTCGCCGAATGCGGCCGAACGCCGCCGATCGGGGCGCAGATCGTCGAGGCGGGCCGCAGGCGTCATCCGCCGAGCGTACCCCGCTGTCGTTCTCTCCACCGGCCCCGGCGTGCACGACCGGCCAGCTGCCTACGCTGACCAGACACACTCGGTGCCAGGAGGTCTTCATGATCAGATTGATCGGAGCCGCACTCGGTGCGCTCCTCATCGCCGTTGCGGCAATTGGAGCTGTCTTCGCGATCGGCATGCGCACGAAATACCCGCCGGTGACCACGGCCGTTCGCCGAATGAACCGCAAGGTGATGAATCCGCGAGCCATGAAGACCGCGGGGAAGCCGGGGGCGTATGCCGGAGTCATCCGTCACGTCGGCCGTGTGTCGGGGGCCGAGTACGAGACGCCGATCGGCCCGTTCGCGACGACGGATGGCTTCGTCATCGCCCTGCCGTATGGCACCAGCCCTGATTGGCTGAAGAACGTTGTCGCCGCCGGTTCGGCGGTCATCGTCCACGAAGGCGAGACCTATCAGGTCGACCGCCCGGAGATCATCGATGCCGCGGAGGCGCTCGAGTTCGTGCCGCCCGGCGAGCAGACCAGCCTGCGCGTCTTCAACGTCGACGAGTTCCTGTGCGTGCGCGTCGTCCAGACGGGCACACCGGAGTAGTCGCAACCCTGGATTGGGCTGCGGTGGTCGGGACTATCGTCGCGATCACCGTACACCTGAGGAGATCTCGTGGATTCCACATCGTCGCGCCCGACCATCGAGCTCCCGCCACCGTCACCCGGCACCGTCAGCCTCGACGACGCCCTCTCGACTCGCCGGTCGATCCGGCAACTCAGCAACGAGTCGCTCTCCGACGCCGAGCTGTCACTCTTGCTGTGGTCGATGCAGGGGTTGACGCCAGATGGCAACCGGACGTCTCCATCGGCAGGAGCGACCTACCCAGTCGAGATCTACGTCCTCAACGAACGGGGCGTTCTGCGCTACCGGCCGGCGAGTCACGACCTCGAGATGGTCTCCGCCGATGACATCCGGCCGGCGCTCTATCAGGAGGCCGCCGAGCAGGACGCGGTGCGTGACGCAGCAGCCATCTTCGTCATCGCTGGGGTCTTCGAGCGCACGGCGGTGAAGTACGGAGAGCGCTCCGTGCGCTACGTCCACATGGAGGTCGGGCACGTCGGCCAGAACCTGATGCTCGAGGTCACCGCGCTCGGGTTGGGCACGGTCCCGGTTGGTTCGTTCGACGACGATGCCGTCTCCCGCGTCCTGGCTCTGCCCGCCGAGCACGTGCCGCTGTACGTCTTCCCGGTCGGTCACCGGAACGCGCAGGCGCTCCGGGCCGGGACCGGCTCGAATCAATCGAAATAGGCCCGATTTGGGCAAAGGGTCACCGGTACAGTTCGCGTACTGCGGTTCGGGCCGACATGAGCTTGCCGCAGGCCGGGCGGACCGCCCGGCATATCCAGAAGCGAGCGGCGATCGCTCACAAGAAACGAGGAGAGACATGAAGAGCAAGGGCACCGCAACCTGGAATGGCGATCTGTTCAGCGGATCAGGGACCGTATCGCTCGACTCCGGCGCGGCCGGGACGATGCCGGTCAGCTGGGCGAGCCGTACCGAGGCCGCCCAAGGCAAGACCAGCCCCGAAGAGCTGATCGCGGCGGCACACGCGGCCTGCTACTCGATGGCGTTCAGCAACATCCTCGCCGGCGCGGGCCATGTCGCGACCCAGCTCGACACGTCGGGCGTCGCGACCTTCGCCAAGACCGACGCCGGCATGCGCATCACGACAATGGCGCTGTCAGTGGTTGGTCAGGTCCCCGGCATCGGCGCAGACGAATTCGCCGAGCTCGCGGCCCAGGCCAAGGACGGCTGCCCGGTGAGCAACGCGCTGGTCGGCAACGTCGAGATCACCATCGAAGCGACCCTCGTCTAGCCACCGCAGGAGACATCAACCGGGAGGGTCATGGCCGATCGGGCCATGACCCTCTCTTCTTACAGCCCGGCCCTCGCCAGCACCTCGTTGACGGCTCGGGCACTCGACATCACGAAGAAGTGGGCCGACGGCGCCCCGGATTCGAGAAGCTCGGTCACCTGCTCGACGGCCCAGGCGGCCCCGATGTCTCTGGTTCGCTTGGGTGCCGCCTCGATCTCGTGGCTCAGCGCCTCGGGGATCTCGCAATGGAACGCCCGTGGAATGCTCTCCAACTGGCGTGGACTCGTGAGGATCCGCAGGCCGGGGATGATCGGCACGTCGACCCCCTGCCTCCTGCACTCATCGACGAACGAGAAGTAGTGGCGGTTGTCGAAGAACATCTGCGTCACGATGTACTCTGCGCCGGCATCGACTTTCTGCTTCACCCGGGCCACGTCGGCGAGCAGGTCGGGTGCCTCGGCGTGCGTCTCCGGGTAGCCGGCCGCACCCACGCAGAACTCGGTCGGGGATGCATCGGCAAGCCCGTCGAGGAAGCGTCCCTGGTTCATGGCGGTGATCTGACCAATGAGGTCGCTCGCATAGTTGTTGCGAGTTCGGCCCCCGTCGAGGGAGTTCCGATGCTCGGCCGTGTCACCTCTGATCGCGAACACGTTGTCAATGCCGAGGTAGTGCAGTTCGATGAGGAAGTCCTCGCTCTCCTCGCGCGTGAAGCCCTCGCACAGCACGTGCGGGACCGCGTCGATGCTGAGCTTGTTCTGGATGAGAGCGCAGATGCCGAGGGTCCCGGGCCGCTTCCTGGTCCTCCGCCGGCGGGGTCCGTCCGGTGTCGCCACGTCGACCACCTCGGCCGGGTGGCTGGTGATATCGATGAACGGGGGCCGGTGCACCGCGAGTTCGTCGATCAGACCGAGGAGGCTGTTGAGATCTCCGCCGCGCTTCGGCGGAATGATCTCGAAGCTGATGACCGGCTCCGTGGCGACGGCGAGATGCTCCGTGACCTTCATCGGCGCGCACGCTTCTGGTAGCGAGTCGTGTGATCGGCGATGGGGTTCACGTTCATGAAGCGCTCTGCGAGTCGGCAGTGGGTCACACTACGCAGGTCTCGGCCGTTCACGCGCATCCCGGGAGATGGGGCTGGACCGCATGGCACTCATCGGTACTGTTGACGAACACCAGTCAAACGAAAGGGACACAATGGAGCTTGGTGCATTCTCGGTCAGCCTGGCAGTGAAGGACATGACCGCGTCACGTGACTTCTACGCGAAGTTGGGTTTCGAGATGATCGCAGGAGACGGCGAGACCTGGACGATCGTCACCAACCAATCCGAGGTCATCGGCCTCTTCCAGGGCATGTTCGAGAGCAACATCCTGACGTTCAACCCGGGATGGGCCGGACTGGGCCAGCCTGTCGAGGACTTCACCGATGTCCGTGTCCTCCGGGACCAGTTCGCAGCAGGCGGACTCGAACCAACCGGCGACACGACCGGCGACACGCCAAGCGGTCCGGCGAGCTTCACCGTGTTCGATCCCGACGGCAATGCCATCCTCTTCGACCAGCACGTGTAGCCGACCTTGGCGTTTCGGCGCCTGGTCGCCCGACGCAGAAAATCCTCTCACGCCCCGGAGGTGACTGTGTAATCTCGAGCCATGGCTGATACCTACACCGTTGAGCGCTCGGCAATCATCACCGCCCCGGCGAAGGACATCTACGCGCACATCGTCGACTTCCACAACTGGCAGTCCTGGTCACCGTGGGACGAACTCGACCCGGACATGACCCGCACCTACTCCGGGACCGATTCGGGCACCGGCGCGATCTACAGCTGGTCCGGAAACCGCAAGGCCGGCGAGGGGCGCATGGAGATCACCGACGCGACCGAGCCCACGAACGTCACCATCGCCCTCGACTTCCTGAAGCCCTTCAAATCCTCGAGCACCACCAGCTTCCGGCTGCAGCCGACCGAGGGTGCAACGAAGGTGACCTGGACGATGACCGGACCGAAGACCACGATGGTCAAGGTCATGAGCATCTTCAGGAGCATGGACAAGATGGTCGGACCGGACTTCGAGAAGGGCCTCAAGCGCCTCGCGGTCCTCACGGAGTAGCCGACCCTCTTCCCACCGGGAGTGCATCGCAGTCGCGGGATCCAATCTAGAGAGCCGCGATGTTTCGCGGGAACGCGGCCGCCTCGTCGGTTCGGCCGAGGTCTTCGGCGAACCGGTGACCGTCCCACACCGCCGCAGCGATGCTTCCCGGGGTGAAGG
Organism: uncultured Actinomycetota bacterium; assembly: GCA_963785245.1. GTDB lineage: Bacteria > Actinomycetota > Acidimicrobiia > Spongiisociales > UBA5794 > JAHEEL01. The sequence continues at coordinate 89,744 of CAWAUO010000005.1, read as the reverse complement.
CATCTCCGACCGTTCGCACCGAGGCGAGGCCGGCACTCCCCCACCGCTCACGAAGATCGAGGAAGTCGAGATAGAGGGCCTCGTTGGGAAGTCGACTCGTGACCAGGACCACCGAGCCACACTCGATCAGTTGCTCCCGCCCCGTGTACTCGCATCGCACGACGAGACCGTCCGACACGACGCGCTCCGCTCCGTGCGATGTGACGATCCGCACGCCGACGCGCAGCAAGCGCTCTTGGATACGCTGCTGTTCCATGGTCTTGTGCGTCCACGTCGCCACTTCGGATTCCGGGGTGACGTAGACCACCGAGGACCCGTCCTCGACGAGGAGTTCGGCTATCGAGCTTGCCAGGTAGTAGTGGTCGTCGTCGAAGACCACGACGCGTTCTCCTGCCGGGCGTCGCCCACCCATCACGTCGTCGGGTGTGAGTAGTTCCACGGGGTGATCGACCTTGATCGGGCTTGGACGTGAAACGCCGACACCGTCCCTCCTCCAGGATGCTCCCGTTGCGACCGCGATGTGACCAAAGCCGTAGGGAAGGATCTCGGCGGCGGACATGGTGCTCTCGAAGTAGTACTCGACGTTGCGCATGCGGTCGAGTTGGCCCGTCCGGTACTCGACGACGCGCCGCCACTCGGCAAGACCGGGGAGGCGCGCCTCTCTCGCAACCCGACCGCCGAGTTCCCGAGTCCCTTCGATGAGGACCACGCCGTGTCCGCGTCGGCCGGCCGACATCGCCGCCTCGAGACCGGCCGGTCCGCCGCCGACCACGAGAATCCGATCGTCGCTCTGCTTCAGCCGCATCGTCTCGGGGTGCCAGCCTCGCCTCCATTCCTCGCCCATCGACGGGTTCTGGGTACACCGGATCGGGGTCATCGTGAAGTCGCCGGATACACAGATGTTGCACCCGATGCACTCGCGAATTTCGTCGGTCCGCCCTGCCTCGATCTTCCTCGGCAGGTATGGGTCGGCGATCGACGGTCGGGCGGCACCGATGAAGTCGAGGGTTCCCTGGCGGATCAGGCGAACCATCGTGTCGGGAGACGTGAAGCGGCCGACGCCGACGACCGGCTTCGAGGTCAGGTCCTTGAGGCCCCTGATGAGGTCCTCCCGCTCGCTCTCTGGACCGAAGCGGGACGTGACCGAATCGTCCGGCCAGGCGCCGACCATGAAATCCCACACGTCGGGCAGTTCGCCGATCATGCTGAGCAGTTCGACCATCTCGTCCCGGGTGAACCCAGCCGACCCGATCAGTTCATCGACGACGATCCGGCAGGCGACACCCGCTCTCCCGTCCACCACTTCGAGCGTGTCCTCGAGCACCTCGCGCAGCAATCGGGCCCGGTTCTCGAGCGATCCACCGTACTCATCCGCCCGGTCGTTGTAGCGAGGCGAAAGGAAGTGCTGAAGCGTCGAGAGGTTGTGACCGGCATAAACGTATACGATGTCGTACCCGGCCTCGAGCGAGCGCACGGTTGCCTCCCGATACCACCGTCGCAGGTCGGCGATGTCTTGCCTGTCCATGCGCCGCGCCTGGATCGGAGAGAGGTCCCCAGAGGTCGGCCGGTGCGAAGGGCCCATCGGCGGGATCCGGGTGTACATACTGTTTCCCGCCATCCCGGAATGGACGAGTTCGATGGCGGCGAGTGACCCGTGCTCGTGGATGGCCCCGGTGACGAGGAGGTGTGCAGGGATATCGCGGTCGTCCCAGATCCGACCCTCGATGTAGGGAGCGACGTCCGACGAGGGGTGGATCTCGGTCTCCTCGGTGGCGATGACGGCCCAACCACCCTCGGCCTTCATCCCACGCATCGCAGCCAATGCCGACGGGTCCCGGTAGCCCATGCCGTTGCAGTGCGGAACCTGGAAGAACCGGTTGCGGGCTGTCACCGGCCCGATCTGGACGGATTCGAAGAGGACGTCGTAGCGAGGATCGCGAGCGGTCGTCATGTCGGTACCTCCGTCGGCTGAGACAAGGTACCACTCCGACTCTTTGGGTCCCGCCGAGCCGGCGATCGGATCAGATGGCGTCCGGCACCGTGGTGGATCACAGACGTTCGAAGTCTTCGTACACCACCATCGCGTCATCGACGGAAGCCGATCTCTCGCCCGCGTGAAGAAGCGCTACTCGATGGTCGAGTCGCTCACCTGGATGGGGCCACGTCCGAGAAAGAAGATGCCGGGGAATCCTGCAGAACCGAAACGGTCGCTCGGATTGTCGCGAAGGACCGAGTCTTCGATGATGAGGTGGCCGGTGCGGTTGTTGCTGACGAAGAAGATCGCGGCGCCGCCCTCGTTGGCGTGGTTGTGCTCAATCTTCGTGCCGAGCACGCGGAGCGTCATCTCGTTCCCGTCGTTGTAGATCGCTGCACCGCTGCCACCGCCCGGCGATCCGCTGCGCTGTGGATTGGCTCCCCAGCCGGTGGTCTCGTTGTAGCTGAACAGGCTGTTGGTGATCGTCCACGAGACACCGATCGAACTGATGCCACCTGCATTCGAGCACTCGTTCCCGAACGCCGGCCCACCACCGAAGGTGCTGTTCGTCACATACACCGGGAGATCACGGAACTGACTGAAGACCCGCACCGACGCTCCCCCGACATCGGGACCCGTGGCCTCGCAGCGGTTGTTGGTGAACACCGCGTTGACGATCTTGAGGCGTCCGCCACGGACCCATACGGCGCCGCCGCCGTCGTTCTCGAGACCCGTGGAGTCCGCCTCGGTGAAGGTCAGATTCTGGATGGTCAGTTGCGGATGGTCTTGGTCCTGACAGTGCGACGTCGTCCAGACTTGGTCAGGATCGCAGGTGTTCATGTAGAGGATCCGGTTCGCCCCCCCGCCGCTGAGCGTGACGAGGCCCCCGCCGTCGATGACGATCTTCGGACCGGTATTGTTGAACACCTTTGCCGTCTCGGTCATCACGATGGTGTGCGGCCGGGGACCGCAGTCGAAGGTAACGATGCCGCCCCGCGCTACGGCGTCGACGACCGCTGTGGACGTGCAGGATGCCGGAGTCCCGTTCCCGATCACGACATCGGGATGTGAAACGTCGTCGGCTCGTCCGTCCGCCGGAACGGGGTAGGTGCCGTCGGGGTTGCCCGGCAATGGCGATTCTCTCGGGGGTGGTGTCGTCTGATCGAGATCGAGCGCACGGGCAAGGAACGATGCCATAGCACCCCGGGTTACCGAGCGGCCGGGACAGAACCGGTCGTTGGTCGGCGGGTTGCACCCGAGGGTGACACCTTGGGCCACAATCCGTTCGATATCCGACTCGAAGAGATGGCCGTCGTCGTCGGCGAAACGGTCACCGCCGGAGGCCGGATAGTTGAACGCTCTCGCCAGCATCGCGGCCATCGCTCCGCGGGTCATCGAGTCTTGGGGACAGAATCGGTCGCTCGCCGGCGGGTTGCAGCCCCGGGTGATCCCGGCCGCGGCGAGGCGGTTGATGTCGTTTTCGAAGATGTTGCCTTCGTCGTCCGCGAAGTAGTCGCGGTCGGTTGCCGGGAGATCCAGCGTTCTGGCGAGGAAGGCCGCCATCTGCTCACGGTTGACGGTCGAGTCTGGGCAGTACCGGTCGCTCGACGGGGGATTGCAGCCCCGGGTGATTCCGACGGCGGCGATGCCTTCGATCGCCCCTTCGTGGACGTTGCCGTCGTCGTCGACGAACGATCCACCGGGCGGCAGCGCTGCGAGCATCACGGCCAATGTGAGCGCGGTGAACCAACCCATATCCGGAGTCATCGGCGCACACACCACCCGGCTGAAGGATTGCGGTCCCGAGAGTGCTACCGGAAGGTGAATGCTCACGCTCAAGGCTCGATTGCCGAGACCCGAGATACTCTCTGTGCCTGAGTGGGATTGAAGAAGATCAAGTGTGCCTGACGGGGGTGTCATGACAACTATGCCGGGGAGGATCGCACTCCTGGTCCTCGCGCCGTTGCTGATCCTGCTGTTGCCCGTTGCGGTGTATGCCACCGACCGGTGGGCGAACAGCGGGACGTTGCCGCGCAATGTGTCGGTCGCCGGTGTCGATGTTGCCGGGATGACGCCTGACGAAGCGCTCACCGTGGTGAAGGCTCAGCAGGATGCGATCTATAGCCAACCGGCGGTCTTCGTCGTCAACGGCAAGACCTTTGAATTGCAGCCGTCGGACATCCGTCTCACGGTCGACGTCGAGTCCGCCGTTGCCAGTGCCGACACGGCGAGCGACGACGGACTGATCGACGGCCTCATGCCGTGGGTGCGGAGCTTCACCTCAACCACCGTGGACTCACCCGTGGTCGCCACCATCGACACCGACGCCATCGACAGCATCCTCGAGCTCTGGGAGCGCCTGGCGATCCGGACCCCCGCCTTTGAAGGTGACATCAAGGTGCTGGGAGGTGCGGTTCAGGTCGAGTATCCGAGGGCAGGTTTGCGGATCGACCGGGATGCGGCTCGCACGGTCGTGGAAACCACGCTCGTCTCTGGCGACCGCACGGTTCAAGAGATCCCCCTCCTCGACCGGCCACCAGCCCTCACGGCCGAAGATCTGGATGAGGCGGCCGCAACGATCGATGGCATGATCAGCCAACCGGCCATCCTCACCAACGCTCTGTATGACGCGACGCTCACGGTCACTGAGGCCGAGATCGCTGCAGCCGTGACGGTTGACTTTGATTTCGACGAACCCGCGAGCATCGTGATTGGTCTCGATCCCGAGATCATCACAGCGGCGGTCGAACCCCGCCTCGGTGAACTCGAACAGGCACCGGTCGAGGTCCAGATCGACACCAACCTCGCCACCGGCACCGTCTCGGTGACGCCGCCTGAGTACGGGCAACAGGTCGATGTCGAAGCGCTTACTCCCGCCCTGACCGCGGCCGCCCTCGTCGGCGGCCGGGGACCGCTTCCGATGGTCGCCGACGTGGAACCTGAGATCACGCCCGAGGAAGTTGAGGCCTGGGGCCCGCTCACGATCGTGTCGCAGTTCCGGACGAACTTCCCATCCGGGCAGCCGCGCGTCACCAACATCCACACGATGGCCAAGACCGTCGATGGCTCCGTCGTTATGCCGGGCGAGACATTCTCCATCAACGAGAAGGTCGGTCGGCGCACCGAGGCCAAGGGCTACGTGCGGGACGGGGCGATCATCAACGGCGAGGTCTACTGCTGTGACAGTCCCACCAATGTCGGTGGTGGCGTGAGCCAGTTCGGGACGACGTTCTTCAACGCCGTGTTCTTCGGCGGCTACGAGGACATCGAGCACCAGCCGCACAGCATCTACTTCAAGAAGTACCCAGAGGGGCGCGAGGCCACGCTCGGCTATCCGCATCCCGACGTCGTGTTCCGCAACAACACGGACGCGCCGGTCATCATCCGGACGTCACGTACCGCTTCGTCGGTGAGTGTGATCTTTTACGGCAACAACGGCGGTCTGAAGGTCTCCGCGGAGCGCTCGGACCGGAGGAACTTCACCGAGCCCCGGGTGATCTACGAAGAGAACCCGAGCCTCGCGCCGGGGGCCGAGAAGGTTGTCTCTCGCGGGTCCGAGGGATGGACCGTCACCGTGACGCGCGTGATCACCTACCCGGACGGCACCGTGGAACGTGAACCTTTCACGTGGCGGTACCGGGGCAGCGCGAAGAAGATCCAGGTGGCGTCGTGTTCGACCGCCCCGGGTTCTGCCCGATGCACGAAGCCGCCGGGCGAGACCACCACGACGACGGTGCCGGAAGAGACGACCACTACCACCACGGTGCCCGAAGAGACCACAACCACGACCGTTCCCGGTGGCTCAACCACGACCACGACGGAACCGCCGACCACAACCACCACCGAACCGCCGACCACAACCACCACCGAACCGCCGACCACAACCACCACCGAACCGCCGACCACAACCACCACCGAGCCGTAGGCAAGTTGGCGAGATCGTGAAGGCATGGGCTCGTCCGGCCGGGTAGGTTTGCCGGATGAACGATCTCTGGCCCAAAGACGAAGTGGCGGTTGCCGACGAGAAAACCACGCTCCTGGCGTTCCTCGGTCACCAGCGGACCTTCTTGGTCCGCAAGACGGCCGGTCTCACCGACGATCAGGCCCGCATGGCGACGTGTCCACCGAGCGACCTCACGATGCTTGGACTGATCCGCCACGCCTCCGAAGTAGAACGGGGGTGGGCGCAGCGGTCGCTCCTCGGCCTCGACGTGAGCCCGATCTACTCGCGAGACGCGCATCCGGACGGGGACGTCGACGGCGACTTCCATCCCCCAGCAGACGCCACGTTGACCGACGCCCTCGAGACGTTTCGACGGGAGACTAACGCTGCGGATCTTGTCTTCCGGACAGCCGACCTCGACGACGTGGAGCAGTGCGACCGGGCGTTCTACAGCGTTCGATGGATCCTGATCCACCTGATCGAGGAGTATGCCCGGCACCTCGGCCACGCCGACCTCATCCGTCAGGCCATCGACGGTCACACCGGCGAGTGACGCGGCGTCGGGGTAGCCTCGGCGGGATGGGGAGCGTGTACGCTCAGCACATCAGCGAGAAGGGGTGCCCATGAGTTCGAACGGTGCAGGCGCTGCCGGCGGAGGTGCGATCTACGGCCTCGGCATCTTCGGCGCCTTCGTCTATTACTGGCAGCAGGCGGACACGTTCTGGGAGTACGTACTGTCGTTCATCCAGGGCCTCTTCTGGCCGGCCTTCATGGTCTACGAGGTCTTCTCCGCCCTCGGCAGCTGAACAGCAGGCGTGCCGCGCCGGGACGGCCGTCCTGTGATTCAGAACGGACCGTGAGCGCAGCGCGGCGTCAGCGCTCTTGACGCGGTTGGATCGGAGCGATCTTCCAGCGTCCGTAGGCAACGAACGCCATGAGCGCCCCGATAATCACGTTCGTGGCGATCGAGGCGCCTTCGCCACGGTTGGCGTGGAAGACCACGGCTCCAATCATCACCAGCACGAGTCCAGCTGCGGCAATCACCGTCAGCTGTGGCTGGATTCGGGTGATGCTCGGCAGAATCAAGCCAATACCTCCGAGGATTTCGGCGATCCCAGCCACGACGTGCATCGTGTCGTCGAGTTGGTACATCCATTCCATCATTGCGGGAAGACCGTCGGGGACACTGAAGTGCATGACCCCGATCGCGATGAAGTAGATGCCGAAGAACCACTGCAGCACCCAGAGAACGATGTTCTTCCAACCCATGGTGAATCTCCCTCACATCCCGGAGATGCCGACCCTACGCGGGGAATCCGCGCCGCGCGGACGTCGCTTCGGACCCGTCGACCCCGGCAACGCGCGATTCAGGCTGCTGTGGCGATGGGCGGCGTGATCAGTACCGGGACCGCGGACCGGGCAACCGATGACCGCCAGCTCCGCTGATTTGCCACCCGCTGGGGCATGACGATTGAGGTTGGCCGGATGCGTGAGGCCAACTCGAACACGGATCGGCCGGAGGAGGCGTTCTCGGTGACGACGGAGATTGCGGTGGAGCTACCGATCATCGACACGTACATCTCAGCGAGACGATCGAAAAAGATCTCGGTCGCGTCCGGAACGGTGAGGCTCTCGGACTCAGCGAAGTCCCGCACGTCGCTCATGGTCTTACGGGAGACAAGAACCACAACGGTGGCCTGCCCTCCACGACTGACGACCTTCTGTGCGACGTCGAGTGCCGCTTCCCCGTCACGGGCCGGTTCGACCACGGCAACGATGTGTTCCTGTGTCTTCATTTCGTCTCTCTTCGTGTGGTTTCGTCTTGATTGGCTGATTCGTCGGCAGACCACGGCAGCGAGATGACGAGGTCCCAGAGGTACTCGTCGTCGATGGGGTCGCCGGAGAGGAGAAGGCGGTAGTAGATGGGACCGAGGACGTGATCCAGGATCCGGTCGATCTCTTGGTTCGAGGTGTGCGGGTTGACGATCCGACGTACGAGGTCGCCCGCGACACGGCGGCGCTCGCCCCAGAACTGGTGGAATGCAGCGGCCAATCCCGGATTCCGCGCCGATTCGCCAACGATCCCCGCCAGGATCGCTCCGAAATCGGAACGTGTGTTCAAGCGCACGACGTCCTGGAGGAACACGAAGAGCGAGTACCTCGGATCATCGTCTGCCGGCACGGGGTCGTTCTCGGCTGCCAGCACGGTGAGAAGATGTTGCACGAGCAACTCTTTCGACTTCCACCTGCGGTACAGCGTGTCCTTGCCCACGCCGGCCGTCCGAGCGATCTCGTCCATTGACGTGCCGGTGAAGCCTCGCCGCGCCAGGACCTCACGAGCCGATTCGAGGATTGCTCGATCGACGGCCGGGTCGCGCGGGCGTCCTCGCCGCGGGCGCACTGAGGTCGGTGTTTTCAGCATGTTTAATACATTACCATACTGTCCCGTTTGATAACTAACTTTCTCGCCTCCGTGCCATGCTTGGGGCCCGGGGTCCACCCGGTTGAAGCCAACGTCTGCGCCCGATACTCCTGCTGCGGAATCGACCGCTCCGCGGTCGGGTCGCATCGGTATGGTTGAAACGGTGTTGGTCACAGAACGGTGGTGTTGCGCGTGTAGCAGCTCTCGGGCGATCCGCCCGGAGCCTGTCGCGACTCGTCGCCATCGCTCCTGACGACGCAACCGTTCGAGAGGTTCTCGGGAGCCCTCCCCCATGCGTCTGCCGATCCAATACCCCTCACCAGAACAGGAGCTTGCCCTTGTTGTCGACGACCAACCCCACACCCCTGCAACGCCCCATCGGGCTTCTGTACGAGCACCCCCAATGGTTCATGCCGTTGTTCGCTGAACTCGATCGTCGGGGCATCCCCTATGAACCCGTCGATGCGAACCTCCTCCGCTACGACCCGTCGGTCACCGAACCCGGCTACAGCCTCGTCGTCAACCGGATGAGCCCGTCATCCTGGCTGCGCAACAGCCGGACCGCCGTCTTTTCAACGCTCGACTATCTCCGTTACCTCGAGGACGTCGGGGTACCCGTCATCAACGGTTCCCTTGCCTACGGCCACGAGATCTCGAAGGCGCGGCAGTTGCGGCTTCTCGAACGCCTCGGTGTGGCCCACCCCCGGGCTCGGGTGATCAACCACCCGGACGAAGCCGTGGCCGCCGCCCACGGCCTGATCTATCCGGTCCTGGTGAAGCCCAACATCGGCGGGAGCGGAGCGGGCATCGTCTCGTTCGAGAACGCGGCAGAGCTCCGGCGTGCAGCCGACGCCGACGAGTTCGAGTTCGGCCCCGACCACACCGCGCTGGTCCAGGAGCACCTCACACCGGTCGGCAATTCAATCGTCAGGGTCGAGTTCCTCGACGGCGAGTTTCTGTACGCAATCAGGATCTCTCTCACGCCGAACTCGTTCAACCTCTGCCCCGCCGACTACTGCGAACTGCCCGGCTTCGCCGATGGGGTGTCCGGACGCGAACTCCCGATCGAGGAATTCCAGCCGCCTGAGTCGGTCATCCGCGAAGCAGGCCGGGCGCTCGCAGCGACGGGTGCAGACCTCGGCGGGGTCGAGTACCTGATCGACGAGCGAACGGGCGAGGCGAGCTTCTACGACATCAACGCTCTGTCGAACTTCGTTGCGGACGCCCCGACGATCATCGGGTTCGACCCCTTCGTCAATCTCGTCGACTTCATCGTCGAGCGTGCACGCACCGCCGAGTACGCCGCTGTCTGAAGCGGAGCATCTCGATGACGCGACCGGGGCGCCGGATTGAGAACCACGCGAGACGCACGAACCCCGAGAGCGAGGCTCTCGGGGTTCGTGCAACGGTCGACAGGTGTGCTCCGATCAGCGGATGAAGCGGATCGTGAACGGGTACCGGTAGTCCTCCCCTGCGGACGCCCTCACGGCCGCCACGATCACCAGGACGAACCAGGTGACGAAGACGATCGGGAGGAGCACAATGCCGACCAGGGCGAGGATCAGGAGCGCCGAAACGACACCGTAGATCAAGAACGAGATGTTGAAGTTCAACGCCTCCTTGCCCTGCTCGTCGACATACGGAAGGTCTCGCTTCCAGATCCAGGCCACGAACGGCCCGACGAGCGACGGTACGCCGAGGAACATCACGAAGGCCGAGAGGTGGCTCAGGGCCGCCCATCCCTTTGCTTCACCGCTGATCGTTGATGCGGGAGCGACGGTGGTTGGTTGTGTGGTAGTCATCAGATGTCATCTCCTTTCGAGATATGTTTGATGACCCCATCATGCGATCTGGCTGCGCCGTGCGGTATCGGGTATCCCCCTATGTCGACCCTGATCAACCCTGATACCGCGTCGGCCCGGAAGGGCCCACATCGGGGCGCAGCGCCCTCGATCCGGAGTCGAATCGCCGGGTATCACCCACCGCCGGTCACGCGTCCGCTTCGATCGTCAGCCCCGCCGCCGCCGCAAGCTGCGGCGCGAGCGCGAGCAACTGAGCTTCGGAGATGAGGAAGCCATCAAGGCGCGCAATTGCGGTGAGCCCCAACGGCGTACATCTACGCAGATCGACACGTGTGGCAGTGGCCTGATCGATGCTGAACGCGGACAACGTCGAGTCGTGGAACGAGACGTCCTCGAGGTCGGCGCCGTATGCATCGACGTCCTCGATTGTGCATCCAATGAACGCCACCCGCTGCAGGCTCACCATTCGAAGGTTCGCAAGCCGGAAGACACAGCCGTCGAAGTCGGTGACCAGCGCGGGCACATCAGACCGGGTGCCGCCGACCCCCGGGTCGGTGCGCGCGGACGGACGCGCCCATGGTTCCTCGATCGCCTGGTGCCCATCCGCCAATCGTAGGTTCTCGGAGTTGGAATCCTCCCGTCGCGACCTGGGACGACCACACCTGAGAGCGCGGAGGAGCATCCTCCGTTGTCACAACCAGCCTTGCCACGGCGATGGAGGGAGACGCACCGCGTGGCGACCAGGGTCATTGCCCATGGACAGACCCCCTGTCCCATCGGTCAACAGTCAGTTCGAAGAGAAGACCGCGAGACCGGAGCGGACTGCCCGTTCTGCCCGATTCAACTCCCGCCCGAGAATCGCCGGCTGCTCGTCGCCGTCGACGATGACGACAGCGTGATCACATCCCAACTGTCGTCCAGCACCGTCCGCTGAAGGCACCCGCTCTTCATCATCTTCGTTGCCTTCATGGCTGTGATGATGCTCGCCGCCATCGTCGGTCGATTCCGAGCCGAGCCGGTGAACACCGCTATCGCCCAGTCAGTGGTCGCGAGAGCCTTGCTTGGGTCCGCACAGGAGACGACTCAGGTCGAGTTCGGTGTCCTGGTGGAAACGCCGCGGCTGGAGATGAACTCAACGAGCTGGCCGATCTCAATCTCACTCTCGAGGGGGTGCCGGAGGTGCGCGTCGGGATGGAGGCTGTAGTGATTACGCCGCCCTTCCTTCTCATGCGAGAGGTGTCCCTCGGCTTCGAGATCTCCGACGATCCGCTGAGTGGCACGCTCGGTGATTCCGATCTGAGCGGCGATGTCGCGAAGTCGGATGGTGGGCGTCTCGGCAATCAGGATGAGCACCCTCGCATGGTTGGTGAGGAACGTCCACGTTCTGCGCTGCTCGCTGTTCATTGCTCTACTCCGACTTGTCGCTACCCGACCGTGGTTGCATGATCGATGTGTCGGGTGTCGCCTTCGGGGGCGTACCCGCCGCGAGGCCATCCGCATCGGCACGAGCACCCTCACTCCGATGAGTGGCACCGCTGCGACTGGGAAGCGCTACGACGGCGACGGGGATGTCGGTGTGCTCCAGGATGTAGTGGACTCGATGACCGAGGTACGGACGGTCGGTCAGCGGACGGTTGGAAGCACCGACAACCAAGAGGTCGAATTGGCCGCCGTTGGCGAGACCAACGATCTCCTCTTCAGCATTCGAGGCGACACGAACCGAGCCCTCGACGGCGACGCCGAGGCGTTGACCGAACGCGACCGCGTTCGAGGTCACTGCCTCAGCCATCTCCAGCGTCCCGGTCTCGGTGACGTCGTCGAACATGATGCCCTGGTCTTGGGGGCGGCTCACGACGTGGACCGCGACTGCGCTGCCGCCCGTCCCCTGAAGGACCGCGAACGCAACCTCTTCTGCCGCCCTCGACGACCGGCTCGCCACGACGGGTACCAGCACGCGGTTCGGGTGATCGCTCACCGCCGATCCAACCGGGAGGCGCATGACGACGGTCGGGATGTCGACCAGCGAGAGGATCCGGTCAACCGTCGACGAGAACAGTCCCACTGCCCCCCGATCGTCGGCGGATGCACCGATGATCAGGGTGTCATACCCAAGGGACGCCTCCCGGGCGATCGTGGCAGCCGGATCGCGCGATTGCATGCGAACGATGCGATGCCGGATTGGACCGAGGCCCAGATCCACATCGCTGGGATCGGCACGAGACTCGGTACGCCGCCCAAACAGTGAGCGACGGCCGGGGGTGTCGATTGCGAGGACGGTGACATCGGCATCGCTGAAGGCGCCGGCAACCACTTGAGCGGCGTACCGGGAGTTATCGCCCCCGCGGGTCGGGAGCAGAATCCGGCGACTCCCCAGGATTTCCGAGGTTGCCCTGACGGCCTCCCGTTCGAGACGAGCAGCCTCCTCCACAGGGACCTCCCAACCGTGCACGACCCAGCGGAGCAACAGCGGCGCCGCCATCGACGTTGCGATCGCTGCTACCACCAGAACCGTGTAGCCCGCGACGCTCACAACACCTACGTTGAGCGCCACCAGCGCCACCACGATCCCCATTGCCCCCAGCGCCGACAGCCCGGCCCCGAGAGCGAGCGCCTCCCTCCCCCGAACGCCGGCGAGGCGCGCCCCGGCGACCGATCCGACCATCTTGGCCCCGATCGCCGCCACCACCAGGGCGATCGTCCAGGTCAATGCGGACCCGGAGCGAAGAAGGCCGAGATCCACCCTAAGGCCGCTGAACGCAAAGAAGATCGGGGCGAACAGCGCGGCGGTCACGACCTCGAGCGTCCGACGGACTTCAGGAAGTTGGTGCCGAGTCGAAGCCAGCAGGATGCCAACCAGGAAGGCACCGAGGATGGCCTCGAGTTGCAGCGCCTGGGTCACGATCCCGCCGATGAGCGCAGCCAGCACGCTCACGGTCAGGGCTGCTGTGACGCTGGATCCGCGATCGAGGACATACCGCATCACCCGGTCGAGGAGCCATCGCCCTGCCGTGACAGCAACGGCGAGGAAGACCACCAACCCCCCAAAGGAACGCGCAAGAAGATCGACGCGGAATCCGTCGAGCGCGATCCCCGTAAGGGCCGCCAGAAGGAGCCAGCCGACAGCGTCCATCGCCATGCCGGCCGCGAGCGTGATCTGACCGAAGTTGCGACGCAACAAGCCTAAGTCGTGAAGGATCCTTCCGACGACCGGCAGCGCAGACACCGAAAGCGCCAAGGCAAAGAACCCAGCGAACAGCTGACGGCTGGTTCCGTCCCCGACGAAGGTGCCGGGGACCGCAAGCGCGAGGCCACCCATCACCACCATGGGAACGACGAAGCCGCCGGCCGAAACCCATCCGGCGGCCTTGCGGAATCGGGCGATGATCGCCAGATCGGTTTCGTAGCCGATCACCACGAGCAACAGAATCACGCCGATCCAGGCGAAACCGAACACCACCGCCTGAACGACCTCGTCGCCGAAAACCCACTCGTAGGCAGCCGGCGCGATCCGGCCGAAGAGCGTAGGACCCAGCATCACGCCCGCGAGCAACTCGCCCACCACGGCGGGTTGGCCGATCCGCTTGAACAGTCCCCCCATGATGCGGGCCGTGCCGATCAGCAAGACCAGCTGCACCAGGAGTACAAGGATCTCATGCTCGGTCAACGGCGGGGCAAGCCCGCCTGCGCCTCCGGCACCGAGCACCATCGATCTCACGCCGCCACCTTCAACCCTCGATTGGCAACACCGGACGCCGGAGCGCACACCTCACAGCCGAGCCACCTCGGCGACATCATCCGCGCACGGCTCTCCGACACCCGACACACCATTGACGACACATATGACATGATATTAGTATCCGCTTATGCCCGACGTGGTGACTTCTTCAGTCAACGGCGCTTCCTTGAATCGGCCGCCGTCCGCGGATTCCCCCAACCCCAAGGAGTCGGTACGCCAGGAGGAGCAACGGCGGGCGCCCGAACCCGTCGACTCTCCGAGCATCTCTCCCCGAGTTCTGTGGACCCGCGGCGCCCAATGCCAGGTCCTGGCGGACGTTGTGAGTGGAGGAACGGCGATCCGGGCCAGCGCCGACGTGGCCGCTTCCTGCATCCAGACAGGGGCATCGCTTCTCGTCACGCGCCACCTCAGGTCGCTTGATCTCTGCAACGTCGCGGTACCTCACGGGTTCTCACCCGTAGAGACCCGTTCGATCGTGGCTGCGGTCGGCAGCGGCCCTCATTCGCGCCTGGCAGTCGTCATCGCGCACGTTCTCGGACAGCAACTCGAGGTTGCTGTCCGCGCCGTCTACGGCCACCACGATGCGACCGAGCGTTCTCGGGCATTCGAAGTCCTCGAAAACGTTGCCGACGGCCTAGCGGATGTCTCGGTCGAAGCGGTCCAGTCACCAAGCCCGGCCGCGATGGTGAGCGCCTTGCCGGCTGGAACCCTCCTGGTCGTCGGAGCACCAGGGGGGTCATGGTTCCAGCGCCAGTTCTTCGGGCCCGGAGCTCGCATCCAAGCCAAGGCCCCCGGCGGGACGATCGTCGTGAAGTCCGCACCAGCGCGTGTCTACCAGATCATGCAGCCCGCCACTGCATTCGGCCCGCATATGCGGGTGGTCGACGCACGGCAGCTGGCCGACGCCCAGCACCTGATCGTTGCCGAGCGGGGGAAGCTGCTCGGGTTGATCCCCCACCGGACGCTCGCCGAGGCCCGGCCGGATCTCGAACTCCGAGACATCATGGAGAGCCCCGCATTGCTCTCACCCGATGAGGACCTCGACCATGCGGCTGAGCTCATCAGCAGCCATCCCGGGAGCGCCATCCCGGTCGTCGACTCCCGTCGCCGCATCATCGGAACCGTGACGGCTGCCGACCTCGCACGACGCGCTCTCCTCTGACGGGTAACCGCTGGGGCGGCCACGGGCCTTCCTCGATGACCGCGACCAACAGGCTGTGTCCCCGCCCCGACGATCCATTGGCGGGGCGGACCCAATCGGCAAACGCGGAGAGGACCCGGCCGTGCGGAAGATTCGGGTGTGACTCAGCGACCTTCTGGACCAGATCGAGAGCGCGCCGCCACCCCAGATGGCTGTTCTCGGTTGCATCGGAGGCGTCGAGTTCGGCGTAGGACCGGCGGGAGCCCCAACAACGAGTCGCCCGACGATTGTGTGACCGACGTGCTGATGTATCTGACACCGTGAGTCCGGAGTTGTCCGGAGTCCACGCCTGACGCGTCGACCACGCTCAACTCAGAAATCGTCGACAGCCGATGGATCAGGTCGAGGCGGACGACAGTGGCGACGGAGGGAGACTTCCGCGAGTGTCGATGCGAGAGTGTTTGACGCCTCTCCATATTTAGCGTTAGTATTACTAATATGAATAGTGGTGGTGCACAGCGCGAGATTCGATCGGACCCGGAAGCCGGCAGTCCAGGTCTCGGATCGGACGAGCCATCGAAGCGACCGTATCGGATGACTGCTCGTGCAGAGGCGGCCGAGGCCACGGGAAACGCGATCCTCGGTGCGGCTAGATCCGCCTTCGGGGAACTGCCGTTCGAACGGGTGACCTTGGTCGCTGTGGCGGCCCACGCTGGAGTAACCGTGCAAACGGTGATCCGCCGATACGGCTCCAAGGAGCAGCTCTTCGAGGCCGTGGCGAACATCGAGAGAGAGCGAATCACCGCATCGCGAGCGGTCCCCTCCGATGCCGCCCTCGAGACGGCCCTGCGCTCACTCGTCGACCATTACGAAAGGGACGGCGACTTCGTCCTCCATCTTGTCGCTCAAGAGCATCGCTCGACCCTCGTGCGAGAGGCTGTGCGAGAAGGCCGAGCGGTCCATCGCGAGTGGGTCGAGCGGCATTGCGCGGCTGTTCTCGCAGGGACGGAGGGACCGGAGCGGGACCGTCTCACTCATGCCGCGATCGCGGCGACCGACCTCGGCACGTGGAGACTGCTGCGCCGCGACCTTGCCCTCTCGAGAAACGAGACGGAGCAGATCATGTTGTCCCTCTTGCACGGAATGGAGAACTCCTGATGTCGTCGATTCTCGTCTACACCTCCCCGGCCCGGGGACACTTGTTCCCCACACTTGGCGTCGCCCTGGAACTGCAGAAGCGTGGCCATGACCTTCACGTCCGGACCATCTCCGGGGAAGTGGAGAGGGTCCGAGCCCTCGGCTTGAGCGCCGATGCCATCGATCCCGAAATCGAAGCCATCGAGCTCGAGGACTGGCGCGCGCGCAATGCCATGGGGGCCCTGAAGATCGCGATGCAGACCTTCGGGGATCGAGCTGCCCCCGAAGTCGATGATGTGCTCGACGCCATCGTTCAGATCTCCGCCGATGCGCTGCTGGTGGACACGAACACGTGGGGAGCTCAGGCGGTCGCGGAGGCTTCCGGCCTGCCTTGGGCGACGTTCCAGCCGTACTTCACAGCCCTTCCCGGGCGGGGTGTGCCGCCGTTCGGGCCCGGTCTGAGGCGCTCGACCGGCATGCCGGGCCGCTTGCGAGACGGGATCGTCGGTCCCCTCGCGTTCGGCAGGCTGGAGAAGCTCGCACTTCCCAAAATCAATACCCAACGCACCAGGCTCGACCTCTCCCCGCTCGATAGCATGGAGGACTTCCTGACCAGGCCGCCCCGAGTCATCTACTTCACCTCGGAGGCGCTCGAGTACCCGCGCGAAACCTGGCCGGAGGCTTTCGAATTCGTCGGTCCGGCAACGTGGGGCCCCGAGGCCGAGGAGCCCGACTGGTTGACGGAGACGGATCGTCCGATCGTTCTCGTCACCTGCTCCACAGAACGGCAGGAAGACGCCGCGATCCTGACGGCGGCTCTCGATGGACTCCCGGACGCTGGCTTCTTCGTCGTGGGAACCAGCGCAGCTTTCACTCCGGAGGAACTCGCGCCTGATCCATCGCCCCATACAAGAGTTGAACGGTTCATCCCCCACGACGCCGTCCTGCGTCGGGCGGCCGCCGTGGTCTGTCACGGGGGAATGGGGATCACCCAGCGCGCACTCGCCCACGGAGTACCCGTGGTGGTCGTGCCGTTCGGCCGTGACCAGCTTGAAGTCGCCCGCCGTGTCGCACATGCCGGCGCCGGAGTCAGACTCCCGGCGAGGAACCTGAGTCCAGCACGGGTGGTCTCGGCAGTCAATGAGGCGATCTCTCTCGAGTCCGGGGCGCGACGGATCGCTGCCACCTTCTCTGAGTCGGGAGGAGCAGAAGCAGCAGGGGTCGCGTTCGAGGAGCTCCTCGAGAACGACGCTTCATTTCGGCCCGCGAGGTGAATTGAGACAGATCCGGTCGGCAGCAGGGCGACCTGGGACTCCCCCACCACCGTCGCTTCCGCCTGTACGACAGAGCGGGAGGGGTGTCGGCAACCGCCCTGTAACGTTCGACCGATCGTCAGGTAGCTCGCCGGTGTGCAGCGCGGCCGCGATTCGAGACGGATCACCGCTCGGCTCAATCCCAGTATCGGGCGTGTTCGGGGATCACCCAACGCACGCCGCCGCGAGGATCCTCGACATCCCCCGCGTACCTCGGGACGAGATGAAGATGGGCATGGTCAACCGCCTGACCAGCGTCGGCACCGACGTTGATCGCCACGTTGAAACCCGTCGGAGCGTGGTCAGCCATGATTCGCTCTCTGGCCCGTAGCGCCACGACCCACAGTGCAGCCTGTTCCATATCCGACAATGCGAAGAAGTCGGCTTCGTGCCGCCTCGACACGACAAGCGTATGGCCCGGCGAGATCGGGAAGGCATCGGAGAACGCCACCGCGAGCGTCGACTGCTCGATGACCTCACCGTCTTCGATTCGAACACAGAATGGGCAATCGCTCACGGGTCCTCCCTCCCAAGGCAGCCAGTGTGCCAGACACCGGCCGAGATTGCTTCGCGAAGCGGATTGCATGGCCCCCGTTGCTGTCGCGGTCGATCACCGGACCGGATTGTCCTGCGCGGTTCATCCGTGTCGAGGGACTGCCAGATCGTCTTGGGCGACGCGATGAGTCCTATTCGCGGGCGTCGGCAGGGCGGGTGCCCGCACGAACTGCAAGGTGGATCTGCTCAAGACGAATCTCGTCGATGAGGGTGTGGAGCGCTTCGACAGAGCGACGGAGGTCCGTCACGCAGAGACCGAGGAACTCGACCTTCTCTTCGAGATGCGCGATGCGTTGAACGTCGGTGATGGTCGCTCCCAGTGCTGACCTCCACCTAGGCATCGGCATCCGCCCGGGTTTTCTGAACCCCGTCGATCGTTGTCGGCGACGCGTCGCCTCCATGGAGAACGGTCGCGATCCCTACACCGACCATCCGACGATGGCAATGATCGGGCGTCGACGCCTGACCGGCTCGAGCGGCGGTGAAGGGAGTCTCGACCTTCGGGCTGAACCGCCCACATTGCGGGTGATTTCCGTCTCCTGCCACCCACCTGCGGGTGATCGATGCACGAGGGTGAGGGACTCGACGAGTGCCCGAACGAGGGCTTGAGGTTCTCTTTGGGTTGCCGGCGGACACCGATGGGAGAAACGCCGCGATGACCGGAGATGATATGAGGCGCTTGGCGGTTCTTCCGATTGCAGCGGTGACGTTGGCATCGGGTTGCTCTTCTGCAGCGCCCGATGCAACAACCACGCCTGCTGAGGCTGCATTCACCACAATCGTGTCAACGGTGACGAACACCGTTGACGTCGAGACGCCGACGACCCCCAAGACCGAGGACTCGTCTCGGCTGACCAGAGACACCCAACCGAAGCCGGGGCGCAACTCATCACCAACATGCTCCACATCCGCGGATACGACCTCGCAACCTGACCGAACATACCCCACATCACCCACAGATTCAGCAGGAGAGCGACGTCTGAGCGGCCTGTGATTGCTCGTCGTGACCCGGTGTCCGGGGCGGATGCGGCGGCGTTGCTTGAGGTGTCAAGCGGGTACTGATCGGACTGGGCAACGAACTCGTCAGTGAGAACCGGGAGTTCCTCAATCCCCTTCATCGGTATCCAGGCCGTTGCCTCCCGTGAGCCGGAGTCGAGGGCGTAGTACATCGGGGAGTGGTTCGGGTAGGCGACCGCCAACTACTCCCCAAAGTCGTTCTCGCAAGCCGACGCCTCTTCGTCCCCCGTCCTACCCGCGTACCGGTCACCAGTCATGAGGCCCTGGTCATCGAAGGGATCGTCCACGTTGGAGCGACACCCGCCCACAACGCACCGTCGCCGATGGGCGGGGGCGCTCGACGTTCGATCACGCCGAGCGATTGATGAAGGACTGCGTCACCGCTTCAGGTTCTCTTGAGGTCGGTGGCGCATCGTGGGGACATAGGCCCAGAGAGGTGGACGGAGATTGCAGAGCGAGCCGGGGACGTGTCACCTGCAGTGGCTCCCCAACCGTCGACCCACTCTCGGGGGAAGCGCAATGGCAAGCGGAGCCTTGCCGGAAGGAGGGTCACATGAGAAAGAGAATCGTTCCGTTCGCAGTGGTGCTACTGCTGGTGTTGGCTGCATGCTCCTCGAGCGATCCGACGACGTCGGACGAGTATGGAGCACTCGAGCAGGAACTCGCCCAAGCCGAGTCCCAGTTGACCGTGGTCACCGTCGAACGCGACGCGCTGGCCGCGGAGGTGGAGGCCGCTGCGGCGGTCCCGAACGACGTCGCGGCGCTGATCGAGGAATGGGGAAACGCGGTCAGCGCTGGTGGCGGTGCCGTCACAGACCTGTATGTACCGGGGGGCTCCCACGGGGACGGGAGTGCACGGATCGTCCATGACAACATCGCTACCCATCTTGAGGCCCCGGAGACACCCGGCGAGTGGACCACCGAGCCGTACCTCCTTGTCGACGACGACGGAGACGGCCGATATGTCGTAGCGCGTGGAGCGCTCGCAGCGGGGACGTATCCGGGATCCCTCACATTTTTGATCGTGAGAGCATCGGACGGCGAACTCCAGATCGTGAGGACCGCCTGGTTCCCTGTCTAGGTGAACCGGCCAGAGCGGACAAGTGGCGGATCGGGAGGCTGTGGGTGCCGGAGACCGGCGAACGGTGATGGCACGCCCGGCCCCCGTCCGTGCCCGTCGCACAGCCGAGCACCAGAGGAGCCGGCGCTACCGATTCAGCAGGTAGTCGGTAGCTTCCTCGACGCTCATTCCTGCGCCCTGGTCATAGAGCTCCTGGTAGAGATCCTCTCCAAGGGCTTCTGTCGCCAACTCGATTGCCGGCCGCGCCGCGCGCTCCTGAAACGGTGCTACCGCCATCGCGAAGTGTGTCTTGCCGGCTCCGAAGAGGATGGCGCAACGCTCCGGTTTGCCTCGCTGTCCGGCGAAGGTCGCAGCCTGCCGCAGCGTGAGACCGGTGTTGACCGTCGCCCCTGTCTCGAACGCAGATCGGGCCGATGCGCGATTCAGGCCCTCGGCTCGATCGAGATCGCCAGCGTCCCAGACGCCGTAGGCCAGCGCATGCAGCGCGGCAGACTTGATGAGGATGTCGGCGCCGGGTCGTTCGCCGAGACGCACCATCTCCTCGCTGAATCGGAGCCGGAAGTCGAGGCTCTCCCCATCGAGCGTCGCGAGGATCATGTCGGCATGCACCTGGCCGTACACCTCGCCCATGGCAACGAACCGCCTACGGCCTTCCTCGAGCATGGCCGGGATCTCGGAACTCTCGTCACCCGACCACCGACGCGCCTGGGCAAGCAACGTGATCGGCCAGGCGGTTCCGTCATCGAATCCGATTCTCTCGGACAGAGAGAGGCTCTCCTGGAGCGCGGTCAGTGCGGTCGGTCCGTCTCCGGACACGAACGCGACATGCCCTCGCCGGGCAAGGGCGTAGGCAAGCCCCTGCTCATCCCCAATCAATCGGTAGATGCCGACCGCCTCGTCGGCCCACTCAATCGACTGGTCGAACTGCTGACGGTACAGGGTGAGAAACGACGCGACGGTAAGCACGTCTGCACGCAATCGATTCGCCCCACTTCCCGATGCACTGAGGACGGCGGTCAGGCGTCGCTCTCCGTCGACGAGCCGTCCGCTGAACAGCCACAGGTGCCCAAGCGGCCAGCCCATGGAGAGAGCTTCCTGGATCGCGCCGCGCTGCACCAGCCGGTCGAACGTCTCGTGGTAGTCGGCCAATTCGAGTTCGATCTGTTGTTGGGCGGTCAATCGCTCCCGTCCGAAGAACGCCGACCGCAGCTCCTCGCACGCTTCGCGGTAGTGGGCGTCGTGGCGCTCGATGGCGTCTTCCCACATGCCGGCTTCGGTGAGATGCACCCGTGCGTACATCCGAGGAGTCTCCAAGAGGCGATAGAGCGGCCTCCCGTCGCGTGGCATTGTGACCTGAATCAACGATGCTCGCACGAGCAATCGGATCTGTTCAACTGCTTCGACCCCGGAGTCGAAGTCGAGGACGGCTGCCGCGGCCTCGACGGAGAACGGCCCTTCGAACACCCCGAGGAGATCGAACGCCCGTCTCCCGTCGGCGGGGAGCATGTCGTAGCTCCAATCCATGGAGGCTTGCAGCGATCGATGCACGGATCGTTGTGAGGGATCATCTGCAAGCAGGGCAAGGCGATGCGTCAGAAGTCCCTCAATCTCCGAGGGCGATAGCACGTCGACGCGAGCAGCGACCAGTTCTATCGCCAGCGGCATCCCGTCGAGACTTCGACAGATCGAAGCGACCGAGGACTGGGAATCCTCACCGAGAGCGAACCCCGAGCGGACGGCTGCGGCGCGAGCTTCGAAGAGTCGATTGGCATCATCAATGACCTCATCGTCCGCAGAAGTCGCCAGACCCTCGAGGGCGAAGCGAACTTCCCCACGAATCCCAAGCAATTGGCGGCTCGTCGCCAGCACCTTCAGATTCGGTGCGTTCTCCAGAAACGCTGCCGTCGTTGCGGCGACACGGTCGGCGACGTGTTCGCAGTTGTCGACAACGAGCAGCGTGGTTCGGGGTCGCAGGAATGCCGCGATCGAATCCACAATTTCAACGTCCGGATGTTCGGCGACTTGCAGCGCAGCGGCAATTGCTTGCGGCACCAACTCGGGTTGCGACACCTGGGCCAAGTCGACGAACCAGACACCGTCGCGAAAGCTCCCTCGAACGTTGCCCGCCGCTTCGATGGCCAGTCGGGTCTTCCCCACACCGCCGGGCCCGACAACGGTGACCAGGCGATGCTCGTGGATCGCCTTGTCGAGCAGCGTCAGCTCGTCAATCCGCCCGACAAAGCTGCTGACCGGGATCGGCACGTTGGTTCGCGGAGGGGCTGCGTCAGGCTCGAGGACGGGGTCCTGAAGAAGGATCTGCTCTTCCAGCCGAGCCGTCTCGGGTGAAACCTCAAGACCTAGATCCTCGCCGAGGATCGAACGCAACCGTGTGAACGCGCGAAGTGCATCGGCCTGGCGGCCGGCCCGATAGAGCGTACGCGCCAGCAGGCGCCACAGCCGCTCCCGGTACGGGTGCCGACCGCACAGGTCGTCGATGTCAGCGGCGGTTGGTGTGCCACCAGCCCGCAGCTCGGCTGCGATGCGATCCTCCTCGGCATCCAGCTGTAGCTCTTCGAGACGGGCGGCTTCTGGAACCAGCGAGGCAAGATCCTCGAACCCTTCGTATGGTCTTCCCCGCCAGAGTCCGAGGGCCGAATCGAGGAGATGGCCCGCCGTTTCTGGATTGGAGCCGAGCAGTCGCCGGGCTCCCCTGACGGTGGTCTCGAACGCCACCGAGTCGATCTCGTCCGTATCGAGCAGAGCAAGCCGATAACCACCGTCCGAGCGGACGACGCGATCCCTTCCGAGCGCCTTCCGCAATTGGGACACGTACGTGTAGAGAGAATCCCGGACCGCCACGACGGTTTCATCGGGCCAGATCTCGGAGACGATCCGATCGATCGGTACGACCATCCCCACATCGACCGTCAAGAGAGCGAGCACTGACCGTTGCCGGTGACCTCCAAGGACAATCGGCTCGCCATTCTCCATGATCTGGAGCGGACCGAGCACCATGAAATGCATCGCAGATTCAGTGTACCGACGGAGAGGGGCGCCACCCCTTGTATCTCCGAGGTACGCCCGAGCCGGCTGGTCAGTGGCGGTCTCTGCCGATTGAAGCGCGCTTCGTCGAGCGGCACGGAGATCCGAGTCCCCTTCCAGGACGATGGAGCGTTGATCAACCCGCGCGACGAAAGCACCTCTCCACTCGAGGGCCCGGACGGCGGTGTCATGGGAGGTTTCAGCGGATTCCAGTACGCCACCGGCGAAGAGACCGCACAAACCGGTGGTGCGAGTGGGAATGGCATATGCAGGCTCGATCCCACCATCCTCAACTGGGACTGCGGCACAGGGAGTCAACGAGAAGCCATGTCCGCAGTCATGGTCTACGACCCAATCAACAACCGGTTTGTGCTCATCAACGACTTCTACACCTGGCCAGTACCCACCGTCTCGGACGACGTGCGGGCCATCGACATGGACACCGGCGACTGGACACAGATCCTCGCGCCAGCAACACCCGAACGGAAACACACGGATCCTGACACGACGAACCATCACACTGATCACGGTGGTGCTCGTTGTGGTTGGTGCACCTCCTGGCAGGTGGATTCGAGCACGAGGACAGCGAACGGTCCTTCACGTGAGAGCGTTCCGCGAGGACGCGGGGCGATTGCTACGCCAGAACCTCGCGGTAGATGCCGTCGACCCGGGCGGCGATGTGGAGCCAATCGAACCCCTCCACGACCGTTCGGCGCGCGTTCCGTCCGCGTTCCGTGCGGAACTTCGTCTCGGTGGCGGCTTCGATCAACGCGGCGGCGAGTTCGCGGGCGTCGTCGGGAGCGACGAGCCAGCCGTTTGGTCGATCGGGATTGGTGTTCACGAACGATGGCGGACCGCCCGAGTTGGTTGCGATCACCGGCAAACCACACGCCATGGCTTCCAGATACACCTGGCCGAACGGCTCCTCAACCGACGGCGCCACGAACACATCGGCGCAGTTGAACCCGACGGGGAGTTCGTCATGTCCACGCCATCCGACGAAGAAGACGCCGTCGCCGCCCATCGACGTGGTCACGGTGTGGGGATGCTCGCCTTCCCACTCCCCGGGGTACCCGCCCCAGATGACAAGCGGCGGAGCATCCGCACCGAGCGCTTCGCGGACCTCGGCATAGGCTCGAATGAGCAGTGGAACCCGCTTGAAGTCGAGGAACCGTCCCACGAAGAGCAGCACCGGGCGTAGCTCGCCGGTATCGGACTCGATGAAGGCGCGGTCAATGTCCTCGTGCGTGGAGGCGATCGTTCCGGTCTCTCCACTCTCGTCCCATCCCAGCGGTTCGTCGACCAGCCACCGACGCCACCGTGCCAGACGGTCCGCCGCGGAGAAACCGGAGGGAGCAAAGACGGTCGTGTCGACGCCGTTGGGAACGATCTCGATTCGACCCGGGTCGAGTCCAAGGAGATCGACTGCGAGCTGCTGATCGGTTGGTGAGATCACGATCAGGCGGTCGGCCCGATGCGCGGCGGCCACAAGGCGTCGATCCCACTCATCGGCGTGCGACCACCGATTCGGCGCACCCCGGCGGATGTCTTCGAGCATCTTGAGTTCGGTGCCGTGGAGGTGCGCGACGACGGGTCGACGATCAACGCGGTCGACTGCATCGTTGACGTGAGTCAGGTGATGGACGTGATAGATGTCCGGCGCGTCCGTCTCCTGCAGCAGCGTCTGCCAAGTCGCAACCTGCCGTTCGTAGGCTTCGCTATCGATGGAAGCAAACACGCGGTCGGGAACGCCGGGTCGGTCCTCAAACGAAGGGTGGATCGGCACCGGGGCCGCCATCGGATCCCGCCCGTCATCGAACCACGCGACGGCTTCGGTGAAGTCCAACGCCTGGACCGGGAGGCCGTCGAAGAATGTTGCAGCGTGAGACGCCACACCCGGGAGTCCAAGCGACCCGCTGTACACCGTCACGTCGTCTCCGAGTGACCGAAGCGCCCTCCCGAGGTAGCGCACCACTTGAGCCGATCCGCCGCGGGGGTAGAAAGCAAGGGTCATCGCAACGGCACGTTGATCGCTCATCTCCCCATTCTTGCGGACGCGCCTCCCCACCGCGGCGAGCAGGCACGACACCACCACCAGCACGACGGGTCCGCGGCATCGCCTATGGGGTCGCTTCTCACCGCGGCCGACCGTCGCTGCCCGTGTGGACGAACCTCGTTTGCGCCTGGTCGTCGGCGCTTCCACGGTCATGCACCTTCACCCGAATCGAGACGCCTCCACCGAGAGCGCGAACCACCTTGAACAGTCGCCAACGATGGAAGAACCGGCCAGGGTCCTACGACCCAACTCCGGTGAGCCCCGCTCGACATGCAGGGCAGGGACGCACGTGACTTCCGAGATGTTCGACACCGGCGGTTGCCGTATTCGTGGTGATCGCAGACGCGCTGCTGTCGCCGGCGTGGATCATCGGTGGCGCGCCGCTCTGGAAGCTGACCGCGTTCGGCTACGCGAGGGTCTCGGTCTGCAGTTCCAAGCCAGCATGCTCTCTATCGGCCTGATCGTGATCTTGATCACGCTGCCATGGCTCACCGATGGGCCGTTCGATCCGCTCGATGTCGTCGTGGTCGCCGTCATGGGCCTTGTCTGCTTCACCCCCCTTGGCTCGCTTCCTGCGAGCCGCGCGAAGCCCCTGAAGGGATCAGCGACTGCAGCTGATCGCCGTCACCCCCGTCCAGGTGCCGCCAGTGCACAGCGGCGGACACGCGTCAGACCAGACCCCGTTCCCAGGCGAGCGCAGCGGCTTCCGTCCGTGACGAGACGCCCAGTTTCGTGAGAAGAGCGGAGACATGATGGTCAACGGTCTTGGGCGAAACGAAGAGGCGCTCTGAGATCTCGGCGTTGGTGAGGCCCTCGGCCACCAGTTCGAGGACTTCGACCTGACGAGGTGTGAGACCCGCAGGATGCGATCGAGTCGCCTTTCTCGGACCCCGGGGAACGCCGTGAACACCCATCTGCCGGAGCCGCCGGCGCAGCTTCGCAGCGGCCGGCACCGCTCCCAGCCCGTCGAAGATGTCGAGCGCTTCGAGCAGGCGCGGCGGGTCTTCGCTGTCCATCAGTGCAATCGCCTGCTCGTACGCGCAACCGATTCGCGCCCAGATGTGCGCTGCTTCTCGCCAGTTGCCGGCGATCTGCTGGGCGTACGGCGTCTCCGATCCGTGGAGCGGTTCGATCGGGTAGCCGGCGCGCCACATCCAGAATGAGAACTCATCGAGGATCCATGGCTGTCGTGCGGCCAATGCAAGCTGGTACGCGTCGGCGATCGCGGAGCCGATTCCCGGCACATCGTCACGGAGCCAGGCCAGTTCGGCTCGGGCCACCGCCACCGGAGCGATCCTCTGGAGCTCGCCCGTTGGCTCTACCAGCCGCCAGGCTTCATCGATGGTCCGATCGACGTCTGCCCGACCACGGCGGACGTACAGCCTGGCCAGCGTGGCGAGGGCAGGCATGTTCGTGATCCCAGGTTCCTCCGGTCGGCCAAGCACCCAGAGTGCGTCCCGTTCGGCTTGATCCCATTGACCACGCTCGAATCCCAGACGGGCGCGCTCAGCGGTGATGTAGTAGATGGAGCCGGCGAGTTCGCGACTCCGGGCATACGTGAGGCCCTCCTCGATGTACGACGCTGCGTGGTCGTATCGCCGGTAGTCGAGGGCCGTCCAGACCAGATTGGCGTACGCGCGACCGGCGTGGTCGTCGAATCGTCCCCTGATCGCGATGTCGAGACTCTCTTCGAGAAGGGCGTATCCACCCGTGTCACCAACGCGCAATCTCGTGCTTCCAAGATTGTTCAGTGCATGGGCGAGCGTGTTCTGATCGTCCAATTCCCGGGCCACGGTGATCGCCTTCGTTGCCCATTTCTCGGCCGCATCGGCATCCTGGGCGAGCATGAAGACCTGCGCCAAGTTGCTGTAGGCCATCGCCAATTCGTTCGATCGGGGAATTGACGAGAGCACGTCGACCGCAGCCAAGCCGGCCTCCACCGCCTTCTCGCTCTGCCCCAGCCACCAATGCAGCCGCGAGATCCACCGCAGCAGATCCCCTTCTCGGCTGGTGACGCCGAGCTCTCGCCAGAGTTCGAGGGCCCGTTCGGCCGAAGCGAGCCCCTCAGCGGCATCATTCGTGAGATAGCACTCGATGGCGTAGTCGGTGAGGAGCTGTGCTCGATCGGCGGCAGCGAACTGGTCGGCATACTCGACGGCAACCCGGATGTGGGCCAGAGCTTCCCGGTGCGCTCCTGCTACGGATGCCCGCCGCGCAGCCGCCGGCGCGTACCGGGCGATCGCAGTTCCATCGCCGGCTTGGCGGGCGTGGTGCACGATTCGAGCGATATCGGCGCTCCGGCTCACGAGGATTTCAACGGCGAACTCGTTCAGTGCCCGACGCCTTGAAGGCCTCAACGATTGTTCCATCGCTCCCCTCACGAGTTCGTGGCGGTACCACACAGACGAACCGTCGAACTCGATCAGCCCGCGTTGACGACATTCTTCGAGCGCCTCTGATCCGGACTCAGAGTATGCCTCCAGCAGCCAGCGCTCGGTCTGACCCGGCACAATCGACACGAACTCTGCGACGGCGCGGCTGGTTGCGGACAAGCGTGAAGCTCGGGTTCGAACGGCGTCACGAATATTCAGCGGTACATCGGTGTCGGGAGCCATCAGCGCCTCTGTCACGAGAAACGGGTTCCCCCGAGTATTGGAATACAGATCCTCGATGGACCCCCCGTAGTCGGCTGCAACCTCCTCGACCGCGGCCTTCGACAGCGGTGCCAGATGGACCCGATGGACAGCCGACGCGGGCAGGTCGCCAACGACGAGCATCAATGGATGGTCGTTCGGCACTTCTTCGTTGCGGTATGTGAGGATCAGCGTCGCCGGTACCCGGTCGATGCGCCGACCCAGGAATTTGAGAACATCGAGCGTGGCCCCGTCGGCCCAGTGGACATCCTCGACGATCACGGCGGTTGTGCGACCGTCGACGGAGATTGCGTCGAGGACCGCGTCGAAGACTTCACCCCGTGTTCCGTCGCCGACCGCCTGCTTCAGGCCACCGCCGACCTGGTTTGCTATGTCGTGGAAGGGTCCGAGCGTACGCGGGGTCGAGAGGTCGTCGCAGGCACCCCACAGGATGCGCGTATCGTCGTTGTGTCGGTGAGAGAACGTCTGAACCAGGCGGGTTTTGCCGATGCCCGCCTCACCGTTGACGAGGACGACCGAACCGGCGCTCCGACCGGTGTCCGCGAGGGCGCTTTCCAGCACCTCGAGATCTGCCGCTCGTTCGAGAAGATCCACGTTGCGAGCGTACCGCAAATGCCGCAGCGGGTCCCAGTGGCACGTCCCCTGATTTGACGGTGACGCCGGTCAACCGAGACGGGATGAGATGATCGGTCGGTTGATGGTGCTCGTCGCGACTGGCCCGCTGGTTCGGCCAGATTCGAGATAGCCGCCTCCGAACGGGCGTGAGATCCTCACCCGATCGTGCGAGGCATCGCCGGGCGAGGCGTCCTTGACGAGTCGCTGGTGGTGAACAGAACTGAGAGCCGGCGACGGGGTTGCCTCTGGGGACGCATCGACGCGTTCAGCCGCTCGGCGGCGGCTTCGCAGCGCCGGTCCTGCTGGATGGACTCAATGAGCTTGTTCTGCAGATGGAACACGTGGGCCTCCCTTGTCCTTCTTGTGCTTGATGAAGGCATCGTCTCTCAGGAAGGGCCGGCTCGCATCGGAGAGAACCCCCCATATTGCGCCGGGGGCTACCCATGTTGGATCGCATCCGAGATCCTCCGCCGCTGCGCGGTATCGATGCGGATGATCGGATCCGGAGTAGACGGACGACGGAGATTCAGGGAGACTACGGCCCCCGGAGCGAGGAACGGACAGGCATGGCTCATCTGACGGCGAAGGCGGGCTACGACCAGCTGGTCGATCGCCTGAACCGGTTCCCGCAGGGCGCGCCACCATCCGACGTCCTCTACGGCATCCTGAAGATGCTGTTCAGCGAACGGGAGGCTGGCCTCGTTGCGCTGCTCCCGATCCGGCCGTTCACCGCCAAGCGAGCGGCACGCGCCTGGAAGACGACGCCCGCCGCGGCCACGGCGCTCCTCGAGGAACTGGCGGGACGTGCCGTCCTGCTCGATATGGAATCCAACACCGGCAAGCGGACCTTCGTGCTGCCGCCGCCGATGGCCGGGTTCTTTGAGTTCTCCCTCATGCGCGTGCGCGGCGACCTCGACCAGAAGGTGCTCTCCGAGCTGTTCTACCAGTACCTCAACGTGGAAGAGGACTTCATCAAGGCGCTGTTCGCCGAAGGCCAGACACAGCTCGGCAGGGTGTTCGTGCAAGAGACCGTTCTGCCGATCAACAACGGCATCCAGGTCCTGGACTACGAGCGGGCGAGCGAGGTCGTCCGTAGTGCTTCGCACCGTGCCGTGGGCATCTGCTACTGCCGCCACAAGATGGACCACATGGGTCGCGGCTGCGCGGCCCCGCGCCAGATCTGCATGACCTTCAACAACACGGCTGCTTCATTGGTCAAGCACGGTTTCGCCCGCGAGGTCGACGTCGAGGAGGGGCTCGACCTGCTCGCCGAAGCCCAGGATGGGAACCTGATCCAGTTCGGCGAGAACATCCAGCGCACGCCGAACTTCATCTGCAACTGCTGCGGCTGCTGCTGCGAAGCCATGATCGCGGCGCGGCACTTCGGCGTGCTGAATCCGATCCACACCTCGAACTACCTCCCGGCGATCGACGCCGAACAGTGCAACGGCTGCGGGAAGTGCATCAACGTCTGCCCGGTTGAGGCGATGAGTCTGACCTCGGCCAACGATCCGCACCGCCCGAAGAAGAAGCGAGCCAAGCTCGACGAGCGCCTCTGCCTCGGTTGCGGCGTCTGTGTGCGCACTTGCGATCGGGATGGGGTGCGCCTGGTCGCCAGGTCCGAGCGAGTGATCACACCCGTCGACTCGACGCGACGGGCCGTCATGATGGCCATCGAGCGCGGCAAGCTGCAGAACCTGATCTTCGACAATCACGCCATGGCAAGCCACCGAGCGATGGCGGCGATCCTGGGCGTCATCCTGAACGCACCGCCGGTCAAGCAGGCGCTCGCCAGCCGGCAGATGAAGTCCATCTACGTCGACCGCCTCCTCGGAGCGAACCGCTGAGACCGGCCGGAAGGCAGGCCGCTGCGTTCTTCGCGTCACCTGACGGCGGGCGCGACCTCCGTCCGCCGTGCTCAGTCAGCCACTGGACCACGCGACCCACGTGCCACCGGTCACCCGGACCGGCTCCGCTCCCCCAAGATCCTGACGCCAGATCCCGTCCGCGCCGCCGACCGAACCGGGAAAGGCGAACGCCATGCCGTCCGGTGACCACAGCGTCATGCTCTGGGCATACTGATCGAAGAACGGGACGAGATCGCGCAGGAATCCCGGCGACGGCACGAAGTCGGCGTATACCTCCGATTCACCGTCCTCCCACACGCGCCAGCGGAATGCACCAGCCTCGGTGAGTTCAAGGACCAGCAATCGTTGGCCGGTGGGATCCCACGAGAATGCCGCGACGGTCTCACTCTCCACTGCGACGAAGCTGCCGTCGTCGGCGTCGACGACAACGAGTCGGCCGCCAGGCAGCGTTGGGATCTGCTGTGCGCTGACAGAGAGACCGACGTCCTCGGTCGCCACCGGCAAGACGGCGATGCGCTGTCCGTCGGGGGTTGCGGTGAAGATGGCACCGCCGAGCGTGGATGCGATGGGTTCGCTTTCGCCGTCGGGTTGGGTACGGGTCAGCTGCTGCCGCCGGGACGCAAGCGCGATGTGGATGATGCCGTCCTCGGTCCACTGGGGCGCCGAGAAGCCGCCGGGTACCCCAAATTCGGGCGACGCCGCGTCCTGTAGCAGCAGCTCGAGCGGCGCGTTGCCGACGTGACCGACGACGTTGGACGAGTCCGGATTCCAGGAGAAGTAGAGCGGTTGGCCGTCGACCACTCGAACCGGATCACTCCCCTCCCCGATCGTGAACAGGTCGAGACCGAGTTCACCCGGTGCCGTGACAGCCAGCGTTGCGAGCTTCGATCCGTCGGGTGACCAGTACTGGAAGAAGGCGTTGGAGGCGGTCACGGTGCTCGTCCGTTCTCCCGTATCGACATCGATGATCTCGATGGAGAATGTCCCGGCGTCCGATCGTGTGACACTGATGCTCGAACCGTCGGGTGACCAGATCGGCTGGAAGTAGGTCACGCGACCGCCGCCGTCGTTTGCTGCGATAACGACATCCGTGCCGTCGCGCTCCATGGTCACGACATTGCCCCCGTCGTCGATGGTCACGAGGCGGCCGTCACCGCGCGCTTCTTCTTCGTTGGTTGTGCACGCCCCGACCAGGAGTGAGAGAGCGAGCAGAATCGCGGCGTTCCGGAACATGACACCACGTTGGGGGTGCTCGTCACGCTATGGCAACCAATCGTCCATCCCCTCGAGGATCGCAACCCAGGGACCCTGGGTCCAAGCGTGCTGTCCTTCCCGGATTCCGCAACCTCCCCGAGGAAGCATCGCGATCCCTGACTTCCAGAGCCCGACAGCGGCGCGGATCGAGCGCCGACGCTCAACCGTTTCGACAAGCCGCGGAGGCTGCCTCGAACACGTGGCTGGACCACTCATGGTGAACCCTGTCGGCGACGGCGCACAGAAATTCCAACCGGGCGACGAAGTGTTCGGCTGGTGTACCGGTTCCTTCGCCGAATTCGTTGCAGTTCCCGAAGATGCCCTCGCGCTGAAACCGGCCAACGCGTCGTTCGAGCAAGCAGGAGCACTTCCGATCTCCGGTTTCACCGCCCTCCAGGCCGTCCGCGACAGAGGCGAAGTGAAGCCAGGCCAGAAGGTCATGATCATCGGAGCGTCGGGCGCAGTGGGGTCGTTCGCCGTCCAGATCGCCAAGGCGTTCGGCGCGCAGGTAACAGGAGTCGCCAGCACCAGAAATGCCGAGATGGTCACCAACCTTGGAGCCGACCGGTTCGTTGACTGCACCACCGAGGACATCACCGAAACCGGACGTCAATACGACGTAATCATCGACACGGCCGGAAACCGCCCACTCTCGGATCTCCGCAAGGCGCTGGCCCATGACGGAACCCTCGTCATCGTCGGAGGTTCCGGAGGGCGATGGCTCATGGGGTCAGGCCGATCGTTGAGAGCAACCATGTCGTCACCGTTCGTCAGCCAGACACTCCGACCCTTCATCTCCACACCGAGCCAAGAGGATCTGCTCGCCCTCAAGGAACTCGTCGAGTCTGGAGAGGTGACCACTGTCATCGACAGGACATTCCCCCTCGACCAGGCGCCAGACGCGATGCGCTACCTCGGCGCACGACACACCCAAGGAAAGACCGTCATCACCGTCTGAACGCATTGCCTACGCGGTCGACTACACACGCACACAACGGCACACCCGGGCGGGGAGATCAACCTCGCACAAGGGAGGAATGTCGACATCCCCTCCTAGGTTTCCTTCGAGATGACAAACACCACATTCACCAATCCAACGATCGACCTCATGATGAACCACGTCTCGGTCCGATCCTTCACCAGCGAGCCGGTACCGGACGAGATGGTTGACGCGATCATCGAATCTGCCCGCCGTCAACCGACGAGCAGCAACTGGCAGACCTACAGCATCATCGTGATCCGTGATCCCGCCAAGAAGGCGCGTCTGATGAAGCTGTCGGGAGATCAGGACCATGTCGGCCAGAGTCAAGTGTTCCTCGCCTTCGCTGCCGATATCCGCAGACTCGACCAAGCAGCATCCCTCCACGATGCGGCCCCTGCGGGTGGCCTGAACCAGACCGTCGTGTCGATCGTGGATGCAGCGATCGTGGGGGAAGCGGCCCAGATCGCTGCCGAGTCGTTCGGTCTCGGTGCGGTCATGGTGGGTGCCATGCGCCGCCATCCGGAGGAGGTGGCGAAGGTGCTCGGTCTCCCGAGTGGTGTCTTCATTCTGTTCGGAATGAGTATCGGTTGGCCCGAAGGGGATCCCAGGGCTCCGGGACTCAAGCCCCGACTCCCTGCTGCGTTGGTGGTTCACGAAGAGCGGTACTCCGATGATGGCTACGAGGACCTCATCCGATCACACAACGCCGATCTGGCCGAGTTCTATCGACGGCGCGACCGGAATCTCGACCCAAACGCCTGGAGCGGACCCGTAGCACGAGGGGTCTTCGAGAAGAAGTACACGGAGCTTCGCGGGTTCATCGAACGGCAGGGTTTCGACCTCGACTGACGTGCCCTCACAGCACAACCCGAGTAACAACCGGGTCATCGACGGCTGAGCGACAGACGAGACTCGCCGCAGTTCGTCTTGGCCTATCTGGGGGGTCAGCGAGGTTCGGCGCCGCTCGTGATGGTGCTCGGCGGCGTCGGCATCGGCCTTGATTGGATGCACGGTGCCGTCGGCGTGTTGTGGCGGGGAGCAGACCGAGTACCGCTTGGGTCTCCTTCTCCAGCGTTGACAACATTGTGCCGCACCCCGGCGGGGACGATGACTGCCCGGTCGTCCTACCGATTGCCGGTCATTCGTGGATTCGTACGTGCGCCGGGTCGGCCCTCGGTGACATCCTGGTTCAGCAGACTTGCCGCGGGACAAGGGTGCACAAGTGGGCTTCGCCCGGTGATGGCCGTCAGTCGATGCTTGAGGGGATTCGTGATTGGCGAGACTCGATCGTCGTTTCGGCGCTTGCCCCGGCGAATCGGTCGCCGAAGTACTTGCGGAATCCCCAGGCGGAGAACCCGTCCCCGAACAGGCGGTACTGGAGCGTCGAGGGATAGAGCTGCAGCAGATACACCGGTTCCCGCCCGGCCTTCTTCGTGTAGCGGTCCTTGGTGTCGTTCCAGATTCCCCCGTATCCAACGGCTCTGAGCCCGTGTTCAGCAGCGTACGCCACCGACTCGGCGACGATCGCCTCATAGGCGTGGTGGTTGGCTTGCGACCTGTCGAACCCGCCCTCCGAGAGCTCCAGACGATCACGGTGCCGCACGAATGACTGCAGTCCGGTGAATCGCCCGTCAGCGGCGATTGTGTAGATGTGAACCGCGTCCTCACAGTTCATGAAGAAGGACGCACACGTGCGTCGGGCGTACTCACTGAACTGCCAGCGCCCGACGCCCCCGTGGTGGCGATAGGTGGCGTGGACGAGGTCGGAGAATCGTCCGGCGAGCGTGCGGTCGACCGGGCCCTCTCGAACGTGGACGGTGCCTCCCGATCGGGTGTGATCGCGCAGATTCCTCCGGAGCCGTTTGTGCGCGGCGAGGAAATCATCGCCACTCGCGAAGGAGCGACAGTCGACCTCACCGATCTGGTAGTCCGTTCGGAGAAGCCGATGGAGGACCGTGGGAAGGGCGGCACGGACGTCTTCGTCGATGCGCCCGAAGTACATCGCGTAATACAATGACCTGCGGGCGATCGTACGCAACAGGGCACCAGCGACCACCGGCCGATCAACGCCTGGCGCGTAGTAGATCGAGGTGTCCCAGCCGACGTGGTTGCCTTCACCGAGCATCTGTTTGATCGATACGAAGGGCGGCAAGCTCATCAGGCTCGTGACACCGACGAGGTCGCCATCGAACGAATGAGCACGGAGGAGTTGGAAGAACCGTCCCGCAGGGGGTAGCACATCGAGCATGCTCGGGCTGATGCCGCGCCGTTCGAGATCCGGCAGGAGTAGTGCTCGCTCCCGAGCATGAAGCGGGCGTCGTGAGACGTGCACATCGATCTGTCGTGTCACCATGAACACCTGACGAGTCGGGTTCCCGGCATCGGGGTCGAACCTAGCCGATTGGGCTCGAGCGGACATGGCTGTTGATCGAGTGAGTTCCTCCCCGCCCGGCGAAGACCGACTCGTGCCGTGATCAGCCGCCGAGGCCCGGGCCGACGCCGATGAAGACGGCCTGACACTTCTCGACGACAGCTGCGACCTCTGGGTCGTCGATATCGAGAGCCTCGAAGGGGTTCTGGAGTTCGCCACCCGAGAACATGCCGGAGAGATTCGGGTCGTCGAAGTCGATGCCGTTGTCACGCATGCACTGTGCGAACTCCACCATTGCGTCCTGCATTTCGGTGATGTCAAAAGCTGAACCGCCGGGAGCGAATGCCGCGCCTTCGAGCTCGCCGATGCAGGCGTTCACTGCCGCCTCGGCGGTGTCGTTGTCGACATCGCCGAACGGGGTGGAGCCGCCGCCGGTTCCGAAGCTGACGGAGCCATCCGCACTGAGTCGTGGATCCGGGAAGGTCTCCACACCGTTGTCCCGCATGCATGCAGCGAATGCGAGGAGCGCCTGTTCGTCGTCGACCGTGTCGGAGGCGTCGGAAACGGTCTGATCAAGCGACGGAGTCGTGTTCTCGAGCGTCGCAACCTCAGCCTCGTCGGATCCACCACACGCGGCGGCGACCAGTGCGAGACCGGTCACGAGTATTAGGAGTCGTCTCATTGCCGGAACCCTTCTTGACAGATTGTACCGTTTGGACGCCGGGAGCGGTCGCCTTGGTTCCCGTCCGCGACGGCTGGAGGCGAGAAACCTGACTACTTCGCTGGACGGCCGCTTCTCGTCTGGTCGTCGCAGTGGCAATCACGCGGGAGCAGCAGGTAGCTGGCAGCCGTGTTACCTCACTGGGGGATGAGCGGCCGATCGAAGGTACCTCGGGCGACGTGCTCGTCATCCCGTTGAGCGACGTCGGATGGACGCCGCTGTTCGCTCAGGCGGGTGCCGCAGTGGCCGAATCGGGGGGCATGCTGCCCCACAGCTCGATCGTTGCCCGTACATACGGCCTCCCGCGCGTCGTGTCGGTGGCAGGCAATCTGCCGTTCAGCATCCGCGTGGTCCCCGAGACCAAGGAAGATCTCGAGCTGTGTCGATCCGTACAGATGGATGCCGTTGGGACGTGGCGTGGCTTCCTCTCTTCATACCCGGCGCTCGACCCGCACCGCAATCGTGTCCCGAAGGCGCCGGACACAACCGGGTAGGAGACGAATCGGACCACGCAGCCGGACGGGGCGCTGTTGCCGGCCCATCCCCGCCTTCGTTCGGTGACAGCCGGTACTCGGCATCGCGGGTCGCCTACGCCCGGTCACCACAACCCGTCATGCGATTGCTCTCGGGCGTCAGCCGATCTGATCCACCATGAGCTGGGCGGCGACCCGTCCCGACGTGTACGCCCCTTCAACCCGAGCACCGGCGAACACCTCGCCCGCGAGGACTACTGGTGACGGAGCATCGAGGCTGACGGCGCCGACGTCCAGGGTGAACCGAGGCTGCGCGAAGCGCCACCGATGTGCAACGGCCTTCGTCACCGCGCCGCGGTGGAACGGCCGAGCGGCGGCGAGGAGCGCCGCCATCCATCGGTCCGATTCCTCTTCAAGGTATTCGGCCGCGAACCGGGGCGACGAGTGGATGGTGATCGCCGGAACGGCCGACACACCCTTGTGTTGGTTGTCGGCAATCCACCCGACCGGCCCGGCGTCGAACGCAAGGTGGCCATCAGGGAGATCCGTAGGGGCATCGAGAACCGCCATGACGGCGAGCGTCGCGTCGTACTCCAACCTATCGAGCGACGAAACGGCGTTGTCGCCACCCAGACTGCCGGTGCGAAGCAGTGCGAGCGTTTGGGGGACGGGCGGCGTCAGCACCGCAGCGTCTGCCGTGGCCACGCAGGCACCTCCGTCGAAGGCCTTCACGCCGTCGGTGTCGACGGTGAGGCGATCGATCCGAACCCCGGTCGTCACCACCAACCCCTCGGCGAAAGCCTCTGGGATGCGCCGCATGCCGCCGACGCCGCAGTAGCGGTTCTCAATACCTCGGTCGGGGCGCGTCGCGCTCTCCGACCGGAACCACACACGAGCGATATCTGCGTGCACGAGGAGGGCCATGGCGTCTCCAAATGGCGTCGTCCGGGCGCTGATGTGCTGGGCACCGTGGTCGAACGTCGCATCGCCGATCCGGCGCGTCGCCATGCGCCCACCAACGGCCCGTCCCTTGTCAACCAGCATCACTGCCATGCCGGTCTCGGCAAGCGAGCGCGCGGCGGTGAGTCCGGCCATGCCGGCACCGACAATGAGAACCGAAGGAGCCATGGCCGCGGATACTAGAACCCACCCGCGTCACGACCGCATCGCGCGCCCCTGTACTGCGTTGGCCCATCGGGTGGGGTCATAATGCGGTGTGGCTCGATTTGATGCTGTTGTTGTTGGTGCCGGACCGAATGGGCTTGCCGCCGCCGTCGAACTCACCCGCTCGGGTCGGCGGGTCCTCGTTGTTGAAGGCTCCAACACGATCGGCGGCGGTACGCGCACCGAGGAACTCACACTCCCGGGATTCCTCCATGATGTCTGCGCCGCGATCCACCCGCTCGGCGTTGCGTCACCCTTCTTCCGATCCATCGGCGTTGGGGATTGGATCCATCCGGAGATTCCGGTCACCCACCCCCTCGACAACGGTCGAGCCGGGGTTCTCTACCGCAGCCTCGATCAGACGGCGACCGCCCTCGGCCCGGACGGGGCGCGCTACCGGCGATACGTCGGCGGTCTCGTCGGTCACGCGGATGACCTCGTTGCCGAAGTGCTCGGACCCGTTCCGGTCCCGCCTCGGCATCCGGTGACGCTGGGCCGGTTCGGCCTTCCAGGTCTGCTCCCGGCGTCGGTCGTGGCGGGGAGGTTCGAGACTCAGGAGGCGCGGGCGTTGCTGGCCGGATTGGCTGCCCATGCGATCGCTCCGTTCACCTCGCCCTTGACCGGCGCGCTCTCGACGCTGTTCGCCGTGACGGCGCACGCCCGCGGATGGCCGCTCGTGCGCGGGGGGTCGCAGCGCATCGCGGAAGAGATGGCGCATCTGGTCGAGGCGGGAGGTGGCTCGGTGCGACCCGGTCGCATGATCAGGTCGAGTGCCGACCTCCCCGCCGCCGGTACCATCCTTCTTGATGTGATGCCCCCTGCCGCGCTTCACCTCATCGGGGATCGCCTCGATGCCCGATCACGACGCCGCCTCGGTCGATGGAGCCACGGACCAGGCGTCTTCAAGGTCGACTGGGCGCTCGACGGTCCCATCCCATGGGCCGACGAGGCAAGCCGGCGGACCGCCACCGTTCACGTCGGGGGAACGTATGAGGACGTGGTCGCCGCCGAACATACCGTGCACGCCGGTGGCCACCCCGAACGCCCGTTTGTCATCGTCGCCCAGCAGTCCCTCTTCGATCCAACCCGGGTTCCGGGCGACGGGCAGACCGCATGGGCCTACTGCCACGTTCCGGTCGGATCGAATCACGACATGACCACGGCGATCGAGGCACAAATCGGGCGATTCGCTCCCGGATTCCGAGATCGGATCCTGGCGAGGCACACCATGGACCCGGCCGACTACCAGGCGCACAACCCGAACTACGTCGGCGGCGACATCGCAGGCGGCGCCTACAGCGTCCGCCGGCTTCTCCAGGTCGGGACGTCACGTCCGTACCGGATCGGTGAGGGCGTCTATCTGTGCTCGTCGGCGACGCCTCCCGGTGCCGGGGTCCACGGGATGTGCGGCTACTACGCCGCTCGTGCCGCCATCGCCGATGGTTCGTGACGCCAGATCACGCCGGTCGAATGCGACACCATTGAGGCAGGGTCACGATCACTCGGTCGCGCACCGCAACCGCGGTCTCCACTGCCCGGGCGTCGTGTTCAGATCAATGCGGCTCGGGGATCCGTTCGATCGTCGAGGTCCTCAGCGAGAACGCACCGCCGCGGCGAACCGTGGCACCAACGACCATTCCGGCCGAGAGCAGGACGAGATTCTTCACCACGAACTCTCCTTCCACCGTCAGGAGCAGCGGGTTCCCACCGTCGAACGCAACCTCGGGAAGCAAAGCCAAGACGAGAAACGTCCCGACCATCTGAAGGGCGAACAGTCCGAGAACGAGCCTCAAGGCGATGCGGAATAGCAGGCCGATCCCCACGATGACCTCGAAGACGCCAAGCACGGGGACGACCCACCCTGGATCGAACCAGTACACCGTGCTTGCCACAAGGTCCGCGACGGGCGTCACGTCGAACACCTTCATGGCGCCAAACCATACGAACACCACGCCCAAGGAGACTCGCAGAGCGGGAATGCTCCAGCGCCGCAAGAAGGTCGTGATCATCAGGTCGATGCGGTCGATCGTCGTCGTGGTTGGCGTTGGTTCCATGCAGGTATTTCGGCACGACTCGTTCGGATGGATCACTGTCCGGAGGCGGGAACCCGCGGATCCTGGAAGGCGACGGCGACGACCCAGTGCAATACGACACCGCCGCGATGGTCACCTGGAAGCGTGAAACCGGGGAGTGCCGCCCGACGTGGCGAGGTCAGAGGATTGTGGTTGATCCTGCGCGGACCTTGATCCCCGGTCGGAGTTCCGGGAAGTCCTCGGGGCTGAGGCCGGGTATGAAGAGATCGACCTGGCTCCCTCGACGGATCATTCCAATCTTGTCCCCGGCGACGACTGAGTCGCCTACCCCGACCGAACAGTCGATCTTGTTGACCTGCTGGTCAGCGATCTGCACAACGAATGCAGTCAGGTCGTTGCCGTCGATCCGGATCACGTTGCGTTCGTTCGCGTAGATGTGCGGGGACTTCTCATGGAACGGCTGAGCGCCGACGAGGTTCCGGAGGAACATGCTGCCCATCACATGATTGAACGCCGCCGGGTGATACGTCACCTCGCCAACGACACCGGCGATGGGGCTGCGCTGGTAGTGCACGTCGAACGGTGACATGAAGATCCCGATGAGTGTGCCGGCGGGAGGTCGGTCCTCTCCTTTGACGATCTCGTCGAGCGGGATCTCGCGTCTGTTCTTGATCGCGATGGGCACGGCTCCGCCCTCCACGTGGGCCACGTAGACGATGCGACCGTCGGCGGGTGAGACAACTCGCGCCTGTGGGTCTGCGTCGCGGTGCGGGTCGCGCGGGAAATACCACCGCTCATAGGCGCGCATCGCCAGCGCGAGGAACCCGATGAACGTGGCGAGGACAACGAGAACCCGTCTCATGGCATCTGAGCCTAGGGAAGGCCGCGGCGGTCCACGATCGAGAACGGTCATCGCAGTCAAGGCTGCCAGCTGAGAATCTGGAAGTGCTCCGAGGCAGCTCATGCCGCGACGCGTCGCGACGGTTGAATCTGAACCTGGCCACATCTAGCGCACGTCAGTCGGACACCGCGGGATCGCTCGTGAGCAGAGATACGCTAGGCACTCGTCACGAACGATCCTCCGGCCGTCCCGCACCAAGGAGTCGGTAGAGCTGCCACTGTCCACGCTCACTGCGATCAAGCAATGCAGCCGATCGTCGCGAGCCCCGTCGGGGTGCACGCCGTTGATCTAGTCGAAGAGCGCCTCGACCGGGGCACGATGGTTGGTCGACATCCCGGCTCGCAGCAGCGCATGCCCCGTTCGCGGTCGACCGGCGATGGCGGGCTAGTGTGCAACGGGACGGAGTCGGTGGAGTGAGCGGCTGCATCCCGAGCGGAGAGGGGCCACGGGAATGGACAGGGCGCAACGCATCGCGTTCACCAAGAGCACAGAGAAGATGGTGCTCCCCAAGGATGTCGGCAAGCTCTACCAGCGCGCCGAAATGCTCGGGCGGCTTCCCAACTCCGCACAGAAGTGGATCGTGAAGAAGGGAGCCGGTGACAATCCGTTCATCGGGTTCATTGTGGAGCCCTACTGCTCGTTCCTCTCGTACGAGATCGCCGATACTGCCTCTGCGCAGGCGCAACTCCCCCCGGACTACCAGCTCGCACCCACAGCGATGTTCGAGTCGACGTCTCCCCGATACGCTGGCATCATCGCCGCGTTCAGCGTTCACACCTCAGTGTTCTGGGGTATACGCGTCGAGCTCTATCTCATCGCTGAGAACACGAGGACGGGCATGTTGTCGTGGGTGATCTGCGACTACGAATCGGACACGATCAGCTACGACCCGGGCCAAGGGTTCTCGGGGTCAAGCACGCGCCACGCGGTCGTCACGACCACGTTCGGTGGCGATCTCGTGGTCGATGTTGCGGGTTCCATGAGTCCCAATCGCATCGCGATGATCGCGGACCTCAACGCCGCCTCAGTCCAGCCGCTGGATCAGCGGCTCTGGGTCGAGGGCAATCTCTCGGTCGACTACGGCGGTCGGCTCCTCGATGAGGAGTCGATTCCGTTCGGCTTGATCTTCGACCCCGGCGAGATGAGGCAGGCCATGCAGATCCCACTGGGAGCAGTCGACGTCGAGGCCAACACCTTCGGACAGGGGATTCTCGCCGATGAGCCCTTCGAAGCATGCTGCTTCCCCTACGCGCAGCACTTCCTCACCACGAGCTACCCATTGCCGACCCCGATCACAAATGCAGCGGGCCTTGAGCAGGCTGTAGAGGACTACAACGCGAGGGAGCGCTGACGCGCATCGCAGCGGCTCGCTGGCATTGCTGCTCACGATGGGCAAGCCCGACGCGGGCCTCCAGTCGACGACGCCATCTCGAGCGGGTTGATCGTTCGGTCCCGACTTCGAACACAGACTCAGCCTGATGAGCAGCTCGACCTGGTCCAACCGTCCTCCGACCATGGCACATCTGCCTCCGTCGGCCATTCCTCCACGATCCCGTGTCGCCACAGGTGGGCGCCGAAGGGCGTGCCGTCATAGGGTCTGCCCGGACCCGTCTGCCAAGAAGCGTCGCTATTGCTGCCGTCGAGCGTACGACAACGGCATGAACCCAGTCACCCGCCTCCACCAAACCCAAGGCACCCCAGAGCCTCCAGGAAACCCGGGACGGTTCAGGGTGGTCTTGTGGCGTTCAGCGGGTTGCCACGATCCAGACGACGATGACGACATTGATGACGATGCCGTAGAGGCCTTGATCCGGGAACGTCTTCACGTCGCCGTCCCACAGGAGAAGGTGCACCACCGAAGCGACAATTGCTGCGACAAGAGTGACCGTTGGGCCCCATCCCGCGTCCATAGCGATCCCGATACCCCCCACGACGAGCGCCAGCGACGAGACCCCAACAGCGTTCGCCGCTGAGACCCTCAACGCGGCGTCGGGGATCGCTGGAACGAACCGGGCGCCAACGGGCCACGTCATGCCTTCGCGGAGCTCGAACCAACGGAGGGCTTGCCCAACGTACATGGCGTGCACGAGTCCGTGCATGGCGACAAACACGCCCACGGCAATCGTCATCTCCGGTCTCCTCACGGAGTGGACACGAGCCAAACTAGCAACTCTGCCCTCAACGCCACCGTCGTCGATGCGGAACCCCCGTTGGCACGCAACCAACAGCGCCCAACCCCTGAACTACAGGCCGCCCATATCGGCACACACGGGCGATCCGTCAGACCGCACAGATTTGCCGGTTATGGGCTGTACGGAACGCCTGCTGAGGTCGCGAGTGTCACACGCTCAGGTCCGACTACGGACCGTGAGCGCCGTCGTAGTAGACCGTTTCTCTGGCGATGACTCCGTCTGACATCTCAAGAACGGATACACCGCTGAGTTCCCACGGTTCGCCCGACCCGAGGCGTTCTCCGGCGAACGTCCACCGCGCCACGGCTACCTCATCAGCAACCGCAACCGGTTCGACGGCAAGGATTTCCGAGATGTAGCCAAAGATGTCCCATCCGTAGTAGACCCCGGATCGACCGTTGAAAGGGCTGCTGTCGTCGGCCGTGTCGAACCACACTGCATCCTCCGAGTACAACGATGAGATCTGATCGGGGTCCTCGGCCTTGACGGCGGCAACCCACCGCTCAGTCGTCGCTGCTGTCAGTTCTGCGCTCGTCGGGCTGGCTTCTGTGGTCGCCGTGTCGTTGCCGCCGCATCCAGCAACCAGGGTCAGTGCGATGAGCATTCGCAACAG
The DNA here is from genome assembly GCA_963785245.1 of uncultured Actinomycetota bacterium. GTDB lineage: Bacteria > Actinomycetota > Acidimicrobiia > Spongiisociales > UBA5794 > JAHEEL01. The sequence continues at coordinate 46,683 of CAWAUO010000005.1, read as the reverse complement.
TCGGGCGGGGTTCAGCATCCAGGACCTCCAAGGCGTTCTCCCCCAAACCAGCTCCGGCCTCCCGCACACGGGCAGGGCCGAAGGACTCATTGCCCCGACGTCCTGAACAGCCGCCGCACCTATGGGCGGCGCATCTGCGTGCCGTCAGGCAGCCCAGAAGTCGTCGAGTGCTGGTTGGTCGGTGCCGACGGACCAGAACTCGGTCATCTTGCCATCGCGCATATGGAAGACGTGGACAATCGAAGTTTCGAGCATCTTGCCGTTGCGTTCACCGGTCGCATTCACGAGCGCAACACCGTGCTCGTCGTTGGCCAGCATGTCGTGGATCTCGTTGCGGTACGTACCCCCGGTCTCTTGCATCAGCCGCGCCATGTAGCCAAGGACGGCTTCCTTCCCCTCATAGTCACCAGTGAGGATGTTGTCGCCGCCCGAATGCCACACGGTGTCATCGGCAAGTAGATCGTTGATCGTCGCCATGTCGCCAGTGGCGAACGCTGCATAGCCAGCGCGCGCCCGTTCCAGGTTCGGATGATCAGTCACGGTGCACCTCCCAATGCTCGGGCGCCCGGGACGGACGCTCCAATTCGAGCATACACGCCGAAAACGCCCCGCCGGGCTGGCATCAACCAAGCGCCCAAATCGGCACATATGGGGCCTGCACACGACGGACGACGAGTTCTTCACTTCTACTGGAAAGCGTCGCGACACTCGGCGCGGGAGTCGAAGCTCTCCGACTCAGCCGGAAGCATCGATGCACGCCGCCACCAGAGAAGCTCACCGAAGCGTTGCAATGACCCCTTGAGCCGACACCGGTTATGGGCGCTTGGTGGTTGTGGTTCCGTCGCTCATGTTGCCGCCGACGGTTGTGAAGTTGCTGCCTCGGCTTGAGTATGTGGCTGGCAGGCGGAGGAACTTGGAGTAGGTGCGGATGGTCCACGAGACGGGACCCCTGAAGAAGTAGACCTCGGGTGCGGCGACCGCGTCGATGTCCTTCTTGTACTTCTCCGCGGTGCCCTTTGAGAGGTGAAACTTGAGTTCGGCGTTGTCTTCGAAAACTTCGTGGATGATCAGAGCATCCTCGCCGATCACCTTGTATGCCTCGAAGCGGAGCAGGCCTTCTTCGAGATCATGTGCTTCGGTGCCTACTCGTTGCCACCAGTACTTCAGGTCTTCGAGTGCAGAGGGCACGTCCGTCTTGCCTGTCCACTTTGCCGTGACGGCGATAGCTGTGTTCGGGTCGGGTTGCCGGTAGTCGTCCTTGACGTATCCGAACAGCAGGTCCCCGAAGGCGGCCGGCACGCCCTTCGCAGCGATTGCGTCCTTGACCTGGTTCGGGATGCGGGTGCCGCGAACGATGTGTGTCTGGGGTTGGGCGACGGCGGTGAGCGCAGTCATGTGTTGCGTTGCGGTGGTCGAGAAGTAGTGGACGAGCGCTGTCGAGTTCTCGAAGACGTGGTGGACAAGAACTGCATCCTCGCCCACAGCATGGTTGATCTCGGTTGAGAGCACACCGGTATCGGCTCTGGCTCCGGCGTGGATGTCTTCCCACTCGTTGAGCATCTCTTTGGACTCGGCTGACTTGCGAAAGAGTCCACCAGGTTTGGTTGGGACCCATTTGCCGGTCACGCTGATTTCTTCGCCGATCTTGGATGGTTCGGCGAGGAATGTCGGAAGCGGTTCCGCGGGATGCGGCATCTGGTCTCCAGTTGTCTATTTCCGTACTGTTCGGTACAGTAATGAGTGCCGTATCGATTCGTCAAGCGATCAGTGCAATGGCCTCAGAAGCAACAAGCCAAACCCAGAACCGCCCCAGAGGACGACCGCGATCGTTCGACCCTGAAGCCGCCCTGGATGCCGCGGTTCTCGTGTTCTGGGAGAAGGGCTACGACGGAACCTCCCTGACAGACCTCACCTCAGCCATGGGAATCAACCGACCAAGCCTGTACGCAACCTATGGCAACAAGCGCAACTTGTTCGTCCAGGCCATTGACCGCTACGCCGCAACCCACGGCAGACGAGCCTTCTCCGCTCTGCACATGGAGTCCGACAACCGAATCGCTGTCCAACGGTTCTTCGAGGCGAGCATCGACTGCGCTCTCGCTGACGACACGCCACGCGGCTGCCTCATCAACACCGTTGCAACGGATGCAGCCGGAGAGGACTCCGAGCTACGTGACAAATTGGCGCGCATGTTCGCACAAACCGATGCAGCAATAGCCCGACGGATGGCAGCGAACCAAACCGGCTACGAATCGAGCAGCCGCGAACCGGAACAGCTGGCGCAAATGGCACACTCGGTCACACACAGCATCATGACCCGAGCGCGAGCCGGGGCTTCACGCGAAGACCTGACCGAGATCGCCAACTCGTTCATCGCCGTCCTCTTCCCCTCACCCACAAACCCCACAGTCCGCCCGTAGCGGCTGCGGTTTCAGGGGGTCGTCGCATCACATATGGGCGGGTGTCCTCTGTCTTCTGGTCAGGATGATTGCCGTATCAGGGTCTGGTCTACCGAACGCTCCGCGTCCGGACACGAGTCCTCGACGAACGTCAGGTCCGCTTCGTCGCCATCGGCGGAGAAGACAACAGTGAACGTGACGTCTGTGTCGGGGCAGGACGACGATGACGACGAATTGACCATCGTCAACATCTCACCATCGAACGCGTAGGTCCCCGTCTCGAATGGTGCGTCAAGATCGCTGTTCTGAGCCACCATGAACTGGTCGCCCTCGTCGAATTGCAGCCAGACATTGGCGGCTGAATGCTGCCAGGTCCCTTCGATCTGACCACTCGGATCGTCAGAGCAGGCCGCCACAGATGAGACGAGGACCAGCAGGAGAACGGCGAGGGATTTGCGCATGCGAACACCTCCAGGGTCTCCCCTGCACCCATGCCCAGAAGCGTGGACGCCCCTCACGGCCATGCATACACCCCGCCACCAACGGCTGCCAGAGGGAATCATCCGCCCGATGAGACGCCCCATATCGGCTGTGATTTCGCGTGGTTGTTGCATCACCTTCGACGAGAGTGGCACTCACGGTCCGTAGCCAGACCTGAGCGCTTGACACTCGCGACCTCAGCAGGCGTTTCATGCAGCCCATGTCCGGTATTCCGTGCGGTCTGACGGATCGCCCATAGGTTCCGATACGGGCGGGCTATTCGTCGCTCACTCTCATTTGCGAGTGATGTCTCCAGATCCAGATATTGATTCGGCGACTCTCGGATCTCCGATGTACTGCACTCCACCCGAGCCGCTGACATCAACGTCCAAGTCGTCGGTGACGTTGACGACAGCCTCGCCGCTCCCCGACACCCGAACAGTACCGACCGAGGCTTCGAGGTCTTCGCCGAGGTAGCGCCCGGACCCCGAGATGCCGACGACCAACGTGTCCGCCGTGCCGGTCGGTTCGACTCGGCCCGACCCGCTGATCTCCACGTCGAACGAATCAACGGCGATACCAGTCGCAGTGACCTCACCACTTCCGGAGATCGCCACGCCCTCGAGTGCCAACGCACTCACGGTGTAGATGATGTCGGTTGTCGGTGAGATGCTCGACTCGACACTGAGTTCGAGGCGCCCGTCGTGCACCTCTGATGTGAGCAGCGGCATGATGTTGTCCTCGGCCTCGATGATCAGCGACTCAGTCCCGTCCACGCCAACACGGACCGTGCCGCTGCCGAACAGGGCGATCTCATTGAACCCGCTCACATCACGCGACTCGGTGATCACATTCCCCGATCCACGCACTCCAAGTACGCCCCCATCACACCCCGATGCCGCCAACAACAGGAGAACGGTTGCGGCACCGACGACGAGCACCCGGGTCTGCATGAGACCTTCTCTCTAGACCATCCCGCCTCCGTACCCATCCGAACACGGATACATCTCCGGCACGGGCCCAACACTCTCCGAATCCTCTCTCCACCGCCGAGGCCTCACCAGAGGACAACGACCGGGATTGCACCTCTCAACACCGCGCACGGCAATATGGGCGACTCGACCTCGGTCTCCTGTGCCGCTCACAGGTGCCGATACCGGCGGGTTTTGGATCAATACTGTGTTGAGGCGACGCGAGTGATCATCCAGCACAGTGGCACGACCTTCTTGGGGTCGAGGTTCTTTCGCCGAGAAGCTGACAGCGAAGAACGCAACCTGTTCCGGCCGGGCGACGGGATCAGAATCTGACAAACACCCGATTGTTCACTGTCAGCCGCAATAGAAGAAGGACTATGACGGAAACGACTCCACCGATGATTGTCCCATGGATGTCCTTCCAGTCGAACACCCCCTTGGGTAGATAGGGCTGCACGATCTCGTAGAGGATGTATCCGGCAACCAGGAACCCAATGACGTTGAAGGCCTTCTCCTTCTGCGAGTTCAGGATCGCCAGCGAAAAGAAGATCTGCACAACGATCCCACCCAGGTTGCCCATGCTGTCAGCGATCCCGAAATCGTTGATCCCATTCCGATAGATGTACGGTCGGTAGATGAACCGGCCAGCCTCGGTTAGCAGAAAGGCGGCGACAGCAGTCATCGCGTAGAGCAAGCGGAACAAGTCGATGGTCCGGAATGCTTCCCGGTCCGTGAACAAGAGGCCGATGGATCTTGCTCCGGTCGGTAGTTCGCGATTGCGCCCGTCGGACATAGGGGCTTCCTCTTGCGCTGCGGCTAGTTAAGCCGCTACCGGACGCGACAACAACAAGCCGACGGCCCGACAACCCTCTGGGCACGAGTCTCCGCACCGGTCCGCGTCCGCCACCAGCAACATCGCCCACCACAACCGCCCATGTCCTTCAACACGGCCGCCCGTAGGTGCCGATATGGGCGGGGGTGCGTCAGGCGGTTGCGGATATTGGGGAGACGGTCGCTAGTCGAAGGCGGGGTCTCGTGAACTCGAGTGCGTACGATCTGGACAAGGCCCCATCCAACCTCCGGCAAGGAGTGCTACCCGTGCCGTCAATCATTGAGGTCGTCGCCACCACCTACGGCGTGTTCATGTCGCTCGCTCCGCTCCTCCAAGCTCGCAAGATCAGGCAACGACGCTCGTCAAGTGATGTCTCGATCCTGTATCTCGTCGTCCTCGTCGTCGGTGTCGCGCTGTATCTCGCCTACGGCATCTCGATCGCCAACCGGTTCCTGATCATCACCTGTTCCGTGTCGATCGTCGCAACCACAACAACACTGCTCATCGCCCTCGCCTACCGAGGCCCACAATCCAACAAAGCCACCTAACGCTCTGCCCATGCGTGCCGATATGGGCGGCTATTCGAGGAAGCGAATCAGAATGGGATTGACGCGCTCTGGGAATTCGTAGTGCGCCAGATGTGATGCCCCTTCGATCTCGTGGTACTCGATGTCGGGAAGCAGATCACGCAATCTGCTCATCGAATCTCCCGCGAGCAACTTGTCCTGGGTTCCCCAGGTGAGCAACGTGGGGATGCCCTGCGCTTTGACGCCCTCGTAGCAGGATGTTGCATCGGTGAGCGCATCGCCTCTCCCGTTGGCCAGGATTGCCCTCCGTTTCCCCCGGAACCGCATCTGCTCGGCGACCTGTGGTTCGAGAATGGCTCGCTTGTCGGCGGACGCCAACCGTTCCGATAGATCGGAGATCTTGGCGTCAGGAACCAACTGGAGAACAACCTCCCCGACAAAGGGTGTCTTCGCGAGCGTTGCGAAGACACCGCCCGAACCCTCGAAGTCGTCAAAGAAGGGCGACAGCAAGGCGAGTTTGTCGACCTTGCCCGGGTGCTTGGACGCGAAACACGCACCGATGCTTCCCCCCTGCGACGTTCCCACCACAAGAATCGGATAGGGGATATCCAGGCGATCAACCAGTTCGGCGAGCTGCGTGTTGTACAGGTGCGTGTCGTAGGTCCGCAGTCGCGGCCGGTCCGAGAAGCCGTGACCGATCACGTCATACCTGAGCACGCGGAATCCAGCGTCGCACAGATCCCCGACCGTGTTGTCCCACGTCACATAGGGCGCAGCATTCCCGTGAATCAGGACAACACTCCGGCCGTCGATGTCGCCGCTCAACTCGTAGTGCGTCACCCCCACCGCGAGTTCCACGAAACTCCCCGGCAGCCCCTCCCTGGTCTCAGGTGTCAGGTCCGGTTTGCCGATCTCAAACACATCAACCTCCCTCCAAAGCGGCCCAGGACAGATCGCTCCACCCTTGAACCTCAGTCCGCCTCGCCTCCCCTGTCAAGAGCAGAGAGTCCTGCCCACGGGGGCGGCAGTCAGACCACGCCGGACTGCCCGAGCCGCCCATAGGTGCCGATACGGGCGGTGCCTACAGGTCGCCAACCATGCGCAGCACGTTCGTGTTGGGCAGACCGAAGAAGCGAGGCGATTCAGCTTCCTGGACCAGCCCGATGCGCTCGTAGAGCCTTCTTGCGCCCTTGTTGGTGGCCGCTACGTCGAGGGCAAGACGCTGACAACCCGAAGCTCTGGCCGCCTCGGTGAGAACGTTGAGGAGCAGGGTCCCGATGCCGTGTCCACGCTGGTCCGGGTCGACAGCGAGTGCCCGGATGTAGTAGTCATCGTTGGGGACATTAGCGATGAATGACAGCATGCGGTCAGACAGCTTCGTCATCACCCAATACCGGAACCTGCCATGCGCAGCCTGGTCGAGGGGATTCGGTACGAACCGAGTGTGGACTCGACCAGAGTATGCCGAACACATGCCGACTGGTTTGCCGTCACGTTCGACCATGGTGACGAACTCGTATGACAACTCGTGGTTCGGTTCGAGAAACGACGCACCAATCAACCGCCCCGCAGACGATCCCAGCGCCATGCGGTACCAACCGCCCTGAGCCTGATCGAGAAGACGAGCGAATACCGCGCCGTCGGCTTCGGAGGCCTTTGCCGCACGAATCGTCAGTCCATGTGAATCCAACGAGCCCATGACACGGAGTCTCCCAGTGCCGAAGTCACAACCACCAATCCCCGCCACCCATAGGTGCCGATGTGCGCGGGTGTCGAGACCGGGTCCTCGCCGAGCGACGGACGTGTTCACGGGTTCCGGGGACGCTGTCGGCGTGCGGTCAGACCCGTTGGGCTGACGTCACTTCTTTCGGGCGCCAAGCCGCCGTTGAACCCCGAGGACACCCACGAACGCCATGACGACGGTGATACCGATCTTTGTGAAGTCCAGCACTGGCTTGACCTGGATTCCGTCAGGCGACACCCTTATGACAGCTACGGGGCGTCCCTGCGAGGCACCGCCGCCGCCACCACCACTTCCGGCGCTAGCGTCGCCGTCCGCGGAACCGTATCCACTACCGAAACCGAAGCCGCCAGCACGCTCCCAAGCAGAAGCGGTGAACACGAGACCGTCGCCGACGGTCTCTGGCTTCGAGAAGATCGTCCCGGGTTCCGCTTCACCAAATATGGCGGTCAGCTGCGGGGTAAGATCCGGGCTTCTCGGCTCTTCGACATCCGTCATCTGAGTTTCCTCCTCGTGATGTATGCGGCCAGTGCGACAACGAGCAGCACCGCGCGGACGACGACTCCATAGTCGCGAATGAAGTGGACTTGGCCTACGTCACCAAGCGAGACGTGGCCTGGACGTCTGTAGGTCCACGCCACCACATACGGCGGCCAACCAAGCTGCAACGTGGTCTCGCTGCTGGTCAGGCGGACGGGCTTTCCAGCGAATTCGAACGATGACTCGTCTACTTGACGGATGCGCGCTCGAAGCATCCATCAATCCTACGCACACAATGCGGGGTGTCCGGAATCAATCCGCTCGTCCAGTGGTCCACTCGCCACACACACGACACGCGTACGAATGCCCTTGTGGCATGGACGGATCGCCCGCCCATAGGTGCCGCGATGGGCGGGCCGCTGTCGTTTGTCGGCGCTGGTCTATGGGATGGTTGGGTCGTATCCGAGGGCGTGCAGAACCTCGACCTGGGCCGCCACGCCAGCATCCTGGGACTGGTGCCACCCGTCGGAAGCGACATAGCCCTTCTCGCGGGCATCCTCGTCGTGATTGGTGCCGTTGAACTCGTCGTAGAACGACGCAGTCGACACGCCGTACTCGTCTGCAGCCTCATGGATCGCATCGGCCTGCGCTTCCCAGGCTGCCGTGCACTCCGGCTCGATGCCGGCCTCTCGCCAGTCGGCAAGCGCTGCGGCGAACGCGTCGTAGGTCCGGATCACGGTCGGCTGGCCGGCGCGCAGCTCGAAGATCGTGTCGTAGATGTCCCGGAACGCATCGCCGTAGGGGGCGAAGTCAGCCGACGTGTGGTACTCCGGTGGCTCGCGGGAATCCGTCCCCGGTCGAGCGCACGTCTCCACGTCGCTCGGGGCCTTCTGCCTTGGGTTGCCGAACACGACGATGATCTCGGCGTCGGCCAACTCGTCGCGTATCCCCTCATAGGACTTCAATCTGCCGTTCGCTGCCACCTGCTCCTTGGTGACCATGAATCGCGTATTCCCGATGTCTAGATCCCCGATGATGTAGTTGTGCACTCGTACTTCAACACCCTCGGATTCCTCGATCCGATCGGCCCACGCGTCGGCGACACCCGCACCGTACGAGTCGCTGATCCACACCAGATCCCACTGTTCGCCCGACCCCGGGTCCTCAACGGCGGATAGTGCCTCGGTTGTAGTCGTCGTCGGCTCGGTTGCAGTCGTCGTCGGCTCGGTTGTAGTCGTCGTCGGCTCGTTGTAGTCGTCGTCGGCTCGGTGGTTGGAGCAACGGTGGTGTCTGCACTGTCGTCAGCGGTATCGCCACAAGCAGCCAATAGCAGCACGACCAAGGTGAACGGGATCAGCCAGCGGAGGGTGAACGGTTGCATGTGTCGGACTCCTCATCGTTGTCCAGCACCGTCCCTTCAACGGTACGCCGAATGCCTGCCAGCCGACGGGTGAACTCCCCCAAATCTGCCCGCCCACAACCGGTGTGGTCTCTGGGGGTGGACGCAACATTCTTGGTGAGAACGGTGGTTTCTCGTTGAGGAGGTTGTTGTGGCGGTGTTCACTGAGTCGGAGCGGGTCGAGGTGTGGGATCGGCGGCAGGCTGGTGAGTCGAATCGGTCGATTGGGCGTCGGCTTGGGAGATCGGCGGCGTCGATTCGGGCGTTCGTGGAAGCTTCGGGTGGGGTTCGGCCCGCAGCCCGGCGGCGGTCGGTTCGGCACTTGTCGCTGGTTGAGCGGGAGGAGATCTCGCGTGGTGTCGCTGCAGGCGAGTCGCTCCGGGTCGTGGCTCACCGGTTGGGGCGTGCCCCATCGACGCTGAGTCGAGAAGTTGCCCGTAACGGCGGCCGCCGCCGTATCGGGCGCATCGCGCTGATCGGGCGGCGTGGCAGCGAGCCCGGAGGCCGCAGGACTGCAAGCTGGCTTCGAACCATGCGTTGCGGGCCGTGGTGGAGGAGTTGCTTGTCGAGATCGGTGGTCGCCGCAGCAGATCGCAGGGCGGTTGCGTCGCACGTACCCTGGCGACGAGGAGATGCACGTGTCACACGAGACGATCTATCTGACGTTGTTCATCCAAGCCCGCGGCGGCTTGAAACGTGAACTCACACAGCATCTCCGCACCCACAGGGCGAACCGGCGGCCGAAAGGCGCCCGGCCGCCGTCAGGCACAGGGCCGGATCGTCGACCCGGTCATGATCTCGGAGCGGCCCGCCGAAGTGGAGGACCGGGCCGTGCCCGGCCATTGGGAAGGCGACCTCATCATGGGCAAGAACCAGACCGCGATCGGCACCCTCGTCGAACGCTGGTCCCGCTATGTGATGCTGTTCCCCCTCCCCGACGGTCACACCGCCGAAGCCGTCCGTGCGGTCGCTCTTGAAGCGACGGTGCAGCGCCTCCCCGCAGCATCTCTGGCAGTCGCTGACATGGGACCAGGGCAAAGAGATGGCGCAACACGCCCAGTTCACGATCGATACGGGTGTCCAGGTCTACTTCTGCGACCCGAAATCGCCGTGGCAACGCGGATCGAACGAGAACACCAACGGCCTGTTGCGCCAGTACTACCCGAAAGGCACCGACCTGTCGATCTTGACCCAAGCCGCTCTCGACGCCGCAGCCCACTCCCTCAACGGCCGGCCTCGACAAACCCCCGAATGGATGACACCATCAGACAAACTCGCCGAAGCGCTGCAATGACCCCCTGACATCGCAGCAATATGGGCGGTCTCGCTCTGTCCTGTCTCTAGGGGTAGGCGTGGTGGTCGATCACGCGCAACGAGCCTTCCCGTCCGCGAAGGTGGAGCACTGTCGTGTAACCGGGGTGCTCGTTGAGTGTGCCTTCTGTCGCCACGAGACAGTCGTTCGTCACGAATGCTGGGTCCCCGGGTACCTGCGTACAGACAGCACTGACGACCTCGGCGTCGGTCATGACATATCCATGCTCGACAAACGCGCTGAGGTCGCTTCCACTGACTCCTTGCGTTCCGCTCCCTGGGCAGTAGTGGCGGCCGCCCGGTGCCATCATCGTGAGCACGGCTTCGCCGTCCCCGGCATTCCATGCCTCCAACCATGCCTGTTGAACCATCAGGAGGTCTTCTCCGGATGCAGCCTCGGCCACTGTCGACTCGAGCTCCTGGGACAGCTGTGCCAGGCGCTCTTCGGCATCGATGAGGCCCGATTCGGCTGCGGCGAGTTCCTGCTCCAACTCCCCATATTCCACGGAGGCGGTCGGATCGTTCGTGCAGCCAGCTGCCGACCCGGCGATCAGCACGGCCACGATGACCAGACAAACACGGAAGACGGTACGCATCGGCAAACCTCCCTCGTTGGCCGACACGCCTCTCCAGAGCCGCACCGGCTCTACCAACAGCCTACGCCTTCCAGGAGGACCTGGACCGACACGAATGAACGTCCTCCGCGGGCTCAGATGGCCCGATATGGGCGGCTGGTGTTGCTGCCCCGGACCTTGCTCACACCCAATGTCCTGGCGGTAGCGCAGCAGCTTGCGACCTCTCCCTCGTTGCGGGGTCAGCGCGTCGGATGCGCGATCCAGACGGCCGCAGCAGTCCTGTCCTCGTCCGCGCCGACCGCGGTCAAGCCCCCATCCGCGATGGTGATGTCGACGGCTCCATCGGCAGCAGTGCCGGCTATTCGTGTCCATGTGGAGCCATCTCGTGAGGTCCAGGTTCCATCGGGGTCGCATGCGATCAATCGACCGTCGACGGTGAACGGGTCCACATATGTGGACTGGTCGGGGTCGATGCCGGGTTCCGTGGTGAACACCATCTTGTCGCGCGGGACTCGGGACCACACCTGGCTGTCGATAGAGTTTCAGATCACGGCCCGATCACCATGAGCGGCCAAGCCGGATTCTCCGTCTGACTCAACGGAATACTCCTCGCAGCTGCCGACAGCTACTGGGCCGAGGCCTACGGCTAGCACTGCCTGCATCCCGCAGTGCTGTCCGGCTGCGCCGCCGAACACGGTCTGGGCGAAGAGCGTCGTTCCGCCTGAACGGGACAACCAGAGGGAGATGCTTCTTGGGGGAAGCGTCGCTTCGAGACACAACGACGGGCGCCGGCGCGTCGAACAAGAGGCGTCGCGACACGCCGTGGTCTCGGGGGCGCAGGGGTCGCGACTCTCCACTCCCAGATGAAGCAGACATAACTCGAGCCCATCCCCATAGCGGGCGCGTATGCTTGGGAAGGGGACTCGTCACAACTGGGAGGTTCTGATGAGAATCCGACTCCTCCGTGCAGTGGTCATAGCGACAGTCCTGGCAACTGCCGGCTGTGCTTCAGAGAGCAGCAACCTCGCCTACACGCCGCCCGTTGAACCGACGAAGTCTCCTGGGCCACCTGCATCGGTCGTTGTGCCAGCAACCGACACCGCGACAGAAGCTCTCGTCTCGTCGCTCTCGGCCGCGGTCGCCGCGCCGGATGAACACCACCAGATCGCGAACGGACTGGCCTTGGCGACGGGTGGGTCGCCGTTGCCGGACTATGCGGGTGCGGTCGATGGCGATGACGGTTCGGGTCCGTTGCCGCTCGGATCGATCACGGCGCTGCCCGACAGCGTCCAGGTCGATTTCCTGTTCGAGTTCTGCTGGGGGCCGTGTTTCCGTGACGGGCACTTCATGGACCCGGACAATCCTGGCTTCGGTTCCGGGCCGTTCACGTCGAACACACCGTTTCATGTTCGCCACGGATTCGTCAACAACAGTGACGAACCGCTCGGCGACGGATTCGACGTCGTGATCTACGTCACGCCACTCGACGAACCGGGTGAGTTCGGCGGTCAGACCATCGGTGAGACCCGCCGCTACACCTCCGACTATGTGCTGCGCGGCACCTCGGACCAGTGCGGCCCCACGTATGGAACACAGACCGGACCGGAGACGTGCGAATGGTTCGTCCACGAATTCAACGACGGCCTCCCCGAAGGCCGCCACGCCCTCTGGGCGGAGTGGGAAGCGCCATGCTCAGCATGGGGCGACTACGGCTACACCGACAGCTGCACCGACCCGAACGAAGTCATCTCCCTCTTCTCCTCCGGTTTCGATTCACCATTCGGACCATTCCCACCCGACTACACCGAACAGAACGAAGCCCAACTGACCCTGGAGGAACTCGAGGCACGCCAACAGGCTGCAGAGATGGCGTTCGCAGAAGAGCTGGCGCTCGTTCCGGAGATTGTGGCCGACGGATCGGGCACGGCCCCGACGGGTGGGTCGCCGTTGCCGGACTATGCGGGTGCGGTCGATGGCGATGACGGTTCGGGTCCGTTGCCGCTCGGATCGATCACGGCGCTGCCCGACAGCGTCCAGGTCGATTTCCTGTTCGAGTTCTGCTGGGGGCCGTGTTTCCGTGACGGGCACTTCATGGACCCGGACAATCCTGGCTTCGGTTCCGGGCCGTTCACGTCGAACACACCGTTTCATGTTCGCCACGGATTCGTCAACAACAGTGACGAACCGCTCGGCGACGGATTCGACGTCGTGATCTACGTCACGCCACTCGACGAACCGGGTGAGTTCGGCGGTCAGACCATCGGTGAGACCCGCCGCTACACCTCCGACTATGTGCTGCGCGGCACCTCGGACCAGTGCGGCCCCACGTATGGAACACAGACCGGACCGGAGACGTGCGAATGGTTCGTCCACGAATTCAACGACGGCCTCCCCGAAGGCCGCCACGCCCTCTGGGCGGAGTGGGAAGCGCCATGCTCAGCATGGGTCGACTACGGCTACACCGACAGCTGCACCGACCCGAACGAAGTCATCTCCCTCTTCTCCTCCGGTTTCGATTCACCATTCGGACCATTCCCACCCGACTACACCGAACAGAACGAAGCCCAATAGGCACGGGCAGCCCAATCGCCGGCGGTGCGGCGACGCTTTCGTCAAGAGGCGACGCAGCCCCACATTCGTTGGGAAGCGCGCCTCCGCGAGCGTTCTGCGCGACCGTGCTACAGCCCGGCGGTCGTGGACAGTCGAGGCAGTGCGCCGCGATCGAGATCGGACGCCTTGTGAATCGAGCGGATCCCACCCTGCTACCCGTCCCTGCTCGAACCCCGTCAGGATCGAACAGTGAGCGGAGATTCAAGACGAGGACGATCCTTCCCGGCGGTACCCGGCCACTCGACCTGCTTGGTCGCGGTCGAGTCGGCTGCACACCGAGGGTGCAGAGTGATCAGGCTGCGAGCAGGGCGGCAATGAGGACATCACCCTGCCATTGCTCGAACCGGTCGGGGGTCCAGCCCCTTTGCTCGACGAGGCGGATGTAGAGGCGCCAGTGCATGAGTGTGTACAGGGTGTCGACGGCCTGGTTCCGATCCATCGTCAGCGTCGCTCCGATGGCGATTAGGCGTTCGACGATCCGTTGAGCGCCTTCCAGCGAGTTGCGTTGGCCGACCTCGTAGGCCGCCTTGGCTTCGTCATTGGACACGGCGGCATCGGCCGCCATGAGCACGATGTCCCATGCCCCTTCCATCAGCTGGCGGCGAAGACGGGCCGCGAGTCGCAGGACTTCCTCAGGATCCTCCGATCGAGCCATGCTCTCATTGAGCGGCCCGACCATTCCCGAAGCGTTGATCAGCTGATTCAGCTCGGTGAGAAGATCTGCCTTGCCCCCGACCGAGGTGTAGATCGTCTTGACGGAAACGCTGGCACGCCCCGCAATCTCGGCCATCGAAACCCGGCCATAGCCCCTCTCCGCAAACAGAAGCCGAGCCGCACCCACAATGTCCCGTCTCGTGCTTGCAGCCTGCTGCTGACGTCTTGGTGAATCATATTGTCGACGTGTTCCTTGACCGGACACTTTGGCCTCACTACGGTTATAGTGAATACGTAGACGTTGTATTCAACTTCTACGCATTGTAGTACCGATCGACATGGGCGCCCTCCGATCGCTTGACGAAAGGAATCACCATGTCCAACGCTGCTGTGCCTGTTGGCACCCCCCTGCGCCGCTTTGCCGGCTGGGCGGGTCTCGGCTTTGCGCTCCTCGTTCTGATCCAGAACGGTGTCCTACTCATGGGGGTGCCGCTCAACGATGCTCCGATGGATGAGATCCAGTCGTTCTACACCGACAGCGCCAGCCGAATCACTGCTGCCACGGCCCTGGTGCCGATCAACGTGGTTCTTCTACTCACGTTCGTCGCGGGCGTCACTTCGTGGGCACGTGAGCGGAGCAGCGCCTCGTTGGATTGGGGTCGCCTGGGACTCGGAGGTGCAGTCCTCATGGCGTCCACCTTCCTACTCACGACGGTTCTTCAGATCGCCCTGGTCGTTCTGATCGACGTCGGGACCGACTCGTCAATCATCGAACTCATCTGGATAGTGCATGCGGCTGCCTTCGCCTTGAACATGACTGGATTGGCCGTCACGCTCGTTGGGCTCGCTCAGGTATCGCGAGTTTCGGGTTTGGGTCCCAACTGGCTCAATTCAGTTGCCCTCGCCGGCGCCCTTTGCCTCTTGATCGCTGCTGTGTTCGCCAAGCAGACAACTGACGGATCTCCGGTGCTCTTCGTCGGGCTAGCCGGATTCGCAACCTGGCTTGTGTGGGTTCCCGTCAACTCGATCATCCTGATCCGAAGACAGGCCCACTAGGCCGGCCTACGGACTTCGTCGCGGAGCCCAGATGTCGCCTACGGATCACTCGGGGGCCGACGGGGAACGCTCGATCGGATCTGCCCATCGATTTGTCGCTGGAGACGGTCAGCATCCCCCGGTCGGTGGCCAACACGGAGGCCTTCTGCTCGCGATGCTCTTGCAGGAGACTGGCATCGCGGTGACACTCGGTGACGACGGCGACACAACGCGGCAGGAGTCTCCAACCGATGTGACGCTCGCCTTCGTGTACCGGTGCCAGAGCTGCACACATCGGTACCGATGGGCGGTCCCATCCCCAAGACCATCGATCACCTTGCGTCAGTTGGAACGTGTCGCTCACAATGCTCGGGCAGATCATGGAGCATCGCATCTGACAAGAAGCGCCGCAAGGCTCCGATTGGCGCTCCCATGTCACGGTGGGTTGACTGCGGTCGAGCTGTCCAGGCAACGGCGCAGGGCGGGGCTCTACACCCCGACCAGCCGGCCCGCTACCTCAACCAGCGGCGCCCGATCCGTCAGCGTGGAGCAGTTCGCCATCGAGAATCTCCACCGTTCGATCCGTGAACTCGACCATACGAAGGTCGTGGGTGACCATGATCCCGGCCTTTCCTCGACTCTTGATCTCAGACGCAAGGAGCTTCACGACTTGCGTTCCGAGTTCGGTGTCCAGGGACGCAGTCGGTTCGTCGACGAGGATCAGATCCGGATCGGTCACCAGCGCTCGACCAATGGCGACACGCTGTCGCTCGCCACCCGAAAGCTGTTCCGGGAGATTATCGCTCCGTTCGGCGAGTTCGAGGTCCTCGAGCAGCTGGTTCGCTCGCTCGTCGATCTCTCTGCGCGGCTTGTCCGAGATTGAGGCCATCACCGTCATGTTCTCCTTCGCCGTCAGGAACGGAACGAGGTTGAACCCCTGGAACACAAACCCAATTCGATTCGCCCGAAATCGGGTCTGTTCCTTCTTCGAGAGATCGGTGAGGGTCGTATCTCCGATTGTCACAACACCAGACGTTGGGGCGAGAAGCCCGCCAATCACGGAAAGGAGCGTTGTTTTTCCTGATCCCGACGGACCGACGAGCGCCAGGAACTCGTTGTCCTGCAACGAGATACTCGCGTGACACAAGGCCCTCACCGCGGTGCGGCCCTCGCCATACACCTTGGTGACATCGTCCACGAACATGGCTGTCACGCCTCACCTCCAAGAGCAGACGCTGGATCGATCCGGATCACCCGCCGAAATGAGAACGCCGCCCCAAGACCGCCCATCGCGACGGTGGCGAGGAAGAGCGATACGGCGGTCGCTGGAAGGAATGCCACCGGAACCGTCGGTGGAAGTATGAAGCCGAGCAGCCTGGCCAAGACGAAACCCCCCGCATAGCCGGCAATCGTGGCGATGAGCGCCTGGATCAACACCCCCTGCAAGAGGAGCGCGTTGGAGGAGCCGATCGCCTTCAGGATGGCGAGCTGACCTCGCTTCTCGAGCGTGATCAGGGCAAAGAACAACGCTATGACGAGGGCGACGACCACAAAACTGGCGGCGATGATGGCCGTGAACGTCGACTGCTGTTGCTCCACACCGGGCAACGCCAGGACGGCTTCATCGGTAGTGATCGTCTCAGTCGTGGTCAGCGCATCATCGATCGCGGCCGATACGGCGTCCAAGGCGGCGCCTTCTTCAACAAGGAACGGGAAGGCTTGCACGACGGCGCCGAGGCGTGCGGTCTCCGGCCGCACTTCGACTCGAAGCGCCTGCCACGTCTCCAGCGGGACCCACAATGAATGTGCCAGCAGGTAGCGAGAGTCCTCAGCGAATCCGACGACCTGGAGCGGTTGAGTACTGCCCACGATCGTCACCGTGTCTCCGAGAGAGACACCATCGGCCCGCAGTGAGGCATCGGCCAAGACAGCGCCAGATTCTCCGACCTGAGGTCGTCGACCATCGACCAGCTGCGTGGGTTCACCTGCGTGTCCGGGGAGGTGACCGATCACGGCAGCATCGAACGGCTCCGCCCCGGCAACACCCGTGGTGAGCAGAACACCGAGCGCACCCACATCGGCAACGCCGGGAACATTCGCCACCGCAGATAGGCCGGACACGGGCAGTTCGCTACGCACCAGGGAGCGGCGTCCATCAATCGAGTAGACGAGAGCGTCGGAATCGCCGGTTGTCAGGGCTCCGGTTGTTCCGATGAACAGTCCGTCCGCAAGCGCGGCGAGCACGAGCACCAAGAACACGATGAACGCGACCGCTCCCACGATCGAGAACCAGCGGCCTCGGCGTCGCCGCATCTCGGCGAGGGCAATGCGCATCAGCGACCACCTCGCGCTGCCTCGGCCGGCTCCACTCTGGCGATGCGCCTTACCGAGAGGAGCCCGGCGAGAATCGAGAACACCATGACGGCGAAGGTGATGGCGACCACCAGAGTCGCATCGACAGAGAGCGGGAACGACGCACTCGAACCCAAGGTCGCCGCCCACAGTGCTGCGGTAGCGAGCATTGAACCGAGGAGAACGAGAACGACGATCTGGACCACGAGCGAGAACGCCAAGTAGCCGGTTCCTGCTCCGATGGCACGCAACGTCGTGAAGCTCCGGAGCTTCTGGATGGTGAGAATCAAGAAGAAGAAGCCGACCACAAGAACGACGACGGCGAACGTGATCCCGATGATCAACGCGAAGCTCTGACTGATCGAAGCGACGCCCGGTGCTGCGGCAGCGGCCACCGAGCGCTCGAGACCCTCGACGCCGGCAACGGTGGCCGTGATCCGGTCACCGAGTTCCGCCGAGTCCTCTCCGGGTTCCGGTTCAACGCCGACGAGGGACATTGGCACGAACGGGGTGCCCGGGAACTCGGATTCGAAGATGGTGGTCCACTCGTCGAAGTCGATGTAGGCCGTCGCGAGCACGGCATAGCGAAGATCCTCGACGTAGCCGACGATCTTCAATTCAGTGCCACTAGGTACGAGCGTGATGGTATTGCCGATCTCGAAGCCTTCGTCCGCTCCGGAGGCATCGACCACGACCTCACCTCGGCCGGGGGCCCGCCCGTCGACAATTGGATCGGGTCGGCCTGGACCGGCGAGGTCCACTCCCCAGAGGGAAAGGTCGGTAAGCGTGCCGGCGACGTCCACCGTAAGGGTGAGTTCGCCGATCGGTGCCGCAGCCGACACGCCGGGAACCGCTGCGACGTCAACGACGACCGATTGGTCGAGGCGACTTGCCTGCAGGTTGCGGCGCGCCGAGCCCTCATACACGAGTACCTCAGCCGAGCTGTTCTCGATCGCTCCCACGAAGAATCCAAGAAGCGTCGCAGAGAGCGTATTGAGAAACAGCAGGAGGAAGATGAGCAGACCGACGGCACCGGCCAACAGACCGAATCGGAGCTTCGACCTCCAGAGGTCTCGGAATGCGATGAACACGAGCCAGCAGCCTAGGAGCAGTCATGTACGTGGATTGATGCCGCCGCCCTCAGCCCCATCGCGACGAGGCACTCAAGTCGGGTGGCGGCGAGCGACACCCCACTTCCGGTGCGATGCGCACGCTCGAGCCGACTACTCACCGCCAACTCCTCCGTCGTGACCGAGGATGCGGATTGGGGGCAGCGTGCTGGACTTCGCACCGCCGAACTGGACGGGTATCTCTAGATGCGATGTCAGGGGGTCATTGCACCGCTTCGGCGAGTTTCTCCGATGTCAAGAAGCGTGGCGATTCCTGCCGGCATGAATCCGACAACGGCGCTGATGGAGCGCCAGATCTTCACCGTTTCGAGCAGCCGTGGGGGCAGTCTCGGGCATTGGACTGAGCCGCCCGTAGCGCCTGAGATTCCGAGGGGCTAGCGCAGCGCTCTCGACGAGGAGCTCGCGAGGGGCTGCTCGAACACGGCCGGGCGTCGCACGCACACCTCGCCCGGTGGGCCGGCCGATCACGCTCGCCGAACACCCCTCACTGGCAGAACAGGTCACCACGGAATGTGCCGACTCCCTCGCCAGAACGGCGCGAATCGACGTCACAACGCGGGATTGCGATCAGCGATGCCGACGGGTGACTTTCGACCCTTGCCCGGTGTGCATGGTGAGTGTCAAATGAAAGAACCATGGACTACCGGATCCTCGGCCCCCTTGAGGTGTCCGAAGGAAACGGGCCGCTTGGACTCGGCGGACGCCGACAGCGAACGGTCCTAGCCGCGCTCTTGCTCAACGCGAATCGAGTCACTCCGATCGATCAGCTAATCGACATCGTGTGGGGGGAGGAGCCTCCGCCGACGGCACGCCGTTCGATCCAGGCCTACGTTTCGCGACTCCGGGGAGTTCTCGGTGACGATCGGATCGCGTCAGTTGAACCGGGATACCGGATCAGGGTTGAGAAAGGCGAGCTCGACGCGGACCGGTTTGAAGCGCTCAGGCGTCTTGCGCGCTCGATCGGCACGGCTGATCCGAGAAAGGCACTCGACGCAACACACGAGGCTCTCTCGTTGTGGCGGGGACCCACACTGGCTGACCTCCGCGGCGGTGGCATTTCGACGCGGGCGTACCCCTACGACGAGGAACGCAGGACCGCGATCGAGGATGGGTTCGATCTCGAGTTCGACCTTGGCCTCTACGAAGAAGCAATTCCCCGAATAGAGACGTGTCTCCTGGATGATCCGTATCGAGAGCGTCTATGGGGTCAGCTCATGCTCGCGCTGTACCGATCGGGTCGCCAGGCCGACGCGTTGAAGGCCTACGGTCGGGTTCGCGAACGGCTCGTCGGCGACCTGGGAATCGACCCCTCGCCAGAGCTGAGGGCTCTCGAAGAACAGATCCTGAACCAAGATCCCCAGCTCGGCGCGACCACGCCGACACCGGCCGAGCCGTTCAGCGGGTCCTCGATCCGGAACCCATACAAGGGGCTTGCCTCCTTCACCGAACGGGACGCCGACGACTTCTTCGGTCGAGACCGGCTCATCGCCAGGATCGTAGAACGCTTCGATTCGGGGAGCCGCCTCGTTGCTGTGATCGGATCCAGCGGCTGCGGCAAGTCGAGTCTGCTGACCGCCGGGGCAATTCCGGCGCTCCGCTCCCGCAGTCTTCGAAACGGGGACGCTCTGCAGGTCTTCCTCATGGAACCCGGTCAGCACCCATTTGAAGCACTGGAACTCGCAATCGCGGATGAGACCGGTCTCAGCGAAGAAGGGCTGTTCGCAGCGCTCGAGGCCAATCCGGCGGAAGCTGCCGAGGTGTTGAGCAGCTACGGCGGTGCAGGTCGACCGAGACTTCTCGTCGTCGACCAGTTCGAGGAACTCTTCACCGCAGCTGATTCGCGTGATTGCGATCGATTCATCGAAGCGGTCGTGCGAGTCGCAACATGCCCGGATCCGCGAATGATGGTCCTGCTCGCCCTCCGAGCCGACTTCTACGACCGGCCGCTTCACAATCGTGAGCTTGCAGATCTGATCGTCCGTGGCATGGTGACGGTGACTCCACTTGATCCCGACGAACTTCGATCGACAATCGTAGAGCCCGCGGCCCGTGTCGGCGTGTCGTTCGATCCGGATCTCGTGGCACGACTCTCCGAGGACGTTCGTCGGGAGCCGGCTGCCCTCCCACAACTTCAATACGCGTTGACCCGACTCTTCGACGCCCACACCGGCTCCACGATCACCACCGATGACTTCGACGAGGAAGGGGGGATGCAGGGGATTCTCGCCCGTCGGGCGGAATCCGCCTACTTGGGACTCGGGAAACTCGAGCGAATCGCGGCACGTCAAGTGTTCTTCCACTTGGTGAGAGTCGGGGAAGTCGGTCCCGTTACCCGCCGCCGCGCCCCCCTGGAGGAGATCCTGTCGCTCGGACCGGCTGCATCCGAGGTGCTCGATCGCTTCGGCTTGCTTCGCCTCATCGGCTTCGATCGGGATCCGGCGACCCGCCAGGCGACCGTCTCCTTGGTTCACGAGGCGCTGATTGCGGATTGGGAGCGCCTCCGGTCCTGGGTGGCACTCGAGCGTGTCGACCTCCATCTACGGGAGTCGCTCGACGCGGAAGTGCGGACATGGCAGGAGTCGGGTTGCGATCCCGACTACCTGATCGCCGGCTCGCGTCTCGATCAATACAGCGATTGGGAGTTCCGGACGGACATCGCGCTCACCGAGGCGGAAAGGGACTACCTGCTGGCGAGCAAAGCCCGACGCGAAACAGAAGATGCCATCGAGGCGGAACGCTCCGCTGAAGAGCAGCGACTCAGGGTCCGGGCCCACAATCGTACGGTTGCCCTCGCCATCGTGATGTCGATCGCGGCCATCGTCGCAGCCGCCTTGACCGTGGCAGCAATCGTCCTCGGCCGGAACGCCGCCGATCACGCGAAGGAAGCTGAGCGTCTTGCCGCCATCTCCGACAGCGAGCGTGTCGTCGCGCTCGGGGCGGAGGCGAGAGCCTTCGCCGCATCGCTCACGCACGGGGCCACGGCATCGCTCGCAACCGATCCGGAGCGGAGTCTGCTGCTGGCAACGCATGCCGCCGGCGTCCTCCAAGATTCCGGCCAGGTTGTGCCAGCCACGACCGTCGGGACAATCCACTTGGCGATCCAATCGGCCGGCATTCTCTACCCGGGGCAGGCCGACCGCGTTGTCACGATCGACGGCGCGAGCGGACCGGTCGGCGCATACGACCTCCCGCTCCCCGAACTGGTTGCACTGGCAGGATCAGGCGTCACCCGGTCCTTGACTCCAGCGGAATGCGACGAATTCTTCGTTGATACCGATTGTCCCCGCGGCATCGTGGAAATCGTGCCGGGGACGATCGTCGACCCGCTGCCTGCGGTGGGTGCGTCGGCGGACCAACCCCTGGTCGGGACGACCGTGAGGGTGTTGAGTCCGTGGGATGGGGATGATGGGCAGGCATTCGCTGCAGATCTCGCACGATTCACGGCGTTGACCGGAATCAACGTTGTCGCCGAGGCACCTGACCGCGGCTGGTACAACTCACTCGATCGGTTCGACGTGGTGGGGCTCGTTGAGTCGCTCTCGAGTCCGGTTGCCGACCCTGAGGACTACGTCGACGTGGGCACCTACCTCGACTCAACGAAGCTCGAAACCGAGCACCACGCGTACCTGCTCGATCTGATGAGGCCGGCGACGCCGGAGGTCCCCTTCCCCGGCGAATCGACCCTGCGTGGCGTTCCGCTGGCGGTCTCGGTGAAGAGCCTGGTGTGGTATCCCACCGCAGCGTTTGCCGACGCCGGATACACAGTGCCCGAAACGTGGGGGGAGCTCATCGTTCTGACGCAGACAATGGTGGAGGACGGGTGGACGCCATGGTGCGTCGCCGAAGCGGGATTGTCATCCGGCGGCCCGGCGACAGATTTCGTGGAGGACCTCGTACTTCGAGATGCCGGCGTTGACGTATTCGATCGATGGGTGGCCGGCTCACTGCCGTTCACCTCAACGCCGATCCACCATGCGTTTCAACGCTACGGCGAAGCCTTGCTCAAACCGGGCCACGTCCACGGTGGAATCGACGGCGCGCTCGGTACCGAGGTGTCGGAGGGAATGCGGTGGTTGTTGTCAGACGAACCGGACTGTTGGCTTCACCATCAAGGCAGCTACGCGCTTCGGTCTCTGTCCCCGGGCGAGGCGCACCTCGAAGAGATCGGCTTCTTCCTCACACCGGTGGCGACGCCGCGAGATTCTGACGCGGTTCTCGGATCGGCGGTGTTCGTCGCGGCGCGCTCGGATCGGCCTGAGGTGAGAGAGCTGATGCGATTCCTCGCGGGGCCTGACTACGGACTCTCGCTTGCGCGCTCGGTTGGATCGGGATTTGTCGTGGCGAATCGATCGTTCGATCACGCATACAGCACGGTGGACGTCCGAACGAGCCTTGCGCCGATTGCGCACAGCGCCCTTGCCAAGGGAATGTTCCGCCTTGACGCCTCGGTTGCGATGGGAATCGAAGCCCAATTCCGAGCGGCCATGATTGCCTTTCTGGAGGGTGGGCAGGACGCGCTCCCGGCGATTCTCGAAGAACTGGACAGGACCGTTGCTCGTCGGTCGGAACGCTCCGGTTGAGGCATCGACAGCACCGACTCTCTGGTCTCGGCGGCCGACGAGGCCATCAATCCCCGGCGATCGCTCAGTCCTCTGCGGATGCAGCGCTGGCACCAACCGCCGATTCGTGAGCGAGGAGATGGTTGATAGCGCCGAGCTGCTCGCTCGTGAGAACAGCTCCCGTGCCGACCGCAGCACCAACCGCCGACTCGTGAGCGAGGAGATGGTTGATAGCGCCGAGCTGCTCGCTCGTGAGAACAGCTCCCGTGCCGACCGCAGCACCAACCGCCGACTCGTGAGCGAGGAGATGGTTGATAGCACCGAGCTGCTCGCTCGTGAGAACAGCTCCCGTGCCGACCGCAGCACCAACCGCCGACTCGTGAGCGAGGAGATGGTTGATAGCACCGAGCTGCTCGCTCGTGAGAACAGCTCCCGTGCCGACCGCAGCACCAACCGCCGACTCGTGAGCGAGGAGATGGTTGATAGCACCGAGCTGCTCGCTCGTGAGAACAGCGCCCGTGCCGACCGCAGCACCAACCGCCGACTCGTGAGCGAGGAGATGGTTGATAGCACCGAGCTGCTCGCTCGTGAGAACAGTCTGGCCGATTGCTGCCGAGGTGATCTCCTGCGACACCGGTGACTCGGCGCGGTTGACGACCAAGGCTACCGCAGCAATACCAACGGCCGTGATAGCGAACAGCGCCAAGAACAGGACCCATCCTGGCGGCATTTGTGGCCCGATCGCGACACCACCTCCATGCCTGTGTGCGGTGGTCATGACTGCCTCCTTGTCTCGCGCGGATCGATGATTCCTCGCCGAATCTTGGATCGCACGGACTGCAGGGGTGTT
This sequence comes from uncultured Actinomycetota bacterium, assembly GCA_963785245.1. Taxonomy (GTDB): domain Bacteria; phylum Actinomycetota; class Acidimicrobiia; order Spongiisociales; family UBA5794; genus JAHEEL01. The sequence continues at coordinate 22,775 of CAWAUO010000005.1, read as the reverse complement.
GCAGGCGGGTTGCATCCGCGTTGCATGCTGAGCACAAGAAACGGGTTAGCACAGTGTCGCGACGCTTGGACCAAGGAGCGTGGCTGCGCGTGCCAAGGCGATCCGATGGAAGACGCTTCCGCTAAGAAGCGTTGGTAACCGCCGTGACACCATCAGCGGGGTCTCTCGAGCCTGCGCTTCCCGCGAAGAGCGTCGCTCTGTGGTGGCAGCCAAGGCTTTCGGGTTATGCGTCCGCTGCTCCAACCGGTTGGGCTACTGGCCCCGCTACGTCCCAGGCGGGCGTACGCGCTCGCGCGGGGACCGCACCGGTCGCGGTGTCGCGGCGAGCCGACGCCTACGCGTGAATGGCAAGGTCGCGACGCCGGAACGCAGCCACGGCGATCGCCACGAATGCGAGGCTCGCGGCGAGGAGGAGCGCGATCGGCGTGATGGCGAGCGCCTCGGCAGGGACGGCGGGCATGTGCATGAAGGGGGACAGGTTGATGGCGGCCTGAGGGAGCTTGAGCATCTCGCCCAATTGCCCGACTACAAGGCTGATGGCGAGGGCGGACCATCCGATCGCCGGCGCGAATCGGGGAGCGAGAGCGAAGGCGGCCACCACGAAGGCGCCAAGGGCGAGCGCGGGGGGTAGCTGAGTGAGCGCGGCCCCCGTCTGGTCGAGGCCCCCGGCGAGATCGCCTCCCGCCGCGACATAGCCGAGCGTTGCCGCGAGACCCATCGCCCCGATCACCGCCACTGTGCCGAGCCCCGCGATGACGCCGTGGCTCGCGAGCCACCTCCCACGGTCGACGGACGTCGCGAGTACGGGCTCGAGCCGCCCGGACACTTCCTCCGCGCGCATGCGCAGTAGGGCCTGAATGGTGTATCCGGCGGCAGCCACGCCAAGGATGCCCATCATGAACGCCGCAAGGACGTCGACGAGGTCCGCCCCGGGAAACTGCTGCTGCAGCATCTCGGTCAACTGTGGGCTCACGTTCTCGAGGTCGTCAGCGGTGGTTCCTACCGCGCCAAACGTGGCGCCCATGACCGCCGTTCCCACGGTCCACGCCAGGAGCGGAGCCCGTTGGAGGCGCCACGCCAGTCCCCAGGGGCTCAACAACCTGGGAGAGGCCGAGGCCGGACTCGGGCGCTCGCGCAGGAGTCCTGTGCCAAGGTCCCTGCCTGCGGACAGCCGATAGGCGAGGCCGACGGCGAGAACGGCGAAGCCGAAGAACAGCGCCCCGATGGCCCAGTTGTCCTGGTAGAAGGGCCGCATCTGCTGGCCCCAACCGATGGGTGACAGCCACGACGGCCACGAACTGACGAGCTCGACCCCGTTCGGCGCGACGGTGCCGAACGCATCACCGACCGCACGGAGCAGGAAGGCAACCCCAAGCGCGAGCCCCACAAGTCCGTTCGCCCCCCGCTGCGTGACCGACGCCTGAGCGGCCACCGCTGCGACGCTTGCGAACGCCAGGCCCACGCCGGCGAGCGAGACTCCCGCCGCGAGCGAGCCACCGAGGGGGAGTCCATGTGCGACGAGGACGAGCGTTGCGGCAAGAGCGATGACCGCGTTGGCGAGCGCCGCAACGATCAGTGCCGCGCTCAGGCGCGCGTGACGGCCAGCGACGCTCGATTCGATCAGCTCGGCGCGCCCGGTCTCCTCGTCGAGCCGGGTGTGGCGAACGACGGCCTGCGCGCTCATCAGGGCGACGAAGATCGCGAGGACGAGGTATGACTCGACGATCGACATCGCCCCGAGGCTCGTGCCGGAGGCCGGTCCGTCGGCAAACCTGGACATAATGTTGTCCGCGCTGAATGCGGCACCAACCGCCCTCTGCGCCGCATCCTGATAGATGGAGGTCTCGGCGGCGATGACCGCCGCGATGAGCCCGCAGATCGCAACGATCCAGACGGGGAGACGCAAGCGATCCCGTCGGAGCGCGAGCCGGACCAAGCGGGGGGTTCCGGTCCATGCAGTCACGACCGCCCCCCGTCGCCGTTCCCGTTCTTGGAGAGGCTCGCAAGTTCATCCCCATAGTGGCGGAGAAACAAGTCCTCAAGGGTGGGAGGCGTGCAGGTGAGCATGAGGATCCCGAAGCCAGCGAGGTGCGTGATCAGATCACCGAGAAGGTGCCCGTCCACCTCGAAGGCGGCCCCGTCGGCGTCAGTCTCAAGGTCGTACACCCCGGTCCTGCCCTGCAGCCCGGTGATGGGGTGGGTCGTGTGGATATGGACCGACGTACGCGTGAGGTGGCGCATCTGGTCGAGGGTGCCCGTTTCGACGATCCTCCCCCTGCGGATGATGCTGACGCGATCGCAGAGCGCCTCGGCCTCGGCCAGAATGTGGCTCGACAGGAGCGCGGTCCTCCCGTTCCCAACCCTCTCCTTCACCACGTCCTGGAACACGGTCTCCATGAGCGGGTCGAGGCCGGACGTCGGCTCGTCGAGGAGATACAGCTCTACGTCGGAGGCGAACGCCGCGATGATCGCTACCTTCTGCCGATTGCCTTTGGAGTAGCTCGAGCATCGCTTGCGCGGGTCGAGCTGGAAGCGCTCAATCATCTCGTCGCGGAGCCGACGGTCGAGCCCGCCCCGAAGGCTGGCGAGGAGGTCGATCGCCTCTCCCCCGGAAAGGTTCGGCCAGAGGTTGACGTCTCCCGGGACGTAGGCGAGTCGCCGATGGAGCGCGACGGCGTCGCGCCATGGGTCGCCGCCGAGGAGTCTCACCTCGCCCGCGTCCTTGCGAAGCAGTCCAAGAAGGGTCCGGACGGTCGTCGACTTCCCCGACCCGTTCGGCCCGAGGAAGCCGTGAATCTCGCCCGGGTTGACGGTCAGATCGACGCCGTCGAGCGCGACCGTCGTGCCATAGCGCTTGACCAGGCCCCTCATCTCGATTGCCGCATCCATGGCACCCTCCCTAGGACCGAGTGATCCACCGTCAAACTGACAGTGACTTTCAGTTGATACTAACTGTCATGAAAGTCAGTGTCAAGTGCAAGTCAGTGTCAGTTCTGCTACGCTGGTCGCGTGAGTGAAGACACCCCCGTCCTCAGCATGCGCGAGCGAAAGCGATACGCCGCGATGCGTCTGGTCCAGGAAGTCGCCCTCGAACTCTTCGACGCCCACGGATACGCGGAAGTGACCGTTCAACGGATCGCCGCAGCATCGGACGTCTCCCTCAGTTCCGTCTACCGCTATTTCGGAACGAAGGAGCACATCATTCTCTGGGACGAGAACGACCCCATCTGGTCCGCGCGCATCCCGCAGGGGCTTCGCAGCCACCCGCCGCTCGAGTCGCTGCAATTCATGGTGGATGCTCTCGTCTCCGGGGTCCTCAGCAGCGACCAGGCACGCCTCCGCCGCAGGATCAGTCTCATCATGAAGGAACCCTCCGTCGAAGCCGCCTCTGCCCTCCAGGCGTACCGAGCCGCCGAAACGTTCGGCACGGCGGTCTCCGAGGCGCTCGGCCGCGAGCACGGCGACCTTGAGGTCCAGTTGCTCTCCCATGCGGTGGTGGGAGCGATCGTGGGTGGACTCCACCACTGGTACGAAGGCGCATTCGGCACGCCGCTCGAGACGATCATGCGCCGCGTCGCCGCGTCGTTCGAGAGCGGGTTCGGCCTCGCCGACTGAGGGTCGACACGGTGGGCAAAGCGGGGTTCGAACCCGCAACCGACGGACTATGGGTCAGACCGCTACTCGCCCCTGAGTCGTACCGAGTTCTCAGAGTGCAACGTGGGTACGGTTTCTGGATCCTCTGTCGGTCGATGCTCTTCCTCGGCGAGCATGTGCAACCCACCATTCGATTGACACCGGTTTGACACGGTGCACACTCGGATCGATCCTTGTCATGCGTTTCGACCGGAAAGCGAGGCGACACGCCATGGCGATTCGGGCAACATCTCCCGAACCAACGCGTCCCCCGGAACGCGTAGTCCAGGACCTCGCTCATGGTTCACTGCCGACGCACTTCGGGGAAAGCGTGGCTCGGTCATCGGAATCCGCACGCTCCATCTGTCGAGACCGATACCGTATGCGCATGCGGATGAGTCTCTTGATTCCGGTCGGCGTCACGGTGTTGGCAATGCTCGGGCTGTCGCAGCCGGCGAGCGCAACCGGCGGCGAGGGCGAGGCGTGGCCGTCGTTCACCGAGTCGAGCTCATGCGGAGCGCAGCGTGTCATCACACCCAATGCGGAGGACCGGGGATCGATGGCAGGTGACGAACTCCTCAGGGGTGAGTTCGCGGCCATGTTCGGCCGCACCGTGGATCAGGTCCGATTGAGCCTCGTGCGCTGGGAGGTGCCCGGTTCGTCGGAGGTGCTAACGATCCACGACCGCGCCCTTCCGGCGTTCGAGCGGGCCGCGTCGAACCTCGAGGCCTCACTGGCCGCGGGGGCCGAGTACCGCATCGACCCCGCCTCCACCTTCGCAGCGGCAGCTCGGACGATTGGGGGCAACTCGCGGATCTCCCGCCACACCTTCGGGATCGCGATCGACGTGAATTCCCGGTCGAACCCGAACCGTTCCGACAACACTCTCGTCACCGACCTCCCCGACTGGTGGGTCAATGCCTTCCTCGATGCCGGGTTCTGCTGGGGTGGTCTGTGGATCGGTTCGAAGGATGCGATGCACTTCGCATGGCAGGGACCGGCATTCTCGGGGTACGACGCTCTCCCCTTGCCGTACGAGCCTCTAACAGATGCCGTCCCCTTCACCTCGCCGTCGGCGACGATACGCGTCGTTCCAACCGCACCCTGGGGGACCTTCACGACAGTGCTCGCCGACGCCGACGGTAACGGGGCACTCGACGTGGTACGTCTCGCCGACTCCGACGACGGCCTCGTCGTCGACGCGTCCGTTGCATCCCGGCGCCACGACGCATGCTCGTCGCGCCGGTCGCTCGTCGCCGGGTTCAGTGGCGTGGTCAGGGATGCCCACACCGTCGGTTTCGGTGACTGGGATGGTCGAGGCGGGAAGGACCTGTGGGCCGTGAGCGACGACGATGGGGTCCTGCGTCTGATCGTGCGATGGAAGTACGGTGGGTACAGCGCCGAGATGTCCGCCGTCACCAGCGTTCCGACCCCTTCCGAGGACGCATGGGTCTCCACGGGCGACTATGACGGCGACGGGCACCTGGACCTGTTCGTGGTCGACGGCGACCGCTTCAGAGTGTGGTCGGTGGACCCCCACAGCGGGGCAACCGCGATCTTGTTGTCGACCGCCAATCCGATGCCGGGAGCATCGGTCTACTTCCTGGGTGACGCCGACCTCGACCTCCGCCCCGACCTGTGGGGCATCGATAGCGGTGTGGTGCGGGTGGCGAGGGCTGCGAGTGAATATGCCAGCGTCGCAGACGAACACAGGCCCATCGGTCTTCCACTGCGTGTGGAGGCTGCTGCGGCCCATGACTACGACGGCGACGGGCGAGCCGATCTCGTCATCTTCGATGGGTTCTCGAAGCGGGTGTGGCTCGGCAACTCGCGTCTCCCCGACGACTTGCCCCTGGAGGTCTGGTTCGAGGCGCCCCTTGAGGAGCGTGAGTGCAACGCTCCCCTCGAGGTTTCGGGGCCGAGCGTCCAGGTCTATTCGTCGAGCGACCGAGTGGCTGAGGGTTCCTATGAGTGGCGATCGGCACATGGCTTCGCCGTGGGATGCGACCCGGAGGACGAAGGGTGCGAGAGCCCGATCGTGACCGGCACCTCGTTGGCGGAGTTCTTCTCGTGGGTCGACGGGCTCCCGCCCGCCCCGGGGGATGGGGACCTCGCCGCGGCGCGCGCCGTCATCCGTGCGGGGTACGAACTGCCCTGCACACTAGGCAATCAGGGTTGCTGGGACGAGCCCGTGCTGCGCACGGCGATTTCGTACTACTTCGGGAGATTCCTCGACGACCGCAGGGGTGAAACGCCGCAGCCACACCGATGGATCCGACCCGAACGGAACATCGGCCGCCCTTGAAGGCCGGCTCAACGCCACCTCGCTACGCGTTCCGGGGCACAGTCCCGCGACGTCTGCCCTGGAAAGCGTCTCATTTCCTACCTCCGACAATCCGACAGTGCCGACAGTGCCGACAGTGCCGACAGTGCCGACAACCGAGCATCGGCTCTTCGCCAGTTCGAATCAGCGGCAAATGGAGTCCAAAACGTCTGATTGAACTGCAAACCCAGCAGGATGTGGGCGGTCAGGAGTCGGGTGGGAGCAGGATCGGATTGAAGCCCAACGCCCCGGTCTCGTTGTGTGGCGTGCGGGCATCGATTGGAGCAACGGTCTTGATCCGCTGGGAGGAACAAGGAGACCTGACGCTGCGAGGATCCCCGCTGCGTTGGTAGGTACCGCTGATCCTGGTCGTGTTGCTGCCGGCTTCTCCGTTGGCACTCCGCGTCTCACTCGACTTCAATGGTCATCAGCTCGGTCCTCTCTGATTCGGCCCGCAACTGAGCTCGTAGGGACCATCAGTGGCGACGAAGTAGCCAACCCGTGTCCTGCCCGGGTTGGCCGCGATCAAGCTGGCAGCCGTACCGGACTCGGTCGCAAATGCCCCTGCCCCAGGACATGACCGCGCCGTCGTTGACCACGACGATGCGAATCGACTCTCCCGGGTTGACGACGTTGGGTCCGTCGTAGCGGTGGCTGCACGGAGATCCGTCGTACCTGACTTCGACTGTTCCGACGGGCTCGGGCGCCTCCAAGGCGGCAAAACGTCGCCCACATGGATACAGCGGAATCGCAACCGTCCCGTCGATGATGCTGGCCTCGGCCTGAGCGATAAGAGAGACGGCCAATTCGGAGAGATGGTTCCCCCGAGTTGAGTAGCCCAGGCCGCCGTCGGCGAAGCGTATAGCGCACCGCTCCGGCTTCGAGGTCACCGTTCAATAGATCGTGGACCGCACTGCTCGCAACCACATCGAACTTACGAAGCACGGAGAAGAGCACGTAGTCTTGCTCGAGAGCGCCGACCTCCAGGATCTGGTCCGAGTCCGAGCCGATCCCCCAATGTTTGTCCTACGAAGCCTCGGTGTGTTCACGGGCCGCCTGAAATACCCCGAGCCCCGAACGGCCGGCCGCGTGATAGATCACATCGGCGCCGCAGATCGAAGAGGTCCCCAGCCGCGGCCTTGCCGAGGTCGGTACGCTGAAACGCTCGGTCCCGATCCCCGTTTGCAGAGACATGGCGGGCCAGCACCGTCACGCCGGGATCAACGAAAGCGACGCCGGCCTCGAATCCGGCCCGTCGCGTCTCGACATCCGGCAAGGCCGCACCGCCAATGAACCCGACGACTCTGGTCTTCGTTTCTGCAGCTGCAGCAACGCCCGCGAGGAAGCCGACTTGCTCCTCGGCGAACTCGACCGCAACGACATTGGGACTACTCTGATCCCGGCAAAGCCCATCACCGTCACGAACGTCACATCCGGCTTTTCGGCGGCGATGTCATACATCGCACCGCCATCGAGCCCTGCCGGAACGATGATCAGCTCCACTCCGGCAGCCGCGAGACGGCGATACTCGCGGCTCAGGTCCGTGATCGGCGGGATGACCTCCATGATTTCGACGGGGAGGTCAGCAGCGGCCTGCTCTACGCCACGCATGAGCAGTTTGCTGAATGCGTCCTCCTCACCGCTGGTGACCACCGCAACTCGCGTCGTATCGTTGAGGACCGTAGCCACGACGAGGCCCCCGACGAAGACAGCGAGCATGATCGACGGCTGCCACCGCCGCCCACAGCCGCCGGCGGGCGCGACGGTCGAGCCGCACCTCCCGCTCGGTACGTTCCTGGTCCGCCCGTACCTCGAGTTCTCTGGCTTGGAGAGAGGCACCGAGGAACTGCAGCTCTCGAGCGTTGAGGTCGAGGCGGCTCGCTCCGGCCCACTTCTCGTATTCGGCGAGCCGAGCCCCGGTCACCAAGTAGCCGGGATCTCGGTCGGACCGCTCCCAGTCGTCGACGGCGGAGACGAACGATGCATGACGGACAAGATCGGTGCGCGCCTCACGAATCCAGTCACCGAGTCTCTCCCACTCGGTCAGCAACGCCTCGTGACCTACTTCCACCGTGGGAGCACCGGTGGCCCAGTCCCGATCGAAGAACAGCAGACGTCGGCTCCCGAATCGGTCAATGACCGCCTGGAGGGCGACGACGTCGACGTCCAGCGAGATGATCTCCTCCGCCCGGACCCGGCGACGCGACCACGTGTCCTCACCAGACATCGACACGAGCCTCAAGAACAGCTGGCGTGCCGCTTCCTGTTCTTCCGGCCCCAACTCATCGAAGAGACCCTCGGCGCGATGGGTGATGGCGCCGCGCACGCCACCGATCTCGTCGTAGCTTGCCTCGTTCAAGACGTCTCCGGCTCGCCGATCGAATAGCTCGGTAAGTGTGTACTGAAACATCGGCAACGCGCCCGGATGATCGACAACGTCACCGATGAGCCTGCCCAGCATTGACGGCTCGATGCTGACGCCGGTCATGGTGGCGGGTACCGATGCCGCTTCCTCCAGCTCGTGGGCGCTCAGCGGGGTGACGTTCACCAGCGCTTCGCCGAGCCGGGCGCCGAAGGCCGGGTGCAGCAACGGCCGGTCGTAGAAGTCGGCGCGCAGGGTGACCACCACGGCCACGCGTCCGTGGGGATCGTCTACGACGGCGAGCAATCCGTCGAGGAATCGTCGCTGAATGTCTCGATCATCGACGAGGGTGAACAGCTCCTCGAGTTGGTCGACAACGAGGAGCAGGCGAGTGTCGTCACCGGGTAGGACGCGGAGTGCCGGCACGCAGGATCGCCTTGGTCCTCGTCACCGAGCTGCGCTGCGAGGCTGTCCGGCCCGTCGATTCGGATGCGCAGCAGTGCGGCCTCGAGTTCGGCGAACGGATGGCCCCCTGGGACCATCTGTGCGATCAGCCATTCCGCGGTTCCAGCCACCGCGTTCTTCCGCATGGCTGGGATCAACCCGGCGCGAACCACGCTCGACTTGCCGGAACCGCTGGGCCCGACCAGTGCGACCAGCCGATCGCCCCGGTCGAGCCGGCGAAGCATTTCGGCGAGAAGCCGCTCCCGTCCGTAGAAGTGACTGGAATCGGCTTCCTGGAAAGCGAGGAGGCCCTTGTAGGGATTGCTTGCTTCGGAGGCGGGTCCCGTTCTGCGGCTGGTGTGAACCAGGTGTTCATCATGGAGAAGGATCTGCTCCTCCAAACGACAGAGTTCCGGTGACGGGTCGATGCCAAGCTCCTCGGAGAGCGCGCGACGGTGGCGCTCGAAGGTCCGCAGCGCTTCTGTCTGGCGACCGGTCCGATACAACGCGGTCATGAGCTGCGCAACTGGCCTCTCCCGATACGGGTTCTGGCGAGAGAGGATCTCCAACCCACTGATCAGTTCGACGGCGTGTCCGAGCTGCAGCCTTGCATCGAATCGCAACTCCAGGGCTTCCAGCCGCAATTCGTCGAGCCGATCGATCTCTGCCCGAGCGAAGGTCTCGTAGGCGAAATCCGCCAAGGCGTCACCCTGCCAAAGATGGATTGCCTCGTCGAGGGCCGCAAGTGCACTCTCGGCGTCGGTCTCGATCAGAGTCCGCGCCTCGTCAAGCCCCTGCTCGAACCGGAGGTAGTCGACGTGCTGAGGACTGGCCGAGAGCAGGTACCCCGGCTCCTTGGTGATGAGCAGCGTGCTCTCTCCTCGCCCTGTTCGTTCCGGTTCGAGCACCGTGCGAAGTCGTGAGACGTAGACCCAAAGAGCATTCTCCTTGTCAGAGGCGTCCTCTCCCCACAGCGCTTCGGTGATCCGGTCTCGAGAAACCACACGGTTGGCGTTGATCAACAGCAGCGCGAGCAGCATGCGCTGCTTGTGAGACCCCAACTCGATGGGGTCATTGCCTCGGAGTACCTCGAAGGGTCCGAGCGCCCTAAATTCGAGCATTCCGCTCATACGCCGTCCTGGAAGCGGTATCGCATGGAACCACCTACGACTTTCAACCTACCTAAACGCGTGAAAGTTGGGGCAAGACTGTTGTCAGCTCCCACCAAGTTGCGCGCCGCAGCTTCGGGGCATGAAGGCTGTCATGCTCGTCGTATCCGCCGCCAGCGTCGTGCTCGTGACCGTGATACCGCCCATCGGCACGGTCGACGATCCGTTCTCCGACGCGGCAACGGGATCTCATGTCGTTCACGGATCTGACAAGAAATCGAACGAACAGATCGCAGACGCCGACGCAGCATTCCGAGTCGCAGGGCTCACGTTGCCGGATCTCGAGATCCATGTGCACGAGGACTACGCAGGCTGCAACGGATTCGCAGGACAGTTCAACCGCGACGGCTCGGGACTTCGGGTCGACTTCTGCTCGGGCAATTCATTTACGGTCCTGCACGAGTTCGCTCACGTTTGGGAATATCACAACGTTGATGACACGACTCGCGACGCACTCCTGGAGCTGCACGGACTGGAGACCTGGCGAGACCGCGACGTCCCATGGGCAGAGCGCGGCGTGGAAGTCGCAGCAGAGACCATTGCGAAGGGTCTTCTGGAGAGGGCGTTCCCCGACTGGCAATGCGAGGAAGTAGAGCTCCTCGATCAGGGCTTCCGCCTGCTCACCGGCCAATCATCGCCGCGGTTCGTCGCTGGGAGACTCAGCTGCGACGCCCACCTTCAAGGCAACAGGGAAATCGTCCGCACATGAAGTACATCTGATTCCAGCACCCAGCGATCACATTGCGTTTGCTGGAACGTGTCGCTCCAGAGTGCTCGGACGACCACAGAGCATCGCTTTGTCACGAAGCGTCGTTCTGTCAATCGCCGATTGCCGCCCGGCCGCGCCTCCGGTTGGAATCGTCGAGCCTCCTACCTGTGTGGAGCCTCAGCGCGCGGATCAATCAGATCGACCACCCGCCCAGCCGGTTGTGGGCGGTTCGGCCTGTTGGCTACGCGCCGTCCGCCCGAGTGCGTGGGGCGTAGTCGATCGCCGCTTCCCTAAGCGCTGCGTAGAGGGCGAATCGATCAGACTCAGCTTCTGACGGCGGAATTTCCATGATGAAGGGGCCGTCCTCGAAACCGACACGATCCGCCCCGATCGCCACGAGTGAATCAAGCACCTGCGTGTTCGATCCCGCTACGTAGGCGCGGAATCGATTGGTGCCGTTCGCTCGTGCCGAATGTGCCAGCGCCTCAAGGAGCAAGCGTCCGGGGCCCGGTCGCTGCAGTTCGTCAACCACCGCCAGCGGAGCCTCTGTACCTCTGGTTCGTCAGTCTCTCGCCTGTGGCGGGCGCATCTCATGTCCGATATCGATGGTCGAAGCGAGGAGGGACGAGGTTTCCCCTTCGCCAGAAGTGTGATCGAATCGGGCAATGATCGGTGGCGCTGCTGGCTTCGTCTTCAGCGCCCTGGTGTACGCCCTCTGCATCTTCGGGTCCATCTTCTTGCGCTTTGCTGTTGCACATGCCTTGTCCACGGGCACCGACCCTGCCCTTCGCCGGCCCCCAGGCAACGGCCTACGCGCCGATGGGGTAGCGCTGGTGCGCCGCGGCGACCGATCGCTCGGCTAGGTCCGCAGCCGATTCGAAGATGTGCTGTGCGTTTCCACCGTTCGTCCTCGGGAACCCGTCCGCGAGGCGGCCGGTCTCGATGTCCGGCTCGATCGCGACGACTTGGGCGTCGGTCTTGTCGAGGGCGAGGACTTCCTCCGCCAAGCGCTTTCGTGCGTGACCCGAGGTGAGGCGCCGTCCCGGGCGGGTCATCGGTGAAGAGATGATCACAAGATCGGGATCGATGTCTGCAGCGAGGTCGGCGTGGGTCGGGGAGGCGACTCCGCCATCGAAGTAGGGCGTCCCGTCGATGATGTGTGGTTGGAACATGCCTGGGACGGCCGACGAAGCCTGTGCCGCGCTGTGTACGTCGACATCGTGTCGATCGCGACCGAATACGACCACGTTTCCCGTCGCGGTCGATACCGCCGGTATCCATAGTCCGTCCGGCCACTGTGCGTGGGCCTCCATGCCAGGGAAGCGGGCGAGCCACGCGGTTGGGAAGATCCCCGGCGGCAGGAGACCGGCTACACCCAACATACCGGTTCGGTCTCCGTTGAGGGCATGCCGCACGAGACGCGGCGCGAACGGCACGATGGTCTTCCGGGCGCTGCGGAGCTCGCTCCTCATCCGCTTGCGGTCGTCTTCGCTCGGTGGGCGCGCGACCAATTCGGCGAGATCGTGTGGTTCGATCCCGGCTCGCACCGCCGCGCCGATTGCCGACCCGGCCGATGTTCCAATGATCAATGCCGCATCGTTTGCGGGAGTGTTGAGGGCGCGTTCGATACCGTGGAGCACACCGGCGTGGAACACCCAGCCGTAGGCACCACCGGCGCCAAGGACGACGGCAATTCGTTCGGTCACACGGGGTTGAACCACCGTGTGTGATCGCTGATTCCCGAGAGGACGGGCGGAGGAAGCATCCCGATAGGAAGCTGCGTGCGACTATCAAGGACGTATGAGTGCACGAGACCTCTCCGGCACCCGCACCGTGGTGCTTGGTGGTTCAGGAGTGTTAGGCGGCCGAATCGCCGGCGAGCTTCGAAGCCCGCGGCGGGCTGGTGATGCTTGCCGGTAGGGATCGGGACCGTCTCCTGGAGCGAGCTGCGGAGCTGGGTGCGGACGTGCCCTCCGTGCAATTCGACCTTCGCCAGCCGCACCACGCCGACCATGTGGTGGCTACCGCCATCGACAGTCTCGGTGGTCTCGATGGTGTGGTGAACGCAGCGGGAGTGGTGGCCTTCGGACCCCTCGACGAGCTTGACGATGCTGCGCTGGATGAGCTTGTGGCGACGGATCTGGTGGGTCCCATTCGGGTGATCCGAACGGCGGTCCCCTATCTCGAGGGTGGTTTCGTCGTCAACATCACCGGCGTGGTCGCCGACCAGCCGATGGCGGGCCTTGTGGCCTATTCGGCGGTGAAGGCCGGTCTCAGCGCCGCCACGCAGGCGCTCGGGCGCGAGCTCCGGCGCCGGGGGATTCAGGTCCTCGACGCCCGGCCGCCGCACACCGAAACGGGCCTTGCCGGGCGCCCCATCTCAGGGACAGCCCCGGCGATGCCGGTCGGCCTCGATCCCTCGATTGTCGCCCGGATCATCGTCGACGGTATCGCGAGCGGCGCCCGCGAGCTCCCCGCAGAGGTCTTCGCCAACCGTTGAGCATCTCCGTGCGGGATTCGGGCCGGTTGGGTCAGGTCACCGTCCGCTCCACCAGTATGTTGCCGGGTGGTCGTGCGTTGAGAGGACGCAATCCTGAGAGGGTCGGGGATTCGCGTTTGGGCCGTCGTGGCGATGACTGCGCTGGCGGCGTCGGATACACACATGCTGCTTCGACTCGGTCCGCGATGGTCCTCAGCACCTTCCGTTCCATGATGAACGTGCCCGGTTCTGACAAGGCCATCAAGAACACCGGGGAAGGCGTGGTATCGGACTTCGGACGCCAACGGCTTACCAATCTCGTCCCCCTGTGATTGGCCGGATAGAGGCCGCCGTACCAACTCGTTGAACCGTCCTCCACCACACTGACGATCGACCGAGGTTCGTCGATCGAATCCGCTACGAATCCCGTCTCCGGCAGCATCAGAATCCTGTCTCCGTCCTCCAGGTTCTGATGCTCCGAGAGGATTGGATCGGCGCTTGGTCGAGAGTCGTTGTCGATCCAGTCGTAGCTGTACTACCCGGCCTTGACGTAACCGAGCTGAACCGACCACGGCCAGACATCTTGAGGAGTGGCAGCGATAGTGACCGCCCGTGTGGCGGACTCAGCGTCGGGAATCAGGACATCGCCAGGCATGCTCCCGGCTACTTCCTCCTCAATAGCGCCCCAACGCATACTCGTCCTAATAGGCCCCGGACGCAGAGGCTTCCACCACCTCGCCCGCGGCCCAGTCCGGCACACATGGTCGCGGCGTTCTTGCTGAAATGCCCTACCTCGGAGGACCGACCCCGTGAGACGATGCGATCGAGAGCTGCAAGCCAGGAGGTACCGGTGAGTACTCAGACAGCCACGCCGTGCGCCGTCGTGCGGCGTGAAGACCTCGTGCCCCTCTGCCCACATTGCGACGCGGAGCTTCCCGAAATCTACGCCCGCAAGCCCCAAGGACCATTTGGGATCGGTCGCGGATTCGTCTTCTTCTGCCCACACTGCCGAAAGGTCATGGGATTCGGTACCCAGTGGTACCCGTTCCCTGGGTGAGCCCCCCGTAGCCCACGCTCCACCTCAGTGAACACCGCCACAACAACCTCCTTGACAAGAGACAACCACCCTCGCCAGACATGTTGCACTCACGCCTTGCGACGGCAGCACAGATGGGCAGGCACGGACGGGCGCCGGAGCGCGGCCTATCACAGGGTTGGCTCGGACGCTTCCGATGGAAAGCGTGGCTGCACGCGATCGAACTTGGCCGGCAAGGATGCGTTCGAGCATCGCTCCATACCGTTTCAAGACGTGAGTGCGACGGGTGTGGTTGTCTCTGATTGAGAAGGTTGCCGTGCTGAGGAACCCTTCTCCGCAGGGTCGCGCCACTGAGGCATGCCCACGGGTCGCTCCAGACAACACCCGTCAAACCGGGTGGAGACAGGTTTCTGATACCCAGCTTGGGAGTCGATACGCACAGGCGAAGCCACATTGTCGTGGCGGTCGGAGGGGCTGGCGGCGAGTTCGATCCGGCCACCGTTGTCCTCTCGCCTGGAGGACATCTGCGGGTGGCGAGGTGGGCCGCACAGTGGAGCGAGCGGTGGTGGGCGATCGAGCGCTGCCGGGCACCGTCGCGGCGACTCGAGGGCGATCCGCTGACTGCGGGAGGGTGCGTCGTACGGCGCCCAAGCGGACAACATGCGAGGAACGTATATGGACGGGACACTGCCGCTCGAGGTGTCTCATCGGCTTCCGCGATGTCTGAGATGCTCGTATCAGCTGATGAGGTTTCGATCTCCTTGTTCGGCACGGTCAACCTCTTCGAGACAATGATCGATGCTGGAATTGACGTTGCACATCTGTGCCGGCGCACGTTCCCGCTGTTCGGCGTGCCGCGTTCGAGTCGGAGAAGGACCGGAAGCGCTGACCGAACGAACCGGCGAAGAAACTGCGATGGCAACCAGGCTGAGCTTTCCTGACGGAGTTCGGCTGGCATGTCAGACCGAGGTCAACGGCTCAGTTCGGCTCTGGAGGCTGGTCCGTGACGGACTCGACGCCGAGATGGCCTCGCAACTCTGCGAGGGCCACTACCGAGGATCGGCCGTTCGAGTCATAGGGCGGCAGGGTGGACGACTACATGGGTGACGGTCTCCCCGGCGTCCTCGGCGTCAACAACGAAACCGACTCGGCTCTCGCTGCCGTCAGAGCCGGACTCGAGGCGCTGGAAGTCGCTGCCGACATGGACAATCACGTCGGCCGCATCTACGGCCATGCATTCAGAGTCAGGGTGGGAATCAGCCTGGGTGCAGTCATCTTCGGCATGATGGGCGGCGAGTCGTCTGCACGAGCGACAGTCATCGGCGATGCCGTGAGTTCGGCAAACCGCCTTGAGTCAGCAAACAAGACCACCGGGGCCACGATCCTGGCCACCGATGCCGTCCGGGCCAAGACCATCGCAAGCATCGAGCACGGCCGACGATTCGATCTCGATCTCCCGGCAAGGACGGCCAGGCAGTCGCACACGAACCGGTCGGCCTCGTCAACTGAAGCGAGGTAGGAGCCGAGGTTCAAGTTGTTCACCGAGGACGATCACACCGCGAGTTGCTTCGCATACAGCCGTGCATATAGCCCATCGCGCCCAACCAGCTCTGCGTGGGTTCCCTCGTCCACGATCCGCCCCTCGGCAAGCACCACTAACCGATCGGCTGAGACCACGGTGCTCAAACGATGCGCGATGACCAGCGTCGTGCGTCCTTGCATCAGCCGCCCGAGCGCCTCCTGGACGAGTCCTTCGGATTCCGCATCAAGCGAACTCGTCGCCTCGTCGAGGATCAGGATCCTCGGATCGGCCAACAGTGCCCTGGCAATCGCCACGCGCTGGCGCTGGCCACCCGACAGCTGCACCCCGCGTTCGCCCACCACCGAGTCGTACCCGTCCGGGAACGTCTCGATGAACCGGTGAGCATTCGCCGATCGGCATGCCGCGACCAGCTCCCCGTCCGTTGCGTCGGGCCTTGCGATCCTCAGGTTCTCGGCGATGGTTCCCGAGAACAGCTGCACCTCTTGCGGGACCGCCGCCATGCAGAGCCGCAGCGAGGCGATGTCGCGGTCCCGCACATCGACGCCGTCTACAACCACCCGACCCGACACCACGTCGTAGAACCGGGGGATCAGCTGCACGAGGGTGGACTTGCCAGCACCCGACGGCCCGACCAGCGCAACGACCTCGCCCGGTCGAATCTCGAGATCGATGTCGTTCAGAACCTCCATGTCCCGACCTTCATAGGAGAAGTCGACCGACTCGAAAAGGATGGAACCCGGCGACGCATCCGGTGTGGCGGGTATATCGGGCACCGCGACCTCGGGTGTCTCACCGAGCAGTTCGAAGATGCGGCGGGACGCCCCGAGCGTGTTCTGCACCTGCGTGTAGAGCCCAGTGAAGGCGGCGATTGCCCCCGCCACGGTGAAGGTGTACAGCAGGAACGACACGAGTTCGCCGGCGGTGAGGTCGCCCCGGGCGACGAGCCGTCCCCCGACCCAGAGCACGAGGGCAACTGTGGAGAACCCGACGAACGTGATCGCCGGCATGAAGATCGCCGACAGCCGGGCACGCCGCACCGCCGTTCGGTACGACGCGGCGATGTCGCGGTCGTACTGCGCCGTGACCGGCCCCTCACCCGAGAACCACTTCACCACCCGGATCGACGAGATGGACTCCTGCGCAAGCGAGTTCGCCTCGGCGATCCGATCCTGGAATTCGGTCGAGATGGCGCGCAATCGGCGGCCGAACATCGCGCCGGCGATGATCACGACCGGTAGGAAGGTGAGCACAGTGAGCGACAGGACCGGGCTGATCAGCACGAGCAGCACCACGCCTCCGATCAGGGTGATGCTCTGTGATAAGACCTGCGCCAACGTCGACGACACCGTGTACTGCACGGCCGCGGCATCAGACGTCAACCGTGACAAGATATCGCCGGTGAGGTTCCGGTCGAAGAACGGGACGGGGAGGCGCACCACCCGGTCGAAGACGGACTTGCGCAGATCGGCAACAACGCCCTCACCCACGAGCGCGAGTTGGTAGACCCGGACGTAGTTGAACACGGCCTGAACGATGAGGACACCGATGAGGATGACCCCATACCGGTCGAGGCTCCTCGTCTCAGCTCCGGCCGCAGTGCTCGGAACAACGGTGTCCACCAAGTCGCCCATGATCCTCGGGAACACCAGCCCGAGCCCGGACGACACAACAACGGCAAGCGTCCCGAGCACCAGGCGCGTCCGATACGGCCTCGCGAAGCGGAACATCTCGACGACCTGACCGAACTGTGGTTTCGGCTCAACGCCGCGCTCCCCCAGATTCGTCGCCGAACGCCGGCCGGGTACGAAGGATTTGCGGAACGGACGCATCGCTTGATGGTAGGGGACCACCCGGAACCGCGACTGACCTTTCCTCGTGATGGGTGGAACCGGCCGGAGCGACAAGCGCGCACGCCCTCGACGCGGTCAATCAGCGGCACGCCCTTGGCAAGAAGCGACGCGACGCGGCCGCACGTTCGCCGGAAAGCGTCGTTCTGGCAACAGCAGGCGACCTGATCCGTTCGCGAAGGCAGAAGAGTGACGCGAGCGCAGCGGCGGACCCCACCGTGCCGCAGGTTGGTAGCGAGTTGGTGTGGTGGACCGATCGGCGGAAGCTGCGTCGCTGCCGGCGTGGCGGCGGGCGGCGGCGATCGACACCGGGTACGTCGTGGATCGATTCCATGCCGCAACCAGCGTCGCGAGGCCGCCGATGACGACGACTCCGGCCGCGAGTGCCACGGTTCTTCCCCGACGGTGCGGTTGCGGCGATGAGGCCGGAACGGTCACCGCGTGCTCGATGGTCCGAGCGGTGCCAGCCGTCAACGCTGGGCCTTCTCCTCAGTGGTTGGTCGGTGCCCGATCTCCAGGGCGGCGAGGTTGCTCTCTCCTCGATACTCGAGGCGTCCGGTCACCTCGAGGGAGAGATGTCCGGCTAGGTACTCGAAATCGGTGTCGATGTTGCGTCGTTGGGCCGGTAGCGGTACGGGCAGCACGTGTGGTCCGCCGACGCCGTGTCCGATGATGTGTACGCGGTAGCCGTGGCCGCGAGCCTTGACTTCCCACCGTTGGCCGTTGGTCTCGCTGTGCACCCGGGAGAAGGGCGGAGCGAGGCGGATCACCTTGGCGCCGATGCGGACCACGACCCCCCCGACGTGCGCGGAAAGGGGTCCTGCTGTCAGGAGGCCCCCGCCGAATGCGACGCACACATCGGGCCGGTCGAAGCCTTGGGCCTGACCCCACCACCATTGTTCTGGAAACCCGGCCCCCCAGTTCTTCTCGGCGTACACGTCGGCGTCGATGATCTCCCATTCCTGATCACCGACGCGTGCGGTGCCGCCTGCTGCACCACCGAGCAGGTGCGGGTGCCAGTACTGGCCGAGAAATGGCAGTGCAGAGAACAGGCCGCCGCCTCCGAGGGCCAGCGGCCACGTGACGGGCCGGCTTAGCGACAGGTCGACACGAGCGTCGGGACCGAGGTCGACATGGACCTCGGTCTCAGTCGCAGTGAACGCCCCGTCACCCGCAGTGACGAGGAATCGGTCCGACGCGGCGGCGGCTCCATCGAGCACCGCGGCGCGGACAAAACCACCAGGATGCGCAGCGATCGCCACCGTCGCCCATTCACCGTCCGGATGTCGGTTCACGCCGCACAACACGACGAGCACGCGCTGGTGCGCCATGTCGGTGACTCGCCAGAAGTAGCCTTCCATCTCCGCCCCGTGGGACGGCCGGGGGTCACCGAGGGGGAGGTTTGCGCCCGTGCGCCGATAGACCGAGTCGAGGCGGCCGAACACTGTCATGTGGCATCATCGGCGAACAACGACTTCATCGTGGCCATGTCACCTTCGGCGAAGGCCTGAAAGCCTCGCAAGACGGTCTGTGTGTTCGGATGCATTGCAGACTCTTCCTCTCATCCCGAGGTGCCGGGCGGGCACCCGGTCCTCCAAACCTACCCCTCGCTACGCCGACGGCACCGGACAATGATCCGAGGTATCTCCCGATGCAGAGGCCGACGCCTCCGCCCCGGGTACCCTTCGAAACCGCCCATAACGGCTGTCGGCTCAAGGGGTCATTGCAGCGCTTCGGCCGTATTCGCGCATTACCCGAAGACTGGTCGGTGTGCGTTTGAGGGGACGGTGCTGGACAACGACGAGGAGTCCCGCACATGTAACCGTTCACCCTCCGCTGGTTCATCCCGCTCACCGTGGTTGTGTTGCTGTTGTCTTCGTGCAGCGACAGCGCTGACGACGGTGCAGATACGACACTCGCTCCTACAACAACCACGACCACAGTGACAATCATGGGCATCCCATACATCGTCGATAGTCCGAGAAGACTCGACGTGTACACCCCCGGTGAGCCGGGACCGTGGCCCGTAGTGGTCGTCGTGCACGGGTTGGAGCAGGGTCGATTCTCTTTTGTGATCCTTGCCGTGGCTATCGCCGCTGAAGGGGCGGTGGTTCTCAGCATCGGGCTGGTCGGGTACGAAGGGCCCAACAAACGGGCAACTCACAATGACAAGACTGAGTCTGTCAACCTCGTTGCCCTGCGGGAGGAAGATCCCGAGCTGTGGGAGAACATGGACCCCTGCACCCATATCGGAGGCAATCCCGATCTCGTAGTGCGTCTGATTCACGGTGACGACACAGACGTCGACTGGTATGAGGTGCCACGCCAGGTCTCGGTTGATCTTCATCAGGCCCCGGCGGAAGACGGGTACGACGCAGAGTTGACTCTCCTGGACGGCCCCTCCCCCCTTGGCTTGACCATTCTGTCCTCGGAGGCGTTCGACGTGGCAGTCCAGCAGGTGCTACAAGTGGCAGGCGACTGACCGTCTCCCTTCGACTGGCCAGAGAAGACGCTCTTGCCGCACCCGCCCATATCGGCTGCGGTTTCAGGTTGTCGGTTCTGCGGTTCGCTAGATCGGGCCGATCTCCGGCTATTCCTCAGACTCCCAGGCCGCTTCTGCTTCACGCTCCATGACTTCGAGCCGGTCGTAGTAGTCAGGGAACTCCCGCAGGTGAGCCAGGGCGATCTTCGCCGTGATCACCGGATCGTCGCCGGTCACATCTAGATCGGGAAACCGCTTCCCGTGTTCGGATTCGACGTTCATCCCGGTCGCAACGTCCTCAACGGTGTATCGCTCGTTCGAGATATCGATGCCCGCTCGTTCGAGAGCTTCGCTCGCATCACTGGCACTGAACACGCATGTTCTCCTTCTCGCTATGTCAGATCGTAGCCAACGCCCCACAAGCCATCGTCTCCCCCGCCATGCAGCAATTCGATACATCAAACCGCCCATAGCGGCGGCAAGGAACGCTTGCCCGTTGTTGACTATTCGGACAGTCTCAGTTGATCGGATGGCGGCGTGCCGACCAGTAGGCGGCGAGCCAGAAGAATCCGAACGTACCGAAGATCACTGCCGACCAGATGCGCTCAGCGGTCGCCTCGACAGCAACGGCACGAACCACAAACACGATCGAGGCGGCAATACTCAGGACCCCGAGGATCAGGAACCCGCTTGGCGGAAAGGATGACTGCCGGTCCATGACTCCTCCATTCCGCGGCGAATCATCATTATCCCGCTGCACCCGGACACCACAAGGGACATATGTCACCACCGGGATCACCACGAAGTCGGAACACACCGCACTTCATGCTCCACTACCCGCCCATAGCGGGTGTCGGCTCAAGGATGATCCGAACGCTTCGGCGAGTCTCTCTGATGGTGTCATCCATCCGAGGGTTTGTCGAGGCCGACCATTGAGAGAGCGCAGCGTCGGCTACTCGCAACGGTCAAGACCGGCGTTCGATCGGCGGCAGCGTCGGTCTCTGGAAGGTGGAATTCCGACGCTCCTTGGCGGAAGCGTCGTCCTCCTGATGTCGTCATCACGGGAAGTGGCAAGTTCGCAGCACTCGCTCTCAATGCGTTCCACGATCCTTAGATGCCACGGCAGACGGTCCACATCGGATCGCATGGCCGCCCATAGGTGCCGATATGTGTGCAGCTGTGGGTCAGCTGTCGGGGTAGTCGGTGAGGTTGGCGAAGTACCAGTCGGAGATTCTCAGTTGCCCGTCCTCTTCTGACAAGCACGTATTTGGGATTGCACTCACGCGTGCAGGGCCCCGGTGGTCTACCAGTTCTCGTTGACAGCGACCAACGCACTAGGGCCGTCGCCTCGCACGATGGGGTCACCGACCTGCTCGATCCTCCAGCGAGCCACCTCACCGCCCGTGACTGTGTTTCCGCCACGTTCGAGGTCCTCTACTGCGTCATCGAAGTCACCCGGTACGTGAAAGGCGAGCTTGAATCCCTCGAAGGGATCGTTGATGTAGACGACCTCGTCGTAGCTGTAGTCATAGGTAGTAATTACCCGAAGATTTTCCACATGTCCGGTCATCCAGGCCTCACGGTGGTCATTGAGTAGCTGCTGGACCTCGGCATCGACGGTCGAAATGGCTTGGTCGTAGATGATCCATCCGGCAAGTCCGGCCACCGCAACCGCAAGGGTGATCGCGGCGATCGAGCAAGACCCACGGTTGGGTCGATGCTCGCCTGCGACAACTTCCTCGGCATGGACAGAAGGTTCACCAGAATCGATGGTTGTCATGTTGTCCTCCTCCTGATGGGGGCCGGTGGATAACACGAGACTCGATCGGGGTGACCTCCAGAGGTGCGCAGAACCAGTACATTCTCCGGGTTGATCCGGGATTCGGGATCGAATGGTCCCATCCTCGTCACATAGACAATGCTGGATCCCACCTCCGGGCTCAGTTGATAGACCTTCAATACCTTGGTCGTCTGCAAGGGTCGGTGCCAGCCGATAGGCGCTGCGGTCGACTGCGAACGGTTCCTCCCGGAGCCAGTTGATTGGGCTGTCGATCAGGTTGGTGTCATCCTCTTGCAGTGCGCCACCAGAATCACGTTGGAGCTCCACGAAGTCCTCAAACATTTCTCCTCCTCACCAGTGACCACATCCCTCACCAGTCAAGCAACATGGAAATAGACCGGCGTAGTGCTGGTATTGGTGAGCACGACAAAGGACGGTCCTTGCAGCGATGGCGTTCGGCCCCTCGACGGTGCACCGCTCACCATCGAACGTAACACTCAACATGGCATCGAATCCGTCATGGACGATCGTCGTGTTCACCGGAGGTACGTCTGCGGGTTCACCGCTTCCCCGCCAGAAGCCAAACCACGCCACCTACCACGACAACAACCGCCGCTGCTGCCGCCGCAAACGCAAACGCCGATCGAACGGCACGTCGTCGCAACGCTCCTCGGGATCCTGCCTCAACAGTGCCGAGCGGCATCATCCACGACCACGGACCGGACCTAGGGGACCTCTTCCCGAGTCCCGAGCACAGCCTCGAGACGGGAGATCACGGTCTCAATGGGTAGGTCCTCGCCACGATCGGCGAGCATGGTCAACGCTTCTTCAAGCTGTTGCATCATTCACCTCCCCGACAAGCAGGCGACGGAGCCGCCGCCTAGCCCGAGACGCCGTCTTGCGGGCCGACGCCGGCACTACAGCCAAGCTGATCACCAACCTCCTCATAGGTAAGGCCCTCGATCACG
>CAWAUO010000004.1:0-116283 GCA_963785245.1 uncultured Actinomycetota bacterium | reverse complement strand
ATATGGGCGGGGTGAGGTCAGTCCTTGGTGATAGTGCCCGTGCCCTTGTAGAGGATGTCGTCGGGGAAGGACACCTCGTTGACACCTTCCCCGTAGGTGGTGTCGTATCCAGAACCGCCGGTGATGGTCCACGTCCGATCGGTCTCTCGATCGGACTTGAGATCGATCTCGTCGAGGGATCTGAGCGTGAACTCTCCGGAACCATCGTCACATGTCATCGAATGAACAGACACTTGTAGGTACGGTTCCTCTCGTCTGGGGAGTGCATAGTATTCCTCGGGCGTTCTGGTAACTCCGTCCTCGTCCTCGATGCCTTCCAGGACTCCGGTCGCAGCCGAGCACAAGAGGTCGCTGTCGATCGCTTCTCCCGTGGCGGTCCACACGGACGTCGCCCAGAACGTCACAACGAACTCGAAGGCGATGTCACCTGTGGTCGGCGTTGTGGTTTTGGTCGGAGCGACGGTCGTCGTCGGGGCAGCGGTGGTGACCCATGCACCCTCGAAGGTGACGATGATTGGCTCTTCGCCGACGGCAATACCGTCCGGTCCGGCGTAGCCCCACGGACAGCACCTCCCTTCGGGGTCTTCTCTCGGGATCTCGTACCATGATTGGAGATCCTCTGAGAACCAGGCTCTTCCGTCGGAGACTTCGGGGATCCACTCGTCTTGGCTGAGGATCATGTATCCCCCGGTACCGGCGGCTGCCCACAGAAGCCCCGAGTACGTCATTTCTGACCACACGTACTCTTCGAATGCCTCGATGCCATGCCAGGTGATGCCGTCGTCGCTCCAGAAGGCGCCGGATCCAACGGCGAGCAAGACGGAGTCGTTGGCCGCAACGCCACACAGCCAGGCATCGGGACCGAACGGGTTCCCGACTTCGGTGACGTTGCCGGCCTCGTCGGTGACGTCGACATTGGGAGTCAATCTGTTGCCCAGCTTCTTGAAATCGATGTGGCCGCCGTCGAACTCCACGGTTGCGTGCGGGACCTGGTTGAAACCGCCTCCGTAGCAACCGTATCCCTTGATGAGTTCTGGCACGTCAGGATTCTCCGTTGTCTGAAGCTGATTCGAGATCCACTGCAGCTCGAATGGGGCTTCACTTGCTGGGAGTATCTCGGACGCCAACGTGAAGGGAGGTGGCTGGCTGGGATCCGGAGGCGGCGGGGGCGTCGCCATCTCGGCGATGGTCGTCGGTGTGGCTGGTTGCGTCGGAGCGGTAGTCGGTGGTGCCGTCTCGGGGGTTGTTGGCGGTGTGGTGGTCGCTGCGGTGTCGGCTGTTGGTGCGTCCTCTCCGCCGAACAGCAGCACCGGAGCGCCGACGGCGAGAACGATCACGATCGCCATCCCGGCGAGCACCGCGATGGGGCGACGCCAACGACTGCGTGGTGGTACGGGGGTGGCCGTGTCGTGGGCTTTGTCGACAGTCACTATCGACCTCCTTGCCTCGATGACAGCGAAGACGGTCGCCAGTTCGTCGGGATCCGAATCCCTCGCGGGTTCAGGGTTCATCGCCTGCAAGCGATCTCGGAGCTCGTCAGTCATGGCGTCTCGCCTTCCGGCTGTGCAGTGGGGGTCGTCATCCCACCATGTTTCTGTCCGGCATCGGCGAGATCTCTCGCAAGCCGATGCAGCGCCCGATAGATGCGCTGATCCACGGCATGGGCACTGCAGCCCAACACCCGACCGATGTCGGCATGAGGAAGCTCCTCCCAGTTGGCGAGCAGCAGCAGCTCCCGATCCTCACGGCGCATCCTGCGCAACGCCTCAGCCAGCTCAGCATCCTCAAAGCGACGAATCACCGCCTCTTTGGACTCGCGCACGAGGCGGCTCCAACCCTCGAAGGCGCGACACCAACCGCGCGATCCGGCCCCGGCTGCGACGCTGGTTCTGCAACACCCGACGAGCCACCCGTACAACCACGGCAAAGCCTCATCAGGCACATCATCGATACGACGCCACGCAACAAGGAACGTCTCAGCTGTGCAATCCTGCGCAGTCTCGCTATCGGTACGACGCTTGAAGTACATCAGGATCGGACCAGCATGCCGGTCATACAGCTGCCGGAACCGCTCCTCCGCCGTCACAGTCGAAAGCATCTCACCTTTCAGCATCAACCGTTTCTGTCCGGCAACACCCGGACCTCACCGCCAACGCTATCGAACTCACCCGCACCGTGAGAACAACCACGAACCGGACAGAACACCAAGAGGCACACCAGTGCCTTCGGGTCGTCAATGGGAGGGACACCACCATGTCCCCCCACCCAAGAACACACCATCATCCCCGCCGCCAACCGACTGGACGGGATCATGCGACTCCGCTGCACACCCCTCCAACGCCGCCCATATCCGGCTGGGAGGGATGATGTGGTTGGTGTTGCACGCCCCGGTTGGGCGGTGGATGCTCCGGTTGAGCTGTGAGAGCCAGCTCGGTTGGATCCGTTCCGCCGTCCCGGTGGCGTGTGCCACCCCTTTGCCCATACGCGAGTGAAAGGGGCAGCCATGTCGATGGTATCTGGAGTGGTTGGCGGTGTGGATACCCATGCCGATGTTCATGTCGCCGCGGCAGTCGATACGAACGGCGGTGTGTTGGGGATCGAGTCGTTCCCACCGGATGCAGCCGGCTATCGGTGCTGACGGCGTGGCTGGTCGGTTCGGTCCGGTGGTGCGTGTCGGAGTCGAGGGCACGGGGTCGTATGGCGTCGGCCTGTCCCGTCATCTCCACCGTGAAGGCATCGTCGTGGTGGAGGTGGATCGGCGAACCGCCAGACTCGCCGCCGGTTGGGTAAGTCCGATCCGATCGACGCTGTCGCAGCAGCCCGCGCGCGCTGTCTGGGTCAGCGTCGGTGACGCCGAAGACGCCGGGACGGGGCCGGTCGAGCAGATCAGGGTGTTGTTGGTCGCTCGCCGTTCGGCACGCGCTCAACGCATCGCGACGTTGAACCAGCTCCGTCAGCTCGTCATCTGTGCTCCCGACGAGATCCGGGCCCGGTTCAAGGACCGATACAAGACCGGCCTCGTCTCCGAGGCCGCCCGATGCGGCCCCGTAAGGGTTCCGACCCGATCGTGTTCACTACGTATGCCGTGATCCGGGGTCTCGCCCGACGCATCAAGGATCTCAACGTCGAGATCAGGGACATCGACACCGAACTCGAACAGCTCATTGCCCAGACGGCACCGTCGCTGCTCGACTGCTACGGCGTCGGTATCGATACCGCCGCCACGTTGCTCGTCACCGCTGGTGACAACCCGGACCGGTTGCATACGGAACGCTCATGGGCGCACCTGTGTGGTGTCACGCCGCTCCCGCCGGTTCCGGCAAGACCAGCGGGAAGGTGCGCCTGAATCGTGGCGGCGACCGGCAAGCGAACGCTGCGCTCTACCGGATCGTGCTGACCCGCATGGCCTCCGACGACCAGACCCGCAACTACGTGCGGCGTCGCCGAGCCGAAGGACTCTCAACGGCCGAGATCATGCGGTGTCTGAAACGCTACGTCGCCCGCCAAACGTTCAAACACCTCCCACGAGCCGCATAACGATCCGGGTGGGGTCTGACCCAATAATCCGGCTGACGCACCCGCGGTGCTGTCCTCATATTGACCTGTCGACCCCACCCACCAAACCGAACCAGGGCGGTGTGACCTAATAAGAGCCTGCCCACCCCCACGGTGTGGCCCATCCCAGTCCTGTCCACCCAACCCGCACGCACCTTGACATAGGAGCATCAATATGCATGGCTCCGAGGTCCCCTCACCGCCGGTCCTCAGTCAATGAATCGCCCACCTGAACTGAACGATCACCCACGACCTGAAATGCCGCTCCGTGAGCCTCCCATCCGGCCGTGTTGGGCCGAATGACACCTGCCAGCCCGGAACCGTCACCGTCCTCGGCGTGAATCACCGGGCGATCGTGGGCTGAGCGACCGTGAAGACGGTGGGAGGCACGCGAGGTGGCTGCCAGCGGCCCCTATCCGGGTGGCCGGGACTTGCCCCGGTCCCTCACCGCCGCATCACGCAGCGCCTGCTGGTCCCCCTCCGACAGCGGCAGCACAGCGATCAACCGCTCCACAGTCACCTGCGACGGGCAGCGAGTCCCCCGCACCAGCTTGCTCAGATAGCTCGGGTCGACACCGATCTGCGCAGCGGCGTCCCGGTTCGACAGGCCGGACTGCTGCCCTGGCACGCCCACAGTGCGGATGCGAGGTCGGGTGGCAGGGTCCGGCGGGGGTGATGGCCCACGGGGGATGTCTGACGGGCCACGCCGCTGGACCGGTGGTTGGTCGGGTCATGGTGAGCGCCTCCATGGTGAGGTTCGGCGCTCGGGGGCGCTCACTGGTGGTCACATTGTCGTAGCGCATGTTCGGAAGAGGCGCGGATTTCGGTATTCGGACCACGCTGGGAAATTGACGCGCGCAGGTGGGCTTTACCCGACGTTTTGTCTATGCCCTTCGGACATTCCATCTATGCCAACCCGACGATACGTCTATGCGAATACCCGACGTTTCGTCTTTGTTGTTCTATACAGACGTTTCGTCGGGTCCCTTAGACATTTCGTCGGGTTGGTCGTCGGTCTCGACTCTCGACCGCACCTCATCGCCACACGCGATGTACTGATCCATGGTGATCTTCGAGCCATACGACATCGGATCTGCCGCGTCGATTCGCACTCCATAGCGTTCCAGCACGAGGTCGGCGACCTCTTCCAGGAACCGCTCCTTCTCGTCCTCGAACATCGATCCGAACGAATGCGACACCGACTCCCCGTCGCCGGGGCGTATCCGCCACCGAGTCCCGGAGAACCTTCTCATGCCAGGCAGACGCAGCGCATAGGCGGCAGCCCCGAGCAGGTCATCGACCGGATCCATCGTCCGAGGCGATAGGCGGCCCGTCAACTCCACGTGTCGAGACAATCGTGACCGTACCGTCGACGCGGTGGATGACCCTCGATAGAAGTCAAACACGTCATCGATCCACGGTGCTCGGAACTCCGAGAGGCGGTGCTTCAGGCGATTGGGGTCGAATTCCTCCTCGTCCATGACCGTCATATACCCAGAAGTGCGTCCATCGAGGTTCCTATGGATTGTCTTCAGGTAGTCCTTCACCTTCTGTTCGGCGCAGGGTTGGTGCCCGTAGGTCCTGCACGATGTGGGAGTGAACTTCAACACGCCACTCTTCTTGTTGATACCGAGGCTCCGCTTGTGACCGCACGTCTTCGCCGACACGGTCACCGACCACGTCTCCCACGCTGCCTTGTCGCTGATCAGCAGATCGGCAGCATCGATCGCCAACCGGCCGCTATCGATCGGTGGTTCGACACCTGAACCATGTTTGGTATTATCTTCCATAACACGTTGGGGTGGTAGCCACGCTCACGACGAACCGGGAGCTGGACCCGACACGACCGTCGGGTCCAGCGAACCCGTTGCCTGGCGACCTAGGCCGACCGACCGCCAACTGGCAACTCACCGGCTTCCTTCAACACAGCGACGTAGACCCCGAGAGCACGCCACCAAGCATCTCTTTGTTGCCCGAGCGTCACGAGCCACCGACTCGGCGTACCTGTCCCCGGCCGTGTAGTCTTCAGTACGATCCGGAGGTGCAGGAGTAACAGATATCCCTGCCCCGTCCCAGATCACACGTCAAGACCCCCTGGTTCAGTTCTGTGACCGCATAGGGGCACGTCCCGTTCATGAGGACGGACGTTCTGCTCAGAGATCAATCTCGAACAGCTCAGGTCCCACGTGCTTCCAGCAGATCGGCACGCTCGGTGAGTCTGACCGAACTGGTCCGTTACTCATCCGGGAGACCAGCTACCGCGAGAGTTCCTCGGCACGCGAGGCCGGATCAACGCCGACATGTTGCTCGGATTCGGGTAGCTGCCACCCTTCGGACTGAGATACTTCCGGAAGCCGCGCCGTGCTCTCTTCGTCATCGTCAATCTTTTCAAGTATCTTCTGGACATGGTCGTCTTCTCCCTTTCTGTTGCTGTTGGGGCCAGTCGCCCCGCTCTACTTCGGCCGTGGTACATCAGCCTCCGCCCTCAGCGCGTCCGATGTGGGCTAGCTGTTCCACCTGCGGCCTGCCGTGCGAGGTGTCCAACGGCGCCCGACCGTCGCTCTGTCGAACCGACTGGCCGATGCGGCAGACGTGGAACGTCACACCCTCCGAGCCTCGTCGTACAGATGGGCATCCTCGAAGATCGCCAGTACCAAAATGGCGAGCCCGGCCAGGCACGATGGTTCGTCACCTCGACGACGCATTCCTCGGTCGGACGCGAGAGGGTCTGAACGGTGCGTATTTGAGGATCTCCGCCACCACTTCGTACACCTCGCCGCTACGGACCGGCGTGTCCTTCGTCGATGTAATACACCCCCCGTCCTCCATCTGCGTACCAGGCCACGTTCCGTTCGTCACGGACGCTCCTGGCGGCCCTTCGGCCTTGCTCGATGTCGTCTGATCTGTCTTGGTTGCAGTTGTCATAGATTGCCTCCTTTTCGAGCAGGGCCTCGAGGCCCTACCTCGTCTCATGGTCACTGCGCTGCCTCCATCAGCGCGTCGTGGTGCGGACATGTGGGGACGGCTACCGGTCGTCCCGTCGCTCCTTCATGCCACTGGTGATCCAGGCGTCGAGAAGATCACTTGGGTATCGCAGGTGCCGCCCGACCGGACGACCGGCGGCCCTTCGCCCTGGTAGCTCCACTGGTAGAGCGTCGCCTTTGGCACCTTCAAGACGGTCGCTACCTGATCAACGGTCAACAACTCTCGGTTGTCGCTGTTGCTCATCGGTTCTCGTTCAGACACATTTGCTCGGATCACTACTGCCGCCTCCTGGTGGGTCGTGATGCCAGCTTGACGTTTCATAGCTCTGTGTATAATCTCGGTTTTCACACGGTCGACATCGAGGAGCGCGATGAAGACGAGCAAGTCATCAAAGTTCGGACCGGCCTACTGGAGTCGAACCGGAAGGCCCGTACGCCCTTACCTGCTCGACCCCGTCACGGTGACGAAATACCCGCTCGCAGAACAGTCCCCGTCACCCGATGCTGACGACCAACGGAGCTTCCTCCTGGACCCAATCCACCCACGGCTACTCGCCCTCACGCCCGGCGACTCCGACACGTTCATTGAGTTCGCCCAGACGTTCGGACTCCACGAGATGCACGACTGGATCGGTCCCCTGGGCCTGCCGGTGGGCAATCCCATGAACCTGCTTCTGGAGCGATACGACACCGGCTACCGACACTTCGCCACCAAGGCGCTTGGCGAAGCCTGGACCGATAGGGCCATCGCCGCAGCCGTCGCCACCGAACAGACCATGCTCCGGCAAGCATTCCTGGCCGCCCGAGGAGACGACCCACGGGAAGGCGCACGACGAGTCTTCTCCCTCGGGTGGGAGTACGGAGCCTTCCAAATCGATCTTGCTCTCGATGAACCCAACGGGATCATCTACGAACAGCCGATCCATATCTGGTCACGGGCGTGGTTCGAGCTAGTCGAAGGACTCCGAGGAGATCGACTCCCAAAGACGTGTGACCACTGCGGCGAACCATTCGTGCCCCGGAAACGGAACGCCGCCTACTGCACCGGGACAAAGTGCCAACAGCGTGCCTACGACAAGCGCCGAGCCAGAAGCCTGGCGAGGCAGAAGTACCAGCGAGAGCACAAGAGACAGGAACGCGAGCGGCAGGGATCGAAGTCGACCGACGAAGCAACGGACCAAGGGGGAACGTAATGGCATCCATCAAACCGAAGAGAACCAGCAAGGGCCAGCGCCGCTACGTCGTGCGCTACCGAGACCCGAACGGCAAGTCGAGAGAGAAATGGTACAAGCGGAAGGTCGACGCCCAGCGTTCCGCCGACGGCGTCGAGACCGACAAGAGCCGGGGCGAGTACCTCGACCCCAACGCTGGACGGGAACGATTCAGTGCCACCTCCGAACGATGGCTCGCCACCCGACTCGACAAGGCGCGATCAACCCAGGATCGAGATCGGTCGTATCTGTCCTCGATGATCCTTCCAGAGTTCGGTGACCGACCCATCAAATCGATCACGCCGTCAGACATCGAGATCTGGCTAGCTGCACTCGACCGAGCCCCGAACACGCGTGGCAAGGCTCTCCAGATCCTCAGATGGATCTTCGATCTCGCACGACGAGATCGCCTCATCGCCGTGAACCCGGCAGCGGACGTGAAACCACCCACCATGAAGCCCATTCGAGTCGGAATGGCCCTCAGCGACCGACAGATCAACGAGATCACTGCTGTCGCCGAGGACATCGACGAACGCACCGCCGTTGTCGTCCACCTCATGGCGCGCTGTGGTCTACGGATCGGTGAGGCCCTCGCATTGCGACGCAAGGATGTGGATCTAGACCGAGCCGTTCTCGACGTGCGAACTTCGATGCCTCGAAGCGGCCCGGTACGCCCGGTCAAAGGCCGACACCGTGAAGACGAAGGCCGGATCGTCGCCATCCCCGATGATGTCGCTCTACGACTGCGACGGCACTTCACCGAGCGCCCTATCGCCAACATCGACGATCTGGTCGTGACAGCACCAAGAGGCGGCCCCCTCCGCTACGCGAACTGGCGAAGTCGGGTCTGGGTAAAGATCGCCGAGCGCCTCGCCTTCGAGGTCACGCCCCACGACCTACGTCGCACCGCAGCGACCCGTCTATTCGTCGTCGACCGGTGGACGCCTGGAGAAGTCCAAGACTATCTCGGCCACAGCGATCCCCGGATGACACTCGACGTGTACACGAAGATCAATGCTGCTAACCGCCGACGACCCTCGTCGCTGAACACACGTTCGAGTTGAGGTGTGGGGTTGGTGTGGGGTTCGTGTGCGTGAGGAGCAACTTGGAACCCACGTCGCAAGAAGAAACCCCTACTGTGTAAGGGTTTCCGGGGTGGGCGTTGACGGGCTCGAACCGCCGACCTCTGCCTTGTAAGGGCAGCGCTCTCCCAACTGAGCTAAACGCCCGGTGCGGGCATGGTAACGCCGGGTCGGATCAGACCGTACGCGGAAGTGAAAGGCGTGCTCCGGACCGGTTGGTGCGGGTGGTGTTGGTGCGCTGGGTCCATCCGTTGCCGTCCACGGTCACGTCGGTGTTGTCGCACCCGCCGGCCTTGCGGGCCTGGTAGTTCACTGAGACCGTGCGAACGGGGATCGACTGCCCCTCCTCTCCGGCCACGGAAAGGTCGCTCCACTGTGCAGCGAACGACGGGTGGTCACACCTGGCAAACGACTCGGTCCAGACGACGGGACCGCGAAGGAACTCCCCGGGGCTGTAGAGATCCCGCACCACCGACACCCCGCCGGTGTGCAGATCCTCAATGCTACCCCGCCATGCGAAGAGGCCAGCCGGCGCCGGATCGGGTGACCGATCGATCAGGAGGCGGTACGGCCGATTCGGGTACCACAGGAAGTCTCGCGTATTCGGGTCGTTCGGTGTCGACGGCAGGGGTGACGGTGATCCCTCCAGCAGGCCCCCGTCCTCGGGCGGGGCGTAGCCACCCCAGTTCGCGGCGCTCGAGGCCGGGAACCTCGGATGATGCTGGAGACCGAGGTGCGCCCCTCCCCCGCCAGGCTTCACGAACGACACCTGCAGCGCCCAGAACACGAGTCGGTCCACCGTCGGCGGATCGACGATCTCGAGCGTGGCTGCGACGCTGGTCAGGCTTTCCCCGAATGGGACCTCCCACCACAGATGAAACGACGAGGCTCCGTTGCCGCTCTGCGGATCACCCGACACGCGAAGTGCATCTGCACCGCCGCCGAAGAGCCGATCGAGCCATCCCATCGTCTCAATGTACCGCCAATCCGACGGGCTGTCGGCGCAGGACCCCGGTACGCTTCCGTCCCAATGACCGTTGCCAAGAGCCGCGCGCTCCGATCGTTGTTCCTCGTCCTCGGATTCCTCTTCCTGGGGACAGCATTCATTGGCGTCGCCGTTCCGCTGATCCCAACCGTCGGACCGGTGCTGCTCGCCGCGTACTTCTTCTCGAAATCATCGGAGCGTTTCGACGAATGGTTGGTCAACAACCGGCTGTTCGGCGGCATCGTCCGAGACTGGCGAGCGGGCCTCGGGTTCACGATTCGGGCCAAGACGGTCGCCATTGTCGCGATCATCGTGACGTTCACGATTTCGGTGGTATTCGTCGTCGAGCCGATGTTCATCAGGATCGGACTCGTCGTTCTCGCCTCGGCGCTCGTGGTCTACATCGCCCAGCTCCCGACCAAGCGGAGTGTGCCGGAACCGGTGTAGACCGAAGGTCGGCCCCTCGTCCCCGGATCGGTTGCCCGCGTCGCTAGCCCCCTGGATCGATGGTCGGCAACTCGTCGGGCATCAGCGGGTTCGGCCGGTTGCGGTGGTAGCGATCAAGCGTTTCAGCGTCGCAGTCCGAGCAGAGCATCACGATCCGGGTCCCCACCACCGAGAGTTGGGTGCCTCTCCCCTTCTCGACGATCGCAAGCGGCGCCGACTGCATGTCGTCTCCTCCACATTTCGGACACATCGGTGCAAGGTCCCTCGTCCAGGATGTGCCGCACGACCCGCAGGTGACGGTGATGATGTCGTTGGCTCTTCGCCCGACAAGGTCGTCGGTCTCGTTGCACGAGGGGCAACGAAGTGTGTTCACAGGGCGGTGAGGGCGCTATCAACCGCGCGCCCGACGGTGAACGGGAGGCCTCCGGTGACGATGGCGGCGCCTGCTGCCTTCTGCCCCGTCGAGAGTTCAAGGAGCACGGTCACGATCGTCGTGCCGTCCACATCACGTGTGTTCGTCGCGACCCGGGACGGCGCAGGGAATCCACGCAACCGGGCGACAGCGGATGCAACGGCGATCGTCAGTCCGTCCGGGCCCGGTTCGACGGCTGCTTCCGCTTCCTGACCGAGGTTATCGATCGCGCGGATGTCGACGCCTTCGGACGTCTCCTCGATCGCCAGCCTGAGGAAGCGCTTCTCGCGCTCGATCTGGCGCTCTTCCGTCGCAAGATGGGAGGGTTCCGGTTCGGCGAACGCATGAGGCAGCGTCTCGACGAGGCTGCGTCCGAGACCGCTTCGCCGCTTCGTCGGCTCCGTCGGCTCCGTCGGCGGAAGGTCGTCGTAGTCACGACTCTCCAGGACCCTGTCCATCGCCCCGGCCTCGGAACCGATACCGGCGAACGCCCCGGTGGCGGCGAGTCGCTCAACTGAGCGTTGGACGTCGGCGTCGGGCACGGTGCCGTCAGTCCAGACTCGTACGAGGGGAGGCGCGCCGACTTGTGGTGTCACGTCGACTGACGCGACACCCGGCAGAGAACGCACCGCATGGCGCAGTCCATCAATGCTCATGTCGATCCCCCTGATCGAGCCCCACCGGGATTCTACCTCGCTCGGGTGGTCTCGCGAAAGGGTCAGATTGCCGAGTGACGTCGTGACTGGACCATGATGCAGGCGTTGGCCAGGTAGTCGAAGTCGTTATCGGCGAGATAGGCCAGAACGTCCGCATCGTCGGCGCCCGGCTGGATCCACGCATTCATCAGGCCGAGGTCCTTGGCGCGACGCAGAAGCCGGAGCGTGCGGGGCGGGGGTACGACATAGTTGACGATATCGGGCGTATCCGGGAGGTCACCGAGGTCGGCATACACGGTGTCGCCGTCGATCGTTTCCTTGGTGGGGTTGACGGGATAGACCCGGAAGCCCTTCCCCTTGAGGTCGCGGTAGATGCGGTTCCCGTGCTTCTCGGGGTTGTCGGTGGCGCCGACAATCGCGATCACCGGGTCTCCTTCGTTGAGCAGTGTGCTGATGGTATCCATGGGGGTGGAACGCTACTGCACCCCGCCGTCATTCCATCCGCTCAGATCCGCGAGTCCTCGCCTTTGGTCTTAAACACCGTTCCGAATGTCTCGAAGAGGATCTTGATGTCGACCTTCATCGAACGAATCTCGACGTACTCGTCGTCGAGGGCCGTCCGTTCGGAGATCGAGATGGAGTCGCGTCCGTGCACCTGGGCGTAGCCGGTGATGCCGGGTTTCACCAGGAACCGGGCATTGTCGAGGCCAACAAGGTCGGCCTCTTCCGGGACGAGCGGTCGTGGGCCGACGAGCGACATGGACCCCTTGAGGACGTTCCAGAGGTTCGGAAGTTCATCGAGCGACCAACGCCGCAGGAAGCCGCCGACCCTGGTGATTCTCGGATCGTCATCGATCCTGATCGTGTACTCCGCCTCGTCCTGGCTGTCCTGTAGCTGTTCGAGGTGTTCGTGAAAGACAGCATCGTCGTGATCGAACGCCATGGTGCGCAGCTTCACCATCCAGAAGTCCACGCCGTCGCGGCCAGTCCGGAGCTGACGGAAGAACGCAGGGCCGCGAGAGTCGATCTTGACGGCGATCGCAGAGACCAACAGCACCGGGCCCAGCAGCAACATGGCGATGAGGGCCACCGCGATGTCGAGCGAGCGCTTCGCCACGGCGTACCCGTGCGAGATCTCCCCCTCCTCAGGGTCCCGCATGAGGGCGCCAACAACGAGCGCCGCCAGGGCAAAGGCCTCACCGACGACGAACGCAATCACCACGTGAACCACGGGGTCGGAGATCGGGACCATCACCGCCACCACCGCGGCTGCCACCGCGATGAACCATGCGGCGGCGAGACGGACCGCTCGTCCGCGAGCCACGAGAATCTGGCCAATGAACAGACCTGCGGAAGCGAGGACGACACCTGCCGCCGCAAGCGCCGCGACGGTTGAGCTGGGTCGGAACCCGTCGCCGAAGGCAATGGCGACCATCGGCGGGCCGAGGATCGCCCCGATCCCTGCGCCCACGAAGGCGAGCGCCACACCCGCGATGCCCATGCCTCGGGCCCATGACCGCAACTCGCGTCGCTCGCCGCCGCGCCGCCATCTCGGTGAACGGCGGCAGGACCCTGGCAATCAGGTTGTAGCCCAGCGTCAGGGGCGCACGGGCCAGGACGAGCGTGGCATACGTGATCGAGAATTGGGCCGCCGTGGCGCCGAGGGCACCGGCAACCAGCGGGCCCGCCAGCAGGAGGGCCTGGGAGGCGGCCGATGAGAGCACCAGGCCCGAGAGCAACCCCTTCTCCCCCACCTGCTCAACATGCTCGTCGTCGAGTTCGCCTCGCGAGCCGGTTCGACGCTCCCCCGGCGTTCGCCACGGGCGCCAGAAGAAGATCACCAGCGGGCCGAGGACCTGAGCCCATGCGAATCCGGTCACCGTCGGTCCGATGATCACCACGAGCAACGCGATCGCCAGTCGCAGCATCGACGCGGCACCGCTGACGTAGCCATACGACCGAAAGCGACGGTATCCGGCAAGGTAGCCGCGACCGACGACGAAGAAGAAATGGAAACCAACGGTCGCGATGACGAACCATACGAACGACGAATCTCCGTCGAAGTAGGTGTCGGCCGACGCCCACACGACCACTGCAGCGACGGCCGCCGTCGAGATCGTCAGGGCAACGGCTCGGATGGGGACGACCCAGCCTTGGTAGCCGAGCGTGATCCGGCGAATCACGAACTGCTCGATCGGCAGCAGGATGATGACAAAGGCCAGAAAGTGGGCGGTCAGGAGGGCGGCAATCGGGGCGAAGGCTTCTTCGCCAAGGCTCCGTCCGCCGAGGAACTGATACGCGTAGGCGCCGAGACCGGCAACCAGGCTCCCGAGGACGATGTCGAGCGTGCCGTCGCTCCGCATGTACGCGTACCGGGTGCGGTGCGCATGCTCGGGCGTGTCGGCAGGTTCTTCGTCAAAAGGGGTGTCGTTCACTGGTGCGTTTCGCGATCGTCGTCGGGTTCCCGCAGGTTACCCCCGGACCTCCGATCCAGACGCGACCGTTGCCACGACTACCGGGGCCCGTTTCCTACCATGCTCGCATGACGGGCAGACGATCCGATTCACGCTCGCCACATCCGCTCCTCGCCGCAGGTGCGTCGGCCCTGATTCCGGGTCTTGGCCAGTTGCTCGTCGGCGATCGGAAGAAGGCGCGCAACCTCTTCATCATCAATGTCGTGATCCTCGCCATCCTGCTGTTCTTCTTCCACGACAAAGTCTCCATCCTCACGGCCTTCGTGAGACCGACGACGATGGCGCTGCTGATGATCGTCAACATCGTGCTTCTCGGGTATCGGGTCTGGGCTGCTGACGACGCCTACCGCTCCGCGTCGACGACGGGGCCATCGGTCAGTCGTGCCGCCGGACTCACCGCGATGATCGCTCTCGGAGCGTTCCTCCTCATGCCCCACGTCGTGTTCGGCTACTACGACCTCGTTCAGTACAGCCTGATAACGACCGTCTTCGACGGCGGCGAGGCTTCTGGGACCACGACGACGGTGGCCGGCGCAGCCTCGTCCGGCGACACCGATGCCCCCGGGTCGGCCACTTCGTCGACCACCACCACCGTGGTCGAGGAGACACCGTGGGAGGATCTCGATCGCCTGAACATCCTGCTCCTCGGGGGTGACTTCGGGGTCGGACGGACCGGCATCCGCACCGACACGATGATCACCGTCAGCATCGACCCGAAGACGGGCGAAGCCGCCATGTTCCAGGTGCCGCGGAACTGGACCTACTCCCCGCTCCCCGAGGGCCACGGGATCTGGGACTGCAATTGCTACCCGGAGTTGATCAACGAACTCTGGATTCAGGGCGAGCAGCATCCGGAAGCATTCCCCGGTCCGGGCGAGCCGCCGGAGAACGCCGTGAAAGGGGTGATCTCCGAGTTCCTCGGCATTCCCATCCACTACTACGCCCTCGTGAACCTGGACGGGTTCGTCGACATCATCGACGCGATCGGCGGCGTCGACATCTACGTGCCGGAGCAGATCATCGATGACGAGTATCCGCTCCTCGACGGGACGCTCACGCGTCTCGTCATCGAGCAAGGTCAGCAGCACATGGACGGCGTCGAGGCGTTGGCCTACGCTCGCACGCGCCATGCCGACAGCGACTACTTCCGCATGTCACGCCAACGCTGCGTCCTCGAGGCCGCCATGGAACAGACCGACCCTACGTCGCTGCTCTTGAACTTCGGCAAGTTCGCCGAGGTCATCAAGGAGACGACCACGACAGACATTCCGGTCGACCTCCTGCCAAAGCTCGTGGAACTGCTCCCCTCGGTGGAGATCGAAGAGGTTGTCTCCGTACGGTTCATTCCGCCCGAGTACCACCTGAAGTTCCGCGACGACGGGAAGCCCGGCCGAATCGCCAATATCGATCTCGTCCATGAGCACGTTCAGCTCGTGATCGACGACCCAGAGTTGGCGAAGATCGAACTGAACCTGCAGGATTCCGAGGACTGCCCGACCGCTCCCGGCACCTGATCAGATCCGCCGCGAGTCCCTGCGGCGGTAGCGCGTTCCATCGAGATCGGATTCGGTTCGCCACTCACCGAACACGATTCGCGGGGAGCGCACCGGCTCGACCGCTTCGACCGGCTCGTCAGCCTCGTCGATCGCCTCGAGGTCGATCGAGACGCTGGGATCCACGTAGGCGCCCATCGACCGCTGCTCGTACTTCGACGGTCCGCTCACGACCACGGTCACGTCGTCAACGGCGACCTCGAACTCTTCGTCGCTGACTACGTCTGGCTGCGGCGGCGGTGCCACAACTGCGTAGCGGCCCTTGGCTCGAAAACCGCCACCGTCGCTTGTGTGCGGCCGTGCGCCCGACGGACCGGGCTTGAACTGCTTTGGTGCGGGTATGCGAGTCCCTCTCAACGCCTCGCTCAGCGTACAGCGATCGTGCAGCGACGGAAAGGGCTATTGGGCCGGGTCTCCGTCTGACTGGTTCGCCTTCTGATTTGTCGCGATCGCCGAGATGGCTAGGCCCGCGCCGAGCAGCAGGATGGCTCCAGGGACGATCCAGCGCGCCACGTCATTGGAGATCCAGTCGTGGACTGGGGCGAGGAATGCCATCCCGACGAACAGCAGCCCGAATACGAAGGAGATAGCGTCGAAACGGTGACGGTACATGGTGTTATCCCTCCCACAGGGACTCGGGGACGTTCTCGAGCGGAACATCGACGACGACCGACCCGAAGTCGGCTCTGGCGTAGATCGTGAAGATCGCTCCCGGTTGATCCGTGTGGATCTCAACGGTGTTCGAGACGCCGATGCCGGCACTCTGATCACCGAGGATCTCGACCGATCCGAGCCCGGCCGTTCCGGTGACAACCGCTCGAGCGTCTCGCGGGAGCCAGATCCGCAGTTCGCCCGCACTCACCCGAGCGTCGATCGAGATCGGGTAGCCCTCGGATGGTGGCTCGAACCGGCGGAAATCGAGTTCGAGGACGCCGGCGGTGTGGTCGTACTCATAGTCGACGGCCTCGAGGTCGTCGATCGTCCGTACCTGCACATATCGCTCGCCGGCCTCGCCGCTGAACGACCATTCTGAGACGAAGCTGGCCAGGAACAGGAACGGTGCAAGCACGAGGCCGATGAAGACGAGCCACCTGGCGCGCCCGAAGAGGGTGCCGATCAGCAGCCCTCCCCCGATCACACCGACAGCGGCCGCGAGGTAGTGGACGGGTTCTGGATACAGAACGTCTGCCGCGTCCAGGAGCGCGAGACCTCCCAGAACGATCAGCACGGCCGCAAGCGTCAGTTGGCCAAGGATCGAGCGTGGCTTCGGTGGGCGGGGCTTGGGCCGAGGCGCGGCAGGGAGCGGAGCGGTGGCAGTCGCTGGAGCCGCTATCGCTGCCATCCCAACCGCCGGGGCGTGTTCCGTGACCTCCCTGGTTTCTTCAATCTCCTCGTCGGACGCCGACTCGCCAGCGCCATCGGTGTCCTCGTCGATCCCAGGTCCATCGTCCGGCGGCGGGACTGGCTCGGACGGCGTCTTCGAACCGGTCAGATCGCCCTTGTAGAGGAGGACACCGATGACCAGGAGTACACCGGCCACCACGAACTTGCCGGAGATCAGGTGGAATCCCGACACGATGATGACCGCGGCCATGCCGATCAGCACCACCCCGATCACCATCGATGTGTTCGAGCCATCAAATCCGTCGACCATTCCCTCTGCGATCGATTGGTCGCTTCCCTCGTCTGGGATCAGGAGCCATCCAAGGGCATAGAGAAAGAAGCCGATTCCGCCCGCGAGGGCGAGCAATACGAAGCCAACCCTGAACCATGCTGGATTGACGGAGAACCGCTGGGCAAGGCCTGCGGCCACACCGGCGAACGCACGATCGTTGAGCGGCCGGCGGAGCGGCGGGTGCTGCTGGGACTGGGTTGATGTGCTCATGGGACCATGATGCGCCGATCGGTCGAGAAGCGCTATTGGGGATGTTCCTGGTCGAACCCTGAGGTCTCAGGGTGATCTCAGGGTCGTCACGGGTTGTCGCCCAAGAGCGCCTGTGACAACATCACTATCGCATGGACGACACCGCCACATCCAATCAGCAGGGACGTCAGGACCGTCTCCAGGTCCTCAGCGGCCGTCTAACACGTTCGAACGAGGATCGCGTCGTTGCCGGCCTCTCGGCAGGCATCGCCGCCCGCCTCGGCATTCCGACCGTATATGTGCGTGCGGGATTCCTCTCGCTGACACTCGCTGGAGGGTTCGGGATCCTTTGCTACCTCGCCGGCTGGATCATCACGCCGGACGAGAAACAGTACGGCTCGATGATCAAGGCCGATCAGCCGGCAACGACCGGCCAGCAGGTAGGGCTCGCACTGGGATTCCTGGCGGTTCTGATCGCTCTTGAGGCTCTTGGATTCTGGTTCGGCCCGATCGTATGGCCCGCGACGCTGGTCATCTTCGGGGCGGCACTCATCTGGGACCGGTCGAGCGCTGAGTCCAGAAGGCGACTCTCTCGCCTCACCCGTCCATCCGAGAACGGCGGCGGACGAAGCAAGACCCAGATCTTCGTCGGAGCGGCGCTGATGGCCGTCGGGATCGTCGTCGTACTCGCCTCGCTCGATTCGATCCAGTCACTTGGGCCGGCCGCCATCGCGGTACTCCTCACCGCGGCCGGGTTCATGCTCCTTTTTGGGCCGTGGATCTGGGGGCTCTTCGAGGAACTCTCTGATGAACGCCGCGCAAGGATCCGCGAGCAGGAACGCGCCGACATGGCAGCACACCTGCACGACTCGGTACTCCAGACGCTCGCGATGATCCAGCGCAGCGATGACCCACAGCGCATGATCACCCTCGCCCGGGCCCAGGAACGCGACCTGCGCACCTGGCTCTTCGAACCGACCGGTCTTCAGCCCACCGGGACCGTCGGTGGAGCGATCGCAGCGGCCGCGTCCAAGGTCGAGGCCGACTTCAACGTGCCGGTCGAAGTCGTCGTTGTCGGAGACCGTGCCCTCGATGACGGTCTGAATCCGCTCGTGGCCGCATCGTCCGAGGCGATGGCCAACGCGGCCGAACACTCCGGAGCCCGATCCATCTCTGTCTACGTCGAGTGCACCGACGACGCCGTTGACGCCTGGGTCACCGACCAGGGTGTCGGGTTCAGTCCGCAGGCGGTGCCCGAGGACCGGAAGGGCATCTCCGAGTCGATCACCGCCCGTATGGCACGCGCCGGCGGCGAGGCGATCGTGATGTCCGCGCCAGACGAAGGCACCGAAGTCCATCTACGATCGGGGAGCCGATGACATCTATCTACCTCGTTGACGACCACGAACTCTTCCTGAGCGGCGTACGCGCCGAACTCTCAGAGCGTTTCGACGTCGCGGGTTGGTCCACAGACGTCGATGCCGCCGTGGACGGAATCCGCAAGAATCGGCCCGATGTCGTTCTCGTCGATGTCCACATGCCAGGTGGAGGCGGCCTCTCAGTTGTCGGCAACGTGCTCGACACGAACCCGGACATCCGTTTCCTCGCGCTCTCGGTCTCGGATGCCCCGGAGGACGTCATCGCGATGATCCGGGCGGGTGCACGTGGGTACGTCACCAAATCCATCGAACCGGAGGCGCTCGCAGACGCCATCGAGCGGATCGCCGCCGGCGACGCAGTGTTCTCACCGAAACTCGCCGGCTTCGTACTCGATGCCTTCTCAGACACGGTGCCGGTCGAGGCCGATCCCGAACTCGACCAGCTGACGCCACGCGAACGCGAGGTCCTCCGCCAGATCGCACGCGGCTACGCCTACAAGCAGGTCGCGACCCGACTCTCGATCTCGGTGAAGACCGTCGAGACGCACGTTTCAGCCGTGCTACGCAAGCTGCAGTTGTCGAACCGCCACGAACTGGCCAGGTGGGCGTCCGAACGCCGCATCGTGTGAGTTGGGTAGGGTTCTGGAGATGCACCTCCTGCTCCGAATCGGCCTGAACAGCGCCGCAGCGTGGCTGACGGTGTGGCTCGTGCCCGGACTCTCATTCACCGGCGAGTGGTGGTGGTGGCTCATCTTTGGCCTTGGCATCGGACTGTTCAATGCGATCATCCGGCCGATCGCCAAGCTTCTCACGCTCCCGCTCAGAGTCCTGACCCTCGGTCTGTTCACGCTCGTCGTCAACGTCTCCTTGATGGCGGCCGCGATCTGGATCGCCCGGGACGCCGACGTCGGCCTCTCGAGCGAGAGCTTCCTGGCGACACTCACCGGAGCGCTCATCCTCACGATCGTGGCGTCGCTCCTCAACCAGATCGGCCCCGAATGACTCCCGCAATCTGCCCAGCGTTCCCAACTCAGAGGTACCGCCCATGATGAATCCGCTCCGGCCGCTGGCCTCCTTCCTGAAGAAGCCGCACGTCCAAACCGGACTCGCACTCGGTGCGGCAGCGGCGATCGAATCCAACCAGCCGTCCCTGATGGAACGACCCCGAACGGATCAGGCCCTCGTGGTCGCCGGATCGTTCGCCTCGGGATACGTTGCCGGGAGCGGCTACACACAAGTCATTCAGCGTGTTCCGCTCGCCGCCCCCGTCGCCACTGATGCCGTAGCGGGGGTTGCATCCGCCGCGTTCGCCGTTCTCGCCGGTCCGAAGCTCCGGCATTCTCGCTTGGGATCCCTGGCGGTCACCGCCGCCCAGACACGCTCGTATGCATCGGCCGCTGCCATCACCATGGACATCGCCCGCCGATCCGTTGGCGCCGCCACAGCGCGGGGTCGATTGTCACGAGGCGCTGCATTCGCAGGGACCGGGGCCGCAGTCGACGCGGTCTCGCTCGTCTACCTCAGCGATCGCCTCGGCCGCTACGAGGTCGACGGGCGCGAAGCGCCGGTCACCGGGAACGTCGCATGGACGCTCGCGGTTGGCACGGGCATCGCGGTCGGTGCCGGCGTCGTGATCATGGCAGAACGCAAAGCAGCCGAGGCTGCCGCGTCGCTCCTCGAAGGCAAGGTTGGCGGCCCCAGTGCGGCATGGCTCCCCGTCACCCACGCGGTTCTCGGTGGGAGCCTCGTGTATGGCGTCCGGACCGGTCTCGGCCGCCTGCTCGGCAAGATCTCGGCCTCGAACCGCCGCACCGAGGTCCGGTACGCGGAACCACCCGAGGCCGAGACCGTCAGCGGAAGCTCCGACAGCGTGGTCTCCTTTGAGGACCTCGGTCTCCAGGGGCGCCGGTTCGTGATCGAGGCGTCGACCGGGGGGCAGATCGACGAGGTCCTCAGCGAGAGCGGTGCGATGGACGCGATCCGCGTGTACGTGGGTGTTGCCTCCGCAGACACGGTCGAGGATCGGGTCGCCCTCGCGATCGAGGAGTTGCTGCGCACCGGGGCGTTCGATCGATCCCTTCTCATCGTCGGTTCTCCTGCCGGCACGGGCTATTTCAACTACATCCCGGTCGAAGCGGCCGAGTACCTGGCACGAGGCGATGTCGCCTCGGTCGCGATCCAATACGGTTCGCTCCCTTCCATGCTCTCCGTCGGGAAGATCCCGCTCGCCATCGAGCAACACACCGCGCTCCTGCAGGCGATCAACGACGTCCTGTCCCAGCGCGACCCTGCCCATCGTCCCCGTGTCGTGCTCTACGGCGAGAGCCTCGGTGCGCAGACGAGCCAGGGTGGGTTCGTAGGGGGCGGCACTGAGATCCTCGACGAGCTTCGCATCGATCGTGGGCTCTGGGCGGGCACGCCGTATGCAGGCAAGTGGCGGAAGGAGCTCCTCGAAGGCGGGCCCACCATCGATGACACCCGCTTCGGGCGGTTCGCCTCGATCGACGAGTACCGCGCCCTGCCCGGCGATGAACGGGAATCGATCCGGTTCTTCTTTCTCGACCACCACGAGGATCCTGTGACCCGTTTCGGCCTCGATCTGGCCTATCAGGAGCCATCCTGGCTCGGTCCACCGGAACAGCGCCCGCCGAACGTCTCACGGTCCCAGCGGTGGGTCCCTGCCGTGACGTTCTGGCAGACGGCCATCGATACGAAGAACGCAGCGACCGTCGTTCCCGGCGCCTTCAACGCGC
The DNA here is from genome assembly GCA_963785245.1 of uncultured Actinomycetota bacterium. Classification (GTDB taxonomy): domain Bacteria; phylum Actinomycetota; class Acidimicrobiia; order Spongiisociales; family UBA5794; genus JAHEEL01. Next base: position 94,928 of record CAWAUO010000004.1, on the reverse strand, counting down.
TCGGCCACGACTACCGCGCCGACCTCGCGGACTTCGTCAGCACCGCGTACGGCCTCACGGATGTTTCGGACGAGCAGATGGAGAGCATAGAAGCCCGCCTCCGCGAGTCCGAGATCGAGCGCGCCGCGAAGATCGCCGAAGGCTGAAGAGGTCGCCGGTCTACAGGGCGTCGGAGACGGCTTGGACGACGGCTCGGCGGTGGTTTAGGACGCCCCTGTGAAGGTCGGTGCGGTGCGAGCGCCACCAGCCATTCCATGCCCGCCAGATGAGGCGCCCGCGTTCAACCAGCGCGAACAGAGCAAACACGTACAGCGGCATGACGAGCAGGACCGCTGCCACGCCCTCGATTCCGGACCAGGTCCAGCCGGACCAACCGGCGATCCCCCACGTGATCAAGAACAGGAGGATGGCTGAGGCCGGCTTCACCGTGGCCGCCATGGCCGGATCCATCTTGATCCGTCCGATCAGCCACAGGAGCACGAACGGAATGATGTTGATCAGGAGACCGGCGAGGGCGAATGGCAGCAGAAGGATGCCGACGATGAGGTTCCAGATCATGCGCCAGAGGAAGGAACGCCGACTCTGGTGAGAGGTCACCATCTGCTGGTCGTTCAGGCCGACGGCGTCGAGGTCGGCGGTGTAGGTGTCCACGGCTGCGGCGATGCTGTTCTTGGTCCCCTGCGGTCGCTGCGAGAGGAGATTGGCGAGTGCCGACTCCTCGCCGTAGTCCACATCGGCCGGTGCACCGGGGATCGACCGAAGCGCGATCGATGCCGCGGACGTCAGTGCACGTTCCTCTTCCCAATCCGCGTAGTCGGGAGCCGATCGACGGAGGCGCTCTTCGATATCTGCCGTCAACGCCCGGACGGCATCACGATTCGACGCATCCAGCGCCGTGCCGGCCTCGGCATAGGTGCCGATTTCCTCGTCGAGATCAAGCGGTGCGCCGACGTTCACCCACACCTTCGATCGGAATGCAGCCTTGTCGTCGTAGTGGATTCCGGACGGGATGATCTGGATCTCCTCGACGCCTGATGCTCGAGCGCCCATGGCGATTCGGGCGGCACCGGTCTTCACGCGAGCAATCGACGGATCGTCCACGGTGATGCCCTCCGGAAAGATCATCACGAGATCGCCTTCGCCGAGTGCGGTGTAGGTCGAATGGAACATCTGGTCATTGCCGGCCGGTCCCTTGTCTTCCGGCTTGTGCGTGGGAATGGCGCGGAAGAACTCCATCAACTCCTTGGCAATCGGATACCGCCAAATCACGTCACGCGCGATGAAGCGGGGCACCCGATCGAGGGCATATGCCTGAATGAGGGCATCCGAGAAGCCGCCGAAGTGGTTGGAGACGGCAAGTTGCGGTCCGCTCGAGGTCTCCCCGGCGATCTGACGCACCTCGACGCTGCGGTAGATCAGACGGACGGCCAGCCCCGCGACGTTCTTGATGAACCGCTCGCGCCTGGTGAGGTGCGTGGTCGACCGTTCCGCCGTCACTCATCCTCCTCGTCGCTGCCGAGCCATGGTACCCAGCGACCTTCGTGGTGATCGATCGCGTGAAGCACCACATGCAGGACGGCAGCCGACACGACCGCGACGACGGCGATCACGGCAGCGATGTCGAGCGGAGGGATCACCAGATCGAAGAACGCTCGTCCGAACGGCACAGCAAGCACGAGCGCAAACGCGGCGATCATCGCACCGACCAGCGTGGCGCGGCTCGGGGTGAGGGGGATGACGAGCTCGGTCAGCACCCACATGCCAACGAGAACCATCGTGATTGTGGTGGCACTCCTCGCAATCGTGAGGTCACCGTCGATCACCCGCGCTGCGCTGTAGACGCCATAGGCAGCGGTCGCCGCGACGACCCCTGACGGCACCGCGAACCTCATGATCCTGCTGAAGGCGCCCGGTCGTACCGGCTCTTCGGTAGCCTCGAACGACAGGAAGAACGCCGGGATGCCGATCGTGAGCGATCCGATCAGCGTCAGGTGCCGCGGGAGCAGAGGGAAGGCCCATCCGGCGAAACCGATGGCGACTGCCAGGATTGCCGCGTAGATGGTCTTGGTCACGAACAGCGACGCCACCCGCTCCATGTTGGCGATCACGCGGCGCCCCTCCGCGACCACGTAGGGCAGGGACGAGAAGCGATTGTCGAGCAGGACGATCTGCGCGACGGCCCGGGTAGCGGGCGCTCCTGATCCCATCGCAATCCCAATGTCCGCGCCCTTGAGCGCCAGCACGTCGTTGACACCGTCCCCGGTCATCGCCACCGTGTGCCCGGCGCTTTGCATGGCGGTGACCATGTGGCGCTTCTGGTCCGGGACGACTCGGCCGAACACCGAGCCTCCGTTGATGGCTGCGTCGAAGTCTGTGGTGTCGGCTTCCGGCAGCGTGCGGGCATCGATGGCTCGGTCGGCGCCGGGAATCCCGACCGCCCCTGCGATCGAACCGACGGTCAACGCCGCGTCACCCGATATGACCTTCGGCGCGACGTTCTGCTCGATGAAGTAGGCGACTGTGTCGGCGGCATCCGACCGTATCTCCTCCGCGAATGTCAGGTAGCCAATGGGTTTGAGGCGGGCAGGGAGATCCCCATCGTGGTCGGGGAGCGGGGCATCGGTTGCGGCAACGAGCAGGACCCGCTCGCCCCTGGCGGCAATCGGACGCAGGCGGTTGAGCAGCGCCGGGTCGGACTCTCCCACGACGATCTCGGGCGCTCCGAGCACCCATGAGTAGCCGTCCGTGAATCGTACGGCCGAGAACTTCCGTTCGGAGGAGAACGGAACGAAGCGTTCAACGTCCCATCCAGGGTCATCCGGGTAGGCCTGCGCAACCCCCTGCATCGTCGGATTCGGGTGAGGATCGGCAGCCGCAATTGCGGCAACCGCACTTGCGAGATCGCCGGGGACGCGATCGGTGAGGGAGACCGTTTCGCGATGGCGGACGATTCCTGTGGTGAGCGTGCCGGTCTTGTCGACGCACACGACGTCCACACGGGCAAGGGTCTCAACGGCAGGCAACTCCTGCACGAGGGCGTTCCGCCTGCCGAGTCGGATCACCGCTACCGCCGACGCCATCGACACGAGAAGGACAAGTCCCTGGGGCACCATGCCGACCACGCCGGCCACCGTTGAAACCATTGCCTCGCCGAACGATCGATCGGTCTGCATCTGGCTCCACATCAACAGACCGCCGATCGGGATGAGCATCCAGGTGACGACACGCAGGATCCGGTCGATCCCCTGCTGAAGCGCGCTCTTCGTGAGGGCGAACTTCTTCGCCTCGGCCGCGAGGTGCTGGGCGTAGGCGTCTTCCCCCACAGCGGTCGCCCGGATCGTCACCGATCCGGCCACGATGAACGACCCGGACAGGATCGGATCCCCGGGACTCTTGTGGAGCGGGTCGGCTTCTCCGGTGACGAGCGACTCATCGACCTGAACGCTGCCAGACACGAGGACGGTGCCATCAGCAGGGACCTGGTCTCCTGACGACAGTTCGATGACATCGTCCAGGACCACGTCATCGGTCGGTATCTCAGTTGTTGCGCCGTCACGAACGACGGTGACATTCGGTGCGACAAGCACGCTCAGTCGATCGAGCGTCCTCTTTGCACGGAGTTCCTGGACGATCCCGATGATGGCGTTCGCCACCATCACAAATCCGAACAGCGCATCCGCGAGATGCCCGAAGATCAACACGATCACGAGCATCACCGACATAATCGCGTTGAACCTGGTCAGGAGGTTCGATCGCAAGATGTCGGCAACCGACCGCGAGCCTCGAGTCTCGACGGTGTTGACCTGCCCCGCGTCGACACGCTCGGCGACCTCGGTCGTCGTGAGCCCGCGTTCGCTGGAGTCGATCGTCACTGCCCGGATCCTCCGATCTGCGCTACCCGCCGTAGTGTTCGTCGTAGTCGGCCATCGCCTCGGCAACCACCCTTACGGCATGGTCGTGGCCGTAGATCTCGGGGATCTGGACCTGGTCCTCTTCTCCCGGCATCGTCTTGTAGGTGAGGAAGTAATGCTCGAGCCGATCGATGAGGGCGACCGGGATATCGGTGATATCGCGTGCTCCTCCGAGGACGGCGTCATCGACGAGGATTGCGATGATCTTGTCGTCTGCCTCACCGTGGTCGATCATCCGCAGACCGCCGACCACCCTGGCGTTGAGCATGATCTCGGACCGGTCGATGGCTCGCTCGGAGATGACGCAGATATCGAGCGGATCCCGATCGGCTTCCGTGACCTCCGGTGAGAGCGCAGCGACCCGTTCAGCACAGAACGTCTTCGGAATCAGACCGTAGAGCGTCGGCGGTGAGCTACTCCCCCGCTGCGGCCGGTCGACCTTCAGATAGCCCGTCCGTTTCTCCACCTCGTACTTAACGAAGTCGAATGGCGAGATCTCGATGAACGCGGTGACGATCTCCGGCGCGTCCGGACCCGGGTCGAGGCCGTGCCACGGATGCGGGCGCCAGCGGAAGAACGGTTCGGGGAATGCCATGCAACCTCCTGCCCGCGAGCGTAGCCGGGGGCGAACGACTGGCGGCATTCAGGCCGGGTGTCGAGGTCGATCCCGTACCAGCGAGAGCCTGCGTCAGTCCGTGAGACCCGGTTCGGCGGCGTCGAACACGGCTCGGGCGTAGGCGAGCACCCGTTCGGGACCGTCGGGTGCACCGGCGACATCGGCGTAGGCCAGCATCGAGCCCTCCCAGCCATCGGTGTACCACGCAGCGCCGTCAGGGAGTTCGATATCGAGCAGGCTGCCGGCGTCGAACGGCCATGGATTCGAGTAGAAGTAGGCGTCACCGGCCGGATAGAGGCCGAGGTTGATCTGAGCCGGGGCCTCGGAGGATTCGGCCATATCGCTGGTCGCGACCATGCGGGTCCCGAACCACTCAAAGGCCAGGTCGAAGCCGTGGGGCCACAGCTGGATCGGACCGGCGTTCCCGCCGATGCGGCTCCGATGGATCGCCAGCAGGCCGTGCGCCGTCACGAGAGCCTGGAAGAGGCCCAGCGCATCATCTGCGTCGTACGGTCGGGCATCATCGTTCTCGAACTTCGAACGGTCGTAGTCGCCGATCAGGCCGAACTCGGCGGCTGCAGCAATCAGGGCGTCACCCATCTCGGTCGCTGTGAGCCCGGCGTTCATCGGGAAGGATCGCGTTGCGCCCGAGGATGTCTCGAACACGACCATGTTCGTCCTCGGGTCCATGCGAACCAGCGCTGCTCCCCCATCCGGAAGTGCCATCGCCTCAGTCACCAGACCATCGGGGCGAACACTCAGGGAGATGTGCCACCACAGCGGGTGCGGAAGCGCATGAGCGCGGGGAAGGGCCGCTACGGCGTGGGCGTAGGCATGGAGGGTCGCCCGTGTCGATTCCCCGTCGCTGGCAAGTGCTGGGAGTACCGGTGACATCGTAGAATCCATTCTTGTTGCTCGCTTCGGTTCAATGCCGCATCGCTCCGATGCATTCCCCTTCCGGCGGCCAAGGTACGCTGCTGGACATGGAACCGCTCCACCTGTCCGAGCCCGTTGTACATCCATCAGCGTACGTCGCGCCGACGGCTCGTGTGTATGGATCGGTCGAGATCAGGGCGTTGGCCGTGGTCATGTTCGGTGCGGTGCTCCGGGCCGAACTCGATCAGATTGTGATTGGTGAGGAGACGAACCTTCAGGACAACGTCGTCGTACACACGGATCTGGGAATCCCGACAACGATCGGCAGACGGGTGACCGTCGGCCACGCGGCGGTGGTCCACGGCGCGACCATCGGTGACCGCTGCCTCGTCGGCGTCGGAGCGCTGGCCCTCAACGGCTCAACCCTCGGCGAAGGTGCCTGGCTGGCCGCCGGGTCGGTACTGCCGGAAGGCAAGGAGATACCGGCCTGGACGCTGGCGGTGGGGACTCCGGCGAAGCCGCTGCGGGAACTGCGGCCAGATGAGATCGAGCGGCAGGACCATGGGGTTGACGTGTATCTACGGTTTGGGGAGACGTACAAGACGTCGCCGGTCGCCGGTCGCCGGTCGCCGAAAACCCCTGGAACGAACTCGCAGCCCTGAAGCCCCTGGGCGAAGTAGCTATGGGGCGACGGCTCGGGCTAGGGCTTCCATGATGCGCTTTTCGCTGACTTTGCCCTTGGTGCCGAGGGTCTGGGCGAAGGCGCTCACTCGCAGCTCCTGGAGCATCCACGCCACCTCGATCAGTTCTGTCGAGTTCGGGACCGCATCCGAGAGGTCGTCGCGTTCGTCCTCCAGTTCCCGGATGCGGCCCATCAGTTCACGATCCCGCTCGACCCGGTTCGGGAGCGACTCGAGGCGCCGCGAGATGGCTCGCAGATAGCGGAGGAGATCAGGCAGGCGGCCGATGCCAACCGCGGTGAGGAACCCCGGATAGATCAGGCGGTCGACCTGTTCCTCGACGTCGGCGGTGGCTTCGTGATACTGCTCGACCGAGCCGTCGTCCAACGTCCGTCGGATCTCGCGGAGTTCATCGAGGATCTCGAGAGCATCGGAGGCCACCGCGACGAGTTGATCAGCCGACGATGCACCGACCTGAGCGGCCAGACGGTCAAACGCGGCAGCTTCCCATACCGGGCCTCCTGCGGCGACGAGCAGATCATCCACCGCGCACGAGAGGCAGTCGGCCGCCCAGTCGTCGAACGAGCCGTAGGGGCCTGCGGCAATCGCCCGCTTCCCGTCTTCGGTGACGAGAGGCCGGAGGCTCCTCCCCGGTGACGGCAGTCCGAGCACGATCAGACGCCGCGTACCATCCCACATCGCCTGCGCTTGTTCTGTCGCCGTGGCAAACAGGCGGACGGCGACCGAGTCACCTTCGTCGACGAGCGCCGGGTAGGCCGTCACCGGCCGACCCGGGCCTTCTATGTCAAGCGTGTGCGGCAGATCACCGACCTCCCACGTCGTGATCCCGGTTCGTTCGACATCGTGGCCGGAGGTCGCCATCGCTGCCTTCGCTTCAGCATGGAGTTGGTCACGCAGTGCCGGGAGATCCGGGCCCTCGGCAAGGACCGAGCCGTCATCTGCGACCACGCGAAACGACGGCCGCAGGTGGGATGGGATCCGCTCCAGATCGAATGCATCGAGCGGAATGGCCACGCCCGCCCGCTTCGTCAACGCCCGCCGCAGGAACGGCATCAGCGATTCCGCGGTGGAGTCGTGGGACGCGAGGACCGATCGGGCCGTTTCGGGGATTGGTGCAAGCTGCTTGCGGATGGCCTTCGGCAGCGATCTCATCATGGCAACGACGAGCTCTTCCCGCAGTCCCGGAACCGACCATTCGAAGATCGCCGGGTCGACGCGTGCGAGCCCGCCGATGGGGACATCCACGATCAGCCCGTCGGTCGCGGTGCCCGGCTCGAACTCATACGTGAGAGGCATCGAGACACCGCCGTACTGCCAGATCTCGGGGAACGCCTCCTCGCCCGGTGTGTCCACCTCCGGTTCGAGGAGATCCTCGACGGTGAGGTCGAGGAGATGCGGATCCGTCGGCCGTACGTCCTTCCACCAGCGATCGAAGTGCCGGACGGAGACGATGTCCTCGGGGATGCGCCGGTCGAAGAAGTCGATCACCACCTCGTCGTCGACGAGCAGGTCGGTTCGACGGTATCGCGCCTCGAGGTCGAGCACCTCGTCGATGATTGCCGCGTTGTGTTCCACGAACCGGTGGTGTGTCTCCCACTCCCCCGCCACCAACGCGTGACGGATGAACAGTTCGCGAGCGGCTTCTCGGTCGATCCTGCCGTAGAGCACGGGGCGAGCGGTCTGCAGCGGGAGGCCGTAGAGCGACACCGTTTCGTTCGCCGTCGCCGCCCCACGATTGGCGTCCCACTCTGGATCGGAGTACGAACGGGTCACCAGGTGGCTGGCAGCACTCTCGATCCACTCCGGCTGAACGGTCGCGACCCCGCGCGCCCACAGCCGGGTCGTCTCGACAAGCTCGGCTGCCATCACCCACTCGGGGGCCCGTTTGAAGAGTGTCGAACCCGGGTTGATCGAGAAGCGGCTGCTCCGTGCGCCGCGGTACTCGAACGACCCAGGGTCCTTCCAACCGATGTTCGACAAGAGCCCGGTGAGCAGTGTCCGGTGAACGACTTCTCGCTGAGCCGGCTCGCGATTGGGGACGAAGCCGAGGTCCTTCGTCACATCGCGGAGTTGGGCGTGAAGGTCCTGCCACTCTCTGATTCGGCGGTAGTTCAGGTACTCGTTCTTGCACAGTCGGCGGAATTGGGTCGACGAACGGGCTCGGCGTTCCTCGCTGAGGTACTCCCACAGGTGGAGCCAGCTGTAGAAGTCGGAGTCCTCATCTCGGAATCTGGCATGGGCTTGGTCCGCCTGCGTCTGCTTCTCCGCAGGCCGTTCTCGCGGGTCCTGGATGGCGAGTGCCGCTGCGATGATGAGCACTTCACGGAGGCTTGCCGTGCGGCTCGCTTCGAAGATCATTCGGGCGAGACGGAGGTCTATCGGCAGATCGGCGAGTTGCCGCCCGAGCTTGGTGAGCCGCTGACGGCCCGACTCGTGTCCCTCGGCGATAGCTCCCAATTCGACAAGCCTTGCAACGCCGTCCCGAATCGACCGAGAGTCCGGCGGATCGAGGAACGGGAACGTCTCGATCGCCCCAAGGTCCCGGGCCGTCATCTGCAGAATCACCGACGCCAGGTTCGTTCTCTGGATCTCCGGTTCGGTGAACTCCGGACGGGCATCGAAGTCGTCCTCCGAATAGAGACGGATGCACACACCGGGACCGAGACGGCCGCATCGACCGGCGCGCTGGTTGGCCGAGGCCTGCGACACCGCTTCGATCGGAAGACGTTGGACCTTCGTTCTGCGGCTGTAGCGCGACATCCGGGCCGTTCCGGCATCCACGACGTAGCGGATGCCGGGAACCGTGAGCGATGTCTCCGCGACGTTCGTCGCGAGGACGATCCGCCGACCGGTGTGTGCTCGGAACACCCGATGCTGTTCGGCTGCCGGGAGGCGGGCATACAGGGGCAGCACCTCAGTGTGCGGCAGGCCGAGATCATTCAGGGCATCGGCGGCGTCTCGGATCTCGCGTTCGCCGGAACAGAAGACGAGGATGTCCCCGTTCCCCTCGCTGAGCAATTCCCTGACCGCGTCACAGATGCCATGTATCTGGTCCCGCGCCTCCGGCTGATCGGGGTCGTCGAGCGGCCGGTATCGAATCTCGACCGGATAGGTCCGCCCGGACACCTCGATGACGGGCGCATCGTCGAAGTGTTCGGCGAACCGCGCGGTGTCGATCGTCGCCGACGTGATGATGACCTTGAGATCCGGCCGCTTCGGAAGCAGGTTCTTCAGGTACCCGAGGAGGAAATCGATGTTGAGGCTCCGCTCGTGCGCCTCGTCGATGATGATCGTGTCGTACCGTTCGAGACGTCGATCCCGATGGATCTCTGCGAGCAGGAGGCCGTCGGTCATCACCTTGACCAGCGTCGAGTCGCCGGTCTGGTCGGAGAACCGGACGGCGTAGCCAACCGCCTCTCCCACCGTCGTGTCGATCTCTTCAGCGATCCGATCCGCAATGGAGCGGGCCGCGATCCGACGCGGCTGCGTATGGCCGATCGTTCCCGCCACGCCCCGGCCAAGTTCGAGACAGAACTTCGGGATCTGCGTGCTCTTCCCCGACCCGGTCTCCCCGGCCACGATCACCACCTGATGCTCGCGGATCGCCTCGAGGATCTCGTCTCGCCATGGGGTGATCGGGAGTTCCTCCGGGTAGGGAATCCGCGTTGGGAGAGCCGCCGTGCGGGCAGTGATTCTCTTCTCGGCGGCGGCGATGATCTCCGCGACCCTGTCGATGTTCTGGGCCCGCCGCTTTGGATCCTCGGCGCGTTCGGCTCCGGTCAGACGCCGATGAAGGCGCCGCCGTTCGGCCCGAGGCAGACGGTCAATGCGCCCACGAAGGTTGTCGGGAGGCTGGCTCACAATCCGGAAGGGTACGACGGTTGCGGGCTGCGAGCTGCGAGCCACGAACGAGGCGGGGCGTCGCGGACCATTCCTCGTCTCGCCCGCCGGCAGGTGGGAGAGACGAGATCAAGCGGCTGCTTGATCACGGAGGGGGCTGCCTGGGGGATGGGATCGGGTGGATGGGGTTCAGCGCGCTCTGGTGCGATCCTCAGGTTTGAGGTGGTCTCCGAGCAGGCTGGCCTCTCCGCTGCGCTCCGGCCTGGCGGCCGGTGGTCGCCCTGGCTCGGGCCGGAGGTGCGTGGATTCTTGGGTGGAGCAATCGGTGACGTTGGGGTGGGGAGGATGGGTCGATGCGGTGGCCTTGGCCGTGGATCACGATGTGGTGGTGGAACCAGCACAGGGTGGTCAGGTTCTCCGAATCGCTTCGGCCGTTGTGGGACCAGGGAACGATGTGATGGACCTGGAGCCGGTACCGCGATGTGCATCCCGAGACTGTGCATCGTCCGCCGTCGCGATGCAGGACGAACCGCCGCAGCCTTGGCGGGATCACGCGGCTGCGGCGTCCGAGGGCGAGGGGTTGTCCGCCCGGGGTTCTCGCGATGACTTCAACAATGCCGTTGCACAGGATCGCTTCGACTGCGTTCGCACCGACGCGCGGACCAGCCTCCAAGGTGATGCCGGTTGTGCCGTTGGTTGGCGCAGCCTCGGTGGCGTCGACGAACACGGTGAGTACCGGTGTCGACGCATCAATCGACGCGCCGTCGCTTCCGGCGACGGCGTCGTGGGTGATCGACCACAGGGCATCTGCGTTCCTGGTGGTGCGTGATGGTGTGACACCCTGCCCGTACGGGAAGGTGTCGCCGCGTGTTTCGAGGGCTGCGACGACGGTGCGGCCCGCACAGCCGGGCAACTGCCCGGACAGGCGCCACGCTGATTCGTCGAGGTTCGGCTGGATCGAAACGTACCGTTCCTCGAACGCCTGAATCTCATCAAGACGAGACATCCGCCGCCGCCGGACTACGAGGACCCGGATACCTTGGATGTCATAATCCGCTGCCTCACTCAACAGGTCCAATGCATCGTCACGCCCCGCAAGCCTGCCGACCGCAACGGCCCGGTCGAAACCGATCTCTCCAGTTGTGACAGCGGCGTCAACATCGGGGAGGTCTTCGAGGCGCCGTGCAGTTGACACGAGGACACCTGCGGTCTCGGGAGCAAGATCCATCCTGCCGGTGGCCCATTCCTTGAGGGACCGGTGACCGTCACGCAACGCCACCTGCCGCCGATCGAGCTCCCGCAACACCGTCATCTGCCGGCCACGGGCCCGGGCAATGACCGCTTCGTCTTCGATCAACTGCTGCTCGAGTATCTCGGTGGTGGAGCTCTTCGTATCCATACCGACAACGTATCTCACGGGTGTGACAGAAACCGATGTGTGGAAAGAAGAATCCCAGGGAGCCCTGCGCGTTCCTTGCTCGCCGCTCGATGCTCGCGAGGTCGTGGTTGAGGTTCCGAACCTCGAGTTTCCGGGCATGAGTGGCGCGATGTTGAAGATCTCTGTCTCCCGGACCCCGCCGGCAAAGGCAGGCATTGGCGGGCGGTCTGGTGCAGAGTCGTGTAGGTTCGTTGGTGACGCACCCGTAGTTCGCAGCGTCAGCGAGAGGGGGAGATCTTGCTGCTGCGATATCAGCGGGTGCGTCTGGTATGTGAGCGTATGGTTGGGCAGTTCGGTGCGCCGGCGGCGTACACCCTCCCCCCCATCGGGTGCGCCGCCGGTCGCGCCCCGTTGCCGATCAGTCTCCCGACCTGCCTGCGACTTCGGGTGGTCGTTGCGTTGGTGAAGGTGATCGGTGCTCCGAACAATGTGCTCTGCCGTCGGTCGTCGCGGGTAGGTTCGGTTGAGGCAACGGATCTCTGGGGAGGGATAGGGCATGTCCATGGATTCGCTACGAGAACAGGTACGAGGCGCCGTCCTTGTAGACGGGAACGTGGGGTACGAGGAGGCTCGCCTCGTCTACAACGGCATGATCAACAAGCGGCCTGCCGTGGTAATCGGAGCCGTCGACGACGCCGACGTGATTGCTGGTGTGCGCTACGCCGCTGAGAGTGGCTTGGACCTGTCGATCAGGGGCGGTGGGCACAGTGTCCCCGGATTCGGCACCAACGACGGCGGGGTGGTTGTCGACCTGGGGCAGATGAAGGGAATCCGCGTCGACCCCGAAACCCAGACGGCCCGTGCCCAGGGTGGAACCACGTGGGGTGATCTCGATCATGCCACCCATGCTTTCGGCCTGGCTGCGCCGGGCGGCATCATCTCGACGACGGGCGTTGCCGGTCTCACATTGGGCGGAGGCATCGGGTACCTCTCTCGGGCCCACGGCTTGTCTATCGACAACCTGATCTCTGCCGATGTGGTGACTGCCGACGGAAGACTGCTCCACGCCAACGAGGTGGAGAACTCGGACCTCTTTTGGGCCATCCGGGGAGGAGGAGGCAACTTCGGGGTCCTGACCAATCTGGAGTTCCGGCTCCACCCGGTGGGGATGATCTACGGAGGGCCGATGTTCTTCGAGGTCGAAGCCGCACGAGACGTCCTGAGCTTGTACCGGGAGTTCATTGCCGATGCCCCCGAGCAGTTCGGCGGCTTCTTCGGCTGGCAGGTGGCTCCTCCGCTGCCGTTCATTCCTGGGGATCGTCACGGCGACACGTTCTGCATGATCGTCTCGTGTTGGACGGGACCGATGGATGAGGCTGAGGGAGTGCTCAAGCCGTTCCGCGATGTGGCTCCGGTGGTGGCCGAACATGTCGGCCCTGCCCCGTTTCCCGCGATGAACTCGGCGTTTGATGCCCTGTTGCCTGCGGGTCTTCAGCACTACTGGAAGGCGAACTATGCGGTTGAGATCACCGACGCGGCCGTTGATGTTCATCTCGAATACGGGCCACTGGTGCCCACGATGCAGTCCACCGTGCACCTGTACCCAATCAACGGGGCGTGCCACCGCGTGGAATCCGATGCCACTGCGTTTGGGCATCGTGAGGCATCTTTTGCCCCTGTCATCGCCGGAATGTGGGAGAACCCGGCGGACAACGAAGCGAACACGGCCTGGGTGCGCGACTATGCCGCGGCGTTGGCCCCGCATTCCGAGAAGGGCGGGTACATCAACTTCATGGCAGCTGACGACCAGGGACGAGCGGCAGCCAACTACGGAACCAGCTACGACCGACTCGTCGAGGTCAAGACGAAATACGACCCCGGCAACCTCTTCCACATGAACCAGAACATAGTTCCGGCCTAGGACAATCCAACGGCGCACCCGGCGGTCACAAAGGCACTCGCTCACGTCGGCACATCTGGCGGCCCCATGCTTCATCGGTGGGTGGTTTGCGGATCGTTGAATCGGTTGAACCCGAGCCTGCGCCCGCAACTCCGTGGCGCCTTGCGGGACCGCTCGGCGTGCCATACGATCGGCATATGAAGAAGATGCGTCTTCTGGTCAACGTGCTCCCCCTCGCGGTCTTCATGGCGATTCCGTCGGCGCTGCCAGATTCGGCGCTGCACAACCTGCCCATTGTGTGAGTTCAGACCGACGTTGGGCTGGGCAAGCGTGAGGGTGTTCTCGACGACGATGTCTGGCTCGCTGATCAGCCGAAACACAGGGGGTCCATCAGCTGACGGACGTGGTCACGAAGTATCCGACGGGAAGTGGCCGACGGTTGCGAAGATGCCTGCACAGCCGTCGCCGTCGCGCTCGAGGACTTCGACATCGCCTCTCAGACGTTGTCGGGGAGCGTATCGGGCGCCGGGACCGGGATCCCCGGACAATGCGCCTCAAGGCAGACAGCTGAGAAGACCTCAGCACGCACCGTTGCGATGTCCGCCGGCGTCGGTTCGGTTGCCGTGTCAGAGCACGCGCCAGCGAGGACAACGGCGACGGACCCGGCGATCCAGATCCGCATCCCGTCCCCTCCTCGATGGGCGACCACAGAGGCAGGGACAGGCCTCGCGTCAGCGGGGCAACGCCCTAGATATCTCGTTTGAAGATCGCTGCGGCGCCCATGCCGCCACCGATGCACATACTCACGATGCCGTACTCGACGTCGCGGCGCTGCATCTCGTGGAGCAGCGTGGCGGTGAGCTTCGCTCCGGTGCACCCGAGCGGGTGTCCGAGTGCGATGGCACCGCCGTTGACGTTGACGATCGCAGGATCGAGTCCGAGCTTCCTGATTGAGTAGAGCGCCTGGCTGGCGAACGCTTCGTTGAGTTCGATCAACCCGATGTCGGCAACCGACAAATCGGCGGCCTCCAGCGCCTTGGGGATCGCCACGGTGGGACCGATGCCCATCTCGTCGGGGTGCACCCCTGCCACCTGATACGTGACGAGTTCGGCGAGTGGCGTCAACCCGAGTTCGGCAGCCGCCTCTCGACTCATGAGGACCTCGATCGCGGCGCCATCGGAGGTCTGAGATGAGTTTCCTGCCGTGGATCGACCGTCGACCTTGAAGACCGGCCGCAGCTTGCTCAGCCCCTCGACGGTGCTCTCGCGCGGGCCTTCATCGGTGTCGAAGACAACTTGCTTGCCCTCGAGGCTGATCTCGATCGGGATGATCTCGTCCTTGAACCGCCCTTCCTTGATCGCAGCGATTGCCCGCCGGTTGGACTCGACGGCGAACACGTCCTGGTCCTCGCGGCTGACGTCGTAGCGCTCGGCGACCGTCTCGCTCGTGATGCCCATTGAGTCGTAGGACGCGGGGAATGTCTCGACCAGCGTGGGGTTCGGTGCAGGCTTCTGGCCTCCCATCGGGACCAGCGACATCGATTCGACGCCGCCGGTGATCACGATCTGCGACCATCCGGCCGCAATCTGGGCCGCCCCGCTGGCGAGCGATTGGAGCCCGCTGCTGCAGAACCGGTTCAGCGTCATGCCGGGCACCGACACGGGCAGGCCGGCTCGTAGCGCCGCGATGCGGGCGACGTTCATGCCCTGTTCCGCTTCGGGGAAGGCACAACCGACAATCACATCGTCGACCTTGCCCGGGTCCAGTTCTGGGACCCGCTCCATGAAGGACTCGATCAGTTGACCGAGCAGCTCGTCCGGCCTCGTCTCGCGCAATGTTCCGCGACCCGACTTCCCGACTGCCGTGCGGTGTGCGTGGGTGACCACCACTCCTGTGCTCATGCGTCTACTCCTTCTCAGTTCCGCAACGGTTTGCCGGTCTCCAGCATGTGCAGGATCCGTTCGATTGTTCTCTGCTCCTTGCAGAGGCCCACAAAGGCCTCCCGTTCCAGGTCGAGGAAGTCCTGCTCGGAGAGCATGGTGCCCGCAGGAACGTCGCCCCCGCACAACACGGTGGCGAGTACGGTGCCGAGGTGTTCGTCGTATTCGCTCAGGTATCCGCCTTGTCGCATCCCGTGGACACCTACCTTAAGAGCGGCGATCCCAGTCGACCCCGGAACCGGTACCGTGCGCGGGATCGGAGGCTGGTAGCCCATCTGCACCATGGCGAGGACGTCGGCCTTCGCATCGGCGAGAACGGCGTCGGGATTCAGCGTGATCCGATCGGTCCGGCGCAGGAACCCGTACGACTTGGCCTCCTCGGCGCTGGTCGCCACGGTGGCGGTACCGACCGTCATGAACGCCTTCTCCATGAACGGGAATAAGTCGACCCTCACACCTTCCGGTACCGACCCGTAGTAGCGGAATGCCATCTCCTTGCAGCCGCCGCCGGCGGGGATCACACCGACCCCCAGTTCGACGAGGCCGATGTAGGACTCGGCGGCCGCCCGCACGGAATCACCGTGCATCACGGCTTCGCAGCCGCCGCCGAGGGCAAGGCCGCGCGGTGCGACCACAACGGGGCCGTCGCAGTACTTCATCCGCATGAACGTGTCCTGGATGACACGGACCGCCTGATCGATCTGATCCCAGTCCTGTGACATGGCCAGCATGCCGATGAGACCCACGTTGGCACCGACGGAGAAGTTGGTCGCCTCGTTTCCGACCACCAACCCGACGAGACCACCGGCGTCGACCATGTCGCACCCGGTCGCGATGACCTCAAGAATGGTGTTGTCGATGGCGTTCATCTTCGTGTGGAAGGCGACGCAACCGACGCCGTCGCCCATGTCGTACAGCGTTGCGCCGACGCTCTCCGCGAGAACCTTCCCCTCTTCGGCGAGCGTTGTGAGGAAGATCGCGTCCTCGGAGACCGGGACCGGGAGGTACTCCTCGGCTCCGACGTCCCAGAAGTGGGCGACACCGTCGCGCTTGACGTACCAGATGCCTTCGCCGACTTCGATCAGCCGATCGACGGCCTCGGGGACGACCATCCCCTCGGCACGCATGCGCTCGACGGATTCGGCGACACCGATGGCATCCCACGTCTCAAAGGGCCCGAGCTCGTAGTTGAAACCCCACCGCATGGCCCGGTCGACGTTGACGATGTCGTCGGCGATCTCGCCGAGGAGTTCGAGCGCGTAGATGCATGACTCGGCGGTGACCTTCCAGGCAAAGCGCCCGTGGTCGTCGTCGAATGCCGTCATCGCACCGATCTTTGCGCCGACATCCTCGACCTTGCGGGCCGCGCCGACCGAGGCAAGGCGGAGCTTGCCCGCATCGACGTAGTCGAGCGTGTCGAGGTCAAGACTGAGGATCGTGCTGCCCTGCTCCCCCCTCACCTTCTTGTAGAACCCGGCGCCGGTCTTGCCGCCGAGGCGACCGTCCGCAATCAGGGCCTGCATCTCACCGGGAACTACGAACCTGTCTCGCCATGGGTCGTCGGGGCATCCCTCGCCGATCGTCGCGAACACATGAGCCATGGTGTCGAGGCCGACGATGTCGACGGTGCGGAACACCGCAGACTTCGGGCGTCCCATCGCCGGCCCGAACACCACATCGACCTCGGCAACACCGAGGCCGTACTCCTTCATCCAGTGGAATACCGATGCCATGCCGAACGTGCCGATCCGGTTGGCAATGAAGTTCGGGGTGTCCTTGCAGTAGACGACGCCCTTGCCGAGCACGTTCTCGCCGAAGTCGGCCATGTCGGCGAACGCGCCGGGATCGGTGTCGCTGATCGGCACCATCTCGAGGAGGCGCATGTAGCGGACCGGATTGAAGAAATGGGTCACCATGAAGTGGCTGCGGAAGTCGTCGCTCCGACCCTCGGCCATCGCCTCGGCGGAGAGACCCGACGTGTTCGATGACACGACGCTGCCCGGTCGCCGGTGCTCGTCGACCATGGCGAAGACACGCTGCTTGATGTCCATCCGTTCGACGACGACTTCGACGATCCAGTCGCACTCGCCGAGCTTGTCGAGGTCATCCTCGTAGTTGCAGGGGGTCACCATCGCAGCGAGGTCCGGCCGGTAGAGCAGGGCCGGTTTCGACTTCTTCATGGCGGCAATACCGGCGTCGGCGATTCGGTTGCGGACCTTCCGGTCCTCCAACGAGAGTCCCGCAGCGACTTCCGCTTCCGTGAGTTCTCCGGGAGCGATGTCGAACAGATACGAAGGAATCCCGGCGTTGGCGAGATGTGCGGCAATGCCCTGCCCCATCACTCCAGCTCCGAGGACTGCTGCCCGCTTGATCCGAATGCCCATAGGTCCTCTCCTCGCGCGTTGCGCACCTATCGGTGCTGCCCCGCACGATGGTTGAGTATCGAGATCGAAACCAGGGTCGGAGGACCCCTCCCCCACGACGTTGGCCCCGTCAGCCCTCGATTCGCTCTCGAACGTCCTCGGGAACCGTTGCGGCCGAAGGCATACGAATTGGAGCGATCGAGATGCAACCGTCCCTCCCGGCCTCGATGTCGGTGCCTTCGAGTGATTCGAATTCGAGGAGTCGACCGTTGAAGTCGTGGCGATACACCCCATTGCCATCGTCGCTGAAGAGCCGGTCATAACCGATCCGTGCGATCGTGGTCACGTGCCGCGGCGTGTCGAGCGTGGCGTCGAACGGGACGTTGATCGACACCACATCGGCGAGGTCCGGGAGACCCGCGTCCGCGACCACATTGACGAGTTCGGCACCGACCAATCCCAGGCGTTCCCAGTCTCCCGCCGCTGCCGGATCGAGGGCGCGGCGCTTCCACGCCGACCAGTCTCCGTTGGCGCCGGTGGACACGGCAATCGACGGAACCCCGGAGACCCAGCCTTCAACGGCGGCGCCGATCGTCCCCGACGACATCAGGAATCCGGCTCCATGGTTGTAGCCGATGTTGATGCCGGACACGACCAGCACCGGTGGTTCATCGAAGAGTCCGTGGATGCCGATCTGCACGGCATCGGCTGGATACCCGGTGCAGGTCCAGGCTGCCTCGCCTTCGAGTTCAACCTCGGCTGTGCCGATCGGTCCGATTCGGGTGATCGCCTTGCCGACCCAACTCCGCTCCTGATCAGGCACGACGACGCGAACCGTCCCGAGTCGCCTCAAAGCATCGGCGAACGGGATGAGGGCAGGGCTGTCGATGCCGTCGTCGTTGGTCAGGAGAATCCAGGACACGCCCGGGTCAGCGCTCTTCCCGGAAGTAGGGGATGCCGAGAGCTGCCGGCGCTCCGAGGAACCTCGCCCGCTTGCCGCTGGTGAGCACAATCATCGCGATGATCGCGAGGAGGAATGGAAGCATGTCGAGCAAGGTCGCGGGCACGTTGATTTCGAGCGTCTGGAACGTGAAGTTGAGTCGTCCAGCGATTCCGAAGAGGTAGGCGACCCAGAGTGCCCGCCACGGACGCCACGAAGCCAGGATCACAAGGGCGATCGCGATCCACCCAGCCTGCCCGATCGGGTTGTCCTGCCATGACGGCACCAGAGCGAGCGAGAAGTAGGCGCCACCAAGCCCTGCGAGGGCTCCGCCGAGCATGACGTGGATGTAGCGAACAGTGGAGACGTTGACACCCGCGGCTTCCGCACTCGCGGGATCCTCGCCAACGGCGTGCACCGTCAGACCCGGGCGGGTGTGGAAGAGGTAGTAGCTAGCAGCCGCGACGATGATCCACGAAAGGTAGATGAGGGCGTCGTGACCGAAGATGAGCGGTCCAACGATCGGAATCTCGGTCATGGCCTCAGGGAAGATCGGCTCGAACACCGCTTTCGACGGTTGACCGATCAGCGGATCCGAACCGGCCTTGCCGATGTATACGGCGACACCCGTTCCAAAGATGGTCAGTGCCAGTCCCGAAACGATCTGGCTCACGCGCAGCGTGATCGAATTGAAGGCGTGGATCAGAGACATGCCGGCCCCGGCCAGGAGGGCGGCGAGCACACCGAGCCACAGGCTGCCGGACACGAACGTTGCCCAGAACCCCATCACCGCGCCGAACAGCATCATGCCCTGAACACCAAGGTTGAGGATGCCCGATCGCTCGGTGAGGATCTCGCCAACGGTTCCGAACACGAGCGGCGTCCCGAGGCCGATGCCGGCCATGAGTGTGAGCATGAGCACGGATTCGTTCATGCTGCCTGTGCCTCTGGCTCTGTCTTCGCCTCACCGGCGATTGGATCGGGCCGGTGAATCCGGTTCGAGATCAGGAACTCGCCTGCGACGGCAAAGATCAGAATCGCACCTTGGAGGATCTTCACCGTCGCCGATGGCACACCGATCGACTGGAGCGCCGGTCCGGCGTTGTTCAACGCTCCCATCAGGATCGCGACCGGGATGATCGCGATCGGATTGAGGCGAGCGAGCGCAGCGACGATGATCCCCGTGAATCCAAGACCGAGATCGAGAGACCGAGGATCCATCTTGCCGAGGATGCCCGCCACCAGGATCGAACCGGCGAGTCCGGCCGCGGCTCCAGAGAAGAGGAACGTGCCGAGCACCTTTCTCGGAACCTTGATGCCTGCATAGCGAGCGGCGTCAAACGAGTCGCCGACGATGCGGTACTCGAATCCGCTGCGCGTCTTGCTGATGACAAACCAGGCGATCACCGCGACGCCGATGGCGATGAACAGACCCCAGTCGAGGCGGTGGAAGAACTCGGGGATGCGGCCGGCGTCGAGGATGGGACGGCCCTGCGGGAATTGGGTCGCCTCGGGATCCCGCCAGGGGCTCGAGCTTCCGAGCACGAGGTACTGCATGAGGTTGAGGGCAATGAAGTTCAGCATCAGCGTCGTGATGATCTCGTTGGTACCGAGGTACACCCTTGGCACTGCAGCCAGCGAGGCCCAGAAGGCTCCACCGATCGCTCCGGCGATGACGACCGCAACGACTGCGATGATTTGCGGAGTCGAGTCCGCGAGCCAGATCCCCACGCCGGCGGCAACGATGGCGCCAAAGATGAGCTGACCCTCCCCACCGATATTCCAGACCAGCATCTTGAAGGCGATGGCGGCCGCGACACCGGTGAGGATGAGGGGGGTGGCGGATACGAGCGTCTCTGCGAACCCACGGCCCGAGCCAAACGCTGCATCGGCCATCTTCTGGTAGACCTCGACCCAGTCGTTGCCGGTGATTGCAAGGAACACCGCTCCGAGGATCATCGCTGCGACAACGGATCCAATCGGAATGAGCAGCTTGAGCCACCAGGGTGCGAGGCCTCGCGGTTCAACGATGAAGCGACGACTCATGCGGACTGCTCCTCGCTATGACCAGACATGAGCAATCCGAGTCGTTCGGCAGTGGCTTCAGACGCCGGCATCTCACCGACGATCCTCCCCTCGTAGATCACAAGCAACCGGTCTGACAAAGCGAGCAACTCGTCGAGGTCCTCAGAGATGAGCAGGACGGCGATGCCTCGATCCCGTTCAGCAAGGATCTGGTCGCGCACAACGGCCGTTGCTCCGACGTCGAGGCCTCGGGTTGGGGACCGGGCGATCAGCACACAGTGATCCTGAGTGACTTCGCGCGCGATCAGCGCCTTCTGGAGATTTCCTCCTGAGAGCAGCCGGATCGGGAGGCCGGGACGCACACCCCGCACGTCGAACTCCTCGATCAGCTCGGCGCCCTTGGTCTTGAATGCCTTCTGGGAGAGCATGGGTCCGTTGGAGTACGGCGGTTCACGGAACTGCTTCAGAGCGAGGTTGTCGTCCGTGTCGAGCCCTGGGGCAAGCCCCATTCCGAGGCGACTCTGCGGCACGTATGCAATGCCGGCCTTGATTGACTTGAGGACGGTCGTGCCGGTGATGTCCTTCCCAGAGAGATGGACGGTTCCACCCGTGACCTTCATCAGGCCGACGATGCCCTGAGCAAGCTCACGTTGGCCGTTGCCTGAGACGCCGGCGATGCCGACGACCTCGCCGGAATTCACCGTGATCGAGAGTCCGTCGACGGCATCGAGACCACGATCGTCTTTGATCTTCAGGTCGTCAACGACGAGAACGGGATCCCCGATTGATTCGTTCGGCGCCCGTGTCGGGAGGACGAGGTCTTTGCCGACCATCATGCGGGCGAGATCGCGCGGCTCGGCATCCGCCGTGTTGACAGCGCCGACGACCCGGCCTTCGCGGAGGACCGTGACTCGGTCGGAGACCTGCTTCACCTCATGGAGCTTGTGCGACACGAAGATCAGCGAACGGCCCTCGTCGGCCAAAGTCCGCATCGCTCTGAACAGCGCCTGCCCCTCCTGCGGTGTCAGCACCGCGGTCGGTTCGTCGAGAATCAGGATGCGGACATCGCGGTAGAGAAGCTTGAGGATTTCGACGCGCTGCTGCTGGCCAACCGAGAGCTGCCAGATCCGAGCCGACGGGTCGACGGGAAAGTCGTACCGCTCGCCGAGTTCGCGGGCCTCGTCCTCGAGTTCGCTCTGCGACAGGCGCAACCCAACTTCGGGATTTCCGAGCGCAAGGTTCTCGGCAACGGTGAGGTTCGACACCAGCCGAAAGTGCTGGTAGACCATCCCGATGCCGGCGGCGAGGGCCGCCTTCGGCGACTTCAGGACGATCGGCTCTCCGTCCATGAGCATCTCGCCTGAATCTGGCCGGTAGAGCCCGGCCATGACCGAGCAGAGGGTCGACTTCCCCGCGCCGTTTTCGCCGAGCAGTGTGTGGACCTCGCCGCGAGCGAGGTTGAAATCAACATCGGCGTTTGCCAGGACACCGTAGAACGACTTGTCGATCTTGCGAAGCTCTACCGCGGGAGGCGTGCTGCTCTGATCGGCGTTTGGCATCCCGGCATCCTAGCCACACCGCCCGCGCCCGTCACAACAGGCGAGGGCCCCGCACAGGCGGGGCCCTCGTCCACTTGATTGGGTCGTCGATCAGCCGGTTGGGCTGCCGATGACGCCTTCTACGAAGTAGTCCATGCTGAAGATGTCACCGAGCGGTTGCTCGACGCCATCCTGGTTGACGATCGGATCCGGCAGGACCGAGAACGTCCCGGCGATGATCTCGCCCTTTCGCGTCTCGATGAGCGCCGCCGTCTCGTCAGAGACCGATGGCCCGAGCGGTGCAATGTTGACCATGCCGTCCGCCATGTTGCCGTAGAATGCATCCGGCGCCCACGTGCCACCCTTGACCGCTTCCGCGGTGGCCAGGTAGTACGGGCCCCAATCCCAGACAGCAGCAGTGAGCCAACCATTCGGGGCGAACTCGGACATGTCGGTGTTGTAGCCAACCCAACCAGCGCCGGCGGTCTCGGCCGCCTGGCCCGGTGCCGACGAGTCCTGGTGCATCGCGATCACGTCGACGCCTGCATCGAGCAGCGCTTGCGCGGCGTCACCTTCAACGGGTGGGTCGAACCAGGTCGACGTCCAGATGACCTGCACGGTGGCGTCAGGATTGACCTCGCGAGCACCGAGCGTGAACGCGTTGATGCCGCGGAGCACCTCGGGGATCGGGAACGCCGCCACGTACCCGATCTTGCCGCTCTCGGAACGCGCACCGGCAGCCATGCCGGAAAGGTAGCGACCCTCTTCGGCAGCGCCGAAGTAGTTGCCCATGTTGTCGGAGGTCTTGTACCCGGTCGCGTGCATGAACGCAACGTCCGGGAAGTTCTCCGCTGCCGCGAGCATCGGGTCCATATAGCCAAACGACGTACCGAAGATCAACACGTTGCCGTCCGCCGCAAGGTCCTCAAACACACGCTGCGAGTCCGGTCCTTCGGGGATGCTCTCGAGCGTCGTGATCACGGCGCCTGGCATGTTGGCTTCGAGGTACTGGGCGCCTTGATCGTGGGCCCATGACCACCCCTTGTCAGCCGTCGGGCCGACGTGCACAAACGCGACCTTGAACTCTTCACCTTCTTCCATGGCGGCGGTAGTCGTCGTCTCGTCGCCGCCTGCCGCCGTCGTGGTCGTCTCGTCGCCACCATCGTCGCTGCTGCATGCTGCCGCGACCATCGCGAGCACCATCATCAGCGCGACCATGAACGTCCATCTGTTCCGAGCCATTGGCTCTCCCTTCGGTGTTCCTTGTATCAGTCTCCGAATCGCCGCAGCGCGCGGCGATTCGTACGGAGGACTCTAGATCGAATGGGCGCCAGAGCGCGCCACAACGGCCTGTCGACGAGCCCAGCGGTGTGGCCGCTCAGTCGAAAGGGTGATCGCGCCGCACCGTGACGAGTTCGGCCACGATGGAGACGGCGATCTCCTCCGGGGTAAGAGCGCCGATGCCGAGTCCGACCGGACCGCGGAGCAGCTCTGTGTGTTCTGGCGGCATGCCTGCCGCGACGAGACGCTGCTTGCGGGCCGCGTGGTTCCGGCGGCTCCCGAGTACGCCGATGTAACACGCTCCGGCGTCGGCGAGCAACGGGAGGAGTACATCTTCGACTTCCGCGTTGTGGGCGAGACAGACGGCATAGGTGCGGTCGTCCGGTGACACGAGCGGCACGATGTCGGCCGGCCAACCGACGAGCACCTCGGCCGCATTTGGATACTGATCGGAGTCCGCAAGCCCGGGCCGGTGATCGGCCACGATCACCCGGAAACCGATGGCGCTTGCGGCCGCGCAGAGTGCCTGGGCCGTGTGGCCGGCACCGTAAATGAGCAGCCTCGGTGGCGCGACCACGGGTTCGAGGTAGATGCGCGAGCCTCCGACCTCCACGATGCGGGCCTTCTCCCCCGCGATGGTGGGCTCGACGTCGGCAGCGAGCTCGTCACTGTGGATCGGCGACAGATCGCCCGACCAGATGCCGGAGTCGCTGTTGAACAGCGCATGGCCTCCTCGACCGGGTCCGGCAATGACGGTCGCCATCACGCCCGAGAACGCCGGATCGAGCGCTCCGCCCAGGTCCGCGGCGAGGCTCGTCCATGGCTCGATGAACACCTCCATCGCTCCACCGCAGGTGAGACCGAGCCCGAAGGCGTCTTCGTCGCTCAGGCCGTACGACACGAGGCGCGGCTCTCCACTCTCGAGGACCGCTTCGGCATGGGCGGCGACATCGGCTTCGACACACCCGAAGCTCACCGACCCTGACGTCGCCCCGTTGGACGAGACCAGCAGACGGGCCTCCGAGCGGCGCGGCACCGACCCGTCGACGCTCACCAATGTGGCAGCCGCCACGGTCGGGCCATCCGCTCCCATTCTCTGCGCCTCTTCTAGTGCGTTCCTCATGGCGCCCAATCCTACGGCCGGACCGCGACGCCGGCTGCGCGTTCTGGTAGTGGCGGAGATTGCCGTTGGTAGCATCGCTTCACAGAGCATCACTGCAAGCTTGGGAAGGGTACTTCCATGACGAAGCAGTTCAAGTACGGGTTGTTCGGAGTGGGACGCATCGGCCGGGTACACGGGCAGATCGTCAAGGATCAGGGTCACGCGATCGTCGCAATTGGCGATGAGGTACTCGCCGCGGCGGAGGAAGCGACCCGGGTTCTCGGCGAGCCGGCAATTCCAACGTTCACCGATCCGCGGAAGATGATCGCCGGCGTGGATCTCGACGCGGTCATCATCTCGTCGCACACCAAGGACCATGCACGCGATGCCCGGCCGTTCGTCGAAGCCGGAATTCCCGTGTATCTGGAGAAGCCGCTCACCTCCGATCTGCCGGAGGCCTTCGACTTCGTTGAGGCCGTCGGGACCGACCGGACGCTCATCCAGATCGGTCTCCAACGGCGATTCGACGAGGCGCTGCTCCACGCCAAACGGCTGATGGACGATGGATTGATCGGTCCGGTTCGCGAGATCCGCTCGATTCTTCGTGATCAGTTCCCTCCCCCGCCGACCTACACGAGCCGCGGTCTCATCATCGACATGGGGATCCACGTCGCCGACGAGGCCCTCTGGTTGCTCGGCGAGTATCCGGATGAGGTCTGGGCTCGCATGTTCAACGCCAAGCACTACGACAGCCCTGTCGACGAAGGAGGCAACACGGCCTTCGTCGGCTTCACGACACCGTCCGGCACCATCGGTCGCCTCGATCTGAGCCGAACCCACGCCTCCGGCTACAACAACGAGACCTACCTGATCGGCACCGAAGGCACCATCCACGTTGGCCGGTTCTCCGGCTACCCCGGCCCGATCCCCGTGGAACTGTGGACCGCGAACGGTGAACTCCACCCGGCGTCGAGGACGTTCCACATGACGACTCTCGAGGGTGACTACGCGGAGTTCCAGCCTCGCTTCCACGCGACGTATGAGCGGGCGCACACGGCGTTCCGGGATGCGGTCGAGGCGGGCGAACCGTTCGGGGTCACCCAGAACGAGGTGCTGGGAGCCCAGGTCTTTGTGGAGGCGGCCCACCTCTCCGCCCTGGACGACGGCCGGTCCCGCCCCTTTGCGCATGCCGACAGCCCCACCGAGTTCCGACGGCTGTCGATCGACAACGGACTGTTGACCTAGGGCGTTTCGTCGGGGGCCAGTGCCTGCAGAATGCAGAACTCATTGCCTTCGGGGTCAGCGAGCACCACCCACGTCACGTCGTCGGCCTGCCCGACGTTGATTCGCGACGCTCCGAGCGCTTCCGCTCGGGCGACCTCGCGCTCCTGATCGTCAGGGCGAAGGTCGATGTGGAGTCGGTTCTTGATGTGTTTGTTCTCGGGTACCCGTCCGAACAGGAGGTCGGGAGACGTGCCATCCTCGGGTGAACCCACCGGCGGTTCGATGACGAGTTCGTCGGCGTCTTCGGAGGTGATGCGCCAGCCGAGGAGGTCTGCCCACCACCGACCCAGCGAAACGGGATCGATGGTGTCGACAACGATCGACTGCCATCGCAAGCTCATCACCGGAGCCTAGCTCCGGCTCCTCCCGGTCCATCGTCAGCCGGACCACACCAACCGACACACCGGGAACAACGCCGCCAGGCAGAATGAAGCTGAAACCCCACACGGCACGACGTCGAGCCCGGATAGGTCTCGACGGAAGTACACGCAACCGATTGTGGGCCCGGCAGGACTCGAACCTTCAACGACCACCGAAGCCACACCCGGACCACACCCACCGACACCCGGGGAAACACGCCGCCAGGCAGAATGAAGCTGAAACCCCACACGGCACGACGTCGAGCCCGGATAGGTCTCGACGGAAGTACACGCAACCGATTGTGGGCCCGGCAGGACTCGAACCTTCAACGACCACCGAAGCCACACCCGGACCACACCCACCGACACCCGGGGAAACACGCCGCCAGGCAGAATGAAGCTGAAACCCCACACGGCACGACGTCGAGCCCGGATAGGTCTCGACGGAAGTACACGCAACCGATTGTGGGCCCGGCAGGACTCGAACCTGCGGCCAAGCGATTATGAGTCGCCTGCTCTAACCAACTGAGCTACGGGCCCTCACTCCCCCACCTGCGGACGCGAGCGTAGCGAACCGGAGGCTTCAGGTTGACCCATGATCCGGGCCGCGCCCGGTATGGTCGATGTCATCCGTACGAGAGGAGCATCATGAAGATCGAAGTCGACTACCGGCCAGCATTCGCCACCGCCAAGGTGGCCCTGGATCCTGGAGAGGATATCGTCGTCGAGGCCGGCGCCATGGTCGCGATGTCATCGGACCTCGAACTCCAGACGAAGGCCCGTGGCGGTTTCCTGAAGTCGCTCGGCCGCGCGACGTTCGGCAAAGAGAGTTTCTTCCTCAACACGTTCTCGGCGCCGGCAACCGGCGGGACGATCTACGTTGCCCCAGCTCTCCCCGGCGACATGAAGGTCCTTGAGTTGACCGGTGAGTCGCTGATGGTCCAGAGCGGTAGCTACATTGCGTCGTCGCCGTCGCTCAACATCGATACGAAGTGGAGCGGAGCAAAGACGTTCTTCGCTAGCGAAGGCCTCGTCATGTTGAAGGTCCACGGAATGGGGACGCTCGTCGTCTCGTCGTATGGAGCGATCGAGGAGATCACGCTCGGCCCGGGCGAACGCTTCACCTTCGATACCGGGCACCTCGTCACATTCACGGAGGGCATGGACTTCAAGGTCCGCAAGGTTGCCGGGTGGAAGAGCACCATCTTCGGCGGCGAAGGGCTGGTGGTGGATCTCACCGGACCGGGGAAGGCGACGCTGCAGACCAGGAGCGAAGACGCGCTGCTGAGTTGGCTGATTCCGAACCTGCCGTCGCAGAACGCGAGCAACTAGCGCTCAGCGGACGCGGAGCGGCCGCTCACGTATCAGATCGCCGGTACCAGTACCGGTGAGACACTTCGTACCCGAGCGACCGGTACAGGGCGATCGCCCGTTCGTCATTCTCGAGGACTTGGAGAAAGGCGGTCCTCGCTCCCGAGCGAGCGCCGAATGCATGGAGCGCAGCCATCATGCGGGTGGCATGGCCCCGCCTCCGGTGGGCCGGATCGACCACGACCTCGAACACGCCGAGATGATCGCCCACCACGACCCCGAGGCCCGCGCCGACCGGAAGCCCCGCCACTGCCGGGCTGACGAACACTGCGGGGCCGGGGATCTTCGCCAACGTCGCGAGCCAGGGACCGGCCTGTGATGGATCAATGCCCAGAGCGCCCATCTCCGCCGAGATCCAGCCGTCGGTCGCGACCGGGGACTCGAGCACGTCCCCAACCGCTCCGCTCGGCGCTGTTGCCCGCCGCATCACGAGCGTCGGGGCGTCGATGGAGTAGCCGATCTCGGCGAGGACAGCGTCAACCGCCGGATCACAGGTCGGGTTGATCCGGAAGATCGTCGGAAGGGCCCGCACGCGATACCACTCCGAGACGTCTGACAGACGCCGCTCCAGAGCATCCGGCACCGGACCTGCCGGTACGGCCGAGTTCCGTCGACGGGAGAAGCCGTCGCCGGCTGCGAGCGTCCACTCGCCGATGGTGGTCGACTCTGTCGGAGGCCAGGCGACCGCTGCCGCCGCTTCGATCGCCTCAACCGTCACGATTCGAGGAGGTAGGGACGGAGATGCTCAACCATCGGCTCGGGGAAACGAATCGGACGACCATCGAGATTGGTGACCGCAGCGCCGAGCTCTTGCTCAACGATGACTTCGCCGTCGCGCAGGAGCTGCTGGCGCCACCGGGAAGAGACCCGCTTGAACTCGAGCACCTCGGTCTCGACGACGAGGTCGTCGTTCCCACCAGCGGAGCGGATGAATCGCGTCGCGATGTCCGTAACGACGATCATCACGCCATCGTCCATCATCCCCTGCAGGGTCAGACCGGCCTCGCGTAGCAACTCGACGCGGGCCGCCTCGAAATACTGGATGTAGACGGCGTGGTTGACGTGGCGATAGGGATCGAGTTCGTAGAACCGGACGCGGATCGGAAATACGTGTTTCACGACCACCAAGGTACCGGATCACGCCCGGCGCGCGGGAATCACGGGCGGTCGGGGATCCGGTTCTGCGCGAAATTGGACTGTCTCCACGCTTCGTAGACGACGATCGCCGCGGCGTTCGCGAGATTCAGGGACCGACCACCGGGGGCGATCGGAATGCGCAGCCGATCCTCGACGACTGGGTGATCGAGGGCCTCGGTCGGCAATCCGTCCGACTCGCTGCCGAACATCAGGGCGTCACCATCCGCGTATGAGACATTCGTGTAGAGGCGCTCAGCGTGCTGGGTGTATGCGAAAACTCGAACGGGCAGGACCGTGTCGAGGAACGCCTCCAGGCTGTCGTACACCTCGACATCGGCGTATTCGCGATAGTCGAGACCGGCCCGGCGCAACCGCGCATCGTCCAGATCGAACCCGAGCGGGCGGATCAGGTGAAGGCGATTCCCGGTGTTCACGCACAACCGCATGAGGTTCCCCGTGTTGGGGGGGATCTCCGGCCGATGCAGGACGACGTGAAACATGAGTGTGGTCGGAAGTCTGTTTGACCTCTCCCCTACTTCCCCTTCGATTCTCCGCGAACGGCCTTCTCCAAGAGCAGCATGAACGACAGCGCAGGGTCCTTCGACTGCATCGCCTGCGCTGCCGACCAGTTCTGGCCGATCCTTCGGTACATGAACCCGACGAGGTCCCCGTGGAGCCTCCACCGGTACGAGGCGTCGCGTTGCGTCGGCGGGCGGGCGCCGAACGCCATGAGGCGGACCCGCGGCCCGTCCGGATGATCGGCTTCCCCGTCTTCGAGCAGATCGGCGATCACCCGCGCCACACGCTCCTCTCCAAGCGCCCCGAACCGATCAAGGGCGGCACGCAGTACCTTCGGATCGCGTGCCGACGCGTTGAGGTCGGCCCGGCCCTCCTTTACCTCGGCGATGATCAGGTCGATCCGCTCGAGGTCGACGTCGAGGTCCGGGTCAACGCCGACGAAACTCCCGCCAACCTCACCGTCGCCGCGTCCCGCACCCGGGATGCGGACGGCGAGCACGTCAACGTCGGTGACGGTGCGGTACTCGCCGTCCTCCATCAGTTCGAGGACCGGATACTCCGTGACGGTGAAGTACCCATTCATGTACAGGTAGCTCTGGACGAGCGCGACGGCCGTGTCCATCAGGCGTCAGCCGATCGATCGGTTGCAGACCTAGACAGCGGCGTACCGCTCCCTGCGTCCGTACTCGCTGGCCCCGTAGCTGGCGATGTCCAGGAAGATTCCCATGGCGACGATGATGAAGTCGAAGCCCGTGACTCCGCCAGGCGCCACGGTGACCCACGACATCGTGGTCCACGGAGCGAAGATGAATCCAAGGAACGGCCAGAAGAAGCTCGAGAACGCGGCTTCCCAGCGAGCGGGCTGCATCAGCCACCAGATCAGGATCGCGAAGCGGGGACCAAGCGTCACCAACACAGCGAAGAAACAGCACATATGAACCCTCCCTTGGGTCGATGCTGCGACTCTAGTGGGACGCGCGTGGCCGTATCCAGATAGGCTCACACCACGCGCATCGGGAGGCCGCCGGGTGGAGTTCAAGGAAGAGCACGTCGCGTTCCGCAGGGTCATGCAGGACTTCGCCGATGCCGAGATCGCTCCCCACGCACGCGAGTGGGACCGCACCGGATCGTTCCCGCTCGACGCAGTCGGCAAGATGGGCGATCTGGGCCTCTTCGGGCTTCCCTTCCACGAGCGCTACGGGGGGTCCGGATCCGACTTCACGACGCTGTGCATCGCCATCGAGGAACTCGCACGCGTCGATCAGTCGATTGCGATCACTCTCGAGGCGGCCGTAGGGCTGGGCATCAATCCGATCGCAGAATTCGGCACCGACGCTCAGCGTGATCGGTGGCTGCCCGACCTCATTGCGGGTCGCGCCCTCGCAGGCTTCGGCCTCACGGAGGCGGCCGGTGGATCCGACGCGGGAGCGACGCAGACCAAGGCTGATCTCGTTGATGGTGAGTGGGTAATCAACGGATCGAAAGCGTTCATCACCAACTCAGGGACCGCCATCACATCCCTGGTGACGGTGACCGCCCGGACCGGTCCCGACGAGGTTTCCGCCATCATTGTTCCTACCGGTACCCCCGGGTTCGTGGTCGAGCCGTCGTACGAGAAGATGGGCTGGCACGCATCCGACACCCACGGCCTGAGCTTCGCCGACTGCCGCGTTCCTGAGGACCACCTTCTCGGCATACGGGGCGACGGGTTCCGACAGTTCCTCTCCACCCTCGACGACGGCAGGATCGCCATTGCCGCCCTCGCCGTTGGTGTGCTCCAGGCCTGCCTCGACGAGACGGTTGCCTACGCCCGGGATCGGACATCGTTCGGCAGCCCGATCGGCTCGTATCAGGGCATCGCGTTCAAGATCGCCGATATCGAGGTCATGGCCGAAGCAGCGCGCCTCCTCACCTACAAGGCAGCGTGGCTCAAGGACACCGGTCAGCCCTACAAGCACGCCGCGGCTCGAGCGAAGCTGTACGCCACCGAGTCAGCCGTTACGGCCACCAGGAACGCCACGCAGGTCTTTGGCGGCACCGGCTTCCTCGATGACACCCTCGTCGCCCGCCACTATCGCGATGCGAAGGTCCTCGAGATCGGCGAAGGCACCAGCGAGATGCAACGCCTGATCATCGCGCGGGGGTTGGGCTTGCCGGTGGAGTAAGGGGCCAGTTCGTGACCGTAGCTGATTGGCTGAGTACGGCGACGCACCGGAGCCCGCATCGTCACCGCCTTCCTCTGCTCCTCCGCTACTAGCGTCTCTGGCATGTCCACCGCGCTCTATGTCCCGGACGGCGAACTGTTCCACCCCACCGGACTCACTCGGAGTATCTGGTCGGGTGACGTACAGCACGGTGGACCGCCGGTCGGATTGCTCGCCTGGGCGGTCGAGCGAACGCCGAGCGCCGTTCCGATGCAGGTCGTGCGGCTGACCGTAGACCTCTTCCGCGGTGTCCCAGTCGACCTACCGCTGCTCGTCGACACGACGGTGACCCGGGATGGGCGCCGAATCCAGGTCGTCGACGCCGTGCTCGTTGCAGCCGGTCAACCCGTGGCCCGGGCCTCGGGTCTGAAGATTCGGACGAGCGACGTGCCAATCCCGGATCCGGTCGACTCCTGGGCCCCTCCTCCCGGACTCGATGAGGCCGAGGCGATCTCGTGGGGCCGCTTCGGGTTTGACGTCACCGATCAGGAACGGTTCCACAGCCATGCCATCGAGGCTCGAACGGTCAACGACTCGTTCTTCACGCTCGGCGAGGGACTGTCATGGGTCCGGCTGGTCGTGCCGGTCGTCGAGCACGAGCCAACGACACCACTTGTTCAGACGGCGACGCTCTCCGATGTCGGGAACGGCAACGCAATGGCGCTCGACGGCCGCGACTGGTTCTACAGAAACCCGGATGTCAGCCTGACGCTGCACCGCCTTCCGACCGGGGCGTGGCTCGGGATGCGTTCGCCGCGCTCGCCAGCACGCAACAGGGATCGGCTCCGCAGACTCCGAACTGTTCGACGCCGACGGCCCGGTTGGCAGGGTCGTTCAATCCCAGATCCTCGAGTCGAGGACTGCCTCGCGGACGACGTAGCGCTCGAACGCGTTGGGGTCCGGGTCGAACCCCATCCCTGGCCGATCCGAGAGCTCCACGCGGTCTCCCACGACGGCCGGCTCGTCAGCATCGATACCGCCATCCAGGTACCACGCCGGTGCAGCGACATCTGAGTAGACAGCCGCCGGCAGCGTCGCAATCGCCAGCGTGTGAGCCCTCCCGATGGCGGTCTCGACCAGCCCGGAGGCCTTGATACGGAGGCCGGCAGCGAGGGCGATGTCGTGGATGACCCGCGCCGCGGTCATGCCCAGTCGGGCCGGTTTCACCACCAGCAGATCTGCGGCGCCGGCCTCGATCGCACCGATCGCAGACGAGATCGAGGCGATCGACTCGTCCAGGGCCACCGCGGCGACGATCTCATCCCGGAGCCGGGTATGTGACGCAAGGTCATCTGTCGGGAACGGCTGCTCGATGTAGTCGATCCCGTACTCGTCGAGTCGAAGGAGCGCTGCCCGGTCGTCCCACTGGTAGGAGCCGTTGGCATCGACCCCGATCGACAGGTCCGGCAACGCCTCTCGCACCACCGCCACGCGGCTCGCGTCGTCGCCCGGCCGAATCTTGAGCTTCACGCCGGCGGCGCCCGTCACCTCCACCCGTGCTACCGGATCCTCGTCCAGGCCAACCGCAATCGATGTTGGAACGAACCGCCGAGACCCACCGATGCTCTTCCACAGGGACCGTGCGGCACGCCGAGCTTCGAGATCGGTCAGCGCTTCGTCGACGGCGGCAGCCGCTGAAGGAGCGAGCACAGCCCCACGCCCGAGCGTGTCCCAGGCGTCATCGACCGTGTCGGGAGTGATCCCCGGATAGGGTGCCGCCTCGCCCCACCCGGTCAAGGCTCCGTCGCTGATCGACACGATGACCACACGACGGTTCACGACCGTGCCGGAAGCGTTCGTGAACGGCGAGTGCAGCGGTATGGCGACCTCCCACATCCGGCCGGTGAGCGCCTCGGCTCCTTCGCCTCGCTCCAGGGGCTGCCCGGTCACGGTGTCGCCACGTCGTCAATGCGGAGGCCGGCAGGCAGGCCAAGCCGATGTTCGGCGAGCAATTCCGGATCGCCAAGCACGTCGAGGGTGGTTCCGTCGGCCACAATCCGTCCTGCGTCGATGATCACGGATCGTTCGCAGACCTCGAGCGCGTACAGCAGGTCGTGGGTCACGATCAGTTGCGTCACCTCGAGGCTGTCGAGGATCACCGTCAGATCCTTGCGGCTCGCCGGATCAAGGTTCGACGTCGGCTCGTCGAGCACGAGTATCTCGGGCTGCATCGCCATAACCCCGGCGATCGCCACCCTGCGCTTCTGGCCATACGACAGATGGTTGGGCGGGCGATCGGCCAGATCACTCACCTCCACGGCAGCAAGCGCCTGGTTGACCCGGTCATCGAGGTCGGTTCCGGTGAGGCCGAGGTTGGCCGGACCGAAGCCGACATCTTCACGCACCGTCGGCATGAACAGTTGGTCGTCTGGATCCTGGAAGACGATCCCGACCCTCCTGCGGATGTCGACCAGGTTGTCGTCGGTCACCGGATACCCGGAGACGGCAACCGTCCCCGTCTGCGGCAGGTAGATGCCGTTCATGTGGAGGATCAGCGTCGTCTTGCCGGCACCGTTTGGCCCGAGCAGGGCAACCCGCTCACCCTGGTGGATGTGGAGGTCCACATCTTCAAGGGCAACGGTGCCGTCCGGGTAGTGATAGCTGAGCCCCCCAATCTCGATCACGGGCGTACTCACGCCAAACCCCTGGATGCGACCATGACGATCGCCGCCGAGCCGACGAGCGCCGCAGCGGCCGCCCACTGGACGCCGGGAACGGCAACGGCCCCTGCAGACGGCATGGTCCCGTTGTAGACGCGCGACAGCATCGCAAGATAGACGCGCTCCCCTCGCTCATAGGTGCGCACGAACACCGACCCGACGGTCCTTGCGTAGACACGCCACGTAGCGATCGATCGCCCCTGGTAGCCCCGAGATGCGAGGGCGACCCGCATCCGACCGAAATCCGCTCCGACGATATCGATGTATCGCACCGCGAATCCGATGATCGACGTGACGATCCGCGGCATGTGGAGCGCATCGAGGCCGCGAAGGAGGTCGGCAATCGCGGTGGTCGCCGCCAGGACGACCGCGACGAGGAACCCCAGGCCCGCCTTGGCAAACACGTTCCACATGTCCCACAACCCCTGCTCCGACAGTGGGATGCCGAATACCTCGACGCGCTCGCCCGATCCGATGATCGGAAAGAGCAAGGCGACGACCAGGAACGGAATCAGAACGATCGCGCGCCGTGCGATGAACGCGATGGACAGGTTCGCGACCGCAATCAACCCTGCGACGATCACCCCATACACTGCGAAAGCCCAGATCGCAGTCCGTGGCGTGAGGGCGATCACGAACACGAGCCCGAATGCGGCGACGATCTTCACTTGAGGAGCGGCGCGGTGCAACGGCGAGTCCCCATGGCGATAGAGCGCGTGGACGTGGCTCCCGCTCACGACGTCCGGCGCGGCGAGTCGGTATTCGGGGCCCGAATCAGCCAGAACAAGCCGAACCCGACTCCCAGGGCCGCGATCACTCCGATGAACCCGGCGACGCCGGTCGAGATCGCACCACTGGACTCCAGATTCTCGCCGTAGTCGGCAAGCGGTGCGTCTGCGAGATCGTGATCTTCTGCCGTGTTCGCGAAGCCCTGGTCCTCGGCCACGTACTCGAGACCGTCCGGTTCGGAGGACGCAAACTGCGAGAGAACGACAGCAACAAACACCGTGATCAGCAGACCGAGAGCGAACAAGCCGAGGGCACGACGGCTCATGACATCAACTCCTCGGTTCTGCGGCCGGAGAAGGTCGGAGAACCGTAGACCAGGTCCGGCCGGGCTTTCATCACCGCACCGACGACGAAGAACGTGATGAAGCCCTCACCGATCCCGATCAGGAGGTGTGTCCCGAGCATCGCGGCGAGGATCGCCGCGATCGAGAGACTCTCAGCCGTGCCACCAAGCGCGAACTCAAAAACGAACCCCATTCCCGCGAGCGGAACCGACACGAATGCGGCAATCCCGGCAGACAACGCGACCCGGTCAGGCCGGGAACCCGCAAAGCGGAACACCACGCGATACACGCCGTAGCCAACGACTCCACCGATCAACGCCATGTTGACGATGTTGAGTCCGAGCGCCGTGAGCCCTCCGTCGGCGAACAGGAACGCCTGGATCATGAGCACGATTGCGATCACGAGGAAGCCGGCCCACGGGCCGACCAGCACGGCGGCGAGCACACCGCCGATCAGATGACCCGACATTCCGGGCAGCACGGGAAAGTTGATCATCTGGCCGGCAAACACGAACGCGGTCACGAGCGCTGCCAGCGGCACGAGTCGGTCGGTCAGGTATCTCCGGGCACGAGAGACAGCGACACCGAACCCACCGGCGGCAACGACACCTGCGGCCGCGCTCACGCCGGGGCCGATCACACCATCGGGTATGTGCATCGCATTCCTCCTCGCTTGCCGACCACTCAGATTAGCCCGGCGGAGCGTGGCCTAACTCGGCGGCGCTTCGTCCTCGGGATCGGAGGGTAGGAAGTCGGACGGGGTGGGATCCGCTGGAGCAGCCTCGTCGTTCGGGTGTTCATCGACCCAGCCGACCGCCTGGTCGTATGCCGTCCGCAGGGTCTGCCCGACCCACTCGTCCGAGGTGAACACGTTCTGCTCCCCCACGAGATCAGCAACACCGGCGACCTGCAATTGTTCGTGCATGTTCTCGTCTGCCGAGACGAGCATCAACTCGTTCCCCTGGTCCTTCAGAGCTCGTCCGTACTTATCCAGGACGTCCATGAAGGTCGACCCCAGGTCGCTCCGGCCGCGGAGCCGCAGGATCACGACGGAACCCCGTGTTTCGGGAGTCACATCGGGGAGCTTGTCCTCAAACACCGGTGCCGAAGCGAAGAACAGGCTCCCATAGGGCTGCAAGATGATGACTTCTCCGGGAGGAACCTCTTCGGGCCGGTCGGTCTCGCGGAGGCGACCGTCTTCCATGACCCACTGCTTGATGACCACCTGGTTCGACTGGTTGATGATGAACAGGATCATCGAGATGCCGACACCAACGAGCACCGCGTATTGCAGCGGGATGATCATGGTCAGCACGAACGTGACCACCATCACGGTCGCTTGCATGGCGCCGGTCTTCCAGATCGCCTTGATGTCGGCCGGTTTCACCGTTCGGTAGCCGACGGTCATCAGCAGTCCGGCGAGCGCCGGCATCGCGATGTACCCGACGAGATCGCCGAACACGAGAATCACGATCGCCATCACAACGCTCGCGATCATCAGTGCGAGGCGCGATCTGGCTCCCGCCGTCTTGACCAGCGAACTCGCTGACATCGATCCGCCGACCGGCATCCCCTGCAAGAAGCCAGAGGCCACGTTCGCCGCGCCCTGACCGATGAAGTCTCGGGATGCTTTCGGGTATGTTCCATCGGGGTTCGGAAAATTCGCGGAGATCCCGGCGCCCTGGACGAGGCCAACGAACGCAAGCGAGAGCGCGGGAACAATCAGGACAAACACGAGGCTCAGGTCGGGCAGCATCGGGAGCGGGAGCGAACTCGGGATATCGGCAATGTCGTTGAGCGTCGCGATCACAACGTCGGAATTGGCGGTGATCGCCCACGTCACCGCAGAGGTGAGGATGATCGCCACCACCAGGCCGAGCGGTCCGAGCTTCGTGCGTTCGAGGAGCAGGATCAGCGCGATCGTGGCGACGCCAATGGCCAGCGTCGGCCAGTGCACCTTGCCGAAGTTGAACAAGAGGTCGAAGGCCCGCACGACGCGATTCCCGCCTTCCGCCTCATACCCGGTGAAGTCATCGAGTTGTCCGAGGACGATATTCACGCCAACGGCGTTGATGAAGCCGACCATCACCGCGTTCGACACGAAACGCAGGATCGAGCCAAGCTTCAGCAAGCCGGCGATGAGCATCACGATCCCAGTGAGGATCGACAAGGTGAAGAGGGCCCGACCCGGATCCTCTGCCGTGTGGATGACGGACACATCGGCGACGACAATCGCCATCGCCCCGGTCGCCTGCACCGCCATGAACGACGAACTCGTGAACAGCGCACCGGTAACGGTGCCGACCATGTACCCGTAGAGGCCGTAGACGGGATTGACCCCGGCGAGGAGGCCGCCCGCGAGTCCATCCGGGACACTCTCGACGCCGAGCACGACGCCCGCGACCGCATCGCTCTTCAGCGTCTCTCTTCGGAACAGAGATCGGATGTTCACTCGCCACCACTCTCGACGGGCGCTCGTCTCGGCACAGTTCGGCTGAGACTACCCGTTTGTCCGTCATCGGATGCGCGCCTCGGCAGGCGAGGGCTGAGGCGCCCCGGAACAGAACACCCGATCCGGCGGTTGATCACCTCACGAGAGCCGTCAACGCGAGGAGCGCAACGCCGTGAGCGATTGGAACCAGCAAATCACCGACGAATTCAGGGCCAACAACGGCAAAGTCGGCGGCATGTTCGAAGGCGCACCACTCCTGCTCCTCCACCACGCCGGGGCCCGCACCGGGACCCAGCGAGTGACGCCCCTGATGTATCAGACCATCCCGAACGGCT
This sequence comes from uncultured Actinomycetota bacterium, assembly GCA_963785245.1. Classification (GTDB taxonomy): domain Bacteria; phylum Actinomycetota; class Acidimicrobiia; order Spongiisociales; family UBA5794; genus JAHEEL01. The sequence continues at coordinate 57,122 of CAWAUO010000004.1, read as the reverse complement.
ATGCCGTGTTTGCCTCCAAAGCGGGAGCGAACTCGAACCCGGACTGGTTCTACAACGTGGCAGCGAACGCCGAGACCAAGGTCGAGATCGGATCCGAGTCGGTTCGCGTGACCGCCCGCATCGCCGACGGTGAGGAACACCACGACATCTGGAATCGCCAGAAACAGGACTGGCCGCAATTCGCAGAGTACGAGCGACAGACGGCCCGGGAGATCATCCCGGTTGTGATCCTGGAGCGCTCCTAGCCTCGCCCGGCAGGCCATCACACACAAGGTCTACTGCAACGGAACCAACCAGGAACCGGTCGCGAGAACCGACCGCTCGGTCGCACCCGTCGGGATCGCAGTCCGGACCGTGGGGCGCGGTCGGCTCGCCGCAGGGAGATCCAGCTCGAATGTCGTCCAATCGCTTTCCCGGTAGTAGGAGAGAGATCCGTCCATCAGTCCGGCGAGATGGTGCGAGACAAACAGCCCGAGGCCAATTGCCTGAGTCGTACCGTCGTCGGTCTTCGCACGGTGAAACGCCTCGAAGATGTCTTGCTCATGCCCAGGTGGGACACCCGATCCATTGTCCGAGACCGTCAGAATGGCCCTCTCATCCGTTCGCCGAACGCGCACTCGAAGCTCCTCACCGCCGTATCGGGAGGCGTTGCTGACGAGGCACCTAATGATCTGGCGGATCCGTATCGGATCACCGGTGGCGATGACATCCGCATCTTCAACAACGACATCCGGCGCCTTACTCCGCCCTCGAGCTGCGATCACAGCCCGCACCTCTCGCTCCAACGGCACAGCAACCCGAACGACCGACAGCGCGTCGATATCTGCACGGGCTGCGACCAACAGATCCTCGACGATGTCAGCCATCTCGCGAGCCTGCTGAACAACGAAGCCCACCATTTCTGCGCCCCCCGGCCCTAGGCCAACGGCCTCATCTCGAAGTACCTCCGAGAATCCGAGCACGGCGGTCAGAGGCGTCCGAATCTCATGACTGATCGAGGCGAGGAACTGGTCCTTGGACTTGACGATTTCTTCGAGGTCGCGGATCGCCCGGCCGCGCTCCCAGAACGATCCGATCATCGCCGCCGCAGTCTGGAGCACACCGAGATCGTCCGGGCCCCAATGCCGATCGACGACATAGTCTGCGAGCCCAAGCGAACCGACCCACTCGCCATTGATCGTGATGGGGATGTTCAGCTCGGATTTACGGCCGTCTTGCTCATAGATTTCGCGGGCGCGACCCACGAGATCCACCGTGTGCACCGTCGCTGCTTCGCCCTTCGCCAGCGAATCCCGAAGATCCGGGAGATCGTTGTAGGCGAACTCCGCATAGATCATCCGGTCAGGGTCAACTTCGTCGAACCAGATCTCCTGGCCTGCGAACGCCTCGATACCGGTTCGCGTGGCTTCGTGGGAAACCCGCGCGCATAGCCCGACCGCCGGCTCCTCGTAGTTCACGTCAACGAAGATGCTCTGAACCGGCGCCACATCAAGCAGAGCTGCCAGCGCCGCATCGATGGCTCGCTCCTCCGGGTTGGCGAGGAGAACCCTCCCACATCGAGCGAGGACCTCCTCCATTCGAGCGCGGCGTTCACCGTCCCTGTGGGCACTCTCGAGTCGAAACGACATGACCCCGAGAAGTGCCAACGTGAGTCCGCCGAAGGCGACGACGGCAATGCTGGTCACCACGATCTCAGGAACGCTGGTCGATGGGCCCCAGATCGACCCGGCGCGCAGACCGATCAGCGACCAAGCGAGGCCGTAGGCCACCACCGGCAACGCGCGGCGCCACGGTAGGAACACCAAAGGAATCGCCATCATGTAGAGGAGGGCAGCACCGATTCCCGCCGGTGCAACGTCCACAACAACGAGTGCCACGCCGATGAGGGTGAAGTCCAAGAGGAATGAGGGGAGCGGGGACCTGGCCGGCGACACGTAGCGTAGGACTGCGCCAATGAGCGCAATGGCCGCCAGAGCTGCCACGACGAATCCACCGTTCCATCCCCACACAGCCGCCAGGCCCAGTCCGCAGATGATGAGCACGAGGCACACCACGATGCGGAAGACCTGCCAGATCCGCCACATACCGCCGATTCGCAAGAGCCCGTGCTCCGGGCTCGAGGGGCCATGGTCATCTACCAAGGCGGCTATGCCGTCACTGTCGATCATCGCGCGTTCCTGCCCGCCGGGTGCGGGCGTGGTCCCCTCATAGGTAGGTTTCTATCGGCGTTTCGGCGCCGGAACCTGAGGCCCGGCAAGCAGCCGCTGCCGGAGCGATGCCGACCGGGAGGATGCTCGGCCCCATGCCCCAGCTGCCGTGCTTTCGTGATCACATCCTTTGACCCCCCTCGGTCCGTTCGTTGGCTGTCGCTCCATTCCCTATGGCCCGAAGCTTCCAACCCGCGCGGCAGCCTTGAGCGGCGCAGCGCACGTGGTTCCATCCGTTTGTGTCGGCAGTCACAATCTTGGGAGTTGAGCTGAGTCTCTGAAGCGTGCAGGCCGGACCTGCAAGACCACCCTTGATCGCTTCGGTCGACGAACCAAGGGTCAGGTGATGTCGCCGGCCGTCGGCGGAATGGACGAGAACCACGCGGCGAGGCGATCGAATCCGTCAGCAAGCGTGACTGCGGGACTCCAACGCAGCACCTCGCGGGTCTCGCGCTGATCGAACCAGTGCGCCGTGCCCAGTTGCTCGGCGAGAAAGCTGGTCATCGGCGGATCTCTGTCGCTCCCCCGCCGCTCCCAGATCCGCTCCGCGATCAAACCGCCACCCCAGGCGATGCGATATGGGATTCGCACGCGGGACGGCTCCAGGCCCGCCGCGAGCACGATGCGGTTCAGGATCTCACGAACGGGACGCGGTTGCCCATTGGTCACAACGAGGGCGCGTCCACCGATCTCGGGGGCTCGGTCGAGCGCGGCCACGAGCGCGTCGGCCGCGTTTTCGACATAGGTCGTGTCGATCAGAGCGGCACCAGTTCCGACGGTCGGCAGCCGGCCTGCTCGTGCGCGCTCGACGATACGGCCGATGAGTTGAGTGTCGCCGGGCCCCCACACGAGGTGGGGTCGGATGGCGACCGCCGCAAGGTCCGGCGAGTCAGCATCGAGGGCGATCAGTTCGCCCTGTGCCTTGCTCCTCGCGTAGTTGCCACGGGCACGGTCAGGATCGGCGGGACCGGCCGGCGCCCCCACGAGCGACGCGCCGTGGTGGGCGACCGACGGAGACGAGACATACACGAAACGGCGAACGCCGGACGCCTGCGCCGCCCCAACGACGTTCTGGGTTCCCACGATGTTGGCTGCCTCGTATTCGGACCATGGCCCGGTCACGCCCACACGGGCTGCAAGGTGGATGACGGCGGTAGCGCCATGGACCGCCCGATCGACGGCATCACGGTCCGCGACGTCGCCGAGGTGTTCTGACAGCCCTGAGGGTCCGGAGCGGCGCTGAAACACCGACACGTCATCGCCGCGGGCCACGAGGCGTTCGACGACCGCTCCGCCGAGCAAGCTCGTCGCTCCGGTGACGAGCACCCTCATATGCGTCCGACTCTCCCACCAGCGAGTGCCCGCTCCGCCCACCGGGCGATCCGCGTGCGGTTGATCTTGGAGTTGTGGCGTTTGTCGACCGGGAGCCGGGACGTCACCAGGACGGCGGCGATGTCAACCTCGGGGGCGTGGCCGCGCACGATGTCGGAGAGGGTCTCGTCGGCGAGGCCCGGACGCACCTTGCCTTCCGCCGGTACGGCGACCACGACGACCTGTTGCATCCCTTCGGGCCCGACCCCAACCACGGCAGCGTGCTCCACCTCCGGGGCATTCTCGATCGCGTGCTCGATGCCGATGGGCGTCACCGGCCCTTCGGACGTCGTCACGATATGGCCCATCCGGCCCGCGATCCACAATCGGCCCTGCTCGTCGAGGTGGCCTACGTCTCCGCTCCGGTGCCACCCCTCGGGCTGCGACGCTGTGTGCTCCGTCATCCAGAGCTTGTCGTATCCGTCTCGCATATGTGGGGCGCGGATGCACACCTCCCCCACGACACCGGGTGCAACCGTCATCCCACTGCTCGTCGCCTCGGGCGAGGAGAGCGGATCGATCGCGATCTCTACGGACGGAAGCGGGTAGCCGACGCACACGCCGTCGCCGTCCCCTGCGGCTTCGATGCCGGCCAGGCTGATGTCCGCTACTGGGAGCACTTCGGTCATGCCGTACGGCGTGTGGGCTTCGGCAGCAGGAAGGAGCTTGCCGACGGACTGGAGCACGGCGGCCGGCACCGGGGCCCCTGCCGACATGAGCAATCGGACGTCTTTCATGGACGATGCGTCGTTCTCGGTCATCTCATCCGCCGTCGCGACTACGTTCTTCAGCGCCGCCGGCGAGGCGAAGATCAGGGTCGCATCAACAGATCGGACGGCGGCGGCAAGCGCGTCCGCCGTCAGGCTCCCGGGCGACGTCACTTCCATGTCGGGGACCACGGACGAGATCCCCATTGCCGGGCCGTAGAGCGCGAACGGACCGAACGCGGCGACGAGTCGGTCGTCTGGACCGATATCGAACAGTTCGACGAGAGCATCTCGCTGGGCCTGCATCTGGTGGTGTCGGTAGGCGACGCCTTTTGCCGGGCCGGTGGCGCCCGAGGTGAATCCGATCGCGGCCTCGTCGGATGGGCCGGGCGGCGGCGGCAAGGGTCGCCCGTTGCCACGTTCGCGGATTTCGTCGAGCGTTGTCGTGACTCCCAGCATCCGTCGCTGTAGCTGTGCCATCGGCGTCGATGAGATGCGGACGCCCGGCCAGCGCAGCGTGCGGGCGGCAGCGAGCGCACGCGGAATGCCGATGAGATATGCAGGGTTGGCGCTCGTCAACGCCCGTGTCATGCCACGTACTCCAAGACCGGCATCGGCCACGACCACAACGGCCCCAAGCCGCCAACAGGCGTACACGCAGACCGCTACGTCGATGCCGGGTGGCACGAGGAGGGCAACCCGATCACCTTTGTCGACGCCAAGGTCGGCCAGGCCCGCTGCGACGCGGTTCACATCGGCGTCGAGTTCGGCGAAGGTGACCACCGCCTCGGGCCCGTCGGATCCCATCTCGACGATGGCGATCGCAGCGTCTTCCGAGCGGTCGGCGAGCGCCCCCCACAGAGGAGCACGATCGTTCCCCGGCTCTGGAGGCAGCACCGTGCGACCGATCTGCTCGATCCATTCGTACACCACGGGGGCGATGTCGGCATCTTCAGGTACCAGGTGGCTGGCTCCGACGAATCGGTGAACATCGGCGTGTGGCAGACGGGCCATGAAATCGCGGAGGTACAGGTCCGAAAACACCGGGTCGGACGGCCCCCACAGCAAAAGGGCCGGGGTCTCGCTCAAGTTGTCGAGGCCTGCAGCGACCCGATCCAGCGTTTCCGCACTCGGATGATCCGGACTCAACGGGATGTCTTCGACGAACGTGGCGATGGCGGCCCGACGGTCGGCAGTGCGATGCGGGGCTTCGTAGGCCTCTCGAATCGGACGGTCCGGGCGAGGCCGGGACAGGGCCATCGTCCCGCGAACGAATGTCGGGGTTGTTGCGCACACCGTGTTCAAGATCCCCGGCACGCGAACCATCCGAATCAGCCCGGGGGCCGGGGAACCGGCGGGTTGGTGGACTGCTGTGTTCGTCAGGACGACGCCGGCCACCTGTTCGAGATGCTGCTCTGCCCAACCGAGGGCGATCGGCCCGCCCCAGTCGTGGGCGACGGTCACAACCGGACCCGTGAGGTGGAGTTCGTCGGTGAGGGCAGAGAGATCATCGATCCGCTGCTGGAGACGCCGAACCGTGCCGGTCCGCTCCGAATACCCCATGTCGAGTTGGTCGACCGCAACGACTCGAACGTCATCGGGTGCTTGGGATACCAGGTCACGCCAAAGATACGACCACGTGGGGTTCCCGTGAACGCACAGCAGGGTGACCGCGGGATCGGTGATCTGATTGTCGAGAAGATGCCACGTTCTCCCGACGCCGTCGAGTCTCGGAGTCTCGACCAGTCGAGACCATTCCGGTTGGAGTCCGGGGAGGCCGGGCAGTGGCAGTGTGGCAGACGCCACAGAGCCGGCCGTCACCAGCGCAGTTCCATCACCGACGTGTTGATGCCCGAACCGATCCCCATCAGCAGCACCTGGTCGCCGGCCTTGAGGTTCTCGGCCTCCATGGAGAGCGTGATCGGAATCGATGCCGGACCGACGTTGCCGAGGAACGGAAACGTGAGAGGGACCTTCTCGATGTCGATCCCGAGTCGTTCGCACAGCATATTCGTGTGCACCTGAGAGATCTGGTGGAAGATGTAGCGGTCGGCGTCGAGGTAGCCGTTCTCCTCGGCATCACCCCATGCCAGCTTGGACACCTGCAGTCCGGCTTCGAGCAGGGCCCTCGTGTCGGTCTGCATCTTGTCGAGACTGCCGACGCAGAGCTTGTGGTGGCTCGTGTCGGCGCGAGCCATCCCACCAATCACCTGATGGCTCCCGGGGTTGTCGGAGAAGCGACCGACGACCGCTGCTGCGGCCCCGGATCCGAGGGTGAGCGAGGCGAATTCGGCGAAGATATCGCCCATCGTCGTGTCGGGTCCGGAGAGGCGGGCGAGTGTTGTCTCCTGCAGGACCCGGCTCCCCTCACCGTCGACGATCAACGCATAGTTGATCTGACCGCTGTCGATCATGTTGCCGGCCACTTGCAGAGCGTTCACGAAGCCGAGGCAGGCGTTGGAGAGGTCGAAGCTGAGGCACGAGCTTGGGAGGTCGAGGGTGTGGTGAACGGTGACTGCCGACGAGGGTTCGAGTCGGTCGCGGCAGACCGACGTGTCGATCAACAATCCGATCTCTTCGACACGGATTCCAGCGGACGCGATCGCTTTCGCTCCTGCTGCTGCCGCGCCGTCCGTGAACAGGTACCCCTCGGGCCACCACCGGCGTTCGCGAATGCCGGCCAGACTCTCGAGCAGACCCGGCTGAGCACCCACGCGCGAAACGTGTCCGCAAGAATCTCATCAAACTGGGCGGAGGTAACGACCTCAGGGGCGTCGACGTGGGCAATCGACACGAGAGCGGTGTCGGTCATTTCGAACGTAGCATTGCCGGACATCAAGAGAGTCTCCCGTAGCGGGTGAGCATGATTGTCGCAGGGGTGCCGCCGCAACGGCCGCATCCGTAGGCGTTCATCGGGCAGCGCCCTCGGCGAACCACGCTCGTGATGTGTTGAGTCAATTCAGATCCGATGGCTCCGGGGGGGAGACTCGAACTCCCAACAAACGGATTAACAGTCCGCTGCTCTGCCGATTGAGCTACCCCGGAAGGCGCCTGCCGAGGAGGCGGGCGGCGCGAAGAATACCAGAGGGCAACACCAACTCCCCTGCGGACCAACACCGCACCCGATGTGGGACAATCACTGCCATGAAGTTCAGAACAGGCCTCGCCGTCGGTCTTGGTATCGGGTTCGTGTTCGGCGCGCGCGCCGGCCGCGAACGGTACGACCAACTCAAGGGCGCGTACGACTCCGTCCGCAGCAACGAAAAGGTCCGGAAGATCACCGCGACCGCAGATCGCTCCACGGCCAAGGTCCGCCGTGCCGCCGGCCAGGGTTTGGTCACAGCGAGCGACAAGATCAAAGAGCGCGCCGAATCGAACGGCTCGACGAAGACATAGGGGCCGAGCAGCCTGGAGCGAGTCGCCGGTTGCCGGTTGCTGGTTGCTGGTTGCTGGTTGGAATACTCGGCTGGTCTCGTCTTGGTGGTTCGGACTCCCAGAGGCCCTCTCCGCTGCGCTCCGGCCTGGCGGCCGGTGCTCGCGCCTCTCACACTGTGTGGGAGAGGCGAAGAGTTGTCTACGCCGTACTCGATCGGGTTCGGGCGGGGGGTGCGTGGATTCTGGGGTTGAGGAGTCGTCTTCGTTGGGGTGGCGAGTCGGGGTCGATGCGGTGTCCGTGGCCGTGGATCATCACCTGGTGGTGGAACCAGCACAGCGTCGTCAGGTTCTCCGGATCGGTCCGGCCATTGTGGGACCACGGAACCATGTGATGCGCCTGCAGGCGGTACCTGCTCACACAGCCCGCAACGGTGCAGGTGCCGCCGTCGCGATGCAGGATGAATCGTCGCAGTCGGGGTGGGATCACCCGTGTCCGGCGGCCCAACGCGAGGGGTTGTCCGTCCCGGGTCCGGGAGGTCACTTCAACAACGCCGGTGCACAGGATCGCTTCGATCGCGTTCGCTCCGACCCGGGGGCCGGTTTCGAGGGTGACACCAGCCTGACCGTTCGTGGCTGCGGCTTCGGTGGTGTCGACGAACACGGTGAGGACCGGTGTCGACGCATCAATCGACGCTCCGTCGCTTCCGGTGACGGCGTCGTGGCTGATCGACCACAACGCGTCGGCGTTCCTTGTGGTGCGTGCCGGTGTGACGTCGGCTCCGTAGGGGAAGGTGTCGCCGCGGGTCTCGAGGGCTGCGACGATGGTGCAACCCGCGAAGCCGGGCACCTGTCCGGTGAGGCGCCACGAGGATTCGTCGAGGTTCGGTTGGATCGACACGTAGCGTTCCTCGAAGGCTCGGATCTCGTCAAGACGGCTCATACGACGCCGCTTCGCCGCCAAGGCCCGGACGCCCGCAATGTCATACCCGGCCGCCTCGGCGAGCAGATCCAACGCATCGTCACGACCCGCGAGCCTGCTGATCGCAACGGCCCGGTCGAAGCCGATCTCGCCGGAGGCGACCGCAGCGTCGACATCGGGGAGGTCTTCGAGGCGCCGCGCGGTGGTGACGAGCATCGCTGCCATCTCGGGTGCGAGGTCCATCCGGCCGGTAGCCCACTCCTTGAGGGACCGATGCCCGTCACGCGTCGCGACCTGACGCCGATCGAGTTCACGCAACAGCGACATCTGTGAGGCCCGATGTCGGGCGATCGCGGCCTCGTCGTCAAGCAGCCTCTGCTCGATCGCGTCGGTGGCGAAATCCTGGTGTCCCATACCCGCAACCGATCCACCGGGTGTGACAGAAACCGTTGCTCGGCAACCAGAATCTGGCGAACGGCGACTCCGCTACTCAGCTACCGAATTGGCCCATCGCTTCGAGGATGGCCGTTGCGGTGCTGGTGTTCACAACGTCAGGCACGGGTTGGGGGCCGGGGTGGAGGTCGAACGTGGGTCGACGAGTGCTGCGAGGGACCTGGCCTGCAAGGTGAGGCCGCGATCCATGGCTTCGATCGGCTTGCCGATACCGCCCTCCGCAGTGAGATCGAAGATCCGTCCATCAGCGAGCACGAACACGGAGCGGCCATTGGGGAGATCGTGACGCTCCAGCGAGGGAGCCAACTCGACACCCGGCGCTTCGTGATCGGGTCGATGGGTGTCGATCTCGGTCTCGACATGCCTGGCATTCGCGAGGACGAGGCCATCGGGCATCCGGGAGATCAGATCGAGACTCACCGCGTCGGCCCTGCCCGTCGCCGTGATCACGACATCGGCTGCTGCGCAGGCATGTGCCGGCGTGTTCAGGCGATACGACCCTCGGCCACATCACGCTCGTTTACGACCACGATGACATCCCACGTGGTGTGCCAGACGGACCCCGATCAAGCGCCTTCGAGGTAGCCCTCGAGCTTCCGTGCGCGGGCCGGCTGGCGTAGCTTTGCGAGCGCCTTGGTCTCGATTTGACGGATGCGCTCCCTGGTGACGTGGAAGTGGTCACCGACCTCTTCGAGCGTGCGAACCTTGCCGTCGGCGAGACCGAAGCGCATGACGAGCACATCGCGTTCGCGGTCATTCAGGGCTTCAAGGGCCAGACTCAGGTAGCTCTGGAGTAGATGGAACGCCGCGACATCAATCGGGATCTCCGCATCCGTGTCTTCGACGAAGTCACCAAGCGTCGAATCGTCCTCTTCGCCGAGTGGCGTCTCCAGCGACACCGGGTCCTGGGCGATGCGGCGGAGTTCGGTGACCTTGTCCGGATCGAGTTCGAGTTCCTCGGCGATCTCCTCGATCGTCGGATCCCGGCCGAGTTCCTGCATGAGTGTGCGTTGCGTGCGCGCGAGCTTGTTGATCGTCTCGACCATGTGGACGGGCACCCGGATGGTGCGAGCCTGGTCGGCGAGTGCTCGCGTCACCGCCTGGCGGATCCACCACGTTGCGTAGGTCGAGAACTTGAAACCCTTCCGGTAGTCGAACTTCTCGACGGCCCGGATCAGTCCGAGGTTGCCCTCCTGAATGAGGTCGAGCAGGCTGAGGCCGCGCCCGATGTATTTCTTGGCGATCGAGACGACGAGCCTCAGGTTGGCTTCGACCAGTCGTTTGCGGGCCTTGTCCCCGTTGCGGACGGTGCGTTCGATGATGATCCGGTCTGCGGGCGCAAGCTTCGATCCCTCCTCGATTTGTTCCTCGGCGCGAGTGCCAGCCTCGGCCTGCATGGCGAGTTCGACCTCCTGCTGCGGAGTGAGCAGCGGGAAACGGCCGATCTCCTGGAGGTACATGCGGACCGGGTCGGACACATGAACGAGTTCATCGTTCGAGAGGTTGGTGGCAGCGAGGCTGTTGGCGGAGTCCTCGCGGATCGGAATGCGTTCCTCTCGCAGTGCCAGGAATACGGCGTCGAATGACTCGTCCGGAGCCCCGACCTCTTCGAGTTCCTGCTGGACCTCGGTCATGACGAGGAAGCCGCGCTGGCGGCCCCTGGCCGTCAGCTCCTCGAGCACGATTCGGACAATCTCGTTCATTCCCTGCTCCGCAATTCCCTGCGTTCGTTCTGCAACGCTATCAGGCGTTCGAACTGTTCTGAATACCCCTGTGGGTCGGCGTCGGCGTCGACAGCGGCGAGTTCGCCCTGCACTTGTTCAATTCGGCGCTCAACCGCCTCCTGCTTGAGGCGTTTCATCACATCGGAAGCCTCGGCGAGTGGCCGCTGCTGCAGCGCCAGCGATCGGAGCAAGGCGCCCTCCGGTAGATCGTCGGAGCCGATCGTCGCGCCGAGGTCGGGAACGATCCCGGGTTCGAGCGGCTCAACCAGTTCGGAGATCACCTCGAATGCCGAGCGATACGCTGGTTCGGAAAACAGATCGGCGGAGACGTCGAGCGAACGGATCGCCGTATCGTTCGCCAGGAACAGCCTGAGAACCTCGCGCTCCGTGCGTTGCGGACCGGTCAAACTCGTCTCATCGAGCGGGGGCGGCGCGGCGGCGGCCGGTCGACCGGAACCGCGGAGGGCAGACTCGACCGTCGGGACATCCACACCGGTCCGACGCGTCACGAGGACCGCGTATTCGTGACGTACAACCGGGTCGGGATGGAGTGCAATGAGCGCCGCCGCAGCCCGCACGGCGCGTCCCCGGGCCTCAGGTTCGTCGAGGTTGAACCCGGCCAGTTCCCGATCGATCCGGAACTGCAGCAAGGGTGCCGATGAGTCGATGGCTGCCCTCAGCGCATCGAGTTGGCCATCGGCGACGAGATCGGCGGGGTCCCGGCCCTCGGGAAGGACCGCGACACGAAGGTCGAGATCACCGGGGACGGAGCGCTCAAAACCGCGCTCGGCGGCACCTGCGCCCGCCTCGTCGGCATCGAATGCGAGAACGACCTTCTTCGAGAAGCGACGGAGCAGATCGAGATGCTCTTCCCCCAAGGCCGTACCGCAGGTTGCAACCGCGACCGGCATGTCTGCGAGGTGGAATGCGATCACGTCGGTATAGCCCTCGACCACGACCGACTCATCAGCGCGCACGATCTGGGACTTCGCCCAGTTCAGCCCGTAGAGCAGGCGAGATTTGTGATAGATCGGGGTCTCAGGGGAGTTCAGGTACTTGGGTCCATCGCCGTCGAGGAGGCGGGCGCCGAATCCCACCGCATCGCCTCGTACGTCGTAGATCGGGAACATGAGCCGATTCCGGAAACGATCGACGAGACCGCCACGGCGAGATCGGGATGCGAGACCCGCGGCGGTCATCGCCTCGTCCTTCACACCGGCGTCACGCAGATGGTTCACCAGCGTGTCCCAGGCCTCGGGCGAGTATCCGAGATGGAACCGGTCGACGACGTCCGCGTCGTAGCCACGACTCCGCAGATAGCCGCGAGCGTGGCCGGCGTCGCTGCCGGCCTTGAGCCGGTCGCGGTAGAACGCCACCGACCGCTCGACGGCGTCGATCAGCCGTTCACGCCGATCCCGGTGCTTCGCCGCCTCCGGATCGACGGTCAGGGCGACACCCACGCGCCTGGCGAGGAGTTCGAGTGCATCGGAGAAGCCGAGGCCTTGTGTCTCCTGGACCCAGCCGAACACGTCGCCGCTCTTGCCACATCCGAAGCAGTGGAACAGTCCCCGGGCCGGATCGATGGAGAGCGATGGGGTCTTCTCGGAGTGGAACGGGCAGACGGCCATCACCGAGCGTCCCGAGCGCTTGACCCGGGTCACCTCGGAGGCGAGTTCCACGAGATCGGTGCGTTCCCGAACCCGGTCGATATCTTCACGCGAGTAGGCCATCAGGAGCCAGCGTAGAGGCACCGCACGATGAACACGCCGGTGCGAAGGACCGTTCGGTCAGGCCGGCTCGGCCTTGGCGACGCCCGCCATCATCAGGCCGACTTCCTCGCGGGTCGCCGCCTCTGGATCGACGATGCCGATGATCTTGCCTTCGTACATCACCGCAATCCGATCCGACAAACCGAAGATCTCGTCAAGATCCTCCGAGATCATCAATACGGCCGTCATCGCGGTGCGGTGCTCGATCAGTTTCTGCTGGATGAACTCAGCGTCGGTCAGCTTGTTGCGCTTGTCGATCAGGCGACGGTGGATGTACTCGGCCGCGCCGATGTCGACGCCGCGGGTCGGTTGCGATGCCACCAGCACAACCGGAGAAGATGACAGCTCCCTGGCCATGATGACTTTCTGGATGTTTCCACCCGAGAGACTTCCGCATGAGGTCTCGATCGACGGCGTGCGAATGTCGAAGGACTCCACCAACTCGTTGGAATGATCCTTGATCTTCCCAAAGTCGAACAGGCCGGCCTTCAGATAGTCAGAACTTGCGTAGTCGATGAGCAGCAGGTTCTCCCACACGGTGAAGTCGGCGATGGCGCCTTCTCGCATACGCTCCTCCGGAACGTAGGCGAGTCCGGCCTGCCTGACCTTCAGCGGCAGCGCGTTCGTGACATCCGTTCCCTCGATCTTGATGGTGCCGTCCTTGGCTTCGCGCAGGCCGGCGATCGTCTCGGCCATCTCGCGCTGACCGTTGCCGGATACGCCAGCGATTCCGAGGATCTCGCCCTTGCGGACGTCGAGGCTCAGGCCGTCAACGGCGACGAGACCGCGGTCACCCATAACCGTCAAGTCCCGAATCTCGAGCGCGACGTCGCCCGGCTCAGCCGGCAATCGGTCGGGACTCAGCTTCACCTGCCGACCAACCATCATATTGGCGAGGCTCTCGCGGGTGGCGCCTTCGGTCGGAACCTCACCGGTCACCGCACCGTGGCGCAGTACCGTGATACGATCACTCAGGGCCAAGACCTCGTGCAGCTTGTGCGAGATGAAGATCAGGCCGCGACCGTCGGCCGTGAGCTGACGGAGCGTGACAAACAGCTGATCGACCTCTTGCGGCGTCAGCACCGCGGTCGGCTCGTCGAGGATGAGCAGTTGGGCCTCGCGATAGAGAGCCTTGATAATCTCGACCCGCTGTCGCTCACCGACCGAGAGCTGCCACACGAGAGCCGATGGATCGACCTCGAGCCCGTATTGGCCGGCCAACTCAACGATGCGCTTCGAGACAACGTCGAGGTCGGTGATGAAGCCGCGGCTCGACGGCAGGCCCAGTGCCACGTTCTCGGCAACAGTCAGCGTGGGGACCAGCATGAAGTGCTGGTGGATCATGCCGACCCCGAGGTCGATCGCAGCGTTCGGGCTGTCGATCGTCACCAGTTCACCGTCGATCGTGATGGTCCCCTCGTCGGGCGGATACAACCCGTAGAGGACCTTCATGAGCGTGCTCTTGCCTGCGCCGTTCTCTCCGAGCAGCGCGTGGACCTCACCCGCGTACAGGTCGAAGTCGACGTCGCTGTTCGCGATCACACCCGGGAACCGTTTGGTGATTCCCCGCATCTCGAGCATCGGGCTAACCGTCACGCATCACTCCTGTTCGGCCGGTCGGGGGATCCATCGATCCCCCGACCGGCCTTGTTCCTACTCAGCCCTCGTCTTCGAAGACCTTGATGGCGTCCTCGCCGAGCTGCTTCACATCGTCCGGCAGCGGGTAGTCGTCGTTGAACTCGATGACCAGTCCTTCGTTCGCGAAGGTGATCTTGTAGAGCTCACCACCGAGCGTGCCGTCACCGATCTTGCCGATCATCTCTTCGAGCATGTGCTCCCAGTGATAGACCTGGGATGCAACCACGATCTCCGGGGCAAGGCTCGTCTGATTCGACTGGGTGCCGAACCACGCCACGCCTTCGGTCTTGGCAACGCCGACCGCGCCGACCGTCATCTGGGCGGTGCCGGACAGCACGTCCGCACCGGCGCTGATGAGCGACTGCGCTGCCTCGGAAGCCAGCGCAACGTCGCTGAACGAGTCGATGTAGTTGATGTTGACCGTGGCACCCGGCTTCTGGATGAGCACGCCGGCTTCGAATCCGTCGACGTAGAGCTTCGCGTCGCCGACCTCGATCGGTCCCACGATGCCGACGTTGTCCGACTGCGAAAGGGCCGCAGCCATGATTCCCATGACTCGTCCACCCTGATCCGACGCGGCTTCATACGAGAAGACGTTCGGGAGGCCGAAGGTGTCGGCGGCCGTGCCCCAGGCGAAGGAGACTTCCGGGAAGTCCGGTGCGATCTCCTGGAGTGAACCTCCGTACTGGGAACCGTGTGCGATCACCAGGTTGTAGCCCTCCGCGGCGTAGTCGCGGATGGCGACCGCGGCGTCTTCGACCACGAACGTACCGTCGGTGACGGCGACCTCGCCGATGACTCCGTCTTCCACCAGCTTGTTCGCGGCATCAACCATCGACTGGGTGAATGCCAGGTCGTTCGATGCGGACGGCGCGATGACCGCAACCTTGAAATCGTCCCCGCCGACGTCGTCGCTGCTGCAAGCGGCGCCAACCAGCGCCAACGCTGCAATCAGCACGATCAGCGTGATACTTCTTCTCTTCACTGCTTCCTCCTTGACTGTTGGCCGCTGTAGACGGCCACTTACTTCCCTCTTGTGAATGGCTTGGTCAGAGCGGACGGCGCACGGAAGCGACGGGCCACAAGAACCAGAGCCAAGATGGTGATGATTGCAGGTGCCATCGACGCGATGTTGGAAAGATCTCTCGGAATGATCTCCTGTGTCTTCAGCTCCAGCACCAGCGCGTTGACGAAACCAAAAAGAAGTGCGCCGAGCATGATGCCCGTCGGGCGCCATGCACCGAAGTAGACGAGTGCAATGGCGATGAATCCGGCGCCGTTTGTGAGGTTCTGCTGGAAGATTCCCAGCGTGATGGCCAGCACGGCGCCGGCGATACCGGCCAGAGTGCCGCCGATGATCTCGGTTGCATAGCGCACGCCGGCGACGCTCACACCGAGTGTGTCGGCGGCGTCCGGGTATTCGCCGACAGCCCGGATCTTCATGCCGAATGTCGTGCGGTTGATGACGAATGTCGCGACCGGGATCGACAGGAACGCGAGATAGATGACGAGGCTGTGCTGGAAGAAGATCTCCCCGATGTACGGGATATCTGAGAGTAGCGGGATGTCCAGTTGCGGGAACTGACTGATCGGGATCGGTGTGCCGACGAGCTTCTGGAACAGCAGGTCGCTCATCCCGAGGCCGAACAGGAAGACGCCGATGCCGCTGATCCCTTGCTCGGCCTTGAGCGTCACCGCAATCACCGCCGAGGCGAGGCCGAGGATCAGACCAACGATCGCTCCGGCGAGCAGTCCGAGCCAGACGTTGTCGGTCTTGAGCACGGCGTAGTAGCCGGTGAAGGCGCCGAGAAGCATGATGCCGTCGACGCCGAGGTTGAGGACACCGCTTCGCTGTCCGAAGGTCTCACCAAGCGCGGCCAGCAGAAGCGGAACCGCGAGGCGGATGGCGGAAGCGAGTACGGCGACCATCACGGCGGTGGTGAATACCTCACTCATCGGGGATCCTCCCCGAACTCGTCCTGACCATATGATTCAGTCCCTCTGGGCGCGGCGTCATACACCGAACCGAGCGCCGAATCGTCGTCATCGAGGGGCATGCTGCCGTCGTCAGCAATCTCCTCATCGCGACCGTCGGTCGTGAGGAGTTTCACCCGGTAGCGATCAGCCGCGACGACGAAGATGACGACCAGACCGTTCAGCGCAACGATGAGCGCTGAAGGAACCTGCACGGCACGCTGCAGTGCCTGGCCACCGACGATGAGACCACCGAAGAGGAACGACGCCGGAATCGTCCAGAGGGGATGGAGGCCACCAAGCAGAGCGGCGACGATGCCGTTGAAGCCGGCGCTCCCCGTGAACCCCATCGTGGAACCGTCGGTCACCATGCGGTGGCTCTCGCTGCCGAACACCAGGACCGCGCCGGCAAGACCGGCGAGTGCGCCCGACATCGTTAGGGCGAGAGCGATCGTCCTGCGCACCGGGATGCCGGCGTAGCGGGCGGCGTGCTCGCTGAGACCGACGGCTCGGAGGCGGTAGCCGAGGGGTGTCCGCCACAGCAGGTAGTAGGTAGCGATGGCGCAGAGGACGGCAAGGATCGGCCCGATGTGGAATCGGTCGCCGAAGATGATGGGCAGGTCGGCGGACTCCATGAGGCGCTCGGTCTGCGGGATCCGGGTGCCCTTCTCGATCTCGGCGGGGTCGATGAGCGGACCACGTAGCAGATAGCTCATCAACTGCACGGCGACGATGTTCAGCATGATCGTGCTGAGGATCTCGTTGACCCGGTAGTACGCCTTGAGCATGCCGGGGATCCAACCCCAGAGGGCGCCGCCGGCGAGGCCCGCCAGCAGAATCACCGGAACCATGATGATCGCAGGGAGGTCCGGGAGGTAGAGAGCCGCCATGGTGGCGAAGAGGCCGCCGAGCACCATCTGGCCCTCGGCGCCGATGTTGATGACGTTCGCACGGAACGCGATCACGATGCCGGTACCGACGAACAGGAGCGGAGTCGCCTTGAGGATCGTCGCGATCAGCGCGTTGCCGGATCCGAAGGCCCCGACGAACATCTCGGAGTAGCCCTCGATCGGGTTGGCGCCGAGCAGAACCAGCATGATCGCGCCGAAGAGGAGTGCAGCGAAGACCGCGAGGACGGGGATGCTGTACGCCAGGATCCGCCGCTGCTGGTGACTGAGGTTGACACTCATCTCAGTTCCACCGGGTGCTTACCTCGACCTTCCAACGGAGCCGCGATCGGTAGCATTCTCCTCCGTTGACGAAATGTCAAATCGTACGCCCCGAACACTCGAGCCCTCATATTCGGATCGCATTCAGATAGTTGTAGATCGTGATTCGGCTCACACCCATCAGGTCGGCGATGTCCTCGATCGACCTCCGCAGGAGGAAGGCCCCGCGCTCGTCGAGCAACCGAACTGCAACCTGTTTGCCCGTGCGGTCGAGTTCCGGGAGTGGAGCACCGAGCTCCTCTTCGATCCGTGTCACCAGATTGCCCAGCGCGTCGGCGAGCGAACCGACCCGCACATAGGCGACGACCTCGCCCTCCCATTCGACCGGCACGTCGAGGGCCCCGGCTTCGGATGGTGCCACGACGGTGGCACCGGTCGCCTCGATGGCCGGGCGGGTCGCCACAATGACGGGGTGGCCGTTCGGGTTCACGATTCGCTGCGGCACTCGACCTGGACGGTGACTCTCGTCGCACCGGCCCCCATCGCCGCGTGCAGCATGTCGGCGAGCGCTGCCACCACCGATTCGGCGTCTCCTGCAATCGAGGTGCCAAACGCATCAACGTTCGGCTCGAATCCGTGTGCCGCCACTGCATCGACCGCCGCCACCACGGGCGGACCAAGGGAGCCCTCAACAAAGGGTTCGACCATGAACTCCGCGCGATATCCGGGCATCGACCCTCCGGTCTAGCTCGGGCTGACTGTAGCGCGTGGCGCCTGCAGGACCGCCGGTCCCGCGAGTTGACAAAATGTCAACCGAACGGGGATGATACGGTTGGTGAATCAGAGGAGGCTCAACCATGGAATCCACTTCGTTCAACGTCAATGGACTCCCGGTCGAGGTCTCATCCGATCATCCACACCTCCTCTCCGCCTTGCGCGAAGAGCTCGGCATCACCTCTCCGAAGGACGGCTGTTCACCGTCGGGCCAATGCGGAGCGTGCACCGTCCTCGTTGAAGGCAAGGCGATCCAGAGTTGTCTCGTCTCGATGGAGAAGGTGGAAGGCAAGTCGGTCTCAACCCTGGAGGGGTTCGAGGAGGCAGAGCGGCAACGCCTGGCCGACGCCTTCGCATCCACCGGCGCGCTGCAGTGCGGGTTCTGTACGCCCGGGATCCTCGTTCGCACCAAGGCTCTCATCGACCAGAAGGGCGCCGACCTCGATCACAAGACCACCGCGGGTCGGCTCGGCGGGCACCTCTGCCGTTGCACCGGCTACACCAAGATCTTCGAGGCGATCGAACTCCTCGCGTCCGGCGACGTCGTCCCGCCGTCGATCCCTGACGGTGTCGGCGTGACCGGAGCGAAGTACGAAGGCGTCGAACTTGCACTCGGCGAGCGTGGCTATGTCGATGACATCCGCCCGGAGGGCCTCTTGCACGGAGCGCTCCGCCTCACCGACCACGCCAGGGCCGACGTGGTGCGGATCGACACCAGCGCTGCGGAAGCGCTTGAAGGCGTCGTCGCCGTCTTCACCGGCGCCGACGTACCGGGGAAACTCCATGTCGGCATCATCTACGAGGACTGGCCGGTCTTCATCCCCGAGGGTGGTCGGACCTCGTACTACGGCGATGTGATCGCCATCGTCGTGGCCGAATCGAAGCGCACCGCCCGCGCCGCCACCGAACTGGTCGAGGTCGAGTACAACGTCCTCGAACCGTTCGCCGACCCGCATACCGCCCTCGCCTCGAGCGAGGATGCTGTTTGGGGTCTCGAAGGCAACGTCCTCTCTCGCTCGGCGTACCGTCGCGGCGACGTAGACGCTGCCCTCGCTGCTTCGGCACACACGGTGCACGAGATCTTCCGGACGCAGCGGGTCGAGCACGCATTCCTCGAACCGGAGTCCACCCTTGCAGTGCCGATCGGAGATGGTGGCCTTCACGTGTACTCCGGAGGGCAGGGGATCTGGGACGATCGAAACCAGATTGCATCACTGCTCGATGTCGACCCATCGACCATCGTCGTCGAACTTGTCTCGAACGGCGGAGCGTTCGGCGGCAAGGAAGACATGTCGAACCAGGGCCAGACCGCGCTCGCCGCGTACCTGCTGGAGCGTTCGGTCTCTTGCACGCTGACCAGGGAGCAGTCGTTCCGCATCCACGCCAAGCGCCATCCGATCGAGATCGAGGTGTGGGCCGGATGCGATGCCGACGGCAAGCTCACCGCGCTGCGGTCCCGGATGATCGGCGACTCCGGTCCATACGCCTCGGTTGGGATGAAGGTGCTCGAACGGGCCGCTGGTCACATGAGCGGTCCATACGTGGTCGACACGATCGACGTGGAAGCGATCGCCGTGCGCACGAACAATCCCGTTTGCGGAGCCTTCCGCGGCTTCGGTGCCAATCAGGCCCAGTTCGCGATGGAGGGCATCGTCGATCGACTCGCCGAATCCGTCGGGATCGACGGTTGGGAGATGCGATCCCGCAACATCATCGAACCCGGCGTGGTGTGGGGCCCCGGTCAGATCATGGACGACGGCTCCCGTGGTATCCGCGAATGCCTTGACGCCATCAAGCCCGCCTACGACCAAGCCAGGGCGGACGGCAAGGCCGTCGGTCTCGGTGTGGCCCTGAAGAACTCGGGCCTCGGAAATGGTTTCGTCGAAGTCTCCAAGGCCGTCGTCCGCCTCGAAGATGACGGTTCGATCGAAGTGCGTCACTGCTGGACGGAGATGGGCCAGGGTGTCCACAATGTCGCGCTTCAGGTTGCGGCTGAGGAACTTGACGTCGACCCGAACCGGATCACCGTCATCGTCGACACGACAAGAGAGCTCGGCGCAGGTCAGACCACCGGCTCCCGCGGCACCGTGATGGCCGCCGGCGGCGTCGCTGATGCCTGTCGCGTCGCCAAGGAAGCCGGCTTCGCACCCGGCATCGACTACTACGGCGAGTATGTCGTCGACTGGACCGACTCGCTCGAGGACGACGTTGAAAATCCAACGATCCACTCGGCGTTCGGGTATGCCGCGCAGGTGGCGATCGTCGATCCCGAGACCGGCACAATCGAGAAGATGGTTGCCGCTCACGACGTCGGGCGGGCGGTCAACCCGAGTCTCGTCGAGGGCCAGATCGAAGGAGCCGTGCACATGGGTGTCGGCTATGCGCTAACCGAGGAGTTCCCAACCGACGACCTCGCTCGCCCGACCAAGCACACGCTGCGCAGCCTCGGCATCATTCGGGCGAAGGACATGCCGGACGTCGAGACGATCATCGTCGAGGTCCCCCAGCCTCGCTCCCCCTTCGGGGTCAAAGGCGTCGGAGAGATCGGCCTCGTGCCAACCGCTGGAGCAATCGCCGCGGCCTTCTACGAGGTCGACGGCATCCGCAGAACGAGAACGCCCATGAACGTCCACGAACCGCTTCGCGAGAGGAGCACCGCATGAGCAACGTCACGCCGGGATTGGTCTGCGCCCACCACCACCTCTACTCCGAACTCGCACGAGGCATGCCGGCACCGCCGGAGGTCGCCACCGACTTCCAGGGGATCCTCGACCAGGTCTGGTGGCGGCTCGACGCTGCACTCGACCTCGACATGCTCTACTGGTCGGCGAAGCTCGGTGCGCTCGAAGCGCTCGAATCCGGCACGACCGCGATCATCGACCACAACGAGACCCCAAACGCCATCGAGGGGTCGCTCTCCGTCATTGAAGACGCCTGCAATGAGGTCGGCGTCCGCGTGGTGACCGCATACGGCGTCAGCGACCGACACGGTCACGACGGTGTGATTCGCGGCCTCGAAGAGAACCGACGGTTCCTCGCCGCCGGCGGAAGTGGCATGGTTGGCGTCCACGCCGCCTTCACTTGCACCGACGAGTCGCTTGAGGCGGCCGCGGCCCTCGCCGACGAGTTCGATGTCGGCGTCCACATTCACGTTTGTGAAGGCCCAGGCGATGCCGGTGCGCCGCAGCGACTCGAAGGCCTCACCAACGACAAGTGGCTCATCAGCCACTGCGTCTTCCTCCCCACCGATCACACGCTCAAGGGGACGATCCTCCACAACCCGCGGTCGAACCTGAACAACGGGGTCGGTTACGCCGATCCCGCACGCTTCGGGAACCCGGTCGCGCTCGGCACCGACGGCATCGGCGCCAACATGATCGAGTCGTTCCGCCTCGCGTACGTCATGCAACGCTCGGTCGACGTGACCGTCGGGCCCGACCCGGCGTGGTCGTGGCTCGAGAACGGGTGGACGCTCGTCCCTGGAGCGCTGAACGATGAAGTCACCTGGTCGTATGAACCGATGGACCCGTGGCACATCGCGTTCACCCCGGGCATCCGGCCATTGGAGGTCAAGGTCGACGGAGAAGCCGTATTCGCCAACGGAACCACAACGCGCGTCGACGCGGAGGAGATCAGAGCCAAAGCCCGAGAGCAGGCCGCCCGTCTGCACGCCCGCCTGTAGCGGAGAGGAGCCGACCGATGTCAGACCGCTTCCAGCCCATCACGATGGAGCAACTCACCGATTGGGTGTTCGACGAACTCGAGACCAACAACTCGATCTTCGGAATCCCCCGAGGGGCGTTCTTCACGCCGAGCGAGGCCGACCGATTCCGCCAGCCGAACTACGGCACCACGCTCGATACGCCGTTTGGCGTCGCCGCGGGCCCGCACACCCAGATGGCTCAGAACATCATCGTCGCGTGGCTCGTCGGTGCCCGCTTCATCGAGCTGAAGACCGTCCAGACGCTCGACGAACTCGATGTCAACAAGCCCTGCATCGACCTCGAAGACGAGGGATACAACGTCGAGTGGTCGCAGGAGCTCAAGGTCTACCAGTCGTTCGACGAGTACCTGCGCGCCTGGGTGCTCATCCATGCGCTCCACAAGAAGCTCGGATTCCCCGGTGACGCCCCGGGCATGATCTTCAACATGAGCGTTGGCTACAACCTGGAGGGGATCCTGGAGCCGAACGTCCAGTGGTACCTCGACACGATGGACGACGCATCCGAGTACCTCGGCCCGTACGTCGACATCGTCGCCGAGCGCTACCCCGAGGTTCGGGACGTCGAGATCCCTGCCCGGATCTCCAGCACCATGACATTGTCGACCATGCACGGATGCCCGCCGGAAGAGATCGAGCAGATCACCACATACCTTCTCCAGGAACGCGGCCTGCACACGTCCGTCAAGTGCAACCCGACCCTGCTCGGCGCCGAGCGCGTCCGAGGGATCATCAACGATGAACTCGGATTCGGCGACATCGTGATCCCAGACGAGGCCTTCGGCCACGACCTCAAGTACGTGGATGCTGTCCCGATGTTCCACAACCTGAAGCGGATCGCGCGGAGCAAAGGTCTGACATTCGGGCTGAAGCTCTCGAACACCCTCGAGGTCGAGAACCATCGGATGGAGTTCCCGGACGACGACATGATGTACATGTCGGGCCGGGCTCTCCACGCCGTGACCACCAACCTCGCATTGCGCCTGTCGGAGGAGTTCCGCGGCGATCTCCTGCTCTCGTTCGCCGGTGGTGCGGATGCGTTCAACGTCACCAGCCTCCTGCGGTCGGGGATGACCACGATCACGGTCTGTTCGGATCTCCTGAAGACCGGCGGCTATCTGCGCATGCCGCAGTACCTCGAGGAACTCGCCAACGCGCTCGACAAGACCGAGGCGTGCGATCTCAAGGACTTTGCCGCATGCACGGCGCTCGCCGAGCACCACTTCTCCGCCTTCAGCGAGATGCTGGCCGGTGCGGCACTCGGCGACAGCGGTCTGGCGTTCACGCTGAGGGACGCGCACGAACTCGCTACCTATCTCGGCGGCGAGTGGCACGGACCCGTGTCGGAGAGCGTCGAGCGCTGGGCGGTGGAGCGCGACTACACGGAGGAGCAGGCGGCGACGCTGACCTCGCTCGCGCTACGAACGCTTGCCAGGGTAAACCTGCGCTCCTATGCCCAAGAGGTGCAGGAGGACTGGCGCTACCGCAAGGAATCATTCAGAACCGACCGATCGAAGACCAGCCGGAAGCTGGGGCTGTTCGACTGCATCGAAGCCCCCTGCGTCGACGAATGCCCGGTGTCACAGGACGTGCCCGCCTACATGCGGGCCGTTCGCGAAGGTCGATTCGACGATGCGGTGAACCTGACGCGGGCCGACAATCCGGTTCCGTCGATCCTCGGACGGGTGTGCGACCACCTCTGTGAGACGACGTGCATCCGTACCCACCTCGATCAGCCGCTGGCGATCAGGGATATGAAACGGTTCATCATGTCGCACGAGACCTCACCACTGGTACCGGAGCGGACGGCCGCGATCGACGCCAAGGTCGCGGTGATCGGCGCTGGACCTGCCGGCATCGCAGCGGCGCAAGACCTGGCGCTCGCCGGCGCCACGGTGACGATCTTCGAGGCCCACAGCTACCCGGGCGGCATGGTCGGCGGAGCGATTCCCGCCTACCGGTTGCCGCAGGAGCAGATCGACCAGGACATGGCGATCCTCGTGGACCTCGGTGTCGAGATCCACTACAACCAGACAGCGGGTCGGGACTTCACCCTCGAGGACCTGCGGGCCGACGGCTTCGACCGAGTGTTCGTCGCCGTGGGCGCGCAGCTCCCGAAATTCCTCGGGGTCGAGGGCGAGGACAGCGACGGCGTCATCGATGCCCTACGGTTCCTGCGCAGTGTGCGTGAGGAGGATCCGATCCCGGTCGGCCCCAGGGTCGGCGTGATCGGCGCAGGCGACACCGCCATGGACTGTGCGCGTTCCGCATGGCGGGTTGGCGCGACCGATGTGGCGATCATCTATCGCCGCACCATCGACCAGATGCCGGCTGATCGCGAAGAGGTGCATGCGTGCCTTGAAGAGGGCATCACCATTGAGGAACTGGCGAGCCCGAGCGCTCTGCATGTCGAGGACGGCAAACTTGTCGGACTCATCGCAACCCGGACCGAGTACCGGGGCGATCGCGACTCGTCCGGCAGGAAGATCCCGTACGACATCGAGGACTCCGAGTTCGAGATCCCGCTCGACACGCTCATCCTGGCGATCAGCCAGCATTCGATGCTCGAGTTCTTCGGCGACGTCGTGCCCGTGCTGACGTCGCGTGGCTACATCGAGGTCGATTCGACAACGTTCGAGTCGTCGATCCCCGGCGTCTACGCCGGTGGCGATGTCGCGGCGGACGGGCCGTCCTCGATCGTCAAGGCGGCCGCCGATGGTCAGGCCGCAGCCGCAGCGATTGTCGCCGCGGTGTCGGGCGCGGTCGTTGACACGACGCCGCTGCCGATCCCGACGACGCGCGACCTCCCGAGCCTGGTGATGCGCCGCGCCCATCGCGAGTATCGCGTGCCGACGGTGCACACCCCACTCAATGAACGCGACAACTTCAACGAGACGATGCTGACATACACGACGGAGCAGGCGCAGGCCGAGGCGAGTCGGTGCGTTGACTGCGACACGATCTGCAGTCTGTGCGTCGGGGTGTGCCCGAATATGGCGCTGATGACGTACCAGACGAAGGCGTTCGTCGCCGATCTCCCGTCTTTCCTGGTGGAAGGCGGCACACTCGTCGAGCACGGCAGCACCCGGTTCCGGGTCGACCAGCCGCATCAGATCGCAGTGCTCTCGGACTTCTGCAACGAGTGCGGAAACTGCGTGACGGCGTGTCCGACGTCCGGCAAGCCGTACCAGGACAAGCCCCGCCTGTACCTCGATCGCGTGGAGTTCGATGCGGAGTCGTCGAACGCCTTCATGGTGAAGCGGGAGGGCGAGGTCGTCACGGTGCTGTCACGGTTCGACGGCGAGACCCATCGACTCTCAATCAACGGGACTGTCGAGTACTCGTCGCCTGAGGTCTCGGCATCCTTCGACGAGTCGTTCGAACTCACGGCGGCAACGCCGGGAGCCTCGGCGTCGGATGGAGACGCGGTAACGCTTGCCGCGGCAGCCACCATGTTTGCGGTCTGGAAGGGACTCGATGAGTCGATGCCCTACCTGCCGATCGTGGACGGCGCCGGCACCCGGATCGGACAGCCGGCCTACGCCGGATAGCGGGATGGCACAACGAAAGAGGACACCGGGTTCCGGTGTCCTCATCTTCGATCTGATTCTACCGCTTTGCGCGCTTGGCGTGGAAGGCCGCGGCGACGATCTGGCGGGAACGGTTCATCTGCAATGCGACATCGGGATGCATGATGCACGCCCCTTTCGTGGTAGTTCTTCCCCAACAACGTAAATAATACACCATGTCTTCTCTCTATGTGTAAGAATGTCCGTCATGGATGAACTTGACCGGAAGATCATCGCCCTTCTCGCGGAGGACGGCCGCCTTCCGTACCGCCGCATCGGTGAACTGACGGGGGTCGCGACCACCACCGTTCATCAGCGGGTCCGCCGCCTCACCGAACAGGGCGTGATTGCCGGCACGCGGATCACAATCGATTGGGAGGCCATCGGCCTTCCGGTCACCGCGATGGTCAGCGTCGAAGCGCCGGGCGGTCTCCCTCTCGCCGAGGTCGCGAAATCAGTCGAGACCCTCCCCTTCGTGCAGGACTGCTACGCCGTCACCGGCGAGTTCGATCTCCTCCTCACGATCCGAGCCCGCTCGTCGGACCATCTCGGCGAGGTCCTCGAGAGCATTCGCCGGTTCGCCCCTGGTCGCAGCCGCACGGTGGTGGTCCTTGCCACCTACTTCGAGGGCCGCACGCCTGATCTGCCCGATCGGCCCTGACGCCGCCGGTAGACTCGAATCGTGGAAGACTTCCCCTTCTGGATCTTTTTCGGTGCGTTCGGACTGCTGATCGCAGCTGGCGCCACGATCGGCGCGAAGCGGCAGATGGCATCGATGAACCAGGCATGGCAGGTCGCCGCCGAGACGCTCCGATTCTCGTTCGCACCCGGCACGTGGCGCGGAGGCCCCACCATGACCGGCCTGCTCGACGGTGCTCCCGCCGAGATCAAGAGCTATACGAAGAGCAGTGGGAAGAGCTCGACCCGCTACACCCGCTACACCGTCACATTCCCGTCGATCGGAGTCGGCCTGCGCCTCCAGCGCCAGTCCGGAATGGGCATGTTCCTCAAAGTACTCGGAACGCAGGACATCATCATCGGCGAACCGATCTTCGATGAGGCCTTCATCGTCCAGGCCGCAGATCCCCAAGCCGCCCGGGCCGTCCTGGGAACGGGGATCACCATGGTCCTGAACCGCCTGATCGCCCTCCACCCAGAGATCATCGTGTCCGACGACCGGATCGTCCTTGACCGCCGGGCGACGGTGCGGGATGCCGACACGCTCGTGTCGACGCTCCGGAGACTCGCCTCGGCTGCGGGTGTTCTCGCGGACGCCGGGCAGTCCGAAGCGCTCACGAGACTCGTTGAGCAACGGCTGGGCGGGACCCTTCCGAGCGACTACGAGCCCGGTCTGGAGCGAGAACAGTCCATTGATGAGCGCCTCACCGTCGGCGAGACGCTGGTGGCATCGGGAACGCTCGACATCGCCGGGCGCATCTTCAGGGCCCTCGGAGTCGAACTCCCCGCGGACGCCGAGATCGCCGGATGGTCGAAGCAGATCCCGAGCGCGGCCGAGCCGTTGACGGACGCAGCACCCCCCGATCTTGGTTCACCGGCTACCCCCAAGCCGATTGAGCCGACCGAGTTGGCTGCGACAAAGCCCGTCGCACGAGCGGCACCGGAACCGGAGTCGCTCTCCCCTGCTGATCAGGCGGGTGGTAGCGACGCCATAGCGGTCGCGACCGATCTCTTCGGAGAGAGCCGCCTCAGCTTCGAGACGGCACAACGGTATTCCGACCGCTACGCGGAACGCGACATCCACTGGACGGGCAAGATCCGGAACGTCGAGGTCGTCGAACGCGATCGCATCCTCGGCGACGGCCCGTTCACCAAGGCCGTGGTCGACGTCGCCTCACTCGAGAACGATCTGTTCGGCAGCACCGTGGTGAGCGCGGTGGTTGCGTTCCCCCAATCCGGCGACGTGCGACTCAGCGAGGGCCGCGAGATAGAGTTTTCCGGCCGGCTGGCCGGTATCGACGCCCTCGTCCGAACCCTCTACGTGGCGAACGGCCGCTTCGCCTGACCGGCGACTGGCGACTGATCGCTACTCCGGCAGCCGATCCGAGAGGTACGCCACCAGATTCTCGATCGGGATCCGATCTTGCTGCATGGTGTCGCGATCGCGGATCGTCACCTGGTCGTCGTCGAGCGTGTCGAAATCGACGGTGACGGCATACGGCGTGCCGATCTCATCCTGGCGGCGATACCGGCGTCCGATGGACTGTGTGATGTCGACCTCGATCATCCAACGGCTCCGAAGGAGATCGGCAACCCGATCCGTCGCCGAGATGAGATCCTCCTTCTTCGAGAGGGGCAGCACCGCGACCTTCACGGGCGACAGCCGAGGATCCAGCTTGAGGACCGTGCGCTGCTCGCCGCGCACCTCTTCTTCCTCGTAGGCGTCGATGAGGAAGGCGAACGTCGTGCGCGTTGCACCGGCGGCCGGCTCGATGACATACGGCGTGAAGCGCTCGTTCGTGGCGGGGTCGAAGTAGGTCAGGTCTTCGCCCGAGTACTCGGCGTGCGCCTTCAGGTCGAAATCGGTCCGGTTGGCGATCCCTTCGAGTTCATCCCATCCCCACGGGAAGAGGTAGTCGACGTCGTAGGTCCCGGAGGAGTAGTGCGAGAGTTCGTCCTGCTCGTGCTCGCGGAACTGGAGGTTCGCCTCGGTCATCCCCAGATCGATGTACCAGTTGCGGCGCTCGTCGACCCAGTAGCGGAACCACTCGTCGGCCTCGTCCGGATGACAGAAGAACTCCATCTCCATCTGTTCGAACTCGCGCGTGCGGAAGACGAACTGCCCCGGGGTGATCTCGTTTCGGAACGACTTGCCGACCTGAGCGATGCCGAACGGCAGCCGCTTGCGAGCCGTGCGCCGGACGTTCTCGAAGTTGATGAAAATGCCCTGGGCGGTCTCTGGTCGCAGATAGACCGAATTGTCGTCGCTCTCGATCGGACCCATGTGGGTCCGGAACATGAGGTTGAACTCGCGGGGTTCCGTGAACGAGTCCTTGGTGCCGCACGACGGGCACTGGTCCGGATCCTCGAGCTTGTCGAGACGGAAGCGGTTGTGGCACTCGCGGCACTCGACGAGCGGATCTGAGAACGAAGCCAGGTGTCCTGAGGCGACCCACACCTTCGGCGACTGGATCACGGCGCTGTCGATGCCCACGATGTCGTCTCGCATCTGCACCATCGACCGCCACCACTGATCCTTCACGTTGCGCAGCAGTTGGGCGCCGAGCGGCCCGTAGTCGTAGGCCGATCGGATGCCTCCGTAGATCTCGGAGGATTGGAAAACGAAACCTCGCTTTTTGGCGAGGTTGACGATGGTGTCGAAGTCGGCGGGCATAAGTCACTCTCATTGAGGGGGTGCAGATGGATGGTAATGGGGTTGGAGATCGAGCTACGAGCTGGGCCTCGGGCCATCATCCCCGGATGCGGCGTCGATTGCCGTGCCGAACCTGCGGTCGCGGTGTTGGTACTCGGCGATGCAACGCGCCAGTTCTCCTTGGTCGAAGTCGGGCCAGAGGACGGGCGTGAACACGAACTCGGCGTAGGCCGCCTCCCACAGGAGGTAGTTCGAAATTCGCTGCTCCCCCGACGTCCGGATCAGCAGATCCGGATCGGGCATATCCGGCCGATAGAGCCGTGCGGCGATCGCAGCTTCGTCGACGTCGGCGGGGTCGAGGGTGCCGGCTGCGACCGCCTCGGCGATCTGGCGAGCAGCGTACGCAATCTCCGTCCGGCCGCCGTAGTTGAAGGCGTAGACCATGTTGAGCTTCGTGTTGTGCTTCGTCTGCTCTTGGGCGATCCGCATCCGGTCGAGGACCGGCGGGGGGATGCGCGGGTCGTCGTGGTCGCCGATGAAGATGACCCGAACTCCGAGTTCGTCGAGTTCGTCACGTCTCCGCTCGAGCAGATCGACGTTGAATTCCATGAGAAACGCCACTTCGTTGGCGTCGCGGTTCCAGTTCTCGGTCGAGAACGTGTAGACCGTGAGCCACTCGATGCCGAGGTCGAGGGCACCGTGGACGACGTCGAAGAGAGCCGGTTCGCCCTGCGCGTGGCCGGCAGTTCGCGGAAGACCGCGTGCGTTCGCCCACCGGCCGTTGCCATCGAGGATGATGGCAACGTGTCGTGGGATCCGGCTCCGATCGACCTGCAGCTCAGTCTCAGACATCGAGCAGCTCCATGGAGTCGAGCCGGCGTTCGAGGTGATACTCGAGGAACCGTCGCGTGATACCACGTGCCTCTCCCGACATTGACGGGTCGGCATCCGGCATCGCGGCCAGGTCGGCCGCCGCAGCGTCGGCGAGATAGTCGGTCACCCCGGCTCGCAGCGCGTACGCCCCGGGCGTTCGGCAACGGTCGCACAGGGCGCCTCCCGCTGCGAAGCTGAAGCGCGTGAGCCCCTCCCTGGCACCGCACCCGGCGCAGTGTTTCAGGGCGGGGGCAACGCCGACGATCGCAGCCGCCTTCAGGAGATAGGATGTCAGGAGATCGGGGTGCGGCGTGTCGCCGTCGAGTGCGCGGAGGCCGCGCTGAAGAAGAAGGAACAGACGCTGCGACGGCTCGTCCTCCTGGGCCACCACATCGGCAACCTCGATCATTGTTCCCGCGGTGACGACCCGGTCGAGATGCTGGCGGAGCGTCGGAAAAGCCTCGATGATCGAGACCTGGGTGATCATGTCGAGGTTCTTGCCCTCGTAGAGCACGAGGTCGACGTGAACGCAGCTCTCGAGGCGACCCCCGAAACGGCTCTTCGTCTTGCGGACACCCTTTGCGACGGCCCGAAGCTTTCCGCGATTGGGACTGATCAGGACGACAACCTTGTCGGCTTCACCGAACGAATACGACCGGAGCACGATCCCCGTGTCGTTGTAGAGCGCCATGCGATTGAGGGTACCGGTGGAGGTCGGTGTAGCCGGGCACCGTCGCGTGCCCCAAACCCGATCAGCCGGTCCCCGTGGTCACACGGGTACTCACAGGCAGCAGCACCATGGCGGCGATCATTCCACTTCGTGCCGGCAACCCAGATGACCGGGTATGGGACGAACGCGTGGATGTCCGGATCCCGCTCCGCCTGCCCCCAGACACGGAACACGCCGACGCTGCCCTTGCGGTCTACGCGTCGGCCAAGGTCTTGAGCATCTGGTGAATCGTCTGATGCTGGGTAAACCCCAGCTGGTTGTTGATCTCACGGATCGCCGTGTTGGTGGAATCGTTCCAGGTGCGGATCGTGGCGATGCCGGAGGCTCTGGCGTTCCGAAGGCTCGCCTCCTTCAGCGCTCGCGCAATGCCGCGACCTCGATGGGACCGAAGAACGCCGGTCAGTTCCTGAGACCATCTGGTGGGTTTGCCGGTGACCCGGCGCACCTCCGTGAACCCAACCCACTCGTCCCCGTCAATTGCCACGAGGAACGCCTCCGGCATGGCGGTAGCAGCGTCGACCGAACGTGCCCGAAAGACATCACGCGGCGTCGGCACCTCGGCAATCGGGAAGGGCGTGTCAGCCTCAACCGCGATGAACAGTCGGTAGAGCCGCTCAAGCCAGTCCGCTCGTGCAGTTCGGAGTTCCTCCAGGCAAACCACGGCGATGCCGGGCACGTTCGAGCCAGTGCTGGATACCACCCGACGAGGATCGACGTCCAACTCGATCGAGCGCCCAATCTCGCGATAGCCAAGCGCGTGAGCGAAGCCGACACCCGACGGTTCGCCTCCTCGGACGAACGCGAGGAGTCGTCGACCGCCATGAACGTCCGCCGCATCCTCGATCAATCTATGGAGGGACCGGCCAACACCGAACCGACGGCAATCCGGGAGCACGCTGATCCGGACTATGACCACGTCCCGGTCGACGGCCGTCGGTAGGTGCCTGAACGAAGCGTGGCCGATTGGCTTGCCGTCGACGGTGGCCAGTCGATGCTCCGCCATCCATCCACCGGCATGCAGCACACGATCCGTGGCGGCCATGTCCTGCCACGCTGGAGATTCATCGTGGCGACAACGCGCTTCGACGCGGGTGGCCGCCCGATACGCCGCCTCGTCGGCCATCCACTCAGGAAACTCCACCTGCACGCGGGCAGCGTACCTCCGAACCGCTTCGCTCCATTCCCCCGAGCGCGACCACACACGCGCCGTACGCCGTTGCAGACGACGAATTCCTGTGACATCCGGCACTGCGACCGGTCACGTCCTGGACAGAGATCGGCTTCATGTCGCGAAGCACAATCATGTTCGGCGTCGGCCTCGCCATGGCAGTGGGCGCCGCTGCCGGGATACTGTGGAGCTCCATCGATACGACGCCATTCATGGTCGTTGGGATCATCGGAGTGGTGTTCGTCGCAGTCGGTGCACGAGACCGCCGAACCCACGAGCCACTCCGAGCGAGCACCATGCACCTCCATGTCGACGGCACGCGCATCCACTGCCGGATCCGCGCCCTCCCCCACGCCGAAGAGGAACCGGAGGATATCTCCTAGAACCCCATCCGGTCGAGGGTGGACTCCCTGCGCTGCCAGTCCTTCTCGACCTTGACGCGGAGTTCGAGGAACACCGGCACGCCGAAGATCTTCTCCAGTTCCTTGCGGGTCTCGGCGCCGACGGTCTTGATGAGTTCGCCGCCCTTGCCGATCACCATGCCCTTCTGGGACTGACGCTCGACATAGACCGATGCGGGGACATAGAGCACCCCGTTGTCACGCTCCTCCATGTCGCCGACGACGACGGCAAGCGAGTGCGGCAACTCCTCACGCAGGCGAGCGAGGTACTTCTCCCGCACGAGTTCGGCAGCGAGGAGTTGGTCCGGCTGATCGCTGTGCATATCGGGGGGGAAGAAGAACGGACTCTCGGGCATCAGCGGTTCGAGTTCGCCGCGAAGCGCCTCGATACCGTCACCCTTGAGAGCGGAGATGGGAACGAAGGCGTTGAAGTCCCACTCCGCTGCCTTCGTGAGTTGCGTGAGGATCTCCGGCTGCGACGCCCGGTCGACCTTGTTCACCGCGACGACAACCGGCGCCCCCGACGACGCGAGGCGTTCGGCGATCAGACGGTCGCCCGGCCCGATGGGCTGTTCAGCATCGATCACGAAGAGAGCAGCGTCGGCATCAGCGATGGATCCGTAGACGAGCGCGTTGAGCCGTTCACCGAGGACGTTCTTGGGCTTGTGCAGCCCAGGAGTGTCGACCAGCACCAACTGGGTCTCCCCGAGTGTCGCGACACCGCGGATTGCGTTCCTGGTCGTCTGCGGCCTCGGGGAGGTAATCGCCACCTTCTCCCCGACCAGCGAGTTCACCAGCGTCGATTTGCCCACATTCGGACGGCCGACGACCGAGACGAAGCCTGCGTTGGTCATCGGCGGGCCACGCGGACTCGGGCGACCCGACGTCCATGGACTTCCTCCGCGACCAGCGTGACGTCGTGGTAGTCGAAGGATTCCCCGATGTCCGGCACTCGTCCCGCGAGGCCGAGGACGAGGCCGCCGACCGTGTCCCACTCCTCCTCGGGGAACTCGATGTCGAGTGTGTTGCCGAGGTCATCGACATCAAGCCGCGCATCGACGAGGAATCCACCCGATTCAAGGGGCACGACCATGGGTTCTTCATCGTCGTACTCGTCGACGATCTCCCCCACGATCTCTTCGATCAGGTCTTCGATCGTCACGACTCCGGCCGTGCCGCCGAACTCGTCCACCACGATGGCGAGGTGCTTCTGCTTGGCCTGCATTTCTCGCAGCAGTTCAGAGATCGCTTTCGTCTCCGGGACGAAATACGCCTCATGCGCAAGCTCTCTCGCCGGGCGCGGAGGCGACGCCTGATCGTAGAGCGTCAGGAGATCTCTGGCGTAGAGCAGGCCGACGATGTCGTCAACGTTCTCACCCGTCAATGGGATCCTCGATCGCCCAGCCTCGAGGACGAGATCGACCGCGTCGTCGGTCGATGCGAGAGCGGGCAGCGTCACCATGTCGGTGCGGGGAACCATCACCTCGCGGACGATCGTGTCACCGAATTCGATGATCGACGAGATGAGTTGGCGCTCCTCCCGGTCCTCCGCGTCCTCCTGCTCGTCCTCGTCGTCGTCTTCGTCAGACACGAGGTCGTTCGCGGCATCTCCAACCCGGACGGCGATCGCGAGGAGCCGCGAAAACCGGTAGGCAAACGAGCGGGATCGAGATCGTCCGATGGTCCGTGGGATGAGGTCTGACAGCAGAACGATGAGCACCGTCATGGCCGCATACGCAATGGCAAGCTGCCATCCCGAGAGCAGACGCGAGAGAGCCCAGGAAGCCGGGATGACGGCGAGAATCAGAAGCGTGGTGACGACGGTCCCGAGGGCAGGCTGAATGCGGAGGCGATCCTCGAGCAGATCGGCGACGACGGCGGCTCTGGCGTTGCCTTCCCCCGCGTCGCGGAGAGCGTCGGCTCGTGGGGTTCTCACCAACGTGGCACCCGACGCACGCACCAGCGCGGTCAGGAAGAGGACGATTGCCGAAAAGGCGAACGCTACGGCGGTCACGGCCGCACTCTACCGATCCGTGCGAGGAGATCGCTTTCGCGACGCTCCATCCGGACGGCTTCGTCCTCAACCTCATGATCCCATCCCAGAAGATGAAGCAGTCCGTGGACGACCATCAGCGCGAGTTCGTCCGCGAATTCCACACCCTGGCGTTCCGCGTTCCTCCGGACGACGGATGGGGCGATGAAGATATCACCGAGTTCGATCGGCGGTCCGCCGATGGCCCGCTGCGGCGGCGATCCCGGGGTTGCCGACTCGATGGGAAACGAAAGCACGTCTGTGGGGCCTTCTCTGCCCATGTGCGCTTCGTTGAGTTCGGCCATCTGCTGTTCGTCGATCAGCACGAGTGCAACACCGGTCTCATCGTCAAGACCTTCGTCAGCGAGCACAAGCTCAGCGAACCTCAAGAGTTCGTTGGAGACGATCGGTTCGTCCTGCTCATCGGCGAAGAGGACGTTCACCCATCCTCCTCGTCGGATGGCTCGACGGAAGGTCCGGACGCATCGGCGGCCGGTTCAACGGCGGCGAAGCTCCGTGCCGATGTCGGGAGTGCGGCCGTGGATCCGCCCTCGGCGACCTTCGGGCCCGGAAAGCCGGGATACGGCACACGGGCGTGGTAGTAGCCCATCAGTGCAAGCACGAGCTCGCCCTTGATCTTGGTGAGATCCCCGAACGTCAGTTGCGAGTGGTCGAGTTGGCCGTCGTCGACCTTCTCTGAGACGACTGACTCGACGACGTTCTTGAGACCGTCCGCAGTCGGGTCCTCCGTGCGGGCGTAGGCCCTGGCTGCAGCCTCAGTCGCATCGGAGATCATCACAATCGCGACTTCCTTCTGCACCGGCTTCACGCCGTGGTGGCGGAAGAGATCGGGGTCGACGTCCGGATCGGCTTCGAGCGCCTGGTGGTAGAAGTAGCGCATGAGGCTCGTGCCGTGGTGCATGCGGATCCCGTCGGTCACGTCACCGGGGAGTCGATACCGCTTCGCCAGCTTGAGCCCCTCGGTGACGTGTGAACGAATGATCTGCGCCGACTCCTCCGGCGGGAGGTTGTTGTGCGGATTCGACACGCCGAACTGGTTCTCGACGAAGTACTGCGGAAGCGTCACCTTGCCGAGGTCGTGATACCACGCAGCGGCCTGGGCCAGCAGCGGATCAGCGTCGATCGCACGGGCGGCGCGGCCTGCGAGGGCGCCCACGAGCATCGAGTGGTTGAACGTGCCGGGAGCCTGTTCCTCGATGAGGCGCAGCGCCGGATGGTTGCGGTCGAGCAGATCGAGCAACCCGAGCGAGGTCGTAATTCCGAACGCCGTCTCGAAGAACGAGACCAGACCGAGCGAGATCAGCCCGGCGATGAGGGCTCCGACGAACGCCCACACAGCGGACATGGCGATGCTGCCGTCTCCGAAGACCCACTCCACGGTCGCAGCAACCGGGGCGACCGTAAGGGCTGAGAGCAGCACGGCCACGCGGAGTTGGCGACGGGACGAGACCCGGGAAACGAACGCCACCGGCACCACCGTGGCGATCCCCGCGTAGACGGTGTAGGCGAGATCTCCGGTCGATGCCGCGGTGAACCCGGCCATTGGGATGGCCAGCACCACTGCGGTACGCGGATCGAAGAGGATGGCCGCAAGGAAGCCGATCGCGACCGCGGGGAGGAGATACCCGAGCGCCCGACTGTCGGTCGCGATCAGTTCCGGAAGGCGAGACATGAGGGCCGACATGACCAGCAGGATTGCAAGGACGGCCATGTGGCGCGGTTGCGTCCACTGTGCAGGGGCGATCCGCCACAAGAAGAACGCAGCGAGCAGGACGGCGAGCACACCGAGCAACGAGATAGCGACCCGTGACGTTCCGCCGGTCACCTCGGGCTGGTAGAGCCCGAGTTCCTGGATGGCCTGGAACTCGATACTCGTGATCAGCTCACCCTGCTTCACGATTGTGTCGCCGTTCCGATAGGTGATCGTCACCGGTTGGACCGCGGCCGCTGCTTCGTTCTTGGCCGCGTCGGTCGCAGCGTCATCGACGCGGAGGTTCGCCTGGAGGCTGTTCCCGACGAGTTGTGCGATGCCTTCGCGAGCGGTGGACTGGTCCTCGATCGGCAGACCGAACACGATGAGCGGCGGGCGGGTCACCGGGTTCAAATAGAGGTCTTTGCGTTCGGTCAGGTCCGTCGGCTTGATACCGGCCTGTAGTTCGTCGTTGACAGTCTCGAGGCTCTTCTCCTCAATGGCAGGGAAGTCGGAATCCTCGCCGGCCGCTACGCGATCGAGATCGTTGTTGTAGAGCTCGACGAACGACGGAATCGCCCGGGTCAGGGTCGGGTGGGCGAGGCTCAGCAACTCGACCTGATCATCGATCGAGCGCCGTGGCAGCGTCGTCGTTGTGGTCGTTGGAGGTTCGGTGGTCGTGGTCGTGGTCGAACTCGTCGTCTCTCCCGGCTCGGTTGAGCTCGTCGTCTGCTCCACTGTGGTGCTGGTCGTCGACGATTCCTCAGGGGGGATCAGCGACTCGTCGATCGCGACGTCCTTGAGATCGACGAAGAACGAGTTGACTTCGCGGATCACAGTGAGGGTCGCGTCGTTGTCCTTCGTATAGACGGTCTCGACGGATCGCCGTGCGATCTCACGCTGGGCCTCAGTCGCTTCTGGATCCTCGATCGGATCCGTCGATCGGTTGGCAATGAACGTCTCCGGTGCCGGCTCGCCGATCGCGAGCTCCACCGGCACGGTTCCCCCGGTGTCCCTCCCGGCGGCAAGGATGACCGACACGAGCATCACGGTGATGAACAGGATGCCGGTGTTGATCAGCGCAGAGCGGTTGACCTTCACGATCCGTTCTCCTCGAACCGCCGGTAGGCCTCAACGATCGCCGCGACGATGCGGTGACGAACGACATCCTCCGCGGTCAACTCTTCGAAGGCAATGCCCTCGATCCCGGCAAGGACGCCGGCAACAACCTTCAGCCCGGATCCCCGTCCGTCCGAGAGATCGACCTGGGTGATGTCTCCCGTCACGACCATCTTCGAATTGAAGCCGAGTCGCGTCAGAAACATCTTCATTTGCTCAGGTGTCGTGTTCTGCGCTTCATCGAGTACGACGAACGCATCGTTCAGCGTGCGGCCCCGCATGTAGGCGAGCGGTGCGATCTCGATCGTCCCTCGCTCCATCAACCGGGCGGTCTCTTCCGGCCCGAGCATTTCGTAGAGCGCGTCGTAGAGCGGTCGAAGGTAGGGATCGACCTTGGCGGTGAGATCACCAGGAAGGAATCCAAGGCGCTCCCCCGCTTCGACGGCCGGTCGACTCAGGATGATCCTCTTGACGGCGCCCGAAACAAGCGACTCGATCGCACAGGCCATGGCGAGGTAGGTCTTGCCGGTACCGGCTGGGCCGATCCCGAACACGAGGGTGTTGTCCCTGATCGCGTCCACATAGCGCTTCTGCCCGAAGGTCTTGGGCCGTACGTGGCGTCCCCGACCGACCGCGATGGACTCGGTGAAGACGCCGGAGGGACTGGGAACATCCCGCTTGACCAGGTCGATGACCCGCGAGACGCGGTCGTCGTCGAGTTGTTGGCCTTCCTGAACAACGATCAGCAACTCGCCGAGCACCGTCTCAGCGGCTTCAGCCTCGTTCTTCGGGCCGGTGATGTTGACTTCATTCCCTCGGGCAACGATTCGAGCGAGCGGGAATGCCTGCTCGACCTGCCTCAAGTGCGCGTCTCGTTCGCCGAGCAACTCGACCATGAGGTGGTTGCTCGGAACGCGGACGCGGACGTCGGTGGTGGTAGTCACAGAAGAGAACCCTAGAAGACGGAAATCGTATGCTGGAAAGCGGGACCCATCGGGCAATCGTGAGTATATCGGCGGTATCCGTCAAGCCACCGAGTTCGAACCGTCAGTTCGCCGTCCCGGAGCAGGTCGGGATCAGGGACGAAGCGAGATCCGAACCTCATCGATGCGATCGGCGAACTCGTCACTCTCGCCGATGAGCCGAGAGAGCAATCGAAGATCGTCGCGACGGACCGTGAGGACCTTGCCGTTGAAGTCCTGACGCTCCATCTGGATCGACGACAGGAACCGCTCGATCATGTCTCCCTCGGGACCGTCAAGGGTGCCAAGGCGCTCGAGATCGATCGTGACCGTCTCGCGATCCGGATCGATCACCATGGCGGCCGAGTCTGGTGGGAGGAGCTGGACGACGGGTACGCCGTAGTAGCCGGCGAGGCGGTGAAGGCGAGGAACCGAGAGGCTGCGCTCGCCCCGCTCGTAGGCGCCGAGCACAGCGGCCTTGAATTCGCCTTCGGAGATGCGTTGCACGTCCTGCAGCGAGAACCCTCGCTGGCGACGGATCGACCGGAGGCGCTCTCCCACCTCTTCGTTGTATGACACGATTGAACCCTCCCGCGAATACCCAGAGCGACGCCCCAAACGCTCTGTGTAGGCAGTCTACGCCTCGAGGCGCACACCCCGCAAGGTGCAATCGTGGCGCCGCCGGCTCGCAGTACAGCGCGTCGGAGACCGTCCGGCGCTCTGCCGTCGCATATCAGGGCGTGCGGGCGAGTCGACCGGGCACGGGGCTGCCGTTGAGCCGCCTAGCGGCGGAACAAGCCACGCTTGCGTTCCGCGGGCTTCTCCTCGCGCAATTCGCCGTAGGTGCGCAACGCATCGGCCTGGTCCTCCGGGAGGTCGGTCGGGATCGCGACGCCGATGTGAACAAGCAGGTCGCCACGTCCGCGACGCCGCAGGCGGGGCATCCCCTTCTTCGCCAATCGATACACCGTCTCGGGTTGGGTGCCGGCCGGGACATCAATGGATTCGGAGCCACCGTCGACCAAGGGAACCTCGACCTCGGTCCCGAATACCGCCTCGCTGATACCGATCTCGATGCGGTGGTGGAGGTCGTCGCCAACGCGCTCGAATCGTTCATCCGCCTCGACGTGAATCTCGACATAGAGGTCGCCCGCCGGCGCGCCTCGCTCACCCGATCCGCCCCGACCAGAGAGTCGAAGACGGGTCCCGTCCTCGACACCTGGAGGAATCTCGACCGGGACCGTGCGGTCCACCGTCACAAGGCCATCGCCTTCGCACTCGGTGCAACGATGCTCGATGAGTTGGCCCTTGCCCCGGCACTGGGCACATGGGGCAACGGTCATGATGCGGCCGAGGAAGGACTCTCTGGCCACCTGAACGTTTCCGGCGCCACGACAGGTTGGACACGTGACCGGGTCATGGCCAGGCTCGGAACCGGTTCCGTTGCACCGTTCGCAGATTCCCGGCGCACGAAACTCGATCTCTCGGCTGGCGGGGACCGCGGCCTCCGCGAGCGTCAGCGAGACCGCGGCCGCGACATCAGGGCCACGGCGCGGGCCGGATCGCTGGCCTCCGAAACCACCGCCGAAGAACTGCTGGAGGATGTCGTCGAGACCGCCGAATTGCGAGAACAGGTCTCCGCCGCCGACCGTCTCGCCGTGGTCATAGCGAGCCTTCCGCTGCTGATCGGAGAGGACCTCATACGCCTCGGCTACCTCGCGAAAGCGCTCCTCCGCCGCAGGGTCGTCCGGGTTCGCATCCGGATGGGTCTCACGGGCGAGACGGCGGAATGCGTTCTTGATCTCGTCCGGGGTGGCATCGCGACCGACCCCGAGAGCCTCGTAGTAGTCCTTCATGATTCGGCGCCAAGCCGTTCCTCGAGGTTCTCGCCGATCTCCTCGACCACGCGAATCGAGCGCCGGTAGTCCATCCGCATCGGTCCGAGCACACCGACGCGCCCGGTGCCGCGCGGTCCGAACGGCGTGCTGACCACCGCCAGGTCGAGGCTGTCGTCGATCTCAGCGCCGATCCGCACCGTCGTGCCGTCGGCAGGGTCGCCAAGAATCGCCTGGACGTCACTGTCCCGTTCGAGGAGGTCGAGCATGCTGTGCACGATTGCGAGGTCTGCCCAGAGTCCGGCCAACTGGCTCGTTCCGCCCACGAAGAGTTGCGGAGACGCGGCCTCGGAATCCTGGATCTCCTGATGGACCGGGTCGATGATCCGTCGCACGAGTTCGGGCAAGTCGCTGCTGACGAGGCGTTGGTCCTCGCTGACCTCATTGCGACCGCGACCGGCGTAGACGCCTTCGATGACGCGCTCTGCGGCGTCGAGTTGCTCGTCGGTCGGCTCGAATCCAAGGGTGACGGTGTGCTGACTCACCCGGCCGGTCTCCGCGATCGTCACAACGAGAACCGTGGCGGAACCGAGACGGACGAGGTGGACGGCATGGAGCCGTCCGGAATCGGCTTGCGGGCCGATGACAACGGCCGGAAGTTGGGTGATGTCGGAGACCAGACCGGACGTCTCCTTGAGCAGCTTCGAGACCTCACGGTGCACGTCGGCGAAGAACGACCGGATCCGGTCGTGGGTCGCCGAGCGCAGCCGGGCCGGCGAGCAGTGGTCGACGTAGTAGCGGTAGCCCTGGTGCGTTGGGATTCGCCCGGCTGAGGTATGGGGCTGCGCCACGAACCCGTAGGACTCGAGTCTGGCCAACTCATTGCGGATCGTTGCAGATGATACGTCGAGGGCGCTCCGTTCGAGGATCGCATGCGAGCTCACAGGCTCGCCGGTGCGGATGTACTCCTCGACGAGTGCCTGGAGAACAAGAGCTTTGCGGTCGTCGATCATCGTCGAAAGCTAGCAGTCGTCTGCCGAGACTGACAGCACGGACCGCGCCACGAGATCGGTGAGGAGCGGCTCAAGCACCAGGACGCGTGCTCCGCTCGTTCCGATCACGCCGGCGTCGGCCAGGCGCTTGCCGCCGGCGGAAGCGAGGAACGGTCCACCAATCGCCCCCGATTCGACCCCCGCCGCGAGTCGCAGCCCGACCATGAACCGCTCCCGCTCCGTCTCGAACGCATCGAGTCGCTCACTCCCTGATCGTGGCCGGTCGCCTCCTTCAACGTGCGCCAGGTAGGCGTCGAGGCGACGGATGTTGCGCCCCCGGGTGCCGTTGCGGTGGTCGTGCGCCCCGGTGCCGAAGGCGACATACTCGCCCATCATCCACGTCGAGAGGTTGTAGCGGCAGACGTGGTCGGCGCTGGCCCAGTTCGAGACCTCGTAGCGGACCAGACCGGCGGCGTCGGCCGCTTCCGCCGCGTACTCGAACCGATCTGCCTGCTGGTCGGGATCAGGCGCCGGGGCTCCGGCGAGGACGGCACGGCTGAGTCCCGTGCCGCCTTCCACGGTCAAGGCATAGGCCGAGAGGTGTTCCGGTTCGAGGTCCAGCACACCGTCGATCGACCGACCCCACGAGGCATCGGTCTCCTCCGGCGTGCCGTAAATGAGATCGACGTTGGTCGTCGCAAACCCTGCCGCTCGAGCGGCACGGACCGCATCTCGCGCCTGCTTGGGTGAGTGTGTCCTGCCGAGCGCCGCGAGCACCGCCGGATCGAGCGACTGGATGCCGAACGACACCCGGTTGAACCCGATCGAACGCAGCGTTCGGGCGACGTCGTCGGTCCAGTCCTCCGGGTTCGCCTCGATGCTGATCTCGGCGCCGTCTTCGATCCCGAACCGCGCCTCAAGCGACTCGAGCACCCGATCGAGTTGCGCCGGCAGGAGCCGGGTCGGCGTCCCTCCCCCGACGTTGATGGCACCGAGCCGGAACGGAGTGGTCTCCATCCCGATCTCGGCGACGAGTGCGTCCACGTACCGGTCGGTCTCGCCCCCGCCGGCTTCATCCGCGGCCACCACGGCAAAGTCGCAGTACGGGCACCGCCGTGCGCAGAACGGAACATGCACATACCCCGATCGCCAAGCGGAAGCCGCCTGTGCAACCTCTGCCGAATCGGGCTGGTACCTGGCAGCTGGTGACCGGTAGCTCAGCCCGTCGTCTGGCGACTGGCGACCGGCGACCGGCGACTCCATCAGGTTTCCAGCTTCAACGCCGCGACAAACGCTTCTTGCGGCACCTCGACCTGACCCACCATCTTCATGCGGCGCTTCCCCTCTTTCTGACGTTCGAGGAGTTTCCGCTTCCGGGTGATGTCGCCGCCGTAGCACTTCGCGGTGACGTCCTTGCGCTGGGCCTTGATGGTCTCACGCGAGATGATGCGGGTGCCGATCGCTGCCTGGATCGGGACATCGAAGAGTTGCCGCGGGATCAATTCGCGAAGCCTCCCGACCATCGCCTTCCCATACGGATACGCCTTGTCGCGATGCACGATGGTGGAGAAGGCGTCAACCGGGATCCCATTGAGCAGGATGTTGACCCGCACGAGGTCGGAGGCCTGGTAGTCGTCCGGTTCGTAGTCGAGCGAGGCGTATCCCCTCGTCCGTGTCTTGAGCTGATCGAAGAAGTCGAAGACGATCTCAGCAAGCGGGATTCGGTAGTGAAGCTCCGCTCGCTCCGGAGACAGGTAGGTCATCTCTCCCATCAGGCCGCGACGCTGTTGGACAAGATCCATCACGGTGCCGATGTATTCGGATGGTGTGATGATCATCACTTTGACGAACGGCTCCTCGATCGAGTCGAGCTTGCTGACGTCCGGGAGATCCTGCGGACTTCGGATCCAGACTTGCTCACCTGACGTGAGGTTTGCCCGGTAGGCGACCGATGGCGCGGTGGCGACGAGGTCGAGGTCGTATTCGCGTTCGAGGCGCTCTCGCACGATCTCCATGTGCAGCAGCCCGAGGAAACCGACGCGGAACCCGAACCCGAGCGCCCGGCTCGTCTCCGCCTGGTAGACGAGCGATGAGTCGTTCAGTCGGAGCTTGTCGAGTGCCTCGCGGAGACGCTCGAACTCGTCTCCGTCGGTTGGGAAGAGTCCCGAGAACACCATCGGCTTCGGCTCTTGATAGCCGGGGAGGGCCTGTTCCGTTGGTCTCGCCGTGTGCGTGACGGTGTCACCGACGCGGATCAGATCGATCTCCTTGACGCCGGTGATGAGGTAGCCGACCTCGCCCGTGGCGAGATGATCGACGACCTCGAGAGCCGGCCGGCGAATCCCGAGTTCGTCAGCTTCGACGTCGAGTCCCGTCGCCATGAACTGGACGGCGTCCCGCTTCGAGATGCTTCCGTCGACGATACGGACGGAGCTGACGACGCCGCGGTAGCTGTCGTAGAACGAGTCGAAGACCAGCGCGCGGAGCGGCGCGTCCTCAACGCCATCCGGCGGAGGGAGTCGATCCACGACCGCTTCAAGGAGTTCGTCGATACCCAACCCGGTCTTTGCCGAGACCCGGATGACCTCTTCGGGCGTGCCTCCAAGGACCGCTGCGAGTTCTTCGGCCGCACGGTCCGGATCGGCCGCCGGGAGATCGATCTTGTTGACTACCGGGATGATCTCGAGCCCCTCCTCGATCGCGAGATAGGCGTTCGCCAGGGTCTGCGCCTCCACCCCTTGCGATGCGTCGACGACCAGGAGGGCGCCTTCGCATGCCTCGAGGCTGCGGGAGACTTCGTAGGAGAAGTCGACGTGGCCGGGCGTATCGATGATGTTCAGCTTGTACGCCACGCCGGATACGGCCGTGTAGTCGATCCGCACCGCGTTGGCCTTGATCGTGATACCGCGTTCTCGTTCAAGGTCCATGTCGTCGAGAACCTGCTCGCGCATGTCGCGTTCGGAGATCGCCCCGGTGCGTTCGAGCAGGCGATCGGCCAACGTCGATTTGCCATGGTCGATGTGGGCAATAATGGAGAAGTTGCGGATGCGCGAGAGCGCGGTCATATGATCGATCCGGGAGCGGGGTATCTCAGTGTACCGTTGAGCCGCTCTCCTGTTATCGTTACGTTTCGTTCCCACCACCTCACGAGGTTCGTCCAGCATGGCCAACATCAAGTCCCAGAAGAAGCGCAACCGCCAAACCATCACGCGGTACGCACACAACAAGGCCTTGCGCTCCGAGTTGAAGACGCGCGAAAAAGCCGTCCTCGATG
This sequence comes from uncultured Actinomycetota bacterium, assembly GCA_963785245.1. Taxonomy (GTDB): domain Bacteria; phylum Actinomycetota; class Acidimicrobiia; order Spongiisociales; family UBA5794; genus JAHEEL01. Next base: position 13,324 of record CAWAUO010000004.1, on the reverse strand, counting down.
CCGTTGAAGCCGGCGACTCGGCCAAGGCAGAAGAGATGCTGCGCGAGGCGCAGCAGCGCATCGACATGGCGGCGTCCAAGGGTGTCCTCCACGCGAACACGGCGGCGCGTCGCAAGTCGCGCCTCACGCGGCGGGTTCGCTCGACCGTCGCCTGAACCCGTGACCGAACCGTCGACCTGGCTCACGCCGGCCGCATACGAGAAGCTCCAGGCTGAGCTCGAAGAGCTCTCCACCGTTGGACGCATCGAGATCACCGCGCGCATCGCGGAAGCACGCGAGCACGGTGACCTCAAAGAGAACGCCGAGTACGACGCGGCGAAGAACGAGCAGGGCATGATGGAAGCCCGCATTCGCAAGCTCACCCAACTCCTCGAGACCTCAGAGGTCCGCGAGGTCGAGAACTCGGGTTTGGTCGAGATCGGGACCATCGTGACCGTCATCGACGATGACGGGGATGAGTACGAGTTCTTCGTCGCACCGTCCGAGAACAAGGTCGCCGGCATTCTGCTCGCCTCGCCCCAGAGTCCACTCGGCGACGCCCTCCTCGGCTCAGCCCCGGGAGATGAGGTCAGCTATGAGGCCCCTGGCGGAACGTTCACCTACCGCATCGCCGCCGTGCGGATCTACGAAGGCTGACCCCCTCCGCCTGGTCCCGACTGGCGACCTGCGACTCCGTCAGCCCAACCACCGGCACATCGCGACCGTCAACCGCTCCAAGGTGACTCGATGCGTGGGCTCGGGTGCGCTCTTGATCTGAATATCGGCTCTCGCCAGTGCGTCGAGCGACCGCCGCAACGACTCGGCCCGCGTGGACGATCGCCGATCCCACACCTTCTTGACCGGGAATGAGTTCGGCGCAGACCCGACCCACCCTGCGTAGGTCTCGCGGTCGGGAGCGATCGCTGCGAGGGATCGGCGCCTCACCTCTCCCTCGAGATACGACAGGACCACGAGCGGGTGACCATGCTCAAGGAAATCGGCCAGACGGCGCAGCGCCTCACCCTCGTTCCCCGAGGTGATGGCGTCTGACAGAAGCCACATCGGTTCGTCCGGTCGGTTCGAATAGCGCCCCAGGACATCGGCTTCGGTGATCGTCGAGCCGTCGGCGCCGAGTTGGTCGAGCGCCTGACCGAGCGCAGCGATATCCGAGCCGAAGCGACGGAGCAGCACCGCGGCGGCGGCTGGTTCGACCTTCAGCTTGCGGGCCGATGCGGCTTCCGAGAGCCAGCGCGAAGCATCCCGCTCCCGGAACTTCTTGACGCTCTCGGTCTCGCCCTTCTTGCGGAGCGTCGCCGCGAGCGGAGCCGGGATGGCTCCTGCGGCGGCGAACACGGCCGTGACTGCGTTCGGATCGGCGGCGTCGACGAGTTCGGCGATCACCGTCGCCTCGGCCTTCAGCAGGTTCTGAGCGTCGACGACGAAGACGCCGTCCGCGTCGCCGAACAACGACCCGCTCTGAAGGGCGGGGACGATCGCCTGAACCGACTCGCGGAGTTGTCCCTCAGAGGATTCGCCCGCCCCTCGATCCGGAACGTCGATGCGCTGGTGATCCACGATGCCTGCCCGGTCGAAGACGCGGTTCGCTTTCTCGAATATGACTTCGCGTTCGCCCGGCCCGGAGTCGCGCGGACCACTGATGACGGTGAAACCCATGGCGCGAGTCTCCGCGCTCCGACGCCGCTGCGCAAGTCGGCTGCCGTCAACCCTCGAAGGGCACCCAGACGGTTGGTTCCTCCACGTTACGTTCGATGTCCACGAACTGGTTGGCGTCGACCTTCATCCAGGGTCCGACGGTTCCGTCCGGCCACTGGACGCGCACCTCCGCCTCTTCGGACGGCCCGAGGCCGAAATGGACCCAGCCGGTCTGGTCACCGGCGTGGCCTCCCCCGATCGTGGCCTCGGTCTGAACAGTGAGATCGCCGACCTTCACCTCGACCCATGATCCGATGGCATCGGGGTTCACCCCCGGCTGCTCGAGTTGGATCGCAATCCAGTTCCCCATCGGGACCGCGCTCGCTGCGTCACCCGATCCGACGTTGCGGAGGAGGTTCACATTGGCGACCCGGTTGACCTCGATCAGATCCAGGAGACCATCGAGGTTGAGGTCGACGAGCGCTGCACCGCGGCTGCGGTTGAAGTGAACGATGCCGGCGTCGACCGCCCCCTCGACGAACGTCCCGTCCGGTTGGCCGAGGAGCAGGTTGTTGGGATCCTGCGCTGCATACTCGGGCATCGCGTCGACATTGCCCTTGGAGACGAAGAGGTCCGTGAAGCCGTCGTTGTTGACGTCCTGGAACTCGGGATGCCAACCGGTCGAGGGCAGCACATCGCCGCCGGTGTACGGCCGGTGGGCGGTCAGGCCCCTCCGAATCGCGATGTCGCTGTAGATCGGCTGCTCCGGCCCTTCGCTGAGTTCCTGGAACTTGTTGTCACCCTGGCTGGTCAAGTACACCTCGGGGTAGCCGTCGCCGGTCACGTCGTGGCTGGCAATCCCCATCCCCCAGATCTGGAGCTTCTTCCAGCCGTCCTCCCTCGTATACAGACGCGGAGGCTGGCCCTCCTCCATGCGCCACAACTGTTCTTCCCCGTCGCTGTAGTAGTGCTTGTCGTTGGCGACGCGGAGATCCCGCCGGCCGGAACGGTCCCAGTCGCTGAAGAGGAGCGAGAGCGTGCACCAGCCTGGACTGAGGAGGATCGGTTCGCCGTAGGTCAAACCGGTCGGTCGGAACAGCCGGTTGTCGGAGCAGTCGCCGTTCTGTCGGCCGTCCTCATCCAGTTCGACGTACATGCCGATCGCCAGGGTCGGGAGTGCGTTCTCTCCCTCCCAGGTGGCGCTGAAGCCGGCGGTCCACTCGTCTCCGCCGTCGAAATCCAGAGCCTCGTTCGCTCGCTCGAACCGACACTCGCCAAGCCCCCGGAACAGTACGTTCTCTCCGAATCTGAGGACAGCGAGATCGGTGTGGCCATCGGAGTCGATGTCGACGGGGTAGGCACCGGTGACACCATCGAGGTCGATCCCGGAGTCGAGCACCTCGCTGAACTGCAGCGAACCGGCGATCGGGCTTTCGTTGCGGTAGAGACCGGCCGGGTTCACCCCACCGGCGAAATAGAGGTCCGGCTTGCGGTCGTCATCGCAGTCGAAGGCGGCCACACCGCCACCGACAAAGAACGTCCAGTCGCCGTCGTATGCATGGTCGACTCCGGCGGCCTCAGCCTCTTCGACGTAGCGCGGCGCCCCCATGGCCTCGTTCGGTGTGGTCGGTCCACCCGAGGTCAACACCACGAACGCACCGACACCGACCGCCACAAGGACGATGGCAACGATGACTCCAATCCATGCCGTCCTGTTCATCCGCTCGCTCCCCCGTAGTACGTCTGGGCGAGTTTCCAAGCGGCCGTTCCGACCTCGGCGCCGATGATGCGGCCGGCGAAGTCGTCGGCACGAACGTGGATCCCGCCGTACAGGCGCGACACGCCAGCCTGATCGGATGCGTCCTGGTAGGTGGCCCACTGGAGGGTGATGCCGTTGTCGGTGCCAGCCTCGAACTCGAGCGCGTCTGCCGCAATCGCCCACTCGCCGAGTCCGCCGGGGAAGAACTCGGTCCCCGTGATGCCGGTCAGGACCTCCGCCGACGCCCGGCTGAACGTGCTGTGTCCCGAGACGTAGCCGGAGAACGACGGCGTGACGAACGTCGGTGCCTGGTAAGGAACCCAGTCGATCGCGAGAATCCACTCGACCCCGCCAATCTCAGTCTCCAGGTCCGGCGGATTCCCTGCATAGGACAACGCCGCGATCTCGCCTTCGTGGCCCACGAGACCCGAGTGGCGCTCACCGGCCTCAGCCGTCTCTGCGGTGATCACCTCAACGAGGCCGTCAACGAGTGGCAGACCGTCCGCGTGATATGACGGTCCGTCCGGATCGCTCGACTGGCCGTTGCCACCCATCCATCGGATCATCGAGATCGGGCGGATGTAGTCGAAGTGGCCCTTCGTCCCCCACGCAGCGATCGCCGCATCGTGGTTCGCGCCATTCAGCGCCAGGTACAGCTTCACGTCCCACTCGAGGGCATCGACCGGATCGCCGATGCCGCCAATGCGCAAATCGTCACCGAGTTCCTCCGTGACGGCGTTTGCCATCGTGTTCCAGTGGCCGGGTGGCGTCTCCGAGTCCGGTCCGTCGGCCCAGAACTCGGCGACCGTTCGACCGAAGTCGCCCTGGTTGACGACGTTCGGCTCGTAGGGGCCCCCCGTCACGGGGTTGAGGCTGTACCCGTTGCCGTCGTTCGTACCGAGGGGGTTCGCGCCGAGCGTCGCAGGTGACACATCGACCTCGACACCAAACGTGGGGTCGAGCACGCTGCTGTAGGCGACGACCTCGACGGCCGCGTCCTTGTACTCCTGATCGGTCTCCGGGTCGTGAACGTAGGGCGGGTCACCGGGATCGATCGGAACGCCGGACTCGCCCACGGGCGGGAGCGCGAACCCCACGACGTGGCCCCAGTGCGGATCGATCGACTCCTGGACACCGTTCTCGAGTTCGATCCCGTTCTGCGAGATCATGCGCTCGATCTGGAGCGGCTGCCACCGGTTGGGGTCGATCAGCGTCGTCCCCGAGGCGTTGACGGTCAGCGGCGGATTCACCGGATCGAATCCCGGAGAGGCATACCCCTCGGCTTCGTTCGAGCCGTCGACCATCCCGGCTTCAAGGATCACATCGGCGATCCGGTTGCCGAGCGCTGCCGGCGTGTCACCCTCGGTCGTGGTGACGTCGATCGAATAGCACAGGTTGCCCATCAGTCGGTCGAACTCGGGGATCGTCTCGGTGGCGCCGATCGAGTCGAGATACCGGGCTTCGAGCACGCGGAACGCGGCGTAGCTGATCGCCTCTTCACGAGCGGCGTCGACGTCCGCCGCGCTCCGGTCCTCGTCGACGAAGACGCCGTTGGCGGCCGGGTCGTACGCCGCCCAGGCATCCCACATCGCGGCCGAGGTGTGGTAGAGGTTCCTGGCGTGGACGGTGGGCGCCGGAAGATCGCGTCTGATCGCATCGAGGAGCACCTCGTTCCACCGTCGCGCCACGGACCAATCGGGGTGTTCGGCAATCGGAGGGCAGTCGGGCTCACCGGAACCACCGATAGAACAGGCGCCGACGATGAGGCTCACCGCCATCGCCACCGCGATCAATTGCACCAGACGGTTCGGTCGGCTGTCCGACATCGATTGCCCGCCTCCTGAGTTCGCCGCAACGGTCCGCAGATCTGCGCGAAGGGTAGCCCCCGGTGCCACCTCGCGAACGCGCTCGACCCTCGATACGGCACCCGGCACCAGGGGCCCGCATCGGCCCGCCGGAACCCGATCGGCGCTCCCTTCGGAATAGTCTCCAACGCCAGTAGTTCGCGGTGATGCGGGTATATAGTTTGTAGTAAGTGGCCGCAGCTGCGGTCGCAACCATTACATGGAGGACAAATGAAGCGAAGCATCAAGCTTCTCGTCTTGCTCGCCGTGTTCGCAATGATCGTTGCTGCCTGCAGCAGCGATAGCGATGACACGACGACGACCGCCGCAGCCGGCGGGGACGAGACAACGACGACCGAGGCCATGAGCGATGAGCTCATCGTCGGCGTGTCGTGGAACAACTACAACGAAGAGCGTTGGGCGAAGTGGGATGAGCCGGACATCAAGGCAGCTCTTGAAGCCGCCGGTGCCACGTACATCTCCGCCGATGCCGGCTCCTCGGTCGAGCAGCAGATCACGGACGTTGAGAACCTGATTTCTCAGGGCGCTCAGGCACTGATCATCCTCGCTCAGGACGGCACGGCCATCAAGCCCGCCGTACAGAGTGCGATTGACCAGGGCATACCGGTCATCGCATACGACCGTCTCATCGAAGACCCGAACGCGTTCTACATCACGTTCGACAACGTTGAGGTTGGCCGCATGCAGGCTCGTGCGATCCTTGAAGCCGTTCCGGCTGGGAACTACGTCATGATCAAGGGCAACGCTGCCGACGCCAATGCAGACTTCCTGCGTGGTGGTCAGCAAGAGGTCCTGCAGGACGCCATCGACGCCGGTGACGTTGTCATCGTCGGCGAGTCCTACACGGACAACTGGGCCCCTGAGGTTGCACAGACCAACATGGAGCAGTTCCTGACCGAACTCGACAACGATGTCCAGGCTGTCGTCGCCTCGAACGACGGCACGGCTGGCGGCGTTGTTGCCGCACTGGCGGCACAGGGCCTCGACGGTGTTGTTCCCGTCTCGGGTCAGGACGGCGACGGCGCCGCTCTGAACCGCGTCGCACTCGGCTCGCAGACCGTGTCGGTGTGGAAGGACGCCCGGATCCTCGGCAAGACCGCTGGTGAAGTTGCAGCACTGCTCGCAGCCGGCACCGCGATGGAAGATGTTCCGTCGATGGTCAAGTTCACGACGCCGGAAGGGAACGAGATGTTCTCGATCCTCCTGTCGCCGCAGCCGATCACCCAGGACAACCTCGATCTCGTCGTCACCGCTGGCTGGATCAGCGTCGACGACCTGTGCAAGGACGTCGAAGCTGGCAGCGTGGCGGTCTGCCCCTAGGCAGCACCGACTGACAATCTGTCAATCGAAGAGAAGGGCGCTCGCTCCGGCGGGCGCCCTTCTCGCGTCTGCAACACACAGCCACAACTCCGTCTAAGGTACGGTCCGCTTTGACCGATCAACCCGACACCAGCGCCGCCGACGCGGCAGCGGAGGCCACCGCCCCGCCCTCCCGGACGGAGAAGGGTCCGCGCTCGTTCGGGAGCCTCTTCCGGTCCGCCGAGATCGATACGCGACTCCTCGGCATGATCGGCGCCCTGATCGTCATCTGGATCGCCTTCAACATCATGTCGGGCGGCACGTTCCTCACCGCCCGGAACCTTTGGAACCTCACCGTCCAGACGTCGGTCGTCGCAATCATGGCGACGGGGATGGTGCTGGTCATCGTGACCAGAAATATCGACCTCTCCGTCGGCTCCGTGCTTGCCGCGGTCGGCATGGCCATGGCGTTGCTCCAGGCCGAGATCCTGCCCGACATTTTCGGCATCGGTCATCCGATGGTCTGGATCGTCTCGCTCGCTGCCGGCATCGCGATGGGAGCCGCGATTGGCGGCCTCCAGGGCGTGATCATTGCGTATGTGGGTGTGCCGTCGTTCATCGTCACCCTCGGCGGACTCCTTGTCTGGCGCGGCGTGGCGTGGTGGATGGCAAGCGGCCGCACGATTGCTCCGATGGATGCGACCTTCCAGATCTTCGGTGGCGGATCACGAGGGACCATCGGCGGTACATGGACCTGGATCATCGGCATCGCTGCGTGTATCGGCATCGTTGTATTGCTCGTCACACGTCGCCGTCAACGGATCAAGTTCGGATTCCAGCCTCGGCCGGTGTGGGCGGAGATCGCCCTCGGGGTGGTCGCCTGCGGCGTCGTGATCGGTGCCGTTGCCGTCATCAACAGCTACCCGATGCCGGAACGCCTCGCGATGCAGTACGCGGAGGAGAACGGCATTGCGTGGCCCGAAGGCGGGCTCAGCATCCCGCTCGGTCTCGCCGCTCCGGTGTTGGTCGCCATCGTTGTGACGATCGTCATGCAGTTCGTCGCCACCCGAACCCGCTACGGCCGCTACGTCTACGCGATCGGCGGCAACCCCGAAGCTGCCAACCTCGCCGGTATCAAGTCCCGGTGGACGATCGTGAAGACGTTCATGTTGCTGGGAGTACTCATCTCGATCGCCTCTGCGGTCCAGATCGCTCGCCTCAACGCCGCGACGAGCGGCATGGGTCAACTGGCGGAGCTCTACGTCATCGCCGCCGCCGTCATCGGAGGTACTTCCCTGGCCGGCGGTGTCGGTACGATCCCCGGCGCCGTGCTCGGTGCCCTCGTCATGCAGTCGCTTGTCTCCGGCATGGTCCTCATGGGAGTCGAGGCGCCGCTCCAGGACGTCGTTGTCGGCATCGTGCTGATCGCCGCCGTCGCCCTCGATAGCTTCTATCAGCGGAAGGCGGTGTAGCGACGTGACACAGGAAACCGTTCAACAGACACCCCTCGTTGAGATGAACAACATTCGGGTCGCGTTCGGCGGTGTGCACGCGGTCGATGACGTATCCGTAGATCTCTTCCCCGGAGAGGTGGTTGCCCTCGTCGGCGGCAATGGCGCCGGAAAGACGACGCTCATCAAGACGTTGTCGGGCGCCCACAAAGCGGACTCCGGCCAGATCACGATCGACGGCCAGGATGTCACGATCGACAATCCGCGCGATGCCAAGGCGCTCGGAATCGAGACCATCTACCAGACGCTCGCTCTCGCGGAGAACATCGACGCGGCCGGGAACATGTTTCTCGGCCGTGAACTCCGGTCCCGGTGGGGAACCCTCGACGATGCAGCGATGGAGTCCGAAACGCGCAAGGTGATGACCCGCCTGAACCCGAATTTCCAGAACTTCAAGGTTCCGGTGAGCTCACTCTCGGGTGGTCAGCGTCAATCGATCGCTATCGCGAAGTCGGTCTACTACAACGCCCGCATCATCATCATGGATGAGCCCACCGCCGCTCTCGGACCGGCCGAGACCGCCCAGGTCGGCGAACTGATCAAGCAGTTGAAGGCCGAAGGGATCGGCATCTTCCTCATCAGCCACGATATCCACGACGTGTTCGACCTCGCCGATCGCATCTGTGTGGTTCTCCAAGGCAAGCTCGTCGGCACCGTCAACAAGGACGACGTCACGATGGACGACGTACTCGGCATGATCATCATCGGGAAGCTCCCGAGCGATGTCACCGAGACGGAACGCGAGCAACTCCACGGTTGAACGCCGTCTCGCCGAACCGCCGATGGGCCCTCCCGACTAGTCGGATTCCTTGATGCTCCGCATCGACCACATGAGCGTGCGCATCGAAAGCGGCTGCTGAAGAACGGTAACCACGGCCTGTGCCACGTTATCGGCGGTCATCATGTCGTCGAGACCCGGCATACCCGGTGTGCGGCCCGCCCCCATGGCGAATTCGGTGGCAGTACCACCCGGGGCGATCGTGCTCACGCGAACGCCCGATTCGCGAAGCTCGCGATCGAGTCCGCCTGCGAGGCCCACCTGAGCGAACTTCGTCGCGGCGTAGACGGCCTCGTCGCCGGCTCCGCGGATTCCAGCGACGGATGCAACGATGACGATATCCCCGCTGCCCTGTTCGACGAAACCTGGGACGGCGGCGCGAATTGGCCACACGGTTCCTGCCACGTTCGTGTCCATCATCGTCTTGAGCTTCTCGTCGGTCAGATCCATGATCCCGCCGTAGGCGCCGATCCCGGCGTTCGCGACAAGGGCATCCAGGCCACCGAATCGGGCCTTGGCCTCAGCGACCAGGCGTTGCGAATCGGCCGGTTCGCGCACGTCCATCTCGACGATGGCGGCCTGCTCTCCCAACTCGGCGGCCAATTCCGCAAGACGGTCGACCCGTCGCGCTCCGAGCACGACCGACGCGCCCGCTGCAACGACCGCACGAGCCGTTGCCTCACCAATCCCTGCACTCGCTCCGGTAATCGCAATCGTCAATCCGCTGATGTCTCTCACAGGATCATCCCTCTCGCTTGTCTGGGTTGTCTTCGTCTGAACCGTCCTCAAGGATACTTCCGAGCGCTCGACCCTCTCAGTCCTAGGGCGTCGCCAGGATCTCGTCGATCACCTTCATGTTGTTGATCGCGTCCGAAACCGGGACCACAACGGGGGTGTCATCAAGCACCGCCTGGGCGAACACTTCTGCCTGGATCGTGTACTGGTTCAGCGACCGGGAAGATCAGGGTCTCGACCGCCGGGTCCTCCGGCGGTGTACCGCCGGACACCACGCGGATCTTCGTCTCGCGGTCGACCGGGATGTTGAAGGGGATGTCCATGTCGATCCGACCGGTTGTGCCGATGATGTTGACGCTCTGGTAGTCCTCGCCCCGTGTGGTGCAGGTGAACGATGCCTGTCTGCCCGCCTGGGAACTCGAGAATCGCCGAGGTCAACGTATCGATTCCCATCGTGGGATCCCGACGCACGGTCGCTTGGATGCGCTCCGGTTCGGCATCGAACAGCATCCGGGAGGCGTTGATGTTGTAGCAGCCGATGTCCATGATCGCGCCGCCGCCGTTCTCGACCCGGTTCCGGATGTTCAGTGGATCATCGTTGTGGAAGCTGAACCAACTCTGGACAGCCTGCACGTCGCCGATCACCCCGCTGCGCACGAGGCGAACGGCCTCGAGCCAGATCGGGTGGAGCCGGTACATGAATGCTTCGGCAGCTTCACCCCGGCGTCTTCGCAGGCAGCCGCCATCTCCTCGGCCTGCGCGGCGTTCATCGCCAGCGGCTTCTCGCAGAGAATGTGCTTGCCCGCGGCCGCAGCCTTCATCGTCCACTCGGCGTGCATGTCGTTCGGGAGTGGGATGTACACCGCGTCGACATTCTCGTCGGCAAGCAATTCCTCGTAGGAGCCATAGGCCGTCGGTATCCCGAGGCGGGCGGCGGCAGCGGCCGCGCTCTCCTGACTGCCGCGAGGCGATCGCAACCACGTCGCAGTTCTCGGCAGCCTGGATGGCCGGTGTGACCTTCTCCATCCCGATATCCGCCGTGCTCAGAATGCCCCATCGAACTTTGGTCATTTCGCGCTCCTTCGTTGTGCCAGCACCATACGCCTCACACCGCGCCGATACGAAGGCGAGATGGCTGCCGTCATGGGCCGCCGAGGTCGATCGACACATCTCCGACGTCGCGTGTCACCCGAACGTCGGCTCCAGTCTCGGCGAGCACAGCCTGGATCTCGGGCGCCGGATGCCCGTAGGTGTTCGGACCGACGCTGATGACGGCGAGCGTCGCCAACGGTTGCGGCGAGCCATGCAAGATCGGTTGTCGAGGATCCATGGTGCGGGACCAGCAAGATGTCCGGTTGCAGGGGCGGCAGTTCCCGCTGTGCCACCGCTCCGATGTCTCCCGGCAGCAGGAGGGTCTTGCCGGCCAGTGCCCACAGCACGATCGAACCGTCGTTGCGTTCTGCGTAGCGTCTTCTCGGTCCCAGCGCCTCGAGGACGATGTCGCCAAGGGCGTACGAGATGCCGGGGCCGACCTGGTCGATCGGAACACCGGCCGCCGTAGCGGCGGCGATCAACGCCTCCATCTCCGGTCCGGGGTCGGGATGATCGGGCACCCAGAGCCTGCCGACCGAACGGTCGCCGAGAATGCCGTCGAATCCGCCCACGTGGTCGGCATCGCCGTGCGTGGCGACGAGCAGGTCGATCCTCCCGATGTGATGGCGTCGGAGCGCTTCGATCAGCACCAGACGGGTCGCGGCCGCCGTCGATGAGCGCCACCCGACCGGAGGGGTCGCGCAGCAGGACGGCGTCACCCTGCCCGACGTCGAGGAACGTCACCAGCGGGCGGTCGGGCGGTCCGCGGGGAACGAGCGTCGTGGCACCGATCACCAGAGCGAGCACGACCACGGCGACCGGCCGCGTGCGTCTCGCTCGCACGAGGATCACGATGACCGCCGACGTCCCGACTCCGACCGGACCGAGTTGCGGCCACTGTTCTGCGATGTCTGCGATCGCGAGCACGGCTCCAGCGAGCGCCGAAGAGACGGCAACGGCCGGACTCCATCCCACGACGACGGCGAGCGACCCGGTGATCGTGGCACCCGTGACGAGCGGAGCGGAGAAGAGGTTCGCGATCGGCGACATCAGGGGCACGGCCCCGAAGTGGAGGAGGAGGATCGGCACCACCGAGATCTGTGCCGCCGTGGCCGCGCCGAGCGTCGCCCACAGAGGTCGAGGCCGGCGACCGGAGAACATCCCGGACCCGATGAGGATGCCGACCGTTGCGGCAACGGAGAGTTGGAACCCCACGTCGGCCGCCAGTTGCCCGCTCAAGAGCAGCAGGGCGCCGACGGCCACTCCGATGGCGACCCACGTATCGACCACGATGCCGGATGCGGCGGCGCCCAGGACCGTCGCAGCCATGAAGGCGGCCCGGAGCACTGACGCCTCCCACCGAGTCACCACGACGAAGATCGCCAGGCCGAGCACGCCCACGGCGAAGCGGCGTCTCGGCCCGATGCCAACGAATGCCGTGATCACCCACCAGGCCGCCAAGAAGAGCGCGACGTTGGAACCCGATACGGCGACGAAGTGAGTGAGTCCCGACCGTCGGAGCGCGTCGAGGTCGCGAGGGCTGAGGCCGGTCGTGTCGCCGATGAGGAACCCGGCGACGAGGGCTTCGCTGCGGTTGGTGATGTCGAGCACGGATCGAACCCGGTCGCGGACGGCATTCCCGACGACGAAGAGCGGCCCGCCCGACGTTCCGAGCACCTCCACCTTACTGACCGTGACCCTTCCCGCGATCGGATCACCCCGGATACGGCCGGGAACGCTCCTCGCGGTGCCGACCACTCGGATCCTCTGGCCCGCCACGAGTGGCTCGCCTGGTTCGGGGCCGACACCGAGGGGCGGTCCGCTCCACGGTCGCCACCCGTCGGGTTCGTGGAGCGCCTCCGGCTTCACGACGGCCGGTCGCTGCGGACCGTCGTCTTCCGCCACCACGCCAACGAATTCGATGGGCCCAACCGGTACCTCCGCGGTCAACGTCGCAGCAATGCGATCTGCAGCGAACGCACCCGACATCGCCCCGGCGGCGATCAGTGCCACGAGCACCGCGGCGGGCATCGATCGGAGCACCACCAGAACCGCTACGGCGAAGGCAATGAAGACCAGGCCGATCCCGACTCGGAGACCGAGCAGCGCACCGATCCAGACGGCGGCCGCTCCGGCGATCGTCCACCGTCCCGCGAGCGAAGGCGACCGCATCTACGGCGCAGCGATCGCGTCGCGCATGGCGGCAAGCTTCGCCTCGCCGATCCCTCCGACATCGAGCAGATCCTCCACGGCGCCGAACGGGCCATTCAGATCCCGGTAGGCCACGATCCGACCCGCCAGGACCGATCCCACACCGGGAAGCTCCTCGAGTTCGACCGCGGTGGCTCGGTTCAGATCGATCCCCCGATCTGCCGACGAACGCCTGGCGAATCCGTCGCCCCCATCGGGGCACCACGATCTGATCGCCGTCGCGCACCTCCGCTGCAAGATTCAGCCCGCCGAGGTCTGCTCCGATCTCCGCTCCCCCGGCTCCCGCGATCGCGTCCGCAACCCTTGCCGTCACAGAGATCGTGACGAGACCCGGCCGAACAACAGCACCCGAGACATGCACAACGATCGTCGACGGTACGGTCGTGTAGGAAACACCGGGCGGCGCTGCGACCGCGTCCGACACGCCGCCTCTCGACCCGAA
>CAWAUO010000003.1:0-31231 GCA_963785245.1 uncultured Actinomycetota bacterium | reverse complement strand
ATGGAGGGTATCGCACCAGGCGGTTTTCGGTGACGCGTTCTCTCGGAGGCCCATACACGAAAGGGATGCCGCAAGGTCGCGAAAACCAGACCAATCTCGTCCGCATTCGCCCGACCACGCAGAGTACGATCGATGTGTTGGCGGCTTTCGTGGCCGCCTAGGGATTGTCCAGGGAAAGGTGGCGTGGGCTTGAAGGCTATCACCCGGGCACGGCGCACCGCTCCTTCCCGCCGTAGACAGGAAAGGAAGGCGCTCACGTGTCTCGACGACTACTGATACTCCTCGTGGTTCTTGCTCTCGGCGTCGGCATGCTCACACCGGTTGCTGCCGGTGCTGCCGATCGTGACGCAACTGACTTGACAGCAGTCGGTGGCGTCAGCGAATTGTCCACCGACACGCGGACGAAGGCGATGCTCGACAGCGGAAGCCTTGTACCCGTGATCATTGTTCTCCATGAAGCGCCTGTTGCGTCCTACGAGGGAGACATCCCAGGGCTGCCGGCCACAAGTCCCAGGCAACAGGCAAGAAGATCAACACCAAAGACCCGAAGGTCAAGGGCTACCAGACACACCTGGCAAAAGGCCACGAGAACCTTGTCAGAAACCTCGATCGAGTCACGAGCCGTGCTGAAGCCGGCAACACCTTCGACATTGCCATCAACGCGGTGTTTGCTTTGATTCCGGAAGGCGCGCTGAGGCAGTCGAAAGCCTCCCCGGCGTTAGGGGCGTGTACCTCGACAACCTGGAGCAACTCGACACGGAGGTGTCTCCCGAGTTCATCGGCGCGACCGAATTGTGGAGCGATCTCGGTGGCCAGGGCAGCGCCGGTGACGGCATTCGTTGGCGTTCTCGATAGCGGCGTCTGGCCCGAACATCCGTCCTATCCGGACCCGGACCCCGTTGGCAGACCATACTCGGCCCCGCCGATCGCTCCGGGGGCAAACGGTTACGGAAGTGGCGGCGTGCGTTCGACCTGCGACTTCGGCAATACGGCGTGGAACGCGGATGACGCTCCGTTTGCATGCAACAACAAGCTGATCGGCGTGTACGATTTCACTGACACCTACGCAGCCGTCGAGGGTCTCCTCCCATCCGAGTTCGACTCAGCCCGGGATGCGAACGGACACGGCACGCACACGTCATCAACCGCTGCGGGCAACGGTGGCGTTGAGGCGTCGATCTTCGGAGTACCCCGTGGCACAGTATCCGGGATCGCTCCGAGGGCGCATGTGATCATGTACAAGGTCTGCGGCGAGTACGGATGTTACAACAGCGACTCGGCTGAGAGCCGTTGAGCAGGCGATCCTCGACGAGGTCGACGTTCTCAACTTCTCGATCAGTGGCGGCGGTGATCCCTACGGCGACGCCGTGTCGCTCGCTTTCCTCGGGCGTATGACGCGGGAATGCTCGTTACTCCGTCCGCCGGCAACTCTGGACCGGGCGCAGAGACTGTTGCCCATCGCGAGCCGTGGACGATGACCGTCGGTGCCAGCACTAGCAATCGGCACTTCATCTCCACCGTCACTTTGGTGGGAGACAACGGCGACACGCTCGCCGTAGAAGGAGCCTCTGTCACCTCAGGTGTTGAGACTCCAACGGCCGTTGTTCTCGCTTCGGACAGTGGCGATGGGGGGTGCCTCTCTCATTCTCGCCGGGAACGTTCAGTGGCGAGATCGTGATATGCGAGCGAGGTGTCATCGCGCGAGTTGCAAAGAGCTTCAACGTGGCTGCCGGCGGGGCTGGCGGCATGCTGCTGTACAACCCGACTCTCCAGGGTCTCGCGACGGACAACCATTTCATCCCGAGCGTTCATCTCGAGAACGACGCTGGAGACGTACTCCTCTGTCGTTCATGGGTTCGCACACGGGTGTCGTCGCACGTTCACCCAAGGCGACAGCCAACGGAAGTCCAGGGTGACAAGATGGCTGCGTTCTCAAGCTCGTGGGGGACCGAACCAGTCGCTCGGCATCACCAAGCCGGACGTGACAGCCCCAGGGGTGCAGATCCTCGCAGGCCACACACCACTGCCGGCGACGATCGATGGAGGTTCACCGGGCGAGTTGTTCCAATCCATTCAGGGGACGTCGATGTCGGCGCCTCAGGCTGCCGGTGCCGCTGCGATCGTGAAGGCGCGCCCATCCGATGGAGCCCCGGACAAGATCAAGTCGGCATTGATGATGGCTGGCAAGACAGACGGCGTCATGAAGGAAGACGGTTCCACACCGGCCGATGCCTTCGACATGGGATCGGGGAGGATTCAACCTGCGATCGCAACCGCCGTGGGACTGACGATCTCCGACTCGGCAGTAGCGTTCCTGGCTCTCGAAGATGAGCTGTGGAATGCCAACTACCCGAGCCTCTACGTGCCGAATATGCCCGGGTTCATCACCGTGTCACGAACGGTGCACAACGAGACGGGCAAGGGTACGAACTGGAAGCTGTCGGTCGATTCGCCATCCGATTTGGATGTCATCGTCCCGAACACGCTGACCCTCACCCCCAACGGCGACAAACACTTTCGACATCACGGTCGATGCTTCATCGGTTCCGCTCGGGGCAGTGCGGCACGCAGTGCCGTACCTGACGAGCAAGGATCAGACGCTGCACTTCCCGATCACGATCGTCCGCGGGGAAGTCGGAGACGTCCCGGTGTCGCTCGACAAGACGTGTGATGCTTCCGACCTGAATCGAGGGGACACGGTTGAGTGCACAATCACGGCTGAGAACCTGGCCTTCGATGATACATCGGTGTCCATCTGGGACGAGATTCCGACGCAGTTGAAGCTCATCAGTTCGACACCGTTGGCGCCTCCGTGACCGGCAGGACGCTCTCGTTCGATGGAACGCTCTTCGGAGCCACGCCACCGGCGCCGAGTGTCGCTGTAGATCCGCTCGCGTCGCCGTTCGGGTACGTGCCTTTGGCTGGCTTCAGTCCAACCGATGTTGGCGCTACAGATGAGAGCATCGCCAATTACACCGTGCCCTCATTCGACTATGCGGGCGAGAGCTACAACCAGATCGGGATCGTCTCGAACGGGTACATCGTCGTTGGAGGCGGCGGAGGATCCGATGTCAACTACATCAACTCGGACCTGCCCGACCTTTCGCCACCGAACAACACCCTGGCTCCGTTCTGGACCGATCTCAACCCGGCGTTCGGCGGTCGAGTGCTCGTCAGCGTCCTGACCGACGGCGTCGACTCCTGGACCGTCGTCGAGTGGGAGAGCGTCGAGAACTGGGGCGATGGTGAGACGAACACGTTCCAGGTCTGGATCGGCTCGAACACCGATACCAACCCCGGCGAGGACATCTCCTTCGTCTACGGACCCGACATCTCCGACGGCGACGGTGGATACCTCACGGTCGGTGTCGAGAACGCGTTCGGCAACGAAGGCGGCACCGTCTACTTCGACAGCGCAGGCACAGCGCCAGCTCCGTCGTACCCATCCGGGGACTACGAAGTAGACGTGTTCTCCGTACCGGGTGCACCGGGCGAGACGCACACAATCACCTATAGCGCAACGGCCAAGAACAAGGGTTCCTGGACCAACTCGGCCCTGATGACGAGCGACGCCTTCCAGGGAATCAGTGTCGCGAGCTTCTCCGGCACCGTGACCAAGTAGGACAAGCGAACAATCCGAGAGGGGACCGGCAGAAGCCGGTCCCCTCTCGCGTTCCGTCCTCACGGGGTCCTCAGGAGTCTTCGGACCCGTCGCCGCCGACCGAACCACCAGAGTCCACCTGCAAGCTCTTCTCACACAGGAATGGGTCACGTGCGCCGCCGGTGTGGTATTCGTAGGTCCTGCCGCTGGCACTCAGGGATATCAAGGCTCCGTCCACCTGGACTTGCGTGTATGCCATTCCGGGCTGCGGGCAGCCAAGGCTCCCGTCCGGCCAGATGACCGGGCCCGACCGAGACAACAACAATGCCTGACTGGTCTAGTCCGAGTCGCCCTGCGAGATCTTCGACAGCAGCCGCAACCGGCTCAGTGCGCGTGGGTTCGACCGGCGCGATCGGCGTTTCGCCTTCCGGTGAACTCTCGGGGGGGTTGGTCGTCACTGGTGACTCCTCTTCGGCTGGTTCGGGGGCATCCTGTTGGTCACCGTCGGGGACGGTCGGAGTCGGCGAAGTCTCGACTGGTGCACTCTCGACAGCGGATGTGGTGACCGGAGAGGTGGTGTCCGGAGACGTGCTGACCGGGGATGTCGTCACGGTCGCAGGTAAGCCCAGCTCATCGGCCACTTCTGTCCGATGGTTCGGCGGCACAGGAGACGGCGGTAGTCCGATGGCCAGGATCGATGCGATTGAGATGCGCGAACTACGTGCTCCCTCTCAATGCTTCAACACTACGACGTTCGCGGACCGCAATCGAGTTCCCCTAGATTGTGCGGGCGACGAGCACCCGGAAATCGCCGAGGCCTCGCGGGTGCAGGAGAGTCTCTGCGTCGGTCGCTTCGGAGCGGACGATCAGGCGCTCCAATCCATCACCCGATCGTGCCAGGTCGCGCTCACGGTGCCGCAGTTCGCTGATGATCTCGCGCAACCCGAGGTCGGCCAGGAAGTCATCCTGTCGACGTATCTCGACGTCCGCTCCGCAGGCAGTCGCCGCTGCACCCATCGCAGTGAAGTTGACGTCGACCGTCACGTCGGTTGCCCCCGGTTCGAGAAGGGGATCCGGCCCGAGGTGGTGACTGCGATAGGTGCGCAGCGTGCCCTGCGTCCGTCGCGGCTCGAGTTCCTCCGCCGTTCCGCCGTAGTCGATGATGAGTAGCGCCCCGCGATCGATCCGTCCGAGCACATCGCGAACCCAGGTGGTCGCGGCGAGTTGCACCTCGACCATTCCGCCCTCGGGCACGGTGCCCGCGTACGCGTCGCACCAGTCGACAACCTCGGACCTCGCCGAGTACGTCACGAATCCGAACCGGTCGTCGGTCGCTCCGACCCACCGTTCGACCCATCCGTCCCCCGACCGGATCGCCAGCGCCACCGGCAGGTTGTCGAGCAATTCGTTGGCAAGGATGACCCCGTCGAACCGCTCGGGGAGAGCATCGAACGACGCGTGCACCCGGCTCCTGCCCAGCAGTTCACCAAGCGCCGACCGAGCCGCCGGCGAAGCCTCAACCGCATGGAAGTCATACGGATGCCCGCCATCCTGACTGGCAACCGGCGATTGGCGACCGGCGACTTCTCGTATCAACGACCCCGATCCCGCCCCCACTTCGGCAACGACGAACGGTTCGCCCCCCGTCCTCGCCTGCTCCCTCGCGACGAACCGACCCATCAACCGTCCGAACCACGGACTCACTTCGGGGCTCGTGAGGAAGTCGCCGTCCTTCGTCGAACGAAGCGGACCGGTTGTGAAGAAGCCGTCGTCCTCGTCGTAGAGACAGGCCGCCATGAAGTCCTCGAACGGCATGGGGCCGTCGGAGCGGATGCGGGCACGGAGTCGGTCGGCGAGCACGCTTCGGCGCTAGAAGCCGGTGGCAAGGACTTCGGCGGTGAACCTCGACAGGCTGGCGATGACCCCGGGGAACACGCCGAGCACGAGGACCAACACGGTCGTCACGCCGAGGGCGAATCCAAGGGTCGGGGCGAGCTTCATGCGCCCGAGAAGGTCCGGATCGATCGAGTCCGGCACCGGGTCGAACATGACCGACTTGACGACCTTGGAGTAGTAGACGAACGCCACGACCGCGTTGACGGCAGCGATGACTGCGATCGAGTAGCCCCACGGTGATTCCACGCCAATGGTGGCGCTGAACATCGCCAGCTTCGCGAACCATCCGGCCAGGGGCGGAATGCCGGCAAGGGACATGAAGAACAACGACAACAGAACCGCGAGACCCGGGCCCCAGCGATACATTCCACCCCAGTCGGCGAGTTCGTACGACTTCACGCGCGCCCCGACGGCGATCACAACTCCGAACGCTCCGAGGTTCATGACGGCATAGATGAGGAGATAGGCGATCGTTGCTGCGAACGCCTCCTGGAGATCGGCCCCGGCAGCCGCGGCCGCACCGAACGGCGCAAGCATGAATCCGGCCTGGGCGATCGACGAGTATCCGAGGAGGCGAACGATGTTGGTCTGCTTGATGGCAACGAGGTTCCCGATCGTCATCGAGAGCGCCGCGAGGAGCCAGAGCAACGGGCCCCACACCGAAGACTGGTCGGGGAACGCAAGGTAGGCGACGGTGAGCACCCCGACGAACCCTGCGCCCTTCGAACCGACCGACAGCCACGCCGTCACCGGTGTCGGCGAGCCTTCATAGACGTCGGGTGTCCAAACATGGAACGGCACAGCCGAGATCTTGAAGGCGAAGCCGAGAAACACGAACAGCATCCCGAGCCCGAAGACCGGTTCGTCTGCTATCGACTGCGGCACCACGGCGAGTTCGGAGAACAGTTGCGTTCCGCTGATTCCGTAGAGCAGGCTCACCCCCATCACCAGCAGCGCGAATGCGACGACACCGATGATGAAGAACTTCAGCGCCGCCTCGTTCGACTTCTCGTCGGCCTTGCGCCAGCCGGCGAGCAGGAACCCCGGTCCCGAAACGAGTTCGAGACCGACGATCATCGTGATGAAGTCACGCGACGACGCCATCACGACGGCACCGAGCACGGCCGACAGCAGCAGGAAGTAGTACTCGCCCTCGTAGTACCGGTCGGATTCGAGATAGGCCACCGAAAGCAGAAGGACGACGAACGCGGAGGCCAGGAACAGCCCCTTCAACACCAGCGCGTACTGGTCGACGACATACGACCCGCCGAAGAGTTCCCTCGGCAACGTCCCGGTGCAGAACGAGAGGTCGTCGCACATCGCAAGCGTGAACAGCGGAACGAACGCTGCGAACAGGCCAACCATTCCAACGATCGCCCCGTAGAACTTCTCACGGATCACGAGATCCGTGGCGATGACGGCCAGAACCGTCACCGCCAGGATGATCTCGGGAAGGATCGCGTGGTAGTCGATCACGTCATCAGCCTCCGAAGGCCCTTGCGACCAGATTGATGACCGCATCGTTCGTGGCGCCGAAGACGATCGCCGGGTACACACCGATGGCGAGGGTCATCACCACGAGCGGCGCCCATGCCATCCACTCGTACGTGTCGATGTCGTGGAGTTCGTGGTCGCCCCATTCGGCTGCGGGTTCGCCGAAGTCGACGCTCCGGAGCATCCACAGCATGTAGCCGGCGGTGAGCACGGTTCCGACGGCGGCGATCACCATCAGCGTTCGGAACAGGCCGACGCTCAGGCCCGGCAGCGGGTTGAAGGCGGCCAGCAGCGACATGAACTCGCCCCAGAACCCCGCGAGGGCCGGCAGGCCCAGCGACGCCATCGCCGCGAAGCCGAGCATGACTCCCATCTTCGGCATGAGGATCATCTGGCCACCGAGACGGCTCATGTCCCTTGTGTGGTACCGGTGGGCCATCGAACCTGCGATGAAGAACAGGAGGCCGGTGATCAGTCCGTGCGCGACCATGCCGATGATGGCCGCGTTGATGCCGATCTCGTTCAGCGTCGCGACGCCGAGCATGACGAAGCCCATGTGGCCGACCGACGAGTACGCGATCAGTCGCTTCATGTCGTTTTGGGCGAGACACGCCAGCGACCCGTAGATGATGCCGATCACCGCGAGGACCCCGATGAACCACGCCCAGTTCTTCGCCTCCTCGGGGAGGATTGGGATCGAGATCCGGATGAAGCCGTACGTGCCGAGCTTCAGGAGGATGGCGGCAAGGATGACCGATCCGATCGTGGGTGCCGCAGTGTGGGCGTCCGGGAGCCACGTGTGCAGCGGCCACATCGGCACCTTGACGGCGAAGCCGATGAACATCGCGGCGAAGACCCAGAACGCGAACGAACCGGCGAAGAGGCCGGCCTGGCCAAGTGCCGAGAGTTCGAGAATGTCGAACGTCCTCGCCCCCGCATCGCCAGACTTGAAGTAGAGCGCCAGGAAGCCGAGCAGCATGAACGCCGAGCCGAACAGCGTGAAGAGGAAGAACTTGATCGACGCGTAGAGCCGCAACTCGATCTCCCAATGCACGACCGGAACCACCCGCACGCTCGTGTCGCCCCAGATCCCGATCATGAAGTACATCGGGAGGAGGACCACCTCGAAGAACACGAAGAACAGGACGAGGTCGAGGGCCACGAACGTCCCGGTCATGCCCGTTGCGAGGATCATCGTGAGGATCAGCAGCAGCTTCGGGTTGTGCGGTTCGGGCCAGTGGTTCCACGAGTAGATCACCACGAGGGTCGTGATGAACGTGGAGAGCACCACCAGCGGCAGCGAGATTCCGTCGACACCGATGTGGAATCGGGCGTTGATTGCTTCGATCCACGGCAGGTCGGTGCCGAACTGCATCTGTGCCGCGGCGCCGTAGTCAAAGCGCACCGCAAGGAGGATGGCGAGCGCGAAGGTTCCGAGCGCCGTTACGAGGGCCACCCATTTCAATCCTGCTTCGGCCGAACGCGGGATCGCTGCCAGGATCAACGCGCCAACCAGCGGCAGGAAGACAATGAGGCTCAGGCCCCAGCCGCTGTCGAACCACTCCATTTCGTTGCTCCTCCTATCAGAAGATCATGAACAGCAAGGCGAGGATGACCACGCCCGCAAAACTGATTGCCGCGTACTGCTGGACTCGTCCGGTGAACGTCTTGCGCAGGAATCCCCCGGCGGCGCCGGTTGCCGCGCTCAGCAAGTTGAACACACCGTCGACTCCGCGCTGGTCGAACGTGTTGACCGCGTCTGCAGTGTGTTTGGCCCCGCCTCCGACCAAGTTCGGAACGGCGTCGACCACGTTCTGGTCGACCCAGAGCGTTCCGTCGGCGAGGGGGCCCATGGTCGGCCGGACGATGCCGTCCATGTAGAAATCGTCGATGTAGTACTTGTGGTCCAGCAATGGGTAGAGCACCGGAATGCTGAACTCGTCCCGCTCGGTCTGGGTCTCCTTCGGCCGGTACAGATAGAAGCCGATGGCGAGCGCGATGAGCACCACCGGTGTCACGATCGCAATCAGTCCCCAACTCGGCGCTTCGAAGTGGTGCTCCACGATCGGGAACGCCCGCACCGTCACCCAGTCCGTGAACACATGGGTGAGTCCGGGGGCGTTGAGGAGGCCGGTCACCGCGGCGAACGCAGCGAGGATCGCAAGCGGCACCGTCATGATCTTCGGAGACTCGTGTGGCTCTCCGTGTCCCTGGTACTTCCCGAAGAAGGTCAGCGAGACGGCGCGGGCCATGTAGAACGCGGTGATGAACGCCCCTGCGATCGACAGCACGACCATGAACCATGCCGCAGCGGTCGGATCCTCGGATGCGTTGTAGTAGGCCGAGGCGATGATCTCGTCCTTCGACCAGAAGCCGGCGAACGGGAAGAGGCCGACCAGCGCCGCCGTGCCGATCATGAACGTCCAGAACGTGGCCGGCAGGTACTTCCTCAAGCCACCCATGTCCGACATGTTGTTCGAGTGGACCGCGTGGATCACCGAACCGGCAGCGAGGAACAGCAGGGACTTGAAGAACGCATGCGTGAACAGGTGGAACAACCCGGCGGTGTAGGCCCCGACCCCCATGGCCGCCATCATGTAGCCCAATTGGCTGACGGTGGAGTAGGCCAGAACCTTCTTGATGTCGTTCTGCACGAGCGCGAGCAACCCCATGAAGAACAACGTGATCGCACCGATGATGGTGATGATCCACGAGACGCCGCCGCCGTACTCCGGCAGTTGGTAGAACGGGAACAGTCGGGCGACGAGGTAGATGCCCGCCGTAACCATGGTCGCGGCGTGCATGAGCGCCGAGACCGGAGTCGGGCCGGCCATGGCATCCGGCAGCCAGACGTGGAACGGGAACTGTGCGCTCTTGCCCATCGCCCCGATGAACAACGCGAGCCCGGCCCAGAAGCCGAACTGGGCGAGGGTCGAGTTCCCGCCGGTCATCGACTCGAAGATCTCTGAGAACTGGAACGAACCTGCCGACAGGGCCATGATGATCGCTCCGATGAACAACCCGGCGTCTGCGACCTTGTTGACCATGAACGCCTTGTTGCCGGCGTCGACGTTGTCGAAGTCCTCCCAGTAGTGGGCGATCAGGAGATACGAGGACACGCCGACGAGTTCCCATCCGACGATCAACTGGATGAGGTTTGGTGCCGAGACGAGCACGAGCATGCCGCCTGCGAAGAGTGAGAACGACGCGAAGAACCACGTGTACCGGATGTCGCCCTTCATGTAGCCGTTGGCGTATGTGAACACGAGGAACCCGATGACGCCCACGAGGAAGTACATCATGATCGACAGTCCGTCGACGACCCAGCCCCACTCGAGGGTAAATGCCCCGATCTGCCCGATCTCGATGGCCCCTTCGTACAGGATGCCCTCTTGCAGGTTCACCCAGGCGAGGACCGCGCCGTAGACGGCGACGAATGCCATTCCGAAGGTGGCCATCCCCCACCCTTTCAGGGGCGAACGCTTACCGAAGAAGACGATGAGGAAGGTGATGACGAGTGGGACGACCACGATGAGCCACGCCCATTCAGCGAGCCAGCCACCGTCACCGGCATGTACCTCGTGCACTTCCTCTTCTGAGAAGAAGGCGAAGCCGGCGAGGAATGGAGTTAGTGCGGCGATCATCAGTTCCTCATCGTGTCCAGCTCGTCGACGTCCGCGGAGCGCCGGTTCCGGAAGATCATGAGCACGATCGCGATACCGATCCCAACTTCGGCCGCAGCGAGAGCGATGATGAACAGCGCCATCACCTGGCCGGCGCTTGAAGCATCGGCGAGGTACACGTCGAACGCCACGAGGTTCACATTCACGGCGGCCAGCATCACCTCGACCGACGCAAGTACGAGGACCGCGTTCCGCCGGGTCAGCACACCGTAGAGCCCGATGGAGAAGAGAGCGGCGCCGAGGAGGACGAACTGCACGATGGTCATGCATCAACCTCCTCTGACGGGTCCCGGCGTGCCAGCGTGATGCCGCCGATGAGGGCCGCCAGCAGCACGAACGACACCGCTTCGAACGGGATCACCCAGTTCGTGAAGAGCGCCTCGCCGATCGAAGCCGTCCTCGTCGCTTCGTCGGGAAGCGGGATGGCCTCGGCGCCGAACGAGACGATCAACGCCCAGGCGATGACACCGAACAGGATCACCGAGAGGAGGATCGCCGGCGTGCGCGTCGACATCGGCTGGCTGAGGTCGGTGCTCTTCCTCAGCGGCGATTGGGTGATCATGATCCCCATGAGGAACAGGATCACGACGGCTCCGATGTAGACGAGGACGACGGTCCAGCCGACGAACTCGGCACCGAGCATCAGGAACAGCGCGGCAGTACCGGCCAGCGTGACCACGAGTGAGAGGACCGCCCGCACGACGTTCTTGGCCGTCACGACGAAGAAGGCAGCGGCGACCGTCGGGATCGCGATCAGGAGGAAGACCCAGTTCGCGAGTTCGGTGATCCAGTCGGTGAAGGAGACGGTCATTCTTGCGGCTCCAGCGCCGGCGGCTCGGGGACGGTCTTCAGCCAGTCCTTCAGGCGGGTCTTGCCGTGGATGAGGTCGGCGACCTCATGGCTGCTGTACTCGTACTCGGGACTCCAGAACAGCGCATCGAACGGGCAGACCTCCACGCAGATGCCGCAGTACATGCACAGCGAGTAGTCGATCTCGAACAGGTCGAGTTCGTTCTTCGTCCTGGCTCGGCCACCGGGCTTCGCGGGGGGTTGTCCCTCTTTGTGGCCTTCGATATAGATGCACCAGTCGGGGCACTCCCTGGCGCACAGCATGCAGACGGTGCAGGCCTCCGGGTCGAGGGCGATGACGCCGCGAGCCCTCGGGACCGGGATCTCCTGGACTTGCGGATACATGACGGTCGGCACCGGCTTGAACAGGTACTTCAGCGTGAACCACATGCCCTTCCACAGGCCGGTGAAGGGGAACCGCACGCTCTTGTTGATCGGCTGCGTCATCAGAACACCACCACCTTGAAGAAGGCGATCACGAGAATGTTGGCGAGCGAGATCGGGATCAGCCAACGCCACGCGAGATCCTGGAGTTGATCCTCACGCAAGCGTGGCCAGGTCGAGCGAATCCAGAGCATGAAGAACACCAGTATCGCGATCTTGGCGATGAGGATCATCGGACCGACGAACGTGAGGGCCGACTCGGGCACGAACGGCATCCAGTAGCCGCCGAGGAACAGGGTTGCGGCGATTGCCGACATCGAGATCATGGCGGCGTACTCGCCGAGGAAGAACATCGTGAACCGCAGCGACGAGTATTCGGTCAGGTAGCCCATCGTGAGCTCCGATTCCGCTATCGGCATGTCGAACGGGATGCGAGAGAGCTCCGCGACGGCTGCCACGACGAAGATGAGGAAGCCGACGATCTGACCCTTGAGGAGAAATGGGAGGCTGATCGACAGTCCGCCGATCTCGATCGGTGCCGCCTGCGCTTCGACGATGCCGACCAGTGACATCGTCCCTGCCTGGACCACCACGGCAACCACCGTCAGCACCAGCGGGAGTTCGTAGGCGATCAGCTGCGCGCCGGCACGCAGGCCACCCATGAGCGAGTACTTGTTGGCCGACGACCATCCGGCCATGAGCACGCCGAGCGTGGTGAGTGACGAGATGGCGAGGAGGAAGTACACGCCGAGATCGAGGTTTCGCGCAACGAGACTGGGGCTGAACGGGATCACAACGAACGTCGCCACGGTCGCGGACACCACGACGTATGGGGCGGACTTGAAGATCACGCTGTCGGCGCCCGCCGGGACCAGGTCCTCCTTCTGGATGAACTTCAGCGCGTCGGCGAATGGCTGAGCCCATCCCCAGCGACCGCCCGCGTAGTAGGGCCCGATCCGGTTCTGCATGTGGGCCATGACCTTCAGCTCGGCATAGATCGCCACGAGGGCGAGCACGATCATCACGGCGAGCACGAGCACGACTTTGATGATCACATCGACCCAGAACCACCCGGTGATCACGAGTGCACCCCCTGCGCACCGTGGTCCGTGCTTCGGACTGGTGACTGGCGACTGGCGACTGGCGACTTCCCTGTCATCGGTCTACATCCCCGAGGACGAAGTCGAGGCTGCCCATGATCGCGACCAGGTCGGGGACCAGGGCGCCCTTGAGGACCCACGGCAGGATCGAGAGGTTCGAGAACGAGGTCGATCGGATCTTCAACCGGTACGGCTTCTGACCGCCCTCGGAGATGATGTAGTAGCCGAACTCGCCCTTCGGGTTCTCGCCTCGGACGTAGACCTGACCCTTCGGGACCTTCAGTACGCGCGGTGCCTTTGCTCGCAGTGGCCCGGCCGGGATCTTGTCGATGGCCTGCAGAACGATCTTCACCGACTCGCGGATCTCCTGGAGTCGCACCCAGTAGCGGTCGTAGCAGTCCCCGTCTTGGCCGCTGATCACATCGAATTCGACTTGGTCGTATGGAAGGTGGAACTCGTGCTTGCGGAGGTCGTACGCCACGCCGGAAGCCCGGAGGTTCGGCCCGGAGAGCCCGTACTCGATCGCCTTGTCCGCGGGGATGCAGCCGACGCCGACCGTTCTCTGTTTGATCAATTCGTTGCCGGTGACGAGCGTGTCGCTGTCGTCGGTGGCCTGGAGCACTCGCTCCATCGCGGCTTTGACGTCTTCGAGCCAGCCTTCGGGGATGTCCATCGAGACCTGCTTCTGGGTCTTCCCTCCCCCGGCTGCGGGCTTGATCCCTCCGACCCGGTTGAAGTTCGGATGGAAGCGCCCGCCGGTCATCGCCTCGATGATCTCGAGGACCCGTTCGCGTTCTCTCAGAGCGTGGAAGAGCGGCGTCACGCCACCCAATTCGAGGGGATACGAGGACGTGAACACGATGTGGGATGAGATCCGGAACAGTTCGGTGAGGATGAGTCGGATCCACTGGGCTCGCGGTGGAGGTTCGATGCCAGTGAGCTTCTCGACGCCAACAATGAACGGGACTTCGCTTGCGAAGCCTGACACCCAGTCGATGCGGTTGACGAGCGCCGTCATCTGGGCGTAGGTCCGGACTTCGGCGAGCTTCTCGTAGCCGCGGTGCATGTAGCCGATCGCAGGCTCGACGCCGGTGATGCGTTCGCCGTCGACGTTGGCGACGAGGCGCAGCACGCCGTGCGTCGACGGGTGCTGCGGGCCGATGTTCAGCGTCATGTCCTGCGTCTGCAGCTCCACGGAGACCGCAACCTCAGACCGATGCATGAGCGCCTCGTAGTCGGTACTCATGATTCTTCCTCCGGCATGTCTTCCACGTCCACGGCGCCGGGCCAGGGCTTCACTTCTCGGGCGAGGAGCGGGTAGGACTTGAGGAGCGGGTGGCCGATGAAGCCCTCTGGCAGGTAGATCGGTGCCAGGTTGGGATTCCCTGCGAAGTCGATACCGAACATGTCGTGAGCCTCGCGCTCGTGCCACTCGGCGCCGCCGAACAGGCTGGTGATCGAGTCGATGACCGGATCGTCCTTCGGGAGTTCGGCGATGAACTGCGCTCCGTCGGCGTTCTCGATCGATGAGAGCCGGCACATCACCTCGAAGCGTTCCTCCAGGTCGTCGAGGTCTTCGACGGTGTCGCCGACTTCGACGTCCTTGGACCAGTCGATCCCGGCGAGCCACGAGAAGAACGCCAGGCCTTCCTCGTCTCTGGCCCGACGGAGGGTCTCAACCCAGTCGCTGCGGTCGATGTAGATGCGGACGGTGTCGTGCTCGACGACGGCGCGTCCGCCCAGGCGCTCGGCGAGGCCGGTGCCGTACACGTCGAGGGCGGTGGTGGCATCAGGTTGGTCGTTCATCAACCTTGCTCCATACCTCGCGCGGGTCCTCGTTCGTGATCTGTTCCTGCAGCATGATGATGCCTTCGAGCAGTGCCTCGGGACGGGGCGGGCAACCCGGGACGTACACGTCGACCGGCATCACCTGGTCGACGCCCTTGAGCACCGAGTACGAGTCCCAATAGGGTCCGCCCGTGTTGGCGCACGAACCCATCGAGATGATGTACTTGGGCTCCGGCATCTGCTCGTAGAGTCGCTTCACAGCGGGCGCCATCTTGTCGGTGACCGTTCCTGCAACGACCATCAAATCGGCCTGGCGCGGCGAGGCGGGAAGCGGCACGATGCCGAAGCGCATGAAGTCGTATCTCGGACTCGACACGGCCATCACCTCGATGGCACAGCAGGCGAGCCCGAACTGGAAGTACCAGAGGGAGTACTTGCGCGACCAGTTGAGCAGCCATGAGACGGGCTTGATGCCGCCGAACTTCTCCACTACTCCCATCGCAGCACGCCCTTGCGGATCGCGTAGACGAGGCCGAAGAAGAGGATGACGACGAACGCAACCATTTCGAAGAAGAACAGCGCACCGTTGCCGATGGCCTTGAAGTGGTCCGTTGAAACGGCCCACGGGAAGATGAAGACGGCCTCGACATCGAAAACGAGGAAGAGCAAGGCAAACACGTAGTAGCGGATGTGGCTCTGGTTCCAGCCTCCGCCGATCGGTTCGATGCCCGATTCATAGGCCGTGCTCTTCAGCAGGCTGGGACGGCGAGGGGCGACCAGGTTGGCGACAATGACGGCGGCCCCCACGAGAACGACACCGGCAAGCAGGAATACGGCGACTGTTGTGTAGTCGCCGAAGTATTCATTGCGCACGTGTTGTCGCCCTCTCGAAGCTTCCGCCTGGCCCCGCTCCGGGCCCTCCGACGGCGGAAGTCTATCGGGTTGGTGCGGCGGTCCAAATCCATCCGTCGGTAGTGTCTGGGCACGTTCGCGGCCTCAACCGTCGCGGCGTCCACTGAGCTCAGCCCGCGCCTACTGCACCGTGCATGCCTCTCGGAATCTCGTCGCAGTTCACCCTCAAGCCGCTACGGGGAGTCCCTCCTCGAGCACCGACGACTGCCCAGCTCGATTCGCGCGAAGTATCGTCGTCTCAAGTTCGCATCCCACGGTGCGGCCCAATCGGGTCTCGTTCGCGCGCCAACAGCCGAACGGTCGCTCAAACGGAATCGCTCGGGCTGGGCCCCTTGGTCGCACCGCCGTGGGAGAGGCCGCAAGCACCTCAATCGAGATTCTCTCCACACGTCTCAATCTGAGCCCTCGGCCACAGCTTGTTCTCGGAATCGCGTGGGATATCACCAATCGTTCGATGTTGTCCGGATCCGGCCTGCGCTACTCTTCCGGCCGTGAGTTACGAGCTGAGTCATCTTGGGGCCCTCGAAGCCGAATCGATCCATATCATCCGCGAGGCAGTTGCTGAGGGTGAGCGTCCGGTGCTGCTGTTCTCGGGAGGAAAGGACTCGGCGGTGCTGCTGCGACTCGCGGTGAAAGCCTTCTGGCCCGCCCGATTGCCATTTCCCGTCATGCATGTTGACACGGGTCACAACTTCGAGGAGGTGCTCAGATTCCGCGACCGCACGGTCGAAGATCTCGGGGCAGAGTTGATTGTCGCCTCAGTACAGGATGCGATCAACGAGGGCCGAGTCGTCGAGCAAGTCGGCCCCACCGCGTCCCGGAATCGCCTGCAAATCGAGCCTCTTCTGTCGGCAATTGCCCAACACCGATTCGACGTTGTCTTCGGTGGTGCCCGCCGTGACGAGGAGAAGGCGCGTGCGAAAGAGCGGATCTTCTCGTTCCGAGATGAGTTCGGTCAGTGGGATCCCAAGAACCAACGCCCCGAATTGTGGAACATCTACAACGCCCGCCACCACAGCGGTGAGCACCTCCGGGTGTTTCCAATCTCCAATTGGACCGAGATGGACATCTGGCAGTACGTGCTCGCCCAGGAGATCGACTTGCCGTCCATCTACTTCACGCATCGTCGCCGTGTGTTTGAGCGCGACGGATTGCTGATGGCTGAAAGCCCATTCATTCAACGCCAGGACGACGAGGCGGTATATGAAGCTTCGGTGCGTTTCCGAACGGTGGGCGACATGTCGTGCACAGGAGCATTCGCCTCGACCGCATCGACCGTCGAAGAGATTATCGACGAGGTCTCGGCAACCCGAATAACCGAGCGCGGTGCGAGTCGCGCCGACGACTTGACCGCGGATGCAGCCATGGAAGACCGCAAGCGCGAGGGCTATTTCTAGTGCGCCATACACAACTCGTTCGGCTGGCAACGACCGGATCAGTCGATGACGGAAAGTCCACCCTGATCGGTCGCCTGTTGTACGACACGAAACAGATATTCCAGGATCAACTCGCCGCGATCGAAGCAGCGTCCCGGCGACGCGGCAGCGACCAGGTGGACCTTGCGCTACTGACCGATGGTCTGCGTGCGGAGCGGGAGCAGGGCATCACGATCGATGTCGCCTATCGGTACTTCGCCACGCCACGCCGCAAGTTCATTCTCGCCGATACGCCCGGCCATGTGCAGTACACCCGCAACATGGTTACCGGTGCCTCGACAGCCGACATCGCACTGGTCCTTGCTGATGCCCGCAACGGCATCCTGGAGCAGACGCGGAGACATGCATTCATCGCGTCATTGCTGCGGGTCCCGCATCTCGTGCTGTGCGTGAACAAGATGGACCTCGTTGACTACAGCGAGGATGTGTACCAGCGCATCACGGATGAGTTCCGCGATTTCGCCGCGCGACTCGACATCAATGACCTTCGCTTCGTACCGGTGTCGGCGCTCTCGGGCGACAACGTCGTCGAGCCATCGATCAACATGTCGTGGTATGACGGATCGCCGCTCCTCAAAATCATGGAGGACATTCATGTTGCCTCGGATCGAAACCTCATCGATGCACGGTTCCCGGTCCAGTACGTAGTGCGGCCACACACCTCGAGGCACCACGACTACCGCGGCTATGCCGGACAGATTGCGAGCGGCGTGTTCAGACCGGGTGATGAGGTCATTGCTCTTCCATCCGGATTCACGACTCGGATTGCCGAGATCGACACCTACGAAGGTGCCATCGAGGAGGCGCCCACGCCGATGTCAGTCGTAATCCGCCTTGAGGACGACATCGATCTCTCTCGCGGTGGCATGCTCGCTCGACTGCACAACCAACCGATGGTCGGCCAGGACATCGATGCAATCGTCGCGTGGATGTCAGAATCTGCCACATTGCGTCCCGGCGCAAGATTTGCGATCAAGCATACGACTCGCTGGGCGAAGGCGATGGTCACGGATCTTCAATATCGCTTCGACGTCACCACACTGCACCGCGACGAATCAGCGACATCGCTTGAACTCAATGAGATTGGCCGCGTGCGGCTGAGGACGACTGCTCCGCTCTTCTTCGATGAGTACCGGCGAAACCGAGAGACAGGGTCGTTCATCCTGGTCGACGAAGCCACGAATACCACAGTCGGCGCGGGGATGATTGGAGGACCGGCCGAGTGAATCGCGACATCACCTGGCATGGTGGCCAGATCGATCCGATCGATCGGGCGGCAGTCACCGGCGGGCTCGGATTGACTGTGTGGCTAACGGGACTGTCGGGAAGCGGGAAGTCGACGATCGCGCACCACACCGAAGCTCTGCTGATTGACCGTGGGCGTGCCTCCTACACCCTTGACGGAGACAACATCCGTCATGGCCTGAATGAGGACCTCGGGTTCTCCGCTGCCGATCGCTCCGAGAACGTACGCAGGGTCGGGGAGGTTGCCCGCCTGATGGCAGATGCCGGCCTCGTTGTGTTCGCTCCCCTCATCTCTCCCTTTCGTGCAGACCGCGATGCCGTTCGTCTCCGCCACGAGACCGCGGGTTCGCCGTATCTTGAAGTGTTCGTCGACACGCCGCTGCAAATCTGCGAAGAGCGCGACCCGAAGGGCCTCTACCGGAGGGCGAGGGCGGGCGAGATCCGCGGCTTCACTGGAATCGACGATCCCTACGAGTGCCCTTTGGACCCTGACCTGAGGCTGGATACAACGACGACGGACATCGATACCCTCGCTCAGGACGTGCTGAACCTCATCTTCAGCGACGCAAGATGAGCGCTACCGTGTTCTACGCTTCGGGATGTCACCGCCTCGGCGGCTTTCGCCAGTCTGACCCGACTCCTATCAGCACCTCGGCCGTGGGTCCATACCTCGGCGTCCCGCTCTGGCGGTCGCCGTGACGCGGACTGAGAACCTGCAGAGGATCACCGACGCTCTTGATGCCGCCGTAGCCGCCCTTGAGCCGTTCGCCTCGGGGGCCATCGCGGCGACGACGAAACGCGGCGGCGATCCGGTCACGGCTGCCGATCTAGCCGTCAACGATGTGCTGCTGGGGATGCTTCTACGTCCGGGAGAGGGCTGGCTCTCCGAGGAAACCGCAGACAGCATCGATCGATTGCGTTGCGAACGCGTATGGATCGTTGATCCGATCGACGGCACTCGAGAATTCGTCGAGGGCATCCCGGAATGGTGCGTTTCGATTGGTCTCGTCGAGAACGGTCGACCAGTCGCGGGAGGGGTGGCAAATCCTGCCACGGGGGAACGGATCGTTGGAGGCACGGGTGTCGGAGTGCGATACGTCGGCGAACGCTCGATCGCCTCAGCGAAGTCGCTGGCCGAAGCGACAGTACTCGCGAGCCGGTCGGAAGTCCGGCGCGGTGAATGGAACCGTTTCGCGAACGAACCTTTCGCAGTGGTGCCGATGGGTTCCGTGGCATTCAAGATGGCGCTTGTCGCGGCGGGGCGGGCCGATGCGACATGGACACTGGTGCCAAAGCACGAGTGGGACGTAGCCGCAGGTGCTGCTCTCGTGGCGGCAGCCGGAGGATGGGCAGCGCTTCCCGGGGACGCGAACCATTATTCAACCAGCGCCAACCTCTCCTCCCGGGGTTCGGCGCCGCGTCCGCCGGAGTGGCCCGACAAGTGCGATTCCTCCTCCGGGCATCGCCCGTTTCGGAGACCTGACCCGCATGAACGCGAACGGCGTCGCTCATCGATTGCGATGCCACTCGACCTGACGTGAGAGCCCCTCAACCACAGACACTTCCGGATTCCACCCCAGCAGGCCCTTCGCGGCATCGGTCTCCCCACTCGTCCTGTCCACATCGCCAGCCTGCTCTGGACGGCGATCGAGGTCAATCTCCCGATCGGTGAGGTGCTCCACTGCGTCTATGACCGCGGTCAACGTCATGGCGCCTCCACCGGCGATGTTGAGCACCGTCCCGGGCGGCACATCGCTGGTTGCGGCGAGCAAGTTGGCTGCGGCAACATCGCTCACATAGGTGAAATCGCGGACCTGCATTCCAGAGCCGAATACAGGAAACGAGTCGCCCGACAGCGCCGCTTCGATCAGGCGGTGCATGGCCATGTCGGGTCGTTGCCTTGGACCGAACACGGTGAAATAGCGCAACGACACCGTCGGCACTTCCCAGTTCCGCGTGTACACGCCGCAGAGGTGCTCCGCGGCCAGCTTGGTCACACCGTACGGGTTCTTCGGCCGTGGGATCACACCCTCAGGCGTCGGATAGGTCAACGCATCGCCGTACACCGACGAACTGGATGCATAGACGAACCTCGACAACTGCGCGTCCGCTGACGCCTCGAGCATTCGCTGGGTGACCTCGATGTTCTGGGAGACGTAGGTTTCGAAGGTGTCCCATGACGCCCGCACGCCGGGCTGTCCTGCCTGGTGGAACACGACGTCGATACCGTCGAGAAGCGGACGGAGATCACAGGTTCGAAGATCGGCGTCCACGAAGCTGAACGCTGGCCGAGAAGACAGACCGCCGAGATTCGCACGTTTCTGGTCGACGTCGTAGTACGGAGTGAAACAGTCGACACCGACCACGTCCCATCCGTCATCCGCCAACTGCTCGACGATATGACTGCCGACAAATCCTGCGGCCCCGGTCACGAGCGCTCTCATGAAACCCCCTTCGAATCGATCGGCGGCGGGTGGATCGATTCAAGCGACGATCGCATGCTCACAGGGCCGCCCACACGGTGGAACGAATGTGCTCGAGCACGTCGGAATGTGGCCTTGCCGCATCGATCACGACCACCGAGTCTGCGGCGACGCTCTCCCAGTCGTGATCCCACACCTCGGCGGCGCGACGTCTCACAAAGTCCTCGTCCTCATCACCACGACGCCGCTCCACCGCGATCTCGGGCTCCACTCTCAGCACGACAAGCAGGTCTGGTGGGAGTATTCGGCCGTAGTAGGCGGATTCCCGGCCGGCAAGCCATCGCTGCCAACGGACGTCCTGCGAGGTCGGCGAACTCCCGCGTGCGAGCACCGTCCATAAGCCGGAGGCCCTCAACAGGGAAACGATCGCAGACGACAACCGAACCGCCGTTTGCCGCCCGGCGGGCACCCAGGTAGGCGCGGTATCGATCGCGAGCGTTGAGAAGGTGTGAAACCAGGAACCCATAGCCCGGAAAACCGAGCAACCCGAAGTCCGCGCCGGCTGGAAGTCTCGTGGCCTGGAATCGACCGAAGCTCTGCGGAAGAACCGCAAGTAGGTCTTGAGGATCCGGTTGGCGGGGGCACGCTCCGGCTTGCCGAGGTGCACCGTGAGTGTGGCAAGGTCACGCGACAGGCTGGTGACGATCATGTCAACCGCCGACGACTTGCCGGAGCCGTCCCCACCGACCACTCCCACGAGGAGACCACCCGTATCGAGTCGTTTCCGCGGCCGGCGTTTGGTGATCTTGCGCACCAGCCGCCGGTAGGAACGACGCCATATTCGCAACCAGAGATCAGCGAGCAGAGACTTCCGACCGTGACCGTCGAGCGCCCGCAGCAGTTGTCGTCCGGTAGCCGCTCTCGCAAACGGCCCAGCGTCACCGCCAACCGCGGCCCGGCATTCTTCAAACAAGGTGGCGTCGATGAACGCAAGATGATGATTCAGGATCCGGTCGACCTCATCCTAGTTGAGCTGGTTCTCCAGGTCAATCAGCTCACGCCCCTCCGACAGCGAGAGACGGCCCCGACGCGAAAGTTGCGCATCCCACGGGCAGTGCTTCACTACCATCCGCAGGATGAACACCACGTATTCGAACTCCGCGGCTCGGTACCGGGAAAGAGGCCGCGGCGCTTCCCCGACATCAAGTAGGCACGCTCGAT
The DNA here is from genome assembly GCA_963785245.1 of uncultured Actinomycetota bacterium. Classification (GTDB taxonomy): domain Bacteria; phylum Actinomycetota; class Acidimicrobiia; order Spongiisociales; family UBA5794; genus JAHEEL01. The sequence goes on along the minus strand of CAWAUO010000003.1, from coordinate 9,199 downwards.
AGGCAGCCGGAAGTTCTTGGTCGTGTCGTCGCCGATCACGAGCCGGTAGTGCGCATGGACGTGAACGGGGCGTTCCGATCCTTGATCCAACGCATAGAAGTCGAGCACACCCGGCACCTGTCGGTCCGAGGCGGGCCTGGCGAGCCGAAACCCATGCTCGTGGAGGATCGTCGTCGAATCGAATCGCGTCCTTCTCTGGCTACGAGCAGGTCCAGGTCGTTCTCTCCGCTCGCTGATCGATCGATAGCCTCGTTACTCTTCCAGTGACAGTACGCAATCCCGGAACGATCGAGGGCATCGACCAGGTTCACCACTGTCGCAAGCGCCCCGGCTTTCGCGTCTGCCGCGCCAAGCCCACCCGGTATCTGCTGCATCACACCCTATCCTCCATGTTGTGCCGTCGACCCACTGAGTGCTCCGGGGCCAACGGGGAGGACTCCCCAGGAGAGAGAGTAATAGCCCGCCCGGTGTTGGACAACAGCCGTCTTCGGTCCGATTCGTCGGCTCTTCGGGCGATACCGCGACCCCATCCGCTAGATTGCCCTGGTGGCCTCCAGGATCCTCAATAGCGTGCGGCGCCAACAGAAGGCGACTTCGAGTGCGGAGCCCGTCGAGAAGGCGACTGTCGAAGCCCTCGGACAGCCAATCGCGTATATCCGAAACCGGGTCGGGGAATCCGCTGGTCTTCGTCCATGGAGGGATAGGGTCGTCGTATCTCTGGCGCGGCGTAATTACCCGGCTAGCTCCCGAGGCTCGGTGCATCGCCGTGGATCTCATCGGCACTGGCGATTCCGGCAGGTTGGACGCCCCGGTGATCGACCCGACGGCCAGGAGAGTTGCCCCGTACGGATGGCAGGAGCTCGTCGAGTATTTCGACGCATTCCTCGATGCGGTCGACATCGGATCGAACATCACGCTGATCCTCCACGGCTGGGGTTCGATCGTCGGCCTTGAGTGGGCCAGGAGGAACGAGCACCGGATCAGGGGCATCTGTCACATCGAGGCGATCACCCGCCCACTGGCGTGGCACGAATTCCCTGAGCCCCTGCGGGAATCAGTGCTCCGCGCCCGTTCCGCCGACGGCCGCGCGTATGTCATGGATACGGACGAGTGTCTGAACCTCTTGCTGGAAAGCCAAGTCCGCCGACCGCTCTCACCGGATGTGAGGGCGGAGTACCGGCGCGCATTCGGGGATCGGGGCGAATCAAGAAGAGCCTTCTTCTCTGCCCTCAGACATCTCCCCGCTAGTGGGAAGCCACGGGAATCAACGGCTCTTGTGAAGACGGTCGGATCATGGTTCAAGCAGACCCAAATACCGAAGCTCCTCGTACTCGGCCGACCCGGCTACCTCGTGACCGGACGAACACGACGACCTGGCCCAGCGTGTTCCGAACCAGACCGTCGTCGAAGTGTCCGGCGTCCACCTCCTCCCTGAGGAGTCACCCGAGGCTCTCAGTTTCTTCTCTCTCTCTGGCTGCAGCATCTGCCTCTGTGCCCGTGGAGGCCCCCGACCAAGTTGAGCCCACAGAGGCTCCGGATCAAGAGAACAACGAATAGAGGATATCTCCCGCCCGCTCGGTGATCTCGTCCGGCACCGATTCGTCAACGAAGAGTTCCGTCATGCGCGGCAACAGCGACCGCATGCGAACATCCGACTCGCTTGGTGAGCCCTGCGGCAGGTGCTCCAGGAAACGGATCTCTCCCTCGTCGGTTGCGAACTTGCTCTTGTATCGAACGAGTCCCTCCTGGTCCGGGTCGCTCAGGCCGAAGTCGAGGTAGTGGAGTCCCCGGCGCCGACCGTGATCTATGCCCTCCCACACAATGAAGTCGTTGGGACGGAACGCCAGATGCGCAGCGCTTGAGGCATTGAACTTGTAGTAGAGCGTGTCGCGCCATTCCAGAAACAAGACACCTCCGACGATCTCCCCTCTGACGACAGCGAGCAGGAGCACTCCGTTCCCCGGTTCGATGAACGTGTCCCATATTCTCTCGAAGAATCGGTATGGCTGCGCGAGCAGGCGGTACTTGTACTTCCTCAGCTTCAGGTGGAGTTCGAAGAAGGCCCTGAGATCCTCGCGAGTGCTCGCTGGTCGGACGGTGACTCCGCCTGCGCGTGCCTTCCTGATGCTGCGTCGGGCCGACGGGTGGAGGCTCGCCCAGATCTCGTCCGGCTCGCGGTGGAGGTCGACAGCGTGCCACCTCGCCAGGTTCGTTGCCTCGAACCGGGTGTCCCTCCGCGGGAATTGCGCGTGCAGACAACGCATTGAGAGCCGGTATCCCTTGGCCAGCAGTGGGTCGATGAGTGCCTCCCACTCCTCCGTCGTGCCGGCGATCGGATCGCAGAAGTCGGAGAAGGGAAGACTCACGATCCGCCGATCCATCATGTCGTGAAGCTCCGCATACGCCATACCTGCGATTGGGTCACCCTGCTCGTCGATGAGCACATCGGCCCGGATGTCGAGGCCGTAGGCATCCCGCAGCACACCAAGCCAATCTGGCGACTGGAACACACTGCTGCGATGCGCCTCAACAAGAGCGCTCCATCGCGGATCGGCGACGGGGTCGAGACTCAAACGAAGCATGGACACCTCTGGGCCGGGGGCCGGTTCCGGCTGCGAGATCACACCCTAGAGCGCCCGCGCGAGACCTTGCACCGGGAACCTGACTCCCCTGTATGATGGGCGTCGCGGGGCTGATGGCGACGAGGGGTTCCAGATCATCAGAGCGGAGCACTGCTACGGGTACGTCAAGTCGTCGTGCACGGGTTCGAGGGCGACAGGCAAGGAGCTCCCCGGTCACTGCGACGGCGGGCACATCCTGAGGAAACCTACCACGGCCGAGGGCTTCCCGCGAATCGCAACCGACGACGAGGAGCGCTCCTTCAGCCTGGCCGGCAACCAGAATCCGCTCGACGATCCGCTGAGCCGCTGTCTTGAGCCGCTGACGAACCACAGCAGATGGCTCACAGACCCGACACGGTGCCGGCACTGCATCGGCAGCCCGAGCAGCCTTCGGTGCCCAGAATCGGGTCCCAACGCGCGTGACAAGAGGCTCACCGATGCTCCTTCGGCGACCGCCCCGACAGCCGGAGAACTCACTGGATCCAGCGTCACGGCGCCGACTTCGCTGCGCGTTCTTCCTCGAGTTCTGCCGCGCCTCGTACGATAGCTAGTCCCCTCATCTCCTGCGGCGATCTCAATCTTGTGACCTGGTCAGAGCACACACCTTGACGAACTCGCCCGCGCAGTCGAGTTCCTCTGTCTCGCGGGGAACCGCCGCCTACCAGTCGCGAGCGAGGCGGAACCGAGGTGCGCCAACCATCCTGGGCACCACGCGCTGGGCCATTCCTCTACACAGATCGGGTCTTCGGATTGCGCCCGCGCCAGTGGGGCTACGGCTTCCCGGCTAGATGGAGTGACGGCCAGATTCCCCACGGGGGGACCGCCCCCTATCACTCGCTCTGTGTCCCGCCCACCAGCGATTTCCGACATCCGTCGCCGAAGATGCAGCCGACTGGGTCGCTTGATCACGCCGCCGGTGTTGGGCACCTCCGCGTAGTACGCGCCAACCAACCGTTCAGCCGGCCAGATCGTTCAGCGCCGTGCTGAAGGGGGCAAACAGAAGCGAGGATCTGATGCGTGAGTCCGCGCCGAGGAGATGGGGGCGGGTCCAGACCCTATGCCATCGTCATCGGCCTCGATTCTCTGCAGGGCCTACAGACCGCCCGGGTGCTCGCCGACCGGAGCATTCCTGTGATCGGAATTGTCAAGAACGTCGGCGCGCTATGCCCGTAGAACGAGGGTGTGCAAGGAGATTCTGGTCACTGACACTGGCGGCGAACACTTGTCGATCTCCTGTCGGACCTGGGTCCGGATTCCCGAGGATGCCGGTCCTGTATCCGTGCCAGGACAAGAACGTGATCCTCGTCTCACGACATCGCGATCGGCTGACGCCGTGGTACCACATCATGCTGCCCCCGCACGATGTGGTCGAGACTCTGATGAACAAGGCGGCGTTTGCCGATACGCGGCAGCACGCCAGCCTGCCGATACCGCCTACGTTCGTGCTGCAGAACCGAGAGGACGCGGAGACCAGCGGCGAGCATCCTGCGTATCCCGCAGTCATCAAACCGGCGGAACGCCTCAGGGCTGTGGTCGAAGCACACGAGACTCAAGGCGTTCGTGGTGGCAATCCGGTGAGTTCCTGGCCCACTACGACCGAATCCACACGTGGGCGAATGGGTTGATCGCACAGGAACTGGTTCAGGGCGGGGACGCTGAATCATGTCACGGCCAACTGCTACTTCGATCGACGGGGTGAGCCGGTCGTGATGTTCACCTCACGCAAGCTCCGGCAGTGGCCGCCCATCACCGGCCAAGCCTGTCTCTCGGAGGAGGTCCGCGACGCGACTATCGTGAAGGAAGCGGAACGCCTCTTCCGTGGAGTCGACTATCGTGGTCTCGGCTACCTGGAAATGAAGCGTGACGAGCGCACCGGCACCTACTTGATTATCGAGCCGAACATTGGGCGTCCCACGGGAAGGTCAGCATCGGCAGAAGCGGCCGGGGTCGAACTCCTGTACACCATGTACTGTGACGCGCTCGGTTGGCCGTTGCCACGGGATCGAGAGCAGACGTTCACTGGTGTCAAGTGGATCCATCTCGTTCGCGACCTCCAAGCTTCGGTCTACCACTGGCGGCGGGGCGACTTGACTCCCGCCGAGCTGGTGGAAGTCGGCTGAGGGGACCGAAGAGCTATGCGATCGTCTCGTTGCGGGATCCAATCCCCTTCCTTGCCGCTGCGACCAAGACCATCTGGTCGATCCTGCGTGCGACCGGTCGCAACACGGGCAAGTAGCCGCCGATTCGAGCCCGACGCGATCCGAAACACTCACCGCAGTGATCGCCTGCGCAGGTGAAGCGGGCAGGACGAACGCAGCCCGCTCTGACCATGGTGGCAACGTCAATTGGATCGGCTCATGGAACGATCCGCGGTCCATGTCTCGGCTCCTCAGACCCCGTGGCTGCACCCGTAACTCCGCAGCTCCTCGGCTCTCCCGTACCATCTCTGCTCCAGATCAGAGACCCAGGAACTCCCGGCAACCAGCAACGATCCGATCAATGCCGGAGGAGTCGAGGAACCTGCTGTTTGGGAAGTGGATCAGTTCTCGGGCGAGGCGGATCGTGACCGGCATCGCCGTCGGATCGGCATCCCACAACTCGGCCGCCGTTCGGGAGGTTCCGAGGGGGTTGCCCCAGAGGGTGAACGCATTGACACCGAACCTTCTGAGGTGCTTCACCAGCCCGCTCCGATCGACTCCCGGCGGAACCGTGGCTCCAAGGGCCGTGTAGAGGTGGCCGCCGACATCGGATTGGAACCGGAAGCCCATCGGCTCAAGCCAGCGGCGCAGTACCTCTGCATTCTGTCGCTTGGTGCGGATCGCGTTCCGTAGTGGGGGAGGTATGCATCGAGTACGAATCCCGCCTGAGCGCTCAAGCCTCTCGATCGGTGGAGCCTCGTACAACCCGACCTCGGTGCGATAGAGGGGGGTGTTGTGGACACGTCGAACCGTCGGGCCCTCAATGGATCCAACGCCGGGGACCTTGACCAGCATGAGCGCGTTGAGCAGGCGCGAGACATCGGCTTGGCGCCGGCAAAGGGTGCCGGATCGCCGCATGTGACGAGATGAGTCCGCCACGTACGATCGGTGCGACCTTGCTCAGGCTGTACACGGCGTAGTCGGCGTACCAGCCGACCGGGTGACCGTCTCGTCGCCCGCCCAGGGCTCGTGCGCAGTCCTCGATCAACACGAGGCCATGGGAGTCGGCCATCGCTCGGAACCCGGCGGCATCAGCTGGAAGGCCGAACGTGTGGAGGAGCAGGATCGCCTCGACCGACGAGAGCATTTCTGGGGTGCAAGCGGCGGGGTCGAGGTGGACGGTGTTGGGATCGACATCGGCAAAGACGGGGGTGATTCCATGCCGCTGCATCACTCCCACGAAATCGTGAGAGATGAACGCCGGCATCAGGATCCTTCCGCCTCCCAGCCCGGCGTCGATCACGGCCAACTCGAAGGCGGACTTCCCGTACGTCGCCAGCGCCCACGGGCGGTCAGGCAGCAGGGTATCCAGCGCTCTCCAACCCTGTCCGGGCCTGAGCACGCCACCCAGCAACTCCATCGGGCGCAGCCTCTCTCTTGCCCCGATGAACCGATTCATGTCGCGGCCGGCCGGCCGGCAACGCGGCAGATCATCGTCGCATGCCCCGGCGGACTCGGTTGGAAACGGCTCTAGCGAGCCGCGCCCGCGCTCGTTCTGAATGACATGACCGTACGCCCACGCTGCAACCGGGTTGCTCACTCGATACATGGCGTTCGGCGTGATCACGGGAACGCCACCGAATCCGACCTTGAATGAGGTGACCGTATCCCGGAGACCATCGGGGAGACCATCGCCGATCGCAAGCGCAAGCGCCCCTGAGAGCGCGATACCTTCGAAGTCGTAGTACCGGTAGCCGGCGGATCTTGCCCATCTGATGGCACACCATTGCAGCGCTTCGTTCGGCCGATCGGAACCGAACTCCCCCGACCAAACCGACAGCTTGTTGGTGAATGTGTCACCAAACCCGATGCCGAGCATCCCGGCCAAGGTCTTGCCCTCCCGCTCGATCAGGAGGAGCGCGAGATGCCCGTCGGGTTCGAAAGCCGCCCACATAGCCTCCAGGTATCCAATGGAATGAGGCGAGAAGCCCTGTCGTCCGGCGGTCGCCACCAACATGGAATGGTAAACGGGCAGATCAACTTCGCTCCCCCACCCGGCATGTGAGTCCCCGTCGTTCTCCCAGTCGGACGTTGTAGCGGGTCCGCGATGACATTGCGGCCAGCAACGCTTCCTCGGCGACACTGAGATCGATGATCAGTGTTGCGTTCGGGGCGACGCGGATTGGACTCATGCTGAAGCCCTGCTCCTCCAAGATTGCCTCGACCATCTCTCCGCCAGCGGTTGGCTGCACCGTGAGATGTCGGACGCCTTCCTCCGCTGCGACGGTCTCGACCCGATCGAGCACCTCGCGCGCCACCGACTCTGTATGGACGACAGGACCCTTGGGGACGTAGCCGATGGCCCCAAGCATCGGGGCGTTCCGAACGAGCATCTGGGCGCCTCCCACGATCGTTTCATCCTCGATCGCCTCGATGGTGATGGCCCTCCAGCCTTCGGTCGATTTCAGCACGGCCCACCGATGGCTCTGGACGTGTTCGCCGCCCGGCGTGGCCGCTACGAATCGGTCCCAGCGGAGCAGCGTTTCGGGTCGAGAGGCCAACGGGTACCTGACCACGACCTGACGTGTCGGTTTCGCGGCCATCAGCGACCCATGGCCGCGACAAGGCGACCACACCGAATCGCACCCTCGAGAATCCCTCCAGCGCCGATCTCGCTACACAAGCGATCGGCGGCGGGCTTGACGCATCTTCGGCCTCCTGGCTTCCCACGCGGGGCCACAAGAACACCCAATGCGCCGGGTCCGCACCTCGCGTTCCGAAATCCCGCCGCGTCGTCACACATCATGTAACGCTCTTGTGACGGCCGCGGTCGGTGCCGAGTCGATCGATCAGACCACAGTATCGGCCCGAGATCGACTCCCAATCGTACTTCCGATTGAATACGGCCGAGTTGCGGCTCAGCTCCTCCATGCGCCCGTGGTCTCGGTAGAGGAGCCGGATGTGGGTTGCGAGGTCTTTGGAATCTCCGGGCTCGAAGTACTCGACCATCGAGTCGTCGAAATACGCTTCCACGGTGGACGTTCTCGCAACGATGACCGGCATTCCCATGGCGACATACTCCATCAATTTGGTCGGGAGGATTCCGTCGGTGAACAAGTTGCTTCGGTTTGGCACGACACCAACGTCTGCGCTCTGTATGGCGCTCGGGAGTCGATCGGCCTCGACCATGTCCTCGCTGAACCGAACTTGCCCTTCCAGTCCGCGGCTGTGTGCGAGCGCAACGAGCGTCTCGCCGCGTTCTCACCGGCGCCAAGCAGAGTGAGTTGGATTCCGGGGATGTCCTCGCGGACCCGGTCGACGGCATCAATGATCAAGTCGACCCCGTACCGGTGCGTGAAGGTGCCGTGGTAGATCAAATGGAACCCTTCGCCGTTGCGAGCCGGGGCCAAGGCGGGATCTGGACGGAACAATCGAGAATCGGCAACATTCATGACCACCGACACATCGTCGCGAGACATGCCCCGCTGGACAAGCCGATCTCGCCAACCGTCCGTGACGGTGATGACGTGATCTGCAAAACGGCATGAGACTCGCTCCTGCCAGGCCACCGCGCGAACGAGCCAGTGATCCATGCCGACACCGGCCCGCGCAGCATACAACTCCGGCGTCAGATCGTGCAGGTCGAGGATGATTGGTGTACCACCGAGTCTTGGGACCAATGCACAGAAGACAAGGAAGTCGGGGAGGTTGTGAACCTGGACGGTTCGGAACCGATAGCGCGAGTGGAGGACCGCCAGCTTCGCAAACGCGGAACGAAGAACGTGAGATATTCGACGAGTTGTCCGGGAAGACCCGCTCCGCGGTGACGCGCCACAGGCAGCCGGTGGATCTGAACGTCCTCGTGCGTCTCCTTGCTGGGCTCTCCCGCATTCCGAAGGCACACGACATGCACCTCGTAGCCCCGATCGATGAGTGCGAGGGCTTCGCGCTGGACGCGCGTCTTCACCGACCGGGTAGTACGCATGAACCACCATGCAGTGCCGGGGCTCCCTGCTCATCGTCCCCGCCCCCTACCAGCAAATGCCCGTGTAGGTCGCATCCCCGGTTCCCGGCCACCCGATGCGCACCAAGTCGATGATGTGCTGTTCTGGCTTTGCGTTCTCGAGGACCTGGGCGAACTCCGGCGCGTCGTTTCCGATCACGATCACCTCGCTGGCGGCCAACAATTCGTCAATCGACTCGACCATGAGCGAGGCGAGGTGAGGAATTTCGCGCTCGATGTACGCAAGATTCGCTCCCTTGAGATTGGCGAGGGAGACGTTCCGATCGTAGATGCGCACGTCGTAGCCCTTCCCGATCATCCGTTCGATCAACTCCACCAATGGGCTCTCACGCAGATCGTCCGTCCCCGCCTTGAAGCTGAGACCGAGCACCCCAACGTGCTTCTTTCGAGTCGTCCTCACGAGATCGAAGGCCCGA
>CAWAUO010000002.1:0-114008 GCA_963785245.1 uncultured Actinomycetota bacterium | reverse complement strand
TCCGGTCCATGCCGAGGAGGAAGATCGCGAGTCCCCCGCTCAGCCCCATGATCAGAACGAGCCAATCAGGTGTGGTACCCATGCGTTCGGCGGAAGGGTTGCGTGGACGCTCCGCTCTCCCCGGCGTCCGAGTCGATCATATTCGCCGAACCGCCCGCTGCGCGGTACCCATGCGATACAGGTCCTGCCAATCCGGTACGATCCTCGCAACCGAGCAGCAGAGGTACAGCGATGGATTCCGAAATCGACGATGGCACCGACGAAGCCGCCAGCGAGGACTTCTCCCAAGACACCGGTGAATTCGAGGCTGTCTCCGTTGATGCCGATGAGAACAGCGTCGTCGTCAGCGACGTGGTCGTTTCCGAGATCGATATCGACGAGGATGGCGTGGCTGATGGTGTCTCGGTGACCAGCACCGAGGTCCGTGAGACCGACCTGAACGGCGACGGCGAGCCGAACATCGTCGAGAAGACCACGATCACCGAGACCGCTGTCGATGTTGACGGCGACGGGATGCCAGATGTGGGTACCAGGGTCGTGTCCGAGGAGGTCATCATGGACCTCGATGGCGATGGAACGCCCGACACGATCGATATCGTCGAGACGACGACGATCGCCTACGACACCACGGGCGATGGACTCCCGGATGTGGCCGAGACGACTGTCGTCGAGGCCTCCGGCATCGATCTCGACGGGGACGGCGTGCTCGATCACATCGAGGCGAAGATGGGCGAAGCCGTGAGCGTCGATCTCGACGGTGACGGTATCCCCGACGAAGTGATCGTTGCGGTCGAGGAACTCGACACGGAGGAATAGTCAGACCGACCGTGCGGCCGACGTGAGCTGAAGGCTTCACGTCGAGCGACGGTAGGATGCCGGTGTGCGGGCTGTGGCGCAGGTTGGTTAGCGCGCTTGACTGGGGGTCAAGAGGTCGCCGGTTCAAATCCGGCCAGCCCGACGAGACGAATCCCTTGCACCGCAAGGGATTCCGTCGTTCATCGGGAGAATTCGCGAACGTTGTTGTACGGCCAGAGTCCGCGAAGAGTCCGCGGGAGTCCTCAGGAAAGTGGCATCGAGTCGCTCCGCAGCAGCCTCATCGAGACCCTCGAACAGGTGTCCGTAGGTATCCAGGGTGATCTGAATCGAAGAATGTCCGAGCCGCAGCTGGATCACTTTCGGATGCTCCCCCTGGGCGATGAGTATCGCGGCGTGCGTGTGCCTGAGGTCATGAAACCGAAGAGGTTCACCTACCGAAGCCCGCACCGCGGGGAGCCAGGTGCGCCTCCTGAAATTGGTGCGGCGCACCGGACCTCCCTCGGGAGCTGTGAAGAGGAACCCATCGGCGGCCGGCGGCCACTGCGAAAGGTGTCGGGCGAGTTCCTCGCTGAGGAACTTCGGTAGGGCCACCTGACGCCGTGCAGCGCTCGTCTTGGGCGGTGCCAGGCTCACCTGCCCGCGTACGTCAGTAAGCGTCTCAGTGATCGTCAGGCTGCGTCTGAGGAGATCCAGGCGAGGCACCCTCAGCCCGGTGAGCTCCCCGAAGCGGCATCCGGTGTAAGCGGCCGTGAGCACGAGGGCCCGGTATGGCTCGTCGATTGCTGCGGCGACTTCGTCTACCTCGTCGGCGGTCAGAAAGCGCATCTCGGTCTGCGACTTCGGCGGCAGCTTGATGCCGCGACAGGGAGTGCGAATGATGAGATCGGATTCGAGTGCCGAAGAGAACAGGCTGGCGACCAGCAAGTAGTTGTGGCGGATCGTCGACGATGCGAGGCCCTTCTCCTCGAGGTGAGCCACGAATCCCTGCATGTCGGTGGGCGTGACGGATCCGAGTTGACGTGTGCCGAAGTAGGGGAGTACGTGGTTCTTCAGCATTGATTCGGCGCCGGCTCGAGTGGATGGGCGGAGGTGGACGCGGCTCGCCTGCCATGTGGGCATCCACTCGCTGACGGTGATCTTGCCGAGTCGGGGATCGGTCCACGTTCCGCGGAGCTTGTCCGTCTCGACTGTGACGAGAAACCTCTCAGCGTCGGTCTTGCGCCGAAAGGTGCGAGCCCGTTCCGTGCCCGACGGATCCCGGTATCGGACCTGCCACCGGCCCGTACCCTTCTTCCGAATGTGCGCCATGTCCAGCTCCTTCTACGACGGACTACTTGCAAGCAATAGCAGATGGCAACGACAGGAATCCACGCCTGAGGTCCAGAACATCGTGATGCACGACCCTGTCATTCGAGTGTTATCGCCCGGCGTGAGTGAGTTGGAGGGTTTCTAACACTCTGCTGACAGGGTTCGCTGCGGGACTCCTCGGCGTTGGAGATCACTCATAACAAGGGGCAGCCTCCAACGCCTGACGCGACAAGTGTTTGCCTTCGGCGCCGATCCAACCCGCGGTGGTGAGCGTCGCTCACCATCACCTGGCGCGGAGTCGGCGGATCCTTGGCATCGCGCCGAGTCGACCCACGAGGCCGGGTCGAGCAGCCCCGGACGAGACTTCTTCCGACCGATCGCCGATGCTCAGCAAATCGCTTCAGCGCAAGGATCACCGGCCTTCCCGCTACTCGCACCTCCTCGAATCAGGTAGCTCAATGCCTCTACGGCGATTGTGCCACCCGGGTGTGACACGTGTGGGCGATACGGTCCTCAATCCACGCCTCGACGTCGACCCACCGGTAACGGATGTGTCGGCCGACTCGGAACCCGATGGGTCCTTCTCCTCGGTAGCGCCATGCGTAGAGGGTCTTGATTGGGACGTCGAGGAAGTCGGCGAGTTCGTCTGCGGTGAGGAGAAGGTCGTTGTGTTGTTCATGGTCGGATCATGCGGGTCGACCCTCTCACCAGAGTGTCAGCAACCCTCTCAGCAGAGTGTCATTTCCACGTTCTCTTCTTTCGGGTGTCGCCGACGGGGAGGTGGTGCTCGCGTTCGCGGACGTTGTGCCTGACCTGCAGTTGGAGGGTTTCTGACAGGGTCCTTGACAGGGTTGCTGACACTCTGGTGAGAGGGTTCGAAGCGGCTGGCCGGGCAGCGAAATGCTGTTCGATCTCGTCGCGGTCGGTTGGTCTGTCGCGGGTTGGAGGGTTGATGACAGGCCTTTCATCTCGACGTCGCCGGCCTTGCGGGTGTGATCGTCGTATCTGACCCTTGGCGCAGAGTTGGCGAATCCTTGGCAGCGAGCCAAGACGGTCCCAGAGCGGGGATCCGGGAGATTTCCTTCGAATGTTCGGTGATGCTGCGAGAAGCGTTGCGGCGCAGCGGATTCCAGGGTTCCGGCGACCCTGCGGCGACTCGGTCGACAGGGCTATTGACACTCTGGCGACAGGGTCGTCGTGTCTACTCCGTCGCAATGGAGCACGCCATCAGGATTCGTAGCGACGGAGATCTCGCCGACTACGAGGAACCCGGATTCTCAGTGGAGAGTCCGGCAATGGATGTTGCGCCAACTCTGTGCCAAGGGTCATTCTCCACAATCCGTCCCATGAACCGGATCCGACCGAAAACCGCCACGTCGAACCATCCCCGCCGGCAGAACAGGCCTCGCGAACGCCGCATCCACGCTGTCACCGCGTTCGCGCACGAACCCTGTCAAATCACACACGCACCTGCAACAAGTTGCGGCCGGTCAACTGGTTGACCGATTGAGGTCATGCTGATGGCACTGAACCGAGGAACCCTGTCGAGGATCGACCGGAGGGTGTTCGCCGAGTTGGCTCACACTGGCGGATCCCAGGCGGTGAAGGTCCCGGTCTCGGATGCGGTGTGGTCTGTGTGGCGGCGCTATTGCGTGGCGATTGGCGTTTCGATGGGTGAGGGCGTGGCGGGGCTCATTGCCCACGAGCTCGAGACCGTCGTTGGCGCCGAGGGCGACGCGAGTAACGTGTTTGCCGAGCAGGTCGCACGCCAGGTGGGGGAGCGGGTATCGCGGCTTGATGCCCGGGAGCGGGAACTTGATACGCTCGCTGAACGACTGCGGGACAAGGAGGCACACCTCGCCGCGTGGGAGCACCGGATCCGTACGCAGCGAATGTCCGGAGCGCCAGATCACGCGGTGACGAAGGTGGGCCGCAACGAGCGGTGCCCGTGCGGATCAGGAATGAAGTACAAACACTGCCACGGCCTTGCCGGCGGCCGAACGTAGTGACGCTCGTATGCCAAGGTGCTTGTGGGTTGGGTGGAAAGGTCTGGGAGGGGCCATACCGTCGGGGTGGGCAGGCTCGTAGTTGGTAGCGCCGCCCTCGTTCGAGTTGGTGGCGGCGGGCGGGAACCGATCTTGGTGAACGGCTCGGTTTGACGACTGATGAACGGTTCAGAATGTGTCATCCGGAGCAGGAGAACAAGGAGCTTCGCAGGGCGGACCAGATCCTGAGAGCGGCTTCGGCCTTGTTCGGTGCGGAGCTCGACCGCCGGTCCTAGTAGTAGGGGCCTTCATTGATGAACACCGGGGGAGGTTCGGGGTCGAGCCGATCTGTGGGGGTTCTTTCGTGGGCACGGCGTTGGGATCGCCCCTGAACAGCTGTCACGTTGCCGAGATTGCCGGCCGCCGTCACCACGGTCGCGGCGGGATGACCAGGCCAGGGCCGAGATCGGGCGGGTGCTTGATGAGAACCTGTTCGTCTACGGTACTGACAAGATCTGGGTCCATCTCAACCGTGAGAGCATTCGGATCGCTCGCTCCGCGGTCGAACGGTTGATACGCCGGTGGCAACAGCCGCGATCCTCCAATAGCTGGAGCTTCCACGTAGCCCGGGGAGATTCAGGGGCCAAGGGAGAGGTCTACCCGAAGCCCTTGACCACACCCTCAGACGCTCCAACCGCCCCCGTGTGGTGGTCTCAGCGGATCTCGGAAGTGTGAAAGAGCCCTACTGCATTGTTGCTTGCCGCTGGCCCGATTCCCGATCGGTCTCCGCCAGATTGGCCCGGCGTGTGATCCATTCCGGTTCTCCCCGTCGTCCTCAGGGGCTCTCGACTTGTCATTGGACCGGTTGATCACACCGCCGAGCAGGGTGCCCGATCGTATCCGTGCGTGGGGCGCGCCGACACCCAGCGCTCACCGACAATGAAGCACGACCGATCGGCTCGCCGGCAACGACATCGTCTTGTGGCAGCGGAGGGAACCACCTACGCTCACAGGCGTCAGGGGACGTGAGACTGACGCTGCCAGCACAAGCGAACCTATCGCTTGACCGCCGGCGATCAACGATCCGATCGCGAATTCGCGACCTACAAGGGAGTCACCGCATGGTGCTTTGGGAATGGTTCGTCATCCTGTTCGTTTTCCTTCCGATGATGATCGCGTGGGTGTACACCGCGTTCGACATCTTCTCGCGATCCGATATCGGTGGTCTGGCGAAATTCGGGTGGCTTCTGCTGATCCTGTTCGTACCGATCATCGGGATGCTGATCTACTTCATTGCGCGCCCGGACGACTACTTGGTTGAGTAGCCGGACAAGGAGGAAGAGGTCGGCTGTGGCAGATAGTGGTCGCAGCGGCCGGGATAGTGGGGGTCGCGAGTAGAGAGGTTTGCGCGCCGCGGCCACGGTGATGCCTTCGCGGTTCAGCTGACGTCACACCTTGTGGACCCCATACACCCGATAGTTGGCGTCGAACATCCGGCGGATCTCCCTGCTCAGCCACTCATCACGACGAGCCCGCTGTGAACGGGAATCAGGATCACGCTGGTGGGTCATGTGTTCGTAGTACGTCGAAGGGCGATCGGCAGCACCCTGCAGATCGGCTCGACCCCATACGTATCCCGGTGGTCGTCGAGGAAACGGATCATCGCTGCGGTCGGCGGTCGAGCCCCGCCACTGCGAAATACGCTGACGCCTTGCGAAGGATCTCGTTGGCCCGACGCAGTTCCTTGACCTCACGTTCGAGTTCCTTGAGCCTGACCCGTTCCTCGCTGATCAACCCCGGTCGGCGGCCCTGGTCCCGGTCAGACTGACGCACCCAGTTGCGAAGCGTCTCCGCCGAACACCCGAACGTCGCAGCGATCGACGATATCGCCGCCCACTGTGACGGGTAGGCGCCCTCATGCTCAAACCCCGACCGAACAGCCCGCTCCCGGACCTCCGGTGAATACCCGTCGCTTCCCTCTAGACCCCATCCTCCCAAAGAATCGGGTCTCCGGCAGACTCGGAAGGCTCCAGTCAGCGGTCTGCGCTGCTGCGGGTCATGTCACGAGTCGCAGCCACTCGGGGTAGCCACAGGAGCGCTCGAACGTGAGTCCAAGATCCTCGGGTAGCGGCGTGTGGGTTTGAAGCGTGCGCCATGAAGACACCAGAGCGTCCTGGCGTCTTGCTGTCGGACCGAACGCTTTGAGAGCCAGGGTCCATGTGGCGTCCCCATCCGCGTTGACATCGCCAATCTCAACGTCGCAGCCTGGGTAGAGGCGATTCGCGTGAACGGCAGGGAGTATGACTTCACGATCGGTCGGCATGAAGCTACGGGTGTAGATGACCTTGCGGACAGCAACCCAACCTCTGTCCGGCGATTGCCAGATCCCACCGTCCTCGCCGGGCTCCCATCTACTCCACTCCTCGATCCGACCTTCGAGACCATCCCCGAGCTTCAGCGAGGCACCGAATCCGCGGCGTACCTTGACTTCAAGTGTTTCACGACGGCGGCGCTTGACGCCGATGTCGTTGAGTCCGAACAGCTGATAAGTGTCGACTCGGCTCTCAACGCTTCCCGCCGTCCGACCCCCGGTGAACCAGTCCGCAACCTCCGGCGGGAGCGGTCCGTGAGCAAACCAGCGGATCTCGGACGTGTGGAAGAGACCTGCCGTGTCGCTGGTCGACGCTGGCCCGGCGGCTGATGCGTCTCCGCCAGATTCGTCCGGCACGCGGTCCATTCCGTGCCTCCTGGTCGTCGACGATGACTTCTGGATCGCCATGCTACCGGTCGCCGCACCGTCGAGCATGTCGTCCGCTTGTGCCGATCCGTGGGAGGTGCAATCGTTCCGCTCTCGTGGATCCAGGGAGTGCAACCGATCGGAGATCTGAGAGGCCGCGTCGGTTTTGGACGAGGCGGCGCATCGCCTACTCTTACGAGTGTTGGCGTTTCGCTTCGGATCAATTGATCGGCGGAGTGCCAGATTCGCGTGTCAGAGAAAGGACACACATATGTCATCAGGGGACAATCTTGTTCTGTACGTTGCGGCGTACTCGGACAAGTCATCCGCACAGGCGGACTTCGAGTCGCTGAAGAGCGCCGAGGGCGACGATCTGAAGATCGAAGCCGCAGTCGTGATGAGCCGCGACGCCAACGGAGACGTTGACGTCCTCGCAAAGGGCGACGGGACGACCGGGACCGGCGCCGTGATTGGTGGAGGTCTTGGCCTCGTTGTCGGTCTGTTCGCTCCGCCGCTGTTGATCTCGACGGCGATCGGTGCCGGTATCGGCGCGTTCTTGGGGCATTTGACGAAGAAGCATGAAGAGAAGGAACTCGGCGTCGAACTCGATGAGTACTTCCCGCCGAACTCGTCAGCCGTGGTCGTCGTGATTGACAACAAGTACCTCGACCGGGTCGAAGCTGCGCTGGTGAACTCAAACAAGCGGATCAACAAGGCGATCGACGCCGACGACTACGACAAGCTGCAGAAGGCCGTCTCGAAGTCCCAGGACGAGGTCGACAAAGCCGTCGAGTCCTAGACCAACCCAACTCGACATCCCGGGAGGACTCTTTCGGAACCGGAAGCCCCGCCAACCCCGTCGCTCGCGACGGTGAAGGCGGGGTTTCCCGCGTCCCGAAGCACAACGACCTCTTGCGCTACGACTGGCCGACACGCCCGCTCACATCGGATGTGGGCTGTCCGGTGCTCGGCTTGGGATTGTGGGGGTGATGCTGCCGGCCGGTAGGATCGGTTGAGCATGATGGGAAGTGCCCCCAGGGCGCAGCAACGAGACGGGAGTACGGATCATGGACAATGAGCCGAGTGGTTGGGCGATTGGTTGGACGGCGTTTGCCGGGATCATGATGGTGATGGGTGGTGTCTGGTGGATCATCTCGGGCATCGTCGCTCTCGCGAACGACACGTTCTACGTCGTTGGTGAGGAGTACATCTTCCAGTTCGATGTCTCGACGTGGGGTTGGATCCATCTGATCCTGGGTATTGTGATTCTGGTTGCGGGGTTCTACCTGTTCAGTGGTGCGGTGTGGGCGCGGACGGTTGGCGTGATTGTCGCGGTGTTGTGGGCGCTGATCGCGTTCGCGTGGCTGCCGTGGTACCCGATCTGGGCAATCCTCTATGTCGCCGTGTCGGTGTTCGTCATCTGGGCACTCACGGCGCATGGACGCGACATCACCAACACCAACGTCTAGAGCCAAAGTGACGGTGGGGTGGGAGGGGCATTGGTCCCCCTCCCACCGTCTATTGGCGGTGCGCTCTCCGGTTGCTCCCACCCACAGCGGCACCTGTGGGTGGGCTACGAGCTCTTACTCGAGCGTGGCGCAATCGACTTGACTCCGGCTTCGTTCGATCCGATCGGAAGGGCACGTCTTCGGCCAGGACTCACCGAAGTCGCGTTCTTCATGCTCGTTGCGCTCGGCGAGATTGAGTGCCTCACAGCGTGAAGCCCGGGGACGCCCAAGAATGACAATTTCCAGGCCGCGGGCGGCGCGCACGATCCCCGATCTATCGCCACCCGATGCGCTCATTTCAGGCCGTGACCTTGAGCCGAATCGAGCAGAACGTGCCCAGCGTTGATGCCACCGCCATGTGGCGACGTGAACGTGGATGCAGCGCAGGTCCGCCACTCTCGTCCCGGCCCGGTCAACAAAGCGTCGAGTTGATCCGCGCGGCCCAGTCCGCCGCCTTCCTGGTGAGCCCTACCGCTCACCCATTGAGTCACCCCGGTCCCGGTCGGGCCAGGGGCGACGTCCCATGATCTGGCCCACGGAGCCCCCCCGGCAACCGGCGATTCCGTGCACCGACCTCCCCGCGCCGCCGACATCGGCAGTGATTCCCCGGACGCGCACGTCTTCGGTCAAGACTCACCGAGAGTCGCGTTCTTCCTGCTCGTTGCGCTCGGCGAGCTTGTGTGCCTCCCAGAGTGAAGCCTGGGGGCTCCCAAGATGGAGATTCCCACGCTGCGGACGGCGAGCCCGATCCCCAATCGAATCGTCACCCGAGACGCTCATTTCAGGCCATCACCTTGGGCCGAATCGAGTAGAACGAGCCCAGTGTTGATGGCACCGTCATGCGGCGACGTGAACGTGGATGCAGCGCAGTTCCGTCACTCTCGTCGCTGCCCGTTCAACGAGACCGTCATGTTGATCCGCGCCTCTCCAGTCCGACGGGCGGCGCGGGAGCGTCGGTGTCAGGAGGTGCCGGTTGTCGGGGCCCGCGAGCCAGATGGTGGGTTGCCGCCTCTAGCCCGACTGGGACGCGTGTGACTCAATGGGCAAGCGGTGGGCTTCACTGGGGAGGTGACGTCGTATCGGGGCGATCTCAGGTGATCGCTGAATCATGGTGCGATGATCGGGTCGCGGCGTCTCTCCAGGGACGTAGCCGATGCGGTGGCGGGCCGGGTCGCCCTCTGCTCGCTTGGGGGGGGCTGGCAGCAGTGGGCTCATCGGCGGCGACTACTCTGCGGCTGTCGCTGAATCCGAAAAGGGGCTTTGTCCATGGCTGAAGTGTCAACACCGATCCCGTCATCGCATCGCCGCAACCGTCGGGTGAACTTCCGCGTCGTGCTCGTCCGTTTCGTCATGGATTTCGTGCTTGTCTCGCTCGTACTCGCCGTCATGCCCGGGATTCGGAGCGGCTTTGAATTGACGATTGGGTCGATAGCCATTGTCGCCGTCATCTACGGGCTGCTAAATGCGTTCATCCGGCCGGCTCTTGACCTTCTGCTGATGCCGTTTGTCGTGCAGACCTACGGATTCGCGGTGGTGCTGGTCGACGTCCTCATCTTCGGCCTGCTGGTCCTCTTTTCGGGTCCTCTCCATTCGAGCACCGTGTGGCAGGTTCTCGTGGGGGGTACGCTGCTTGGTGTGTTGCGGGTGCTAGGGACCGGTTTCCTCGGTCTCACTCCTCCGGTGGTTGCCGGGCAGGGTGGACTCCTTCGGCAACCGACCGAACTCGGCATTCTGCGATTCAGTTCGCGGGCGGGTGAGCGGCTTCGACTCCTGCGGGTTCGCCAGATGCTGCGGATTCACGGCATCGATGCGTTGTTCGACGGCGATGGAGCGATCGCACGGTTCAGGCGTCGTCTCCAGACATGGTTGTGGCGGCCGGATGTTCCGCTTGTCCGTGTGACGCCCCCGGTTCGTTTCCGTCTCCTGCTCCAGGACCTCGGGCCCACGTACGTCAAGATCGGTCAGATCATTTCGAGCCGGGCTCGGACGCTGCCGGTGGAATGGCAGGTCGAGCTCGAACTGCTGCAGAGCGACGTCGAGGTGTTCCCGTATGAGCAGGCACGCGAGCGCGTGATCGCTGAGCTCGGGGCACCGCCCGAGGAGCTGTACGCCGAGTTCGATCCGACTCCGCTCGCGGCGGCGTCTCTCGCTCAGGTTCATCGCGCCGTGTTGCACGACGGTCGCGATGTCGCGGTGAAGATTCAACGCCCGGGTATTCATGCCCAGTTGCGTTCCGATGTGCGCATCCTGGCCCGCATGTCTCAGGCCTTGGAGCGGCGGGCTCGCTGGGCCGAAGACATGGATTTGGCAGGTGTGGTGCTCGAATTCGGTACGACGCTGCTGCGAGAACTTGACTACACGATCGAGGCCTACAACGCTCGTCGGCTGACCAAAGTGCTCGCACCCATCGAAGGCATACGAGTCCCCGAAGTGTTCTACGAGCTGTCGTCTTCCGGAGTCCTCACGCTCGAATTCATACGCGGCGTCAAGTCGACCGATGCAGCCGCCATCAGAGCGGCCGGTCTCGACCCGGAGCTGCTGGCAGACCGAGTGGTGCAGGCCGCAGTCAAGATGCTGATGATCGACGGGTTCTTCCACGGCGATCCGCATCCCGGCAATGTCTTTGTCGATCTGGACAACGGCGACATGGTGATGCTCGACACGGGTATGGTCGGTGAGCTGACGTTCCAGCAGCGAATCAAGCTGGGGAGCCTGCTCCTCACTGTCCGCAACGGTGACGTACGTGGTCTCGCGCAGACGCTGAAGTCGCTGTCAACACCGTATCGAGAGACCAACGATGCCCGCTACTACCAGGACTTCGAGCGCTCTCTGACTCCGTACCTTGATCCTCCTCCCGGTCAGAAGGTCGACGTCATGGGGAAGGTGTTGCCCCTCGGCCTCAGCATCTTGCAGCAGGGCGGCTACCGATTCGATTCACAACTCACGCTGGCGATGAAGGCGATGGCACAGGCAGAAGCCATCACCAGTGCGCTCGTGCCGAGTTGGACTGGCACCGAGTTCATGGTGCGCTCGTTCGATGCTCTGAAACAGCAAGTTCCGGAAGCGATTACGGCGGATGTGGTCAAGGACGCCGTGATGAAGCAGGCGAGCTTCGCCGTTCGAGAAGCTATGGAGCAGATGCCATCGTTGCAGGACGGCATCCTCAAGTGGTTGACCAATCTCAAGAGTGGTGGGTTCAAAGTCGAGCTCGATACCAGCGATCTCGATCGGCACGTCGCCGCCTTGCGCGGGATCGCGATGATGCTCACCCTCGGCATTCTCATCATTGGCCTGATCGTCGGTTCAGCGCTGGCCGCTGGGATCGGCGGACTCGAAGGCAGCGCGCTTGCACCGGTCACCGACCTTGCCGCGACCATATTCGCCCTCTCCGCCATCGTCGGTTTGGTCGCCGTTGTGGCCCTGTCGTGGCAGCTCTTCCGATTCAGCCACCCGCGCCGACGCGATCCACTCGATCGCATCTGAACCAACGGTTCATCCGACGAGGCGTGGCGACGGGGCGATCGCCTATCCCGCGCTTCGGGTCGATGGGCGGGAGGGCGGATACGGTGTCTCTCTGCCGATAGTCGTCGTTCTCCGGCGGCTGGGATTACTCCCCTTCGTGCGAAGCGCCCCTTGGGGCGGCCTCCTCTGGAGACGCGAAGTCGGACGATTCCTCCGTCTCGCTCTGCTTGGAGATGTCGTCAGCGAGATCTGAGAAGGTCGCTCCAAGCGCGCCAAAGAAGGATGCCGCCGTTTCTCTCGCCTCGTCCCGCACAGCCGGGTCCTTGACGGTGGCGCCAACGGTCGCGAGTGCCGTCTTGAGGGTCTCACCGAGTGCTTGTACGACGTCTTTGACCTCGTCTTCTGAAGCGACCTCGGCAGCCTCCGCACGTTCCTGGGCTCGGTAGTGACACTTCAACAACGACCCGAGCTTCCTGAACTGCTCACCAACGTCGGTCCAAGTCTCGTCCGACTGGCTCATGGCGTTCCCTTCTGCCGTGGATGGTCTGTTATCGCATGTCCTCGAGGGCGATCCTGCAGCGTAGTTGCTACACCCCACGACTTCTGGAGGCGATCCGCCCACGTCGAACCGCTCCGAGGCACCACCAGCAGCAAACGCTGCCCCGACATAGGTCGCTTGTCACGATGCCAGACCGCCACATCCCTCGGCGGGGGCGGTGTGGACCGCGACGCTGCCCACGAGCCGGGGTTCCGTTGTTCGCTTCCTGAGGCATGTCGCTTACGTCGTTGGCGCGGCCGTGGCTGCTCTTCGACCTGGGATATGGGAGCGGCCCCGAGGATGCACCTCGGGGCCATTCACGGACTTGCGTGCCGAGGCAGCCCTCAACATGCCACGGGTACGGTTCTAGGAGTCGATGGAGTCGGCTGCGTCATCGTCGCTGCCCGCAATCGCCTTCTTGATCTGTTCGTAGTCGCCCAAGTCGATCGCCTTGTTGATGTTCTTGTTCGCGTTTGACAATGCAGCCTCGACCCGGTCGAGGTACATGTCTTCCATCACGACGAGGATCGCGGAAGAACCATTGGGGAGGTACTCGTCGAGATCGACGCCGAGTTTCTTCTCTTCGTGCTTCTTCGTCAGCTCACCAGCGATCGCACCGAGACCGGCACCCTCTGCTGTCGCTAGGAGGAACGGAGGAGCGAACAGGCCAACGATGGCACCAATGCCGCCGTCGACGACCGCACCACCGCCTGTCTGCGGGGCACCCTTCTCATCGACGTCGACGTTCCCATCGTCGTCCTTGGATACGACGACCGCTCCCAGAACGAGCAGGTCGGTGTCGCTCTCAGCGTCCCTCAATGCCTTGTAGTCGGCTGCCGCAGATGCTGCGTTGCCATACGAGGCGACATACAACACAGGATTCTGATTGTCCATGAGGATTCCCTCCGGTGGCCGCGTATACCCATCATTGACGACGAGAAACTCATCCACGACCCGTTGATGACGCACGGGCTTTGGGTCCGCCGAGGTACCACCATTTCCGTCTGAGCCGACCCGTCTCATTGGGTGAGCAGGCTTTTGACGACCGCCATGACGGCGGCGACACCGACCGTCACGACAGCGTACGAGGGGCGGATCATGAGGGATCGCCCCCAGCTGAGAGCGGCGAGATACCCCCCAACGCTCACCAATAGGATCAGCAGCCAGACAGCGGCTGTGCTGGGAGCCGCCAGATCGAACGGGACGATGTAGGGGACGATTGCGACGAACCCCACCACCACCACCAACCACCACCGATGTCAGGAACATCGCTCCGATTGGTCGCCAGTCGCTGAACACGGCACTCGCACGCTCGTACACCGTGGCCAACCGGAAGGCGAACAAGTGGGCGAGCGTCAACCCGATCGCTGTTCCCCAGATGAGGAGGACCTGCGCATGCTCTTCAGGCTCATGCTCAGCCCCAATGAGCGTCGCAATCAAGACGATGCTCAGGTGGACCATCAACTCCAACGAATCATGCTTCGCCGTCTCTAGCGACTGGTCTTCTGGATCCGTTGTAGCTGCTATCTCATCGAATCTACCGGCAGCCGTCCATCAGCTCAACATCCATGACCGGTGTGCGCAACATCGCCCACACCGTCACGAAGCCAAGTGCCAACCGGTTGCGGGAGGATCGGTGTTCGGCCTGGGACAGTCCGGGCGACGTTCGAGCCTTGTACCATGCACAGCCGGTACGTTGCGAAATGGGAGTCAGAACAGATGAGACGACTCGGGAAGATCCTGCTTGTAGTCCTACTGACAGTCGCAGTCGCTGCTGTCGCGACGGGGTGTAGCGAGGGCGGCGAACCGGGCGGCAGTCTCACGTCGCTGGCCCCCGATCAATCTCTGCCGTCTCCTGAAACTTCGCAGGCGCCGGACACGACCCAGGCGCCGGACACGACCCAGGCGCCGGACACGACCCAGGCGCCGGACACGACCCAGAGCGCGTCTGGCAATGACTCGTCGAGTTCTTCGGATTCCCTGATCTGGGTAGTCGTGATCGGTGTCGTGATCCTCGTGGCGGTGGCCGCTTGGTTGATTGGTCGCGGGCGTTCGACAGAGACAACAACTCAGGTGGCTACACCCCAACCTCCCGTAGTGCCTCCCCCAACTGTGATGCCCACATCGGATGAATCTGATGGTCATGGCGGTCCTGCGAGCGGTGACACGTAGACACCCCGAGCGCTATCGAACCATCGAAATGCTGTAGGTGTGATGGGAAGTGCCCCCAGGGCGCAGCAACGAGACGGGAGTACGGATCATGGACAATGAGCCGAGTGGTTGGGCGATTGGTTGGACGGCGTTTGCCGGGATCATGATGGTGATGGGTGGTGTCTGGTGGATCATCTCGGGCATCGTCGCTCTCGCGAACGACACGTTCTACGTCGTTGGTGAGGAGTACATCTTCCAGTTCGACGTCTCGACGTGGGGTTGGATCCATCTGATCCTGGGTATTGTGATTCTGGTTGCGGGGTTCTACCTGTTCAGTGGTGCGGTGTGGGCGCGGACGGTTGGCGTGATTGTCGCGGTGTTGTGGGCGCTGATCGCGTTCGCGTGGCTGCCGTGGTACCCGATATGGGCAATCCTCTATGTCGCCGTGTCGGTGTTCGTCATCTGGGCACTCACGGCGCATGGACGCGACATCACCAACACCAACGTCTAGACCCGGAATGAAAGTGGGGGAAGGCGCAGGATCTCCTTCCCCCACCCGGTTGTTGAACCCCTGACAGGTCGTCTGTGCGCCGCCCGTGCTTGCGTGCGTGGGCGGCATGGATGCCCTGCTCAGAACACAGCCACTGCCGGTCGTAGGTGGGTGCTGCGAGGGACTTTCATACGTGCCGCATCCAGCGAAGAGATGCGTGGGCAACATTGTCGACACTGCGTTCGGCTTTGTGTTGCCGCGGCTGCGACGAGCTCCGTTCGAAAACCCGAAGGATTCTCCCCACGGGCGGTACCGTGCGCAGCCGTCCAGACCTTCCAAGGCTGCTCGGCTAGTCCGAGCCGTCGCTCGCTACCA
The DNA here is from genome assembly GCA_963785245.1 of uncultured Actinomycetota bacterium. Lineage (GTDB taxonomy): Bacteria > Actinomycetota > Acidimicrobiia > Spongiisociales > UBA5794 > JAHEEL01. The sequence goes on along the minus strand of CAWAUO010000002.1, from coordinate 98,638 downwards.
AAGGATCGTCTCATGCCGTGGATGTTCGCGTTCGAAGAAGGCTTCAAAGTCGGCGACTATCACGTCGCCGAGACGTTCGCTGACCTGGATTGAAATCGCTGCTGTTCTGTCGATTCTGGCGCCGTTCTGGTGGCCATCGTCGGAGCGGTCGCCGAACGATTCCGGTCCAATTGGTCGAACGCCTATGACACGTTCAAGCGGTATATGGGTCGCGGCCTGCTCATTGGTTTGGACCTTCTCATCGCTGGCGATGTCATCAAGACGGTGACGCTCGAACCGACGCTGAACAACGCTGCCGTACTTGGCCTTCTCGTCCTGATCCGTACGTTCCTGAGTTGGACCACCATTCTCGAAGTCGAGGGTCGCTGGCCGTGGCAACCCAAGCCGCCGGGACTGAGCGAGGATGAGGAGTTGTAGACGCTGGCCTGGATCATCTCGGTCGCCCGGACGATTGCCGCAGCCCGGATATGACGATCTGGTGACGAGTTGTCCATAGCCACCCATGACCCCACAGAAGCTGACCGGTCCGCTCGGAGTGTGCGCATAGCCGGATGTCGGCGAGGAATGATGTGGCCTTCGCCCCTGATACTCCGACGAGTCGGAATCTATGATCACCGCCGAGAGGGCGAAGGCTCAATGTCGGCAGTGAAGGAGTGCGTTGATCATGTCTGAAGTCGAGCGGGTTTCTACGGCGGTGCCGTTGGACTGGTCTGAGGTGTGGTTCACGAACTGTCCGATGGTCTCGGCGAACAACGTCGACCAGGAGTTGGGTTGGTGTCGTGAGGAGTTCAAGAAGATCGGTGTGGAGTATGCCTACTTCCGTCATGCTCCTGAGAACAACTGGTATCCGCACTACATCCACAACCTCGACAACCTGATCCGTTTCGGCGGTCTGAATCCGGCCATCCATGTGAACGCAGACCTTCGGCGGACGGTATTGCTTGGCGCAACATGGGTTCATGAGGGTGGCTGTATGGCGGTGCGTGCCGGTGATCCGATTATGAAGATGAGCGACCTGAAGGGCAAGAAGGTCGGTATCTCGAAGAGCCTGAACACCATCAAGAACGACTGGTGGCGCATCCAGGAGCACATGGGCATTCTGAACATGCTCGCTCTCAACGACATGACGATGGATGACATCGAGTTGGTCGAGTATCCCTATGCCGATGACTGGTATGACAAGCCTGAGATGCTTGTCAATCAGATGAACAACCCGTCAGAGTTGTGGATGCGTCGTGATCACAAGCATGATCTGGCGTTCCGGCCGCTCGAGCCTGCTCTGCTTGCCGGTGAGGTTGATGCGATCTATACGCAGAGCAAGCCCTTCCAGCATCTCCAGGAGGCGACGGGCAGGATCAAGATGATCGAGGACCTGTCGAAGCGGGCGGATTGGACGATTCAGGTCGCCAACACGCCGGCGGTGATCACGTGTTCTGATGTGATGGCTGAGGAGCATCCTGAACTGGTCATTGCCTACATGAAGGCGATGATCAAGGTCGGTTTGTGGTCGAACGACCATAAGCGGGCTGCCGGGTCGATTCTCAATCGGCAGACGTTCTACCTGGATGCCGAGGACACGTATCAGGGCATCAAGCATGTTGACATGGTGCCGAGTCTGGATGCGATGAACATGGCCACGATCAAGATCGGCAAGGACTTCATGTTCGAGCACGGCTACATCGAGAACGATTTCGATGTCGATGAGTGGGCGGCCCCCGAGTTCCTCGAGCAGGCTGCCAAGGAAGTGCTGGAAGAGGAATGGGCGCGAAGGAGTTGGTCCAAGCTCCCCGAGGGAGGAACCCTCGAAGTCAGCGACACCCGGCTCGGCTAGACGGGAGAGGTGATTGGCGATGAATGCATCGGATTCGGACTACGACGTCCCGGAAGGCTGTCGTACCAAGCTCGGTCTCTACGTGACACCCATGGAGGCCTATGAGCGGTGGGCGGCCGACAGCGACCACGTGAAGGTCCTCGACGTGCGTACCCCCGAGGAGTACGCGTTTGTGGGCCATCCGGAGATGGCGATGAACATTCCGGTCGTCATGCACACCTACGAGTGGGAACCGGAGAAGGGGCGGGTCGCGATCGAGGGGAACCCGCGGTTCATCCCCGAGGTGACAATCTGGGCGGACCCGGGCGACACGATCCTGATCATGTGCCGCTCCGGTGGGAGGGCCGCCCTGGCGGTCAACGCGCTGGTAGATGCCGGCTATACCGATGTGTACAACATCCTCGAAGGCATGGAGGGTGAGCGGGTTGATGAGCCCGGGAGCGCCTCCCACCGCAAGCGGATGGTGAACGGATGGAAGAACGCCGGTCTGCCGTGGACCTATGACCTCGATCCGGACCTGATGCGGCTGCCGACGAGATCTCCAAGCGGTACGTAGCAACATGCGTTGGGGTGACGCGGAGACAGGAAGAGTCGACGGAGCGGCGTGGGCGGGTGACGGAGCGCGTGCCTGACGGAAAGCCGCTGATCGCCGGCAACCCGCTCCGTACTCCGCGGGCGGCTGCCTTTGCCGGCATCTTGTTCGCTCTGCTCCTGGCAACCGCCATCGTCCTTCTGAGACTCGCCATCCCAGCCGAGCCCACGCTCGATACGAAGTGGCTCGATGACGGAGCCCTCATGGTCAAAGTGGCGGCCGGCATCGTGCCGTTCGCTGGTATCGCCTTCCTGTGGTTCATGGGTGTGATCAGAGATCGCCTCGGCCAACTGGAGGATCGGTTCTTCTCGACCATCTTTCTCGGCAGCGGCCTGCTCTTCTTGGCCATGCTCTTCGTCTGGGCAGGCACAGCCAGCGGACTCATCGCCAGCCACACCTCCCACCCAGAGAAGATCATTGAGACGGGCATCTATGCGTACGGCTACGAGGTCATGTACGCCGTCAGTAGCGTCTACGTGATCCGAATGGCTGGCGTGTTCATGGCCTCACTGGCCACAATCTGGATTCGCACCGGAACAATGCCGCGCCCGCTCGCCATACTCACCTACGGACTCTCTCTCTTGCTGCTAGTGAGCGTCGGCGTGAACCTCTGGGTGACGCTGATCTTTCCCGGCTGGGTGCTGGCCGTCAGCACATACTTCCTGATCGCGAACACCTGGGGCAAGAGCGGCTCCGAATAGGCTGATTCGTTGCAGCCGGCGCGCTAGGACATGCTCGGCGGCACGCTTCTCGTGGTGCCGGCCTCACGGAAACGGCGCAGCGTCACGTCGCTGCCCCCACTGAGGTCGCCGCCTCCGCTAGTCGACCTCGCTGTCCGCGGATGGCGTGTCCGCCGGGTATCGCTTGAGGTGCATCTGGACCGCCGCTGCAATGTCGGAGTGGAAGTGTTCCTTCGGCATGGCGTCGAGGAGGCCATCGCGTTCGAGCACCTCCGCGACCTGTGGCTTCACGCGGGCCAGGTGCAGATCGATGTCGTGCTGTTGACCGGCCTCGGCAAGGGCCTTGATCGTGTCCGCGCCTTCGGTGTCGATGAAGTCGACGCCCTCCATGCTCAGGATCACACCGTTCAAATCTGAGCCTTCGCGGATCCGGATCTCGCGAAGGGTGTCGCCCAGTGCACCGGAGTTGACGAAGAACAAGCCACCGTCGAAGCGAACGATGGCGAGACCCGGGTAGGTCTCACCGTCGGGGTGGTTCTTCAGGTCGAAGAACGCCTGGGTATCCTTTTTGCGACCGAGTTCCGGGATGTACGGGAGCGAGGCAACCGCGATTAGCCAGAGGAGTGACAGGCCGACGCCGATGAAGACACCCTGCAAGATACCGAAGGTCATCACACCGAGCAGCGCCGCCATGGCAGCCCAGAACTCGAACCGCTTCACTGTGTAGAGGCGCTTCATCTCACCGACGTCCATCATCCCGATCACGACGGCCTGGATGATGATCGCACCCAGCACTGCCTCGGGGAGCTTGGAGAACATCGGGGCGAGGAACAGCAGCGTCAGGATGATGAGCACGGCCTGGAACAGGTTCGACACCTGCGACTTGGCGCCTGCCTGGTCGTTGACCGGGCTCTTGGAGAGGCTTCCGTTGACGAACACACCCTGGAAGAGACCAGACGAGATGTTGGAGGTGCCCTGAGCGAGAAGTTCCTGGTTGATGTCGATCCGATAGTTGTGCTTAGTGGCGTAGTCACGCACCGCAGCCGTTGTCACAGAGAAACCGATGAGCAGGAGGCCGACTGCGCCAGCGATGATCGTTGCCCAGTTGTCTGCGATGTAGCTGATGTCGGGGAGGACGACCGAGGGGAGGCCGCTCGGCACTTCGGCGATGAGTCCGACACCCCGATCGCCGAGGTCCAAGACCAGCGTCGCGACGATGCCGAGAATGACCGCGAGGAGCGCGCCCGGGACCTTCGGGGCGTAGAACCCGATGCCGAAGACGAGGAGGAGCGCCGCCACACCAACAACGACCGTGGTGCCATTGGCATCCGGCAACTCGGTGATCCAGGTCCACAGTTTCTGCCAGGTGTTTGAGCCGCCGGATTCGGTGCCGGTGATCTTGAACAACTCGCCGGCTGCGACGTTGATCGCCACACCGAACGTGAACCCGGTGAGGACGCTCGCTGCGAGGAAGTCAGAGATCCAACCCATCTTCAGCACGTACATGATGACGAAGAGCGCACCGGCCACCAGCACGATCGAAGCCGCCAACTGGATCGCTTCGTCAGAACCGGAGGAGGCAACGGCAAGGACGGCTGCGCCGAGGACAGCGGCCGTCGATGAACTCGGGCCCTGCGTCACCTGCTTCGACGTCGTGAAGAGTGCGAATCCGATCAAGCCGGCCGCTGCCGCGTAGAGGCCGTACTGCACGGGCACGCCGCTGATGGTTGCGTAGCCGAGCGAGGTCGGCACCATCAGCGCCCACACCGAGAGGCCTGCGATCAGGTCGGCCTTCAACCACGACTTGTTGTAGTTCGGGAGCCAATGGAAGATCGGCATGATCCGGGCGAACCCGGTCGGAGCATCGGTCTTGGCCTTCGTATCGGTCGCCACCCAAATCCTCCACACTGTCGGGATAGCGAGATCCTACCGTCGAGACCCGACGCGCTGACCGTGAGAGCGCCGCACACGAATCCACCGAACACCACCAGCGAACGCAGGCAAGGCGAGTCGGCTACCACGGGTGTCGGAACATGTGTCACGAATGTCTGGACACCGCCATGGAAGGCTCAACCCGTTCCCACATCGTCGACTGGAGACCTGACGAGCCGACGTCCGCCGGGACGCTCACCTTCGCCGAATCCGCGGGTTTGCACCGCAGTAGGCTGCTGCCGATCGCTCAGACGACAGGCCGCTGCAACCTCGCGGATGGCAGCTGGCTGGCAATGGAGGTTCTGTGCTGCCGTTCGATGTGCCGTGGTATCGGCGACTGCTGCGTTTCTCGATTCTGCTTGGTGTCGCAGGCGGGGTCCTCGGACTCATCTACCTGGGCGCCACTGGTTGGGCAATCGAGCAGATCTTCCCTGAGAGCGACGGCACTGTGTGGTCCGGTGAATGGTGGTGGATTCCTCTCGTGGCGTTCGGCGGCTTCGTTGTCGTCGCTCTTCGCACGGCGTGGCGAGTCCCCGAGAAGGTCCCTGGCGGCGTCGCGATCATCGAAGCAGCCGAGGTCGACGCCCGGACAGCGCCACAGTGGGTTGCCATTGCTGCTGTGTCCGCTGTTGCCGGGGCGAGCCTCGGTCCTTCGTTCGCCCTCGTAGTGATGGGTGGCGGCCTGGGTTCGTGGATCGCGAATCGGCGTTGGGCCGAAGGTGGAGCCGATCCCGACTACACGCTGACCGGTATCGCCGGTGGGTTCGGCGCTGCATTCACCTCACCCGTCCTTGGCGCCTTCCTAGTCTCCGAACTCGAACCGATACCTCGCCAGAGGTACGTGGCTTCCATCATTCCGCAACTGATCGCCTCGATGATCGGGTTCGTCATCTTCTACGCGGTGGTCGGCCGGACCTTCCTCGGCAGCTACGAAGTGCCACCCTACGAATTCGAAGTCGTCGACATGGCGATCGCCGTGGGTCTCGGAATCCTCTCAGCGATCGTGATGCTGGTCTTCGTCGGTGTCATCCTCGCCGTCAAATGGGTCTGCAAGTTCGTGCCGAACCGGTACATACTCGGCATCCTCGGTGGCGGAGCCGTGGGCCTCATCGCCATGGCCCTTCCCCTGACCGTCGGCGCCGGCCAATCCCAACTCGGCGTCGTCATCGACGATCCCGCCGCGCTCGGCGTCGGCCTGCTGATCATCGTCCTGCTCGCCAAGATGGTGGCAATGGCCCTCAGCCTGGAAGTGGGCTTCATGGGCGGTAACGTATTCCCGCTGATCTTCATGGGCGGCACAGCAGGCACCGTCGTGTACCTCGCGTTCCCTGACATTCCGATCGCACTCGCGGTGTCGTGCATGCTGGCAGCGGTACCTGGATCGTTCCTCCGAGCACCCGTCAGCATGACCTTCATCGCAGCAATTGCACTCGCCCTCGGCGCCGAAACGACCGCACCAGTAGCGGTCGCCGTAGTCACCTCGTATCTGATCGTCGCCGGCGTTCGCTACGCGGTGTCCGCACGAAGAACCGCAGCGTCAGGTCCGGCGGCTACCGAAGCGGCAACCGACTGATCCGGCGTCCGATCCGATCGCCGCGAATCGCTACCGACGCCGACACTCAGCACAGATGACGCATCGAGTCCGTCAGCGACGGTGTTCGACGCGCTCACAGCCAAACACCCTGACGACCTCGCCTGCCGGTAGCATCGACCGGAACCGGCTACCCAATGCAAGGAGCGCAGCATGATTCGCCTCATCGACGACCTCCCCGACAACGTCATCGGTTTCGAAGCGGTCGGTGAAGTCCGAGCCGGCGACTACGACTCCGTCCTCGACCCTGCCATCGACGCGGCGCTACAGACCCACGACAAGATCCGACTCATCTACGTTCTCGGCGACGACTTCGACGGCTACTCGGGTGGGGCGATGTGGGAAGACACCAAAGTGGGGCTTGCGCATCTGTCCCGGTGGGAGAAGATCGCAATCGTCACCGACCACAGCCTCTACAAAGACGGCGTCAAGGCATTCGGCTGGATGATTCCCGGCCAAGTGAAGGTATACGCCGTCGCTGACCTCGCCGATGCGAAGGCATGGGCAACTAGGTAGATAGTTGGACCGGTCGCGCTATCGGCTCCGAGTCGCAACGCATCTCCGTGAAGCACCACCCGCGGCAGCAGAACCGGAACCCGCACCTTCTCACATCGCCAGTTGTGGACCACGCAAGGGTGCAGGGCCGAGCTGTGCTGGATCGGCCCCTCTGCTTGACAGGACGGGACGCCGGCCAGTTCAGCGGTTCGTTTGGGCACGGACCGTACGACTAGAGTCCCCGCCGAACCGTTCCCTCTGATCCTGGTGAAGCCAGTCGCCTTCACGTCGCTCTGAGGACTGCGAAGCGAGGAGTATCGAATGGACAACGACACCCGTACGCGTATGCAGCGGATGGGCTATCGCGCTCCGACCGATGTGGAGGAACCCGACCAGCTTGTGCTTGTCGAGTACGTCTCCGACGGACGAATAGCCGTCATCACCCTCAATCGGCCGCATGCCGACAACGCCATCACGACGGAACTCGCCGCGCAACTCATCGAGATCCTCGAAACCGTTGCAGCCAAGACGTCCGTGCGCGTCGCCATCATCACCGGATCCGGCGACCGCGCCTTCTCCGTCGGTGGTGACCTGTACCAGCGCAAGGAAATGACGCAAGAGCAATGGCTACGTCAACGTCAGGTCTTCGATCGTGTGCTCTACACGTTGCGCCAATTGCGTCGACCGATCATCGCTGCCGTCGGTGGGATGGCATATGGTGGCGGCTGCGAGATCGCGATCAGCACCGACTTCATCATCGCATCCGATGATGCCGCCTTCGGCCAGCCCGAAGCGATGGTCGGCTTGTCTGCCGGCGGCGGCTCACCGATCTTTCTTCCCCGAGTACTCCCGCCGGGCAAGGCCATGGAGATGCTGATGACCGGAGAACCGATCACAGCCCAAGAGGCGCACCGGCTTGGCATGATCAACGACGTGTTCCCGAAGACCGACCTGATGGACGCAGTACTCGGCGTTGCGGAGAAGATCGCAAACAACTCACCGACCGCCGTACAGGCAGTCAAGCGAGCAGTACTCATGGGTGAGGGTGAACCCATAGAGCAAGCCAGCGCGATCATGATGGAGGCGCACTGGCGCTCCGTGGTTCATCCAGATCGCGTCGAAGGCATCCGCGCGTTCACCGAAGACCGCGAACCGACCTTCGAGGACCCTCAGTTCTAACGCTCAACGCGCCGCCTGCGCGCCGCTAGCGGCAGAATCGTCACGCGGAAGCTACCGTTCGCGCACGCTTGCCACCTCGTCCCGCCGTGTCGTCGGACCATGCCCGCTCGTACCGACCGTGATCTCAAGTGGTCGTTGCGCCGCCTTCGACGAGAGTAGTTGTCTCGTCTTGGAGGTGAGGCCGTGGGACGGTTCTCAGCCGCCGGTTGGATCGTGCTCCATCATCGGTTCAGACCCAGATCGTGGCTTCCCGGCGGAGAAGCCCGCAGAGCCGACCCCCGTCGACGATGGGCCAGATCTGTGACATGGGCACGATCTCGGAACGTACTGCTGCCGTGGAGGATCGTGCCGTGCCCGGTCATCGGGACGGCGATCTGATCATGGACAAGCACAAGACAGCGACCAGGACGCTCGCCGAACGCTGGTCCTGCTTCGTGACGTTCATTCTCCTCCCCGACAGTCATGGCGCCGACGCGGTACTTGTCGTTCGCGAGGCGACGGTAGAGCGCTGGCCCGAGCATCTCTGCGAGTCGTTGACGCGAGATCAGGGCGAAGAGATGGCCCGGGAGTGTCAAGTATTCTGTGTAGGGGGGGCGGGGCTTGTGACGCTTCCCCCTTTCTGCTCAGTGAGGGTTCCGGGGTCGAGGGGGACTTGGTTGGGGAAGTAGATCGCGAACTGGTGGAGTGCCGCGGGCCAGTATCTGGCCCGGTAGGTCCATTTCTTCTCCGCGTTGCGTAGCGCGAACCACAACATCTTCATGGAGGCGTCCTTGGTGGGGAAATGGCGCTTCGTCTTGATGATCTTGCGGAGCCACCTGGTTCACTGCCTCACGCCGAACTCACGACATGCGACAGCAGCGCAATGGACGGGAGAGTCGGCCGTGGACACCCGTCCGCTCAGACTTCCGGGCGTTGGCGACACGGAAGCTGCGTGACTACCACCGGCGGGGGTCCCGGGTTTCACTTCCTGAGGTATGTCGCTGGCACTATTGGCGCTGTCGTCTCAGCTCGTTGTGCTCTTCGGGGAGGTTGTCCTGGATGATGCTGGTGGGGGTTGTCCATCCGTGCGCTCCGTGGGCTCAGTGGTGATTGTCGAAATGGATGAATCCGTCATACGCGTCGGTCCGTTCGGTTTCTGAGTTCCAGGGGCGGATGTAGGACCATTCCTCGACGAGGATCCGGTGGAAGCGCTGGACCTTGCAGTTGGTCTGGGGCCGGCGAGGTCGGGTCTTGGTGACCTTCGTGCCGGTCGCGGCATACGCCCGGCGCCAGAGTCCGGAGCGGTAGCGCGAGCCATAATCGGTGATGACCCGCTCCGGTTTGATCCCGATCGACCGATACCAGACGACCGTCCGCCGCCAGAATCCAGCTGCGGCTACGGATCGACCTCGTCAGCCCGGTGTAGGCGTCGGAGATGACCAGCACGACGCCGTGCAGCCGGCGTTTGCGGAGACCCTTCCTGTCGACGAAGCTTTGCGGAACGTTCTCCGCGAAAGCTTCCGTGGATCAGGACAGATGTCGCTGTAGATGTTGCGTGCCGATGGAGGACTCTCGAGAGGACGTTCTGGGCGATCAACGTCACCGTGTGGCTGAGATCGACATTGTGGAACCAGAGCAATTCGTCGCTCGGGGCCCAAGCGATCCGCCCGAGTCGCATTGGTGAGGGAGGTCATCTCCGGCGGGATCCCTGGACGGCGCCTGGCCCAAGAGTCCGCGGAGAGTCCGCGAGAGAACAGAAAACAGCGCGAAACGCCGGAAACTGCTGAGCAACAAAACCCCCGGTCAGAGGGTGTTTCCGGGCGTTTCCGCAGGTCAGCGAAACCCCCTGAGTCCGCCTGGGGGTCAAGAGGTCGCCGGTTCAAATCCGGCCAGCCCGACGGAGAGAACCTTTGCACTGCAAGGGTTCTTCTCTTTGCACGGTGGTGCTCGGTGGGTGGCCGGTGTGGCCTTCTTGAGTGTTTTCCACGCCAAACTGCCGTTCAATGGGTTGCAGATAGCGTGGGGGACCATCGGAACCCACGAGCCGCTTCCACGCCACGCCGCCCATGGGTGCCTGATTGATGGTGTGGGGGGTGTTGGTGTGCCCGGTTGGTGACGCGGACTAGTGCATGAGTGTCCGGCGTCAACCATTCTCGATTCTGGGGCCTGGCTGGTCGATGCATTGGGTAGGCATGCAAGACACCTACCCGCAACACCCAACCGGCTACGTCTGCATCCTCTGTGGCGGTATTGCAGTCATGGATGCAGACGGCACGTACCTCTGCGCACCCGACGCTGTCAGCTTCTTGGGTGCGGAGATCGAACCTGAGTGCGCAGCGCCAGTCTGGTCGACGAGGGTCGCTGACATTCATTCGAGCTCGCCTTTGATTCGGTGTACGAGCGAGTTTCGTCACAGAAACGTGGCACGGCCGCCCCACCACTGAATCCCCGCTTTGAACCAGGGGTTCCGGTCGGCAAGCATCACTTACCCGCCGCGATCGAGGAGGCGTTGGGCGATCAACGGCCCCAAGACGCCTGAACCGCCGAGCACCAGCGTGCGTGAACCGTTGAGGTCTCGTGGTGTCATGGTTCCCTGATAGTGGCCACCATCGCGCTAGCTGAGATTCATCCGCCGGGGTGCTTCGCTTCGAACAAGAGACAACAACCCGGGACATACACTATGAGCCACGCACCCACCACCACATCAACCAGAGCGACGAACCTGTGGAGCAGGATCACGCCATTCCACAAAGCGAAGCTCGTCTTCCTCCTCGCTGCCCTCTTGTCCTTCGCCCTCTCCGTCACGCTGTGGTTCCTCGTGGACCGGGAGATGGGACTCTTCGTCGGACTGTGGGTGCCCTCGCTGCTGGCGCTCGGCGCCCTGGTGCTCGTCGGAGAGGATGACTCGCCATGAGCGAGGGACTCCTCTTCGGAATTGGCGCGGTGCTCTTCGTCCTCGTGAGCTCAGCCATCCTGCTCTTCGGCTATGCCCGATTCAACGCTCTCTACATTCGCGATCAGAACCGAGGAGATGACGTCATGAATCCAGACCTCACCGCCACCCCAGCCACCCTGCCAATCAGCCAGCCCACCTGATCACGCCGCCCGCGCGGCCCGTCAGGTAAGGAGATCGAGAACCATCCGGGAGGCAACGAGACCGGATGTGTACGCGCCTTCCGCTCTCGCTTCCGCAAAGAGCTCACCGGCAAGCACAATCGGTGAAGCCGCTTCGACGAGCCGCGCCCCGTCATTGCGCGCCGATCGTGGCTGCGAATGCCGCCATCGGTGAGTCAGCGCATCGATCACGTTGCCGGCATGATGAGGCTGGGCCGCTTCAAGAAGCTCTACCGACCATTCGGCCGGGTCGCCAGGCCGCTGCGTTCCAGCGGCTCGAGGGTCTGCGAAGCTGGCGGAGTGAGAATGGCCGCATCGCGGTCACGATTAGATGGATCCGCTACCGGTCGAAAGGCTTGCTGGAGATCTTGTCGGCGCTCTCCACCATCAGGATCCGGGTGGTGTCGGGGTGTGTCGCGACAAGCGCGCCCGTGGACCGGTTGAGCTGATCCCCGAGCACTCAGACGGTGTCCATCTAGGCGCGTGTGGGGCGACCGGCAAGCACCGAGACGCCCGGCGAGTAGAGCACATGGGGTTCGCCGTCGGGTTGCGGGTAGCCGCCTGCAGCTACCAGGCCGTCCTCAAGGGCGACGATATCGGCTCCGTGCAACGGCCACGGGCGATGGGCTACCGGAGCCACCATCAGCTTGCTCCCCAACTGCGCGTAGAGCCGCCAGCGGGCAGTGAGGAAGAGGTCGAGTGGCGTGAGATCCTCGTTCGGGATCGGGTCGCGGACGCGAACGGTTACTACGCCGTGTGGTCGGTGCCGATGAGGCCATCGCCGTAGGGCCGCATAGGTGATGCGCTCGCCGTCCTCGCGGATCGACATCGCCGCCCACTGGTACGGAAGGCCGTACAGTGTCTGTGCCACGAGCACAGGAAGAGCCCTGTCGATGTCGAGCGAATGGAACCAAACCCCGGGACCCATTCGTCCGCGCACGTAGGTACGGACGTTCGTTTCTGCGAACGTTCCGAAATAGGGGACGGCTGGCCCTCGGACTGGGCCGATGCTGCGCATCTGGAACGGCACCAGCCCAATCCAGGCCATCCCGTCGTGGGTATCGACTTCGAGACCCGATGGAAGCATCGCCTGGACGACGTTGGGTGCGACCGGCCAGTGAAGATAGCTGAGCTGCTCCCAGCGTTGACGCATCACCGGTCGCTCGATCTCGTGAGGGCACTGCCATGGCTTCATACAACTGGAGATGATACGGACGCCCGACACGCAAGCCGGGCACCGCCCTCACGGGCGCAGGCGTGGAGATCGCTGATGGATTCCACGATCCATGCGCCGTTCCCAGCACAGGACGGTGATGGCATCTCGACGCCGAAGAGTTCGTACCCAGCGATGTTCGCAAGGTTCGGTGTGAACGGGAATTCGTACCGATCGATATTGAAACCCAAACCCAGAGAGCCTTCGACGACATGGTCATCGTTCTCGATTGATATCGAGCCCGATCAAATCGGGAGCTCCATCCTTCACCGCCCGCGATCCGCCGCGGTCGCGAATGCCGGCGTAGGAGGTTGAATGCGATGTCTTCAAGGACAGCGCGTGGCTCTGACCTGGCCTTTCGTGATGGCCGCTCCTGCGATCGAACCGGTGATCGCGCCGTGTGAGGGTCCCTGGTGTCCGTATCGCGCTACCGAGGACCCGGGCAATCATGGTGAAACCTCCGGCACTCTGGACGTGCACGGATACCAGTTCGAAGGCCACGATGAGGTTGCCACAGAGCGTCTCGGCGCCATCTTCCTGCAGACGCTCTCGGATTCCTCGCGGACTCTCGACCGCAAGGACCCTCGCTGGCTCACCCGCTAGGCGACGCCAGGCGCGCCGAAACCCTCGCCGTGGCAAGGGTTTCAACGTCTATCTCTCGGGTGGAGCTGAGGGGATTCGAACCCCTGACCCCTTGACTGCCAGGCGGACTCAGGGGGTCAAGAGGTCGCCGGTTCAAATCCGACCAGCCCGACGAGAAGAACCCTTGCACTGGGGGCTGTCGCATGGATGGTCCTCGGGGCGGGGGTTTCGGTGTGTCTGGATGGGGGCGCGTCGGTTCTGGTTCCGGGTTCAGGTGGCGGCGAGTCGTTGCCGGTGGATCTTGAGCAGGTTGTGGACTGTGCAGACGAGTCGCCACTCGCTTGATGTGGCGTCGAGTCCTCTGTTTGAGAATCGCCGGAACCTGAGGTTGGCTTTGATGTTCCCGAAGACCGTCTCGACGGTGGTCTTGCGTTTGGCGTAGACAGCCGCCCCTTTGTCGGTGGCGAGCCGTTCAACCATTGCTTGTCGGACCTCGACTGGGTCTGGGCGACCCGAGCGATGGTTCCCCAGGAGTTTGCGGGCCGTGGTGGTTGACATCTCCATCTCGGCGGCGGCTGCCGTGAGGGTGATCTCCCCTCCGTCGAGACGTTCGATGACGTGCCGGCGGTGAGCGAGGCGGGGATCGTTCGGGTCGGTGATGCCCCCGGTCAGGGGCATCGGGGTGATCAACACGTCAGCATCGATATCGAGTGTGGCATTGGGGATGCTCCAGTAGCCGGTATCGGCAACGAACGTCTCGATCCGGTCGGCGCCGGTATCTGCGAGGCTCTCCTCGGTAGCGGCAACCATTGTTTCGAAGACGACCGAGTCCCACGCGGCGGTCGTGACTTCGGCAGCGACGACGATCTGGTCTTCGGTGACGGCTGCTTGTGCGTTGTATCCCCAGATGAACCGGTGACGGTCTTTGAGCGTGCGGCTGTCCGGGTCGGTGACGTTGATTCTGCGGGTCCGAGCCGCACCCGCCCGCTTCAATGCCGGATCTGCTCGACGGCCACCAAGCTTGCGGCCCAACGCGGCCTCTCTCGCCGAGCGATCGGCCTGATACGACTCGGCATCGGACGGACCGTCAGCGTCGAGTTGACGCAGTGCTTCACGCAACCGGGCCCGACGATCACGCCGATCCACCCACTTCTCGGGAAGCTCGTCGCCACGGCGTTCCCCGTACTCGAGATCCTCGGCAGCATCAACTGCTTCGGCCTCTTCGAGGATCTCGTCGACGATCTGACGCCGCGTCACCGACGACCCGACGGACACGTCGGCTTCGATCTTCGTCCCATCGATCGCGACCACACCCGACTCCACCAGGCCCTCGGCTATGCACAACGCCACCACCTGGGAGAACACGCCAGCAATCGCGTCCTGATGGCGGCGACGGAACCGGGCCAACGTGGCATGATCCGGCGCCTGGTTCGCCCCAACGACCCGGAACGCGACATCATCACAGAGCCGTTGCTCGATACGGCGGCTCGAGCGTTCTCCCACGCAGTACGCATACAACAAGACACCGAGCATGACTTCCGGATCATACGAAGCACCCCCACGGCCGTCAGCCCGCAACGACCGATAGAAGCCCGACATGTCCAACTCGGCGACCACATCGACGACGAACCAAGCCAGATGATCAGCGGGCAACCAATCAGACAACGACGGCGGCATCAACAACAACTGGTCCCGCTCAACACGACGCACATTCACCATCCGCGCATCATCGCCGAAACCGCCACCGAACGCGAGAACCCCCCATTCATGCGACAGCCCCCACTGCAAGGGTTCTTCTGGTTGCGGGGACGACGGTTGCTCGGGCAGCAGTGTCGGTGACACTGCGAGGGCGGTTGTCGGTACCATGGGATTAAGCGCACCCGACGATAGCCAAGGACTCCTCACACGTTTCCTGACGCTTCCTTTCCGTCGGGTGCGCCCCATTTGTGTGTGCGGTGCCTCGGCGTACCGGGATCTGCGTCGCGTAGTGTTGACCGTGGCGCATCCAGCGGTCTGCCATCTCAGGCAGTTCATTCCTCCGCTGGGTGCGCTTTCGAGTGGAGCCGACGTGTCACAACGGAGCGATAGCGTTCGCGAGATGAATCCGAACCGGCACCGGGCCCTCGAGATCCGTCGTCGAGCACTGGTCGACCAGCTGCAGGGTCTCCGTCACCAAGCGGCGAGCGGGATCGACGAACCCCATGATGATCGACGTCTGCGGGACACGCGAGCCGAACTGGCTGAACTCGAGGCTGGGACCCTCAGTTCGCTGCGGCGACGCGCTCGGGAGTGACGGATCGGTCCGGCACGGGGACCGGCCAATTCGCTACGAACGACCTCACGACGCCGCTCGCGAGTGCATCCAGCCAACACAACTCACCCCGCCGATGTTCAGCGATGGCTCGTTGGCAAAGGTGACAGGTGATGGTGCCCCTCATGGTCCGACCTTCCGATCGACTATGACTCGTCATCGATCAGAGATCAGCCGACTTGACCACGATCTGTCGCTGGCCGGCACAGCGATGACGAGTCGCGACGTCACCATCGGGATCAGTCGTCGGACGGGTCCGGACCGTCGAGGTTGGGCTTTCGCGTTGTGATGATGGCTTCGTTCAACTCGGCTCCGATGAGGATCGCGAGCGCCGTGAACCAGAACCAGAGGAGCAAGACGACCGCGGCACCGAGCGTGCCGTAGGTCTCGTTATACCGGCCAAAGGACGAGACATAGACGGAGAAACCGATCGATGCAACCGTCCATACGGTTGTGGCCACCACCGCCCCCGGCACGACGCTGCGCCAACCGTCGGGACGCTCGGGTGGCGCGTACCGGTAGAGGAGTGCCGTGATCGACGCGAAGCCGAGTCCGACCAGGATCCAGCGGAAATTGCCGAACGTCACGATGGCGTGGGTCGGGTCGAACCGCCGGAGCCAGACGGGGACGGCGGCGATGATGGCGAGGGCGGTCAAGGTGGTCACAATGACCGCGACGGTGACACCAATAGCCACGTCTCGTCGTTCGAGGATGGACCGCCCATATTCCTGGTCGTAGGCGATCTTGACACCCCGCACGACGGCGCGGGTGGCGTTCGAGACGGTCCAGGCGAACGCAAGGAGCGAGACGACGAAACCGACGCTGAGGTTCATCTCAGAAGCACGAGCGATCGACCGCATCTGTGTCTCGAGGATCCTGGCCGTCGACCCGGGAAGGACTTCGAGCATTGACTCGATCTGACGCTCCGCCTCGGCGAGGTCGGTGAACAAGCCATAGAGCGACACGGCGATGAACAGGGCCGGTAGGACCGCCAGAACGGCGTAGAACGCTACTCCTGCAGCGACGAGCACGATGTTGTCCCGCTGCGTCTCAACGCGCATCTCGTTGAAGATGCGGCCCAGTCGATTGAGCGACGACGGCGTCTTGGGTTCCTTCAATTCCATGTGCGGGGGACGCTAACGACCTTCGCGACGCTCGCGCGCAGGTGTGGCGAAATCAGTCGGCCCCTCGATCGAGGTGCGCGACGAGTCGGGCCGTGTCGTCGCCCGACCAGGCGTCGGGGGGTGAGACCGCCGCCCAGCCGCTCACGAAGTCCACGGAGTAGTTGTGGCCGAACCCTGGCCCAGCACTGAAGCCCGCGATGAGGTCGGCCGATACCTGACCCCAGGTCACGATCGGGAACCAGGTGACATCCGGAGAGACATCGTAGCCGATCGGGTCGTTCACCCACTCGGGTCGCGACCAGAGCGTCTTGAGATTCCAATACCCGACGGGATCGGACGGGTGATGGAAGTAGAGCGTCCGCGGTTCCGCCCACGGCGCCGAACCGGCGGACGGCGGGTCGTGCGGCTGATTGGCCACGCGCACCGTCGATCCGTTGTCGTATGCCGGTTTCCAGACCGGCGACGAGGGATCCCGCGCTGCGGAGAGTTGCTGCCAGATCGGGTTGGAGGCAGTTGGGCCCGTCATCAGCACCCCGTTCGATCTGCTCAGCGTGGTCAGGGATTCGTCAATCGAATCTCCGGCGAGTGCGGTCTCGAGTCCGAGCGACCCCAGGCTCTCCCCGAAGAGGAGGAGCTTCGGACGCGGTTCTTCCAGCGAGTCCCACCACTCGAAGACTGCGGCATTGATTGCGGCGCCTGCCTCTCCCGCGAGTTCGGTCCCGACGAGGAACTGGATCCAGCTGGGGAGGAACGAGTACTGCATGGCAGCAATCGCGGTATCTCCGTCATACATGAACTCGACGGCTTCGGCGGCATCCGGGTCAACCCAACCCGTCCCCGTCGTGGTCACCACGACGACCGCATCTCGTTCTGCGGCCTTCGTTCGGTCGAGTTCGAGGACAACGAGGGCCGCACGTTGGTCGAGGGTCGCCGCCGAATCGAGTCCGGCATAGACCCGGATCGGCGTTGTCGCGGACCCGCTCGCCGAGAAGGCAGCGATCTCGGCGGGCGTCGGAGCACCCGCCACGAAGTTGCGGCCCTCGAGGCCGAGCGTCTCCCACTCGACAATGGACTCCGGGCTCCCCGAGTACTCCGGGGCCACCGGTTCCTCAACGCCCGGCGCCGTACCCGTATCGGCGGAGCCAAATCGGTCGTCGACGAAACCGACGATGCCCTTCTCAACGACATCGACGCTGAGGAACACAACCACCACCGTGAGGACAACGATCGTCACCACCCACGCGAGTGCTCTCGGCATGAACCGTTGAGCGAATCGTTCCGCCTTCCTCACAAGGAACAGCCCAAGGCGGCCTATCGCCACCATGACGAGGAGCAGGATCGCCGCCGCCACAGCGATCGCGGCCACGATGGTCGAAGAGACATGCTCAAGGCCAACGAGATCCCGGCTGGCGTTCTGAACCGAGGGCCAGCGAGCGAGTCCGATGCCGATGCAGACGAGACCAACCAAGCCGAGGCCGGTCCACGCCCCCTTCGTGAACCCGGGCGGCACCGCGGCGCCTGCAAAATGGCGGAGGACGGCTCGGAGCACGGACTCAAGCGCTGTACCGAGCGCGTAGCCGATCGCCGCAGTCAGGCCGGTAATCACGATCTGCATCACCCACCAGCGCGGGAGCAGGGAGGGTCCAAGGGAGAACCAGAAGAAGACGAGCGCTCCGATCAGGCCACCGAACGAGGGGCGACGGAGCATCGTGATCCTCAGCGATGGAGCGCTGCTGCCTGCGATTGCGGTGTCACGCAATGGAGCACCAACAGATGACATCGGGCGTCCTGCGGTAGCGGAAGTCCGTCGATTGAGCTTAGCCGACGTCCCCGTGATGACCCCGACGCCGTTCGCCGAGGAGCGGCAACCGTCGAGCTAGACCGGTGGTTGCGGGTCGTACTGGATGGAGCGCCGGATCTCCCGTGCGCGCCCCACCGAATGGAGCCTGGCCACCAGGTGGAGTGCCATATCGATGCCGGCCGAGACACCGGCCGCGGTGACGATCCGTCCGCTATCAACGAATCGCTCGTCGGGGCGTACCTCGATGCCCGATCCAAGGGACCCGAGGTGGTCGATGCTCGCCCAGTGCGTCGTGGCGGGCAGACCATCCAGGAGACCGCTGTCTGCGAGTACCAGAGACCCGGTGCATACCGACGCAATCAGGGTTTCCGCGGCAGCCTGCTGACGGACCCAGGTCCTGATCTCGGCGTCGCCGATTTGGCTTCGAGTGCCGATACCGCCGGGATAGATGAGCACATCAAATGGTGGGACGGAGTCCCAGGTGTGGTCGGGAAGCACCCGCAACCCCTTGGCACAGCGAACGGCCCCATCCTTCTGTGCCACCGTGAACGCCGTGACGTTGTCGTCCGGCCATCCGTGACTCCAGGCCGAGAGAACCTCCCATGGGCCGACCCAATCGAGTTCCTCTGCGTCATCGAAGATGAAGAAGGCGATGGTTGGAGACATGGGATGAGTCTGGTCGCACGACACGGCTTGTGCATCGATGCGCGGGTCGGACGCTGACGTGCGGCTAGCGGCGGAACCGATCGAAGCAGCGCTGCGGCTCGTCGTTGACCGGGCTCAGGAGCTCGAACGTCGCCGGTGTCCAATCCGGATCGTCGCCCAGAAGGGGGAGTGACCGGCCGTTGCGCTCGGAGCGCGACCGCCGGAATGATGCGATGCTCACGACATCCGCATCGGTGTCTTTCACCTCGTCGGGGAAGGCCACGTGCACCTGATCGGTCGGTTTGGACGGCATCGAACACCTCGTCGCTCTCTCTGCCTCCACGGATCCCCACGCCCGTTGTGAATCGTACGAAGGATTGCCGGAGCCGGCCATGGTGCGCGCGACCCAATCCGATTTGGAGGTACTCGCCCGGTCCGGCGGTGCGAGGGGGTATCGTGCATCCATGAACTCGATCCGGCACGACGGATGGGCACTCGATACGGCCCGCCATCCCGGTGCGCCAGGAATGAAGGAGCAGGAGTGAGACTCACGACGGCCATGCTTGCCGATTCTGCGCAGGTTCAAGGTGGAAAGCTATACGTGCTCGGTGGGGGCTTTGACACGATCAGCGCCCGGTCCCTGCCGGTGGTCCATCGCAGTCTGACCCTCGCAATGGTGGCCGAGGTCGAACCAGAAGAACGCCACCGTGACCTCGAGATTGCCATCAGCCTCGTCGACGAGGACGGCCACAGTCTCGACATCGAGGCCAAAGGCAAGCTGCGGGTCGGCGCACCTCCGAACTTGCCGCCGGGAGCCACCAGCATCGTCCCGATCGTGAGTCCCTTTCACAACGTTCAGTTCGCCGAAGCGAAGGGGTATGCGTTCGTCGTATCCTTCGAAGACCAGGAGATCGCCCGAGTGCGGTTCCGGGTCGTCCAGGTCTCGTAGCCGTGCACGGAGTCGTCACGATCCCGAACGCCGTGTCGATGGTGCGGTTGCTGCTCATCCCGGTGTTCGTCTGGCTCGTGCTGATCGAGCAGACAGCTTGGGCAGGGGCGCTCCTCGGAGTCATCGGCGCGACCGACTGGATCGACGGCTATCTCGCTCGACGACTCGACCAGGTCTCCGAAGTGGGCAAGATGCTCGACCCGATTGCCGACCGACTCGCGGTCGTGGTCGCGGTCGTTCTTGGCTTGATCGTCGGTGTGCTCCCTGCATGGTTCGGTTGGGGCATCATCATCCGGGAAGTGGTAATTGGGGTGGGCGCGATCTATGGCTGGACGAAGGGCGTTCGGCGCCTGGATGTGCGTTGGCTCGGAAAAACGGCGACCTTCCTGCTCTACTTCGCAATCACCGCGTTCTACATCGCAGACGGGCTTGACCTCGACTGGCTGTGGTGGGGTTCCGCGGTTCTCGGCCTGGTGGGCCTCGTCCTCTACTACGTGGTCGCATTCTCCTATCTGGGCGACATGCGCACGGCCATCGCAACCGCTGATGCGCCCGGCCCGAGCGAGTAGAGTCGGCAGCCGCAAGCTGTCAGGAGGCGTCTCGTGCAGATCCCGGATGAACTTCGCTACTCGGAGAACCATGAATGGGTCCGCTCGGAGAGCGGCGGATCGATCACCGTAGGCATCAGCGACTACGCGCAAGACGCCCTCGGCGACGTCGTCTACGTCGATCTGCCGGACGTCGGTCGCGTCGTCGGCGCCGGCGAAGTATTCGCCGAGGTCGAGTCCACCAAGTCGGTGAACGATGTCTACGCCCCCGTATCCGGCGTCATCACGGCCGTGAACGCTGCACTCGTCGACACGCCGGAGTTGGTGAACTCGGATCCGTTCGGTGCGGGGTGGTTCGCCACCATCGAACCCGCCGACGGAGGCGTCCTCGAGGACCTCATGGACGCAGCAGCGTATCGGGTATTCACCGAGGACTAGCTGCTCACTTCGGATTGTGAGCGCCGCAGCGGATGGCGGAAGAAAGAACGGAAACCCTCAAGGATCAGTCGAGGGTTGGGTTAGCATGGCCGCATGGCACATCAGGACGACCACCAGAATCCGGATGTCGAACGCGACGAGACGATCACCTTCACGCCGCCTCGCGACCGGTCGGCGAGCGGAGCGTCAGGGAGCAGCGTCGCTGGCGCGTTCGGCTGGGCGCTGATCGTTGAAACCGGCCCACAGGCTGGCCTGACCTATGTGCTTGCCGGCGGTGACACGCTCGTCGGACGGGGGTCCGACTGCGACATCTTCCTCGGAGATGTCACCGTGTCACGCCATCACGCCCGTTTCGCGGCCGATGGGGATTCGCTTCTCGTTCGAGATCTCGGATCCACCAACGGCACCTACGTCAACGGATCCTGGATTGATGCGTTCGCACTTACGGCCGGCGACGAAATCATCATCGGGAAGTTCCATCTCATCGTTGCTCGCGGGAATGCGTGAATGAGCACATCGCCGTTGCGCGCTGCACGGACCAGGAGCATCGGGGAGGTCATCAACCTCCTCAAGCCCGAATACCCCGACGTCACGGTCTCGAAACTCCGCTTCCTCGAGACCCAGGGACTCGTTGAACCGAGTCGGTCGGCCTCGGGATATCGGATCTTCACCGAGGAGGACGTTCGGCGCATTGAGTACGTGCTCAAAGAGCAGCGTGACCACTACCTGCCGCTGAAGGTGATCAAGTCGAAGCTGGCAGCGTGGGAGCAGGGGGATGAGTCACCGGTTGCCCCGGAGACCGGCCCACCTCCAGAGGCGTACTTTGCAACGTCCGGTGTGTCGCTGACGCCGGCGGAACTGATGCGCGCGTCCGGGCTCTCGGCCCATCAGCTCACGGCTCTGATCGACGTGGGGATCCTCGAACCGATGCACCTGCCGGACGGAACAGATGTGTTCCGCGACCACGATCTATCGATCGCACGAGCGGCTCATCGGCTCCTCTCCCATGGTCTCGAGGTCCGGCATCTCCGGTCGATTCGGCTGAGCTCCGATCGGCAGACCGACCTTCTCGGTCAACTCGTGGCTCCACTCCTGCGTCATCGCAATCCCGAGAATCGGCACCAAGCGGCCGAGACCCTCGCCGACTGCTCCCAGGCAGCGGCATTACTTCAAGAAAGCATCACTCGGGGTAGGCTTCGGAACCTCCTCGAACGATGATCTCAGCAGTCACAACCTCCCTCGTACTCGCGCTCCTCGCGCCGCTCGGGCCGCACCCCACGGCACCGATCGAACCGGTCGCGCCATCCCCACCCCCCAACGTGAGTGCCGTCACCTGGGCAATCTACGACGAGACCGCAGACGTGATGCTCGCAACCTGGAACCTCAACGAGCGTCGGTCGATGGCCTCCGTCACGAAGGTCATGACGGCGATGATCGTGCTCGACAATGCAGGCCTCGACGAGTTGGTGACCGTTCCATCCTTCGCCACAGACGCCCGCGGCTCGAGTGCCGGACTGGTGCCGGGAGAGGAGTGGTCGGTCTACGACCTGCTCGTGGCCATGCTCGTGCGATCAGGCAACGACGCGGCGCTCACGCTTGCCTGGCACGTCGGTGACGGCGATACCGACCTGTTCGTTCGAATGATGAACGATCGCGCTACGGAACTCGGCATGGACGACACGAGTTTCGCGAACCCCAACGGACTCGATAACGAACAGCACTACTCGACGGCAAATGACCTGATCACACTGACGAAGGCGTCACTCGAATATCCGGTGATTCAGCAGATCGCCCGGATCAAGACGATCAAGATGCCCGCCGATCCCACCGGGAAGATGCGGCAAGTCAACAACACGAACCGCCTGCTCGGAACGTACCCGGGTGTGGTCGGCCTCAAGACCGGTGACACGCCCTGGGCGGACAAGGTGTTCCTCGGGATCACCGAGCGTTCCGAGCGGAGAATCCTGACGGTCGTGATGGGGTCCGATGATCACTTCAGCGACACGCGCGAACTCGTCGAATGGGCATACACCACCTACGGTCTCCGGGACCGGTGGCTGCGACCGTTCTTCTCGGAGCAGGGCGGGGGAGCGGTTGCCACCGCCGATCTGGCTCTCTCAGAATCCGAGGAACGGCGCCTCGGTGCGATGCCAAGAATCGACGACGGGCGCTGGCGCATGTCCACTCTCGCCGATCTACCGAAGGCATCTCTGATCACCGAGTGGCTCAAGGGTGCCCTCCCGAGCATTGCAGGTGGGGACGAATGAGCGAACCGTTTGTCGAAGTCATCGACGTCGACGCGTTGCAGCAGCGCGTCGCAGAATTGGGACGGGAGATCACCGATTCCCTGACCGAGGAAGATCCGGTGGTCATCGGCGTATTGAAGGGCTCGGTCCCATTCCTCACGGATCTGTCCAAGCATCTGCCGCTCACGATCGAGATGGACTTCCTGAACCTCACGCGGTTCGGCCGCGAGGGTCGCGTGTCCGTGGCGATGGACCTCTCTGTCCCCATTGAAGGCCGTTCGGTCCTCATCGTCGAGGACATCGTCGATACCGGTCTGACGCTCGCGACCTTGCGCAAGATGCTGACGGTTCGAGGCGCATCGTCGGTCACGACGGTTGCGCTGCTCGACAAGGCAACACGCAGGATCGTCGACGTCCCGGTCGAGCATCGCGGCTTCGAAGTCGGCGACGAGTTCCTCCTTGGCTACGGCATGGACTGGCAGGGGCGCTACCGCAACGTTCCCTCCATCTGGGCGGTGATGGATCTCTCCGTCCTGGCCTCCGATCCCGATGCGTTCGGCCGCCGGGCATTCGCGCAGCCCCAACACCCGTCCGGTTGAGCCGTCCCCTGGTGATAGGCTGAACGCATGAGCGAACGCGTCCCCATGGAGGTCGTCGGCGTCCGGATCGAGTTGCCGACGAACACTCCCATCCTGTTGCTGCGAGAGCGCGACGGCCGGAGATACCTCCCGATCTGGATCGGGACGCCGGAGGCGACCGCGATCGCCCTGGCTCTCGAAGGTGTCGAGACGGCGCGACCGCTGACGCACGACCTGATGAAGTCACTCATCGATGCGCTTGGCGCAGACATCGAACGAGTGGATGTGACGTCGCTCGACGAAGGGACGTTCTACGCCAACCTCGTGATCGAGAGCGATGGCGAGGAGTTGACGATCTCCTCGCGGCCGTCGGATGCCATCGCCCTCGCCACACGAGCCGGCTCACCGGTCTTCGCGTCGCAGGAGCTCCTTGAAGAGGCCGGTGTCGAAATCCAGGACGACTCGGAGGAGCAGGAGATCGAACGCTTCCGGGAATTCCTCGACGACGTCACCCCCGAGGACTTCGAGCACGGCTCGGATTCCTGAGGCTCTGCCGACTTATCCACATGGGTTGTTGACAACGCGCCCTGCACGATCCTAGTTTCACGCCCGTAGTTCAGCTGGCGGAATTACATGGATGTAAGCTGGGCGAGCCGGGAGGCAGAAACAGGATGGTGGACAGCAAGCCGGATCAGGTCGCCGAGGGGTATCGGGCCCCGCAGGTGTGCAGCTTGGTCGGCATCACGTATCGTCAGCTCGACTATTGGGCTCGAACAGGACTCATCACTCCGTCGCTTCGAGCGCGCTACCGGCTCGGGAAGCCAGCGGCTCTACGCGTTTCCAGACATCGTTCAACTGAAGGTGGTCAAGCGACTTCTGGATGCCGGCATGTCGCTGAAGAAGATTCGCAGAGCGATGGACATTCTCCGCACCGAACTGGCATCGGAAGAATCGCTCTCCAACGTCACACTCCTCTCCGACGGCAAGACCATCTATGCGGCACACAGTCCGTCCGAAGTGGTGGACGTGTTCCGCGGCGGTCAGGGCGTCTTCGGGATTGCCGTGGGTCCGGTTCAGGAGGAACTCGTCGGTGAGATTCATCGGCTGTTCCCGGATCATGCGATCCCGGGCGAGCACGAGGTGACGGCATCGACGGCAGCGGCTCACTGAACGACGATCTCCTCGCAGCGCCGGCGGACGATGTGGTGTTCGCCCATTCCAGCGAGCGGGAGTTCGCGCGGCTCCTGGATTTCTATGATGTGGTCTGGGAGTACGAGCCGCGGGCATTCCCCATCGCCTGGAATGAGGTCGGCGATCCGACCATGCAGTTCCGACCGGACTTCTACCTGCCGGGCGAGGACCTCTTCATCGAGATCACGACGATGAACCAGAAGCTCGTCACCAAGAAGAATCGGAAGATTCGGCGCCTACGCGAGCTCTATCCGGACGTGCGGTGCAAGATCTTCTATCAGCGCGACTTCCACAACCTGCTGGTCAAGTACGGACTCGAAGAGCCGGACGACGTCGCCCTGCCGGCTGCGCCAACCCGCATTCCGGGTCCACCATCGGTCACCAACCTCTCGGTGCACGCTGCGGCCGTCTGACGGGATCCCCGGCGATCGGCAGGACACCCGAGCCACGGGGGTGCGCCTGGGTGCACCCGCTAGCCTGAGGCCGCCCGCGCCGATCAGGAGAGGACCATGGCCCAATCACCGCTGCATGACCTCCATTTCGAGTTCGGGGCCCGGTTCACCGACTTCGGTGGATGGACGATGCCCGTGCAATACGAAGGCGTCATCTCGGAACACAACACCGTTCGCTCCGGCGTAGGCGTCTTCGACGTCTCCCACCTTGGTCGATTCCTCGTAGACGGCACCGGGGCCACGGCACTCGTACGGCGCCAACTCTGCAACGACATCGCCAAGATCGGCTCCGGCCGCGCGCAATACAGCATGGCCTTGAACGACCGTGGCGGCGTGGTCGACGACGTCATCGTCTGGAGGCTTGCAGATGCTCGCTACTGGGTGATGCCGAACGGGACCAATTTCGACGACATTCTCGGCCGGTTCCTGGCCGATGCCGATGCCGGTACCGAGGTGCGGCCGCTGCGCGACGAAACGGCGCTCGTGGCCGTCCAGGGTCCTGAATCGCCGGGGATCGTCGAGGCGGTCGTCGGATCCATGCCGGGTCGCTTCAGGGTCACGGTTGGCGACTACCGAGGCTCGTGGTGTACTGCTGCGGGGACCGGATACACCGGAGAGCGGGGCGCCGAGATCGCGGTGCCCGCCGACCTCGGCCCGAAGCTGATGCGTGATCTGACTGCGGCCGGTGCAGTGCCGTGCGGTCTGGGAGCGCGCGACACGCTCCGCCTCGAAATGGGCTACCCGCTGTGGGGCCAGGATCTCGATGAAGACACCACGCCGCTCGAGGCGGGCCTCGGATGGGTGGTCGCCTGGGACCACGACTTCGTCGGACGCGACGCGCTCGAAGTGCAGCGCCAGCAAGGCATCGAACGCTCGATGGTTGCGCTCGCAACCGCTGGGCGCGCCATCCCGCGGCACGGGTACGCCGTCCGTGCCGGCGACGCTTCCGGATGGATCACCAGCGGCAACTTCAGTCCGACTCTCGGCCACGGCGTAGCACTCGCGTATCTCTCGCCGCCGGTTGAGGGCACACCCGACGTGGAGATCGAGATCCGCGGCGAATGGGTGCCGGCGACGGTCGTGACGCTTCCGTTCATCCCCCAATGACGTTGGAGACGATCGCCGGACTCCTGGATGGTCCGTTCGGGTACTCGCGGGCGCTGGCACCGAGCCTCCGGGATTCGCTCCGCGCTCTGCCAGGCGCACAGGAGTTGCCGTTCGTTCGCGGTCGAATCGTGGTCCCCGAGAACTTCGGCAGAACCGTGGTCGTCGGATTCCCCAACTACTTCGGAGTGTTCGAGGATCAGCCGGGGGCAAACGCGGTGTACATCACCGGCCGCTGGACTCGCCTCCGGGTCCTGCCCGAGAACTCCCGGTCGGTTGGCCTCGAACCCTCTGCCGAGCCTCATCTGGCGGCCGAGGCGCTCGAGAGCGGACGTCTGCTGATGAAACGCCTGCGCCAGTTGGCCGGGGTGCAGATCGCGATACGGCCGCAGAGCCCGATCCTCACGCTGCTCGTGCCGCGGGTGAATGAGATCGTGGGCGAGGATCCCGGCATGGAGCTTCTTGGAGGGCGTTATCCCGAACTCCCCGGTGGAATCCGGATCGAACTGCCACCCGATGCACGCAGCGCAGAACTCAGCCGATATGCTGCGAGCATCGAGGAGACCATCAGCCAGGAGGCGTAGACGTGCAGGTGTTCGGTGTTGACATCGGTGGTTCTGGTGTGAAGGGGGCTCCGGTCGACCTCACGACCGGGAGGCTCGCGGCCGAGCGGACGAGGATTCCCACGCCCAAGCCCTCGACTCCGGGTGCCGTGGCTGATGCGATCGTCGAGATCGTTGCAGCCCACGGCTGGTCGGGACCGGTCGGGGTGACGGTTCCGAGCGTCGTCATCAACGGCGTCGTGGAGACGGCAGCGAACATCGACGACGGCTGGCTCGGGGTCAACGTCGGCGAGATGCTCGAGAGTCGGCTCAGCATGCCGGTGACGGTCCTGAACGATGCAGACGCTGCCGGTCTTGCCGAAGTCACCTACGGCGCGGCCAAGGGGGAACCCGGCGTCGTGATCCTGCTCACCTTCGGCACCGGCATCGGCAGCGCCTACCTCTACCAGGGGCAACTGGCTCCCAACACCGAGCTTGGCCACCTGCAATTCAAGGGGCAGCAAGCCGAGACATACGCCGCGGGACGACTCGTGAAGCGGGGCGAGCTCGAGATCGATTGGTGGGCGAAGCGAGTCGATGAAGTTCTGGACTACGTCGAGGACCTCTTCTGGCCGGATCTGTTCGTCTTCGGAGGTGGTATCTCGAAACGATTTGAGACCTACTCCCACTTCTTCACCACCCGGGCGCGCATTGTGCCTGCCACGCTGAGGAACGAGGCCGGCATCGTTGGCGCTGCCCTCGCAGCCTCGAGAGGAGTCACGAATGGCTGACACGACCGGTACGTTCACAACGAAGGACGGCCTCGACCTGCTCACCCGAACCTGGGTTGGTGACGGAGTCCCTACGCGAGGGATGCTGATCGTGCACGGACTTGCCGAGCACTCGGGTCGTTGGGACCACGTCGCCGCGATTCTTCGCCGAGCGCCGATACGCGGTCGCGTCGTTCGATCTGCGGGGACATGGAATGTCCGGGGGCACGAAGGGCCATGTGGGGTCCTTCAACGACTTCGTCGACGATCTCGAGGGCATCGTCGACTCCGGCCTGGTGCGGACCGATCTTCCGTGGGTGCTGTACGGGCACTCACTCGGTGGGTTGATCTCGACGTACTACCTCGCTGAAGACCGCCCCCATCCTGATGCCGCGCTGGTGTCGGCGCCGGCGCTCAAGGCCGATGTGCCAGGGGCGCTCCGGGCCGCGGCCCAGGTGCTCGGACGCATCGCTCCGAAGGTGGCGATGTCGAATCCGATCGACGGTGGACAGCTTTCACGGGACGAGGCTGTCGGCGAGGCCTACTTCGCAGATCCGCTGGTCTACCCGAAGGCGACGACGAGGTTCGGCCTCGAGATGTTCAATGCCCAGGACCATATCGGTTCGATGATCGAAGCGATCGACACGCCAACACTCGTGATTCATGGAGCGGATGACTCTCTTGTTCCGCCGTCCGCGTCTGCACCGCTGGCGTCGGTCGATGGTGTGGAACGCAAGGTGTATCCGGGCCTCCGCCACGAACTACACAACGAACCCGAACAGGCTCAGGTGCTCTCCGAAACCGCCGCCTGGCTGGATTCCGCGCTGGCGTAGGCAGGGACAACCACCTCATCGATCAGGCGTTTCCTCGTCGGCCAGTCGCCAAAGCCGGCTTCGATGGCGTCAACCGTGATCACCGACAGGTCGTCGGCACCGAGGTCGAACGTCGTCGCGGCGAGTCGGTACTCATCGGTCATGGTGATCCCGCTCATCAACCGATTGTCGGTGTTGATCGAGACGTTGAAGCCGCTTCGATAGAGCGCTCCGAACGGATGCTCGGCTGCCGATGGGAATGCCGACGTGTGCAGGTTCGACGTCATCGCAATTTCGAGCGGAATTCGGTGGTCGCGGATGCGTCGAGCGAATGCGGCGAGTTCGGTGATCCGCGTGCCGTCGAAGTTGGTCTCGTCGGCGATGCGTACACCGTGGCCGACCCGGGTTGCGCCGCATCGTGCGACCGCTCGCCAGATGGAATCGGCCGTGTCGGCTTCACCGGCGTGGATCGTCAGCCCGAGGCCGGCATCGCGTGCGAGACGGCAGGCTGCGAGGTGGCTGTCGGCGGGGAAGCCGGCTTCGGGACCCGCAAGGTCGAACGCGACGATGCCCTGATCGAGATAGGGGATCGCCGCCCGCACGACCTCCTCGGAGTCCGTCTCGTGGCGGAGCGCGCACGTGATGCCATAGAGCACGATCCCGGTCTCGCGCTGGGCCGCCGCGAGTCCGTCGAGCACCGCCTCGATGACGGCCTCTCGTCGGAGGCCGTGGATCATGTGCAGGCTTGGACCGAAACGGACCTCGGCGTACACGACGCCGTCGGATGCAAGGTCGACTCCGGTCTCGTAGGCCACCCTGCGAATCGCGTCCTCGCTGCACATCACCGCAATCGTGTACTCGAACGGTTCGAGGTAGCGCTCGAGCGATCCGGACCGACCCTGGTGGAACCATGAGGCGAGATCTGTCTCGGTGGAGGCCGGGAGACCGGTGTAGCCGCACTCATCAGCGAGTTCGAGGATGGTGGCAACGCGGACGCCGCCATCGAGATGATCGTGCAGAACGGCTTTGGGGAGTGCTCGATAGTCCATGGCGCTGAGCCTACCCGGCGGCGGATAGCGCTGGTTCGAGCCACCACTCGCGTCGGAACACATCGTGGCCCTGGATGTGGTCGACGATCACCTCCCCGGGGACGAAGCCAGCGGCTTCGTGGAACTGCTCATGGCCGGTGTTGCCAAGCGCAACGCTCGATGAGAGGGGTCCGACCCACCCCATGGCGCGCAACGCAGCGACCAGTGGTGCGCCGTCCGGTTCCTGGGAGGGATGGGTCGGCGCCACGACCGTCGTCAGGGCGGTGTGATCGGGCAGATCATCCACGAGCGCGACGAGTTCAATGAGACCGGCAGTGTTGACACCGATGAGGAGATGCTGTGTGAGGAGGTGCTCCGAGAGGACGGCCTTTCTGAATCGGCTCCGCATCTCCGAGGCAACGACATCTCCGGGCACCATCTCGCCGATGGCTTCCGAACAAGCCCAGAACGCGACGTCTTCGATGGCTCCGAGATCCTCATACCTCGCCAGTCTCACGTCCATGGGCCGAACATACACCACGATCGAACCCGCTGGGCGTCAAGTGTCTAGAGGAGTCGCTGGTTCAAGGTGTAGGTGCCCATGAACGACGCCGCCTCGAGGACGTGCCCGGACATTGCGGCACGCACTTCGGGGCCGGTGAAGCGCGACGGGAGGCCGAGCGTGTCGACGTCGAGAGCGAACAGCGCAAACTCGTAGTGGTGGATCAAGCTGTCGTTCCACGGTGGACACGGTCCGTCATAGCCCACGTAGTCGCCCTCCATCCCGGCGTCACCTGCGAACCATGATGTGTAGTCGTTGCTGCCCTGGCGCGTAGACAGCGGTCCATCCGCGTCGCTCTTGCCGTGGGCGACGACGGCATCCGAGAAGGTCCCCGCCGCAATCTCAGTGATGTTCGGGGCAAGATCGATCAGCAACCAGTGGAAGAAGTCCGCCCTCGGCAGATCAGGAGGAACCTCGCGACCCTCCTGGTTCACGTCATCGGGGCGGGTCGGGGCATCGCGGTCGTGGACGATGATGGCCAGGCTCATCGCGGCATCGGGGACACCCGACCAGGCGAGGTGGGGGTTCCGATTGGGACCGAACACCGCATGGGCCTCACGATCCGGAAGGCAGAACGCGAAGTCGCCAGGGATCGGGCCGCCGTCGGAGAAGTCGTTGCTCCAGAGTCTCATGAGTACCTCCTCGTCGCGACGATAGCGCGACGGGCCGGAGGGGACCGAGGCATGCAGAGACCAAGGACCCTTCCGCATCCCGGTTCGAACGCGTAGGATCGCGACAGCACTCGATGGAGGTCGTCACGATGAGCGTGCACAAAGGTCAACGAGTCAAGACCCTCACCAAAACGGTTGGACGGGAGCCGAGACGGGGAGTGGTCCAACGGGTTGAGGGGCACACGGTCGAAGTCCGATGGGACGACGGGCACATGTCAATCCTGTCCTGGGGGGCCCTGGTTCCGGACAAGGACCCTGCAGACCGCTGAATGACCCACACCGTTGCAGTTCGTGCCAATCTGAGGGAATGACGAACGTACGGTCGGGCATGCTCCTGGTGGCGTCCCCAGCCCTCATCGATCCGAATTTCTACCGAAGCGTGGTCCTTCTCCTCGATCACGGGCCCGAGGGTGCCGTCGGTCTCGTGCTCGATCGCGCGCTTGACGTGGCAGCAGTTGACCACCTACCGGCCTGGGATGGACATCTCGCCCCGCCAAAGAGCGTCTTCGAGGGTGGACCTGTTCAGCGCGAGACGGCCCTTGGACTGGCATACCGACCATCAATCGAACCATCTGATCTGTGGCATCCGGTTCTGGGGGGCGTTGGCCTGGTTGACATTGCGCGTGCTCCCGACGACCTCGGAGGCATCGATGAGGCACGTATCTTCTCCGGGTACGCAGGCTGGGGAGAGGGGCAACTCGAGATGGAACTCGCCGTCGGATCATGGGTGCCGGTGGACGGCTCAGTGGACGACGCGTTCGATCCGGTCCCGAACTCACTCTGGCGGCGGGTGCTGAAGCGCCAGCGCGGCGAGGCGGCACGGTACGCGACGTACCCGGACGATCCAAGGACGAACTGACCGAGACCAAGGAGGGGTTGCGGTTATCCTCGCCGGATGAGTGACCGCCGCCGCAACCGACCTCGCCACACCAAGCCGCCCGGGCTGGGCGTCGAGCGGAGCTATTGGACCGACGGACTGGTCACCATCGCGGGCCTCGACGAAGTCGGTCGCGGGTCATGGGCGGGGCCTCTGACCGTGGCTGCCGCCGTCATTCCGCAGGAACGCAGGGTCAACGGCATACGGGACTCGAAAATGCTCAACGAATCCCGCAGAGAGGCGCTCTTCGATCGCATTGCGGCATGGTGTACCGCGTGGGCCGTCGGGCATGCATCGCCGCAAGAGTGTGACCGTCATGGCATGTCAGCAGCTCAACGGCTCGCCGCTCACCGCGCCCTCGCTGGACTCGGCATCGAGCCGGATCGGATCCTGCTCGATGGCACGTGGGACTTCGTCGGTTCCCCGAAGGTCCAGACCATCGTGCGCGGTGACGCTACGTCGCGCACCATCGCGGCCGCCTCGATTCTCGCGAAGGTGACACGCGTGATCGGATCATGCGTTCGCTCGCCCAGGACTATCCCGCCTACGACTTCGATCACAACAAGGGGTACCCCGGACCCAAACACCGGGCCGCGCTCGCCGCATTCGGGCCGACGCCGATCCACCGTACCAGCTGGTCGTTCATGGATGACCTGGCCTGGAATGGTCTGGCCAGGACCGCGAGCGGGGGCCAACAACCACTCTTCGCAGGAGCAATGGCATGACTTTCTTCCAGCAACTGCCCTCGGCCGACGCGGTCAATCAGGTCATCGACGCCGACAGTCTGACGGCCTGGGACTTTGTCTGGGCGCTATGCGTCATGCTTCTGGCGTTCGTTGCGGCTCGGATCGTTCGTCGAGCGCTTCGCCCGATCCTCCGAAGGCTTCCCAACCTTTCCAAGGAGGGAGCCCTCATCATCTCCCGGGCCTCCGGTTGGGTGATCATCTTGTTGGGCGTCGTGTATGCCCTGGTGATCCTCAACGTAGAAATGGGCCCGGCGCTCATCGTCATCATCATTCTCGGGATCGTCGTCTTCTTCGCCGGTCGAGGGGTTATCGAGAATTTCTCATCCGGGCTGGTACTCCAAGCCAGTCCAATGTTCGCCGTCGGAGATCAGATCGTCACTACTGCCGGTACCGGCGTGGTGAAGGAAGTGACGGCGCGGACGGTGCGAATCGAGACCATGGATGGCGAAGGCGTCTTCATCCCGAACAAGGAACTGATCAACGAGCCGATCACCAACCTCACCGATCTCGGTGCCCGCCGCAGCACATTCGAGATCGGCGTCCGCTACGGGACCGATCTCGTCCTCGCGGCACGCGTGCTCGAAGAAGCTGCCGCCTCGTGCGACGCCACGCACCAGAACCCCGCTCCCGAGGCGCTCATCAGCGAGATGGGTGACCACTCGGTCGAGTTTCTCCTCCGGTTCTGGCACCACCCCGGGATCCTCGAGAGTGAGCGGGCCAAGGACGCCGTCGGTCACGCGATCACCCGCGAATTCGCCAAGAACGGCATCGTCATCGCTTTCCAGCAGCTCACGATGTGGTGGGGTGACGACACAAGTAGCAAGGCCTCAGACGGGTAGGCTGGCGCCATGAGCTCCAGCATCCGCCCCGGGGGCGAGACCCCGAACGACTTCCTGCAGATCGATTCTCTCCTCACGGACGAGGAGCGCCTCATTCGAGACACCGTCCGGGAGTTCGTCGGCGACAAGGTCCTTCCCGACGTTGGTGATTGGTTCGAGGCGGGAACCTTCCCGAAGGAACTGGCTCAGGAGATGGGCGCTCTCGGTCTCTTCGGCATGCACCTGGACGGCTACGGTTGCGCAGGAACCAACGCGGTCAGCTACGGCCTGGCGTGCACCGAATTGGAGGCCGGCGACTCAGGCGTCCGGAGCTTCGTATCGGTCCAGGGATCCCTTGCGATGTTCCCGATCTGGGCATTCGGGTCCGAGGAGCAGAAGCAGCAGTGGCTGCCTCCGATGGCTGCCGGCGACACAATCGGATGCTTCGGCCTTACCGAGGCCGACGCAGGCTCCGACCCGGGTTCCATGAAGACGCGTGCGCGTCGTGATGGCACCGACTGGGTCATCGACGGGACGAAGATGTGGATCACCAACGGGGGCATCGCCGATGTGGCCGTCGTCTGGGCGCACACGGACGAGGGCATTCGCGGTTTCATTGTCCCGACCGACACTCCCGGCTTCTCGACCAACGACATCCACCAGAAGCTATCGCTCCGAGCGTCCGTCACCTCCGAGCTGATCCTCGATGGGGTACGACTGTCCGCCGATGCAGTGCTACCCAACGTCACCGGTCTCAAGGGCCCGCTCTCGTGCCTCAACGAGGCCCGGTTCGGGATCCTGTTCGGCGCCGTCGGAGCTGGTCGCGCAAGCTACGAAGCGGCGGTGGCGTACGCGAAAGACCGCGTCCAGTTCTCCAAGTCGATCGCGTCATATCAGCTCACGCAACGCAAACTGGTCGAGATGATGGTGAAGGTGAACCAGGGAATGCTGCTGTCCGTGCACCTCGGTCGGAAGCATGACGACGGAACGCTCACCTCCGAGCAGGTCAGCTTCGGAAAGATGCAGAATGTTCGGACAGCCCTCGAAGTGGCCCGCGAGGCCCGGAGCGTCCTCGGTGCGAACGGCATCACGCTCGAATACCCCGTGATCCGCCACATGAACAACCTCGAATCTGTCTACACCTACGAAGGCACGAACGAAGTGCACACGCTGGTGCTCGGGCATGCGATCACTGGCATTGCCGCTTTCGACTGAGACCCGAATTGCGGGTCGCCAGTCGGACATTGATAGCTGAGTAGCCGAGTAGCTGAGGAAGACAACGTCCTCACGATGCGGTGCCCGACGATGTCGCGGTTCCGATGACTCGGGATCTTCCGCTCCTCAGCGACCTGGTCACGCGACTCGCCAGGTGGTGCGTTGGGGTGGTGCGTGGCTCCTTGGTCGGATGAGGCGTCGGCGTTGGGGTGGTGATGCCGGGTCGATGGTGAAGCCGTGGCCGTGGATGGCGATGTGGTGGTGGAACCAGCAGACGGTCGACAGGTTGGCGGGATCCGTTTGGCCGCCGTGGGACCAGGGGGTGAGGTGGTGCACTTGGAGGCGATACCGCGAGACGCAGCCTGCAATGGTGCAGACCCCGCCGTCTCGATGCAGAACGAACCGGCGCAGGCGGGGTGGGATCACCCGGCTGCGGCGTCCCAACGCGAGCGGTGTCCCGTCGGCGGTGCGGGCCGTGACCTCGATCACACCGTCGCAGAGGATCGCTTGAAGGGTGTTCGGTCCGATGTGCGGGCCGGCTTCGATCTGGACGCCGGTCTCGGCGTTCGTGGCTGCGGCTTCCGATGCGTCGACGAAGACCGACACGACTGGCGTGGATGTGTCGATGGTGGCGTCGTCGTCACCGGTGATCGAATCCTGGCTGATCGCCCACAGGGCGTCTGCGTTCTTCGTGGTCCGCGACGGATGCGCAGCCGGTCCGTACGGGAACGAGTCGGCTCTGGCTTCGAGCGCTTGGACGACGACACGGCCGGCGTAGCCGGGGAGGCGGCCCGACAGGGTCCAGGAGGATTCGTCGAGGTTCGCCTGGACCGATACGTAACGCTGTTCGAACGCGATCTCTTCATCAATCGGTGCCATACGCCGCCTGGATGCGGCACGGATCCGGATCCCCGCAACATCAAACCCCGCCATCTCGTCGAGGATGTCCACCGAGTCGTCGCGGCCGGCGAACTTGGAGACCGCGACGGCCCGGTCGAAACCGATCTCGCCGTTGGCGACCGCCTCATCGACGTCGGGAAGATCCTCGAGCCGCCACGCCGTGGCAACCAGCGTCCCGGCCGTCTCGGGGGCGAGGTCCATCCTGCCCGCCGCCCACTCCTTCAACGACCGATGCCCGTCCCGCAACGCCACCTGGCGCCGGTCCAACTCCCGCAGCAGCGACATCTGCCGGCCACGGATTCGAGCGATGTCGGCTTCGCCCCGGAGCAATTCCTGCTCGATCGTTGCGGTGGTGAGA
This sequence comes from uncultured Actinomycetota bacterium, assembly GCA_963785245.1. Lineage (GTDB taxonomy): Bacteria > Actinomycetota > Acidimicrobiia > Spongiisociales > UBA5794 > JAHEEL01. The sequence goes on along the minus strand of CAWAUO010000002.1, from coordinate 62,764 downwards.
TCGTGGTGTCCCATACCCGCAACCTACCTCCCGGCTGTGACAGAAACCCGGGCTGAGACAGAAGAATCTCGAACAATCTTGCGAATCCTCCGGCCGCCGCTCGACGCAAGCGAGAGACCCCCTCCGCGACCCGCCCGCCGGGCAGACGCCACCTCCCCCTGAAGGGGAGGAATCCGACCAAGGGGAAGGAATAGATGGGGAGGGCTACAGATCGAGGCCTCGTCCGATGATCTCTTTCATGATCTCGGTGGTGCCGCCGTAGATGGTTTGGAGACGGGCGTCGAGGTAGGCCTGGGCGATCGGGTATTCGGCCATATAGCCGTACCCGCCGTGCAGTTGTACACCGGCGTCAACGACACGGAGGAGCATCTCGGTAGTCCACCATTTGGCCTCGGCTGCCTGTTCGATCGTGAGGTTGCCCACGACATGCTCTTCGATCAGGCGGTCGACGAAGACCCTGCCGATGTCGATCTCGGTCTTGAGTTCGGCCAGAACAAATCGGTTGTGTTGGAAACGGCCGATCGGCCGCCCGAAGGCTGTCCGTACGCGTGCGTAGTCGATCGTCACCGACAGAGCGGCCTCCGCGGCGGCGACGGCACCGACGGCGATGCTGAGACGCTCCTGCGGCAGATGGGCGACCAACTGCATGAAACCTGAACCTTCTGCGCCGAGGCGGTTCTCAACGGGGACGCGAACGTCATTGAAGAAGAGTTCGGACGTGTCCTGTGCGTGCATTCCGATCTTCTCGAGATTGCGTCCGCGCTCGAAACCGTCCATTCCGTCTTCCACGACCAGCAACGTCAGCCCGCCGTGGGGATCGGGGCCGGTTCGCGCGACGACGATCACGAGGTCGGCGTTCAGTCCGTTGGTGATGAAGGTCTTCGACCCGCTGACGACGTAGGCATCGCCATCGAGCACGGCACCCGTGGCGATTCCGGCTAGATCCGATCCGGTGCCTGGTTCGGTCATCGCAAGGGCGGTCATCAAGTCGCCGGAGACGAGGCCCGGGAACCATCGAGCCCGCTGATCGCTGTCGGCCAGCGAGAGGAAATAGGGGATGCAGATGTCGTTGTGCAGCGTGATACAGAGCCCGGACGCCGCGGTCCCCGAAGCAGTCACCGCCTCGTCGATGATCGCGTTGAAGCGGAAGTCGGCGATCCCGCCGCCCCCGTACTCCTCCGGGATCGCCATCCCGAGCAAACCCTGCTGGCCTGCGGCACGAAACATCGCTTTGTCAACACGACCGGCGCGGCTCCACTCGTCGTGATGCGGCGCAATAGCGGTCACGATGAAGTGATCAACGCTCTCGCGAAAGAGGCGGTGCTCGGGTCCGTAGATACTGCGCTGCATGACCGCTCCGGTTGCTCGTTCGAACCGTACCTCATCGTGTCGCCACCCTGCGATCATGCAGGCCATGACGAACCTGATCCTTGCAAGTAGCTCACCCCGGCGCCATCTTCTGCTGAGCGCGGCCGGCTTCCGGTTCGATGTCAAGAGTCCCGATGTCGATGAGACCGTGTTGGACGCTGAGGATCCCGACCGGATGGTCATTCGGCTCGCCCGGGCAAAGGCAATGGCGGTCGCAACCGATGACGACACGGTCGTGCTCGGTGCCGACACAACAGTCGTGCTCGACCAGGTGATCCTGGGCAAACCCGAGGATGAACAAGGTGCCGTTGACATGCTTCTCTCGATCGCGGGGCGCACACACCTGGTCGTCACCGGCTGGGCGCTTGCCCGATCGGGAGCGATCGTGGAGGACGGCTTCGAGACGACGCTCGTCTCGATGCATGCGGTCGAGCGCAGCGATGCAGCGGCATACGCGGCGTCAGGAGAGCCGCTCGACAAGGCCGGTTCCTATGCCCTGCAGGGCAACGGTTCGCGCTTTGTGAGCGGCCTCGCCGGATCGCGAAGCAACGTCGTGGGTCTGCCCTTGAAGCCCGTCGTCTCGGCGCTGCGGCGCGCCGGCGTCGTCTCCTCTCGCTAGGCCCGAAGGGCCGCAGCCAGGAGTCCGGGAATCGGCTTCCACGATTGCGTGACGGCGAATGCCGTCAGTTGCTCGCCGATCCTTGCCGCGTTCTGGTTCGTCACGAAGTGCGGGGGGAGCGGTTCGGTATGCCAGACGCGCTGTCGAATCGTGCGAGGGAACGGTGCAAACGGACCCCGGACGACCGTGCGCTCAACACCTTCGAGCATGAGCGCGTTGTGCACGATCCCGTTTCCAGACCGGATGTCCCTGCGGGTATTGCCGGGGAAGGCACCCCAGGTCGCTCGCGTCAGAGCGTACGCCACCCCAACCCACGAATTCACCGCGATGGTGCCGTACCTCAGGGATCGGATCGCCCGCTCGAGCGCCCCGACGTGTGCGGCCTCGGTGGCGGGATGGATGATCAGATTCGCTCCCAGATTGCCATCGAGCGTCTCGTTCACGAACGAAACCGCGTTCTCGAGGAACACAGGAACGTCGTCTCCAGGAATCCGGACCACGCCCAGTACCGCTCCGAAGAATTCGGTGGTGAAGCACACATCATCGGTGCGACTCGGATCGAGATTGGTGATGAATGTGACCGGGGCAACCCCATCGGTCAGAATCTCGGCATGTGGATGGGCCGCCACGGCCGTTCGCTGGCGAGCCTCGGCCCCCGGGAAGTAGGCGAATCGCTCCTCGACCTCGTGGGCGACTGCCCGCATCTCGTCGAGGAGTGCATCGGCCTGTCCCCAGGAATCGGGCAGAACGAGCACCTGGCACGCAACGCAGTTAAAGCCGTGATTGTGGAGCTTCTGGCTGATGATGTGCTCGGCCTGGTACCGCAGATCCGCCTTGGACCAGTCGCCGGGGACAACAACGGTTGGACCGACACCGCCGAGTTCAGCGGTCACGGTGATGTCCGTGACGGGGTCATCAGCGGTCTTACGCGCGGCACCGTCCGGCCCGGTGCCGAAGACGATGGCATCGTGCGTACGAGCAGATCCGGTGACGTGGACGCGATCAACGAGCGGATGCCGGGTGAGGTACACGCCTTCCGCAGTCCCGCCTCGCACGAGCCGAACAAATCCCCCCTGGATGAATTCAGCGAAGACTTCCTCGAAGATCTCGGCGAGGTAGTCGTTCACCGGGCTGAGCTTCAACGCCACAACGCTGCCGTGTGTGTACATCTCGGTGAGGAGGTCCAACGCAGGGATCGAGGAGAGGTTTCCAGCGCCGAGAACGGCGGCGACCGCTCCCGCTGGATCTGTCTGGTGGTAGAAGCGAGCCGCATTCTGCCGTACATCTTCGGCCGAGCGGCCCGGCTGCATCCAGACGTCGGCGGTGTGACCGCTGAGGAGGAGCCGATCGTCCTTGCTGGTGGGGAAGACTCGCACCGCGACTTGATCATCAGCCACAGGGTGGATCGCGATACCGGTCAGGACCGAAACGCCGGCGTCGAGGCGACGCAGCGTCTCTGCAAGCGCTCCGGCCGCGCTCGCGACCGCATACGGCCCGCTGGTCCACTCCTCACCAGCGATCGGGGAGTCGGATGCGATTCCCTTGGCGCCGACGGCCGAATCGACCCATTCATCGGAGACGACCCCAACGCGACGGCGGAGATCGTCGAGGAGGAAGATCTTCGTGGAGAGAGGGAGTCTCGCCCACCGGGCACGGTTCGCTGCGAGCGTCTCGATGGCAGCGTCGATGGCTCGTGGATCCATGAGAGAACGGTAGCGCGGACGTACCCCGCCGGACCCGACGGCCGTCGAGAGGGCACTGGAACGGACCGTCTCGCCGGTGAGAATCGTCACCGCATCCCGGGACGGCGGGTAGCCTCACATCCATGAGCGACACCAACAAGGACGAGCTTTTCGAGAAGCTCACGCCGATGCAGTACCACGTCACCCAGGAAGCCGGGACCGAACGGGCATTCACCGGGGAGTACTGGGATTCCAAGGATTCGGGCGTCTACCGCTGCGTCGTCTGCGACGCGGAACTGTTCGCGAGTGACACGAAGTATGACTCAGGGAGTGGCTGGCCAAGCTTCTGGGAACCGTCCGATGATCAGGCCGTCGCCACGGCAGTCGACCACAGCCTGTTCAGCGTGCGAACTGAGGTGACGTGCTCGAACTGCGGGGCCCACCTGGGGCACGTCTTCGATGACGGACCCAACCCGACCGGCCTGCGCTACTGCATCAACTCCGCCTCGCTCAACCTGAAGCCTGAGGACGACGCCTGAGGGCGTTGGAAGGTCCGATAATCGCTACCGGAGGATTTCGCGGGCTAGGGTGCGGGTGGTTCCGCAAACAAGGAGGGGAATCGTATGGCTGGTAAGGGCGAGCTCTACCAACAGAAGAACGGCAAGTGGGCGTTCCGTGTGAAGGCATCGAACGGTCAGATCGTTGCTGCGAGCCAGGGATATGCGAAGCGCGCGTCGGCCCGCTCGACGCTCGAGAAGCTCCTCAAGGGCGCATACGACGGCCCCATCATCGAGCCGTAGGCCATCATCACGAGACCGATAGGCCGCCGCATCACGCGGCGGCCTTTTCGCGTCGAGCGGAGCCGCATGATGATCGACATCTCCGACCCGGCATTCCTCCCAGATCTGTACCGGGTGCTCAACGCGGTGCGGGAGGAGACTTCCGTTGACCTGAACTCGGGCCTCTGTACCGTCGAGACGACCGACGGCCGTCTGAGTGGCGACGAGATCGTCCCAGCCATCGTGCTGGCGCCGAACGCCGGCCACGAGGCAACGGAAGGGCGTTCGCAGCGGCGGGGTACCGCCGCGGACTGCACTGGAGGAGATGATCCAATTCGACCCGCCACTGCAACCGTTCGAATGCTGGGCCCTGGCGGACGGAGTGTCATACGGAGGTACGGATTTCGCGAGGGGAGACACGATCGCTGTGCTGTTCGGGTCTGCGAACCGTGACCCCCAGACACCTCGAGAATGCCGACGTGTTCGATGTCGCACGGGGCGAGGCGTCGGACATCACATTCGGGGGGGCATCCACACGTGCATCGGTGCACCCCTTGCACGACTCGAACTCGCGGTGGCGCTCAAGCAGCTGGTGCAGACCGTTCCGGGGCTCACTCTGGCCGAACAACCGACGCGCAAGCCGCCGTTCCTCATACGCGGCTACGAGTCGGTGATGGTGTTGGGCTCCTCGAACTGAACGTGCTGCCGGATCCACGAGTGCATGGCGATTCCTGAGGCGACGCCCGCATTGATTGACCTCGTCGACCCGAACTGCGCGATTGAGCACACCACGCCGCACGCGGCACGGACCGCCTCCGACAATCCTGGTCCCTCCTGGCCGAAGACCAGTACACAGCGCTCCGGGAGGAGCATGGTCTCAATCGGCGTCGCGTCGGGAAGGATGTCGATCCCGATGATCGGAAGGCCTTCGTCGGCAGCCCATAGGACGAAGTCCTCGGTTGTGGGGTGATGGCGCACGTGCTGGTACCGATCGGTGACCATGGCGCCTCGCCGGTTCCAGCGCTTCTTCCCGATGATGTGCACCTCGGTGGCCAGGAATGCGTTCGCATTGCGTACGACGCTCCCGATGTTGAAGTCGTGCTGCCAGTTCTCCACCGCCACGTGATAGGGATGACGGCGAGCGTCGAGGTCAGCGACGATCGCTTCGCGAGACCAGTAGCGGTAGGCGTCGATCACGTTGCGGCGGTCACCCTCCGCGAGGAGTTCCGGGTCGAGGCGCGGGTCATCGGGCCAGGGTCGCTGGTGTGGACCCACTCCAACCTCTCGCGACGCATCGTCGTGTGTCATACCGGCAGGCTACCTGCCGTCGGCAAGTGCGCCCGGGAGGCGTCGCTAGTATCCCAGATCGGTCAAACGTCGCCTACTGCCTTCTCCGGGAGGAGCCTATGAAGAATCGCCTTGGCCTTGTCGCCGTCCTCGTCATCGCATTGAGCCTCGTTGGAGCAGCGTGCTCATCTTCCAGTGACTCAGCATGCGATGCGCTCAAGATCGAAAATGCCTGGGTGCGCCTGCCCCCGGGGCCGAACACGGCGATCTACATGGACCTCGTCAACAGCGGAGACGAATCCATCTCACTGACGGGAGCCGATTCCGATTTCGCCGCGAAGTACGAGCTGCACGAATCGAAGATGAGCGACGGGCAGATGGTCATGGAGATGGTCCCGGGCCAGGAAATCCCAGTGGCGGCCGGTTCAACGACGAGCCTCGAGCCGGGCGGCCTCCACGTGATGGCCATCGACCTCGAGGAGACGCTTGCGGTCGGCGACGAGAAGACCTTCACGCTCACGTTCACCGGCGACTGCACCAAGGAGATCACGGCCCCGGTCGAGATGGCCGAGATGTCGGGCGAGGGATAGGTCTTGCCTCTTCGGGCGATCGCTCTCGCAATCCTCGTAGCTCTCGCGAGCCGCGTCGTGTTCCGACTCCACCATGGATCCGGAGGACCGGGCGGGCTACAACCGGACTCCGCCGCCGGACGTCTCCGGGACCGAGTTCGTCGACTACTCGATCGACCCGGCCGGGGAGCCGTTTGTCCCGGTGGCAGCGGAGTCCGAACTGTTGCTGTTGTACTTCGGGTATCTGTCGTGCCCGGATGTCTGCCCGACGACGCTCGCCGAACTCTCCGCCGCGGTGAACCTGATGCCCGAGGAGGACGCCGAGCGCATATCGGTCGGGATGGTGAGTGTGGATCCGGATCGGGACCAGGGGCCCGCCATCTCCACCTATCTCGATGTCTTTGTTGACAAGAACCACGGACTGTTGGCACCGGACGAGGCAAGCCTTGTTGCATCGTCTGAGGTCTTCGGCGTGCTCTACGAGATCGACGACCATGAGCCAGGCGACACGTCCTACGACGTCGGCCACTCGGCGACGGTCTATGTCGTGGACGACCGAGGGCTGATCATCTGGGAACTCGGATTCAGCGCCGACCGGGATCCGCAAATCACCGCCGACACACTCGTGAGCGTTCTGGACGAACGATACGGATGATCCGCCGCCCGCTCCTGGTTGCCGTGGTGGCGGGAGCGATCGTTGCCGGCGGCGGCATTGCGGCGGCCGCGACCCCCTCCGGCCAGCTCATCGATGCCTCGCCGGGCGTCAACGCGGTCGTTGTTCGTCCCCCAGAGGACATCGCCTTGAGCTTCCGAACGTCGCTCAAAGACCTCACGGTCCGCATCATCAAGGACGACGCGGTGGTGTCGGAATCGGCGGCAGCGATTGAGGGTGGCCTTGCGATCGCGTCGGTCGAGACCGACGGCGACGGGAGCTACCTCGTGGACTGGAAGGGGACGGACGTCAACGGCGGTCCGGTCGCCGGCGCGTACATCTTCATCGTGGATCCCAGGGGAACCGGGAGCATTGCCGTCGAACGAGAGATCACCGGGGCCAGCGGCGCCCTGGGCGGGCTCCGGGTGCTCGCCGCAGCGGTGGCTGCCGTAGCGGTGGTCGCCCTTCTGGTGCATACGTTCGTATGGATGCGGCGGCCTGAAGCGGAGCGTCCGCCGCCCTCGATCGGCGTCGCTGCGGCCGCGACCGCCGTCGGGGCACTCGCCGCAGGAGCCACGTACGGGGTCCCGTCCGATGGTTCTCCCTCCGATGTCCTTGACCTCTCGGTCCTGCGATACGCGGCCGGATCAACCCCGGGCCGGGCCTGGATGGCTGCGATGTTGGTGATGGGAGTGATGCCGCTTCTGCTGGTCCTTGCTCGAACGCTTCAGAGCCGCTGGATTCCGATCAGCGTGGCCCTCGCCGGTGTGTTGAGCGCAGCTTGGGTCAGCGTGGGCCTCGGATGGCTGCTGCGCCTTCCATGGTTCCTGATGGCCGCAGGCCTTGCGGTCATCGTCGTGTTCTGGATCTCGAGTTCGGAGGGCCGCCTGGCTGTCGTGACCGTAGCTGTCGTTGCCGGGGCGGCCGTCGTGGTTCCATCGATTGTGATGTCGCGCGGAGCCGGAGACAGCAGTGCGGTTCAGGCAGGGGACCTGCTCATCGAGGCCTCTCTGGATCCGGCGAGGTCCGGGGTCAACGAGTTACACATCTACGGGTTCGACGTCTCCGGCCGAAGCTCATCACTCGGTCCGACCGACGTGGTCGCCTATCACGATGTGCTCGACGTTGGACCTCTCGACCTCCCGGTGCTCCGCGCAGGGCCGAACCACTTCCTTTCGTACCATGCCATCCTTCCCCTTGGCGGGGACTGGACGCTGCGGATCGATTCTGAGACATCGGATGGCGAGTCCGAGGAAGCGATTATGGAGATGGAACTGCGATGACGACACAAGCCGTCGGACGGACACCGCCGATTGTCCTGGTCCTCACCGGTGTGCTCGCTCTGTTGAGCGTCGTGACGCTCGTAGGCATGTATCTCGTTCCGAGAGCGGCTGCAGCGCAGACGATCGAGATTCTCGTTCCGGAGGGTACGCAGGCCCAGATGGATGCCGGTGAGGAGATCGTGCTGTTCCCGCGGCGCCTCGAAGTCGGTGTCGGAGATCGCATCGTTATCACCAACGACGACACGTCGTCGCATCAGGTGGGCCCGTACGTCGTGGGACCCGGGCAGGAGATCGTCCAGACGTTCTCCTCACCCGGCGTCATCGAGGGGATCTGCACGCTGCATCCTTCCGGCGAAGTCACCATCGTGGTGCGGTGATGCGCCCGGTATGGCGTTCGTTGCTGGTCATGGCGGCGGCGACCGCTCTCGTTCTGCTGGTGGCCGTGCCGGCATGGGCCGACGCTGCGACGCCGACGAACTACCGGTCGCAGATCGTGTACGTCGAGGGTCCCGGCGTGGTCGTGGTCGAGATCGTTGGAGGAGACGCATTCGTTCGGATGACCACCGAAACGGGGATGACGGTCGAAGTTCTCGGCTACGAGGGTGAGGAGTACATCCGGTTCGATCCGGACGGCACGGTGGTCGTAAACCAGCGGTCACCTGCGACCTATCTCAACGACGATCGCTACGCGGACGTTGAACTCCCCGCTGAGGCGGACGCCGCCGCCGTTCCCAGATGGGCGACCGTTTCAACCGACGGGACCTACAGCTGGCATGATCATCGCACACACTGGATGAGTCCTACGCCGCCAGCCTCGGTGCTTACAACGGACGGGCAAGAGACCGTTCAGATCTTCGATTGGATCCTGCCGTTGCGCGCCGATGGATCGGCCGGCCGGATCGTCGGCACGCTGACGTGGATACCTTCCACCACGGCCCTGCCATGGTTTGCGCTGACGGTTGTCACCCTCGTGGCTGTCGCCGCCATCACACTCCGGATCGGCCCCCGCGCTCAGTCGGTACTCCTACTCGTTCTTGGGTCCGGCGCCTTGCTGGCCGGGGGAGCTGCGATGCTGGCTCAGCCACCGGAGGGACGAGTCTTCGGCATCGACCTGATTGGGCCGCCGGTGGTGATGGCCCTCTCGGGATTCGCCGCTCTCCAGGCGAAACGATCGCCTCGCCTCGCGTCTCAGCTGGTGCTGATCGGGAGCGTCGGCCTCTCGGTGTGGGGAATCCTGCGCGTCGGGGTTCTCACCCATCCGATCCTCCCGACCTTGCTGCCGTACGCCGCTGATCGCCTGTTGACCGCGATAGGACTCGGTGGTGCCATCGGGCTGGTCGTCGGAATCACGACCTCGATCACGCTCGAGAACCGGGCTGAGAGAATCGCCGGAGATGAGCATCACGCGTCGTAGCGGCGCCGCTAGCCTCCGAATCACGCAGAACGGGAGCACCGATGAGGTTCGTGATCGTTGGGGGAGGGGCCGACGGCTCTCACCTCGCTGAACGTCTCGTTGCAGAAGGCGAGGACGTCGCAATCGTCGAGGCAGACGCCCGCCGCGCCACGCACCTGCGTGAGCGTCTCGACGCTCAGGTGATCGAGGGGAACGGCGCGAATCCAAGTGTGCTGAAGCGCGCCGGCGTGGAACGCGCCGATATCCTGTTCGCCGTCTCCGACAATGACGGCGCGAACGTTCTCGCGTGCCAATCCGCTCGGTCCCTTGGGTGCAGCCGAACAGTCGCCCGGATCGAGAACACCGAGCTCCAGGATGTCGTACTCGGCTTCGGCATCGAGGCCATTATCGACCCCCGTGCTGCGGTTGCCGAGAAACTGGTCGGCCTCGTGGCCCATCCCGGTCTCAGCGACTACTTCCAATTCGGCGACGGCGCGGCGGTTGTGCTGGGGGGAATCGTGACGGCCGACTCGCCACTGGTCGGACGTTCCCTCGCCGAGATGCGCGACTCGCTCAGCGGTTGGGATTGTGTGATCGCGTCGATCGTTCGCGACGATCGCACCCTCATGGGGCGCGGGCGGACCGTCATCGAGGCGTTCGACAAGATCCTGGTCGTCGTCGAAGGCAATGACATCAACCGAGCCAGCCAACTCATCGGGGCCCATCCAACCAAGATCGACCGCGTCATCGTCGTCGGTGGAGGCCGAGTTGCGGAGTTGAGTGCCGCGGCCCTTCGCGAAGCGGGACACCGCGTGCTCGTTGTGCACAACATTCCAGATCGGGCACGCGAAATCGCGGCCAGGCATCCGAAGATCGATGTCGTGGTCGCCGATCCCACCGACCCACCGCGTGCTCCAGAACCTTGAGGTGTCGCCAGGCGATGCCTTGCTGGGACTCACGCGGAGCGATGCCGTCAACATGCTGGCGTGTCTGATCGCTCATCGGCTCGGGGCGTCGACCACGGTGTCGCGATTCAACAGGGTGGAGCTGTTCGACCTCATGCCCTCGATTGGCGTGAACGCCGGCGTATCCGCCAAGGTTGCGGCAGCCAATGCCGTTCTCCGTTTCGTGCGGCGCGGAGCGATCGTATCAGCGGCCGATTTCATGACCGGCGGTATCGAGGCGCTCGAGATTGAGATCCTGAATCCGGCCCCTGCCATCGGAGTGTCGGTGGGGGAGTTGGGTGTGCCGGAAGGGGCAGTGATCGGAGCGATCCTGCGCAACGGCACGGCGATCGTTCCCCGGGGCGGATCCCGTTTCGAGGACGGCGATCGAGTGGTCGTGCTGGCGACTCCGGAGTCCGTGGGAACCGTTGAACGCCTGTTCGGGGCGTAGACGGTGGCGATCCGATCCCGCGGCTGGGCGGCGACGCCAACTCCGAGACGGATCTTCTACATCGTCGGCGTGGTCCTGATTGCGGGCGGCCTGGCGAATCTGCCCGCGCTGCTCGTGTCGCTGTTCTATGGAGAGACCGAGACCGCGCTCCACTTCGCGATCTCGGCCGCAGCAACCGGCGCGGCGGGGGCGGCGGTCGTTGTGCTTGCCGGCCGCCCGGAGCGGCTGCGGCCAAAGGACGCGTTCGCCGGTGTGGCGATTGCCTGGGTTGCCGTGATTGCGTTCGGATCTCTTCCGTTCCTCCTGGACGGAACGCTCGGCTTCACCGACTCCATTTTCGAGAGCACCGCCGGATACACCACGACCGGTGCTACCGCATTTGAGAACCTGTCCGCGGTGTCCCGTGGATTGCTGTTCTGGAGGGCGACCATGCAGTGGCTCGGCGGGATGGGGATCATCGTGCTCTCGATCGCGGTGCTGCCGCTCGTCGGAGCTGGAGGTCTGCAGCTTGCGCGAGCCGAAGCGCCCGGTCCCGAACCGGACCGTCTGACCCCTCGGTACCGCGGCACTGCTCTGCGGCTCTGGGGCTTCTACGCCGTGCTCACCGTGGTCGTTGCGGTCTTTCTCGCTGTGGGCGATATGTCGCTCTTCGAGGCGGTGGCCCATGCCCTGACGACAACCTCAACCGGAGGCTTCAGCACCGAGTCGGGATCAATCGAAGCGTTCTCGCCGTACACGCAGTGGGTCATCATCGTATTCATGGTCATTGCCGGTGCATCATTTGCCCTCCACATTCGGGCGCTCCGAGCGCCCGTGGACTACGTGCGAAGACCCCAGTTTCGCTACTACATCACCAGCCTCCTCATCGGGATCGCCATGCTGATGATCGCGCTGTACCTCGATGGAACCGGAATCCCCGTTCGCGAAGCGGTCTTCACGGCAATCGCCACAATCACCGGGACGGGCTTCGTCGTCACCAACTATGCGGTGTTCCCGGCTGCTGCCCTGAGCGTGATCCTGCTCATGATGTTCGTTGGTGGCATGTCGGGGTCGACGACGGGTGCTCTGAAGACGTACCGCGTGGCGATCGTTTTCAAGTCGGCGGCGAGCGAGGTACGGCGCCTGACCAGGCCACGCGTAGTGTCAGTCTCCCGCTTCGGGAAGACCGCTCTGCCCCGGGAGGTGGTTTCGACCGTCCACACCTATGTCGTGGTGTATGTCGTTGCTTTCACCGTCGGGACGGTTCTACTCCTGTATGCCCAGAGTGCCTGGGGCCCGGAGACCGACCTCGTGACCGGTGCATCGGCCGCTGCATCCGCGATCGGCAACGTGGGACCGGGACTGGGATTCGTCGGACCGGCGGGAACCTACGCCGGGATCGCCGCACCCGCCAAGTGGATTCTGGCCACCTTGATGATCCTGGGTCGTCTCGAGATCTACCCGGTGATTCTGCTCTTCACCGCCTCGTTCTGGCGCCGCTGAGTTCACGCCGAATGGAGCCCGCAACCCTCTACACCGTTGACGCAACGTTGGCAACGGTGGTCTTCGGCGCCTCGTCATCCGTTCACCCAGTCCGATCGGTCGGATCAGCGTCGGGTTGGTTTCGGGCGACCATCGACGGAGCCGAGTTCGTCGACACGGGTGAATTCGACGGACAACTCGAGGTCCCTCTTGCGGGGCTCTCATCCGGCAGCCCGCTCATCGACCGCGAAATGAAGCGAAGGTTCGACTCGGGAACTCACCCGACGATCGTGGCGACTCTCGAATCGGTCGTGCGAGCGGACTCCCGGCACGCGACGGTCACAGGCACGATCGAATTCCTCGGCGCCTCGATGTTGGTCGAAGGTGAACTCGGGCTCGCACCCGGACCGCGACTCGTAGGCACCGGCGAGTTCGACGTTCGATGGTGGGGTCTCGAACCGCCCCGAATGCTGATGCTGCGCGTCGATCCGATCGTGACCGTCGACGTCGATCTGCCCCTCCGTGCAGCGCGGTGAGCAGAGACGGCTCGACAGATTCCTTAGGAACGCTCTCGACGTGTCCGATAACGCGACGAAGACCTAGCGTTGGAGTTCCCATGAAGACGATTGTGCGGTCGATCACCGCGACCATCACCTTGCTCGTAGCCCTCACCGCCCTACCGGCATTGGCGGCGACCCACGACGAGGGCGAACTGGTCGACTATCCGCTCGTGTTCCCGGTGGACGGCAACCACCACTTCTCCGACTGGTTCTGGGCCGCACGCTCCGGCGGGATTCACCACGCCCAAGACCTGATGGCCGACAAGATGGTCCCGGTTGTTGCTGCGGCCGACGGAACGATCCGCCTCGTCAACTGGACATCGAAGAGCCACATGAACCCTGATCGGTGCTGCACCGTTGCACTGCGTCATGACGACGGCTGGGAGTCCTGGTACATCCACCTCAACAATGACACTCCGGGCACGGACGATGGGAAGGCCTGGGGGATCGCAGACGGCATTGTCCCGGGCGTCCGTGTGAAGGCGGGGCAGCTCATCGGATGGGTGGGTGACTCGCAGGCAGCCGAGTACACGGCGCCCCACCTGCACTTCGAGCTCCGTGATCCTCAGGGGGTGATTGTGAATCCGTTCCAGGCGCTCGCGAATGCGGGCGGCAACTACCTGGGGTGGGGACCGGCCGATCCGTTGTTCGACGGATACCGCCTCCTTCGGGCCGGCGTGCGCGGCGCAGACGTTCGACAACTCCAGAAGGTCCTCACCGAACTCGGCTACACCCCGGGACCGGTTGACGGCATCAGTGGTTCACAGACCGTCGGCGCAGTGGCCGCATTTCAATCCGACGCCGGTCTCAAGGCCGACGGCCTTGCCGGTCGGGTGACCCGAGCCGCGCTCAAGAATCGCTCTGACGATGAATCCTCCCCGAGCGTCACCACCTCCGGGATCCTCAGGAAGGGGAGTCGAGGCACGGACGTGCTGCGGGTGCAGGAACTCCTCACGAGCGCTGGCTACTCGCCCGGTCCGGCGGACGGAATCTTCGGCAGCAAGACGGAACTCGCTGTACTCGCATTCCAGGAAGAGCTCGGTTTGCGCGTCGACGGTCTGGTCGGGCCGAGCACCCGCAAGTATCTCGGCTTCTAGCTCACACCCCGGGACGCGGCAGAATCAAGCTCCCAGGGCGGAGCGGATGGTCCGCCACGGCAATCGGATGTCCGGAGACGTCCGAGAGGTCATCGGCGGTGAGGACCGTGTCCGCCGGACCGTGCGCGGCACCCGGCCCCTGATCGAGCAGGATGACGTCACTGAACCGGGCCGCGAGGTTCAGGTCATGCAGGACTGCGATCACAGTGGGGCCGTGGTCGCAGTGATCATGGACTCCGTCCGACGGGGAGACAGCTACCACTGTGGTGTCATCGGTGTCGTCAGCCGAACAGGCAGCATCCACGACTGCCACGGCGACCAGAAGTAGGAGTATTCGTCTCAAGGGGAGCCTCCAAGGGGACGGCGGGAGTCCGTTGGCGGCGGCGTCCGATATCAATCCGGCTCAGCCGCAGGCCGGGGCGCTCCTCCGACGGAGCGCCGATTCTGGTGGCTCCTGAAGGTCGTATGCTTCCCGGCGGTCGCCAGTCGGCCCCGTATGGCTCAGAGGGAGCGCATGCCCGAAACTGCATCGGCTCGACCGAGCATTCGAGACACGATCCGATACTTCAACCCGGCATGGTTTGCCGCGGTGATGGGCACCGCCGTGGTACCGCTGGCCATCTCATTCGTCGACGCTTCATGGGTGGAACCGGTCGCTGCCGGATTCATCATGTTGGCAGCCGGGATGTTCATGGTGATCCTGGTCCCGTGGATCCTCCGGTTCTTCATGTTTCCAGACGCGGTCAGGAACGACCTGCATCATCCGATCGCCGCCAGCTTCTTCCCGACGATGCCGATCGCCATCGTGGTCGTCGCTCTGGACCTGCTCAAGTATCCGGAGATCTTCTTCAGCCGGTCCGCGTCCGAAGAGATCGCGTTCTGGCTGTGGCTCGTCGGCAGCGCCGGCATCTACATCGCCGGGTTCGTGGTGCTACCCCGGGTCTACCGGAGCACCTCAATCGAACTGTCCCATGCGAACTTCGGATGGTTCATCCCGCCGGTCGCCAACCTGCTGATCCCAGTCGGAGGACTCGAACTCGCGCTCCTCTTCCCCGACCGCTTCGAGTTGACGTTCCTCATCTCGATGATCAGCCTTGGCGTTGGGCTCGTGCTCTTCGTATACATCGGAGCGTTGGTCTACCAGCGATACGTTCTCGAGTCCCTGCCCGTGAGCAAGTTCGCGGCGACGTCGTTCATCGCTATTGCTCCGACCGCCATCATCGCGGTTGGCCTGTTCAAGCTGATGCGTCTGTTCGAAGCCGGTACACCCATCGATCTCTCGGCAGATGCGGTAGGGGCCATTTCTGTACTCGGAATTCTCATCGCCTGGGGTTTCGCCGCGTGGGCGTTCGTGATGGCCGTTGTTGTGGTGGCCTCCTATCTTCGCCAACTCGACTTCCCCTATGCGCTGTCCTGGTGGGCCTATACGTTCCCGCTGGGGGCTCTCGCGGTGTCCACCGGTGTGGCGTGGAAGGTGACGGGGTTCGTCAGCATCCGTTGGTTCTACGTGGCCGTGCTCGCTGCGCTGGCGGTCGTGTGGGTCATCGTCGCGGCGAGAACGGCGGTCGCAGTCTGGACGGGCAAGGTGCTGCAGTCTCCTCATTGAGACTGTCGGCGTACACCATCGATCCGGTGCGGACTGACCCCACGTTGTGGTCGATCCATGGTCCGCAGCAGTGCCACATCCGTCGACAAATACCTCTCCGAGCTGCCGATGGAACGACGCGCCGACGTCGAGCAGATTCGAGACGTGATCCTGGAAGACCTGCCGGAGGGCTAGGTCGAGACGATGCGATGGGGGATGATCACCTACGAAGTCCCGCTCGACCTCTATTCGGAAACCTACAACGGTCAGCCACTGATGTTCCTCGCACTGGCCGCGCAGAAGCGGCACCTCGCTCTGTACCTCACGAACGTGGCATTCGTGCCCGGCGGCGAGGAACGCTTCAAGGCGCGATACCTCGAAACGGGG
Organism: uncultured Actinomycetota bacterium; assembly: GCA_963785245.1. Classification (GTDB taxonomy): domain Bacteria; phylum Actinomycetota; class Acidimicrobiia; order Spongiisociales; family UBA5794; genus JAHEEL01. Next base: position 46,647 of record CAWAUO010000002.1, on the reverse strand, counting down.
AAGAAGCTGGACATGGGGCGGTCGTGTCTTCGGTTCAAGACTGCTGACGACGTGGCGATTGACCTGGTTGCCGAGACCATACGCTCAACGTCGCTCGATGACTTCATCGAAGGGTACGAAGCCGCTCGCGCGACCGGCTGAGAGACCCGGCTACGCCCCGCGCTGCAGGGTGAGGAGCATCACGCTCGGCTCAAGGGCAATCACCGCATGGTTCAGGTTCGCCTGCATGTACACCCACGAGTCGGCCGAGACCTCAACCGACTCGTCGCCAAGCATGAGACCGAGGCGGCCCTGAACGACCTGGAGGATCGCCGGAACAGCAGCTGTGTGGTCGGTCAGCTCCTGCCCTTCGTCGAAAGCGAACACGACGACACGGACATCATCACCTTTGAACAGCACGCGACTGAGGGTGCCGTCCTTTGGGATCTCGATGTCGTCGAGGAGGTGGGGAATGAGGGTGAAAGAAGCTAGTTCGGTCATGCAAGGGAGTGTACGGGGGGAGAGCTACCAGCCGCCAGCTACCAGCCCGGCGCACCCGAAGCGTATCGGTACCGCGCCGCGGCGTCACAGCGAGGCAACGACTGTGATGCCCGGGGGGTGGGCGTAGCCCATGGCTGGGAGCGCGGAGGGCACATCGTCGAGCGAGATCGTCCGGGTGACGAGTTTGTCGGGCGCCAGGCGACCGTTGGCGATCATCTGCAGCATCTCAGGGTAGCGGTGGGCCTGCATCCCATGGCTTCCCAGAATCTCGAGTTCGCGGCCGATGACGGTTCCCATCGGCACAGGGGTGGCATTGGCCGGGAGGAGGCCGACCTGAACGTGGCGACCTCGCCGGCGCAGCGAGGCGACGGACGCCCCGACCGCCGCCGGATGGCCCACAGCATCGATTGAAAGGTGCGGTCCGCCACCGGTCACCGTTTGCACGGCCTCAGCAATGGCATCGGGGGCAGCTTCGGAGATGGTTGCCTCCGCACCGAGGGACGCAGCGAACGCCCGCGCGTCCGGAGCCGGGTCGATTGCCACCACGCGGGCCCCATGGGCCAGAGCGATCATGAGCGCAGCAAGACCCACACCACCACAGCCATGGACGGCCACCCACTCGCCCTCGCGGACCCGCCCCTGATCCACAACGGCACGGAATGCCGTACCGAAGCGGCAACCCAAGAGCGCAGCGGTAGCCGTCTGTATCGCATCGGGGATCGCGACCAGATTCCGATCCGCGAACCGGAGCGCAACGAATTCGGCGAAGGATCCGGGTCCGGTGAAGCCGGGCTGGAACTGGTATGCACAGACGTGCTCGTCGCCCCGCTCGCAGTCCTCGCATGCCCCGCAGCCGGCCACAAACGGCACGGTGACGCGGTCGCCGACCTGCCACTGCAAGACACTGCGTCCGGCCTCAACGATGGTCCCGGCAAGTTCGTGACCGGGGATGTGGGGGAGAGTGATGTCCGGATCGTGGCCCATCCAACCGTGCCAGTCGCTCAGACAGAGCCCGGTGGCTTCCACACGCACGACCACACCATCGGGTTCGGGACGCGGTTCGCGGACTTCGTCGACGGAAATCGGACCTTCAAATGCTGAGTAGACGACGGCTCTCATTCGATCTCGCTGAGCAGCGCCGCCAGGACGTCCAGGCCGGCTTCGATGCCCTGGGCGTGTGCTTCGGCCGAGACGACATCCCCCGGCAACCCGACGTGCTGGATGCTGAGATCGGTACCCGCCCGGGACGGGAGGAACTCCACGATGATCGCCTCGTCGATCGCGTCGAGACCAGGGCGGTTGTATCCGACATCGGCATCCCAATGCACGGTATAGACGAGGCGCGTGTTCGGCACGATCTCGATGTAGACGCCCTCCATGGCTCTCTCCGGGCCCGGCCACCGGTGATCAGCCGGATCGGCGGTGATCGCAATCCGATACCGGCCGCCCACCCGGAGATCGATCCGCGCCTTGGGATCCGAGCCAAGGCCGGCCCACATCCACCGAGCAGCGATCTCCGGCTCGGTGAACGCTCGAAACAACGCCGCGGGGTCCTGATCGAAGCGGCGGGTGACGCAGACGGCCATCCCGTCGTGAATCTCCACACTCATCCAATCAGATCCTTCTGCAGCCGACACCGACCATATCGTATCCGTGTGGTCTCCCGGGTCGGAGTTCTCGCCTGGCCAGGTTTGGCCTGCCACAATCCGCAGGTGCAGGGTCCCACTCGTATTGCGTATGGCTCCGGCCGGCGCGCTCCGATCGCTCTCATCGGGGCGACCGCCGCGGTCGCGCTCATGTACGCCGCAACGCCGTGGCTGATCACGCCGATCGCAGAGCGGTATGGCGTCAGCGAGGGCGCCGTCGGCGCCGTCTCGGTTGCTCAGGTCGGTGCGTTCGCCGCGGCCAACTTCGTGCTCCCTCGGCTTCTGGCCCCGACTGGACGGATCCTGCGCTTCGCCGCCTTGAGCCTCGTCGTACTGAACCTCTTGAGCGCGGTCCCCGACATCTTCGGAGTCTTGGTGGTCCTGCGTCTCGCCGCCGGCTTCGCCGCGGGCACCATGACGTGGCTGGCCTGGACGAACGCGATGAAGGTACGCACCTCGATGGCCGCGATCGCTTCCACCGGCCCGATTACGACGCTCATTGCCGCCCCGATTCTGGCGTACGCGGCAAGCAGCGGCGACCGGGCAGTGTACGTCCTGATGGCCGTCGCCACCATCCCGGCCGTTGTCTTGGGAGCGAAGATCAGCGGCGAACGGAGACAGAGAGGCGTCGTGAGCCGGTCGCGCTCGAATCGGGTTCTCTTGGTAGGGCTCGCTGGTGCAACCCTGTTTGGGTCGGCGCTCTTCATCAACGAGGCACTCGTTGCTCGCGACATCCATGGGATCCCGGAGTTCGCGGCCTCCATCGCGTTCAGTCTCAATGCGGCCGGCGGTCTGCTCGGCGCACGTCTGGCGTCCAGACATCGGCGACCGGGATGGTGGCTCGCTTCGATCGGACCGGCCGCGGTGATGACGGTCTTCGGTCCACCCGTGTTCTTCTTCGTCGGGATGGCGTGGTGGGGATTTGCCTTCTGGATGGGGATCCCGGGTGTTCTCCAGATGCTGTCCGATCGTTCGCTGGCGCCGAGCGAACGGGCAGGGGACGCGCAAGGCCTCATGGCCGTCGGGCGCGCGATCGGGCCGATCCTTGGTGGAGCGTTCGTGGACCTCGGTTCGTTGACCGGCCTCGCGGTGATTGCCGGCGTCGGCCTGGTCGGGTCCGGCGCTACGGTGATCGGCGTCCAGGAAGGCCGGGAGATGCTGCCGCCATCGGACCCGAGGACCGGATAGCACCTCGGCACGTTCAGGAGATCCGTCGTAACCTGGGAGCATGGACTTCCGGGTTCTCGGGCCGCTGGCGGTGCGAGAGAGGGACCGGGCTCTGAAGCTCGGCGGATACCGGCAGCAGCTCGTGCTCGCCGTGTTGCTGCTCCACCCAGAGAGCGAGCTTTCGGCGGACTTCCTGATTGACGCGGTGTGGGGAGAACATCCCCCTCGCTCGGCTCGCAAGACCCTGCAGGCGTACGTGTCACGTTTGCGGCGGACGCTTGGAGATGGTGTGATCGTCGCGACGCAACACGGCTACACCATACGCGTCACAGCGGCACGCCTCGACTCCCTCCAATTTGAGGACCTCTCCGCTCGGGCGACCGACCTGCTGCCCTCGAACCCGGCGGGCGCTGCCGACCTTCTTGGGAGAGCGCTTTCGCTGTGGCGCGGGATGCCGTTCGGAGACCTGGGCTACGAACCAGCCGTTCAGCCGGAAGCGCAACGCCTCCTCGAACTGCGCCTCACGGCTCTCGAGAATCGCATCGCCGCCGACCTGGAATTGGGACATGCCGCAGTGCTCGTCGCCGAGCTGGAGCAACTCGTTGAAGAGCATTCCCTGCGCGAGCGATTCCACGAACAGTTGATGCTCGCTCTCTATCGGTCGGAACGGCAGGCCGACGCACTGCGGGCGTATCAGAATGCGGGAGCGGTGCTCGGAGAGGAACTGGGCATTGAGCCGTCACGGCGTTTGCAGGCTCTGGAGGAGAAGATCCTGCTGCAGGATCCGTCGATCGATAGACCAGAGGTTCATCCGCCGCCGAGCGCTACATCTCTCGAGCGAAACCCGTACAAGGGTCTGCGCCCGTTCTTGGAGGCAGACGCCGACGACTTCTTCGGCCGCGATGATCTGATCGACGCTCTCGCGAAGAGGGTCGAGGAGGCTCCCCTTGTCGTGGTTGTTGGCGCCAGCGGCAGCGGCAAGTCCAGCGTCGTACGAGCCGGGCTCATTCCCCGGCTGCGGGAGACTCGTGAGGACTCGTGGGAGATCGTCACAATGGTGCCGGGGCCGCACCCGTTTCTGGAGCTTGAGCGAGCATTCGGCCGGCCGGCAAACGATGTGCGCGGCGATGGTCTCGACCTCCTGCGAGCCGTTCAGAGGGCGGCTTCCTCGGACAATCGTCGACATCTCTTGGTAATCGACCAGTTCGAAGAGATATTCCACCGCGACGTCGACGAACGCGAGCGCTCTCGATTCTTGCGCAACCTCGTCGAAGCGGTCGAGGATCCGTATTCACAGCTCACCGTACTGGCCACCCTGCGGGCGGACTTCTACGACCGATCGATTGCGGAACCCGGGTTCAGCCCGTTGCTCGCAGAAAACACACTGACGGTCGCCCCGATGAGCGCCGCAGAACTGGAAGCAGCAGCAGCACAACCGGCCGGCCGGGTGGGTGCTCAGCTCGAGCCCGAACTCATCGCTGAGCTCTCGAGCGACATGACCGGCCAACCCGGATCTCTTCCCCTGTACCAGTACGTTCTGACACTGTTGTTCGACGAACGGTCGGGATCGACGCTCACTCGTTCGACCTATCAGCAGATCGGTGGGCTCCGAGGTGCGCTTGCGCGGCGCGGCGGAGGATGTATATGCCAATCTCGATCGAGACTGTCAGATCGTTGCCAGGCAACTCCTCCTGCGGTGCGCTTCCCTCGGCGCAGGCCGACCCGACACGCGCCGGCGCGTGGACCGCATGGAGATCGACGACCTCGGCCTCGATACCGTCAGCGTCCAAGCGACCCTCGGTGCCTTCGATCGGGCGAGGTTGCTGTCATTCGATCGGGACCCGGCGACGGGACGCACGACCGTTGAGGTCGCACACGAGTCACTCCTCGCTGAATGGCCGCGCCTCCGCAGATGGCTCGACGATGCGCGCGAGGATCTCCGCCTCCACGCCATCCTTGCGTCCCAGGTCGCCGAGTGGGAGACGTCGCATGGGAGTCCTGACTACCTCCTCAGCGGAGCCCGGCTCGAGCAGTACGAGGCGTGGTCGGATGAAAGTCCGATCAATCTCACGGCGTCGGAACGCGATCTCGTGGAGCGAAGCATCGATCGGCGTGACGCCAACCGAGCCGCAGAAGAAGCCCGACGCAACAGCGAACTCGAGGTCGAACGGAAGTCCGTTCGTCGGCTGCGATGGCTCGTTGGCGCAACCACGGTTGCGGTCTTGGTTGTGAGCGCCTTGTCCGCCTTCGCGGTGAACCGCAGCCGAGAAGCCGTGGCGAACGGGCGCGAGGCACGCGCACGTGAATTGGCCAGTGCCGCACGAAACACCCTCGCTGCCGATCCCGAACTCGCGGTGCTGCTCGCGCTTGAGGCCGTCGACACGACACGTGCCACCGGCGGCCATGTGCTCAGGGAAGCCGAGGAAGCACTCCACCTCGCCTTGAATTCGCACCGACTCGTTGGGAAGACCATGGGGGAGGGGAGTCTGGCATTCACTCCATCCGGAGAGCTTGTGACGAGCGGTGACCGGGTACGATTCGTTGATCCGACCAACGGGTCGGTCGTGCGCGAACTCGCCCCGGCCATCGGGAATCGAAGGACTGAGGCCGTGGCTGTCAGCCCCGATGGCAGATTCGTGGCGACCGGTGAGGACCACTACCTGCTGGTGCGGGATGCTCTCTCAGGTGATCTGGTGATGACACAGCCGCTGAACCACCTCGTTACCAATGTCGCATTCAGCCCCGATGGGCGCATGGTGGCCGGCTTGGCCCCGTTCGGCGATGGGATTGGCGTCTTTGACATGGACAGCGGTGAGGCCGTCCTGAAGCTCTCTGAACCGGACGCATGGCCACGAGACGACTGCTGCCCAACAATGGCGCTGAGGTTCAACCCCGGGGGTGACCGAATCGTTGCGACAACATGGTCTGGCAAAGCGTTGGTAGTTGATATTGCGACCTCCGAACGGGTAGCGACACTTGTGGGCCACGACGGACCGGTCTCGGACGCTGTCTACCTTGCGGGCGAACGCACCATGGTGACAAGCAGTTTCGATGGTTGGGTGCGATTCTGGGATGCCGATACGGGATCAGAGCTTTCGTCGTTCGATCCCGGTGTCGGCCAAGTGGTTTCGCTCGCAGTCAGCCCGAACGGAAACAGACTGCTGACCGGGGGAGACGGAGGCGCGGTCAAGCTCTGGACGGTTTCAGCAGCGGGGGCCCGGCTCCAGGCATCGCTCTCTCCCGCCCACACGTCGTTCGTGCTTGGCGTGGTGTTCGACGACTCCGGCGATGTTGCCGCCTCGGTCGGGAAAGACGACGGAGTCCGGGTGTGGAACGTGGCGCCGCGCGGAGAGGTCGCCGCTTGGTCGGCCGGCCGCCCGATCGCGTTCGCCGGGGGTGGGACACACATCGCAACAACCGGACCCGATGGCCGAAGTGTCATCATCCGCCGAACATCTGACTGGCAACCCGAGACCGTGCTCGCCGAGGTCGCGGCTGGAGCAGCCCCCAGCAGTGACATGTTGGGCCCGATCGCCGGCATCGCGGTCAACCCCTCGCTGGACCGGGTCGCAGTCGTAAGCGCCACGGAATCGGATGCGTCGGGTTCGGTCACGGTGTGGGATGCCGCGGACGGAGAGAAGACACACACACTCCTCGAAGGCGCGTTTGTCAAGGGATCGGTGGACTTCAGCGACGACGGTCAGCTCGTGGCTGCCGCGGTGTGCAACCGCCCCGGGCCGACCGCCTATGTCTGGAGCGTGGCAACTGGGAAGGAGGTCTTCAGTACTCCAACGGGCTATTGCGGGCAGTCGTTGGATCTGGATCCGACGGGCCGGTTGCTCGCAGTACAAACCCTTGACGAGGACGTGCCGAACGTCCGCGCGTGGGATATCGGTGCGGGCAATGAGGTGTTCGCCCGCGACCACTATCCGGCGTGGATCGGTGCCGTGCAATTCAGCCCCGACGGATCCCAACTCCTCACCGGAGGTGGCGACGGCACGGTCATCGTTTGGGACATCGAAACCGGTGACCTGAAGCGAGTGTTGACCGGCCACACCGGTGCTGTGGAAGACGCAGCGTGGTCGTCCGACGGACTGTCGATCATCTCGGGGAGTCACGACGGCACCGTCCGCGCGTGGGATGTCACCAGCGGCGAAACACTCGTGGTCCTCGAGGGGCACGACACCTGGCCGTTCGTCGACATGACACCCGACCGACGGCACGTCGTCACTGCCACGCCGGGATCGGTTCGGATCTGGACGCTCGATATTGACGAGCTGACGGGCATTGCCCGGACACGCGTCGAGCGGTCGCTGAACGCTGCAGAATGCCTGACCTACCACTTCACGGACTGTCCAAACGCCTCTTGAGGCTGGTATGCAGCCATCGTGCAGCCGGAGAGGTGGAAACTGCACCGTGGCTGAAAGGAGGAATCAGATGCGGAAACTCCGCTCGATGCTTGTTGTCTCACTCATGGTGGTGGCTTCCTGCTCCTCTTCGAGCGAGCCGATGGCTATCCAAATCACGAACCCACTCGGCCCGTCCGGCAGTTCCGTGCCGGCCACCGGACCGGCCGTTGACGAAGGCGTCATGTGTGATGTCGTGACGTACGAAGAGGGCGACTTCTTCGACTTGAACGGCAATGCTGTTACCGATGAGGAGCGCGACCAACTGATGCAAGTTGAGGAGGAGACCGGCGAGGAAGTCTTCAGCGCGAAAGACGGCCGGTGGACATGCGCCGACGGTTCGGGAACATTCGAAACTGTTGAAGAGTTCACGTTGGCGAGGCGGGACTACAACTTCGAAGGGTCGAACGATGCCGCAACGTGGACCGTGGAGAACGGAACAGGCGACTACGAGGGCCTTACGGGCTCAGGGAAAGTGATTGTCGACTTCTCGAAAGAGACGGTCGTGTACGAAGGCGAGCTGCAGGAGTAGAGGGGGTCGGCATCGGGTCGCGAGGACACGTCCGCTCCGGCGGACAAGAGCGCATCGTGGTCGAATCCACACCTTCAGGGCACCATCCTGCATTGCAGGGCGGTGCCCCGGAGTCTCCCCCGTATCGTGCGTCGACACCGACTGCGGATCGCCGAGGCACTCCCACAACGTGGAATGGCGCACGACGATAGGCTCCCAGGACACGTGCCAGCAGCACAGCGGGCAACGACGTGCGAGAGGAGCCATGCAATGAGTCGAACCGGAGTGCGCTCCCTAGATGCCGCATCGGTGAGCGGTCAGCGCGCGAGAGAGCGTCTCGCGAATGACCGCGTGGGATGGCTGACCACGGTCGCGCCGGACGGCACCCCCCAGGTATCGCCGATCTGGTTCCTCTGGGACGGCGACGAGATCCTCGTCTACAGCCTTGAGTCTCCGCGCGCCCGCAACGTGGCGGAGCACCCTCGGGTCTCGCTCAACCTCGATGGAAACGGCCTCGGTGGAGACATCGTGATCGTCGAAGGTCAGGCCCGGATCGACGATTCAACGCCGAGCGCGGCAGAGAACGGCGCCTACCTGGCCAAATACGGTCTGGTGATGGATGAGCGCGGGTGGACACCGGAGTGGTTTGCCGGCCGCTACTCCGTGCCGATCCGTGTGAAACCGACCAGGTTCCGATACTGGTAGTACACGGGCGGTACGGCGGATGAGCGTTCCGCTCGCCTTATTGAGCCCGACGAATCCAGATTCTCCCTGGACCATGAACTGCTGCGCCCGCAGACACCAGACGACACCGGCACACCGATGACCCGCGACGACCTGCACGTCATCGGCGCGAGCTTCGGTCTCCGGGGGCGCTTCTTCGATGGGTCGCCGCACGGGAGCGGCCACATCAACGACACCTACGCCGTCCGGTTCGACGACCGTGGCAACCAGGTTCGGTACATCCTCCAGCGGGTCAACCGGGCGGTCTTCAAGGACGTGCCGGCCGTGATGGAGAACGTCGATCGGGTGACCCGCCACATACGCGCTTCGCTGGAAGAGCGAGACGTACCCGATCGTTCACGCCGGGCCATGAACCTGCTGCCCACGTGTGACGGTCGGATCTATCACGTCGACGTGCGGGGCGACTACTGGCGAGCATACGATTTCGTCGAAGGGGCCACGTCGTACGACGTGCTGACGACGCACGATCAGGCGTACGAGGTTGCGCGAGCGTTCGGCACCTTCCAAACGATCCTTGCCGATCTGCCCGATCCTCCGCTGCACGAAACGATTCCGAGATTCCACGATGGTCCCGACCGATTCCGTGCGTTCGTCGACGCTGTTGAACAGGACCCGCTCAATCGGGCCGCAGGCGCACGATCGGAGATTGAGTTCCTCGTCGAGAGCGAGGCCACGCTCGATCGGTTTCCAGCACTGGTCAGCAGCGGGGCTGTGCCGCTCCGGGTGACGCACAACGACTGTAAGAGCAACAATGTCCTGATCGACGACGTGACGGGGGAGGGGATCTGCGTCATCGACCTCGACACGCTGATGCCCGGCCTCGTGCACTACGACTTCGGCGACATGGTCCGGACCGGCACGTGCGCGGTGGCCGAGGACTGGCAGAATCTCGACGACGTGCACATGGATTTGGAGCGGTTCGAGCACCTCACACGCGGATACCTGTCGTCGGCGAGCGGATTCCTCACCTCAGCGGAGGTTGATCAACTGGCAGTCTCCGGACAGGCGATCACCCTCACGCTCGGCGCCCGGTTCCTGACGGACCACCTCCTGGGCGATACCTACTTCAAGACCCACCGGCCCAACCACAACCTCGACCGGTGCCGCGTGCAGTTCGAGTTGGTCCGTTCAATGGCAGCCCAGGAAGCAGCGATGCACGCCGTCGTCAAGCACACCGCGGCGAACCAGGACCCGTCCCGGCGCTCGGCAGGCCTGTCGGCACGCTAGGCGTCCGGATCGCCCGGCGAATCTGGACCGTCGAGTTGGTCGGCTGCAGTTCCGATGGCTGCTCCGATTGCCACGCCCACGGCGATCCATGCCGGGCTCGAGGTTGCGGCGAACAGCGCCGCCCCCACACCAGCCCCAAGGGTCACGCACACACCCACGGTGAGCCCCGGTAGTCTGCTCTTCGCCATGATCCCGACTCCAACGACCCGCGCCTCTCGGGCGTCGTGCACAACGGCCGGCGGTGCACATTCCCGAACGCTGCTCAGTCCTAGAGTGCAGTCCCGAACGACATGACGGCGCGCCACGACCCGGTGGTGCGCCGTTTCCGGCGAGGAGAGGCTGCTGATGACCGTCACCGACCGCACTCGATGGTTCGGCCTCGCGGTGCTCAGCCTGGGTGTGGCGATGATCATCGTGGATGCCACGATTGTGAACGTCGCCCTCCCGTCGATCATCAGGGAGTTCGATCTTGCCCTGGCCGACGCGGAATGGATCAACTCGATCTACTCGCTGGTCTTCGCGGCACTCCTGATCACCCTCGGCAAGGTCGGGGACATGTACGGCCGCCGCCGCATGTTCATGATCGGACTAAGCATCTTCGTCGGGGCCAGCATGATGGCCGGGCTCGCCACCGACGGGTCCTCGCTCATCTTCGCCCGATTCCTTCAGGGGGTCGGTGCGGCGGTGATCTTGCCTTCGACGCTTTCAACCGTGAATGCGACGTTCCAGGGCAAGGAACGGGGGATTGCCTTCGGAGTGTGGGGCTCAGTGATCGGCGGCATGGCTGCGCTGGGACCGCTGCTCGGGGGGTGGCTCACGACCGAGCATTCGTGGCGGTGGGCGTTCTACATCAATGTCCCGATCGGTGCCATCGCCCTCATCGGAACGGTGCTATGGGTGAAGGAGACTCGCGACAATGAGCTGCTTCGCGGATTCGATATCCCCGGCATCCTTCTGTCCGGCATCGGCATGGCGGCGGTCGTGTTCTCGCTGATCGAAGGCCCTCGACTCGGTTTCTTCAAGCAGATCGACACCTTCAGCGCAGGGCCGTTCACCTGGCCGGAGAACTGGATCTCACCGGTGGTTGCGACCTTCTTGCTGGGGGTCGTTCTCCTTATCGGGTTTGTCGTGAACGAGAAGGTACGCGCTGAGCGCGGCCAGGCCGTGCTGTTCGATCTCTCCCTCTTCCGGTTCAAGTCGTTCTCGCTCGGCAACTCTGCCGCAGCGATTCTGAGTCTGGGGGAGTTCGGACTCGTATTCGTGCTCCCGCTGTTCCTCCAGGCCGTATTCGGCTACTCGGCGTTCAAGACCGGGCTGCTACTGCTCTCCTTGGCGATCGGAGCCTTCCTCGGTGGGCCGACGGCCGGGATACTTGCCACCAAGATCGGCCCGCGGCGAGTCGTCAGCGCCGGCATGGGCATGGAGGCGGTCGCGATTCTCGCGGTTGCGCTCCTGATCGCTCCCGAGCGGAGCGGATGGACGTTCATTGTCCCCCTGTTCGTCTACGGCGTCGGTGTGGGTTTGGCGAGTGCCCAATTGACCAGCGTGATCTTGTCAGAGGTGCCGCCGCGAGAATCCGGCCAGGCCTCGGGGATGCAGTCCACGTTCCGTCAGGTCGGCGCCGCAATCGGGATCGCGCTGCTCGGCACGGTCCTGTCGGCAGGTCTCCGAAGCGGGACCATCGACAACCTTGCAACCATTCCGAACCTCCCCCCGGTCGCCCAAGAAGGAATCGTCGAAGCCGTAGCGGGCTCGGCCGGGCAGGTGCTCCCTGCACTGGCGGAACAGCCTGGATCGGAAGCCGTCGTCATCGCGGTGTCCGATGCCTTTGCCTCGGCCGCTCAGACGACGGGTTTCGTTGCCGTTGCGTTTGTGTTCCTGGGTTTCCTGCTCTCGACCCAATTGCCGGACATCCGCTACAGCGACCGGGCTGTCAACGATGGTTGACGGTCGTCGATACGTCAACTACGGTTGACATCATGAACGATCTCCACTCGATCCCGAGTCCGGAGGATCCCGCGGAGGCGCTCGCTGCTGTGGTGTCGCTCCGTCGCCTCGCGGATCGTCTTGAACTGGCGTCCGTCCAGTGTGCGATCGATCAGGGATGGTCCTGGACGCAGGTGGCCCAGGCGCTCGGAGTGACGCGTCAGGCGGCCCACAAGCGCCACGCACGTCGCATTCACACGGGGCCCGACGGAAAGGATGATTCGTGAAGCGCGCCAGGATGTACGACATTCGATTCATGCAGGCCCTGTTCCCAGCAGCGGAGGCCGAGGCCGCCGCAATGGGAGAGAAGGAACCAGGGGCTGAACACCTGATCCTGGCGTCGCTCGACTTCGAGGAAGGCTCGGCGCGGCGCGTCTTCGAGCGAACCGGGGCCGATCCCGACCAGTTCCGAGCAGCCGTCGTCGCACAGCACGATGAGGCCCTGCGTTCCGTCGGCATCGACGAAGCCGGAGCGGGGATCGACGACCGGCTACCCGGGCCGCCGGACCGACCCGCCGCCGTTTATCGCAGCGCACCGTCCGCTCGAGAAGTGTTCCCGGAGGTCGTGAACCTCGTGAAGCGGGACAAATCGTGTCTGTCCGGGGCCTACCTGCTGCTCGTGGCCTCACAGATGGAGTACGGGAACACCGCGCGGGCCCTTGCACGCATGGGAGTCGACCGCGACGAACTCACACGGGCCGCGCAGTCCGAGATCGACGAACTCAATGCCTGATCTTCGAATGTGGCCTGCGTGCAACATGGTTGACTAGTGCCGTGACCACGCGCGAACACGAAATCACCGAAGCGATCGACCTCTGCGATGTTGACGGGTTGCATCTCAATCCAGCGGCGAGAGGCTGGTCGCGGTCGCTCCTCCACCGAGCGAACCTTGCCGGCCGATGGGGCCGGACCAAGCGTTGGGATTACTGGGCGATCCAGTCAGAAGAGCTCGTCGTCGCGGTCACCATCGCCGACATCGACTACCTGGGATTGGTGACCGTTGACTGGCTCGAGCCGGCGACCCATCGAATGGGCGGTCGATCGGCCATGGTGCCACTCGGACGCGGCATCGAGTTGCCGGACGATCCGGCTACGGGTCGGCTCGAATACTCAAGCCGGAATCTGGGTGTCTCCATCGACTACGGCGACAACGCAACCGATCTATCGGCGCATTGGATCGAGAAGAACGGCGCCAATGCGAGCCTCTCGGTATCCGTTGCGGCACCACTCGGACACGAATCACTCAACGTGGTGATTCCCTGGTCGAAGACCCAGTTCCAGTTCACCTCGAAGCACCAGGCGCGACCGGCGACTGGTTCCGTCACTCTTGGCGACCGTACGATCGATTTCGGTGGCTCGGCTGGCGAGGCATGGGGGATTCTCGACATCGGCCGGGGGCGATGGCCCTATCAGACCCAATGGAACTGGGGCGGCGGCGCCGGCCACACGACGAGCGGCGAAGTCGTTGGTGTGCAGATTGGTGGGAAATGGACCGACAACACCGGCTTCACCGAGAACGGGATCTTGATCGATGGTCGGCTGCTCAAGATCGGAGAAGAGCTCGAGTGGCTCTACGACTGGGATCAGCCGCTCGAACCGTGGCAGGTCCGGTCGCAAGATCTGACCCTCGACCTGATGTTGACGCCGCTCCACGACCGGCACGCCAACACCAATCTCGGTGTGCTCACGAACGAAGTGCATCAGGTCTTTGGTCATTGGACGGGAACAGTCCCCGATGGCGACGGCTCGGTCCTCCGTGTTGAGCAGATCCTCGGGTTCGCCGAAGAGGCCCGCGCCCGTTGGTAGCCGCCGGAGCGGACCGGGGGCACCGGCTCTTGCGCCAATGCCGCGACCGGATATCCTTCGGACGCAGTCTGGGGAGGATCACGTGGAAGTCACTTGTACGAGGCATATCGACGCACCGACCGAGACGGTGTGGGCTCTGATGACCGATCTTGAGGCATTCCCTCAGACGGTCAGCGGAATCGAGAGCGTTGAGCGACTCGATGACGGCACCGGGTTCGGGCTTGGCACGACGTGGCGCGAGACGCGCACCCTGTTTGGTCGCACGGCCACCGAGGACATGTGGGTCACCGAGTTCGAGCCCGGCCGCTCCTATGTGGTCGAAGCAAACTCCCACGGCACCGAGTACCGGACTTCACAGCTCATCGAACCGGACGGGGACGGGAGTCTCCTCACGATGACGTTCAGCGGCACGGCGACCGGGACTATATCGAAGGTCATGTCGGCGACCGTCGGGCGATTGTTCGCCAAAGCCACGAAGAAGGCCTTTGAGCAGGATCTCGCCGACATCGCGGCTACTGCCGAAGCGCCGTTGTAGCCACGTTTCTTCTAGGAGAACACCACGGTCCGGTGACCGATGAGGAACACGCGCTCCTCAACATGGGCGCGCACCGCCCTTGACAACACCAGACGCTCGATATCGCGCCCGGCCGTGACCATGGAGACGGGCGTGTCGGCATGATTGACGGGCGTGACATCCTGCGTGATGATCGGGCCCTCATCAAGCTCGGCGGTGACATAGTGGGCCGTTGCGCCGATCAGCTTCACACCGCGTTCCCATGCCTGGTGGTATGGCCGACCTCCCTTGAAGCCGGGCAGGAACGAGTGGTGGATGTTGATGATGCGCCCCGCGAGGCGGTCGCAGACCTCGGGGCTGAGGATCTGCATGTAGCGGGCGAGCACGACGAGATCGATGTTCTGCTCGTCGATCAGGGCAAGCAGCTCGGCGTCGGCTGCGTCACGCGTGTCGGGAGTGATCGGGATGTAGCGGAACTCGATGCCCTCGCGCTCAACCGTTGACCGGAGGTCCTCATGGTTGGAGACGACGATCGGGATGTCGGCCTTCAGTTCGCCCGAGTGGTGCCGAATGAGCAGATCGAGCAGACAGTGGTCGTACTTCGAGACCAGAATCATGACACGCGGGTGATCGTCCGCACGACGCACCCGCAGCGTTGCGTCGAACTCCCGCACCCGATCCTCGAGATGAGCGGCAATCGCCCCTGGATCGTCGAGGTCGTCCTCGAACACGGTGCGCATCACAAAGGTGTTCGTCGCATGATCCGTGAACTGCTTGTTCGCGATGATGTTGGCGTCGAGTTCGAGCAGGCCGGTAGCGAAGCTGGCGACGATGCCGCGGGCGTCAGCACAGGTCAGGGTGAGGATGAATTCGTTCATGGCTCCAAGAGGCTACCGCACGCCGACTGAACGCTCTGTGTGTATGTGAACAAACGCGGAACACCCGCTCGATCTGGAACACTCCTCCGTACGCTCGTGGTTGTCACCAGGACATTACGAGAGGACCAACATGGCCAACTTCCTGAAGCGCTATCGGTGGCTGCTGGCCGGCGTCGGCATTGCCGTCGTCGTCCTTGCTTTCTTGGCGTTCCGACCGGACAAGCTCTTTGTCGACGACGCGGTGGATGAATCACTCGCCGACGCGTTCACCACGGTGACGACGGAGACCGCCCCGCCAACGACCACGACGACAACAACACCTCCGACCGACACAACGGCGCCGGAAGGCACGGTGACGTCGACGACGCAGGCGTCCACAACCACGACCGCGGCACCATCGGGACCGGTTGAGGTGATTACCGGCAGCTTCTACGGCATCGATCACTCGGCCGAAGGCACGGCAACCGTCTACGAACAAGACGGGCGATACGTTCTCCGGTTCGAAGACGACACCGACATCCAGAATGGCCCCGATCTCTTCGTCTGGGTCCTCCCGACCGAGGACTACGAAGGAGGAACTCCGCCCGACTACCTCGACCTCGGGAAGATCAAGGGCAACGTCGGCGGCCAGAATTACGAACTGCCACCGGAGTTCGACCCAGCTGTGCATCGCACGGTGATGGTGTGGTGCGTACGGTTCGCCGAACCGTTCGCCGCAGCGCCCTTGGCCTAGTCAACGAGACGCAGCGGTCGCGACCGCTGCGGAACCGCCGACCGATACGCAGGGGTTGGCCCGACCCGGGCTACGCTGCCCGGCCATGCCGAAGCAGGACCGATGGGCTCAGGACGACGTGCTCGCCGACTTCAACAAGCGGGAGTACCGCCTGCTCGAAGTTCGAGCCGGAATGACCCTGAAGCACACCGGTTCCGGCTTTGCGGGAACCGTGGCTGAATTCACCCAGGGTGGCGATGTCGTCCTCACAAGTCAGTGGGGCGAGCAGCAATCCTTCCCGGCCCATGACGGCGCATTCATGCACAACGGTTCTCGCGTCGCCATGCGAGAACCTGCAGCCACCAAGCGGGCAGCGCTCCGTTTCGGCGCCTCCGGTTCCATCGAGAGAGATGCGTCCCGGGCGCGCACCGCTCGGGCGAGCCGCATCTGGGTCGAGGGCATCCACGACGCCGAGTTGATCGAGAAGATCTGGGGCGATGACCTCCGAGAAGCAGCCGTGGCGGTCGAACCGCTGCATGGAGCCGATGACCTGTCCTCGGCGGTCGCCGGCTTTCGTCCTCGGCCTCACCGCCGCCTTGGGATCCTCCTCGATCACCTGGTGGATGGTTCCAAGGAGTCCCGCATCGCCGACACGATTCGGGATCGCAACGTGCTCATCTGCGGTCATCCCTACGTCGACATCTGGGCTGCTGTCAAACCCCGAGCGATCGACATTGCAGCGTGGCCGGAGGTGCCGCACGGTGAACCGTGGAAGGAAGGCGTTGTTCGCCGCCTCGGCCTCGACGTGCCGTCGGGGTCCTTTTGGAGGAGCGTTCTGGGCTCGGTCGACTCCTACCGAGACATCGAGACGCCGCTCGTCAACGCCGTGGAACAACTCATCGACTTCGTGACCGTGGACGAATGACCGCCAGCATGCGCGCCGCCGCAGTCATCCCGTGTTTCGCATCCCTGCTGCGATACCGTTCACCGTGAGCAGAAGAGCCCGTTCCAGGGCGGGGTCATCCTCCCCGGCACGACGCCGTGCAAGCAGCGAGGCCTGGAGGAGATTGAGGGGGTCGAGGTAGTGGTCACGAACCGACAGGGTCCGCTGGAGCACCGGCAAGCGGTCGAGAATGCCAGCACCGGTCAACCGTTGAACCTCGACAACCGTGCGTTCGTACTCGCCTCGAATGCGATCGAGGAAGTGATGGTGCCGGGCGTCCACCAGCTCCCGGACATAGCGAGATGCGATCTCTAGGTCAGTCTTTGCGAGCATCATCTCAACGTTGGAAATGAACGTCTGGAGGAAGAGGAACTGGTCGTGCATTTCCTCGACGACGTCCCACGCTCCGTTGTGGCGCATCGTCTCCAGTCCGGTGCCGACTCCGTACCAACCGGGAACGATCTGGCGCGACTGTGTCCAGCCGAACACCCAGGGGATGGCCCGCAGGTCGTCGAGTCCGGCACCACCTCCCGGACGCCGCGAGGGTCGGGAGCCGATGTTCATGTCCGCGAGCTCCTCCACGGGTGTCGCGGCGAGGAAGTACTCGATCAACCCTGGCGCTTCCACGAGGTCTCGATAGCTCGTGAACGCTGCTTCTGAGAACGCTTCCATCGTGGAGGTCCAGCGGTCCAGCACGTCCTTCGGCTGTCGAGCCTGCCTGTGGAGGAGCGATGCCTCGAGTACCGACGACAATGCCAGTTCGAGATTGCGATAGGCCAGCGATGGCAGGCCGTACTTGTCGGAGATGATCTCACCCTGTTCGGTGACCTTCACACGTCCGTCCACCGTTCCGAATGGCTGCGCCAGGATCGCCTGGTGGGTGGGTCCGCCACCACGACCAATTGTCCCACCTCGACCGTGGAAGAGCTCCAGTGAGACGCCGTGCCGGCGGGCGGCGTTGTAGAGGCGGCGTTGGGCCTTGTAGATCTCCCATTGCGACGTCGTGATACCCCCAATCTTGTTCGAGTCCGAGTAGCCGAGCATGACCTCCTGGACATCGCCTCTCAACCTGACGATCTCTCGGTACGGCGCGCAGGACAACAAGCTGTCCAGAACATCGCCTGCTCGACGGAGACCGTCGATGGTCTCGAAGAGCGGAACGAAGCCGATCCGAGCGACTCCGCTGTACAGGTCGATGAGGCCGGCATCACGAGCCAGCACAGCAGCCGCCAGCACGTCCGCCTCGTCGTCGGTCATCGAGATGATGTAGGACTGGATGGTGGCGGGCCCGAATCGATCGATAGCATCTCGAACGGTGTGGAATGTCCCAATCGTGTTGGTGGCCGACCCGGCGAGAGCAACCGTCGGTGCGGCGATCGGGCGAGCGTCGCTCAGCTCGTCGCTGAGGAGCCGGATACGATCCGTGCCGGTCGTGGCGCCGTAGTCGACACCGACCCTGCCGTAGAGCTGATTGAGGACCTCGTGGTGACGAGCGGAGTGCTCGCGGATGTCCATCGTCGCCAGGTGAAAGCCGAAGGTGCTGACGGTTCGCATGAGCCGAAGCAAGACTCCATCGGCAATGAGCTGTCCCGCATCAGCATGGAGGGAGCGGTGCAACACGCCGAGTTCATCGAGCAGGTCCTGGCTGCTGCTGTAGTCCTCACCCGGAACATGTCGGGCCCCCGCAGCGTACCGGACGCGTGTGTTCACAAGGCGCTGATGGATGTAGGCACACTTGAGCCGGTAGGGCTCCTCCCGATTGAGCGAGTGGAATCGCAGCCACACCTCTGGTAGTACCTGGCGATCAGCCTCGAGCGTCCCGTTGAGTTCATCCGTGACCCGGCGCAGCCGCGACGACGAGGAGAGCTCTTTCGCAAGCGTCTCTACCTGGGAGATGAGCCCGCGCAGGGCGTAGTCATGCTGCGCTTCGAGCACCCGCATTGTCACTTCGGGGGTAACGGCGGGATTCCCATCTCGATCGCCGCCTACCCAGGTCCCGAAGCGAATCGGCGCCAGGGGCGAGTCGAGGCCGCGACCCAAGCGTTCGAGACCGATCGCGACTTCTTCCGCGAGATCGGGGAGCACGTCCATGGCGAGCTGGTCCAGGTAGAACATCGCGGATCGGGCTTCATCGATCGGCTCCGGTCGGTTGGCCCTGAGCTCGTCCGTTTGCCACATCTGATCGATGATCTCGGCGATCCTGCGGTCGATCCTCTTCCGCTTCGCCGTGGACAGGTCGGCGCCGTTGCGGGCGGTCAGCAGGTGGGCGATCCTGCCGAGCTTTGTCAAGAGGGTGCGTCGGACCGCCTCGGTCGGATGGGCGGTGAAGACCGGCCGCAATTCGAGGCGCTCGATGATCTCGGCCACGAGGTCGGGATCTGGGCCGGAGCTGACAATCCTGTCGACCGTGTCGGCGAACGTGCGTCCACGGTCCGCCATGGCGAGGTCGTCGATGCGATGCGTCTGCTCTGCGACGTTCGCCAGATGGAAATAGGCTGAGAACGCCCGTACCAGGTTCGTGGCATGATCGAGGTCGAGTTCCGAGAGAACGTCGTGCAGATTGGATGCCGCAGCTGCGTCTTCGTTCGCCGCGCGTGGCCTTGGTGAGGGAGCGGACTTCTTCGACGAGACCAATGAGTTCTGGGCCGTGTTGTCGGGTGAGTGCGTCCCCGAGCTGCATGCCGAGGCGCCGAATGTCAGCTCGTAGTCGTTCGTCTGGTGAGTGGGTATCCATGTGGCGTCGAGGCTAGCCCTCGTTGTTTCGGTGCACGGTGAGGTGTCGTCGTTCGATTCGGTAGTGAGATGCCTGCCGGCCGGGTTGCTCGTTGGGTTCGTGGCGCCCGTGCGAGCCGCCGCTGTACCACGACGATATCCAACCGGACCAGAGGAGGCCGCCGGCCAGCGCCAGGAGCAGGAAGGCGACGGCCGCGACCGCTGGAATGCTGGAATCAGGATTGCCGGGACGTGGCTGACCCATCTGGAAGAAGAAGTCCACAGCAGGAGTGATCAGGACCACGGTTGGCACGGCGATCAGCCCGAACCTGAGTAGTACCTGCGCATTGCGGCCACCGGGGTCCCAATTCACGGCTGTCGCCGCAGCCAACGCCGGGAGCGCGAAGAGAGGGCTGAATCCCGGCGAGAGGAATGCCGTCAGCAGACCGAGGCCGACCCACAACACCACGAACCCGTATCCACCGGAGTACCGCTCCACAATCGCCGTGCCGTGCATCCACCGTGCCAGGACAACCCCGAACCCCACAAGGCAGAAGAGGTACACATAGCTCTCGGCGACAATCGGCGTCGGCCGGACGACGGTGACAAGGATCCACGCGAGGGTCAACATGATGGTCAGAGCAAGCGTCACAAGGAGGGCGACGCCGGTGCCGCGCACCACTCGCCATGGCGAGCGCACCGGTCGCCGGGTGCGGAACCACCGTAGGACGAGCAGCATCGATGCCACGAGTGCGGCGGCGATGGACCAGGAGGCCGGGTATTGGATGAAGAACGGTCGGAGCGTGAAGTAGACCGACTCACCGGCATCCGACACAGCGGCGAAATCGGAATCGCCGAAGTATCGAGCGATCGCAAGTGAGTTCGAACCGTGGTGCTGAAGCGAATCATGATTGACCGAATCCAGGTCGTCGGCAGGGGAGTGGTAGATCGGGGAACCGCGCATGTAGGCAAAGTGGAAGCCGGGCACCCCGGCGTTGCGGAACGCATCAAAGTCGGTTCCCACCTCCCCAATGAGTGCCGTCGTCGCACCAATGAATGAGTACGCCGTCGGGTTCGGCGCCTCGGCGGCATAGCGATCAACCAGCCATGTAGTCGGTCCGCTGGTCTCGACAAGCATGGACGGCCCTGAGCCGCCGAGGGCTTCGAGATTGACAACAGCCGCGACTTCGTCGAAGACCGGACTATCGGACACGAACGCGTTGGAGCCGTACTGGGGAGCCGGTTCCTCGCCATCGGTGAAGAGAAGCACGACGTCGTTGCGCAAGGCCGGTCCGCTGAGGATTGCCCGGGCGGCCTCCAATACGGTCGACACACCGGCAGTGTTGTCATTGGCGCCCGCCGTGGTCGGGACCGTGTCGTAGTGGGCCATGAGAGCGATCGAGCCGGTGCTGCTGCGCCCCGGAATCCTTGCCATCACATTGACGACCGTCACCGGTCCGTCCGACCCGAAGTAGTCCGGAACGGTGATGGGCTGAAGCTCGGGACGAAGGCCGAGCTTCTCAAGTTCAGAGATCAGGTAGCTGCGTACCTCCGCAATTGCAGCTGAGCCCATCGGGTGCGGCTGACCTGCAATAGCGGCGACGTGCTGCATCGCCCGTTCCGCAGAGAAGGATGTGTCCGGCGCGTCGGCAGTGACCGCCGGTGGCGGCACGAGGGAGTAGTACGCGAACGCCATTGAGACGACAACCAGGCACCACGCGGCAAGGGAGATCGCCTTTGGGCGTCGTGGGGCGGAATGGTCGACCCGGGTTGGGTCCATCTTCACCTCCGACTGAGATTCGCGACCTGCCGTGAGGCTACGAGGCCACGTCGACGGTGACTAGAGGCGGTGGTCCCCGGGGAGACCGAGCAGGTCTCTCGAAGACGAGATCGCGTTTCAGCCGTCGGTCGCAGCAGACGCTGACGGAATACAGTCGGGACACAGGAGTGACGGGTGATCCACGTATTCACTCCACCTGTGCCACACCCATGACTCCCCAATGTTCGTCCCGCATCCAGTGACGTACGGGTAGACCTTCAGCATGATTGCGTCCGGACTCTCGTTGGGGATCGCACGATGCCTGAGATGCTCGAGACCGAGAGCCCGAGAGGCGATGACCGGCTCCAAGCGGACATCGGAGATCGGCTTGTCCCAACCGATCCCGCGAGCGCTCTCGATTGCGTCCTCTTCCGAGTCCCCAAAGTCGATCCATGTGGAGTCGAACCCCTCGAAGTAGACGACCCAGAGGCGCCGCGTATCAATCGGTGCGATCATGCGGGAACTCTATCAAGGGCACGGACCGACGAGGTCCCGGGTCCTGCTGGTTCCGGCGGGACCCATAGGATGGCCGCAACGATCCAGGGAGAACACCGTGAACGACACGCCGGACATCGGCGGCGACCTCGAGGCCATGATCCAGGACATGCTCACGCCGATCGTGGCGTACGGGGAGATGGGTCAGGAACCACCTGAGAACGTCAAGGCAGTCGTCGCGATCCGCCTTCTGGTCCGTTCGCAGGCGCTACTGTCGACTTCGGTGAAGCTGATGGAAGATGAGACCTTCGCATCGTCCACCGACCTGCTCACGGAGCATGCCCGGCAGCTGCGTTCCCTCGTTGAGATTCAAATGGGGCGACTCGGTCAACCGGACCTAGGTGACGACGTCGATGCGGTCTTGTCACAAAGCACCGCAGAGCGTTTCGATGACGTAGAGCTGATGCAGGACCGGTGGTTTATGACGGTGATGGCCCTGATCGAGAACATGATTGCCGGTGTCGAAGCGGACGACGAAGACTGAGGCCGCCAACAGCGGCCGTGACGAAGTCGCTTGTACGGACGCCAGACCTGCCGAGCGGAGATGAATCCGGACTGCGGGACAACGACCGGACAACGCAACAGCCCTCTACCTCGAGGCGATCCGTGACGGGGACTGCGTCGAGGCGATCAACACCTACGCAGGAAACCGATACACCCACCACCCCACTCCGGTCAAGGACTGCGAGGAAGGGTTCATCGAGTTCTTCGCCGACTTCGTCCGACGCAATCCAACAGGCGACATCCAGATCATCCGCGTGTTCGATGATGGGCGGCCCTGCGACGCGACCGCCGACATCTTCGATACCGACGACGCCGCCAAGCTCATCGAGCATTGGGACGTCATCGAGGAGCTGCGAGACTCGACCGAGAGTGGCCGCGTTCAGGTAGATGGCCCCACCGAGGTCTCGGATCTCGATGAGACAGAAGCAATCAGGCGATCCTCACTCGATTCGCCGACGCGGTTCTTCTCGCTGGCGCCGTCGACCGCCTGTCGGGATTCGTGGTCTCCGACTACGCCGAGCACAATCCTGATGGCGGCGACGGCATCGAGGCACTGCAGGACTTCGCCACCGAGACGGGGATGAGGTACGTAGATCTGCACAAGATCGTCGGCTCCATCGGAACCGTGGATGATCTTGACGACGTCGGTGTCAATGTCCGCTGCCGCGAGCGCCACGGTCATTGCCTCGTAGTCACGCTGAGCGGTCAACGTGCATGCAATCTGACATTCCGGCTCGCTCAGGGAGCAGTCGGGGTCGTTGATCTGAATGGATTCCATGATGCCTTCTTCCCGGGACTCGACGATTGGGGTGACACGCGACACCACCGATGGGACACGGTGTTCGACTCTGATGCGCTGCAGACCGGGGCGTCTTCGAGCAGTCGCGCATCCAGGCCGGCCTCGGTCGGCTGTGCGACGTCGGCCTGGACTACCTTCCACGGGGGAAGCGGCTCTCAACGCTCTCAGGCGGCGAGCTCAATCTCGATGTGATCGCTCAATCGGATGGGATCATCGCCCTCGGGGCAGAAGGAGGCAGGCCGCCGACAGCTGGTCGCCACGGGAACTGGTGAACAGGTTGCCGCGACGTCACACGGGTCGCTGCCTGCATCGGCGGCTCGGTGTTCGCTGAGCACGGTCAGAGTCTCGGGAGCAGCCGAACCATCGTGTTGGCGGTGCGCACGGTGATCGGACCAAGTTCGCGCGAGATGGCGTTGAGGTCGAGGGCGCTGTCGGAGATGCCGCCGGGAGGAAGCCAGTGGAGTTCCTGTGCGTCGAAGACGAGCCGATCCGCCGGGTGCGCACGATCCAGGACAGCTTGCTGCTGGACGTCGGTCGGGGGAGTGAAGAGGAGGATGACCTGCGGCTTGCCGCCGACCGCAGCGATCTCCTCAGGGGAGAAGGGGTCGCGTTCCGCGATGCGGTGCACCTCGTCGGACGAGCGAACAGTGGTCGGCACGGGATAGCCGAGCGCCTCTTCGAGTGCGCCGGCGATCATTTCTGCATCGGCCGGGGGAGTGGGGGTGAAGAGCACGTTCCCGCTGGCCAGGAACGCGTCGACGTCCGCGAATCCCAGGTCGACGAACACCGAAATCAACTCGTCCTTCGCAACCCGGCGACCGCCGACGTTGATTGCGCGCAGAAACGCCACTGATCTCATGCTGCAACCCTACGACGCATGGACGCGGGCGCTATGCGAATGAAGAGCAGCGCATCTCAGTGGAGTCTCGGATCCGCACGCCGGTCCGTACAATCACCCACATGACGACGAGTCCCAAGGTCGACGACTACATCGGACGATCGAAGCAGTGGCCGGATGAGATGGCCGCCCTGCGGCCGATCTTGCTGGACTGTGGGCTCACCGAGGAGCTCAAGTGGGGCAAGCCTTGCTACACCCATGGGGGCAAGAACATCGTCATCCTCCAGGAGATGAAGGACTTCCTCGCCCTCATGTTCTTCAAGGGCGCTCTTCTGGAGGATCTTGCTGGTGTTCTCGAAGAGCAAGGCCCTCACTCCCGATCGGCCCTCCGCATCTGCCTCAGGTCGACTGAGGACGTGGTGCGCCTCGCCGACGTCCTCTCGGCGTACATCGAGGAGGCCATCGTGGTAGAGAGTATGGGTATGAAGGTGGGCCCCGCGCCAGAGCCCGTTCTCGTCGAGGAGCTTCAGGTTCGCCTTGACGAAGACCCGGCATTCCGGCTTGCATTCGAGGCGTTGACCCCGGGTCGGCAGCGCGAATACAACCTGCACTTCTCAGGCGCCAAGCAGGCCACGACACGAAGCGCGCGGATCGAGAAATCTGTCCCGAAGATTCTGACCGGCAAGGGCTTTCGCGACCGTTGAACAGCGGCAGACCACCAATCGGACCAACGACCATCAACCCATGCTTACGCCACAGTGACGATACGGGCCCGCGGGCGAGGAGTGAGGTGGGGGATCCGCCGAGTCGAAGATTGACACCCGGCCGGGACATCACCATGCCCAGACTCGGACGACACCTCCTGACGGGTGGAGCAGGTCGGCCGACCACCGACGCCGGGCGTGCGGGCGGCAAATGCTCGAACCGTCGGACCCGTCGCGACGTACCAAGCAGGGAACGGCCGAAGTCGCATGGGTCAGACCTCATCGTCCCCGTCGATAGGCGGGACCGATGGCAGGGACCGGGGAAGCGCCCACCACCAGAAGAACCGGGGGCCACACGCGTTACTTGACATAACGTGGATTATGGGCACACTGACTGGAAGCGGCCGGCATCACTGAATCGATCCTGCCACTGAAGGACAGACGCAGGCGGCCCCGGTCAACCGGACAGTCCGACAACGAAGTCGGCAGCAGCGCCTCCTTCATCGACAATGACCGGGCCGTTCCGACGGCGAGCAACTCCCGGCCGTCTTCGAGGGAGCCGTTGACATCCGTCCGACAGACGACCTTCGCCAGAGCGACGTCCCTGAATGCCGACCTCACCTGTTCCATCCTGATCTTCTCCTTGCTCTGCCTCGGCAGCCCAACAACCGCTCTCCTCCGGAGTGTCCGGACATCGAGCATTAGTG
This sequence comes from uncultured Actinomycetota bacterium, assembly GCA_963785245.1. Lineage (GTDB taxonomy): Bacteria > Actinomycetota > Acidimicrobiia > Spongiisociales > UBA5794 > JAHEEL01. Next base: position 21,049 of record CAWAUO010000002.1, on the reverse strand, counting down.
TCACTGTGACGTATTGATCAACGTCATAGGGCGATCCTGCCGAGCAACACCTCCGCTCGTTGCGTTTCATTCCCTTGATGCCGTGACCCCAACGTCCGGATCGGGAGTGCCACCACGTTGATCTGCGACGGCCCCCGGAAGGCCTCGCTGAGTTTGCGGACACTGAGTTCGACTACGTCCCGGCGATCCAATGGCATGCAGAGGTGGCAGCACTACCCGGAAAGGGTGGTGCACCCGTCGCAGGTCCCGTCGAATCCTTCCGTTGACCACACCGACGATGGAGCTGGGAGACTGAGCGAAAGGAGAGAGTGGAAGACATCAACTGGATGAAGACCAGCGGAGTATCCAATGGCTGCAAGCCGGAGGATACGGACTACTGCCCCGAGGACTTCGTGACACGTCAGCAGATGGCTGCACTCATGCACCGCATGGCGGAGAACCAGTTCGCTGGTGCCGCAACGGTCGAGGGGAAGACTGCAGCGGATTCAGCGAATCAGTGGGGCGTCTACAGATTCCGCAACATCGTCGTGACCGTCGTGCCCACGGCACCGTGGCCGCAGCCATCGTCTGATTCCCAGACAGCCGAGGAGGGGAGGGGGGATATTCGCCTCCCCCTCCTCGTTGAGATTCGCATCCTCGCCCTGGCCCAAGAATCACGGGTGCGCTTCACCTTCGGCACGTATGGTTGGTGGAGGCGTACCCGTGATGGTCGGGGCACACCCGAGCAGATACTCGCTTGCTGCCACGGGTACGCCTCACTCCTCCAACCACCGCACGGAGATCGGCACCCCTTCTCCTCTGGGGTACAGAAGAGGCGCTGACCGGTGCAGCGGGGATCGTGGACGGGGCGAGGTCGCCCACCCATTCGTTGCCCGCTCAGGCGACCGTCTCATCTCGAGGGCACCTCGATACCACCCGAATCGGGTCGTCCGGATGGGCTCGCTGTTCGACCCTGGGACGCAGCCCGCAGGGTCGCCCTCACCGAAGGACAGACTGAAGGAAGAGTGCAGCCTTCGTGCAGGCGGGCCACGTTCAGCACCCATCCACAACGGGCAGCAAGCGATGGCAGAATACCCCACCGCCAAGAGCACCAGGGGTTCCCGACTCACCAACCGACAGCAGCCAGAGTCCGCGATTCTCCAGGGGAGCACCGTGGATCATGGGCATTTCGCACGGGACCGGAGACAGGAGGAAGAGGGTATTTCCGTGGCGTGGCCTCGCTCTCAGTACCCGGTTGGGGTGATGCGCCCCGGGCCTGGGGCCGGCAGGCTCGCATCATGAGGCTCCGATGCGCCCGCCGAAGCATCGGAGAGTCTCTTCGGTGGCCCCTACTCGAACACGGTATGCTCGTCGATACAGAAATGAGGCGATGTGGTTGCTGAAGAGCTGAAGACCGATCCAGAACAGGAAGCTGATGCCCTTGTGGAGCGCATCGCCCAACTCGAGACGCAGAACAAGAAGCTCAAGCTTGCGGCCGCCAAAGACAATCCACTGAAACCGTTCCAGATCGAGTTGCTCAAGCTTCAGCGTCACCTCGAGGCCGAGGCAATTCCGATGATGGTGCTCTTCGAGGGCCGCGACGCTTCGGGCAAGGGCGGAACCATCCGCCGCATCACCCGATTCATGAACGAGAAGCGATACCGCGTGGTCGCCCTCGGCAAGCCGACGCCCGACAACCTGACGCAGTGGTACTTTCAGCGATACGTGGAACGATTCCCCTCGGGCGGCGAGATCGTCCTCTTCGACCGATCCTGGTACAACCGGGCCCTCGTCGAACCGGTGTTCGGCTTCTGCACGAAGCGCCAATATCGAGACTTCCTGCGCGGCGTGGTCGGGTTCGAGAAGGATGTCGTGCGGCAAGGCACGGTCCTCGTCAAGCTCTACTTCAGCGTCGACAAGGAGACGCAGGCGGAACGCTTCGCTCGCCGGGTCCACGATCCGCTTCGCCAGTGGAAGCTGAGCGAGATCGACGTCCAGGCGCAGGAGTATTGGGATGAGTTCACGGAGATGAAGCACCGCATGCTCGAGCGCACCTCGTCCGATGCAGCACCGTGGACGATCATCCGCTCCAGCATCAAGCCGCTCGCGCGCATGAACGCCATGAAGGCGATTCTCAACGCCGTGGATTACGCCGGTCGGGACGAGTCTCTCGACTTCACTCCGGATCCGACGATTCTGGTCCCCGGACGCGTCGAGCTGAACCGAATGGACGAAGAGCGAGACCGTCTCGGTCGACCGAACCTCTGATCGACCCGGAACCCCGCTACCCCGCCATCCAACCAACCGACCCCAACCCCACTACGTCACTGTGACGATACGGGTTGACCTTGCGACTTCATGCGGGCCGCGCCCCGACGCTTCGTCGGAAGAGTTGCTGCATGTCTCCGATGACCGTGTCGATCTCTGCATGGTGGTAGCACGGTCCCGCGTAGCCATGCAGGAGGAACTCGACAACCGTCTCCGTGCCGATCTGGCCGCAGTCGAATTCGCCGGCCGCCACCCCGCCTGCGACGAGTTGACCAAGCAAGGCGCGTGCCTCGTGCCAGGGCTCCTCACTGTCGGTAGCGACGGCGTGAAAGACGGCGTGGTATAGATCGTGATGGTCGAACTCGTAGCGCATCCAGTGCGCCACGACGGCGTCGAGGCGTTCGGCCCAGAGCAAGTTCGCGTCGACTGCGATGACGCGCGGTGTCTCCATCATCTGGGCCCATACTTGCGCCTGGAGGGCGTCAACCAGGTCATCGCGAGATGCGAAGTGGAGGTAGATCGAACCCTTGGCCACACCGGCGGTCTCGGCAACCTTGGCAATTGACGTGGCCTCGAGCCCGTCGGTGGTTGCTAGCTGCGCGGCGGCGGAGAGAATCTGCCGGCGGCGCACTTCCGGAGGTTGATACCGGGTGTTGCCCGACCCTTCTGCGGTAGATGGCATGGCTTCACCATACCGGCTTGACAAGCGAATGACCAGCGGTCATACTGCAGCGCGCGATCACTGACCGCTGGTCACTCGTGGAGGTGTGGCGTGCAAGAACGAATCCAGAGGGGCGAAGCACGGCTCTTGGGGCCCTTCTACGTCTACATGTTCGTGGCGGTGACGACGATGGCGGTGTTCCCGTTCATGGTGATCTACTTCCTCGATCTCGGTTTCACGTTCTCGCAGTACTTCGTGCTGATCGGTGTCTGGACCGCGGGGACCGTGTTCTTCGAGGTACCGACCGGCGTCGTCGCCGATTCCTACTCGCGCAAGTGGTCCGTGATCACCGGACTGGCAATTGCCGGTGTGAGCGCCATCGGACTCGGTCTCACGGACTCCTATCCCCTCCTGCTCGCGCTGTTTGCGATCAACGGCATCGGGTTCACGTTCTTCTCCGGCGCGGAAGATGCCTGGGCCATCGACAACCTGTACCACTACGACCGAGGCGATCTGATCACGGCCTTCTATGCCAAGAATCAGGCCATCATGTATCTCGGGATGGTCGCCGGCCCCCTCGCAGCCGGCGCCATCGTTGCCGTGTGGGGCATTCGCCCCCTCTGGTTCATTTGGGGCGGTGGCTATCTCCTCACGGCAGCCGGGTTGACACTGATGGCCGAGCACTACACCCCCGAGCGGCGCACCGTCCCCACCGCTCTCGGCCAAACGTTCAAGCAGACCGGCGAGGCCATGCGACTCCTCAAGAGCGACCGCAACCTCGGATTGGCGTTCGTGGCCACGGCGTTCATGGCCCTGCTGTTTCTCGACAACGGCTTCTGGCAACCGCTCCTCGTCGATCTCGACCTCCCCGTCGCGGGAATCGGCTACGTCACCGCGGGGGCGGCTCTTGTCGGTGCCGTGGTGTCGCTGATCATTCCGCGGCTCGGCCGGTTCGACTTTCGCGTGCTCCTCGCGTCCGGCATCGTCACGAAGATGATCCTCCTCGTTGCCGTGCCGCTGCTGTACGGCCCCCGCTATGTCATCGCATCAGCGATGTTCGTCGCGCTCGAGGCAACCGGCACGCTCGAAGGGCCGCTCCTCAACCCCTACATCCAACAGCGCCTGCCCTCGCGGCTGCGGGCCACGGCGGTCTCGATCAAGTCGATGCTGTTCAAGGTGCTCATGGGTGTCGGCGGCATCACCCTGGGCATCGTCGCGGATCGCACCAGTCTCCGAACGGTATTTCCGATCATCGCCGTGTCCGGATTCGGTGCCCTCTGGGCCCTCTCGCGAATGGATCGGGGGCAGCCGCCACACTCGGCCGATCCAGACTCCGAACAGCCCGAACTAGCGCTCCCGGCGACGGCCGTTTAGCAATCCACTATCCACACGAGGAGCGTCCCATGGACGAACACACCACGAACGACCACCACAGGCACGGGTGGACCCCCTCCTCCGTCCTCCGCCTGCTCGGCTCAGTCAGAGAGTTCTGGTCCTCGGATCTCAATCGAGCCGTCGTCGGGTTGGTGGATCCACAGCCTGGCATGACGCTCCTCGACCTGGGGCCCGGTCTCGGACCGGCAACCATGACCGCCGCACAGCACGTCGGACCGAATGGCCTGGTGATCGCTGTCGAGCCGTCCACACTCGTGCGTGGAGTCCTGCGGGTCCGGCGTCTCTGGCAGCGCTCACGGGCGATCATCGACATTCGCCAAGGAGCAGCGGAGAGCCTCCCGGTCCAGACAGATTCCATCGACCGAGCCTACTCCGTGAACGCCACCCACCACTTCGACGCCCTGCCCCCGCGATCTGCGAACTCGTCAGGGTCCTCAAGCCGGGCGGGCGCCTGGTCCTCGTCGATGAGGACTTCACCAATGATCGGCACCCCTACCACCACCGAGAGTCGTTCCACGCGCCCGATCCCGTCGACGCAAACCACATCGTCGGCCTGCTCACCGATGCCGGGATTACGGCCACCCACGTCGACCATCAGCCCATCGGAGGGCTCACTGCGACCGTCATCACGGCGGCTGCACCCCTGCAGAACCAACAGACGGAATCCACCAGCACTCGAGAAGACACCGGGGAGTCATCGTGAAGGAACGCACCCGGAAGCTGTGGGCGAAACAGAACCAGCACACCGGCGACCGACACCGACTGTTCTCGGCCGTCGGCAGCACCATCTCGGCATCGTCGGTGGTCTACCCCGGCTCATACGTCGACGTTGCCCCATCATTTGTGTTCGATGACGTCACCTACGTCGACGTCGATCGCCGCGCCGACCAGTTCTTCAGCGACCGCGACGGCGTCGACGAACTCATCAGGAAACACCGGACAACCGGACCATCCCCAGAGTGGCGCTTCATCCACGCCGACTACACGTCCGATCTTCCAATCCCGGCGAACCACGGTGACCTTCTTGTCTCCCTCTACGCAGGGTTCGTATCCGAGTACTGCACGAAGTATCTGCGTCGCGGCGGACACCTGCTGGTCAATTCCAGCCACGGCGATGCCGCCATGGCGTCGATCGATCCCGAGTACCGTCTCGTCGCGGTCGTCAAGTCGCGGGGCGAAAAGTACACGGTCACCGACCGCGATCTCGACGGGTACCTGATACCGAAGCGCCCCGTGACGATCACACCGGAAAGCCTCCACCTCAGTGGGCGAGGCGTCGCGTACACCAAGGTGGCGTTCGCCTACCTGTTCCAGCGCCGCGATGCGTAGAGACGGCCCCCGGGACCAGGGGTCGAACACGAACGGACCAGCAGTACCGACCGCGGTCCCCGGCATGGCTATGCTCGGATGGGTAATCCACATGGAGGTTCACATGGCACGACGCCATACCACCCGCACCATCCTGCTCGCTCTCCTGGTTGCGTTCGCGATGATCACTGCCGCGTGCAGTGACGACAGCGTCGATCCGGGACCAACGGCCCCTGAAGGCTCCTGTGAGCTCGCAGATCTCAACCTGGTCGCACCCGGCACGCTCACGGTCGCGACGGGCGAGCCGGCGTTCCCGCCATGGGTCGGCACGCCAGAAGGCGACTTCTTCGACGAGCCCGAATCCGGCATCGGATTCGAGTCCGCGCTCGTGTACGCCATCGCTGCGGAGTTGGACATCGCGAAGGACGATGTCGTCTGGACCCGCATCGGGTTCAACGAGGCGATCGCTCCCGGAGACAAGCCGTGGGACTTCAACCTCCAGCAGTACTCGATCACCGAAGACCGCAAAGAGGTCGTCGACTTCAGCTCTCCGTACTACGTAACCCAACAAGCGCTCATCACGTATCCCGACTCGCCGTACGCATCGGCAACAAGCGTCGATGACCTGAAGGACGCGATCCTCGGAGCGCAGATCGGCACGACGAGCCTTGATTTCATCGACAACGTCATCAAGCCCAACACGGAGCCCAACGTCTACGACGAGAACGTCGACCTCGAAGCAGCGATGAACGCCGGCCAGATCGATGCCCTCGTGGTCGATCTCCCGACGGGATACTTCATCACCGCTGCGCAGGTCGAAGGTTCCATCATCGCAGGCGCCTTCGAGTCCGACGCCGCAGAACCGGACGAGTACGGTCTGCTGTTCGCCAAGGGCAACTCGCTCGTTCCCTGTGTCAACACAGCCCTCGAGACGCTGAGAGAGAACGGCACCCTCCAGGAGTTGCAGGATCTCTACATGACGCAGGGCGGCGGCATCAAGACCATCAGCGGCTAGTACTGAATGACCGGCCAGCAGCCGATTGAGGACGTCGGCGGGGGCCCGAGCTTGTTCGGGCCCCCGCGCGCGCCCCGTGGTCGCGAGGAGGGAACCCGCGCGGCACTGATCGCCTTTGCCTCGTCGATGATCTTCATCGGCGTCGTCCTCTGGGTGGTCCTCACCTCGGACGCCTGGCCGGCCGTCCAGAAACAGTTCTTCAACTGGGATCGCTTCGTTGAAGTGTTCCCAAAGATCCTCCGCGGATTCTGGCTCGACATCAAGATGTTCCTCGTTGCCGAGGTCATCATCCTCGCCGTGGCACTCCTGATCGCGATGATTCGTTCACTGCGGGGGCCGGCGTTCTTCCCGTTGCGGGCTCTGGCCGTGATCTTCATCGATCTCATTCGCGGCATCCCGGTGATTCTGCTGATCTTGCTCCTCGGATTCGGAATCCCCGCGCTCCAGCTCCCCGGTGTGCCCAACGGTGCGCTGTTCTGGGGACTCACGGCCCTGATCATCAGTTACAGCGCCTATACCGCCGAGGTCTATCGAGCCGGCATCGAGTCGGTCCACGAGAGCCAGCGCATGTCGGCGCGATCGCTTGGCCTCACTCAGGGCCAGGCCTTGCGCCACGTCATCGTTCCGCAGGCAATACGCAACGTCATCCCGGCGCTCCTGAACGGCTTCGTGAGTCTGCAGAAGGATGTGGCGCTCGTGCTGGTTCTCGGAGTGCGTGAGGCCGTGCGTGAAGCCGACATCTATGCGGCAAGCACGTTCAACTACACGGGCTACATCGCAGCTGCCCTGCTGTTCCTCCTCGTCAGCGTCCCCGTTGCCAGGTTCACGGATTGGTATACCAACCGTGACCGACGCAAGAAGCAATCGGTGAGCACATGACCAGGTCGAAGCTTGAACTGCAGGGCGTCTCCAAGGCGTTCGAAGGCAAGGCGGTGTTGCGGGAAGTCGATCTCACTGTGCAGCCACACGAAGTCGTCTGCTTGATCGGATCATCGGGGTCCGGCAAGTCGACGATGCTCAAATGCGTCAACCTCCTCGTCCCGATCGATGCGGGCACCATCCTCCTGGATGGCGCCGACATCACGGCATCTGGCGTGAACGCCAACCAGGTCCGGGAAGAGATGGGCATCGTGTTCCAGGCATTCAACCTTTTCCCCCACATGACGGTGCTCGACAACATCACGCTCAGCCCCCGCAAGGTCCACGGCGTGAGCAAAGCTGATGCACAGGACAAAGCGCGGGAGCTGCTTGAGAGCTTCGGCCTCTCGGACAAGACCGACGAGTACCCGGACCGGCTCAGCGGCGGAGAGCAACAGCGAGTCGCGGTGATCCGAGCCCTCGCCACCGAACCGGAACTGATGCTGTTCGACGAGGTCACCTCGGCCCTCGACCCCGAATTGGTGGCTGAGGTCCTGAACGTCATCCGGGGGCTGAAGGATGACGGCATGACGATGGTGATCGCCACCCACGAGATGGGTTTCGCCAGAGACGTCGCCGATCAGGTGTGCTTCCTCGACCAGGGACGAATCCTCGAACACGGTCCACCAGGGCAGATCTTCTCCTCGCCGAGCGAGGCGCGCACCGAGCAGTTCCTTCAGCGAATCATCGAAGCTGGGCGGCTCTAGGCCTCAGACCTTCGCACACACCGTTGCGATATCGCCCGGCTTGGGCTGAATGACCTTGCCGCCCGTGCCGTTGTTCTCCGAAACGAGCAGATAGCCGCTGGAATCCCAGAGGGCGATCAACGTGTCTGTGCCGTACTCGGAGTCGCCAAACGTGCGGACCATGCCGTCAATCCGCGCACCGCAGAGCTCAACCTCTACGCCGTCGGGCACCGGGAGATGAGCAATCTCCTCGGGCAGGATCGAGCAGATTGCGTTCCCGAAGTCATCGACGTAGATGACCTCGCCGGAGACGCTTCCGTCGTCGGCTTGCGTGGCGCCCCAGATCGGAATGGTGATCGGGTCGTCCATCGGTGTGCCGAGATCCGAGAGTGGGACACCGGCGGCCAGGTGCGCGCCAACCGGAGAGAACAAGTCGCGACCGTGGAACGTCATCGTGACCCCCTCGAGCCAGTACTCCGGGCGATCGAGATCGACGAACTCCGTGGTCCATCCCTCGCGCTCGGCGCGCTCCAGGCATGCCGTCAGGACGCCGTTGTCGGGTGCGACGAAGTAGTGCTCACCGATTCTCCCCGCGATCGGCTTCCTGTCGGTCCCAACGCCCGGATCGACCACGATCACGTGGACCGTCCCCGGTGGGAAGTAGAAGGCACTGTTGTTGACCACGAAGTTCGCTTCTCGGATGTCCTGCGCCTTGATCTCGTGCGAGAGGTCGGTGATCTTCGCGTCGGGAGCGATGCCGTAGATGGCGCCGTGGAGAACGCCGTCACTCCCCTGCCGCGTACCGAAGTCCGTGGTCAATGTGATGAATCCCATCGGGCGATGCTAGCCCGCCGCCCACCAGTCCTCGACCCGTTCTGTGAGGTTCACCCGTGTTGGCTCATCGGCCCACGACGACTCCACAACGGCAAGCGAGAGACGCTTGATCGCGGCATCATCGAGTCCGAACTGACCCTCGAGGATCGAGAATTCTTCGGCCAGATTGGTATCGAACATCGCAGGGTCATCGGTGTTGATCGTGACTCTGACCCCTGCATCGATCAATCGACCGACGGGGTGTTGATCCCAGTGGGCGACCACGCCCGTCCGGAGATTCGACGTGGGGCACACCTCGAGGGGGATCTGCCGGTCAACGAGGTAGTCGACCAACAGAGGATCCTCGATCGAGCGGACACCGTGGCCGATCCGCTCAGCGCCGAGCGTCAACAGGGCGCCCCACACACTCTCAGGTCCAGCCTCCTCGCCTGCATGCGCGGTGAGACGGAAGCCTGCGTCCCGTGCATCGTTGTAGACGTCGGCGAACTGCTCGGGCGGATGTGCGGCCTCGAATCCACCGATCCCAATTCCGATGATGCCCGTCTGCGCCGAGACTTCCTTGATAGCGGCCAGGGTCTGCGCGGTTCCCTCCGGGCCGCGATCCCGGACCAGATCGACGATCAACGCGATTTCGACACCATCCACCCGGTCGAGACCCGCTCGAATGGCCTCCGCGATCCCCTGCGGCTCCAGACCGTGGTCACGGAAGTCGCTGGGTGAGAAGAACGACTCGGCATAGATGATGTTCTGTGCAACAAGATGTCGGGCAACGGCTTCGGACGCGAACGTGAAGTCGTCGTAGGTCCGCAGGAACCCGTTCATCCAGTTCCAGGTCTCCATGAAGTGGGCGAAGTCCTGGTAGGTGAACCAATCGACAAGTTGTGCTTCAGTCTTGATCAGCGGGTCTCCTCCGTGATGCTCGATGAGTTCCCACAGCGTCGGGACCGGGATCGCACCCTCCAGGTGGAGGTGCAGCTCAGCCTTCGGCATGGTGGCCCAATCGCGCATCGGACCATTCAAACAGCCTCGGGGACTCCGACGTGCGGCCAGCAGAGAGCCCGATCCGATGTGACCCTTGTCCCTGGTCAACCGCCTTGGAGACCCGTACGTTGTGGACGTCGGAAAGGACAGGCAATGCAACTTTCGTACGCGCACGGTTCAACCGATGTCCCGCTCCTCACCGAGACCGTCGGCGAGAATCTCGAGCACACCACGGCACGCTTCCCCGAACGGGACGCGCTCATCGTCCGCCACCAAGGGATCCGGTGCACCTATCGCGAGTTCGATGATGCCACCGATCGGCTCGCCAAGTCCCTCCTGCGTCTCGGCGTTGCACTCGGTGACCGCGTCGGAATATGGAGCCCCAACAATGCTGAGTGGGTCGCCGTGCAGTACGCGACCGCCAAGATCGGCGCGATCCTCGTCAACGTCAATCCGGCCTATCGAACGTCGGAACTCGAGTATGTGCTCAACCAGTCTGGTTGTAGGTTCCTCATCTCAGCGCCTTCCTACCTGACATCGGACTACCGAGCGATGGTTGCCGCCGTTGAAGACTCCGTTCCGGAACTCGAACAGGCGTTCTTCCTCGACTCACCCGAGTGGAACGACCTCTTCGACGCCGGTGAGGCAATACCCGACGAGGAACTCTGGGAACGGGAGTCGCTGCTCGACCCGGATCAGCCGATCAACATCCAGTACACGTCCGGGACAACGGGGTTCCCGAAGGGAGCGACGCTCACGCACCGCAACATCCTGAACAACGGCTTCTTCTGCGGAGAACGCCTGGGCTATACCGAGTACGACCGAGTCTGCATCCCCGTGCCGTTCTACCACTGCTTCGGCATGGTCATCGGCAACCTTGCCTGCACCACGCACGGCGCCGCGATGGTGGTGCCTTCCCCGGCTTCGATGCCGGCGCCGTACTCGAAGCAGTGGAGGCAGAGGAATGCACGAGCCTCTACGGAGTCCCCACGATGTTCATCGCCACCCTCGAACACGAAGACCTGGAGAAGCGAGACGTGTCGAGCCTCCGTACGGGCGTCATGGCGGGCGCGCCGTGTCCGACGGAAGTGATGAACCGAGTCATCGACGAACTCAACATGGCAGAAGTGACGATTGCGTATGGCATGACCGAACTGTCGCCCGTCTCCACACAGACGCTGCGCGACGATCCCGTCGATCTCCGGGTATCAACCGTTGGTGTCGCCCACCCGCACGTCGAGATCAAGATCGTCGATCCCGAACTCGGGGACACAGTCGCGAGCGGCACCTCCGGCGAGTTCTGTGCCAGGGGCTACTCGGTGATGAAGGGCTACTGGAACGAACCGGAGCGAACCGCCGACGCAATCGACGCCGCAGGCTGGATGCACTCCGGGGATCTTGCCGTCATGGATGACGACGGGTACGTGAAGATCGTCGGACGCCTCAAAGACATGATCATCCGCGGAGGAGAGAACGTGTATCCCCGCGAGATCGAGGAGTACCTCTTCACCCACCCGGACATCGTGGATGCACAGGTGATCGGCGTTCCGGACGTCCGTTTCGGCGAACAGATCATGGCGTGGGTGCAACGGCGCGATGGATCGCAGCTCACTGAGGAAGACGTCGTCGAACACTGCAGGGGCCGGATCGCGCACTTCAAGGTGCCGAGATATGTCCGGTTCACCGAGGAGTTCCCGATGACGGTCACCGGCAAGATCCAGAAGTACCGCCTCCGTGAACTGGCTGTTGCGGAGCTCGGCATCGGCGACGAACCGCCAACCTAGGGCTCTGCGCCGAGAGCGGTCGGCTCGACGGCGACGTCCTGAAGATCGCGCACGGCAGCCGAGAGGTGACCCAGAGCCTGAACATAGTCCTGCTTGGTCGCTCGTCCCGCACCGACATCGATGGCCACGTCTTCCGCCGCAGCTTCGAGTCGGTAGAGCGCGTCGCGCAGTCGTTCCCAGGTTCGGCGACTGATGAGGACCTCATCGGGCCCGAGGTCTCGTCGCTTGGCCTCACGGCGAGCCTCGTAGGCGCGCTGACGGTGGGACGTGCGGCAGTAGCGTTGTGGGCGTCCCGGTCCGGCGGCGTACGTGAACGCTCCCCCACACCAGGCACAATGACGAGTCCGTTCTGTCACAGTGATGGAACCCTACAGCAGAACTCAGGCTGGGATGGGGATCACACCTCGCGGTGCTCCATCCGATGCACGCTCACCGCGATGGCAGCGCCGGAGAGAACAAGCGCCGTGGCGACGGCTCGCCAATAGACGAAGTCGCCCCCGGCGATGAGCGCGTCATAGCTACCGACGAGGTCGGAGGGCAACCACGGCCCCACTGCGGGGAGGAGGCCGACGATGCTGAGCAGAATCAATGCGCCGATGGTCAGCAGCGCCGTGCCGGGGACCCCGCGGACGACCGAGGCAAAAAGGCCCGTCAACGCGATAGCGAAACAGATGTAGAGGCCAACGAGCATCGAACCGACGATGGTCCCCCCGACGTTCGGAACATCGATCATCACGGCGGTGACGACGAATGCGACGGCTGAGGCCAAGAGGAACGAACCGGCGGAAGCGGCCATGTTGAGCACATACCGGGGCGTCAGTATCTGCGGAATCGTGGCTCTCGTCCGGAGGAACGCCGCCATCTCCGGCTTGGCGTCGAAAGCGAGGGCGAGGGCTGCCACGAAGGCGATCGCGAGCAAACCGAGTTGGAGCGCGTTGCCGAGATACTGTGCCATGGCAAGCTCCGGCGTGGCATCGGGGACGGTAATCTCTGCCCCGCCGCCGAGCCGATCGACGATCTCTGGGAGGAACCGAGCCGTGAGCGGGCCGAGCACTCCGAAGAACCCGAAGATGCCCACCAGGATCCAGATGCGATATGAGCGAATCAGCCGAGTCACCTCGAGACGCCAGAGGGTCATTGCGTCACCTCGAGGAACACATCCTCAAGACTCCGCTCGATCGGCGCGACCGACACAATCGGCACGTCGGCGCGAGCGAGGCACCGCATGAGTTCGCGTTCGAGCACCGGGGCACTCGAAGCCGAGACGGTGATCACGTCGCCATCCAACTCAACGCCGGTCGTCCACTCGCAGGACCTCAATACGCCGACCAATCCGTCCCCGCTGCCCCGAATCCGAACGTGGTATGCGGCGTCGTGGCCGGTGTTCCTCACGAGTTCCGCGAGGGTTCCCTCGTAGACGATCTGGCCCGCTTTCAGGATGCCAACCGTGTCGCAGACCTGTTGGACGTCATCGAGAATGTGGCTCGAGAACACCACGGTCGACGTACCCCGGAGGGCCGTGATCATGTCGAGCACCTCGCGCCGCCCTGCAGGGTCGAGCGCGGCCGCAGGTTCGTCGAGCAGCAGGACGTCAGGCTCTCCCACTACCGCTGCCGCGAGACCAAGCCGCTGCAACATCCCACGCGAGAATCCCCCAACCTTGCGTCGAGCGACATCCGACAGGCCGGTGAGGTGCAGCACGTGATCGACGGCGGCGTCCTCGGTGTCGGGAGCATTGAGTGACCGGGAGAGATCGACCACTTCGTGTGCGGTCAACCAGGAGTCGAAGCTCGGTGTATCCGACAGCACACCGATTCGTGCCGCGTCAACCGAGAAGGTTCCGGCGGTTTGACGCCGCAAGCCGGAGAGGATGCCCAGCAGCGTGGTCTTGCCTGCGCCGTTTGGACCCACGAGGCCATACACCGATCCACGGCGAACGGAGAGGGACACCGCGTCGAGCGCAAGCGTTTCTCGGTACTGCTTCGTGAGGTCGCCGGTCGCGACCGCCGGACTGCTCATACGAGCAGAATGCTACCGCGCCTCCGCAGCCTCGGAATGGTTGAGAGAACCTTGATTCGCCGATTCCCGCACCGGCGCTGCCAGCACGGCCTCGGCGAGCAGTTCGAGGTCCGTCTCGCCTTCGATCGCATACGCAACCAACGGCAGGTTCCCCCGCTCCTGGGTCCCCACCGCAGGGAACCGATCCACCAATTCGTCGCTCCACACCCACACAGAAACCTCCCGGCACAGCTCACCAACACACACTCAGAAACTACCCCCATTGTCAAACCGCTCTGACCGGGCGAAATACGGCGGTGTGATTTCAACCGTCGACGAGCGTGGTGCCGGGCCGGTAGGTCGACCACGCAAACCAGAACGTATCGAGGTGCTCAACCCGGTCAAGACGGGACCCTTCGAGGGGGCCGCCGATGGCGATTCCTGCGATATTCCACGTACTCCCGGTCTCCTCATCCATGAAGGTGTCACCCCCAGCCGTGAGCGTCAGCTGAGCGCCGTCGATGACGGGAATGAACACGCCGACCGAACCGACGTTGTCTCCCCCACTGATCCGCGAGTCGTCCAGAGCGGATGATTGGCCAGCCTGCCAGAGAATCACAAGGTCCCGGTCGCCGACGGTTCCCGGCGTCACGCTGCGCTCGCCGCGGGCCACCAGCTCCATGGAGTACGCGACTGAGGCCTCGTCGATGCTGATGCCGACGACCCGCTGTTTCGCCCGTTCGCGATTGTCGACGATACCGCGGAAGAGGAACGGATCCGTGTCGGGGTCGTCATATCCCTCGTACGGATTCCGTCCGTAGTCGCGCTCGAATCCGGTCTCCGTCCAGTCGAGGACCTTCCCCGCTGGGTACGCCTCAACGAACTCCTCCCACGACAGAAGGGGAGACGCGATCGGTTCGAGCTGATCCCCGGCGAGCACACCGACGATCGCCTGGCCGTCGAAGTGGGTCCACAGCGATTCGGTGAGACGATCGTACATCACCAATGCCGACGCATAGAGGCTACCGGAGGTACCAAACGTGGTCTCCACGCCACGGACCACCCGGTGATAGGAGACCGCCGAATTGCACAGGGGGCAGTAGGTCACCGAGACCGGGGAGCCACCGACCGTGTCATTGACGATCTCGTGCCAGATCAGTACTCGCACCGGGTAGGCGCGGGCGTCGCCGTTGATTTCCAGAGCGACAACCGCCTCGGCAGGATCGAGCTGGCCGATGCTGTCGGCGACGTCGGCGAAGACCGGGGTGTCGATCGGCGGTATGCCATCGGGAGGTGGACCGCCGGATATGATCTCGTCGACGGGCACTTGGGGGTTGGGGAACGCATCCGCATTCCGATCGGTGAGCGCCGAAGGTCCGTCTGGTATGCCTTCCAGCCCTGCTGTGGTCGTCGTGGTGTTCTCGATGATTGTTGCAGCCGGTTCAATCCCGACCGCCTCGTCTTCTGAAGTCGCTCCGCACGCGGCGGCGAAGAGTGCGCCAGCCGCGAGGAGTGTCGCGATGCCGAGTCGATTCACACGCCCTCCTCTGGCCGTCGATTGGTGCAACGCGTCCGGCAGCGAGTCCTTTCCACTCTGTCACATATCCGACAGTCGTGGTCGAGCTCACACGCACCATCGCCCGCCGCTGTTCTGCAGACTGGCTCTTCGCGAACGTGGTGTGTGCCGTCAGGGGGTCAAATCCGTCGCCGCCCCCGACGGCGAGCTCCATCAGTCGGGGACCAAGGTCCCACCATCGAAGGGTCCCAAGCCCCTACGGGTGTAGCGGTATCGGTGGTTCCATGACCATGATGCACGAACAGTACGTCCAGCTCTACAACGCGGTCGGGGTCTCCTACCCCACCGTGCGCGCGCTCTTGACCGACCGTGCGCTCCCGGCGCTGGACGCCCCACGCCGCATCGGCGTCGACTGGCTGCAAGAAGGGGACGCACACCTCGACATGGATGTGGCTGGGGTTCACTTCGTGAAGGACGTCTGTTTCCGGGTTGCCGACTACTCCGACGTCCCGGGCCCTCTGCCGATGGGCCGTGTTCAACTGGCGTGGGAGCCGATCGACCACGCCGACGTCTACCCGGCGATCACAGCAGATCTCGAGATTGAGCCGATCGACGACAAACGAACAATGATCTCGCTCCTCGCCTCCTATGAACCGCCGCTCGGCCGGATCGGGGCCGTCGTGGATCGCATGGCGATGCATCGCATTGCGGAGACCGCGATCGCTCGCTTCTTCGAGGGCCTGCTTGTCGAACTCAAGGCGAGCGCGAACGCCACATCAGCCTGAGTCAGCCGGTGAGTGAAAACCGGATCCGGCGAAACCCTTTGCCCTTCGATTCGGTCTTGGTGATCTGGATTGCCCCAACCTCGCCGGTCGAGTCGACATGCGTTCCACCATCCGCCTGACGATCCAGACCGACGATGTCGATCACGCGCACGGTCGTGAGCGACGGAGGCAGGAGGCTGACCTTGGTGCGGATCAGACTCGGGTCCTGGTCGGCTTCAGCCCGGTCGAGGAACGAGACCTCGACGCTCCGTGCCAATGCGAGTTGCCGGTTCAGCTCTGCCTCGATGGGCTCGCGATCCTCGGGATCCCATTGGGGTATCTCGAAGTCGAGACGACCCTCTCCAGGTGTCATGTTGCCGCCGGTTACGGGACTCTGGAAGCGTTCCCACACAACGCCACACATCGCGTGCATGGCCGTGTGTGTCCGCATGAGCGTGTACCTCCGCTCCCAGTCGATCTCGCCCTTCACCACGGTTCCGACCGGTGGCAGCGCATTGACCCAGTGCCACACGCCCCGGCTGTCCTGGGTGACGCGGGTCACGGCCAAGCGGTCGTCACCGATGGCGAGGACTCCGGTGTCGCAGGGCTGTCCGCCTCCGCCGGGATAGAACACCGTTGAATCGAGGAGAACGCGGCCGTCCTCCCGATCGGTGTCAACCACGGTTGCAGACATCGCCCGTTCGTAGGCCCTGGTCGAGTAGATCCGTTCAGTCATGGTGCCTCCTTACGGTGGCACCCTACCTTCGACCGCGTTCGAGGCTACGGTGCCGGAAACGACCCCGGAGGACGCCATGAGCGACATCCTGCCCTACACCGACGATGCCGCAGCGAACACGCTTCTCGCCGACGATCCGTTCGCCTTGCTCATCGGCATCGTGCTGTACCAACAGGTGCCCGTCGAGACGGCCTTTGCCGGCCCGTCACGGGTACGTGACCGCATCGACGGCCTCGACCCCCAACTGATCGCCGAGATGGATCCCGAAGCCCTCGAGGCGGCGTTCAAGGAGAAGCCGGCCGTCCATCGGTTCCCGGGAAACATGTCGAAGCGGGTGCAGGCCGTGGCTGCCCACATAGCGACCGAGTATGACGGCGATACCGCGGCCATATGGACCGACGTCGACGATGCAGGCACGCTGGTGCGCCGTCTCAAGCAGTTGCCCGGCTTCGGTGAGTACAAGGCCAGGATCTACCTGGCCGTCCTCGCTCAACGCTTCGGGGTCCGGCCCGAAGGATGGGAGGCCTATATGCCGGATTGGCCGAACATTTCGGAGATTGAATCGCCGGGCGATCGCGCCGACCTCAAGGAGCGGAAGAAGGCGTGGAAGGCCGCGCAGAAGTCCTAGGGTCGCGCCGTTTGGCCGTGGTGGAGATCAGCGCCGCGAATCCGACGACCGCGATCGTGGCGAAGATGAACCACTGGATGGCGTAGCTCAAATGCGCTCCTTCGGTCGTTTCGGGAGGCGGTAGGGGGATCGGGTACTCGCCTGCCGTCGGATCCTGGGTTTGGAGCTGCAGGTACATCGGGAAGAGCGATGGACCCCATTGTTGATCAAGGAGCACGAGGTCGATCCGACCGATCTTCGCGTAGGTTCCGTCAGGACCCGTTGCCCCGGTGGGGCCTCGGTCCTCGCTGGCCCTCAGAATGCCGATCACCTCGACCTCCGCTGCCGGAGGCGACGCGTCTGGCACCGGCGGGCCGAGACTGTCGATCGGAACCCACCCGCGGTTGACGGCGAGCGTGCCCCCCTCCCAGGCGAGCGGGGTCACCACGTTGTGTCCGGATTGGCTGTTCAGCGTCCGCGCCTGCAGCAGAATCTCTTGCTCGACGTCGTAGGTGCCCTCCACGATGACGCGCCGATACTCCGTTTCTGCGGGATCAACACCCGCATCAGCGACGAGGAGTGCCAGGTCGATGGGCCCCTGTGCCATCCGCGCCTCGATCGTGGAATTCAATTCCTTCCGCTCGTCGAGACGCCGCATCTGCCACAACCCGAGGCTGACGAAGAGCACAACGGTGAGAGCAACGATCAGGAACCCAGCGATCCAAACGCCAGATCTGAGGAATGAGTACCGCTGTGTCATGATCCCTCGCTGCGTGGCTGATATTCAGATCGAACGAGCCCATAGCTCAGGAGATCGACGAGGTGCCCCCGTTTGCGATAACCATCTCTGGCAACGCCCTCGAGGACGAGCCCCGCCTTCTCGGCGACTCGCGCCGATGCCGGGTTCGAGGCGAAGACGCCGGCCTCGATGCGGTGCAGATCGAGTTCCTCGAAGCAGTAGCCGACGAAGCGCGTGAAAGCCACGGTGGCGATGCCGTACCCCCACCAGTCCGGGCTGAGCCACCACCCCACTTCTGCAGTGCCTGACCGGATGTCTGCCCCGGGCTCGCATCCGATACCGCCGACCAACTCCTCACCCACAAAGATCGCGAAATTCAACGGAGGATCTTCTGCGGCACACTTGGCGATCCAGATGTCGGCATCCTCCGGTGTGTACGGGTACGGGAATGCATCCGACATGTGCACGGCGATGCGCTCGTCATCGGCAGCCCGCAGCAGCGCCCGGCGGTGCGCCGAACCGTACGGCTCGAGCGTGACGTCATCGCGGGAGGTCGACAGCAGCGGACCTCTCGCGGAGATCGCCGTCGCCTCATGGCTCCCGGGCCCCGGTTCGAACAGCGAGGCGTCCAGAAAGCGTCCCCCGGTACGCCAGTACGTCCCCTCGGCCCGCGACAGCAGATTCTCCTCGACGAGGTAGCGCCGCAACGCGGCGTAGTCGAGATTGTAGTGCTCGAGGTGCCGGCTCACCTCTGCCTCGCTGTACCGGACGCCGGGCTCGAAGTCCTGGGCGAGGCGCTCGAGGACGACCAGGCGCTTGGTGCGATTCGACGGTATCTCGACGAGATCCTCGCCCGAGAAGAACGTCTCGAGGACCTTGACCTCACCGGCCGTCCAGTCGCCCACGGTGATGCTCTCGGCTGCCGGTTCGGCCTGCGGAACGGTTCCGGCGATCTCGTGCAGCGTGCCGGGGAGGAGTCGATCGTTCTCGTCGGTGAGACCAGACAACCTCAGACCCACGATCGTCTCGAGGGCGCGCCGACGCGAGATGTCCAGACCATCGGTCAATGCCTCGGCTGTGAGCGTGCCCTCAGCGGCGCGCCCGAGCGCCGCCAGCCGAACCGGGTCGAGACACAGCCGGGCGTACTCCTCGTAGTCCATCTCAGTCGAAACCCCCGCGAGCGGTGTCGCCGCTCCGCCGCTGGTCGGCCGCACCGTACAAGCCGGCGATCGGGTCGTACAGCGCTGCCTGCACTCCCCCGAAATACATGGCGCGGTCCGGGAATCGGCGCGCGGTCATCCCGTCGATCGAACGCACGTCAAGGCCCGGCTCGTGCGCGATCATCGGAGTCCCACCGAAGACCTCGACGTGAAGTCGAGGGTGGGCAACGGCCTCGCTCAGCGACATTCCGAGATGAAGAAAGTTGAGCAGTACCTGGGCGACTGCGGTGGTGATGCGCGATGCCCCGGGGCTTCCAATCGACAAGATCGATCCGTCGCCACGACGCGCCACGGTTGGCGCCATGTTGGAGACGAGTCGGGTGCCGGGCTTCAGGCCGTGGAAGCCTTCGGCGGTGAGTTCCACTTCGCCCAGCGAGTTGTTGAGATACCAGCCGGTATCCGGCACAAGAGCCCCCGCCCCGTAGCCGGCCGATACTGTGATCGCGCAGGCGTTTCCGTCGGTATCGGTGACCGACGTATGGACCGTGCTCGGCGACCGCTCCACAGCAGCGAGATCGCCTTCCCGGGCGTAGGCCAGGAGGTCGGCGGCCGCCCGACTGCGGGTGAGGTAGGGATCGAGTTGATCGGCACGGTAGCGAAGGACCGCCCGCTGAATCCGTGCCATTCGATCCACTTCTCTCGGAACCCAACCGTCGAACTCCGGCGACGACGAAAGCAGCAGGATCGCACTCGCGACCACGCCACCAACCGCCGGAAGAGGGTTCGTGGCTACCTCCCAATCGTCGAGTTGGAAGCGGATCGGCGTGCGGATCTCGACCGCGTACGAGCTGAGATCTTCATTGGTCAGGATGCCGCCGCCCGCGAGCACCGCGTCGACGGTTCGCCGCCCGATCTCACCCTCGTAGAGCACCGAAGCACCTCGGGTAGCCACCGTACGCAGCGTGTCCGCCAGGTGCGGTATGTGAATGCGATCGCCCTCGGCGACGGGCGACCCGTCGGGGTGGTGGGTGATGGACCAACTGGTCGGGTCCCACCCGAAGACCACCTTGTGTGAGTGGTCGAGATACTCCGCCGAGGCCCCGGTGACCGGGAACCCTTGTTCGACGATCTGGATGGTGGGCTCGAGGATCGCGCTCCACTCGACCGTTCCGTATCGCCGATGAGCCTCGGCGAAGGCGGCGAACGCGCCCGGTGTTGCCACCGACCCCCATCCGACAATGGTCTCCGTGTGGCCGCCGTAGGTCATCTCGACCGTCCGCCCTCCTCCCCCGAACCGGTCGGGAGGCAGATCGCGTCCGGGCATCTCCGCATAGCCGTCGATGACGATCGGTTCGTCGCCGTGGGGCCAGATCGTGACGAATCCGCTCCCGGCGGGGGCGATGATTCCGATCTCGGTACACATCGAGGCAATCGATGCACCGATGGCGGCATCTATCGCATTCCCACCGGCATCGGCAACGGCAGCGCCGGCTGCTGCGGCAAGGGCGGTGGCGGAGGCGACCTGGACTCTTCGCATGAGTGAGCAGGCTAGACCTCCGCTGATCCCTCCACCATTGCAGACGGGTCGACGGAGCCGAACTCGTCCAGGTCGGGGTGTCGCTGGACATGAAATGCGACGACTTCAATGCGGCTCCGGCGGTTGCGGTCATCGCTCCAGAATCGGCGCTGCACGGCTCCTG
>CAWAUO010000001.1:0-365020 GCA_963785245.1 uncultured Actinomycetota bacterium | reverse complement strand
ATATCCCATTGCCACGAAGATGTCGACAATCTCGTCCATGACCTGCTGGATCACGTGCGTCGTACCGCGCGCTGGAGCACGGCCGGGGAGCGTCACGTCGACACGGTCGGACGCGAGGGCCTTTGCCGCTTCCGCCGCCTCGAGCACTGACCGGCGGGATTCGAGGAGCGCATCCACTTCGACGGCCACGTCGTTGATTGCTCGTCCGAGATCTCGTCGCTGTTCGGCCGGAACGCTCCCGAGCGACCGTCGGCCTGACGCGATCGGGGAACGTTTGCCCGTGAGTTCGGACGCGAGTTCGTCCAATGCTTCCACCGAGTCAACCTGTTCGATGAGCGCGGGGGCGTCGGCCCTTAGGCGGCCGAGTGTTTCTTGGGTATCCATTGGCTCCGAGAGGTTAGTGGTGGGTTCCACAGCTCCTGCTCCTGTGTGTGGGCGGGTACGGTCCGGACGCGAGAACGCCCGGAACCAGGTCCCGGGCGTTGGCGTGTGCGGTGGTCTTCAGCCGCGTCCGTTCGCCCGGGCCGGGGGGCCCGTACACGCGAAACGGAATCGGCACATCGGCTTCATTGCCCGGAGCGTAGAACACTCGCAGCGTTGCGCAAGGTTCGGGCACCGTGCGGCTCCGGCGGTTGACGCCGCCTGCCTGTGTAGAGTCCGACGCCATGCGTCTGGAACTGGCAAAGCGAACCGACCTTGCCCTCCGCGGCCTGCAGGCGCTGAACGCCGACGGGAATCGCTTGTCTGGCACCGATCTCGCCGAGATGCTCGAGACCACGCATCAATACCTGCCCCAGATCATGTCGCCACTCGTCCGGCAGCGGTGGGTGACGTCGACCCGTGGTCCCGGCGGCGGCTACCGCCTCATCGTGAGTCTCAGCGACATCACCGTGCTCGAATTGATCGAGACGATGGAGGGCACGACGGACACCGCCACCTGTGTGCTGAGCGGCGAGACCTGCGATGCCTCGGATCCGTGCGCGCTCCACGATGCTTGGTCAAAGGCCCGCGACGCCCTGCTCGCCGAACTCGCCGCGACCTCGATTGCGGACGCCTAGCTTCCGGATCAGTAGACGTCGTTGGCGGTGTTGTAGACGTTGAACTTTCCGGTCGGCGTGATGAGCCATGGCCCTGTGATGCGCAACTTCTCGACGAGCGTGGCATCGTCGTAGATCACGATCTCACCTTCGGGGTCCCACACCGAGACCCAGACCTCATCGCCCGCCCGGTCATACTCAAAGTGGACGACGCGGCCGTGATCCGCCACCGGGAAGCATGTCTCGAGTTCCATCTTCTCTTTGCTGTACACGCAGGCCTGATGGCTCTCCTCGACCACGTTCGACAGCGGCGTATCCATCCAGACCCACGGTGAGTTCGGATGGGTCTTCAGGAAGAGGCTGCCGGTTCCCGGGAGTTCAACCTCTCGCACGACCTTCCAGGCATGCTCCGGACTCCCTTCCGGATCGGCGCCGACGAGCGTGAGCTTGCCCTCGCCGATGTGTGTTGTGCCGTACACCCATCCGAACTCGGGATCCACCCAGTTGGCTCCCCGCCCCGGGTGTGGCACTTCGCCCGTCTCAATGCCTGCCACGAGTTCCTGCGTCTTGACATCGACCACCATCAGCTTGTTCTGTGCGTTCGCCGCCGTGATGAAGTATCGACCCGTGTGATCCCATCCTCCGTCGTGGAGGAACAGGTCGGCTGCGATCTTCTTCACCATCGGGAAGTCGGGTTGCGAGTAGTCGACAATCGCTACGTAGCCGGACTCCTTGAGGCCCATGACCCACACCGGGTCGAAATGGGACGCAACGATCGCCGCGACCCGCACCTCGTCGAGATCGTCGCCGTTGATGTCCGGGCTCAGCACGTCGTGGACGACCAGGGGTTCAAGCGTTTGCCCGTCGAACACGACGTACTGCGGCGGCCAGTAGCAGCCTTCGATGATGTATTGGTCTTCGTAGCCTTCGAACTTGCTGCCGTCGACGCTCCGGGCGTCGAAGCAGCCTTGAACTTGAGCCACGATCTCGGGGATCTCGGTCCAGAGGTCGATCATCGTGACCCGACCGTCGCGTCCGACCGCGATGAAGTAGCGCCCGGTGGCCGAGGATCGCAGGATGTGGACGGCGAACCCGGTGTCGATGATCGCCACTTTCTCGTGCGCGTCGGTGTCCATAATCGCCACCTGGCCGGCATCGCGAAGGATGATTCCGGTGTAGTTCTCCCAATCGCGGCTGGTCTGCGGCTCAGTCGGACGGTCGGCGACCGGGACGAGGAGATTCCAGGACTCGGTGATCTCGGCCAGGTTGAGGGACGGCGGCGTCGGCGGCTCGAGTTGCACGAAGTTCGCCATGAGTTCGATCTCCTCAGCTGTCAGGATCCCGGCCTCGCCCCATGCCGGCATCCCGCCTGGGAGGCCGTTGGTCAGGATTGTCTGCAGTCCCGTCGTGCCGATCTCACGAGTGCGTTCCGGTTCGATATTCGGACCGGTGGCTCCGACGCGCAGGGTCCCGTGGCAGCCGGCGCAGCGGTTGAAGTAGACCTCCGAAGCTTCATCGAACTCGGCTGGAGAGAGCTCACGGGGTCCATCCGGCGCTTCCGTTGACTTCTCGACCTCGGCCGTGGAATCCAAGTAGGCGATGACCTGGGCGACCTGCGCCGACTCTAGATCCGGAGACGGCATCGCACCGGTGTAGATCTCGGCCGCGTCGGCGTCTCCTGCGGCGAAGGTCTCCGGATCGAAGATCCACGCCGCGAGCCAATCGTGGGTTCGCGTGGTCGTCACCGCGGCAAGGTCGGGACCTACGAGGGGCCCGCCGCCGATCGTATGACACACCGCACACTTCTGCTCGAATATCGCTTCACCGGCCGCGGCCACCTCGTCGAGCGGAAGACCGGCAACGACCGCTCCCGATTCGTTCATGACGACGACGCGTTCGGGCAACACCTGGGTGCATCCGACGATCGCTATCGCAGCCCCCAGTGCGAGCGCCGCAAGAGCGACTCTCGGGATCCTTGGCGTGAACATCCACAGCTCCTCGATTCGCCGCCCCATCGGGGTGTGAGAGAACACTATGCAATTCGACTGACAATGTCCAGTGCCTAACTTAGGAACTTGTCTTTTCGGTGTGGTCACTCAACGCGAACATCGCGATGGCACCTGCAACCGCAGCGTTCAAGCTCTCCGTCTCCCCCGACATCGGGATCGTCACCGAGTATCCGCACGCGGCGACTGCCGCTTTGGGAAGTCCGTGCGCCTCGCTCCCGATCAGGAGCGCAATCGGCAGATCGACAGAGAGTTCCGACGGCTCAAGCCCTCCCGCCACCGTGGTCGCCACCAGGGTCAGACCGGCTGCCGCGAGGTCGTCGATCGACCCAATATGAACGGCGGGGTGTGAGAGTTGCGTTCCCGCACTGGCTCGCAGCACCTTCGGGCTCCACGGATCCACCCCGCCAAGGAGTGCGATCTGCCATCCCAGGGCCGCGGCGGTGCGGATCAACGTTCCCACGTTGCCCGGGTCGCTGATCGCTACGCCGACCACCGTGCGGCACACCCGGGGTTCTTGCTGCTCGGGAATCGAGATGACAGCGACACAATTCTGCGGTTCGACGGTCGTCGAGAGCGTCTCGATCACCGAACGGGTCACTTCGAAGACATGGGACCCCGCAGTGGCACACCGGTCGGTGAGGCTCCCCTCTTCGGTCGTGTACACCTCGAGCGGCACAATGCCCGCATCGAGCGCGGTTTCGAGCAGCTTGGGCCCTTCGACGATCGCGCGTCCCGTCTGGCGTCGCTCGCGAGAGCGATGCAGGCGTCGGACCGCTTTGACCTTGGCGTTGGTCGTCGCTTCGATGCGCATCAGACGAGAAGGGACCCCGCGCTGACGGGGTCCCTCTCACATCGTCCGGATCGTCCGAACGACATCACTTTGCGTTCGCTGCTCCAGCAACGTCGACGAGTGCCGAGAAGGCCGTCGGGTCGTTGACTGCCATCTCCGCGAGCATCTTGCGGTCGACCTCAATCTCGGCTGCCTTCAGGCCCGCCATGAATTGGGAGTACGTCGAGCCGTTCAGGCGTGCAGCCGCATTGATGCGCTGGATCCAGAGACGTCGGAATTGGCCCTTGCGAGCACGACGATCCCGGTGCGCATACTGCATCGAGTGCATGACCTGCTCGCGAGCGGTGCGGTACCTGCGGCTCCTCGCCCCTCCGTACCCGGAGGCGCGATCCATTACCTTGCGGCGCTTCTTCTTTGCGTTGATTGAACGCTTCACACGTGCCATCGATTGACTCCTAGTTCCCCAGCAGGCGGTTCATGCGCTTTTCGTTTCCACCATCGAGGATCTTGTTGCCCTTGACGCGACGCCAGCGACTCGTTGATTTCTTGTGGCGGTTGTGGCCGCGCCACGCCTTCGTGGTCCGTACCTTCCCGCTCCCGGTGCGTTTGAAGCGCTTCGCGGCACCTTTGTGGGTCTTCATCTTCGGCACGATTCCACTCTCCTACTTGTCCGTCGCCTCGACGATGATTACCTCGTCGGCGACGGCTTCAACATCTTCGTTCGTTTCCACAACGACGTCCTCCATCAACGACGTCTTCATCAGCGACGTCTTCATCGACTCGGTCCGCATTGCGGAGTGGAGCCAGGACCATCGTCATCTGCCGGCCCTCGAGCCTCGCAGCGGTCTCGACCTCTCCGTAGTTCGCAACGCTGTCGCGCAGGCGGCTGAGGATCTCGTTCCCGATCTCGGGATGCGTGACCTCACGACCGCGGAACCGCATCGTGACCTTGACCTTGTCGTGGTCCTGCAGGAAGCGAATCACCCGCTGCCGCTTCACCTCGAAGTCGCTCGCCCCAATCTTGGGACGGAACTGGACTTCCTTGATCACGGTGCGAGTCTGCTTCTTGCGGGCCTCTCTCGCCTTGACGGACTGCTCATACTTGAACTTTCCGTAATCCATGAGGCGAACAACCGGGGGGCGCGCCTCCGGGGCCACCTCGACAAGGTCGAGTTCCAACTGTGATGCCAGCCATCGGGCTTCTTCGATCGACTTGATGCCGATCTGCTCTCCGGCCGGGTCGACAAGGCGAACTTCCTTGACCCGAATGCGTTCGTTGACCCTGGGCTCCTTGATCGGAGTACCTCCTGCTCGTACGTGTCGACGAAGCAGGCGCCTGGTGCCAATACAGAAGGCAGCACGACGCGAGTGCTGCCTGAATGGGCGACCCGGCGCACCTCAACCGGTGGCAGGGTGGGAAGCAGGCGCCTCCGCTTGCGTCAATTGTGAACGGAAGAGTAGACGGGGTCGTTTCCTACTTCAATTGCGGAAGCTGCGAGTCGGCAGTCGCCAGTCGGGCGTGGGTAGCTGAGTAGTTGAGTAGCCGATTCGCTGAGAAAGACAACCTCGCCACGACACGGCGCCCAACGATTCCGCACTCCCGATGACTCGGAATACTCCGCTTCTCTGTCACGCGACTCGCCAGGTGGTGCGGCGGGGTGGTGCGTGGCTTCTCGGTCTGATGAGTCGTCTGCGTTGGGGTGGCGAGGTGGGGTCGATGGTGAAGCCGTGGCCGTGGATCGCGACGTGGTGGTGGAACCAACACACCGTCGACAGATTCCCCGGGTCGGTCCGTCCGCCCTGAGACCACGGCGTGGCGTGGTGCACCTGCAGGCGATACCGGGAGACGCAGCCTGAGATGGTGCAGACCCCGCCGTCACGATGCAGAATGAACCGTCTGAGACGGGGCGGAATCACCCGTGACCGGCGTACCGACGGC
Organism: uncultured Actinomycetota bacterium; assembly: GCA_963785245.1. Classification (GTDB taxonomy): domain Bacteria; phylum Actinomycetota; class Acidimicrobiia; order Spongiisociales; family UBA5794; genus JAHEEL01. The sequence continues at coordinate 359,245 of CAWAUO010000001.1, read as the reverse complement.
GAGCGGTGTCCCGTCCGGGGTACGGGCCGTGACTTCCACAATCCCGTCACACAGGATCGCTGCGAGCGTGTTCGGTCCGACCTGCGGCCCCGCCGCAACCGTGACACCCGCCTCACCGTTCGTGGCTGCGGCTTCGGATGCGTCGACAAACACCGACACCACCGGGCCATGGTTCCCAATCGTGGCTCCGTCGGTTCCTCTGATCGCGTCTTCGCTGATCGCCCACAACGCATCCGCATTCCTCGTCGTCCGCGACGGATTCGCGGCGGGTCCGTACGGGAAACGGTCAGCCTTCGCCTCAAGGGCGGCAACGACGGTGCGGCCGGCATAGCCGGGGAGGCGACCCGACAGGGTCCAGGATGATTCGTCGAGGTTCGCCTGCACCGACACGGAACGCTGGTCGAACCCGATCTCTTCATCGATCGGCGCCATACGCCGCCGGCGGGCGGCACGGATCCGGATCCCCGCAACGTCATACCCCGCCGTCTCACCCAGAATGTCTCAACGAGTCGTTGCGCCCGGCGAACCGACAGACCGCAACCGCCCGATCAAACCCGATCACACCACAAGTGACGGCTTCGTCGACGTCGGGCAGATCCTGCAGACGCCACGCCGTCGCAACCAGCATCCCAGCCGTCTCAGGAGCCAGATCCATCCGACCCGCCGCCCACTCCTTCAACGACCGAAGCCCATCACGCAACGCAACCTGGCGCCGGTCCAACTCCCGCAGCAGCGACATCTGTGCGGCTCGGGAACGGGCGATGATCGCCTCATGGTCGAGCAACTGTTCCTCGATCGTTGCGGTAGCGAGACCATGATGTCCCATACCCGCAACCTACCTCCCGGATGTGACAGAAACCGCTACTGGGAAAGAAGAATCTCGAAGATTCCTACGGATTCCTCGGCCGGCACTCGACGCCCGCGACAGACCCCCTCCGCCACCTGCCCGCAAGGCAGCCGCCACCTCCCGCGGAAGGAAAGGAACCTGCTCGGCTACTCGGTGAGTTTGCGGAGGAGGCTCGCGGTGCGGACGGCAGCTTCGGCGGCTTCGCGGCCCTTGTTGTGTTCATCGGGGGCACTTCTGGCATAGGCGTGCTCGGGTTCGCGCACGGTGAGGATCCCGAATGCAACGGGGATCCCGGTGTCGAGCATGACGCGCATCAGGCCCTCTGAGGTGCGAGCGGCGATGTACTCGTAGTGGTCGGTCTCGCCTTCGACGACCGCACCGAGGCCGATCACCGCGTCATAGCCTTGCCCGGCCAAACGCTGAGCGACAACCGGCACCTCGAAGGCGCCTTCAACGTCAACCAGAGTCACATCGATGGCACGGGCCTCTTCGAGAATCTCGAGCGCCCCATTCAGGAGCCCGTCAGTGACCGGTTGGTTGAAGAGCGAACGCACAACGCCAACGCGCATCGCCGACGCGTCGAGGTCACCCCGGATCGGACCGTTCATCCCTCACCCCCGAGGTGGCCGAGCTTGTCTTCCTTGGTCTGCAGATAGAACTCATTGTGGCTGTTGCGGCCGACCCAGAGCGGCACGCGATCGGTGACATCAACACCAAAGCCCTTCAACTGCCCGATCTTCTCCGGGTTGTTGGTAATCAGTCGAACGCTCGAAACCTTCAGGTCGTGCAGGATCTGTGCGTCAACGCCATAGTGCCGGTTGTCGACCGCATGCCCGATCTGTACGTTCGCTTCGGCAGTGTCGAAACCCTGCTCCTGGAGCCGATAGGCGGCGAGCTTGTCGAGCAGCCCGGTACCTCTCCCCTCGTGGGTCGGGTTATACACAATGACTCCTTCGCCCTCGGCGGCGATCAGATCCATCGACTCGCGAAGCTGAACACCGCAGTCGCAGCGCAGGCTACCGAATACGTCGCCCGTCAAGCAGACCGAGTGAAGGCGAGTGAGGACGTCGTCGCGGCCGGTCACATCCCCGAGGACCAGAGCGATGTGCTCCGAACCGGTATCGACGGCCCGATATCCGACCGCGCGGAAATCCCCGGACGTTGTCGGGAGCGCTGCCTCCGACACCCGGGTCACCAGGGCCTCCTTCCTCCAGCGGTAGGCCACGAGATCCTCGATCGTGATGATGGGGATCTCGTGTTCGTCGGCGAACGCCATCAGGGACTCACCACGAGACATCGTTCCGTCGTCGTTGACAACCTCGCACAGCACGCCGGCAGGTGCGAGTCCAGCGAGACGGGCCAAGTCAACAGCAGCTTCGGTGTGGCCGGGACGCACGAGGACACCGCCCGGTTGATACCGGAGCGGGAAGACATGTCCCGGACGATGGAAGTCCTCTGCCGTGGCGGCGGGGTCGACGGCTGCTCTGATCGTTCGGGCGCGGTCGCCGGCAGAGATTCCGGTTGTCGTGCCATCGGCGATATCGATCGACACCGTGAATGCCGTCTTGTGCGAGTCGGTGTTCTCGAGCACCATCAACGGCAGCTTCAGCTCGTCGAGGCGCTCGCCCGTCATCGGCAAGCAGATCAGGCCGCTCGTGTGACGGACCATAAACGCGATGTGTTCCGAGGTGACCTTCTCGGCAGCGACAATCAGATCGCCCTCGTTCTCACGGTCCTCGTCGTCCACCACCAGAACCATCGATCCGCCCGCAACGGCGGCAATCGCCTCTTCGATCTTCGCGTAGTTCATACACGGGCCTCCATCAGTCGTTCAACGTATTTGGCAAGAATGTCCGCCTCAAGATTGGACCGGTCGCCGACTCCCTTGGCGCCCAGGACCGTGACGTCGAGCGTGTGCGGGATCAGAACGATCTCGAACCAGGGTTCGGCCGCATGGACGTCTGAGACGGCGGTGATGGTCAGGCTGACGCCGTCGACGGTGACAGAACCCTTCTCGACGAGGTATCGGGCGAGTGCGGGGGACGTAGAGATTCGGATCCGGCGCGAGTCGCCTTCGACGTCGATTGCCCGAAGGACACCGACTCCGTCGACGTGGCCCTGCACGACGTGGCCGTCAAAGCGGCCACCTGCCGCCTCGACCGGACGCTCGAGGTCGACGGGCGAGTCCACAACGAGATCACCGAGATTGCTGCGCTGCAGTGTCTCCGAAACGGCTTCAACCGTGAATCGGTCATCTTCGATCTCGATAGCGGTAAGGCACACTCCGTTCACCGCGATCGAGTCACCAACCGTGAGGCCGGTGCAGGTTCTGGGGGCGGTGATGGTCAGGGCCGCACCCCCGTTGGTGGGTTCGACCGCATGCACGGTGCCGAGTTCGCTGACGATTCCGGTGAACATCACGTCCCTCTCTCGATGACTGCGTCGACCCGGATGTCCGGACCGATCGGAGTGATCGCTGTGATCGACACATCCAACGTGTCGTCGATGGTTGCGAGCGTCCCGGCGATAGCGGGGAGTCCGATGCCTCCGGCGAGTTTCGCTCCGTAGTAGAGAACGATCTGATCCACAATGCCCGCAGCCAATGCCGAGCCGGCGATTGTGGGACCACCCTCGATGAGGACGGAGAGCACACCCTCGCGTCCGAGGTGTTTGACAACACCGGCCAGATCGACGCCGATACCCCCCGGCATCCGAACCACTCTCGCGCGATCGTCAGCCAGCGAGATGCCGGCGTCGCCGGTGAAGATGATCGGATCCCGCTGCAGCACTGCGGCATCCAATGCAATGGTGCGCCGTCCCGCGATCACGACGGGGCGCGGCTGCCGCCCCGAGTAGTCGTCGAGACGCACGTCGAGCGTCGGATCGTCGGCGATCACGGTCCCGGCTCCGACCAGGACGGCATCGTTGTTCGACCGCAGTCGGTGGGCGTCGCTGCGAGCCTCGGAACTGGTAATCCATTGGGAGGTGCGGTCGGCAGCAGCCGATTGGCCGTCGAGCGTCGCTGCGATCTTCAGCGTCACCAGGGGGAGGCCCGTTGCGCGGTGGTGGAAGTAGGCAGGGTCGTTCGCGACGACGGCTGCTTCCTCGATGCCGGTCTCGACGTCAATGCCGGCGTCTCGGAGCATCGCAATGCCGCGGCCGGCCACACGGGGATCGGGATCCAGCGCTCCAACGTATACCCGGTTCACACCCGCCTCGACAATCGCTTCGACACAAGGCGGAGTTCGTCCGTAGTGGGCACACGGTTCGAGGGTGACGATCAACGTCGAGCCGCGCCCTTCGGGCCCCGCGTCGGCGAGTGCTGCCGCTTCGGCGTGGGCGGCACCGGCCCGGATATGGGCGCGCTCAGCGACCACTTCCCCGGCCGGGTTGACCACGATCGCACCGACCCGTGGATTCGGATGCGGCGCCGTTATCTCAGTCAGGCCGATGGCACGACGCATCATCTCGTCCACGCGGTGCGTTCGGAACAGATTGTCCTCCACGCGACGCGTCACACGCCCTCCTTCTCCCATCCGGACTGTCACCGTCGGCCCCGGAGTTTCACCGGATCCACCCCATGGCATGGGGGTCGCGGGCTTTCACCGCCGGTCGGGAATTGCACCCTGCCCTGAAGGGGGCACGTACAAGAGTAGCGCTCGATCGACGGTGTTCGGCCGTTGGAGTTGGAACGGGTAGCCGAGGAACTGAGTGAGCCAGTGGCTGGGTAGCCGGGCTCTACTGGCGACGGTCGATGGAGTACGTCGAACCGGGCTGGCGCTTGGCGAACTCCTTCATCTCGGAGGCGATTGCCGATGCCTCCCACTCCGATGCAATGGCCCGGTACTGGTTTGTGACCACACCCATCGAGAACGACACGATCGGGAACGCATGGCGCTCCCCGCGGCGGTCGGTGACCTCGATATACCCCTGGAGAGCGTCCGCGGTGTCATAGAAGTCGAGAATCCCGTCGTCAAACGTCCGTATGACGTTGGTGCAGAACAACTCGACCAGATCCGGGCTCATCACCGCGATGAAGTCGTCGCCTCCGACATGGCCAACGAAGGCGTCAGGGTCGCCGCAGGCAGCGGTCGCCTCCATCAACGTGGTTGCGGTGTACTTGATGACCGAGTCGCCTCGCATGAAGCCGTAGTGATCATTGAACGCTTTGAAGTTGTCCAGGTCGCCGTAGACGACCGCGATCGGGATCCGGGTTTCGATGCGCTGTTCGAGTTCGGCGGCGATCCGGAAGTTTCCTGGAAGACCGGTGAGCGGCGAGACATCGCGCATCTGCTGGGCCCGTCTGATGACGGTGCCGACGCGGGCGACGAGTTCCTCAACGGCGAACGGCTTGGTGATGTAGTCGTCTGCGCCGAGATCGAGGCCCTTGACCCGGTCCTTTGCAAGCGCCCGGGCGGTCAGCATCACGACCGGCACACTCGACGTCGTCGGATCGTTGCGGAGGTGGCGCAGCGCTGTGAGACCGTCCATGCCGGGCATCATCACGTCCATGAGTACGAGCGCGGGCGGCCGTTCTCGGGCGACTTGGAGTGCCTCAATACCGTTCGAAGCCGTCTCGGCCTCGAACCCCTCGAGTTCGAGGTTCATCTTGACGTATTGGAGGATGTCCGGGTCGTCGTCGACGACAAGGATCCGATCTCCCATGCTTCCTCTACTCGCCGATCGCCGTTCTCAGTCTCTGCACGGCGGCGACCGGGTCCGGGGCCCGGAATACCGAGGTTCCCGCAACGAACACGTCGGCTCCAGCCTCGCGGGCTGATCCGATCGTATTCGCGTCGATCCCGCCGTCCACCTCTATATCGGTCGGAAGCCCGGCAGAATCAATGAACTTCCTGACCCGCTCGATCTTCGGCAGCACGGCATCGATGAATCCCTGTCCTCCGAAGCCCGGATGCACCGCCATCACCACGATCATGTCGGCGATCTCGATAAACGGCTCAATAGCTTCGAATGGCGTCGGTGGGTTGACGGCAAGACCGAATTCGAGTCCTACGTCCCGTGCCATCGCAGCGACCGCGGTCGGGTCGGGAAACACCTCGATGTGAACGGTCGCCAGGTCTCCGCCGGCTGCCTTCAGGTCCTCGAGGTAGGCGTCGGGATTCAGCGTCATGAGGTGGCAGTCGAACTTCAGGTCGGTGACCGCCCGCAGCGATTCGATGACCGGCATGCCAATCGAGATGTTTGGCACGAAGTGGCCGTCCATGACATCCACGTGGAGAAAGTCGATGTGGTCGGCCACACGACCGACGTCGTCGCCCAAATGGGCGAAGTCGGCGGCGAGGATTGAGGGTGCGATTCGCGCTTGTTTGATCACGGGAAACGAGTGTATCCGCTTCTGGGCCTCGGGATACCTCCCGATCCATCGCATGTGAGCCACCAGCACCGAACGATCACCGATCAATCACGGCAATGAACATGCCATCGGACTCAGTGAGGTGAGGGGCAAGGAGGATGCCGCCTTCCATTCTCAAACCGGGCAGGTCGGAAGGTGGGCGGGATCCGGTGCCGGCGACGACGCCGACCGTCTCCTGGGCTGTGACCGTGCAGACCGAGTAGACAAGGCGCCCGCCCGGTCGCACCAGCTTCAGGGCGGCGTCGAGCATCCGCCGCTGCAGGGATGCGGCCGCGTCGACGCCCTCGCGATCGACCCGATGGCGGATCTCGGGGCGGCGTCGGAGCGTTCCGAACCCGGTGCATGGGGCGTCGAGGAGCACGCGATCGAAGGAGGTCTCGGGGAACGGCGGCTGGGCTGCATCCCCGATGACCCAGCGGATCCCCGTTGTCAAGCGGTCGGTCCGCCGTCGGGCTGTCATTGCCCTTCTGGCGTGACGGTCCATCGCAACAATGATGCCCTCGCCTCCGACCATGTCCCAGAGGTGAATCGTCTTTCCGCCGGGGGCGGCAGCGAGATCCACGATCCGATCACCCGGCTGAGGCTCGAGAGCGAGCGCAGCCGCGATCGACGACGGATCAGCTACGACGATGCGTCCGGACGCAATGGCATCGCGGTTCCCCGCGATCCCGTCGATCATGTAGGCATCGGCGATTCCCGGCACCGGATCCCCTGGTGCCTCGCCGGATCTGCGTCGGACCCCGACGCGTGTCGCCAGATTGGAGGCCTTGAAGAAGGCCCGTGCCTCGTCGGGACCATAGGCAGCAGCGAGATCGTGGTGCAGCCACGGGGGAACACCGTGGAGCAAGGCCTCTCCCTCCGGGCCCTCCGGGAGTGGGGGCTCGCCCGACCGTGCAACAGTGCGGAGCACACCGTTCACGAACCCCGATGCTCGCGGCACGTCGAGCACTCTCGTCGCCTCGACAGCAGAGTCCACAGCGGCGTGGGGTTCACCTTCCGTGAACAGAATCTCTGCCACGCCGATCCGGAGGACCGAACGCACCACATCGTCAATCGGCCGCGACACGCGAGCGTCGATTGTACGATCGATGCGGGTCAGATTGCGGATGGCGGTGTACACAAGAAGCTGCACGAAGACGGCGTCGCGCCGTTCCATATCCTCGGTCGTCGTCCTCACGAGAACGTTCGAGTAGGCCCCCTCGGCCAGAACTCTCTCGAGAATGGTTGCCGCGATGACGCGGGACTCGACGCCGCGCTTCATTCAGGAGCCGGATCGATACGACCGCCGGTTCCGCGCCGCCCGTTGAGCCATGCGGGACCGGGCATCGGCCCCTTCCCTGACGGCTGGATCACGTCGATCGAGAGGCTGCCGCCCTGGAGTCCCATGATCGCCTGTCCGTTGAACGCTGCGATCACGCCCGGGGTGACGGCCTCGGGTGACGGCGACGCCCGGTGGACCCGGAAACGCGTGGAGTCCATCTCAAACCAGGCACCCGGCCTCGGGTTGAAGGCCCGCACCGCCCGCTCGGCGTATCCGACCGCCCATGTGGCGTCGATGCGGGCCTCCGACGTACCTAGAGGGCCCGCACCCGTGACGCCGGTTCTCAGCTGGGGAGCGGCCTCCAATCGGCCGGCAAGCAGATCCTCCAAGACGTCGTCAATGATCATCGCTCCGAGGTAGGCAAGCCTTCCGCTCAAGGTTCCACCGGTCTCATCATCCGCGATCGGCGTTTCGAGAGCGGCAATCACCGGACCGGTGTCGAGCCCCTCGTCGAGTTGCATGAGGCTGACGCCGGTCGTCTCGTCTCCGGCGAGAATCGCCCGTTCCACGGGCGCCGCTCCGCGCCATCTGGGGAGGAGCGAGAAGTGCACGTTGACGAACCCGGCCGTCGTCGTCTCCAGGGCCGCCGGTGAGAGGATCCGGCCGTAGGCCACAACAACGCCGATGTCGGCTTCGGCATCACGGAGCACCCTCTCGATATCGGCTCGCGTCCTCGGCTCTGCAACGGGGAGGCCCCATTCGGCCGCTGCGAGCTTCACCGGACTCGGTGTCGGCCTCCTCGATCTCCCCTTTGCGCTGTCCGGTCGTGTCACGACCGTCGCGATGTCGGCGACATCGATGAGGGCCGCGAGACCAGGTATGGCTGCGGCAGGTGTTCCGAGGAAGACGGCCCTCATTCGAGGCTGCTCGGTAGTACCGCGCGCCGGAGGTCTCGGAGTGCGTCTTTGCGGAGACGTCTCGGGAGACGTTCGAGCAGCAGGGTGCCGATCAGGTGATCCGTCTCGTGCTGCAGCAATCGCCCCATGAGCTCATCCCCGGCATACTCAACGGGGTTGCCGTCGACGTCGAGTCCGCGGGCACGGGCGAATGCCGGACGGGAGAATTCCCACCAGTAACCGGGCACCGACAGGCAGCCCTCTTCGAACTTCCACTTGCCGGAGGTCTCAACGATCTCAGGATTCACCATCACGAACGGACCTTCACCGACGTCCGCGACGAAGATCTGCTTCGAAATGCCGATCTGCGGACCGGCCAATCCGACGCCGGGCGCCGCATACATCGTCTCGAGCATGTCGTCAGCGAGACGCGCAAGGTCCGGTCCGAACTCCGTTACCGGCGTGGTTGCCGTGCGAAGAACAGGATCCGGGAAGACTCGGATGGGGTAGATCGCCATGGGATCGCCAGGCTACCGAATCCGTGTCACAGTGGCCACATCGCCACAGATCTAGAGATCGACCGGATCGGCGTCGACGCGCACACGCGACCCGCCGTCTCTCAGTTGTCGCACCGCCCCACGGAGTCGAATCCGGACGCGACCGAGGTCCGGACCTTGGATCAGCCAGCGGTCACGATCGCCCTCGCGGGCCGGGCCCAGGAGAACGGCATCTCCCGCAGCATCCTCGAGGAGCGTTGCAGCGTTGTCCGCATCGGTCTCGAGAGCAATCAACTCGCCGACGGGCGGGAAGCCGGTCTCTTCACGCGATCGGAGCACGCTCTCCATGAACGGAATGGGATCTCCGCTTCGGAGCGCATCGAACACAGGGTGCTCGGGGAGCGAGGTCTGGACGATGGCGCGCCTGCCCCGCCCGGGACGTGCCGCCAACGCACCGCGAACGAGTAGCCGCAGAGCGTCCTCGTCTGCCCGGTAGTTGGGGGCGAGGATCCAGAGATCGGGGTCGATGACCGCGACGAGATCCACCGGGACCAGACCGACGAGATCGCGTTCCGTCCCCACCGCAATCCTCCGCCCGGATCCGGCCGGCCCTACCTGGTCTCCAAACGTCCGCGCCAGATCATCCACGGTGCGCGGGACCCCCGCGCCAAGAGCTTCGAACCTCGTCCCACCGCACGATGGGCAGGCCTGCTCGACCCTCCCGCAACGCGCACACGCTCCGTTGCGTTCGAGTATCGCTCCGCAAGCGGGGCACGTACGAAGCTCGCGGCAGCGCGAACAGCGGTAGGTCCCTCCTCTGCGGGGAACGAGAACGAACGCGGTCCCCGTGTCGCCGACCGACGAGATCGCCTGGCGCAGCCGTTCACCGATCGTTCCCGGGAACGCAGTCTCGGCCGTCCGGTCGACGATTTCCACGAGCGGCCAAATGCGTCGATCTTGGCGAATGATCTCGATGCCGGCGGACATCGCCTCCGTTGTTGGCACGGCGCCGGTGAGGAGCAACGCGAATCGCTCGATGACGGAGCGGCGGCGGAGCACCTCTCGCACGTGATAGGTGGGCGTCTGAGGCGATTTGTAGCCCCGCCGTCCCTCTTCGATGACGACGGCCAGACCAATCGCACCGGAGCCCCAGAATGCAACCTCGCGCGTCCCGACCACGACGCTGGCTGTTGGCGTGGCGATCTGGATCCACGACGCCGTACGATCGATCGGCGGGTCATCACTGGTCGCCGTCAGCACCCGGTCGCCGAATACCACCCTCAGTCGCTCCGCGACCGCACGGGCTTCGACCACCGTGGGAGCGGTCACGATGACGTTCTTCCCGCTGCGGAGCGCCGGCCCCATCGCCGATACGATTCCCTCGAACGGTTCCCCGGTCAGGAGGTACGCGGGCCGCGTGCGACCACCGATAGCCTGCCGCTCCCCCCACTGCGCGAGCGGTCCTTCGATGCGATCTCCGAAATCCTCGATCGGACGCGCCTTCTTCTTGGGAAGGTTGGGGGGTGCGCATCGACTGAGAACGGTCGAGAGCGGGGCCACGTAGTGCGTGGCTACCCAGCGCAGCGACTGCAGCATGGCGTCATTGAATACGCCGCGACTCCCCGAACGCGACGCAATCGGTCGGAGGGGCCGATCCGCCGAGTCTTCCCCGACGGCGGTGACGTATCCCCGGACCTTCCGTCCGCCGAGCGGCACCCGGACCATGTCGCCGATCGCGAGTCCGCTCAGATTGTCGGGCACCTCGTACGTGAAGCCGTCGTCGACGGCGAACGATGGCACATCAGGGACGACCTGTGCGATCGCGGTCAGGTTGCCGGCCCTTCGCGCTTGCGGAGTTCGGCAATCCTGTCCCAGAGACGCTCGGCGACCTCACTCTTGCTCATAAGGCTCCACGGTTCCGTTCCTCCGTCGGGAAGCACGATCGTCACCTGGTTGGTGTCGGTGCCGAACCCCGAACCCGGAGCGGCGATGTCGTTGGCCACAAGCAGGTCGACACCCTTGCGGCGAGCCTTGGCGACCGCTTCATCGAGTCCGCCGACTTCTGCGGCGAATCCCACGAGGAACGGCCGATGGAGCATCCCAGCCACTCCCCCGAGGATGTCCGGCGTCGACTCGAGGTCGATCGTCGGAGGGCCCTCCGCGCGGCGGAGTTTGCCGTCGAGCGATTCAGTCGGTCGAAAGTCGGCGACGGCGGCGGCCATCACCGCCACATCGGCCCCCTGCGCGGCGGCCCATGTGGCTTCCGCCATCTCGTCCGCGGTCTCGACAGGAACGACGGTCACCCTGGGATGTTCGAAGCCCAAGCCTGCCGTCACGAGCGTCACCGTGGCACCGCGCCGCGTGGCGGCAGCGGCGAGTGCGTTTCCCATCTTGCCGGATGAGCGATTGCCGAGGTACCGGACAGCGTCGATCGGTTCGCGGGTGCCGCCGGCGGTGACCACCACGTGAGCGCCGGTCAACGGTCCTCCGGGGAGCACGCCGGCAACGGCGTCGGCGATGCGATCGGGATCCGCCAACCGGCCAATCCCGGTGTCACCACCGGCGAGGGCGCCGGCGACCGGACCAACGATGTGATAGCCGAAGGCCTCGAGGCGTTCGATGTTGGCCACCGTCGCAGGATGCTCCCACATCTCGGTGTGCATTGCGGGAGCGACTACGACTGGAGCCGAGGTGGCGAGGACGGTCGCGGAGACCGAATCGTCGGAGAGACCATTCGCAATCCGGGCGATGGACGCCGCGGTAGCGGGAGCGATGACGACAGCATCCGCCCATCGGCCGAGGCTGGTGTGCGGGCTCACATCGTCGGCGCCGAAGAGATCGACGACCGGGCGTTCACCAGTGATGGCGGCCAGGGTGTGGGGGCCGAGAAACTCCGTGGCCGCCTGAGTCATGACGGGGCGCACGACGGCGCCGCGATCGATCAAGCGGCGGGCGAGGTATGCGGCCTTGTATGCGGCGACGCCACCCGTGACGCCGAGGACCACGCGCCGCCCGGCGAGCATCGCCTACTCCTCGATCGGAGCGATGACGACCTTGTCCTCGTATATCTCTTCGAGGGCGATCGACAGCGGCTTGCGGGAGAGGCTGTGCACCTGCGGCGGGACGTATCCTCCAAGGCCTTCGCCCAGTTGGTTGAAGTAGGCATTGATCTGCCGTGCACGGCGGGCCGAGAGAACGACGAGCCCAAAACGGGATTGGGTCTTCGCGATAACGGCGCCGATCGGCGGTTCGGTCATCATTCGGTGGTGCTCCTCGTCGTTGCGGCGTCTCCAGCGCGCGGGAACGCGTCTGAACCCCTGTCCGGAGTGGCCGGTGCTTCGAGTATAGAGACAACCTGAGAGATCGCGCCCTCAAGGTTGTCGTTCACGACCAGGTGGTCGTAAGAGCCGCGAGCGTCGAGCATCTGCTCGTCGGCAACGGCCAATCTCCGGTTGATGTCGCTCTCGGAGGTGTCTCCCCTCGACCGGAGGCGCCGTTCGAGTTCGTCTCGAGATGGTGGCATCAAGAACACCAACACCGCAGCCGGGTACGCGGCCTGTACCTGATGGGCGCCGTCGTTTTCGATGTCGAGGATGACATGAGAGCCCGACTCAAGGACTTCGACCACAGGAGCTTTCGGTGTGCCGTAGCGGTAGCCGCCGTACTCGGCCCACTCCAGCATGCCCCCTCCTTCGACCAGGTTGCTGAACTCCTCGTGGTCGACGAACCAGTAGTCGACACCGTCGGCCTCTCCCGGCCGCGGCGACCGGGTGGTTGCCGAGACGGAGAAACCGGCATCGGACCGTGCGAGAACGCCGTCGATCACGCTGGACTTCCCGACGCCTGACGGCCCCGAGACAACGAGGAGTCTGCCCTCAGGCAAAGGAATTGAGGACGTTCTCACGCTGGCGTGAGCCCAGACCGCGAATCTTGCGGTTGTCGGGTATCCCGAGTTCTTCCATCAGGCGGGTCGCCTTGATCTTCCCCATCCGGGGCATCGAAGCGAGCAGCGGATAGACCTTCGTACCGGCGACGATATCGTCGGTTTCGGCCCGCTCGAACACTTCGGCGAGCGTGAGAGAACCCGTCTTCAGCAGCGCCTTCATCTCGGCGCGCTGGCGGCGGGCCGCTGCGGCCTTTTCGAGTGCCAGGGCTCGCTGCTCGTCGCTCATCGGTGGGAGGTTGTGGATATCGGCCATGGGTGGACTCTATCAATCCAGGGGGACTGCACCTTGGATCTGGGCGGCAATGTCCGCAGCGGCCGCCGCTGGATCACTCGCGGCGGTGATCGGGCGTCCAACGACCAGCAGGTCGGCGCCCCGTTCGATGGCCTCAGCCGGCGTCATCGTTCTCGCTTGGTCGTCGTCCCGGTCGGTGGGCCGAATACCGGGTGTCACCTTGAGGAGTCCAGGGGCGACATCGGAGACGACTGTGAGTTCTCGTGGAGACGACACGACGCCTTCGCACCCAGCAGCGGCCGCTACCTTCGCCATGCGCGCTACGAGTTTGCCGGGAGACCGGTCGATCCCGATCCTCGCCAGGGATGCGCCGTCGTGGGACGTCAGCACGGTGACGCCGAGAATCCCGGCAGGGGCCGCGCCTGCTCCTTCCCGGAGGCCGCGCACTGCGGCCTCGAGCATGGCCTGGCCGCCGTTGACGTGAGCCGTCACCCACCGGGCACCATGTTCGCCAAGGCGCCGTGCCGCCATCTCGACCTGGGAAGGAATGTCGTTGAGCTTCGCGTCTGCGAACACGGGCTTGCCAAGCCCCACCAGGGCAGGGATCAGGAGCGGGCCCGGCCCGTGGAGCAGTCCGAGTCCGATCTTGAAGGCAACGACGTGCTCGGCAACTTCCTCTGCCATGGCAACAGCAGCTTCGGCGGTCGGGACGTCGAGAGCGACGATGACACCCTTCACCATGGTTCGGCCGCACCGATCAGGTCTCCAACCGATGCCACATCGTGCTTGGCCATGTACTTCTCCAGTTCCTTGATGATGCGGGTTCCGACGCGAGGTTCCGCGAAGTGGGCGGTACCCACCGCCACGGCCGAGGCTCCGGCGAGGAGGAACTCGACGACGTCCGCCCCGGAGCGCACGCCTCCGCATCCGACAATCGGCAGATCCGGATGTGCCTGTGACGCCTCCCATACGCAACGAATCGCGATCGGTTTCACGGGCGAGCCCGAGTAGCCGCCGACAACGCCGCTCAACGTGGGTCGTCGGGTCTCAACATCGATCCCGGCCCCCCAAACCGTGTTCGTGAGAACAACCCAGTCGGCCCCTGCGTCACGTACGGAGGCTGAGATCCTCGCGATCTCGATGGCATTCGGAGAAAGCTTGGCTGCGATGGGCAGGTCGGTCGATGCCCGCACGGCTCGAATCACCTCAGCCGACCGCTCACCGTCGAGGGCGAAGAGATGCCCGTCCTCCAGGTTCGGGCACGACAGGTTCACCTCGATGGCGGCGACACCGGCCCGCTGGAGCCCCATCGCTACTTCTGCGAATCCGTCGGCATCGTGCCCGACGGCCGACCCCCACACCGGCACGGCTGCTTCGCCGATCCGCGGCCCGATCTCGTCCACCCATGCGTCGATCCCCGGATTCTGGATGCCGATGCCGTTCAACATGCCGGCACCGGTCGAAGCGAGCCGCGGCGGCGTGCGCCCCGGCCACGGATCCGGCGACACCGACTTCGCGACCGCCGCCCCATACGAGCGAAAGTCACCGACCCCCGCAAAGTCCACCACTGAACCGACGGTCCCCGACGCGGCGACGATCGGACTCCGCAGGGTCGCGGGCCCAACCGTCGTCCGCAGATCCGGGGAGTTCGCTCTCACCGGCGTCTCACGAGGGGCTTCACGATCACACTCACGTGCCTCCCCGTTGGGATACGCCGTCGCGGGCGGTCACAACACCGCGATGAACCGTTACCTTCGGCTTGCCACGGAGCGCCATGCCGAGGTACGGGCTATTCCTGGCCTTCGAAACGGTGCTTTCGGGGGTCCATTCGATCGTAGGATCGAATGCCATCAGGTTGGCAGGGCCACCAACCGCCGGGAGAAGCCCCTGATCGGCGATCTGACCGATCCGTGCGGGCGCCACCGACAACCGCTCGAAGAAGGCCGTCTGGTCCAGACCGGCAAAGGTGTTGACCACGGCTGCCGCCCACTCCAGGCCAATCACGCCGTTCGGAGCCTGTTCCCACGGCACTTCCTCCTCATGCTCGGCATGGGGTGCGTGATCGGTCCCGACGATGTCGATCGTTCCATCCACCAGTCCCCGGCGGAGCGCGTCGCGATCCTCGGTCGAACGCAGCGGCGGCATCATCTTGTAGACCGGGTCGGTGCCCGCCGCAGCATGATGGTCAAACGCCAGGTGATGCGGGGCCACCTCGGCCGTCACCGGAAGACCCTTGGCCTTCGCCGCGGCGATCATCGCGACACCGCCGGCGGTCGACAGGTGCTGCACGTGGTATCTCGCCCCGGTCATCTCGACGAGCCTGAGATCGCGACCGATGATCACATCGTCGGCGGCAGCAGGGATTCCGTACATCCCGAGCAGCGACGAAACGCTCCCCTCATGCATGTGGCCGCCACGCGAGAGGCCGACATCAACTGCATGCTGGGAGATCACTCCCCCCCGGGCCGCGAGATAATCCATCGCTCGGCGCAAGAGACCGGCGTCTCCGACAACGTCGCCGTCGTCCGAGAACACGCGGACACCGACGGCCCAGAGTTCGTCGAGGTGAGCCAGTTCCTTCCCAGCGTGTCCCTTCGTGACGGCACCAGCGGGGATCACGTCGACGAGGCCCACCTCCTCGCCGCGGGTGGCGACGTAGCGGGCGAGATGCCCGGAGTCGGTCACCGGATCCGTGTTCGGCATGACCACGACGGCGGTGTAGCCACCGGCCGCTGCGGCTCTGGAGCCGGTGGTGATGTCCTCTTTCCACTCGAGGCCGGGTTCGCGGAAGTGTGCATGCAGATCGACCAATCCGGGCCCTACCCAGCAGCCGGCACAATCGATCGTCTCATCGCCCTCCAGGCTCGGTCCGATCTCCGCGATGCAGCCGTCCGCAATCCGAATGTCGGCTTCCTGGGTGCCTGAGGCCGTGAGGACGGTGCCCCCGGCAAGAATCACATCAACCATCGTGCTCACCTCCAAGCAGTCGAAAGAGCACGGCCATTCGGACGGCGACCCCGTTGAAGACTTGATCGAGTATCAGGGCCCTGGGGTCGTCGGCGACCGCGCCCTCGATTTCGACACCGCGGTTCATCGGACCCGGGTGCAGGACGATCGCATCCGGATTGAGCCGGGCGAATCGTTCCTTGGTGACGCCGTACCGAGCGGTGTACTCGGGCAGCGAGGGGAACACCGACGCTCCACCGTGCTCCGCTTGGACCCGCAGAACGTACACCACGTCGAGGCCGCCGAGCACGTCATCGAGATTCTCGCTCACCTCCGCCGGAAAGACCGATGGGTCGACCGGCAGCAGCGTCCGCGGCGCAACCATCGTCACGTCGGCTCCGAGAGCCGAGAACGCCTGAGCGTCGGATCGAGCGACGCGGGAGTGTCGGATGTCGCCGACGATCCCAATCTTGAGACCGTCGAGCGACCCAAAGTGCTGGCGAATCGTGAGCGAGTCGAGGAGTGCCTGCGTAGGATGCTGGTGGGCTCCGTCACCGCCGTTGAGGACCGGTTGGTCGATCCACTCTGCGATGCGCCACGGTGCGCCGGTCGACTGGTGGCGTACCACCATGGCGTCAGTCCCCATCGCCTTGATCGTGAGCACCGTGTCCTTCAGGCTCTCGCCTTTCGAGAGCGAAGAGGTGCCGGGTGAGAACGACATCGTGTCGGCACTGAGGGCCTTGGCGGCCTTCTCGAACGACATCTTCGTTCGTGTCGATGCCTCGAAGAACATAGTGGCGACAGTCTTGCCGCGAAGGGCCGGCACCTTGGGGATCGGCCGGTGGAGAACTTCGACGAATTCATCGGCGTCGTCGAGGAGGCCGTCGAGATCTTCCTTGGAGAGTCCCTCGATCGTCAAGAAGTGATTCATGCGGACTCCCTCGCCCCGATGATGACGGCGTCTTCACCATCGCGTTCGATCAAGCGAACGGTGACGCGCTCGGTGTGCGACGTCGGAACGTTCTTACCGACGTAGTCGGGCCGGATCGGGAGTTCCCGATGACCTCGGTCGACGAGGGCGGCCAACTGGACCCGGTTTGGACGTCCAAGATCTGCGAGGGCGTCCAGGGCTGCGCGAATCGTCCTTCCGGTGTACAAGACGTCGTCGACCAAGACGACGGTCCTGCCGTCGAGACGCACCGGAACGTCCGTGGCGCCGAGCGGTCGCTTCGGCCTGCGGTCCAGGTCGTCGCGGTACATGCCGATGTCGAGGCTTCCACATGCGACCGGCTCGCCTTCGATCTCCTCGATCACGGCCGCGAGACGCTCAGCGAGTGGTACGCCACGGGTCTGAATACCAAGGAGCACGATGTCATCCGACCCGCGGTTCTTCTCGAGAACCTCGTGTGCGATGCGTCGAACGGCCCGGTCAACATCGGCTGCGTCCATCACGTTTGCCATACGCAGCACCTCCAGACAGAGAAAGAGCGGCCGGCGGTTCCGATGGATCCGCCGCCGCGCAGGGCAGGGTTCATTCTGTCTCCTTCCTTTTCGGCCTCGCAGGACCGGGTTAAAGGGCGGTATTGTCTGGTCGGGGCGACGGTAGTCGAACCGATCTCGGCAAAGCAACTACCGCCCTTTCTCGGAGATCGCCACCAGCGAGAGGTCAAGAATGCCCCTCCCCGAGCCGACAGAACAGTCAAGAACGAGAGGGTAGATCAATGACGACACCGGTCAACGATGCCATTCGGGCCGTCTGGGATCTCTACAACAAGATGACCATCGATCTCGCCGTCGCCCACGGCAACGCCGAATTCAGCGGCGAGGCCATCGACGATGGATGGGACGAATTGCCGGCCCAGGTCTCTGCTGCGCAGACACTGTTGAGCGAACTCGCCCATGCCAAGGGCACTCGGAACCAGCACCGTCATGCTCGGGCCGTCGGGGGCGCGCTCGGCGAGCTCCACGACGCGCTCGTTGAGCGCGGCGCTTCACAAGCGCACTATCTGAGCTTCGAAGCTGCCGTCAAGAACGTCATCGACGAGGGCGGATCCGGGAATCTGCAGGGACTCGACAAGGCCAGGAACCGGCTCGAAAAGGCCCAGCAGCGGATGATGGCCGACCAATCGACCCTCCTCTACGACCTCGAGAACCTCAACGCAGATCTGCAAGGGTGACAACACGCGGATTCTTCGGGTGCTCGTGTGCCGCTTCATCGGGCATCTGAGTCGCTGAGGAGCTGGGTCAGACCCTCGTGGGCCTACTCCGGCGGGTCGTTTGCGACGTTGGCGAGGACGGCGTTCACGAAACGTCCCGACTTCGCGGTCGAGTATCGCTTGGCAAGCTCAACCGCCTCTGAGACCACCACACCGACTGGTGTTTCGGTGTAGCGCAACTCGTACACGCCCATGCGCAGAATCGTCCGATCGACCGCCGGCATCCGGCTGAGGCGCCAACCCGTCGAGTGGCTCTCGATGATCGTATCGATCTCCTCGAGATGCTCGAGCACGCCCACAACGATGCGCCCCGCACGGCCGGTCGGCTCCAGCGACTCTTCATCGGCACCGACGTCTGCCGCGTACAGCAGACCCAGGGCTCGTTCCCGGGCGTCTTGCTTGGTCACGAGACTCGCGTGATGTAGTCCCCGGTGCGGGTGTCGACCTTCAGCACATCACCTTCGTCGATGAAGAGCGGTGCTTGGACGACAAGCCCGGTCGAGAGTGTCACGGGCTTCGTCGCCCCCGAGACCCGATCGCCCTTGACTCCCGGCTCCGCGTGCTTGACCTCGAGTTCCACGGCGGCGGGGAGTTCGATCCCGATCGGGTTCCCGTCGTACATCGA
The DNA here is from genome assembly GCA_963785245.1 of uncultured Actinomycetota bacterium. GTDB lineage: Bacteria > Actinomycetota > Acidimicrobiia > Spongiisociales > UBA5794 > JAHEEL01. The sequence continues at coordinate 340,405 of CAWAUO010000001.1, read as the reverse complement.
GAGCCGAACCGTCGAACCGTCTGCGATGTACGACGCAGCCTCTCCGACAGCATCCTCGGAAAGACTGATCTGTTCGAACGTCTCGCCATCCATGAAGTTGAAGCCCATGTCGTCACGGAAGAGGAACTGGAAGTCACGGCGATCAATCGTTGCCTTCGGGACGTTCTCCCCGGCGCGGAACGTGCGGTCGAGTACCGCACCGTTGATGAGGTTCTTCAGCTTCATCCGAACGAAAGCCTTGCCCTTGCCCGGCTTCACATGCTGATAGTCGACGACCTGGAACAAACCCTCGGGAAGATTGAGTGACATTCCCGGCTTCACGTCGTTCGTCGAGATCATCGGTCGGGGCTCCTCGTGTTCAGTCGATTCCGATCGCACGCAGCGAAGCCCGTACGGTAGCGTTGTCGGGGTGTACGACCCGTGGTGCGCCGATCTCTGCGAGCACCACGAACCGGATCCCTCCCGTATCCCGCTTCTTGTCCAATGCCATGAGGCGGTCGATCTCTCCGGGGTCGACCGCCGGCGATCGAGTCGGTAGTCCGAGCGACGCGATCAACGCATCCTGCTCTGCGCGACCTTCGAACCCGACGGTCCGTTCGCCGACCACTCCCGCGGCCACCATGCCGATTGCCACTGCCTCGCCATGACTGAGCCCGCCGGCGACCTCGACCGCGTGGCCGATCGTGTGGCCGTAGTTCAAGATGGCGCGCACGCCGGCCTCTCGAAAGTCTTCGGAGACGATTCGCGCCTTGACGGCGATCGCTCGTTCGATGACGTCCCCGAGTGGAGCGTCGAGACCGTGCTCCCGGTAAAGATCGACCAGTTGGGGGTCGCCGACGAGACCGGTCTTCACAGCCTCGGCCGTTCCCTGGATCAGAAGGTGCCGGGGAATGGTCGCCACGGCGTCGACGTCCACGAGCACTCGGGCCGGATGCCGGAAGGCACCGATGAGGTTCTTCCCGCCGGCATTCACCCCGGTCTTCCCCCCGATCGATGCGTCGACCGCCCCAAGGAGCGTTGTTGGTGCGACCACGCATTCGATCCCTCGCAGGTAGGTCGCTGCGACGAACCCGGCAACGTCGGTCGCTGCACCGCCGCCGACGCCAACGACGGTATCGTCCCTGCTCAAGCCGAGGCGGTTGAATTCGAGGGCGATGCGCTCGACTGTCGCGAGGTTCTTGGCAGCCTCGCCGTCGGGAAGCGGAACGACAAACACATCGAGCCCGCCGGCGGCGAGTGACTGCACAATCTGGTCCGCGAATCCGAGAACCGTCGGTTGTGCGAGGATCGCGATCTTCCGGCGTGCCGCGTTGTGCGGCAGGAGGCGTCCGGCCTCGGCGAGAACGCCGGATCCGATCACGATCTCGGAGACCTGCTGATCCCCTTCCGTGATCACAACGCGTTGCATATGGCCTCCACCTCTTCAGCGACTGTCTCGATTGGGCGTGATGCATCGACAACCACATCGGCAGACGTCCGGTAGCGGTCACTCCTCGCCCGGTCGATCGATCGAATGGCACGCTCGATTCCGTCCAGAAGCAGTGGCCGATCCCCGTCTTCAGCAACCCGAGCGATCAGAACGTCCGGGTCAACCGCGAGCAGCACCACAGTCCCTGCCGCACCCATCGTCTCGACGCTGACCGGATCGAGGATCGCCCCGCCACCGGTCGCCACAACGCCAGGAGTTTCGTCAGCGATCTGCGCAACGGCGGTGCGCTCGCGTTCCCGGAAGCCGTCCTCGCCGAAGCGTTCGAAGATCTCCATGATCGTCATTCCGGCGGCCGATTCCACGGCTACATCGGTGTCGTAGAACGGACGATCGAGGTGCTCGGCGACGAGTCGCCCGACCGTCGACTTGCCGCTCCCCATCATCCCGATCAGCCAGACATGTGCCATTAGAACTCTGAGAGACGGCGACGATGCACCGCGTCGGCCTCCACGAAGGCCTCGACCGAATCCCCGCCGTACACCCGTTGCATCTCGCGGGCGAGGCCGAAGGAGACCATCTGTTCGGCCACCACACCGGCGGCCGGTACGGCGCACACGTCGCTTCGCTCACGGAACGCCACTGAGACTTCACCGGTAGTCACGTCCACCGTCGCCAGCGGGCGCATGAGCGTGGAGATCGGCTTCATCGCAGCGCGAACCCGGATCACGCTCCCGTTGCTGATACCGCCCTCGATGCCGCCGGCGCGATTCGTCCGGCGTTCGAACGCGGCGTCTCCAGGAAAGATCTCGTCGTGTGCCGCGGACCCTGGGCGTCCAGCCGATTCGAAACCGTCGCCGATTTCGACTCCCTTGATTCCCTGGATCGACATCAGTCCTGCAGCAAGGACCGTGTCGAGCTTTCGATCCCAGTGGACATGGCTGCCGATGCCTGCCGGCATGTCATAGGCAACGACCTCCACGACGCCTCCAAGGGTGTCCCTCGCCTTCTTGGCCATGTCGATCGCTTCGATCATGACGGCTGCATCAGCAGGGTCGCCACACCGGACCGGCGATGCATCGATCGCCGCAAGGCCTCCACGCTCCGGGATACCGGCGTCCGATCGCGCATCGCCGATCTGCACGACGTGACTGAGCACCGTCACCCCGACCTCAGCGAGCAGCAACTTGGCTACGTAGCCGGCGACGGTCCGGGCGGCCGTCTCCCTCGCCGAAGCCCGCTCCAGGATGTCGCGCGCATCGTGGGTCTGGTACTTGAGCATCCCGGGAAGATCGGCGTGGCCGGGACGCGGCGATGTCATGACCTTTCTCGACTCCCCTTCGGCAGGTGACATCTCTTCGGACCAGCGCGCCCACTCGGTGTTGCGGATGATCACCGAGATTGGACCGCCGAGCGTACGCCCGAACCGGACGCCGCCGAGAATCTCGATCTCGTCCTTCTCGAGGCGCATTCGCGGTCCGCGGCCGTGCCCGAGTCGGCGACGGGCAAGCTCTTCGGCGAGGCCATCCGCGTCAACCGGGAGGCCGGCAGGAGCACCTTCGACGATCGTTGTGAGCGCGGGTCCGTGGGACTCGCCCGCTGTGAGGAATCGGATCATTGAACCATCGTGGCACGGGCGGTCTCCAATGTCATGTTGTCCCGCCGAGATACCAGGTCGAGATCGTGCCGGCCCAGGCAATGGCGACGTACGCGCCCAACACGAGATACGGTCCGAACGGGATGGCGTCCTTCCTGCTGCGAATGCGGAACACAACGAGCAACAGCGACACCAGACCCCCGAGCAGGAAGGCAGCGAAGATCGCGACGATCAATGCGTCCCACGACTGGTACGCCGCGAACATGCCAAGCAGGAACGCCAACTTCACGTCGCCGAACCCGAAGCCGCCTCGTGCGATCAACGCGAGCACGAACAGCAGCACGAAGTAGAGGGCGCCGCCCGCAATGGCACGCACCACCGGCCCACCCTCGATGAGGCCACCGCCAATCAACAGAACGAGGGCCACCACCGTGCCCGGAAACAGGATCCGGTTGGGAATCAGCTTGGTGTCCATGTCGGTCAACGTGAGCGTGACCGTGACCGCAACGAACCACAGATACGCCGGAAGCGTCCAGTCGACGTCCACGACGACGGGTGTGGCAGCGAAGAGCGCCGCCGTGACAACGGCGACCAATGGCGTGCGACGAGGATCCTCGCGGATCGACTCGAATGGTCGATCGGTCGCGACGCCCTCCGCGATCACACCAACGACCAGACCAACGACGGCAAGTGCGAGAGAGATCATTCGGCCGAGAGCCTATCGGCTTCCCCGCCGGCGTCCCTGCATCATTCAGTCGGCCACGAGAACGCCTCGCGCATGACGTCGATCGGCGCGGGTACTCCCGTCCATATCTCGAACGATGCGGCCGCCTGGGCGATCAGCAGGTCTTCGCCGGTGGCCACGGGGAAACCGAGGTCTCGAACCAATCCCACCGACCGACTCTCGATCGGGCCATACGTGAGATCGAACAGCGCCGACGCGAGCGCGAGGACCTCTTCTGGCAGCGCTTCGTCCGCCATACCGATGGGTGTTGCGTTCACGACAGCGGCAGCGCAGGTGGGGATGCCCCAGGGAGCGACCGTTCCTTCCACCCGCGTGCGTTCGAGGAGATCTCGTGCTGCATCGTCGCGTCGTGCCGAGACGATCACCGTGCGGTCGGCCAGGGCGGTCACCGCCCCCGCAGCGGCGCCGCCGGCGCCGAGAATCAGCACCGGGCCGGTCGTTGGCAGCCCCCGATCGGTCCAGACCGTTCGAATGCCGTCGACATCGGTGTTGAAGCCCCACACCTCGCCATTTCGTCGAACGAGCGTGTTGACGGCTCCGGATCGCAGCGCCGACTCGGACACGCGATCGGCGAGTTCGAAAGCAATCTGCTTGTGGGGCATCGTGACGTTCGCCCCGGTCAGGCGCCCATACCGAACCTCGTCGACGGCCGCCACCATCCCACGAGCGTCGACACGTCTGGCGGTGTACGTGCCTTCGATGCCGAGTGCAGTCAGGGCGGCGGTGTGGATCGCAGGCGAACGAGAGTGGTCGACGGGATCGCCGAGAACGACGAACTTCATGGCAGCACTCCGTCGGCCTTGGCCTTGGCGATCTTCTCCTGGTGCTCCTCGTACGTCACCGAGAATCCGTGCCGTCCGTCGGACGCAACCAGCACGTAGAACAGGTAGTCGCTGTCCGCGGGATCCGCCGCTGCTGCGATCGACTCGAACTGCGCGGTCCCGATCGGAGTCGGTGGCAGGCCCTTGATGGTGTAGGTGTTCCACGGAGATTCGATCTCGAGATGCTCGGCCAGCACCCGCCCGGGACTCGCTCCGAGCGCGTAGACGACCGTGGCGTCGATCTGCAGCGGCATCCCTTGCTCGAGTCGGTTGTAGATCACGGAGGCAATCAGCGGGCGGTCCTCCTCAACGCCGGCTTCGCGCTGGATGAGCGACGCCACGATCAGCGCCTCGTACGGTGTGATCCCCAGGTCTTCCAGACGGGACCAGTCGACGGTGGACATGCGACGCTCCGTCTCGGAGGCCATCGAGCCAAGCATCTCGACCGGTGTGGCGCCCTGCGGCAACTCGTAGCGTGCCGGGTAGAGCAGCCCCTCCCAACGGACGAGTTCGTCGGCGCCTTCCGGGATCTCCGTCGGGAGCAGCGACGACGTCACCGCTCCGCCGACCAGCGCTGCCTCGAACTCTGCGACGGGGTAGCCCGTCTGCTCCGCCAATCCGTCGAGGACGCGTCGAATGTCGTGGCCTTCGTAGACGATGATGCTCGATCCCGTCCCGTCGTCGGGTCCACTGATGAGCCGTTCCAGCACGGTCTCGGGGACCATCATCGTCTCGAGGTAGTAGGTGCCCGCCTGGAGTTGAGACGCGACGCCCTGTTCCGCGATCGAGTCCTGCAGCTCTCGAGAGCGGACGACGCCCGCCTGTTCCATGGCGATCGCGATGTCGCGCGTGGACGAGCCGGCTCGGATCTCGACCGTCACCGGCACGCCTGGCTCGACATCGAGTGCCCCGTCACCAGCGACGACGCCGGCAAGCGTTCGGACGCCAATGACCACGAGAACGACCGCGACCACCACGATCGCCGCGATGATCCAGGGGCTCGGGCGCCGGGGCTCAGCCTCCGTCGATGGTGTTGGGTGCGTCACGTTGGTAGTCCTTGCGGTCGAGGTACGCCTGGAGGATCACGGCTGCGGCAACCTTGTCGCGGACGCCACGCCGTTTGTCCCGCCGGACGCCGCCCTCGAGCAGCGCCGACTCTGCCGTCACCGTCGTGAACCGTTCGTCCTGGAACTCAACAGGGAGTCCGACGCCTTCGGCGATCAACGCCCCGAATGCCCGGGCCGCCTGCGCAGAGGGACCCTCGCGCCCGGAAAGGCCGGTCGGCAGCCCGATGATGACCCGTTCCACGGCTTCGTCCTCACAGAGTGCTCTGACGGCTCCGAGCGGATCGCTCGCACGCCGATCGATCACCGAGTGAGGCGAGGCAATGGTACCCGTGGGGTCCGATAGCGCGACACCGATGCGTCGCTCCCCCGGGTCCAACCCGAGGATCCGGCTCACGATTCGACGACCGCCTCGCGTGCCCCGGCGAGTGCCACTGCAAGGGCTTCCTCGAGCCGGTCACCGTGCGGTCCGCCTGCTTGTGAGAGGCGCGGATCACGGCTGCCTCCACCGCCGAGGACTCGGGCGGCGGGTGCGATCAGTTCGCCGGCAGAGACTCCAGCTTCGACGAGATCGTCGGAGACGAACGCGATCAGGCCGCCCTTGCCTTCGCTCACCGATCCCAGAACGCCGATGCCTGAACCGAGGCGATCCCGAATCTGGAACGCAAGAGCGCGAAGGCCGTCCCCCGTCAAACCATCTTGCTCGGCGACGAGAACGTGATGGCCCTGATGCTCCTCGATCTGGTCGAGCAGAGTCCGCGCCGCTTCCGACCGCGACCGCTGCTCGAACTGTTCGATCCGCTCTTCCTGGTCCTTTGCACGCAGGACAAGAGCTTGTGCTGCCTCGACGACATGGCCGGGTTGTGCCCCGAGCGCCGATTCGGTGCGCTCGAGATCGTTGCGCAGCGCACTGAGGTACTCATAGCCCGCCGTCCCGGTCACCGCATCGATACGGCGGGTGTTCGCGGCCACCGAACCCTCGGAGACCACGATCAATGGCCCAATCTGACCGGTGGTTGGCACGTGGGTGCCGCCGCAGAACTCGGTCGAGTAGTCGCCGGTCTGCACCACCCGTACATCGTCCCCGTATTTGTCACCGAAGAAGGCGAGTGCTCCCATACTCTCGGCCTCGCTCTTCGACGTCTCGAGAGTCACGACGGCCGCGTTCTCGATCACTCGCTCGTTCGCAACAAGCTCGACGTCGCGCATCTGTTCGACCGACATCCCCTGGTAGTGGCTGAAGTCGAATCGAAGGCGAGCGTCGGAAACCAGCGACCCTGCCTGGTGTACATGCTCGCCAATCACCTCCCGGAGTGCCCAGTGGAGAATGTGCGTGCCGGTGTGGTTCTTCCTGATGCGCTCGCGGCGCTCATGGCTGATCGTGAGATCCGCGTCCTGCCCCAGTTGGACCGTTCCTGAGATCACGACGCCGCGATGGCCGTGGAGGCCGGGGACGGCGAATTGGGTGTCGGCGACCGCGACCGTCCCCGTTGGCGTGACGATGAGGCCGGAATCGCCGACCTGGCCTCCGGACTCGGCATAGAACGGGGTACGGTCCATGAAGAGTTCGATCTCGCGACCCTCTTCCGCCTTCTCGATCGTCTCACCCTCCGAGACCATGGAGAGGATCCGGCCGAGCCCTTGTTCCGATTCGTACCCGGTGAACTCGGTGGCCTCCACGCCAGCCAGGAGCGTCCGGTAGGCGTCGGCACGTGCCGCGGCATCGGCGCCTTTGTAGGCGGCGCGAGCCCGCTCGCGCTGGGAGTCCATCATTTCGTCGAATTCGTTGAGATCGACACCGAACCCCCGCTCGGAGACGATCTCCTCGGTCAGCTCCTTCGGGAACCCGAACGTGTCGTGGAGTTTGAAGGCGGTCTCCCCGGAGAGCACGGCACCCGGCTCCAGATCGCGAAGCTCCTCGTCGAGCAGTTGGTGTCCGGATCGCAAGGTCCTGCGGAACTGCTCTTCTTCTCTCGCCACCATCTCGACAATGCCGCTGCGCTGCGCGTAGAGGTCCGGATAGGGCTCGCGCATCACGTCCACGGTGGTCTCGACCAGCTTGGGCATGATGAGGTCCTCCGAACCGAGGAGGAAGGCGTGGCGCACCGCACGGCGGATGAGACGGCGCAGCACGTAGCCGCGTCCCTCGTTCGATGGAACGACCTTGTCACCGATGAGGAATGTCACCGCTCTGCCGTGATCCGCCATAATGCGCAGCGATACGTCGGTCCGTTCAGCGTCGCCGTAGGTGGTCCCGGTGACCCGCTCCGAGGTTGCGACCATCGGCCGGATCACGTCGGTCTCGAAGATCGTGCCGACGCCTTGGAGCACCGTAGCGATGCGCTCGAGTCCAGCGCCGGTGTCGATATTCCTGGCCGGCAGATCACCGACCACGTGGTATGGCTCGTCCTGGATGTTCTGCATGAACACGAGGTTCCACACCTCGACGTTGCGCTCGTCATCAACGGCGGGGCCGCCGTCCATGCCATACGCCGGACCCTTGTCGTAGAAGATCTCCGACGACGGACCGCATGGTCCCGGCACGCCCATCTGCCAGAAGTTGTCCTTGTCGAGACGCTGCACACGATCGGCGGGCACCCCCACTTCGTCGATCCAGATCGCGGCCGCCTCATCATCGGTGATGTGCACCGTGTACCAGAGGCGTTCCGGGTCAAGCCCGAATCCTTCCGTGACGAGTTCGTACGCCCACGGAATCGCCTTTTCCTTGAAGTAGTCGCCGAACGAGAAGTTGCCGAGCATCTCGAAGAAGGTGAGATGGCGCGCCGTCGTTCCCACGATGTCGATGTCGATCGTACGCGCCACCTTCTGGACCGTCGCCGCCCGGGGATACGGAGGCTTCTCCTCCCCCAGCATGTACGGCTTGAAGGGCACCATTCCTGCGTTGGTGAGCAACAGGGTTGGGTCGATCGGAATCAACGACGCCGACGGCACGATGGTGTGGCCGCGCTCAGCGAAGAAGTCGAGATAGGTCCTGCGAATCTGGTTGGAATCCATGAAGGGCGGAGGTTAGTCCGACCCGGAATCCACTCCCTCAGTCTCGACCGGCATGCCGGGACGCTGCATCCGGCGGCCGGTGGCGTTCATCATGCCGGCCACCGTCGTCACCCCGGCCCGGGCGATGGCTTCGGCGGTCAGGCGCTCTCTCGCACGTTTCACCTTCGCTCCGAGGTAGGCCCCGACGCCGATCGTCGCTGCCGAGCCGAACAGGAACCATTTCAGTCGTGTGAACATCGCCGCCGAGGCTAGTGCGATCGGTGGATCGACTTCGATTCGTGTGCGGGCCGGTGCGCTACCGCCGTCGACCGAGGATCCGGTCGATGCGACCGAGGCGCTCTCCGATCTCGGCCTCCTCGCCGTGATCGCCCGGATGGTAGAGCGTGGCGGTGTGTGCCTCGTCGGGGAGGTACTGCTGCGGAACGACGCCGAGAGGATCGTTGTGGGGATAGGCGTAGCCGACCCCGTGCCCCATGGCCTGCTCCCCCGATGTCGCTCCCGAGCGAAGATGCATTGGAACGTCGGCCCCCGGCGTGCTCTCTACCGCTGCGCGAGATGCCGATATGGCGCTTGCCAGCGAGTTCGACTTCGGGGCAGTCGCCAGGTAGACGGTCGCATGGGAGAGGGCGTAGGCGCCTTCGGGGATGCCGATCACCTCGACGGCGCGGAACGCATCGACTGCGATGCCGAGGCCACGCGAGTCCGCGAGTCCGATGTCCTCGGACGCAAGGATGACGAGACGCCTCGCGATGAACTTCGGGTCTTCGCCGGCCTCGATCATCGTGTGAAGCCAGTAGAGCGCCGCGTCGACATCTGAGCCACGAACGCTCTTGATGAAGGCCGAGATGACGTCGTAGTGCCGGTCCCCGCCCTTGTCGTAGCGGATGACCCGACGTTGGAGCGCCTCTGCGATCTCTTCGAGACCAACGGACTCCTTGTCGCGGCCCTCGGCGATCGTCACGGCGAGTTCGAAGCCGTTCAGGGCGAGGCGGGCGTCACCACCAACGCGGTGTGCGAGATCGTCGAGTGCTTGCTCGTCGATGGCTGCGCCGGGGAGGCCACGAACAGGATCGTTCATCGCCCGCTGAATCAGATCGACGACCTCGGCGGGCGCAAGCTCCTCGGTTCGGAAGACGCTCGACCGGCTGATGAGCGGCGAGTTCACCTCGAAGAACGGGTTCTCCGTGGTGGCGCCTACCAGGATGATGATTCCGTCTTCGACGCCGGGAAGGAGGGCGTCTTGCTGGGCCTTCGTGAATCGGTGGATCTCGTCGAGGAAGAGGACCGTTCGTCCATCGCCGTTCTCGATGCGGCGGGTCGCCATCGCCAGCACCTCCCGAACGTCTTTGACACCGGCCGCAGTTGCGGAGAGTTGCTCGAATCGGGCGCTGCTGTTGGCGGCAACCAGGCGGGCGAGGGTGGTCTTGCCGGACCCAGGCGGACCCCAGAGGATCATGGACACCGGACGACCAGCCTCCACCATCGTGCGAAACGCCGCTCCCTGAGCGAGGAGACCCTGCTGCCCGACGACCTCATCGAGATTCGCCGGACGCATTCGTGCCGCGAGGGGTGCGTTCGCTCGTCGACGCTCGTCTCGTTGATCGGAGAAGAGGTCCGGTTCAGTCACCGGCCGCCTCGGTGGCGGCCCACTCGGCACGCACATCTCCCCGGACCTCGATACCGAGTTCTCCGAGTTGGCCGTCGTCGACACGGCTCGGAGAGCCGGTCAGCGGGTCAGCGCCGCTCTGTGTCTTCGGGAACGGTATGACCTCGCGTATGTTCGGCAGGTTCTGGAGAATGGCGACGAGGCGGTCGATCCCGATCGCAAAGCCGGCGTGCGGCGGCGTTCCGTACCGCAGGGCCTCCAGGAACCAGCCGAACCGCTGCTCGGCCTCCTCATCCGAGATGCCGAGCACCTCGAATACCTGGGCCTGGACGGCTGGATCGTGGATCCTGACGCTGCCTGATCCGAGTTCCGAGCCGTTCAACACGAGGTCGTAGGCCTTCGAGATGGCATGTCCAGGGTTCTCGCGCATCTCTGTCACGTCAACGGGCGCCGTGAAGGGGTGGTGGAGGGCGACGAAGTCACCGTCTTCGTTGCGTTCGAACACGGGGAAGTCCACGACGAAGAGGTAGGTCAACTCGTCGTGGCCGGTCGGCTGTCCGTATTCGAGACGGATCTGACCGAGGACGTCGAGGACGATCCTGGTCTCGTCTGCCACGAGCATGAGGACGTCGCCGGTCGCTCCGCCGAGCGAGTCCTTGATGCCGGAGCGTTCATCGGCCGAGAGGAACTTCGCCACCGGTGACCGGAGGCTGCCATCGTCCTCGACGACCATCCAGACGAGTCCCTTTGCCCCGAGTTCCTGCGCCCGGGCGGAGATGCCGTCCAGTCCGGAACGGGAGAGCCCGAGGGCGCCGCCGTTGATCCCGCGGATGGAACCGCCGGATGCCAGCACGCCGGCGAAAGCTTTGAACTCGGTCGAGGCAAAGACGCCGCTGAGATCGTTGATCTCCATGCCGAAACGGAGATCCGGCTTGTCCGTGCCGTATCGCTCTATTGCCTCGTGCCAGGTCAGGCGCGGGAATGGACGATCGATGTCGGCGCCGCGGATTGCTTTCGTGACCGTGGTCGCGATCGCTTCGAGCGTCTGGAGCACGTCCTCCTGGCCCCAGAACGATCCTTCGAAGTCGAGTTGCGTGAACTCGAGTTGGCGGTCGGCTCTCAGGTCCTCGTCGCGGTAGCAGCGAGCGACTTGGTAGTACCGCTCGACACCAGAGATCATCAGCAACTGCTTGAAGAGTTGCGGTGACTGTGGGAGTGCGTAGAAGTTGCCCTTGCGCAGTCGCGACGGCACGAGCATGTCTCTGGCGCCCTCGGGCGTCGAGGCGATCAGCGTCGGCGTCTCGATCTCCATGAAGCCGAGGTCGTCCATGACATCGCGCATCGCCCGGATGGTCTTGGAGCGGGCACGCAGGTTGTCGGCCATCGACGGTCGTCGGAGGTCGAGGTACCGGTACTGCAGCCGCTTTGCCTCGTCGACGTCACTGCGATCATCGATATGGAACGGGAGCGGTTCGGAAGGGCTCAGAATCGTCATCGTGGTGGCGACGACTTCGATCTCACCGGTTGGGAGATCGGGGTTCGCCATGTCGTCCGGCCGCAGCCGGACCGTGCCGTCGATGGCGATGCAGAACTCGGAACGCAGACCCTGGAGATCCTGAGCGGCCGCTGGTTCGTCATCGGGATTCAGCACGACCTGCACCACGCCGCTGTGATCCCGGAGATCGACGAAGATCACCCCGCCGTGGTCGCGCCGGCGTCCCACCCATCCTGCCAGTAGGACCGTCTCTCCCACATCTGCGGCCGTCAGCGTCCCTGCAGCCTTGTTCTTCAGCGTGTCAGCCATGTCTCGATCTCCTCTACAGCGAGTGGCTGTTGGTCGCCTGTCGCCAGGTCGCGTGCCATCACGCGGCCACCGTCCCATTCCTCACCGACCACGAACGCGTGTGCGGCATTCGCCCGGTCGGCTGCCTTGAACTGTGCTTTGACCGAGCGGTCGCCTGCGACCGCATCGGCCCGAAAACCTTTGGCACGCAACGCTCGAACGAGCGTTCTCGCGTCCACGCCGCGCTCCGGATCTGCGATGATCACGAATGCATCCAGGACCGGATCCACCGGCGACTGATCCCTGGCCAGCAGGATCCGATCGAGGCCCATTGCCAGCCCTACGGACGGGGTCGCCTTGCCTCCGAGCATTTCGAAGAGCGAGTCGTAGCGTCCACCGCCGCCAACAGAACTCTGCGCAGCCTCGAAGCTCAGCGGCACGTACTCCCACACCGTGCGGTTGTAGTAGTCGAGGCCGCGGACCAGCGTCGGGTTGATCGTGTACGGGATCCCGGCAGCGTCGAGACCGGAACGGACGGCGGCGAAGTGTTCCGCCGCCTCGCCCGAAAGGTGATCGACGGGTGTCGGCGCGCCGGCGACCACGGCCGCGTCGGCTTTGGAATCCAAGGCCCGGAGCGGGTTCTGATGGATGCGACGGACCGCGTCCTCGGAAAGGTCGTCCTTGCGAGCCTCGAGGAAAGCGATGAGTTCGGCGCGATAGTCGGACCGATCGGTTCCGTCGCCGATGCTGTTGAGTTGCACCTCGACGTCCTTGACGCCGACCTCTTCGAGGTATCGATAGCCGAGCTCGATCACCTCGACGTCCGCCTCTGGGGATATTTCGCCAAGGTACTCGATGCCCGCCTGCGAGAACTGTCGTCTGCGGCCCTTCTGCGGCCGTTCGTAGCGGAACATGGGACCCCAGTAGAAGCCCTTGAACGTCCCAACCACGCCACCGGCCTGGATGAGGGCCCTCACCACGGATGCGGTCGCCTCTGGCCGCAGTGTCAGCGAGCGACCGCCCTTGTCCTGAAAGGTGTACATCTGCTTCTCGACCACTTCGGTGTCCTCACCGATGCCGCGGGAGAACAACTCAGTTGATTCGAACAGCGGGGTGAGCACCAGTCCGTAGCCGAAGCGCTCGGCGAGGTCGAGGAAGACGCGCTCGGCCATCAGCCACTCGGCCGATTCGGGCGGCAGGATGTCGTCGGTGCCTTTCGGCGCGCGGTACGTCATGACCCTCCGGTCAACAGAAGAACGGCAAGGGTAGCGGCGCTGCGAACCCAGGGTTCTCCACCTCGCATATGACGCCACGAACCCTGGGTTCGCAGATTGGCTAGAGGTACTCGAGGATGAAGGGGTTCACGACGCGCTCGCGACCGATCGTGGTCTCCGGGCCGTGACCGGGGAGCACCCGCGTGTCGTCCGGGAGCGTCATCACCTGGGTCCGCATCGAGTTCATGAGCGTCCCGAAGTCGCCGCCGGGGAGATCCGTCCGGCCGACGGCGCCGGCGAACAACTGGTCGCCGGTGAAGATCAGGCCCTCGTCTTCGATGACGAAAACGCAATGCCCGAGCGTGTGCCCCGGCGTGTGGCGCACCTCGAACTCGAAGCCCGCAAGCCGCAGCTTCTCGCCGTGGACCAGATCGACGTAGTGGTCGGGTGCCGCGAACTCCTCGATCCCCGGTGGGACGAACCCGAAAAGCGACCGCACCTGCGTTGCCGGATCGGACACCAGGTAATCATCGTCCGGGTGAAGGTAGGCACTCACGCCGGTGCGCTTCGTGACGCCTGCCGCTCCCCCGGCATGGTCGACGTGACCGTGTGTGACGAGCAACGCAACCGGGGCAAGATCGTTCGCGGTGAGCAACCCGACGATCGCATCGACATCGGGCGGCGCGTCAACGATCACGGCAGGCCCACCGCGCTCGGGGGCGATCACATAGCAGTTGGTTGCTGCTGCCCACAGTTCAGCCGACGTCAGGATCATGGTCCACCTCCCGGCACCAGCCGATACGATTCGTACACCCCGTCGACGGTGCGCATATCTGAGAGCACCCGTTCGAGTTGGGCGGGATCCGACAACTCGACCTCGTAGCGCAGGAACGCCACCCGATCTCGTCCGGCAATCGACGATGAGGTGTGGATATTGGCACCGTGGTCCGACAACACCGCGGTCACGTCCCGCAGCAGGCGGGGCCGATCGAGGGCCTCCACCTGAATCCAGACCAGGAACGACTCAGACTGGTTCGGCGCCCACGCCACCTCGATGAGCCGCTCGGGTTGCCCCTCGAGCGCTCCGATGTTGGCGCAGTCCGTTCGATGGATTGAGACCCCGCGCCCGACAGTCACGAATCCCATGATCGGGTCACCCGGCACCGGCCCACAACATCGAGCCAGGTTCACGAGCACGTCGTCGAGACCCTCCACGATCACTCCGCTGATCGGCCTGGTGCGACGCTTCGCCGGATCCACGAGCAACCCGAGCATCTCTTCGGTGTTGTCATCGGAGTCCGGGGTAGCTCGTCGCTCCAAACGGTCGACAACCGTTTTCGCACTCACGCGACCGTCGCCGACCGCGCCATACAGATGGTCCAGATCGTTGAAGCCGAGTTCCGCGGCGACGGCCAGCAACTCGTCATCGTGGCCACCGAGCGCCATCGAGTGCCGCCGCAGCTCCTTGATCATCTCCTCGCGACCGTGGGCAAGCGCCGTCTCTCGACGTTCCTTTGCGAACCACTGCCGGATCTTGGCGGCGGCGCGAGCCGACGTTACGAACTCGAGCCAGTCCCGGCTCGGATGGGCGTCCTCAGATTTCGAGGTCAACACCTCGACGATGTCACCCGATTCGAGTTCGGTCGTGAGCGGCACGAGGCGACCGTTCACCTTTGCCCCAACACATCGGTGGCCGACCTGGGTATGGATTCGGTAGGCGAAGTCGACCGGTGTCGCCCCGCGGGATAGCGTGATGACCGCCCCCTTCGGCGTGAGAGCGAACACCTCGTCCTGATAGAGATCGAGCTTCAGCGCCTCGAAGAACTCGCCGGCATCGGACGTTGCGTTCTGCAGGAACTTGATGTCGGCAACGAACGGCTCGGTCGATCCGTCGTCGCCCTCCTTGTAGCGCCAATGGGCCGCGATCCCGGCTTCGGCACGCTCGTGCATCTCGAGCGTTCGAATCTGGACCTCGAGGCCCTTCCCATCCGACCCGACAACCGTCGTGTGAAGCGACTGGTAGAGGTTGAACTTCGGCATGGCGATGTAGTCCTTGAAACGCCCCTGGATCGGAGCCCACATCGAGTGCACGAGCCCGAGCGCCGCGTAGCAGTCGCGGAGTTCCGGCACGATGATCCGGATCCCGATCAAGTCGTGGATCTCCTCGAACTCGAGGCCGGAGTCGACCATCTTGCGGTAGATCGAATACACCAGCTTCGGCCGCCCGGTGATCGTTGCCTCGACACCTGCGGCGTCCAGCGCGGCCCTCACCTCGGCCATCATCCGTTCGAGGTGCTTCTCGCGCTCGGGAGCCCGCTGACGAATCTGGTCTTCGAGGCGCTCCCTGCGTGCCGGATAGAGCGCTGCGAAGCTGCGTTCTTCGAGTTCGTGCTTGATCTCCTGCACGCCGAGGCGGTGCGCGAGTGGCGCGTACACGTCGAGGGTTTCGGAGGCGACGCGACGCCGCTTCTCCTCCGGCAACGGATCGATTGTGCGCATATTGTGCGTGCGATCAGCCAGCTTGATCAAGAGAACACGGATGTCCTTCGCCATCGCGACCGCCATCTTGCGGATGGTCGCTGCCTGCTGCTCTTCCCGGCTCGAGAACTTGATTCGGTCGAGTTTGGTGACGCCGTCGACCAGGAGCGCGACTTCCTCCCCGAAGTCCTTCTCGATGCCTTCGAGGGTGATCTCGGTGTCCTCGACGACGTCGTGCAGCAGCGCTGCGACGATCGTTGCGGTGTCGAGTCCGAACGTGGCGAGGATCTGGGCCACCGCGAGCGGATGCACGATGTACGGGTCTCCGGTGCGACGCTCCTGGCCCTCGTGGGCCCGGGCTGCAACGGCGTACGCGCGTCGGATGAGGTCAACGTCGGTTCCCGGATGATGCTCCACGGCCACATCGATGAGATCGTCGAGCATCGCCTCGGGCGATTGCGTCCGTTGTCTGGCTTCGACGGCTTCTGCCATCCAGCGAGTCTACCGACGCTTCTTCCGCTTCCGGGGTGCTCGGGCTGCCGCCCCAGCGGCCTTGGCCGGAGCCGCGGGAACGACCGGCGCTGCCGGTGCCGCCTCTGGCACCTCGACCGGGGCATCGCCGGCTGCGAGAACATTCGAGCCGCCCTTGCGCTTGCGTTTCGCGCGTTTTCGTGCGGTCTCCCACTCAGGCTCGCGTTCCTTCCAGAGCGCGAGCAGCGGCGCAGCGACGAGGATCGATGAATACGTTCCGAGGGCGATGCCGATGAAGAGCGCGAGGGCGAACTCACGCAGCGTCTCCGCCCCAAAGGCGAACGACCCGACGAACAACAGCGTTCCGACCGGGATCAGCGAGGTCAGCGATGTGTTGATCGACCGCATCAATACCTGGTTCATCGACGTGTTCACGATCTCGGTGTACGTGTAGCGATCGTGCATCAACTCGACGTTCTCGGTCACCTTGTCGAACACCACGACAGTGTCATACAGTGAGTATCCGAGGATGGTAAGCAACGCGATCACGGTCGCCGGCGTCACGGTGAAACCGAATGCGGCGAACAGCCCAGACGTGATGATGAGGTCGTGGAACAGCGCGGCCAAAGCCGCAACTGCCATCTTCCACTCGAACCGCCACGTGATGAACATCGCGACGATCAACAGGAAGACGACGAGCGCTTCGATGGCCGCCCGGGTCACTTCGGCTCCGAACGTGGGTCCGACAGCATCGATCGTCACTTCATTGACGGCGACTCCTGCAACCTCCGCCGCGACGACGACCAGTTCATCCTGTGCCGCGGCATCGAGCGCCTCGGTCTGGATGAGGATGAAGCCCTCGCCGGTGAGCTGGACCCGCGCACCACTCTCGCCCACTCGGGCGAGGGCGTCACGCACCTCCGCGATGTCGGCGCCCGACTGGTTCTCAACGGTGACGACCACGCCACCGGTGAAGTCGATGCTCAGATTCAGTGGACGGACGAGCAGCAGCAACAACGACACCACGACCAGGCCCAATGACACCCACAGGGTCTTCTTGGAGATCCCGACGAAGTCGAAGTGGGTCTCCCCGCGGTACATCCTGGTGAAGACGCTCATGACGACACCTCCACGGTCTCCGGGGACTTCGTGGCTCGGGTGCCCTTCCCCATCGCTCCGCGGACGGAGAACCATCCGCCATCGCCCAACTTCGAGTGTCCAACGAGCCACGTCGAGGGGCGGGTGAAGTAGTACGACACGAGGACATCGACCACGGTCGCGATTCCCAGCGTGAGGGCGAATCCCTTGACCGGTCCGATGGCAAGCAGCCAGAGCAGGACGGCGGCAAGGAACGTCACCGTGTCGCCCTTCAGGTTCGTGCTGAAGGCTCCCGGAAACGCGTGGTCGATCGCAGGACGGAGTGGCCGACCGGCGTGGTACTCCTCCTTGATGCGCTCGAAGTACACGATGAATGAGTCGAGGGTGATTCCGATCGACACCACGACACCCGTCACGCCGGCAAGCGTCAACGTGGTGCCTTGTGTCTCTCCGAGCAAGATGATTGTGCCGACGAGCAGAGAGCCAAAGACCGTGAGGCCGACGACGGCGATCACTCCGAGGACCCGGTAGTAGACGACCATGTAGACGGCTACCAGGGCGAGACCCATCAGGCCAGCGATGAGTCCGGCCCGCAGCGAGTCGGCGCCGAGCGATGCCGAGACGGATTCGACGCGTTCGCGTTCGAACGTGGTCGGGAGCGCACCATAGTTGAGGATTGCCGCGAGGTCCTCGGCATCCGCTTGGGGGGTATCCGATGAACCGATGGTGATGACCACTTGATTCGGATCGAGGCCCTCGGCTGGGTCGACTTCGGAGGCCACCACGGGGGCCGACGAGACGACGCCATCGACGACGATCGCGAGTTGCCGCTGCGGGGATCCGATCGGGTAGGTGGCGAGTTCGCCGGTAGCGGAGCGGAACTTCTCTCCGCCGTCGCTGGTGAACTCGGGAACGACGACCCATGCGCCTGCTGCGCCGGTGCCGCCGGTGCCGCTGAACTGCGCACGTCCGCCCTTCATGTCAACGCCCGTGAGGAATGCCGGACCGACGACGTAGACGCCGAAGCCATCCTCAGCGGCCAGGTAGGCGATCTCGGCATTCGCATCGTCGGGGTCGGAGAGGCCGGTGACGGGATCGAGATTCTCCGGGTGATCCCCATCGAGTTCGGTCAGTGCCGGGCTGGTCTGGACGATCGAATATACGGGCCGGAATGACATCTGACCGGTGGTGCCCACCGCCTGCAAAGCTCGTTCCCGGTCGTCGACGCCGGGGAGTTGGACCACGATCGATCGCTCGCCCTGAACAGAGATCTCTGGCTCCTGGACCGAGCCGAGGCCTTCGATGCGCCTGCGCATGATCTCGACTGCAGTGTCCAGCGTGTCGGGATCGGTGCCCTCGGGTCCAACGAGTACAACGGCGAAGCCGCCCTGAAGGTCCAGGCCGAGCTTCGGTGCCCATCCCGCGAGGAGCATCGCCCCGAGCGACCCCCACGCGATGGCGAGGGTCACGACGAGCGTGATGAGCGCTTTCTTGCGGTTCACGCCAAATCATCCCCGATGCGCTCTGAGATCGCTCGCTTCGCCATCCTCATGGTGTTTCCGCCGCCAATGTCGATGGTGAAGGTCTCGTCGTCTTCGGAGCGGATCGTCCCATAGATCCCGCCGATCGTCCGGATTTCGTCGCCAACCGAGATCGAGTCGCGCAGTTCCTGCGCTTTCTTCGCCCGCCGGCGCTGCGGCATCACGAGCAGCAGGTAGAAGAGACCTCCGAGGACCACGATCGGCAGCAGGAACCCGAGCGCGCTTCCGCCGCTCTCGGCCTGCGCGACAACGATCGTCGAAATGCTCGACAGATTCAGCACTGGATCCTCCGTTCAATGGGCCGGCTTACGCCGCCGGGAAAGCGCCGGAACTCTAGCCGTGAAAGCGGTCTAGTCCCCCATCCTGGCACGCTCAACGCCTGCCCGAAACTCGGAGAAGCGACCGCCGGCGATCGCTTCGCGTGCTCCCCGGAGCAGGTCGAGCGTATAGGTGAGATTGTGGAGGGTGAGCAGTCGATGAGCGAGTGGTTCCTTGGTCGTGTAGAGATGGCGGAGATATCCGCGGCTGTAGCGCCGACAGGTGAGGCATGAGCAGGCGTCGTCCAGGGGTCCCTGGTCGAGGATCCACTCAGCGCGCTTGATCGAGAGGTCACCGGCGCGAGTCAACGCCTTGCCGTGCCTGGCGAGCCGGGTCGGAATGACGCAGTCGAACAGGTCGACGCCGCGGGCGATGGCCGCGAGCATGCCTTCCGTGTCGCCAAGGCCCATGACATACCGGACTGCCTGCGGTGGCAGGTGGGGAATGGCGGCGTCAAGCGCCAGGTCTCGCTCGACTGGCGTCTCTCCGACGGCGAGGCCGCCGATGCCGAAGCCGGGGAATCCGAGCGATGCAATGTCCTTTGCGGACTGCTCGCGCAGGTCGGGTTCGGCGCCGCCTTGCACAATGCCGAAGAGCGCCCGATCGTCCCGTCGCTTGGCCGCGAGTGCGCGTTCGGCCCATCGGAACGTGCGATGCATGGCGTGCTCGGCGTCGGCGTGGCTCGATGGGAGCGGCACGGGGACGTCGAGCGCCATGGCGATGTCCGAACCGAGCGCCTCTTGCACGCCGACGGCCCGCTCCGGCGTCAACTCGACGCGCGCACCGTCGTAGGTGCTGCGGAACACCAGACCCTCTTCACTGATCTTCGGGCTCAGGGAGAGCACCTGGTAGCCGCCGCTGTCGGTGAGGATCGGACCGTCCCATGCCATGAATCCGTGGAGTTCTCCGAGTCGGGATACCACGTCCTCGCCTGGCCGCAGCATCAGGTGATAGGTGTTCGAGAGCACGATCTGGGCTCCGACGGTTTGCAGATCCTCGACGTCCATGGTCTTGACGGTCGCCCGAGTCCCAACCGGCATGAAGTTCGGCGTTTCCACGTCGCCGTGAGGTGTGATCATCGAGCCCGTTCGGGCCTTCCCGTCGCTAGCGGCGAGGCGCCAGTGAACCGCTGTCATTGATCAACCTCGATGAACATGGCGTCTCCGAACGAAAGAAAGCGGTAGCCGGACTCGATTGCGTGATCGTAGACCTCACGCCATGCCGGCCCGATCAATGTCGCGATCATCACGATCAGCGTGGTTCGAGGAGCGTGGAAGTTGGTGATGACTGCGTCGATCACGCTGGGCCGGTAGCCCGGGCTGATGAACAGCTCCGTGGACCCGACTCCTGCCCGGACGCTCCCGTCGTCGCGTGCAGCCGTCTCGAGCGTTCGGACCACGGTCGTACCGACCGCGACGACCCGGGAGCCTCGCTGCTTCGTCTCAGCAATGGCCGCAGCCGTCGCACGCGGCACGTCGTATCGCTCTCGGTGCATGTGGTGGTCGATGATGGGACCGTCGTCCATCGGGCGGAACGTGTCGAGTCCGACCTCAAGATCAACCTCGGCGAAGTGGACCCCCCGCTCGCGTATCGCTTCGACGAGTGCCGGTGTGAAGTGCAACGCGGCCGTCGGCGCTGCTGCCGAACCGATCGTGGTGGCGAACATCGTCTGATACCGCTCGTCGTCTTCGAGCGCACCATGGAAGTACGGCGGCAGCGGTATCTCTCCGAGTGTCTCGAGGATCTCATCGACGGACTCGTCTGATTCGATGTGGAGCGTGACGATCCCACGATCTGGTTCGGTGGCAACCGTCATCTGCAGCGGACCGGCGATGAGGTTCGTCCCGGCCCTGATCCGTCTGGCAGGACGAACCATCGATTCCCACTCGGTCTCCGATATCTGCTTCGTGAGGAGCAGTTCGACCCGTCCCCCGGTGTCCTTCAAGGCGTGGATGCGGGCCGGACGAACCCGGGTGTTGTTGACCACCACCAGATCGCCGGGTTCAAGGATCTGCGGCAGGTCAGCGAACGCCCGATCCTCCATGTTCCTCGCAACGAGCAACCGCGCGGCATCACGCGGCTCGATCGCCTCCTGTGCGATGGAGCCGTCGGGAAGGTCGTAGTCGAAAGCAGCAGTGTCCATGGGACGGGGAAGATAGGAAGAGGCGGTCGCCAGACGCCAGTTGGAGGTCGCCAGACGCCAGATGCCAGACGCCACGAACCCTCCACCTGAAGGGAAGGGAAGGAATTGGACTGGGGACTGGTGACTCGGGACTCTCTTCAGTCCAACAACGTTCCCTGCGGCTCCGGGACCACTTCGTGGGACACACCGAGGTGTTCGTACGCTCGGTCGGTCGCGATGCGGCCTCTCGGCGTTCGTTGGAGGAAGCCTTCGAGGAGGAGGAACGGTTCGTACGCGTCTTCGACCGTCTCGGGATCTTCACCAACTGCGATCGCGAGTGTCGAGAGACCGACCGGGCCGCCCCCGAACTTGTCGACGATCGCGTAGAGGATCGCGCGGTCAACCTTGTCGAGACCCATGGCGTCGACCTCGAAGACTTCGAGGGCGCGATCGGCGACCTCATCGTCGACGTGCCCGTCGGCGCGAACTGAGGCGTAGTCGCGAACGCGCCGGAGTAGACGATTCGCCACCCGAGGGGTACCGCGACTCCGCCTGGCGATCGTTTCGGATCCCGACTCGGTGATGTCGACATCGAGAATCTCTGCAGATCGGTGAAGGATGGCAGCGAGGTCGTCTGGTTCGTAGTAGTCGATGCGCGCGACGTATCCGAACCGATCCCGGAGCGGCGGAGCGACACGGCCGACGCGGGTGGTCGCTCCGACGAGCGTAAACGGCGGCAGGTCGATCTTGATCGACCGGGCCGCCGGACCCTTCCCGACGACGATGTCGAGTTGGAAGTCCTCCATGGCCGGATACAGCACCTCTTCCACCTGACGAGGCAGGCGGTGAATCTCGTCAATGAACAGAACATCACCGGCTTCAAGGTTGGTGATCACCGCGGCGAGATCGCCCGGGCGATCCAGCGCAGGGCCGGAGGTCCCACGGAACTGGGCGTCCATCTCCTCGGCGAGGATGCCCGCGAGCGATGTCTTGCCGAGGCCGGGCGGGCCAGAGAAGAGGACATGGTCGATCGCCTCTCCCCGTCCCCGTGCCGCTTCGATCAGGATCGCCAGGCGTTCCTTGAGGGCGCTCTGTCCCACGAATTCATCCATCTTCCTGGGACGCAGACCGACCTCGATTGCCACGTCCTCAGGCGTCGGAACGGCGGTGAGGAGTCCCTCGTCTCTCATCCTTCACCTCGCTTCCCGAGTGCTCGGAGCGACTCTCGCAGCATCTCTGCGACCGGAAGATCGGGCGGAAGGTCCCTCAGCGCCACGGTGATCTCCTCGGACTGATAGCCAAGGCCTTCGAGGGCGGAACGAACCTCGGAGAGCGGGCCCGAGAGCTGAAGATCACCATCCGGGACCTCGAGCTTCGGACGCAGCTCGAGCAGGAGCTTCTGGGCTGTGCGCTTGCCGATGCCGGGGACCGAGGTCAGTGCTGCGACATCGTCGGTAGCCACGACACGGCGCAAGTCATCCGCTGACATGGTCGCGAGGATCGCCAGGCCGACCTTCGGTCCGATCCCGGACGTGCCAAGCAGCAGGCGGAAGAGGTTTCGGTCATCCGCCGCGGTGAATCCAAACAGCGCCATCTGGTCCTCACGCACATGGAGATGAGTGTGAAGCACAATCTCGGATCCGAGTGACGGGAGTTCCAGGAACGTGCGACTGGTCACCGCGACCTCGTAGCCCACCCCGGCAACATCGATGATCACGGTCTCGCCGTGAACCGAAGCGAGGCTGCCTCGCAGTCGTCCGATCACGAGACTCTCACGTTCAGTGCCCGATGCTGGAGGTGGCACAGCGCCACGGCCAGGGCGTCGGCCGCGTCTGCCGGGCTGGGGGCACTCGGGAGATGCAGTCGCATCGCGACGACGCGCTGCATCTGCTGCTTGTCGGCCACACCGGAGCCGGTCAATGCCATCTTGACGGCGGACGGTGTGTACTCGGCCGTCTCGAGATTGGCTTCCGACAAGACAAGCAACGCGATCCCGGACGCACGGGCGACGGACATCGCGGTCTGGAGGTTGTTGTTCACGAAGACCTGTTCGATCGCCGCCGCCTGCGGCTCGAATTCTTCCACGATCTCGCGGAGGTCACGGGCAAGCTCGACGAAGCGTTGACCAAGCGGATGCGCGGGGTCGGTGCGGATGACGCCAGCCGCAACCGCACGCTCAGTGCTCCCGGACGCTTCGATGATCCCGTATCCGGTGCGTGTGAGGCCCGGGTCGATACCCAATACGAACATATGTTCTCCATCGTAGCGGGTGTCGGCATCTGAACCCAAGGATGCCGTGCACACGCATTGCTGCTCGGCGATCGCAGGAACCACGACAGCTTCCTGGCTGTTCGATCCGCTACTCGAGGCTGGCGAGGACTTCGTCCGGGATGTCGAAGTTGGCATGGACGCTCTGGACGTCGTCGAGATCCTCGAGCGCATCGACAAGACGCAAGACCTTGGGGGCCGTCGTCTCATTCACCGGCACCGAGACCGAGGCGATCTGACTGACCTCACCCTGTTCGATCGTGACGCCCTCATCCTCGAGCGCAGAACGGACCGACGGGAGGTCTCCAGGCGAACAGGTGATCTCCCACTGATCGTCCGATTCCTCGACGTCATCGGCACCGCCGTCGAGTGCTGCCATCATCACGGTGTCCTCGTCGCCGGTGACCAACAGATATCCCTTCTGTTCGAACAGATAGGCCACCGAACCGGGTTCACCGAGGCTGCCACCGTTCTTCGTAAAGGTCGAACGGACCTCCGCGGCAGCCCGGTTGCGGTTGTCGGTGAGGATCTCGACGTAGAGGGCTACTCCCCCAGGCGCATACCCTTCGTACCAAATCTCCTCGTACTCAACCCCACCGTCGTCACCGGCTCCGCGTGCGATGGCTCGTTCGATGTTGTCCTTGGGTACAGACGAGTCCTTCGCCTTTTGAACTGCCGTGACGAGAGCGGGGTTTCCGTCCAGGTCCGATCCGCCAGCGCGAGCGGCAGCCTCGATCCCCTTGATGAGCTTCGCGAACAGCTTGCCCCGCTTGGCGTCTTGACGCCCCTTGCGGTGTTTGATGTTTGCCCACTTGGAATGTCCGGCCATCAGCGCTCCTCGGCGATCTCGATCAGCATGGTGTGAAGACGGTCGTCGTCCGTCAACTCAGGGTGAAATGATGTGGCAAGGATACGGTCCTGTCGGACGACAACGGGGTGCGCTCCTCCGCCGCCCGGGTCTTCGACCGTAGCGAGCGTCTCGACATCGGCTCCGACCTTCTCGATCCACGGGGCTCGGATGAAGACGGCACGCATCGGATCGTCGAGGCCGGACACATTCACGTCAACCTCGAACGAGTCAACCTGCCGGCCGAAAGCGTTCCGCTCGACGACGACGTCGAGCACCCCGAGTTGAGGCTGATCTGGACCGGTGGTGGCCGATGCAAGGAAGATCATGCCGGCGCAGGTCCCCAGGACGGGCATGCCGTCCGCGACGCGCTGCCGGATCGGGTTGATGAGGCCGTAGATCGTTGCCAGGCGACCGATCGTGGTCGACTCGCCGCCGGGAATGATCAGTGCCTCGACGGACGCAAGTTCCTCCGGCGTTCTGACTTCGACGCCGGTGTGCCCGAGACGGTCGACGACGATCAGATGCTCACGGAAGTCGCCCTGGAGGGCGAGCGCACCGATCCTCACGTCAGTCGCCCCGGTCTTGCATCCGGTCCTCGGTGGCCATGGTGTCGATGTTGATGCCGACCATCGCCTCACCGAGATTCTTGGAGACTTCAGCGATCTTGGCGGCGTCCTGGTAGAACGTCGTCGCTTCGACGATTGCGCGTGCTCGCACGTCGGGGTCATCCGACTTGAACACGCCTGAGCCGACGAAGATCCCGTCGCATCCGAGTTGCATCATCAACGCCGCATCGGACGGAGTAGCGATGCCACCGGCCGCGAAGTTGACGACCGGCAGTCTCCCGGTCTCGGCAACCTCTCGCACCAACTCGATCGGGGCCCGTAGATCTTTGGCCGCGTTCATGAGCTCGTCCGGGCCCAGGGTCGTGAGCCAGCGGATCTGACTGGTCATCAGCCGCATGTGACGGACGGCCTCGACGACGTTTCCGGTGCCGGGCTCTCCCTTGGTCCGAATCATCGCTGCGCCCTCGCCGATACGACGCAGAGCTTCCCCGAGATCTTTTGCTCCGTTGACGAATGGAACGGTGAACGCCCGCTTGTCGACGTGGTACTCATCAACCGGCGTGAGAACTTCCGACTCGTCGATGTAGTCGACACCGAGAGACTCGAGGACCCGTGCCTCGACGAAGTGCCCGATCCGCGCCTTCGCCATCACCGGAATGGAGACCGCGTTGACGATCTCCTCCACCTTGGCCGGATCGGCCATGCGGGCCACGCCACCGAGTGCCCGAATGTCGGCGGGGACACGCTCCAGGGCCATCACGGAGACGGCGCCGGCCTCTTCAGCGATCTTGGCCTGCTCGGCATTGACGACGTCCATGATGACGCCACCCTTGAGCATCTCGGCAAGCCCGCGTTTGACGCGATCCGTGCCGCGTTCCGATGTCGTGTCCACGGTGTTCTCCTCGGTCTTCGGTCCCTCAAGTGTACCGACGCACGACCCTGTAGAACCGGGGGCTCACCGACCGGTGTGCCGCTCGATCGCCTCTTCGTACGCGGAAACGAACTGGGCCGCGACGGTCGCCCCATCGAACTGCATGACCCGCTCGGCAGCATCCCGTCCGAGACGCTGCGCCGCGACCTGGTCGGTGAGAAGATCTGCGAGTTCGCGTGCCAAGCATCCGACATCTCCGGGGTCACAGAAGCGGGCGCTCGGTCCAGCGACATGCTCGAACGCCGGAATCGCTGAGGCAACGACCGCACACCCCGCGGCCATCGCCTCGGCAAGGGTGATCCCGAAACTCTCGCCTCCGAGATTCGGGGCGCAGAACACCGTTGCCGTCGACAGCGCCAACCGCTTTGCAGCGTCGTCGACCCAGCCGAGATATCCAACGCCGTCACCCGAATCGCCCCGATCGGCGCCCATCACCGTGAGGTGGGCATTCGGAACGGCTGCACGCACCGCGGGCCACGCTGCAAGGAGCACCGAGAGGCCCTTGCGTTCATCATCACGCCCGAGGAACGCCACGCTCATCGGATCCTTCGGCCTCTTCTCGTAGTCCGCAACGTCGATGCCGTTCGGCACAACGCGGTAGTTGACGATCCCTTCGATCGAACTGCCCGAGATCGGACTCGTCACCGTCACGACTGAGGCGTCGCGAAGCACGGCTCGCACTCCCGACCGCCCGTAGCGATAGAGGCGTCGTGCCCACACCGGCGGATCGGCATGAAAGGTCGCCACTTTGGCGGGACCCTTGAGCCGCATGGCCGCCGTCGACACGGCCGGCATCAGCGGTTCGTGAACGTGTAGCACGTCGACCTGGCCGAGCGCGGCCTTGAGCCTTCGCCCGACGCGAGGGTCGAGCCGGATCGGTGTTTGTGCCCGGTTCGCAGTGATCGTCGTCGTGGGCCCGAGGAGGATGGCACCGTCCGGGCCCTCAATCCCCGGTCCGACGATCACCGGATCGTGCCCCGCATCCGCAAGCCATCCCGCGAGGCGGATGACCTGATCCTGGACTCCTCCGGCTCGCCCGAGGTCGTATGGTGATACAAGCCCGATTCTCATTCCGATGCGTCCCGCAGCACCGCATCTGATGGCCAGTTCGGTTGGAAGAGGTGCCAGTCGGTGGGCTTCTTCCGAATGATGGTTTCGAACTCTCGTGCAAGTGCCTGGGTACCGAGCCGGATGCGTTCCGAACGTCCATCGGCGTCGGGGAGCGGCAGTTCGGGATGCACCTCGAAGCGGTACCCGGCTCCGTCGAAATAGCAGCCGACCGGGAACAGCGCCGATCCCGTCAACTCCACCAGCGAGAACGGCCCTGCCGGCATCGTCGTCACCTCACCGAAGAACTCGACCTCCACGCCGCGCCCGGTCACATCGCGATCGGCGACCAGAGCCACGACCTGCCCTCCCTTCAGGGCGGTAGCGAGTCCACCCATGACCGAGCCTCGGCCGTGGATGAGGATATCGATGCCGAACGCCGCACGGGTCCTGACGAACCAGTCGGTGATCCGAGCGTTCGGAAGATCCTCTGCCACCGACAGAACCCGAAGGTTCAACTCCTCCGCGACGGCTCCGGCCACCTCGTAGTTGCCCATGTGCGGTGACACCAAGACCACGCCGCGCCCGGTCTGTTGCGCGGCGTAGACGTCATCGAGTCCGGTGGTCGTTGCCTTGTCGAGCATCCACCGTCGACGCCGCGGACGGAACCAGAAGACCTCCGCCCAGTAGCGCCCGTACGAGGCGAACATCTCACGCGCGGCATTGGTGACCTGCTCATCGGTTGGATCAGTACCCAGGACCCGACGCATGTGCCGTCGGAGCAGTTCCATCCGTTTGCCTGCGACGAACGACAGGCCGAATCCGACGCCGCGCCCGGTGCTGCGCACGGCGCGCGCCGGGAGCAATCCGAAGAGCCCGGAGAGAGCCCGATACAGGAGGTAGCCGGGAAGACCCTTCACCCTGGCAGTTGCTGCAAGGTGCGGCGGGTGCGTTGCACCACCGTGAGACCGGTCAGCACGACGAAGATCCAGAGCATCGGCTCGAGAACGTCGAGTCCAAAGCCGGCGAGGATGACACCGATGAGGCAAAGCAGCATACGCTCCGCACGACCCATCCATCCACCGCGGCCCTCTGCCCCCCACGACTCGGCCTTGGCACGGACATACGGGATGAGGAGCGAGAAAGCCATCGCAACCAGGCAGAGCATCAACCCGACCGAGTCGTTCCTGAGATAGACCCCGAGACCGACCCACACGGCGACCTCGCCGAAACGATCGGACATCGTGTCGATGAACGCGCCCCGGTCGGAAGAGGTCCCCTTGTATCGCGGCCAACGGACCATCGAGGGCATCAAGCAGCACACCAAACGCTGCCGTCAGGCCTCCCTGCCAGAGCATGCCGTTCGCGATGAGCGCCGCACCGACAACCGTGATCGCCAGACCGAGCACGGTGACCATCGTCGGTGTGACGCCGGTCTTGGCCAGTACGCGCGCGATAGGTCGGAGGATCGGGGCTGCCTTCTTGCGCGCTTTGAGGTCGATCATTCGGTGCCTTTCACCGCAGCGAAGGTAGCACAGCTCCTTCGACTGCCGTCTGCCGGTACAATGGTACGTCCCAAGCGACGTCCATGGCCACCCGGTGCCGCCGGCGAACAGAAGGAAGTGAAACAATGCCCGACCGCCACGCCCAACTGAGTTTCGACGGAGCCGAGTTCGAACTCCCCGTCGTAGAGCCGACCATCGGCAACCCGGGCGTGAACATCGCGACGTTCCGCAATACGAGCGGTGCGGTCACGTTCGACCCCGGCTTCGCCAACACCGCGGGGGCCCGTTCATCCATCACCTACATCGATGGAAGCAACGGGGTGCTCCAGCACCGCGGGTACTCGATCGAGGATCTCGCGGCGAATGCGACGTTCCTCGAAGTGGCGTACCTCCTGCTCTTCAAGAAGCTCCCGACCAGGACTGAACTGGATACTTGGGAGGACTCGGTCCGCCATCACACGCTGCTCAACGAAGAGATGAAGCGGTTCTTCGACGCCTTCCCGAAGAGCGCTCACCCGATGGCGATCCTGTCATCGGCCACGAACGCGATCTCGACGTTCTACGAGGAATTCTATGACCCCACCGACGAGGACATGTTCCATGAGAGCGCCCTCCGGTTGATTGCGAA
Organism: uncultured Actinomycetota bacterium; assembly: GCA_963785245.1. Taxonomy (GTDB): domain Bacteria; phylum Actinomycetota; class Acidimicrobiia; order Spongiisociales; family UBA5794; genus JAHEEL01. Next base: position 311,311 of record CAWAUO010000001.1, on the reverse strand, counting down.
GATGCCGACGATCGCGGCATGGGCCTACAAGAAGTCGACCGGGATGCCCTACTGCTATCCGCGCAACGATCTCGACTACGTCGAGAACTTCATTCACATGATGTTCCACCTCCCGGTTCAGCAGGAAGAGATCGATCCGGTCCTCGCGAAGGCACTCAACGTCCTCCTCATCCTCCATGCCGACCACGAACAGAACTGCTCGACCGCGACCGTTCGCGGCGTCGGATCGAGCCAGGCGAATCTCTTCGCCTCGGTCTCTGCCGGGATCGATGCACTCTGGGGCCCGCTCCATGGTGGGGCGAACCAGCGAGTGATCGAGATGCTGCGGTCGATCGTCGATGACCCGAACGCTTCGGCGAAATCCATGATCGAGCGAGCGAAGGATCCCAACGACCCGTTCCGCCTCATGGGATTCGGACACCGGGTCTACAAGAACTACGACCCGCGCGCGCACGCGTCCTTCGCAGCTACGCCGATGAGGTCCTCGGGAAGATGGGCATCACCGATCCACTGCTCGATGTCGCGAAGGAACTCGAGCAGGCAGCCTTGGAGGACGACTACTTCGCCGAGCGCAAGCTCTATCCAAACGTCGACTTCTACTCGGGCCTCATCTTCCGAGCCCTCAAGTTCCCGACCCGGATGTTCACGGTGCTGTTTGCGATCGGGCGTGTGCCCGGGTGGATGGCGCAGTGGAAGGAGATGACGGAAGATCCCGAGACCCGCATCATGCGCCCCCGGCAGATCTACATCGGCGAGATCGACAAGCCGTACCTCCCGATCTCGGAGCGCTAGGCAGGTCAGTCCCGGGGCTTCCTGCTATTCGGTGTTGGTGATCTGCTCGGGTTCCGGCACCGGTTCGCTGTAGTGATCGACGACGGTCCCGTCGATTCCGTCGATTCGCACAAGGCCGCGTTCTGAGGGCGGTTCGTCCGCGCTGAACACAAGAACGTTCCACACGGGCCTCGCTCGCCACCCCGTGAACCCGAGCGACGCCGACGCATGGCCAACGGCGAACGCGACGGTGCGGTTCGCGATCTCGAGCGCTTCACCTTCTCGGACCTCGAGGTTCCAGCCCGCGATCAAGTGGTAGCCACCGACGATGACAAGGACGGCCACAGCAGTCCACAGCATTGTGACCGGTAGCGCGCCGAGTGCGATCAAGACGGCAACGGCGGCGGCTCCGACGAGGTAGGCGAACGCCGCGCGCCGCCTGCGGTTCGTGTTTGGGACGTGATACTCGTCGACGACGTTCGAGTCGAGATCCTCGGGGACGGCAGCCGTTGCCGCGACCTCGGCCGGGATCTCGATCGAACGACGGTCTTGGCTCACGCGGGAGTCTCTCCAAGGGCCCTCTCGACCAGTTCGGGATCGAGTGTCGCTTCACCGCGGTTGCGGTGCCAGCGATCCCACACCACGAGCATCGACGGCAACACCAGCATCGCTGCGAGCAGCGACAGCAGGATCGTGTACGCCGTGACGAGTCCGAACTGACGGAACGGGATCGTCGTCGACGTCATCAGGATGCCGAAGCCGAAGATCGTGGTCATCGCAGATCCCGCAAGGGCACCGCCCGTGTGGGTCAGCGTCGATTCGATCGCATCGTTCTCGTTGTCGTTGCGGATGCGGTCTTCCTCGTAGCGATGCGTCACGTGGACCATGTACGGGATACCGATGCCGACAGCGAGCGCAGCAACGGTTGCCGTGATCGGTCCAAACGGAATCCCGGCTGCCCACATGATCCCGAAGGACAGCAGGACCACGAGCACCACCGGCAGCGTGGTGATCGCACCGAGCATCGGTCGACGAACCTCGTACCAGTAGTAGCCGACCAGCAGGATCAGCACCGCGATCAGCGTGTACATCAGCGACGAGAGCTGCGACGTCTGGAGCGTGTTGATGATGACTTCCGAGATGATCGCCGTCGATGTGACGACCGTGCTCACTCCTGCCGCTTCCATGGGGGCGAACGCAACCTCCATGTCGTCCTGGAGTTGTCCTGCAGCCGCTTCTCCGGCCTGGGTCTGGACGACGAACAGGGCCGATGAATAGTCACCGGCGTCGTCAACGTGGATCACGGCAGCGGCCGCCGTTGGATCGGCGGCGAACACCGCCCCGTAGAGGGCTTCCACGTCTGTCGACTCGGACACCTTCAAGCTCGTTGCGGTCATCCCGGCCGCTCCGGCCGCCTGGGCAACCGCGGGATTGAACGTGGGCGACTCTGGATCTGCCAACTGGAGGACCAACGCCACCGGTGATTCAGCAGCGGGGAACGCCCCGTACTGCACGACGTTCTCGACCGACGTGAGGTTCGTGGTCGAATCCACCATGCCGTTGAACCCGGCCGGTGTCGCGACGCCGCCTTCGAGCAGCACCTGGGTCTCTTCGCCGAAGCCGCCGCCGTACTCGTCGAGCAGCGTCTCGAACGTCACGCGGTACGGAGAGGTGACCGGCACGAAGTCGATGAAGCTGAAGCTCGCCTCGAGCCGGCTCGTACCGACGGCACCGAGGACGCCGAGCACGAGTGCCACGATGAGCGTTGGAATGGCCGCATGCTTCGCCAACCAGGACGTCTTGCCTGCGAGGCGTGGCAGCAAACGGGCGTCCCCGCCCCTGAGTGCGTCGCGATCCAATGTCCCTCTCCGCTCGCCCCTCGTGTCGAGCAGCAGTCGGACGGCCGGGACGAACGTGAGCATGATGAAGAACGATGCGGTGATTCCGATCGCGGCCAGCACACCGAACTCGCGAAGGGCCGGAATGTCGTTGAGCAAGTTGGTGAGGAACCCGATTGCCGTCGTGATCGTGGCAAGAACGAGTGCGACACCCACCGTCCTGATGGCGACGGTGACGGCCGTCGGGACGGGATCACCCCCCGACACATCCTCGCGGTAGCGCGACGTCACATGGATCGAGTAGTCGACACCAAGCCCGATCAACAGGATCGGGAGAATCTGGCTCATCGGGCCGGCTTCCCCGTAGATCAGGTAGCCGAATCCGTTCATGATCGAGACGGCGAACCCGATTCCGGCCATGGTGATCAACGTGTCGGCGACGGTTCTGCGCAGACGGCCCGTCGAGAACGACCAGACGGCGAACACGAGAGCGAACACCGAGAGCGCACCGATCAGGAGCGTCCCGGTTGCCCAATCTGCGGCACTCGCCGGGAAGATATCGGGATATGCCTTCGCGAGACCCGGGAGCACCAGCATGACGATCGCCCCGAGCATGGCTGCGATGCCGACTCCCGCAATGATCTTGTTCTTCTTCTTCTTGGGAAGGACGAGGAACACGGTGGTGAGGACCAACAGGATGATGAAGCCGGCGCTGGCGAACAGACGGCCGATCTCGCTCTGGAACTCGTCGGTCCCACCGAAGATGATCTCCAATGAGAAGGCCTCAGCGGTGTAGCCGGCCGGTAGCTCCAGAGCGCCGATCGCCTCGGCCGTGTCGATCGACGCATCGATGTATGCCTGGTCTTCGAAATCGGCGACCGAGAAGGAGAGCACCAGGCCACTTGGGGAGGAGACGCTCGCCCTATCAGCGGTTGATGGCAGGAGTGCGTCGACGAAGCCCTGCTGCTCGATCGGCGCCTGCTCGTACGCCATCGCGTAGAGCCCCTTCACCTCTTCGTCGGTCGTCGGTGCGGGAGCGCCGAGGGCGATCGCCTGCTCGACCGGGCTCAGGTAGGTGACGACGGGCGGTTGCTCAGGGGACATCACGAGGTAGGAGGCCATGGGTCCCGAGACGATGGCTTCTCGTACGGCAGCCGTTGTGGCAAGACCCTCGAGCGTGATGACGTCTCCGCCGTCGGACCCGATGATGACCTGCATCACGCTCTGGGTCGTCTCAGCCCCGAACCGATCCGTGATCGTTTCGGAGGCCGCGAGCTCCGGAGCATCCGGAGCGAAACTCTCGTTCATGTCTTCCGAAGGCGTGAATTGACCGGAGAAGGCCCCGAGAATCAGGGACACCGCGATCGTGATGATGATGACCGCCCACGGCGCGCGACGAACAATCCAAGCGAGAGCATTCACGAAACTGGTCACAGTCACATTCCCTTTGGTAGAAGACCGGCGACCGGAACAGTCACCGAGCGATCAGATTTAGCGCGGCGGAGCGCAGCGTTCGACGAGATCCGCGACAACGTCGTCGAGCGGCAGCCCTCGCTGCTCCCCGGTATCTTCGCGGAGTCGAAGCCCTACCGTGCCTTCTTCGATGTCCTTGTCACCGACAACGAGGACTGCCGGCACCCTCTGGGTGATGGCCCGTCGGATCTTCTCCCCAACGGTCTCGTCGGCTGCGTCGACATCGACCCGAATCCCATGCTCCTTGAGCGCGTCGGCGACTTCGAAGGCGTAGTCCGCATGCCGATCCGCCACAGGGATGACTGCAGCCTGCACCGGCGAGAGCCACGCAGGGAAGGCACCGGCGTAGTGCTCCACGAGCACGCCAATGAATCGCTCGACCGATCCGAGCAGAGCTCGGTGGATCATCACCGGCCGCTCCCGCACGTTTCCGGACGAGGCGAAGGTGAGGTTGAAGTTCTCTGGTTGGGCGAAGTCCAACTGGAGGGTGGACAGCTGCCACCGTCGACCGATTGCGTCCTTGACATGGATGTCGATCTTCGGCCCGTAGAACGAACCCTCGCCGTGAGCGATCTGATAGGGCAGGCCCGTGGTCTCGAGCGCCTTGGCAAGCGAGGACTCTGCCAGTTCCCACAGTTCGTCGGAGCCGATCGACTTCTCGGGATCCCTCGTGGACAGGTCGGCTTCGAATTCGTCGAACCCGAAGTCGCGCAGCACCATGAGGACGAAATCTAGGAGGCTCTGGAGTTCCTCCCCCATCTGCCCGACGGTGGTGAAGATGTGGCTGTCGTCCTGGGTGAATCCCCGTGCGCGCAGGAGTCCGTGCACAACGCCCGACCGTTCGTAGCGGTAGACGGTTCCGAGTTCGAACAGGCGCAACGGCAGTTCCCGGTAGCTCCGGCTCCTCGACTTGTAGATGAGGATGTGGAACGGACAGTTCATCGGCTTGACGTAGTACTGCTGACCTCCGTCGAGTTCCATCGGCGGGTACATGCCCTCGGCGTAGAACTGCAGGTGGCCGCTGGTCTTCCAGAGATCCGCTTTCGCTACGTGCGGCGAGACCACGTACTCGTATCCATGCGCGAGGTGGGTCCTGCGGCTGTAGTCCTCGACTTCCTTGCGGAGCAGGCCGCCTTTCGGATGCCATACGGCGAGTCCGCTCCCGAGATCCGACGGGAACGAGTAGAGATCGAGTTCGACACCGAGGCGGCGATGGTCGCGTTTTTCTGCCTCTTCGAGGCGGTTGAGGTACTTCCGGAGGGTCTTGCGATCCTCCCAGGCGGTTCCGTAGATTCGCTGAAGCTGCGGGTTCTTCTCGTCGCCGCGCCAATAGGCCCCGGAGGTCCGCATCAGCTTGACCGCCTTGAGCCGCCCGGTGGACGTGACGTGCGGTCCGCGACAAAGGTCGACGAAGTCATCGTTCCGGTAGATCGAGACCTCGCTCGCCCCGGCACCTTCGGCTTCGTCGACGCCTCGGATGATCTCGGACTTGAATGGCTGGTCCGCGAACATCTCGAGGGCGTCCTCGATCGAGAGGTACTCCCGTTCGAAGCTCTGGTTGATCTCGATGATCTCGGCCATCCGCGCCTCGATCTGCTCCAGATCCTCGGGAGTGAAAGGCCGACCGATATCGAAGTCGTAGTAGAAGCCGTCCGTGATCGGTGGACCGATCGCGAACGTGGCTCCCGGGTAGAGGTCGAGCACGGCCTGCGCCATGACATGCGCTGCCGAATGGCGGAGGACGGCGCGGCCCTCTTCCGTGTTCTCCGTGATCACCGAGAACGACCCGTCCTGGTCGATCGGCCGACCGAGATCGAGCGTCTCGCCGTTGACCGACACTGCGACCGCTGCGCGAGCCAGGCCGGCGCCGATCGAATGGGCGACGTCGTACCCCGTTGTGCCGTCCTCGTAGGACCGCTCGGAGCCGTCGGGCAGGGTGAGTTGGATAGGCATGGTGAACGCTCGCTGGAATCGGGAGAGGCAAGGCTACCGCCTTCGCACGACGATGCAGACCGTGACACAATGGGTCGAGCAGGAATGGAGGAATCATCGACGCCTATCGAATCGCCGAACGCATCGCCGCTGGAGACCACTTCCAGGATCTCACTCGACCGACCAAGTCACTCGCGACGAACCACCTGTTTCGCATTTGGCGCGACAACGGGAGCGTGCTCCTCAAGGTGTACGGGACGCCGGCGCGCGAGCGCCGCGAGACCCATGCGCTCGAAGCGTTGAGTGGCCGTCCCGGCATCCCCGTCAAGATCGACGGCGTCGGGACGGAGGACGAGTCCTGGTCGCTCTTCAAGGATCCGGGACAATGGAGCCTTGCCTCGCTGCCCGGCGGCTCGGACGCGGCCAAGCGTGCAGGGGCGATTCTCCAGACGCTGCACGCATCGGACCCGAGCAACATCTCGAATCTGTCGCGCGGTATGGACGCTGAGTGGGTGGACGTGGATCATGCATCGACCATGCGACGGCTCGCTCGCTACCGCGGCCGGGTCGGCATCGACGCCGAGCTGTACGCGGACGTCGCAGCCGTGCCGCCGCCCGAAGCATCGGGTCCGCTGCCCGCCCACACGGATCCGACACCGGAGCACTTTGTCGTCGACGATGATGGTGAAATGACGCTGATCGACTGGGAATGGGCCACGCTCGCTCCGCCGGAGTGGGACCTATCGAAAGCGACGTGGCTGCTTGGTTCCCAGGCCGGGCCGCTCGCAGCTGAGGCCCTGCAACAGGGGTACGGGCGGATGTTGGGCCCGATCCAGCTGAATCGGTGGATCGTCTACCACGCTGCGATGCGTCTTGTGTACGAGGCCGAGCAGCGGATGTCCGACCACGGCGCCGACGCCTACGCGCAGACGGTCGCCGATCTCCGGCAGGCAGCGGAGATCGCCAACCCCTAGGAACGTTGCTGCGCCCGCGTTTCGCCTGAAATACCGGGAGATTTCGCGCTCTGGTCATAACATCGAGTCGTCGTACGAGCCAGGAGACTCAGATGTTTGAGATTGCGATTGCGTCGGTGTTCATTGCTGTTGCGTTCGTCGCTATCGGGACATCGTCCCGCACGTCAACGGCGACACCGGTCATGGAAGTCCAACCCTTCTTCAGTAGGGAAGAAGCGGTTGCGGATCTTCCATGCCCGTGGTGCCTCGCCCAGACCCGTGAGGACGACTCGGGTTGTTCCGCATGCGGGCAACCGTTCGGATAGCGTCGACGGAGACCACTATCCGGTAGCGGGCGTCATCTCGCGATTCCGGAAGTCCTCCGCAAGCCCGAGCTTGCGGTAAATGCGGATTGCGCCGTGGTTGGTGCTGTCCACCCATACCGATGCGGTCGTGGCACCACGGCGTGCCAGCCACTCGAACCCGGCACTCGCAAGCATCGCGCCGTAGCCCGAACCTTCAGAGTTTGGGTCGACGGCGAGCAGATAGATCTCGCCGACGCCGCTCCCCTCCGCCTTCGTGACACAGAATCCAACGATGCCGCCCTCGCACCGAGCCACCGCGACGCCGTCGGGGTCAAACCACCTGGATCTGGACAGCACATCGAATGACTCGGACGTCATGGCTGCCTGCTCAGGATGATCGGCGAACGCCCGGTTATTGATCGCAACAATCGCACCGACATCCGCTTCCGCCATCGGCACAACCGAGACCCCGGATGAGGGAACCCGGACGACATCCGCCATCGGAGCGGACATGCGCAGGACGCTCCTGCCCCCAACGTACCCGAGTCGGTTCGCTGCCTCGATCTGCCGGCTGCGGAACGCCCACAGGGTGTGATGGTCGCCGTCGGGCACAAGCGCCGCCGCGTTCCTGATCGCCTCCTCCTCCCCAGCTGAGCCCCGCCGCCGCGATGCCAACGCCGCTTCGACCGCCCAATGGCCATCGCCCGCGTGATGGGCGGCCACACCAACAAGGCAGATACCCTCGCTGTCACCCCAAACACCCACCCGGTCCGACCCGGCATCGATCATGGCGAGTTTGTTGCCCGAGAGAGGTGGATGGCCATCGACCTCTGCTACCTCGGCGAGGAATCGGTCGATCGCCGCTGCATCTGGAGGGGTCGGTTGCATGCCGCCACGATACGGTGGCATGGACGCCGCGGCGAACGTCGTATCCTCTGTCCATGAGTTCGGTAGGTCTCGTTCTCGGTGGTGGTGGAATCACCGGGGCCTCGTATCACTTCGGCACGCTCTTTGCTCTGCAGATGGCGACCGGATGGAATGCGACGAGCGCCGATGTCGTGATCGGCACGTCCTCTGGTTCGTTCATCGCTGCACTCGTTCGCGGAGGGGCCCTCAACCTCGACACCATGGTCGGAGAGTCTCGACACGACGACGAGGTCGTCGAATGGCTTGCGGGGAACGTCTACCAGCGGATCCGGCCTCGCGGGCTCCTGCGCTGGGTCAGGCAAGGCCTCGTGCCGAGCATCACCCGCCCCGGCCTCGGCATCGTCCTCGGCAGCCCCGGCATCTACTCCACCGATGCCCTCGTTGGCTGGGTGGAGAAAAGCCTCGGCGATCTTGCGGACGGCTGGCCGGAGCTTCCGACCGTCATCGTGGCCTACGACCTCGACAGCAGAGCCCGCGTGCCGTTCGGTACCGAAGCCGCACCAGTCGTCTCACTCAAACAGGCGGTCGCTGCCTCAAGCGCCGTGCCGTTCGTGTATGAACCCGTGACGATCGACGGCCGCACCTACGCCGACGGCGGCGTAGCGTCCGGGACCAGCGTCGATCTCCTGCTCGCGAATCCCGATCCACTCGATCTCGTCATTGTCGTCGCACCGATGGCTGCGACCGATACCCGCCATGGTGGACGGTTCTACGAAGACCTCCTCGACCGAGCCGGACGGACGGCTCTCGCCGCGGAGATTGAACGCCTGAAGAAGCTGTGGCCCGAAACTGATGTGCTGGTGTTGCGGCCGGATGAGCGCGTCCTCGAGATCTCCCGCCCGAATCCGATGTCGGTCGAAGCCGCCGTTCCCTCGTTCCTCGCAACGCTCCGCTCGATGCGTGACGAACTTGCTCACCCGTCGACCTGGGAGATCCTCGAGCGTCACATCGTGGATCACGTTCCCGTCTAGCGACTGATCCGTTCGGCAGGTACGAACCCCGGCATGCCTGAATCTGAGAGCCCTTCGCCCGCGTCCGGATCCACCTTCAACTCGCGCCTCGAGTCGATCGCATCGATCGTGGTGGCGATCGCCGTTGTGCTGACAGCGTGGGCGGCTTTCGAGGCGGCCAAGTGGGGCGGCGAACAGTCAATCCAGTTCTCGATTGCCGGGGCCTCGCGCACGGAATCGACACGGGCAGACACGCGCTGGCGGGCAACTGGCCCAGATCGACGTCGCGATGTACACCGATATTGTCGGGGCCTACTTCGACGATGTCGAGAGCGGCAAGGTCGTGCCGTACGATGGCACGGCGTTCGTTCCCACTCCGGAGACATTCTCGGGGTTTCTCTACCTCCGCCTCCGCGATGAGTTCCGCCCAGCCATGGATGCTTGGCTCGCATCCGACCCAGCGGGCAATCCCAACGCTCCAACCAGCCCGTTCGTGATGCCCGAGTACACGATTGCCGAGTTCGACGAGGCAGACGCGTTGGCGCTCGTCGCCGATCAGGCGGCGGTCGACGCTCGCGCTGCGAACCAGAATGGGGACAACTACGTGCTGACGGCGGTGCTGTTCGCTGCCGTCCTGTTCTTCTCCGGCGTCGCTTCCAAGCTGGAGAGCCGCTGGAATCGGCTCGCCGTCAACATCATCGGCATTGTCGGCGTCGTCATCGGTGCGATCATCCTCCTCAGCCTCCCCATCATGATCTAGGCAGGTTGAGGATGTCGGTCGATAGCGGAGAAGAACGCCCTAGTCGATCTCCTCGAATCTGGCCTGGAAGAACCGCAGGGAGTCTGGTTCATAGGTGAAGCGGAGGCCGGTGACGTCCTGGGGGTGTTTGCAGACTTCGATGACTGATTCCGCGGTCACATCCATGTGCGACTGGGTGTACACCCGGCGGGGAATCGTCAGCCGGACCAGTTCGAGGCTCGGCCGTCGGTTCTCGCCCGTCTCTGGATCCCGACCGGCAGAAACAATGCCCCGCTCCATGCCGCGTACCCCAGAGTCCCGGTAGATCGCCGCGGTGAGTGCCTGCGCCGGGAAGTGATCCTGAGGCATATGGCTGAGGATCGCGCTTGCGTTGAGGAAGACCCCATGTCCGCCGATCGGTCGAACGACCGGGATGCCGGCCTCGATGAGCCTCCGACCGAGATACTCGACCTGACCCACCCGTGCCCGCACGTGATCGTCGGTTGCCACCATCTCGCGGATGCCTTCCGCCAGCGCCTCCATGTCGCGACCGGACATGCCGCCGTAGGTGTGGAGCCCTTCGAAGGCGACCAGGAGTGCCCGAGCCCGGCGGGCAAGCTCAGGATCCCGGAGTGCCAGAAATCCTCCGATGTTGACGAGGTTGTCCTTCTTGGACGACACCGTGGCCCCATCCGAATAGGAGGCGATCTCGCGCACGATCTCGGCGACCGACCGATCGGCGTAGCCCGACTCTCGCTGCTGGATGAAGTAGGCGTTCTCGAGTGCCCGGGTGGCATCGAGCATCACCAGGATGCCGTTCGCGTGGCAGTACTCGCAGACCGAACGGAGATTCGCCATCGAGGCCGGCTGTCCGCCTGCCATGTTCACATTGGTCTCGAATGAGACGTACGGAACGCGGTCGGCCCCGTACTCGTCGACGACCGCACGGAGCTTGTCGAGATCGACGTTCCCCTTGAACGGGAACTCGCTCGCCGGATCGTGGGCCTCGTCGATGATGACGTCCACGAAGAGGCCACCGGCGTACTCCTGATGGAACCGCGTCGTCGTGAAGTACATGTTGCCGGGGATCACGTCGCCCGGCTTGATCAGGATCTGGCTGAGCAGGTGTTCGGCGCCTCTCCCCTGGTGGGTTGGGATGAGTTCCTCGTATCCGTACACGTCGTGCACGGCATCGACGAGACGGTAGAAGCTGTCCGCCCCGGCGTATGACTCGTCGCCGATCATCATCGCCGACCATTGCCGGTCGGACATGGCGGATGTGCCGGAATCAGTGAGGAGATCGATGTAGACGTCGGCTGACTTGAGGAGGAACGTATTGAAGCCGGCCTCGTGGATGGCCCGTTCACGGTCTCCTCGCGTCGTCATCGTGATGGGTTCGACCATCTTGATCTTCCAGGGCTCGGCCCAGCTTCGCGTCATTGCCTGTCCTTTCGTCAGATCGCGTCGAGCGCGTTTGAGATGTCATGGATCAGATCGTCGGGGTTCTCGACGCCGATGGAGAAGCGAACGAGGGAACCGTTCACTCTCAGCTTCTTCTTCTCGTCGGGATCGACGCCGCTGTGCGTCATCGTGGCGGGATGCTCGACCAGCGTCTCCGTGCTGCCGAGGCTGACAGCGAGATGAATGAGGCTGAGTGCGTCGATGAAGCGGAACGCCTCTTCCTCGCCGCCGTCGATCCAGAACGAGATCATCGCTCCGGGGCCTTCTGCCTGTTCCTGGTAGATGTCGTATCCGGGGTCGCCCTCTCGCAACAAACCGAGATAGTTGACTTCGACCACTTTGGGGTGTGTCACAAGAAACGCTGCGATCTTCTCGGCAGAAGCGGTCTCGCGCCGCATCCGGAGGTCGAGGGTCTCGAGACTTCGCATCATCAACCAGGAGTTCATCGGCGTGGCCATGCTGCCGAGCACGGTGCGCATACCGGCGACCTTTCCCATCAGCGGTGCGTTCCCCAACACGGCCCCGGCGATGAGATCGGAGTGACCGCCGATGTACTTGGTCGCCGAGTAGATCACAAGGTCTGCACCATGGCGGAGCGGGTGCTGCCAGAGTGGGCCGAGGAACGTGTTGTCGACGGCCACCGGAACGTGATCACCGGGGGTGGCGTGGCGGTCTGCGAGACGGCGCGCCATCGAGATACTGAAGAGGTCGTTGGTCGGGTTGGCCGGTGTCTCCATGAGGATTGCACCGAGGCGACGGCCATCGAGCGCGGCCTCGAGGAGTGCATCGACGTCGGACTCCGACATCCCCGGCTCCCACTCGACGGAGCGGATCCCGAACTCTGGCAAGAGGTCCCGCACGAAATGATCGGTGCCGCCGTAAACCGGGGCCGTGTGAAGCAGCACATCACCCGGCCGGACAAACGCAAGGATGGTCGTCGTGATCGCCGCCATGCCGGAAGCGAAGACGAGGCCCCGTTCCGCTCCGTCCCACAGGGTGAGGCGGTTCTCGAGGATCTCGAGATCAGGATTATTGAGGCGGCTGTAAATGAGGCCCAGCTTCTCCCCGGGTTCGGCGTCAACCGACCCCTCGGCGAGCGCGAAGAAACGTTTCCCGTCAGCCGCCGACTCGAACACGAACGTCGAGGTCTGGAAGATCGGGCTCTTGATGGCACCTTCCGACCACTCCGGTCGGTAGCCGTAGCTCATCATCAGCGTCTCGGGCGAGAGCTTCCGCCCCGCAATCGTGTCGTCGTACTCGTCCCGCACCGTGTCTTCCTTCCGTGCGCTGTACGTCGATACGGAGACTTCTCCGTACGGACCGCCTACCTGTGGCCCCATTGTGGGGTATCCTTCCCCTGCTGGCCACTCAGCCCGCAGAGAATTCGTCGAAAGGCAGGAATGTCGACGCTCGACCGTACGGATCACGCAATCATTGCGATCCTTCAGGAGAATGCGCGGCTCTCCAACAAGGAACTCGCCGCCCGAGTGGGGATTGCCCCATCGACCTGCTCAGAGCGAATGCGCCGTCTCGAGGCCGACGGGGTCTTCACCGGGTTCCACACCACGGTCGAACCGGGCGCGCTCGGCATCGGCCTTCAAGCCATGATCGCCGTCCGCCTCCGCCGCCACGCGGCCGAAGAGGTTGACGCGTTCCGCCGGCACGCCGCTTCGATGCCCGAGGTGATCAGCATCTCCCACGTGACCGGACCGAACGACTTCCTCGCCCACGTCGTCGTCCGCGACGCCGACCACTTGCGAGATCTGGCGGTGAGTGGCTTCACCACGATGAGAGAAGTCGACCATATCGAGACTGCCCTGATCTTCGAACACATCGCGAAGGGGACGCTGCCTGACCTCACGCGCGACGCGTAGCGGAGTAGCCGCGTAGGTCTCATCGTCACCTGCCGACTCCCAGAGCCCCCTCCGCTGCGCTCCGGCCCGGCGGTCGGTGCTCGCGCCTCCCCCACTCCGTGGGAGAGGCCAGAATTGGGGACTCGTCAGCGGTCGTAGCCTCGTGCGGCGACGATGGCCATCAGCTTTGCACCGTTGAGGATCGGGACATACGGGAGGAGGTCGTCGACCCATCTCGACACGTACTCCGTGAGTTGCTCACGGACGATGTGCTGCAGATCGGCTTCCTCCCACGGCTTCGCGATGTAGTGATCGAGATCGGCGTCGTTGACCGCGCGAATCGTATCTTCGAGCCCAGCCTGACCGGTGACGAGCACCTTGCGCGCCGGATTCGTCTTCTTGTCCTCGTTGAGTTCGATGAGGAAATCCACCCCGTGAACCCCGGGCAGCAGGTGATCACAGAGGACGAGCGCCACCCGCTGTCCAGCGTCGTCGAGGCTCTGCAACGCCGCGTGGGCATCGTCCACGTCTTCGGCCGCCTCGATTCGGAACTGTCCTTCGAAGGGTTCGATGTCACGAATCAACGCGTCGCGTACCTCGGGCTCATCCTCGACAATGAGGATCGCGAGTTCGGTCATGCCACTCCTCCGGAATGCTCGGGTTGTGTTGTTGGGAGAATCACGGTGAAGCAGGTCCGGCCTGGTTGTGACTCAACGTCGATCGTCCCGTCATGTTGCGCGACGATGTCTTGACAGATGCGAAGACCGAGGCCGAGGCCGAACTCGACGCGGCCCTCCCGGGTTGTGAAGCGGAGGTCGAAGACCTTCGCGAGATGCTCGGCGGCGATACCCGGACCGGAGTCGATCACCTGGACGCGAACGTGCCCGTTCTCGGGGGCATCGGTTCGTATCGTCAACGATCCCGACCCATCGAGCGCCTGGAGGGCATTGACGATCAGGTTCGTCCACACCTGGTTGAGCTTGCCCGGGGAGCCCTCGATGGGTGGCAGCTCCCCGTAGTCGCGTTCGACGGCGACCCCGTGGGATCGGTGTCCGAGAAGAACGAGCGTGTCCTCCAGGCCGTGATTGAGGTCGATGTTCGTGCTGAGTTCCTGGCCCGATCGGGCATACGTGCGGAGGCTTCCAACGAGATCAGCGATCCTGCCAGCCGACGAGCCAATATTGCGGAGGGCGAGGCCAAGGTCGTAGAACCGTTCGATGTCGTCAAGCTGAGCAGCCGCCTCCGAGTCATCGAGCCCACCGAAGCGTTCCCGATACTCCTCGGGCGACGCAACGCCAACCTTGACGAGCCGGCGGGCGATCCCCGAGCTCAGACCGGACTTCTCGAACTCACCACGCCTGCGGCGTTCCTCGGCCGTCGGCAGGGGTCGGCTGTCGATCCCCGCATGGAGATACGCCGCGGCTCCGTCCTCACCGTGCCGCTCCTCGAGGAGGCTCTCCACGTCCTCCTCGAGGAAGTCCACGGCGCGTACGATGGCAGCGACCGGGTTGTTCAGTTCGTGCCCGATACCGGCAGCGAGTTCGCCAAGCGTTGCCAGCTTCTCGGACTCGACGAGGTGCGTCTGCGTGGCGGCGAGTTCGCTCAGCGTCTCCCGCAACCGATCGCGTTCTGACTCGAGCGTCGAGTTCAAGTCGTCGATCTCGTTGTGCTGCTCGACAGCACGGACGGCCCTGCGTGCGAAGGATCGGAGGAGCACGGTCGTGAAGTGACCGGCGAGCGGTGGGCTCGAGGTCAGTGCGCGATTGAGATCCGCGTAGGAGACGGGGATTGCGGTGACTTCGGTTTCAGCGACCACATCGAAGAACGCCGAGGTCCCAAGGGTCAGGGCGATGAGGCCGATGATGCGCCCAGCGGTCCGAATGTGGAATGTCTTGCGCTCGCCGTCCTCGGAGCGTGAGAGCCGCACCTTGCCGTCGGCGATGATGATGATCTCGGTGAGTTCTCGATCCGCCCGAACGATCCGTTCGCCCGGTGCGAACGACCGCCGCTCCGGACGACCGAGCACCCGGTCGATCTCGGCGATCAGTGCTTCCTCGACCCGCTCATCGGAGAGGGACCGGTCGGCGATGAATGTTTCCGCTGCGTCGCCTGTCATGACACCCCCAGGATGCTCCAGATGGTCGGTGCGACCAGGAAGAACAGGACAAGGGATGCGGCACCGACGGCGATGCCGATCGACGCCATGTTCTTCGTGGTCACCGCGCCGGTGCTGTACGCGATGGCGTTCGGAGGCGTGCTGACCGGGAGCGCCATCGCCGACGAAGCGGCGATCGCTATGAAGAACGCGACCAGGATCGGACTCAGTCCGAGACCTCCCGAGATGGCAAGGCTCAGCCCGATCGGCATGAGCAGATTGGTCGCGGCGCTGTTCGATATGACGGTGCTGAGGGCAACAGCGATCAGGGCAAGCACGACGATGATCATGGCGGGATCAATCACATCCCAGTTGATGCGGCTGACGAGCCAGTCATCCAGGCCGGATGTCCCGACGCCGATTCCGAGAGCGATGCCGCCGGCGACCAACCAGAGGACGTTCCATTGGATGTGTTGCATGTCACGCGTTGTGAAGACCCGGGTCGCGAGGAGGACGACGACCGGCAGGAATCCCACAATACTGGAGCTGATGCCGTGGATGGGTTCGGTGAGCCAGAGCAGGACGGTGACGGCGAAGGTCCCGTAGAAGATCATCGCCGGCCTGGATCGATCGAAGGTGGCCTCGATATCGATGTCGATCCGGTCGGAACTCCCGCGGTAGAAGCGGCCGAGGAGCCACCACGCACCGAAGAGCAGAACGAGCATGATCGGCACCGAAACGATCATCCACTGCAGGAAGCTGACGTTGTAGCCGGCATCTGCGAGGGATCCCACCGCGATGGCGTTTGGCGGGGTGCCAACGGGCGTACCCATCCCCCCGATGTTTGCCGCGATCGGAATCGAGAGCGCCAGGCCGGTCTTCAGCCGATCCCCTGCCGGGAGTCCGGCAACCACGGGGATCACTACGGCCATCAGCGTTGCAGTGGTGGCCGTGTTCGACATGAACATCGAGAGTCCCGCGGTGATCACCATGAGCCCGAGCATGATCAACCGGGGCGAGGTGCCAAAGGGCCGCAGCATCACCTTCGCGAGGTACTTGTCGAAGTCGAATTTCGCAGCAGTCTCTGCGAGGAAGAATCCGCCGAGGAATAGCATGATCACCGGACTCGCGAACGCGGCGAAGAAGGTGGAATAGGACGGCGCATCCGGAATCGATTCGCTCCCGAACGCCTTGTCGCTGATCAACAGGATCTCGAGCAGCACGATCAGCGCCGCCGTTGCGTGCAGCGGGATCGCCTCGGTCACCCACAGCACGATGGCCATGAGGAAGATTCCGAACATCCGGGAGCCGACGTCGCTGAGGCCGGGGAAGTCGACGAACCAGGGCAAGACCAGTGCGACAACGGCGACGACAATGCCGACTGGCCTGATCGCTTTCGTGAGCGAGCGCGCACCGAGAGTGGTCATGAAGGGAGGACTCCTGAGGTTCAGTTCGGATGCTAGGAGGGCGGGGTCGCAAGGCGTTGATTGAAGGTCTCCAGTCGGATTCCTCCCCTCAGGGGGGGTGTCGCCCTCAAGGCGACGGAGGGGGTCTCTCGACCTCTCCGAATACGAGAGACCCTTCTGCAACCGGCCCGGAGGGCAGACGCCACCTTCCTCTGACAGCGAGAAATGGAGGGGCCGCGAGTCGGGCAAGACTGATCGCGGCGACCTGGTCGACAGAATGCGCGAGACTTGGGGCATGGATGGAACCGATCTTGCACTGTTGCTGGTTCTCGCAGGACTCCTGATCGCGGCATTCGTGCTCGGCGCTTCCGAAGCCGCTTTGCTGAGGGTCCAGCGGGTACGCGTCGAGGTCGCCGCGACCGAAGGAGATCGACGCTCGGCCCGGCTTCTCCAACTCCTCGACGACCTGCCGAGAGTCCTCAATACGGTGCTGCTGGTCGTGCTCCTCGTCCAGATCGGAGCCGCGACGGTCACCGGGATGCTCTCCGGACGCCACTTCGGAAACCTCGGCGTAACCATCGCATCGATCGCGTTGACGGTGGTCCTGTTCGTCTACGCCGAAGCCATCCCGAAGACGTACGCCGTTCGCCATCCCTATCAGGTGGCCAGGGCGACGACGCCGCTCCTCGCCGCCCTGGCATGGTTGCTCCGTCCGGTGGTCTCGGTCCTCGTGTGGTTCGCCGACCTCCAGGCGCCGGGATCGGGCATCGCCGCCTCGACCACCGTCACCGAGGACGAACTCAGACGGTTGGCCTCACACGCGGCGGTCGAAGGCTCGATCGAGGAGACGGACCGGGAGTTGATGGAGCGGGTGTTCGAAATGGGAGACCGGACGGTCGACGAAATCCTCACTCCCAGGACGGAGATTGTGGCCGTCAGCCTCAACGCCACGATCGCCGAAGCGCTCGATGTCGCGATCCACAGCGGTCACCGCAGGCTCCCCATCTACGGTGAGGACCTTGACGACATTCGCGGCGTCGTGCGGCTCCAGGACCTGGCCGCAGCCATCACCGGCTCCCCCGCGGCGAACGTGTTGTCGGTTGCGACGCGGGAACTCGCCGTCCCCGAGACGAAACGAGTCGTCGAGCTGCTCTCGGAGATGCAGACCACTGGCATCCACCTTGCGCTCGCCGTCGACGAACACGGAGGGACTGCCGGGATCGTCACGATCGAGGACGTGGTCGGTGAATTAGTCGGGCGGGTCTCCGACGAAGGGGAAGATCTGCGGCCGCTCATCCGGCCGATGGGGCATGGCCGGTGGCGCGTCGATGCAGCCGCTGACGTCGAAGATCTCGAGGCAGCAACCGACGTGGTGCTCCCGGACGGTGATTGGCTCACGGTGGGAGGCCTCGTGATCGGCGTTGCCGGCCGCATACCGAACGCTGGAGAGGTATTCGCGTTCGACGGTCTCTCAATCAGGATTCTCGACGCGGCCCCTCAACGGGTGGCCATCGTCGAGGCTGTGCTCACCGATCAGCCGTCGCCGAGCTGACTCCGCAATCCCTCCGGAGTATCCGTGGGGAGGTCACACACGAAGTTGCGGCAGACGAAGGAGCGAGCGCCCGTCGCTCCGGGGGACCGGTCAGCCAGGAGCGGCACATCGGACTTCGTGCCGTCGCCCACGGCGAGGACCGTGTCCGGCCGGAATCGGTTCCAGACGACGTCGAAGAGCGGCCGTCGGTCGGCAGCAGGCCCAATAACGGCGACCTCGCGCATGGGAGCGGCAAGCCACACGCCAAGCAGGCTGCCGTGTGCCCACGGTTGAGCGGGCAGGCTCGGGCCGATCGACCGGATGGTTCGCTCGAGCATCCCGTCGAGCTCCGGGTCGCCGGTGTACGCCGCGAGCGTGGCAATCGCCTCGGCGGCCAGGGCATTGTCGGACGGCGTCGGGTTGTCGTGCGTGTTCTTCAGTCGCGCGATGAGCGCTTCACCATCCGAAGCGGAGGCGAAGAACCCTCCGTCTTCATCTGAGAACAGCGACACCATGGTCCTCGTCAGCTCTTCGGCGCTCCGATACCAGCGTTCGTCGCCCGTTGCCTGATAGAGGGCGAAGAGACCGAGGGCGGCCGCCGCGTAGTCGTCGCAGAAGCCGATCGGCCCGTTCCTACCGTGCCGCCAGGATCGCAACAGGCGCCCGTCTCTCATCGCAATCTCGGTGATGAAGCCGGCAATCCCCCGCGCGACGTCCAGATACGCTTCGCTTCCGAGGACGGCGCCGGCTTCGGCAAACGCCCGGAGGGCGAGGCCGTTCCATGCGGTGACGACCTTGTCGTCTCGCTCCGGTCGGACACGGCCGTTCCGTCGCTCTCGGAGTCGCTCATTGATGCGCCCTTGCGCCGCCAGCAATGCCTCCTTGGCTCTGTCCGATTCAGCCGCGAGATCCGAGAGCCGCTGCGGCCGGTGAAGAATGTTCGCCCCTTCGAAGTTGCCGGCGGGAGTGGCTCCGTAGATCGTCCGAGCAAGCTCAAGGTCATCGCCGACCACATCTGCGAATTCACCCCAGGTCCAGACGGCGAACGAACCCTCCACACCGGCGGCGTCTGCATCCTCTGCGGCGTGGAGACCTCCGGACGGGTCCAGCATGTCGCGAGCGAGGTAGTCGAGCGTTTGGCGCGCGGTCTCCAGCATCCACGGTTCTCCGGTGACCTGCCACGCCCGCACATACAGACGGGCGAGGAGGGCGTTGTCGTAGAGCATCTTCTCGAAGTGCGGCACGAGCCACCGTTCGTCGACTGAGTAGCGCGCGAACCCCCCGTCAAGGTGGTCGTAGATCCCCCCGTGTGAAAGGTGATCGAGGGTCGTCGCAACCATTGAGAGCGCCGCCGCCGCTCGATCGCTCTCCGGACGTAGCACAGCGAATCGGAGCAGATATTCGAGGGTCGATGCCTGCGGGAACTTCGGCGAGCGGCCGAAGCCGCCGAACCTCGCGTCGAAGGTCGAGGCGATGGCATCGACTGCGGTCTCGAGGGCGCCTTCAGACGGCAGCATCGACGATGCGGTCGACTGCGATGCGAGAACCCGGGTGATCTCCTCCGACCGGCCGATCATGTCGTCGCGTTGCTCATTCCACGCGGCATCGATCGCCGCGCACACTTCGAGGAACGAGGGCATGCCCTGGCGTCGCTCCTTCGGGAAGTAGGTTCCGGCGTAGAACGGCTTGGCGTCCGGGGTCAGGAACACGGTCATCGGCCAACCGCCATGCCCGGTGGTGGCGGTTACGGCGTCCATGTAGATGCGGTCGACGTCGGGCCGTTCCTCCCGGTCGACCTTGATGCTGACGAACCGCTCGTTGAGGACGAGCGCCGTCTCGTCGTCTTCAAATGACTCGTGGGCCATGACATGGCACCAGTGGCAGGCCGAGTAGCCGACAGACAGCAGGACCGGCACGTCCCGTCGGCGCGCCTCATCGAAGGCGTCACTCCCCCACTCCCACCAGTCAACTGGATTCTCTTGGTGCTGCAGCAGGTACGGCGACGTTGATTCGGAGAGGCGATTAGGCATGCGACAACCGTAGGCGAAGGCCGACGCTGGTGCGACGGGTATCGATCGACCGGGCCGCTCCCAATGGGAACCGCCGCGGTGAGCCCACCGGTACGATCCGTGATTCCATGAGCCAGCTCCTCGCCGTCGCTTCCGCCGCGTTCTACGGTCTTGCCGATTTCACCGGCGGATTCGTCGCGAAACGCATTGCCGTGTGGACGGTCACGGCGTGGTCGATGCTCATCGGTGCATCGTTGTTGATCATCGGCCTGTTCATCGTTCCGGCGGACCACGTCACCGCCGCAGACGTTCTCTGGGGTGCCCTCGCCGGGATCGCCGGTCTCGCTGGATTGATGATCCTCTACGCCACACTCGCCGCCGGGACGATGTCGGTCGTGGCCCCCATTTCGGGTGCAACGTCGGCCATCGTTCCGGTGCTCTTCGACCTTTCCCAGGGCTCAACGCTCACGAGCCGCCAATGGCTCGGCGTTGCCCTCGGTGTCGCGGCTGTACTCCTCGTGGGAATGCAGCGGGGTACGAGCGACGCCAGTCCGCGCATCGTCGGTCAGGCGGTCGCTGCCGGAGCGCTCTTCGGACTCTTCTTCATTGCACTGAGTCAGGCATCGAGCGAGTCGGGCCTGTGGCCGCTCGCCGGTGCCAGAGCGGCGTCGATACCGTTGGCGTTCCTCCTTGCGTTCGCGGCGAAGGCCCTCGCCCCTCCCATGGGGCGCGATCTGGGGCTCCTCGGTGCCATCGGTGGACTCGACATGTCCGCCACCATCGCGATCGCACTCGCGATCCAGACCGGTCCGCTCGGAGTGAACGCCGTCTTGTCTTCGCTCTACCCGGTGGTCACGGCCGTGGCCGCCATCGTCATCCTGCGTGAGCGACCGAACGCGGTTCAGACTGCTGGGGTTGCGCTCGCCGTCGGAGCGATCGTCGCTTTGGCACTCTGAACACCTGAGCGAGGGCTCATCCCGTACCACCCCATGATCCTCCGCCGCCCTGACCGCGCCCACCACCTTGGCCCTGACCCCGACCGCGACCGGGTCCACGTTGGCCACCGGTGCCATCGCCGTGCCTACCGGATCCTGACTCAGTGTTGCCACCGTGCTGGGCCGTGCCGCCGTTCCCCCGCTCGGTGTCGGAACTCACGATCGACTCGTAGAGCGCCGGGTCGAGCACGGTCGCCTCGCGATCGATGCCTGCGGCTTCGAGTTGCGACACAAACGCTCGGAGATGGTTGGACGAGCCGCGCAGCAGGTTCTGATAGACCCTCGTGATGTCGTCAGCCGCCGTCTCCCCCAGGTAGTCCTCCAGGTCCGCGATGTCGACTTCCTCGACGGTGGCTCCGACCTCAAGGGCCGCCTCCACGGACTCGGCGCCCATGGTCATGAGACCGTCGTAGAGCGTCTGCAGGTCGTCGTTCGCGAAGACTCCGACCATTCCAGCGGTCTGCGGGTCCTCGAGACCGTAGGTTTCGATGAGCCCAAGGATCGCGTCCATGTGTCGCTGTTCGGACGCAGCGATGTTCTCGAAGATCCTCAGGTCCCATAGATCGCCGAGACCGTGGTACACATCCCTGGCGAGCTTCTCTTCTTCCCGCATGAAGAGGATCCCGTCGGCTTCCGCATCGCTCAGGCCCACTCCAGTCGCCGCCACACTCGGCGACTGGGTCGGCACCGCTGCGAGGGTCGTGGCGGCTGCCTCGTCGCTCGATGCGGCCACGGTCGCACCGGTGACTCCGATCACGGTGATGATCGCTGCGACGACGAGGAACACGACTGAGGCGGACGTGGACTTGATGGACATCGGGCGCTCCCTGAGTAGCTTCGTTGCGCGATTCAAGCTGCCCAAGATGAGTCCCACCTGAGGGGGACATGAAGCTCAGATGAGGATCCTGCTCAGGAATGTCTGCCGCCGCGGGAACCCGACAGCGCTCTACGATCGTCGTATGAGGACACTCATCTGGAGGTGACCGTGAGAAGGCTCGCAGTGATTGCGATCGCGATGGCATCGATTCTCGTCGTTTCGTGTGCGCCGGACGTGACCGTGGAGAACTCGGGGGCGGGCGCTGCCGCGAACGGCATCGCCGTGTCCGGTACCGGAGAGGTCTATGGGACGCCGGATACGCTCCAGATGCGCTTCGGTGTCTCGGTACTGCGTCCGACGGTTCAGCAAGCCGTCGGCGACGCGGCGGCCCTCGCGGACGAACTCATCGGGACACTCATGTCTTCCGGTGTGACCGCAGACGACATTCAGACGGCGAACTACTCGATCAACCCCGAGTACGACTACTCAAGCGACCAGCGCAAGCTCATCGGCTACCGAGTGGACAACACGGTGGTTGCCAAGATCCGCGATATCGACGCAGCCGGCTCGGTCATCGACGCGACGGTCTCCGAGGTTGGCGACGAGATCCAGGTTTCGGGTGTCTCGTTCTCGATCGAGGATGACACTGAACTCATCGCTGCTGCTCGGGCTGCAGCATGGGACGATGCGTACGCGAAAGCTCAGCAACTCGCGGAGCTCTCCGGAACCACGTTGGGCGATGCCGTGACGATCAGCGAGTCGTTCGCGAACGCTCAACCGGGTCCCGTCTACCGCGAATTCGCCGCAGATGAGGCCGGCAGTCTCGAAACATCGATCGCGGCCGGCCAGCAGCAGGTCGCCGTCACGCTGCAGGTTCAGTTCGCAACAGGTTGATCCGCAGGCTGCACGGGACGGCGGGCCTTGACGGGTAGCCTGGCGATAGCGCAACGCATCGGAGCCGCCATGGAGCCCCAGTTCAACGTCTGGTTCGAGATCGACGGTGAGGTTGCAGTTTCCCGGTGGCGCATGGAACTCCTCAGCGCCATCGGCGAGCACGGCTCGATCACGGCGGGAGCCGAGGCGATTGGCGTGCCGTACCGGGTCGCCTGGCAGAAGATCCGCGAGATGGAGGAGCGCCTTGGCGAGTCGCTCCTTGACACCACCACCGGTGGCTCGAATGGCGGCGGCGCCGGCCTGACGGACGTGGGACGCCTCCACATCGACCGCATGCGGAGATTCTGCGACCGGTCGGACGCCGCCATCGCCGAGATCTTCGCGGACGTCTACGACGCTCCGGAGTCCACCTGACCTGAGGATCGGGACCCCGTCGATGCGGCGTTATGATCACTCGTCACAACGCTCAAGGGACTCGATATGCGCCTGTGGATCTTCGTGCCTCTCGCTTTCGCGCTGATTGGCGGAGCGTGTTCCAACACACCGCCTGCGGTCCTGAGCCTTGCGACGACGACCAGTACGAACGACTCGGGCTTGCTCGACGCCATCGTCCCCGACTTCGAAGAGCAGTTCAACGCGAGCGTCCAGGTCGTGGCGGTGGGCACCGGCCAGGCAATCGCATTGGGTGAGGCCGGCGACGCTGATGTCATCCTCGTTCACTCGAGGTCGCGAGAGGATGCCTTCGTCGAGGAAGGCCACGGCACCGCACGGTACGACGTCATGTACAACGACTTCATCATCGTCGGTCCTGACGATGACCCGGCCGCCATCGTCGCCCTCCCGACCGCATCGGTCGGTATGGCGGTCATCGCTGCGACCGAATCCACGTTCGCATCTCGGGGCGACGACAGCGGAACCCATTCGAAGGAACTCTCCCTCTGGAACGCCGCAGGTGTCGAGCCAGATCCGAACGCGCCGTGGTACAAGTCGCTCGGACAGGGCATGGGGGCGACGCTCAACTTCGCAGACGAGTCCGGCGCGTACACACTGACGGATCGCGGAACCTACCTCTCTCAGAGTGAGGCGCTCACCGCGCTCGCTGTCATGGTTGGCGGCGCCTCCATCGATGAGAACCTGGACTCGGCGTTGCTGAATCCGTACGGCGTGATCCCCGTCAATCCCGACAAGGGCGATATCAACGCCGAACTCGCAAACAGCTTCGTGCAGTGGATCACTTCAGTCGAGGTACAAGAACAGATCTCGATCTATGGCGTCGACACCTACGGCCAACCGCTCTTCTACCCCGATTCCGAAGCATGGAGAACGCAGTGATCCCACCGCTTCCGCTCGTGCCAGCCGGAATCTGAACTGACCGATGGAGACACTCGGACGCGCCTTCGGAGATGCCCTGCAACTGCTGTGGAACATGGATTCGGATCTGTTCGAGATCGTCGGCCTGACGCTCCAGGTCACGCTCGTTGCTCTCGCGATCGCCCTCGTCCTCGGCATCCCGATCGGCGCCGCCCTCGGCCTGACGAAGCACCTCCCAGGCCGTGCGTTCGTCGTTCCGTTGATCTACACCGGTATGGGCCTCCCGCCGGTCACCGTTGGCCTGTTCACCTACCTCTTCCTCTCCAACCAGGGCCCCCTCGGCAGCCTCGGATGGCTCTTCACACCGGCCGGCATGATCGTGGCGCAGACGATCATCGCCTTCCCCCTCGTCGTCGGGCTGACGATGGCCGCCGTTCAGGGCGTCGACCCCGATCTCCCGATCCAGATAAGGGCCCTCGGAGCGACCCGATGCCAGGTCGCGCTCACGACGCTGGTGGAATCACGCATCGGCGTCACCGCCGCCGTGGTTGCGGCATACGGCAGCATCATCTCCGAGGTGGGCGCCGTGATGCTCGTCGGAGGCAACATCGAGGGCGAGACACGGGTCCTCACCACGGCGATCGTCCTCGAGACCCGCAAGGGCAACTTCGCGCTGGCCCTCGCCCTCGGCATCATCCTCCTCGCGCTCGCCTTCCTCACGAACCTGATCTTTCACCGCCTGCAGGTGAGGCAGGGCGGACCGTGACCAATACCTACACCCTCTCGAACGTCCGACAGCGCTACAGCGAGCGGTGCGTGGTCGACATTGAGTCCCTCGACGTACGCGCGGGGGAGATCCTCGGAATCGTCGGTCCCAGCGGCGCTGGCAAGAGCACGCTGCTGCGTCTGCTCAACTTCCTCGAGATGCCGAGCGAAGGCAAGGTCACCTATCGGGGGGATCCAGCAACACCCGATCTCCCACTCGCGCTCAAACGTGAGGTCACGACCGTGTTCCAGCGTCCGATGCTCCTTCGCCGCAGCGTCGCCGCCAACGTGAGGATCGGGCAACGGATCCGCGGATCAGGGCCGGACGACGACGCCGTAGCGCAGTGGTTGGATCGCTTGGGACTTGCCGATCTTGCCGATGCGCCCGCACGGACGCTGTCGGCCGGCGAAGCGCAGCGGGTGGCGCTCGCACGGGCCCTGGTCGTGGAGCCCTCGGTCCTCCTGCTCGACGAGCCCACCGGGAATCTCGACCCCTACAACGTTGGGCTGATCGAGGACATCGTCCGCTCTGACAACAGGAAGCGAGGGACCACCGTCGTCGCCGTCACCCACGATCCGTTCCAGGCCCGTCGGATCGCGGATCGGACGGGTCTGATGATCTCGGGCCGGATGGTGGAGACTGCAGATACCGAGTCGTTCTTCACGGACCCTCAGCGTCCCGAGACAATCGCGTTTCTGCGCGGCGATCTGGTGTACTAGATGAGCCGACGATTGCACCGCTTGATCATCCGACGTTCGGCCCGGGTGCGAACAAGGTGAGGTTCCACATGCTCCCGAGGAGATTCTTCGTGTGAACGTCGAACAACTGACATCGCTGTCCCGAGCGGTCGACCCGCGCTATCCCTCCAATCGTCTCATGCTGGTTGGCGCCGGACTCGCTGGTCTCGGGGTTGGCGTTGCCACCCTCTTCGGTGCTGATCTCAAGGCCGGACCACCGGCGGCAGCGGCCGCAGTCTTCTTCGCATGGGCGATGGCCAGGGAACTCGATCCCGACCATCCGAAGTCGGCTGCCCTTGCCATGCCGGTCTCGCTCGTCCTTGGTCTGGTAGTCGGTCCGCCGGCGTTGCTGGTCACGTTCGGTGTCCTGCTCGGAACCAGGGTTGCCGCAGCGACCGTCGGCACACCCCTGCGCCTGCTGGACTCCGTCGCAGTCATTGGCCTGTCGGCCGCCTTGGGGACAAGCTTGATCGGTGCGGTCGGCGCCGCTGCGATGATCGCCGGCGTCTTGGTGGGCGAAGCACGCTCCCGGAACGGGATCGCGACGGCCGCCATGTCGGCCGTCGCCTACACCGTGGTGGCGCTGCTCTCTAGCTTTGCACGCGGTTGGACCGCGCCGACACCGGCGGAGTGGATCACGGTCGGCCTCGCGGTGTCCGCCACGCTGCTGGTGCTCCCGGCCATGACACCAACCTCAAGCACCGATCGACGCACCGACACGATCGAGAGGAATCGGGTCACCGCTGCACGAGTCATCGCGGGGGTGGCGATCCTTGCCGGGTTGCTCCTCACCGGCGGACCCGGCATTGTGGCGATTGCGGCAACGGCTGCCGCGGCGCTCATGGGAACGGCCCTTCGCCGCATTGCCGGCCGCAGCGCCTTGCTGTGAATATGGTGACGCCACGGTCGAGAGGAGGAAGCGAGATGCTCCACCAGCCGGTCGACGCATTCCGGGATCGCATCGCCCGCACCGCATCGGGTCTCTTCAAGCATGCCAGCTACCCCCTCGCCAACACGCTCGACTACCCCGGAGACCCGGGTCTCTGCGGCCCCGACTCGGTGAGTTGGAGGGTCATCGGCGACCCGTCCGCGTTCTTCGGCGGGGTGCGAGCCCTCTTGGTCCAGGCGGCGCACCCCGAGGTTGCAGCGGGTGTCGCCGACCACTCGCGATACCGTGAGGATCCGCTCGGTCGCCTCTCACGGACGTCCGCATATGTAACGGCGACCACGTTCGGAGCCATGCCGGAAGTCGAGCGGGCGATCCAGATCGTCCGTCGTGCCCATCGCCCGGTCAAGGGCCTGTCCCATCGCTCGATCGAGTACACCGCCGACGCCCCAGACCTCGCCGCATGGGTGCACAACGCTCTCACCGACTCATTCCTGCAGGCCTATCTCTCCTTCGGGCCCGACACGCTGACCATCGGAGAGCAGGACCGTTTCGTTGCCGAACAAGCCGAGATCGGACACCTCCTCGGTGCCGCGCCGATTCCCGAGACCGCGTCCGACCTCAGCCGGTGGATCTCAGACCACACCGCGCTTGAGGCATCACCCGGAATGCGTGAAACCGTCGACTTCGTCCGTTCGCCGCCCCTCCCGCTGTCGGTGAAGCCTGGATACCTGGTCATCGCCCAGGCGGCGGCAGCGACCATCCCCGCCGACACGGCCGACCTCCTCGGACTGGGGCCACTCCCGGGCGCAGCCAAGGCCGGGCGAGCGATGTCGGGCTTCCTCCGTTGGTCGCTCGGTTCCTCGCCGACGTGGGAACTCAGCCTCATCCGCTGTGGAGCGCCGGTGCCGGCAGGGCGGTTTCGGCAGCCCCTGCCCACTGCGGTGGAGAGCTAGCCTCGATCGGGGACCGGTACCGGCCGCAAGGGGTTCCAGGCTCCTCAGCGGGGACGCTTCCAATAGCCGCGGATCATCGTATCGGATCGATCGATCCCGCGGTCCTTGAAGAGGTACTGGCGAATTCGTTGCATTGCCGCCGCTTCTCCGGCAGCCCAGATCTTCGTCCCGCGCTCGAGATTCGCCGCCTCGGCGAATGCCATCTGTGCCGATCCGGGAAGGTCGCCCTCCGACAGCACCCTCCATTCGATCGTGGCAGCTCGATCGACTCCGAGAACGCGGATTGCCCCCGATGACCTGACCTCGATCCCTACGTGAACGGGCCACCGCGGCGAAAGAGCGGTGACGAGTTGGGTCATCGCCGGCACCGCCGACTCATCCCCCGTCAGAAAGAATGCGGAAGCATCGGGGTCCGGCGCATAGCCCCTGCCCGGTCCCGAAATCGCCGCCTGGTCACCGATCGCCGCTCTGACGGCCCAGCCCGACGCCACACCGCCCTCATGGGTGACGACATCGAGGGTCAGCGCGCTCCGATCCCCCGGCTTCCGGATTGGTGTGAAGGTGCGGATGACCGGACGGGAGCCGTCTTCGAGCAGGAACTCGTTGCCGTTCCACGCGGGGATCACGAGTTCGGATCCGGGGGTTGATGGCAGGAGGAGTCGAACGCTGGCCG
Source organism: uncultured Actinomycetota bacterium (assembly GCA_963785245.1). Classification (GTDB taxonomy): domain Bacteria; phylum Actinomycetota; class Acidimicrobiia; order Spongiisociales; family UBA5794; genus JAHEEL01. The sequence goes on along the minus strand of CAWAUO010000001.1, from coordinate 283,033 downwards.
CCGGTTCGTCGACGGTCAACTCATCGAGATCGGGGCCATTGACGACCACGCGTACCACATGGTCGCCCGGGTGACCGACACCGACAACGGCCACCCGCCGGAACGGCGGCGGCTCACGCCGGACACGCACCGGACGCCGATCTTCAGCCTGCTCACTCACCGGGTGCTTCCTCCTTGCCGAGCGCTTCAGCCGTGGCATCGTCGGCGAGTGCCTGTCCGGCTTCTTCGTAGAGGTTCCGGGCAACGTCGACACCCGCCGTGCACAACTCGGCGATCTGGTCGGGGTATCGGGCGATGGCAGCGATACGGGTGTCGGGCAGGAACTCCTTGACGCGATGAACACACTCGAGATTCGCGGCGTGGTTGCTCATGGCGGCCATCACGAGCTCGACCTCTGGATGGAACCGCACCCGCTCCCAGTAGTCCCGGTCGATCGCGTCGCCCCGGACGACGTTTCTCCCGTCCGCTTGGTGCACCGCGACACGATCTGCATCACGGTCGACCCCGACGACAACCGCACCCCGCCGTGCCACGATCTCGTCGTACGCCCCGGTGCCCACCCTGCCCATGCCGAACACAATGACCCGTGCATCGCCGCAGTCGAGGACCGAGTCCTCCTCCAGCGTTGGCCTCCGCTCGAGCCTCTTCAGGTGGTCAAGCCAGCGGTCGTAGAACTCGTACCGGCGGGAATCCGCGATCGACGCGACCACGAATGAGCCCGCAACCGCCACGGCGACGGTCGACACCCAGGGTTGGTCTACCAAACCATTGGCCAGAGCGGACGCTCCCACGATCAAACCGAACTCGCTGAAGGTGGTCAGCGTCAGGGATGCATGTACCGAGGTGCGCGCTCTCAGACGGAACCGAGTGAACAGCCACAGGAAGCCGAACGTCTTCAGCGGGAGCAGCAGAATAATCACGATGCCGATTCCCCATGCCGCTGCGCTTGGGGTACCGGCGAGACCGATCGACAGGAAGAAGCCGACGAGGAAGAGATCCTTGAAGCCGAGCAGACGGTCGGACATCTCGCCGGACCGTGGGTGGCCCGACAACAGCAGACCCGCGACCAGCGCACCAAGATCCGGTTTCAGGTCGAGCAGTTCGAACATGCCTGCGCCGATACCGACGGCGAGCGTGAAACCGAGGAGTACCAGCACCTCGCCGTGTCCGCTGTGGTCGAGGAACCAGCCGGCAACAGGACGGAGCAGCACGAACGCCGGGATAACCAGAAGCGCCCACGGTGACGGCCAGCTCCCTTCGGCCAAGACCAGGAACGCCACGGCGAAGATGTCCTGCAGGATCAGGACGCCGATGGCCGTGCGTCCGGCGAGCGAGTCGGATTCGTTGGTGCGATCGAGCGCCTGAACGGCGAACACGGTGCTCGAGAACGAGAGGGCAAAACCGACCAGAGCAGCCGTAGCCGGGTCAAGATCACGTGCGAGTGGTATCCCCAGGGCCCCAATCGCGAGAAGCAGCGCTCCCACGACCCCGGTCGCCACGGCGGCGAAGACGGTGGCCGTCCCCCAAACCGACGGGCGGGCAAGCGTCCTCGGACGCAGCTTCAGTCCGATGCCGAAGAGGAGGAGAAGAATTCCGATCTCGGAGACGACTTCGATCGCGTCGGTTACCTCGTAGCCGAAGGCGTGGAGAAGAAATCCCGCGACGAGGTAGCCGACGAGCGGTGGAAGTCCGACTCGTTTGGCGGCGAAGCCGAGCAGGAATGCGGTGGCGAGGAGGGCTGCGTCCATTATTGAGCATTATGCAGGACCGCGTTTGCGTGTGTGGCTCGTTCGGCAGTACACCACACGGCCTCTTCGACGATCAGTCGAGCGGTCGCCACCACTGCCCAGCCCGGCGTGCCGGGTGGGATTCCTCATCGACCCGGCGTGCTGTCGTCTTGAAGTCCTGAAACTCCACGTTGACCACATAGGCGCCTGCGACGCTCGCGAGCCACTCGTCGACGGCGGCAATCACATCGGCCTCGCTTGCGTACGTCGCCTCGAGTCTCTTGACGATGCGGACCGGAGCAGCGGCGAGAAACACGACGGCTCCGAAACCGCTGTTCTCATCCCCGGTGAGATCCCATTCGACCAGCAAAGGCTTCCTCGTCCAGGGTGTGTGCACAGGATCTCCGATCTGGTTCACACGCTAGCGAACCGCGGAAGCGCACACGGCTGCCGTCTTGCAGAACGACGTCGAGGCGAGACCGGGAAACCCAGGCCGTCGCACAACCGGCCGAGGAGAACGCGTTGGCACCGGTCGGGATCGGCGGAGAGAGTGCCGTCCCGACTGCCCAGTTCCGCGATCGGGTGTCCGGCGGTCACTCCGTGTTCATCGACCTCTCGCTCGAGGGGGACGCACCGCCCGGCTAGGGGCGCTCGGTCAGGATCCCCAGAAGCGCACCGATCTCGAGATGGTCCTCCAACGGGTGGCGCAACGGCAGGCCGGCATGAACCTGGTAGTGATTCCGCCTGCCGATCCGTTCATGGGACAGGTAGCCGGCCCCTTCGAGTTCGGCGACAATCCGTTGCGTCGCTCGCTCGGTGATCTCCACCTGCTCGGCCACATCGCGCAGCCGCACATCGGGGTTCTCGGCGATGCACAACAGCACATGGGCATGGTTCGTCAGAAAGGTCCAACCGTATGTTCCTGCCATTGCAGAATCATACGTCATCAGAAACGTGAATTGCTCTACTGCTGGTCGTCGAGCGCGTCGGCGGCAGCATCCTCCCCGAACAACGCGATGATGCGCGTCTCCATTGCGATGATGCTCCGGAGCGCGTCCTCAGGGTCTTGCACGTCGAGCACGTGCACATAGAGCTTGCGATCGTGCACCTCGAGGGCGACGGTTCCCGGCGTGAACGACACCGAGTTCATCAGGAGCGTGACGGCGGATCGCGACCGTGCCGTCAGTGGCACTTCAAGCACCGCAGGGCTGATCTCGTCTGGTCGAAGACGGAGCGCCAGGCTCACGTCCCACGTCGAGACGATCATCTGACGGATGAAGTAGGCCGCGAATGCAAGCCCGGCTGCGGGGCGCAGGAGCGCGCCGGACCACCGCGGGGCAACCGTTCGGAACGCATACGCGATCCCGAGCGCCACGATCAATCCACCCACCACCACGTTGGGCGATACCGATCCGAACGCGGCGATCCACACGATGAAGAGCCATACGGCGAGCAGCGCGGTCGTTCCGCGTGCCCGGCCCGTCGGTATGGACTCGGAGCCCGGCAGCTCAGCATCCAGTTCGACGATCGATCGGACTCGCGGCGTCTCCGGGTCGTGGTAGGCGGCTCGGGCGAGGAGGCTCATGCCCAGCGGACCCGAGAGGAAGAGCATCGCAACCACGATCAGGAGGATGAGCGCTCCACCGAGAGCGCCGGCCTCGAAACTCGCCGCGGTTGTAGTGGCGATAACGCCAACCGTCGCAGCCTTGGTGGCGGCGTGCATGCGCGTGAACACGTCCGGGAAGCGAATCAGACCGAAGGCGCCAAGCGCCATCAACGCGGATCCGGCAACAACGAGCGAGCCCCCGATGATGTCGATGATCATCGCCGCGTCTCTTCCTCGATGTACCGGGCCACGATGATCGTGCTGATGAACGCCGTGAGCACGGCTACGACCAGCACCGGGAGATACGTCGTGTCGCCGGTGGCGACGATGTAGAGCCCGAGGCCCCCCACACCGGCGAAGAGCGCCGTGTCGAGTGCAACCATACGGTCGGCAACCGACGGTCCGCGGACGATCCGGACGACTGAGGCGAGCACTGCGAACACGAGGAAGAACCCGGAGATGATGGCGGCAACCGTCATGGTGTCCTACCTTCGACCAGGGCGACGGTATCCGGAGCTGCCAGTAGATCCTCCGCTGCTCGCCCGGCATACCCCACCAACGGTTCGGCCACGATGGCTACCACCAAGCTGACCGCGATGAGGGCCGCCGTCGCTCCCGCCATTCCCCACGGCGTGATGCGTCGTTCGTTCGTGTTCGGTGTTCCCCAGAAGACACCAGCCCAGATCTTCGTCATGGAGAAGAGCGTCAGCACGCTTGCCACCAGCGATACACCCACGATGAGCCAAGCCCCGGCGGCAAAGCCGGCTTCAACGAGCGCCAGCTTGCCCACGAACCCGGAGAACGGCGGGAACCCGGCGAGGCTGAGAGCCGCCGGAAGGAACAGCGCGGCGATGATTGGTGACCGTCGGGCAACACCGCTCACCGCGTCGATCGCACCGGTTCCCTCCGATTCCTCGACGAGGCCTCCCACGAGGAAGAGTGATGCCTTCACGATGATCTGATGCACGATGAACACGATCGCCGCCGCGACACCCGCCGCCGTCCCGAACCCGAGGCCCATGATCATATATCCGATCTGGCTGACGATGTGGAACGACAGAATCCGCTTGATGTCCGTTTGAGCAATAGCTCCGAGCACGCCCACGATCATGGTCAGTCCCGCAATGGCGAGCATGAATGGCGACAGGCCTTCGCTCGGGAACAGCAGGGTCTGGGTGCGGATGATGGCGTAGACCCCGATCTTGGTCAGCAGTCCGGCGAAAAGAGCGGTCACCGGCGTTGGCGCCACGGGATACGAGTCCGGGAGCCAGAAGAACAGTGGGAAGATGGCAGCCTTGATGCCGAACACCATGAACAGCATCCAGCCGAGGCCACGCCGGAGGCCCGGGTCCACGTTGTCGAGGCGACCCGAAAGGTCCGCGAGGTTGACGCTTCCGGCCACCCCGTAGATCAGTCCGATCGTGATCAGGAACAGAGCGGACGCGACGAGTCCGATGACCACGTAGGTGATCGCTGTTCTCGTCTGTCGGCCGTCGGCTGCGTGGGTCAGGAGTACGTAGCTCGCGGTCAGCATGATCTCGAAAGCGACGAAGAGTGTGAACAGATCGCCCGTCAGCAAGGCCAGCGCCACGCCTGCACCGAGGATCTGGTACACCGCGTGGAACCCACGGAACCCCTCGTCGGTTGCTTGGTGACTCACGGCATACGAGAGAACGGCGAACAATGCCACGGTCGATACCAGAAGGAGCAGGACCGAGAATCGATCGGCAACGAGTTGAATCCCGATCGGCGGCGCCCATCCCCCAACCGAGACCGAAATCGCGCCCTGCGTATCGACGATGAACAGCAGGATCGCGGCCACAACAACCGATCCGGCACTCGCCACCAGACTGATGCCCCGCTGCAAGGCAACGCGACGGCCCACCACCAACGTCAAGGCGCCGGCGAGCAGCGGAATCACAACGGGGAGTGTTGCCAGCGCCGTCACGATCGCGCCTCCCGCCTGCGAGCGATCCGCTGGTCCTCGGTGTCATCTTCAACCTCGTCCGAGCCTTGCTCGGTCCACGATCGGTATGCGAGGGCCAGCAGGAAGGCCGTGATACCAAAGGTGATCACGATCGCGGTCAGCACCAATGCCTGCTCCAGGGGGTCCGAGTACGGGCCGACGCTGCCGTCTTCGAGCACCGGTGGCGCGCCCGGTGCACCGCCTGACCCGAGCAGGATGAGGTTGGCCGCGTGGGCAATCAGTCCGAGTCCCACGATGATGCGACTCAGCAGCCTCTGCAGAATGAGATACGTGCCTGCTCCGAAGAGGATCCCGGCGGCGAGGGCGATCGTCCAGGTCATCTGCGATCCGATCCGAGGTTGAGAATGGCGGTCGCCACGAGTCCGATCACCACGAGGTAGACGCCGACGTCGAACAGAAGCAGCGTTGACACCTTGATGTCGCCGATGACCGGAACGGTCCACTGTGCGTAGGTGTAGGTCAGGAAGGTGTTCCCGAACACCAGGCCGATCGAACCGGCCAGGAGGGCAAGGATCAGGCCAACACCCATCGCCGTCTCCGGATTGATCGGAAACGCGCGACGCACACCACCGCTACCGAACGCGAGAAACACCAGCAAGAGCGCCGATGAAGCGATGAGGCCGCCGGCGAATCCACCGCCGGGAACGTCGTGTCCGACTACAAGGAGGTACACCGAGAAGAGCATCAGCGTCGGCACCATCGTCTGGGTGCCGATCGCAAGGAGGGGAGAGAATCGGATTCTCATGACGCTCCGCTCCGATCTCGCCGCAGCGTCGCTGGTCGGATCAGTGCCACGATGCCGAGGCCAGCGGCAACCAGCACCGTGATCTCGCCGAGCGTGTCGAGGGCGCGGAAGTTCGTAAGGACGACGTTCACCACGTTCTTCCCGCCGGCAGCCGGTGCCTCAGCGATGTACTCCTCTGCAATGAGTCGGTCCGGTGTCACAGTTGAGGTCGCGAGCGCCGCGAATGTGACGACTGCGCCGGCAAAGACAGCCACGGCGATCCTTGCGCGCGGCGTGATCGACCGGGGCAGCGCTCCGAACCTTCTCGGCAGCTTGACGAGAACGAAGGCGAAGAGCGCGACGGTGAGGGTCTCGATGAGGAGTTGCGTGAGGGCAAGATCGGGAGCGGAGAAGATCACGTAGATCCCGGCCACGGCGTAGCCGACCACACCAATCATGAGGGCCGCTGCCATGCGCCGCTGCACGCGGGTCGCAGCGATGGCGCCCGCGACAGCCACCAGCGCCAGGAGGATCTCACTGGGTCGATTCCAGATGGGCAGCGAGAACGAAGGTTGCCACGCGACGAGCCACGTCACGGCGGGAACCCCAAGCACAGAAACCACGATCACCGCGAGATACACCGGTAGCGATCCGTTCTGAACGACGCCGGTGACGGCACGTGCCGTCCGGCCGAGGCCGCTCAGCCCTGCCGCGTAGACATCGGCCATCGCCGGGACACCTGAACGCCATCTCTGCCAGCCCTGAGCGGCTTCCATCGACAGAACAAAGAAGAGCGAAACGCCTCCGACGAGCACGAGCGAAGAGACGGCAAGGGCGGGCGTCAGACCCGGCCACAGAACGAGCTTGACGCTCTGGCCGACGGCCTCCTTCACCGCACCGGCGAGTGGCTGTGGATTGATGCCGAGCGCCACGGTCAGGAGGCCGAGAACGATCGGCGCAACCGCCATGGCAACCTTTGGGCGGGCAACCTCGCTTGGAACGATCCTCGTGTCGGATCCAAACGCCCCGAACCACCACCGAGCGGCGTAGGCAACGGTGAACGCAGATGCGGTCGCGACGATGGCGAGCGCAAACCAGTCCTCGGCCGCTATGAGGGTGTCGAACGCCGCCTCCTTCGTAACGAATCCGAGAAGCGGAGGTATGCCCGCCATCGAACCGGCAGCAATCGCACCCGCAGCGGCCACGACCGGCATGCGCGCTCCCACGCCCGACAGCTCCCCGATCCGGCGCGTGCCGGAAGCCTTGTCGACAATCCCGACAATGAGAAACAGGGCCGCCTTGAACAGGGAATGGCCCACCAGGACGGAAAGGCCAGCGGCCGTGAACCCGAGCCCGATGAGGGCGGTCATGAATCCGAGTTGGCTGACCGTTCCGTAGGCAAGCAACAACTTGAGGTCGCGCTGCTTGAGCGCAACGGTCGCGCCGAGCGCCATCGTGATAAGACCGACACTGGTCACGACCCATGTCCAGAGCGCAGTCGACGCGAATCCCGGGGCGAGAAGGAGCAGCAGGACGATCCCGGCCTTGACCATCGTTGCTGAGTGCAGATAGGCGGATGCCGGTGTCGGGGCAGACATCGCATTCGGCAACCAGAAGTGGAACGGGAACTGCGCCGACTTCGTGAACGCCCCGAGGAACACCAGCACAAGGGCCACTGACACCATCGTGCCCGACGGGGGGTCGGCCACGATGGCCGAAATGCGGGTTGTGCCGGATGCCATTGCCAGAAGCACGAACCCAGCGAGCATGGCCAACCCGCCCGCCGTCGTCACCAGTATCGCCTGGAGGGCTGCGGAGCGAGCCTCATCCTTCTCGTCGTCAAAACCAATGAGCAGGTACGACGCCACCGTCGTGATTTCCCAGAATACGAACAGGCCGAGCAGTTCATCGGATGCGACGACGCCGGCCATGCCCGCCGTGAACAGCGACATGTGGGCGAGGAATCGCGATCGCTTGGACGGATCCTCGAAATACCCACCGGCGTACACCACGATCAACAGACCGATCCCCGACACGACCGCAGTCAGGAGCAAGGCGAATGGGTCTGTCGAGAGACCGATGGTGACACCGAGGGAGGGGATCCATTCAATGGCCTCGTAGCCCCCTGGCAGCCACCCAAGCGTGAGTGCAGAGACCAGCATAAGTTGGAGTACATACGGCACAGCAGCGATCGGAACGATGGCGCGTGGGAACCGGACGCTGACAGCCCACAGGATGGGGATCACGACGATATATGCGGCGATTGAGAGAGTGAGCAGCATGGCTTCCTGGAGATACGTCTCGGGAGTTCGTAGAGGACTCGGCCGTCAGATGACGATACCAATTGGTTCGTGGCCTGCCACAAAGGTCTCGCTGAGCGGACCCAGCGCCACGAGGTTGTCGGCCTGGATCAACCCGACGAGCGGCGGGCCCAGGATGATTCCGGCGCCGAACTCCCCGAGGGTCGCCGGATGGCTAAGTCACTGGACAGGTCGACCACCTGCGAGCGCGGCGATGAGAACCAGCAGCAGGTTCATCACATCAAGGCTCCCAGGGACCTCCCGTTCCCGATTTATGAAACCTGTTGCGTGAATCGTATCGCATACGATATGTTAGTGTTAAATCGTTCCCATATCCCATCTCAGGAAATCGGAGACACGCAATGATCGAATCGACCGACCGTCACGGCTGCTCGCTTCTCACGAACCACGGACATGTGCTGGTGTGCATCGCCGAGAGGCCGGGGATCAGGACCCGCCAGATACCGACCGAGGCCGGCATTGCCGAGCGCGCCGCGCAGCGGAACATCGGCGAACGCGAGGCAGCCGGACACCTCTCGCATCCGCGTGGAGGACGGAGGATTCGCTACGAAGACAACCCACGCAGGAATTCGAATCATCCACTCGAGCGTCATCTGGACGTCGGCACGCGAAGTCTCGACCCCGTTCGACCGACTCATGCTGGAGGCCCGAAATGAAACGGTTCAAGAACATCCTGGTGGTCGCGGGCGAAGATGCAGCGCTTCCAGCGCTCCTCACGCGCGCCATCGACCTTGCCGTCCGCAACGATGGACGTGTCACCCTCTTCGGTCACGTGGATTCCGAGCGCACTCGGCGGAGCATCGTGATGCAGGACGGCGAGAGCTACGACGTGGGGAGTCTCCTCCTCGATGCGCGACGCGAAGAGTTGCAGGACCTCGCCGCCCGGGTTGCCCGCACCATCGAGGGCGCCCGCGTGCCGGTGGACGTCGTGGTTGCCGCCGGCAGAGACTTCGTCGAGGTGATCCGTACGGTCGTCAGCCGAAATCACGATCTCGTCATGGTTGGCGCGACTTCCGCCTCGCGATTCCCCGGGCTTGCCGGGTCATCGTTGGCGATGCACCTTCTCAGGAAGTGCCCAGTACCGGTGTGGGTGCGTTCGGAGAGCGAGGGAGAAGATCCGGATGTGGCCGTGGCCGTGGGACCCTTCGACGAGGGAATCCATGCCGATTCACTCGACGGGATGCTGCTGGAAATCGCAGGATCGCTCGCGGCACGGCGCGGGGGCACGCTCCATGTCGTTCACGCGTGGACGCTGGAGGGTGAATCGCTCCTCCGGCGGGGCCGAATTCGGCCGCCGGTCGAACAAGTGGACGCGCTGGTCGCCGAGGAGCACCGGATCGCAACGATGGGGATGAAGCGTCTCTTGGAGATCATGCCCGACTTCGATGTCCCGATCGAGGAGCATCTTGAGCGGGGTGAACCCGGCGAGGCCATACGAAGAGTTCTTGAGGCGCAACAGCCGGGCGTCCTTGTGATGGGGACCCTGGCTCGGGCGGGTCTCAATGGCGTCTTCATCGGCAACACGGCAGAACGCGTGCTCGGCACCGTCAACGCGTCGGTACTGGCCGTCAAACCGGAGGGGTTCGAGACCCCGGTCGCCGTGTAGGTCGAAACGACGAGATCCCCCCGAACCGGTGCAGGTCGGCCGCGGGTGGGCGGCATCTCGATTGTCCATCGGTTGCCTTCGCTCCCCCGGCGATGGAATGGCGACCTCGCGTCTTCGTGCCCTATCGTGCGCTCCATGACTCCCGAAGCCCGTCGATCTGTGATCGGAATCACCATCGCCGTCGTCATCGGTGCGCTCGTCGCACTCGCCGGGAGCGATGGCAGCACCACAGTCGGATGGATGCCGGTCTTCGCGTTGTGCGCGCTGCTCGCCTACGTCATCAACTGGGTGGTTTTCATACCGTCCAACCAGAAGAAGACGGAGCACTACTTCGACCTCACCGGAAGCGCCACCTATCTGACCGTGACGGTGGTAGCGCTCCTCCTCAGCGCCGACCTCGACGCGCGAGCCGTGATCGCTGCGGCAATGGTTGCCGTGTGGGCCCTGCGACTCGGAACCTTCCTCTTCCGCCGGGTCCGACGCGATGGCCGTGACGGCCGATTCGACGAGATCAAGGTCGACCCGCTGCGTTTCTTCATGACGTGGACCCTGCAGGGACTGTGGGTTCTACTCACAATCGCAGCGGCGTTGGCGATCATCACGGGCGTCGAACGGAAGTCCATCGGCTGGGTCGCGATCGTTGGCATCGTCGTCTGGATTGCCGGCTTCGCGATCGAATTCGTGGCGGACCGGCAGAAGTCGACGTTCAAACAGAACCCGGCGAACGATGGCCGCTTCATCACCACCGGCCTGTGGTCATGGTCTCGTCACCCCAACTACTTCGGAGAGATCGTGCTGTGGATCGGCATGGCCATCATGGCCGTCCCAATCCTGTCGGGCTGGCGCTGGGTCGTTCTGATCTCTCCGGTGTTCGTCATCCTGTTGCTCACTCGTGTCAGCGGCATCCCAATGCTGGAGACCCGCGCCGAGAAACGATGGGGCGAGGACGAGGATTTTCGGGCCTACACCAGGAACACGTCCGTGCTGATCCCCCGCCCACCCCGAGAGACCGACAACGGCTGAGTTGGCGCCCCGAAGGACCAGCGGAAGGGGCAGTCATGGGGTCCCCGGCATAGATCCTCCGAGGACAACGCAGTGCTCGAACACGGAGTGCGCCAAAGCGTCGATCAACACGCTGAATTCGCGCGTTGGATCCGACAGAATGATCACCTCCCTCTGATACGTCCTCGTCAGTCGTCCGTCCGTTCCGTGTCGTCGGCAAGGGAAGGATGTCAGACCCGTCCGGAACGACATATGAGCGGCCGCGCCAGGTCCCCGGTGCGCCAGAATGCCGCCTCCTGACACGATCGAGGGGGAACCCATGGAGTGCCTGAACTGCGGATCAGCCGATCTCACCGAGCCGTTGGCCGTCGCTGATGACGGGGCGTGTCCGTCAGACAATCACAAGGTGACGACGCCCGCCGGTCGCATCCGAAAGTCGAAGGCCCCGACATCGCTACCAGAATGGCTGCCCGAGACCATCGACCAACATCTCGACACCTACCCGCCGGGCCCGGACGGCCTGATCTTCACCGCACCCGAAGGCGGACCCATCCGCCGCAACACCTTCCGCAGCCGCTTCTGGCTCCCCGCCGTCGCAGACTCGGTCGCCGAGCCGATGAGGTTCCACGACCTCCGCCACAGCCACGTCGCCCTCCTCATCGCCCAAGGCGCCCACCCCGCCGTCATCGCCTCCCGACTCGGACACACCAGCGTCAAGACCGTCCTCGACGTCTACGGACACCTCTACGAAGGCCTCGACCGCAACGCCGCCGACACCCTCAACCCACCCTGGGACCGATCTGATGTGGACGCATCGTGGTCGCGACGCACACGAAACAGGGACGAAGGAAGGGGGCTGACCTAAGAAACCCAACAAACACAAGGGATCCTGGAGTGGGCGCTGGCGGGATCGAACCGCCGACCTCTGCCGTCATCGCCTCCCGACTCGGACACACCAGCGTCAAGACCGTCCTCGACGTCTACGGACACCTCTACGAAGGCCTCGACCGCAACGGCGCCATGGGCGACGGAGTGTGCGTTCTCGGTGGTCACGGGGTGTGCACTGACGACGACTGCTACTTCGCAGTCGGGAATCCCGAGTCGTTCTACCTGTACACGACGTTCGACGGGTTCATCACGCCGACCATCACGCCGCCCAAAACTGCCGAATAGCGAACAACGACGGAATGCTGGGGGTCGACCCACAGATCGGGCGACTCCCGGATCATGCTCGCTCAGGAGGGTGCTGCAATCCTTAGATCAGAGACGGATCAAGCGTCGCCAACCACTCCGAAGAATCTCCTCGTCGCCTCCATTCCCTCACCGATGTACTCCTCCGGCCACCCGTCCCGCTCAGCCTGCGCCAACTGTGGCATCCACACCCCGGCCGGTGGTCGTGGGTGGTATCGCAAGATCAGTAGTCCACTGCGTAGCTCGCCGCGTCGGAGGAGCACCGCCGCACGAGTCGATCCTGCGCTCTCGTGTCGACCCTCTGCAGTGGTTGGACCGGGGTCGATCTCTGGACGCTGGGTGTGTGACCGAGCGTCCAGAGATGCGGTCCAGCCTCTTCAGTCTGCCGCCCGGATGTCGGCGGCGAGGACAATGAACTGTGTGAACTGACCCGGACTGAAGTTGTTGTCACTAACGATCACAAGGGTTCGACGCCCGTCGGGCAGGTCCGGCCCGAACGTCATCCCCTCAATGTTGTCGATCGGTATCCCGAGATCATCGAACGCGAACACCTCCCGCTGGGACACCGGCGTATGAGTGATGGGTGAACCGCCGCTATAGAGCGCATCGACTTCGAGGACATCTGTTGCGCCCGCATTGGAGACCTCATTGATGACAACGACGTTCCCGGTGCCGCCCCCAAGGGTTCCACCGACGGAGAATGAGCGTTCCATCACGAGCGATGTGCCCACGTTGTCGATTGGGAGCACCTCAACGATGCCGTTGACGCCGAAGATGGCAGACGGTTCCGCCCACGGTCCGACCTCATACACGAACTCGGAGACCGCTCTGCGTTTCGCATTGTCATAGGTAAGGATGCGAGCGAGGCTGCCGTTCGTGAAGCTCGAATCTGGCCCGTCTTGGAAGAGCGCACCTTCACCTGCTGTCACGAGCAGGCGACTATCGGGTGTCACGTTGAGGCTCTCGAATGCCAGGTTCTGCCTAACTCCCCAGTCAACCCCGTCCGGAATGTACTTGTCGGGGATCGGCAGCTCCGCCGTCACTCGACCGTTCCGGTTGTAGCGCCTGATGAACGGATCGATGATCGGATCAGTGAGGATGTTGCCCTCAGACGACATGTAGAAGAATCCTTGACGCCCGAGCGCGAAACCCTCAGGATCGAGACCACCCGGAGCGAACGGCGTTTTGCCCTCTTCGTAGAGCTGCGTAACTCCGACGAACGTCACATCTCCGTCGTTCAGTGTTCCGTCGTCGAGATCGATGGCGACCGTGTAGTACCGCACCGGATCCCCAGTGCCCCGGTTCCCTTGATCATCAGACAGGGTGTGATACACCCCACGTGCCCGATCGTATGTGATGCTCGACAAGCCACCGATTTCAGTGCCGTCGAACACCGTGCCCGTCGGGATGATGACCTCACCCAGGAACTCGGTAGCGACCACTGTCTTTGCCGTATCACCGCCCGACTTCGGAGCGGCAGTGGCTGGCAGCGCCAACAACAACGCAAGTGCAACAACAACGCCCAGTGCTAGCCGCCGATGGAGCAGACGAAACATGACAACCCTCCCATAGCGATGGTGCTCGACGAGCAACCCCCATCCGTCGATCCTACTCCCCCAGAAACCCGAGCGACATAGGGAGAACCACTCACCCGTCGTCGGCACCGGTCGCCTCGAAGAACCTCCTCGTCGCCTCCACTCCCCTAGCCGTGTACCCCTCCGGCCACCCGACCCGCTCCGCCTCCACCACCTGCGGCATCCACACCCCCCGTTGGGTGGTCGGCAACGGTCCCGGTGGTACCAGAGCCGTTGGACGATCTGGCTGGCCCGCTGCTCCGACACGCCGAGTCGTCGCGCCATCTCCCGGTTGGTGATCGGGTCCTGGCCGTTCAACCGAGTGCGTGACAGCAGGGCGGCCAGCCGCTTGCCGTGCTGCCCAGAGATGGCCTCCACATACTCGGCAACGGCATCGGGAAGGGACAGCGCCGCTTGGGCTTCCACGGCTCTCCTGAGACCCTCCAGGTTGCCCCACAGGAACCGCTGGTCATCCATGCTGCCACCAGTGGCGATGTCGTGGACGGTGGCATCCCCGTGCGGCAGGTACTCAGCGAACCGGGGGTCTTGATGCCAGACGTGTCGACACCATGGTTCGGCTGCGACGGCGGCCATGTCGGCCCGGAGCCGGGGAAGCTGCGCCGCCTGTTCGTGGTGGAGACGTATCGCTGCGGCACCGGTGTCTCGGATGTCGGCGACGGTCTTCGGCCCGGCATTCCACCACGACAATACCTCAGCCTCAGTGAGGGTGTCGAACAAGGTCGGGTCATCGAGGTAGCCCTGCCGGGTGAGGACCGTGATCGACCGGATGCGGAACGGCACGTCGGCTGGGTTCAGGTCTGGGGGCCACGAAGCGTCGAGGATTGGGGTGTCGTCCACACGGACCACGATAGGGACCGACATCCGGCGGCGATCCTCCCGAACAAACCGGACCCTCACCGCCCGACCGGGGCGTGCAACACCACCTACATCATCCCTCCCAGCCGGATATGGGCGGCTGTCTTGCTGCGTGGGGGTCGGTAGAACCCCCTAGACGTGATCCATAGAGGGCGTAGGGTTGGTGCCGGAGAGGGAGGAGGCAGCCCTCACTAGCGCCTCTCACTACTCAGGACCGGCCTACCCGTGTCGTGAAGCGACCCACCACAACTGTTTCTGGGTCGAGTAGTCCCACGATCAACGCTCGGACGTCGGCTGTCGCCGTTCCTCGTATCGAGGCCGATCTGTGACTCGATCGCTGCGGAAGGAGGAGCCGACCACCACCACGAAATTCGAGAGGGGGAAGGGGAATAGGGGATTGACATGAAACGAAAACTGGTGCTTCTTGTCACACTGCTCGTGATTCTTTCGCTAGCGGTCGTGGCACCTGCGCATGCCGACAAGCCAGCGCCGAAACTCTCCGGTCCGATGGAGATTGCGTTCGACCCTCCCGTTCCGGGCATTGCGGTCTGTGATCTGGATGTCTTCTGGTATGGGACGGTCGAACTCGACGGCGAGTTCTACGGCATGACCTTCAAGGCCGCGGGCGAGTCGGTATTCGCTGGCATGACGCAGCACTATTGGGAACAGTTCATGATCTACGATGGCGACTTCGACACGTTCCCGACGACCTGTCCCGACTCGGGCGAGAGGGTCCTGGAAGGAGACCTCAGCGGCGTCGGGAGGTTCTCCAATGGCAAGATCGTTGAGCACGGCACCGTTACCTATGCGGTAGGTCCCTTCGAAGGTTGGGAGGGTCGGCGGATGCATGCCGATGGCCTTGTCGAGGAACTCGCCCCTGGTGTTCCTGCGGGATTCACAGGCATCATCAGATTCAACTGACCGAACCGACAGCGGAACAACCGAGATGCTCCCGGCCTGTGCCGGGGGCATCTCTCACTCCGAGCCAATCGGTGTCACCAAGGCACATGCGTGCAACCGCCCATATCGGCTGTCGTTTCACGGGGTCATCGCAACGCTTCGGCGAGTAACTCTGATGGCGTTGCGCCCAGGAACCCCCTCGTCGCCTCCATCCCATCACCCGTGTACTCGTCCGGCCATCCGTCCCGCTCCGCCTGTGCCACCTGCGGCATCCACACCCCCTCGGGTGGACGGAAACGGTCCCGTCGCCACCCAGCGACGATGCTCAGGGTTGCCCAGTCCCCCGACCAGGCAATGACCCCGAAACGAGTTCGATGCTGAGGATTTCCAGGGTCCGACGACTACCACCGCTCACCTAGCCCTCGCCCAACCGGCCCACCCCGTGCCGGGGCTAGTCACGACTGGATCACCGACAACCCTTCTCGACGAGTCGACCCCAATCGACGATCCTGGTACCAGGAATGGAAGGCATGAACACACAGCACGCAACCGGCTACACCTGTCAAATGTGTGGAGGGGTCGCCGTCGTCGACATCGACGGCGGCTACCTCTGCGCTGAACACGCCATCGAAGCGATGATTGAGATCGACCTCCGGGCAGAGGAACCGACCGTCACCGTCTCGACCGGCTGAAAGCTTCGGGCACCGACACAGACAAGAGGTCATCAGGCGTATCGGCAATAGCGTGCAGCGTCAGAATCCGAAGTAGTCCTCGACGAGATACTCGCCGACCGGCGTCTCATACGAGAGTTCATCCACCCGGTCGCGCAGCACGTCCGTCACATCTACCGGTTCGCAACCCAGTTCGTCCCAGCGGAGAGCGATGTCGCTCATCCCCTCAACCCAGTCCAGACCACCGATGATGTGGAGTATCCGGTTGAGTCGCTCCCCATCCTCACCACCATCGACGCCGTCGGGAATCGCAGGATCGGCACGCTCCACGTCGTCAACCGCCTGTCGGTGCAATGCAACATACATGTCGGCGAGGTCGTCACAGGAGTCGACACCCGACCGACCATCAGCCGACCCATCACAAGCGGAGACGGCCAGACTCAGCATCACACAACCGACCAACACCGCTATCGATCGACGAACCATGGCTTCATGCCTCCGACGACAGGGTCACGCCAACGAATCGGGAACGACCCCCAAGAACCCCCTCGTCTCATCCATCCCCTCACCCGTGTACCCCTCCGGCCACAACGTGACCCTGCGACACCTATCGGCGATCTGACAGTAATGGTTCGCGCGGAATCGGGTCAGCCCCTGGTTGTCAGGTCGAAGGTCGTGAGGATCGTGTCGAAGGCGTCGAGGTCGGCGTCGGTGACGACCTGGACCTGGATCACTACCACGAACTGCCCGTCTGGCGGGTACGCCTCGAGAACGACGAACGCGTTGTCGGTACCACCGCAGTTGAGCCAGAGGTCATATGCGCCGGTGTAGATGGCATCCTCGTAGGCGTAGTTGCCGTCGTAGTCGCACGCGTCGCTGAAGTTGTACCAATCGAGGAGATCGCCTGGCTCTGACTCGTCGACGAGCATCTCGGATGCGCCGAAGAACACACCCGGTGTGCTCCAACTGTTCAGGAACCCGTCGAGGTTCGGTGCCGCAGCGAGGGCGTTTCCGATGATCGTGCCATCGACTTCCCATCCGCGCCCGTCGATGTCCGTCCATGTCGTTGGGACCATCATGTAGAGGACGCCTTCGTCGTCGGAGACATCCATGTATTCGTATGCCGTGCTGGTCGTGTCGACGTCATCAGCGAGCTCCTCGGCGAACGAAAAGGCAAGTGCGAGTTCTTCATCCCCGTTGAGGGTGCCCTCGAGTACCTCCTCGGTGTCGAACCGCAGAACCTCGATCGAGAGCGGGTCGCCTGAGTCATGGCTTCTGAGAATGTCGCAGTAGTCAGACATGGTGCCGTCGGTGGAAAGTTGGATTCCCTCCATCCGGGTAATGATGTCTCCGCCTGCGGCTCCTACGTTTGCTGCCGGCGAACCCGATTCGACCGCAGAGACCCAAATCCCGGAAAGATCCTCGTCTGCGAAGGCCTCGCCGTTGACACCGATTGAGGTCACATCGTTGCCTGCAATCAGATCGTCGAGAATCTTGGACGCCTCGTCGCGACTGATTGCGTAGCGGATGTCACGGTCCTGCCACGACGAGTAGTGGATCCCGACCACCTTGCCATCTTCGGTAACCAAAGGACCACCGGAGTTGCCACCCATCGCGCGTGCAGTGTGCTCGAGGACAGAGTCGACCGACGCCCAGTATGTCTCACCGTTGGCTTTCTCTTTCGAAATGATTCCCTCGGTCAACGTGTACTCCGGGTCCCCGAGCGGGAATCCGGCCACATAGATGTCCGTCCCGGTGACGATGTCGCCGTCCCACCATTCGAGGTAGGGGAATCCGGCACCGTCGATATCGATCACAGCAAGATCGGAGCACTCGGATACTCCGACGATCTTCGCGTTCCTCGGTTCATCTTCACCATCGACGTAGACCTGTAGAAAGGCGGCACCAGTCACTACATGATTGTTTGTCACGGCGATGCCACTTGGATCGACGATGAAGCCTGATCCCGAACCAGCGGCGTTGTCGACCTCTCCGTATTCGGGATCGACGAAACTGCCTTCGGCGACGATCCGAACTACCGCTCCCTGGACACCCTTCAACCCGGCGACCGCTCCTGACGGTTCGGCGGTGGTTGTCGTAGCGTCTGTCGTGGTCGTCACAGCCGCAGCCGTCGTCGTCACACCCGCCGTCGTAGTCGTCTCCTCCGATCCGCCGCCGCAAGCAGCGACCACCAACACGAGAACGAACACGACCAAATACGCGGAACGGCGCTCCACAGCAGACTCCCTTCACATTCCTGACCGCACACTGACCCGCCAAAAGCTAGACGAACAGAGGCGAAGGACCGTACGACACGCCGATATCGGCTGTCGGCTCAAGGGGTCAGTCTCTGTCACACCACCGATGTCATCTCTCATAACTGGACGTGTGCGGCTGGACTGAGTTGGTCTAGCGCGCTCAACAGTCGAGCGTTGTCCTCCTGAGGAATGGGCACCCAACCCGACACGCTCGAACCCTTGATCGGACGCTGACGTGCTGTTCGGTGAGCATGGGCATCGAGCGCGACAGTGTTCTGAGACGGCCCCCTTCCGTGGAGCAAGGGCAGGTCAGAGGGGCTTGCGATAGCAGTGGAGCTGTACTCGCCCCTCAGCCCCGAGCGACTCCGCGAGACGTCGTGAAGACCGGTTGCTGTCGTCGACCGAGTAGTAGAGGGCCGATGTGATACCCCGTTGCTCGTAGTAGCCGTACAGCTTGCACGCCATGGCCTGGCCAATGTGGCGCCCACGGAACCGCTCTCGCACTCCCACGATCACCAGTCCGTGTCGATCGATACTCTTGGCCCCGAGCAGCAACCTGACGACCTGGAGCGGACCCATCCGTCCACGGAACGAGCGAAAGAGCGGCGCGAGGTCCGGCATGCCCAAACAGAGGCCAGCGGGTTCGTCGTCAACCTCAGCGATCAACCAGGTCTGCGGATCGACAATCGGCTTCATCTGCCCCGACGACTCAAGGAGTTCCTCCTCCGTGAGATCGTTCATCTCCCACTCCTCGGCGAATGTCTCGTTGAAGAGACGAGTGAGGAGCACCATCTCGGCCTTCCAGTTGTTCCGGTCAACCGGACGCACCCGACAGGTCGCCTCCCCCAAGACCCGCTCCGACGTCGTTCGATACCGTTCGTTGTCGAAACGCACCCGGTAGATCCAGAACCGCCGCTCCACAAGGTAACCGGCGGCTTCGATGAGCCCCGCATACGAAGGCGGATGCCACTTGATCGGGAACATTGGGCTGACATCGTGATCGGCGACCAACACCCCGTAGCCCAGGATTCCTGAGCCGTCGATGCCGCAGATGGAGTGAGTGGCCCGCTGTTCTCGAAGCCAGCCCTCAACGGCACCGAAGAGCTCAGCTGCTTCTGCCGTGCTCGTTCCAGGTGCGAAAGACAGGTTGCCGACGAACCCCGCCTTGTCGCCGCGCTGGCGCTGCCACCTTCGATTCACGTAGCCCACCACGCACCCGACATGGTGCCCAGAATCGTTGACGAGCGCGAACATCGCATGATCTATGTCGCTACTGAAAGCCGATCTGCCCCTGAATCGCTTGGCGAGGTGAGCATCAGATTCCGACCAGTGAAGCGCCTCGTGACCCCACAGCTCTCGGTCAAGCGCGACGAACCGCCTCACTGACCTCCGATCCGATGGATCGATCCGAGACACCGCCATCAAACCGATCCTACACGCGGCGGCACGCCACACTCCGCCAATACCCAACAATCGGCACACACATGTCGCTCATCCTCGCGATGCGTGACGATCACCGCCGGGCGCGGCGCGTCAGGCGACCGGAGCCCGGCCAACTCGGCGAGTCGGTTCGCCTTCCGCCCTGACAGGCCCGCCCATATCGGGCTCTCCTGCTGTATCTGTGGGTCAGTTTCGGCCTGGGAGTTGCGGTGGGTGGTCGCTCACAGCCGATTGTCGTGGTGGCTGAACCATTCCAGACACGTCCCAGGTCGTCCCGCACCCATCATCACACTGGCATGCGCCGCTTGAACGGTGACAAGCGGACCGGTAGAGCGCAGGTCGATCCTCATGATCACTTCGATAGCGTGCACAGCACACAGATACCCGCCATCGTCCATGTCGACGACAGCGATGTCGTCGCAGACCTGGCAGACGTATCCAGTTGGATGCTGCGGGTAGGAGCCTTCCATCTCAATGCCGAGTGTGCACGGTGCCGGATCATTCGTCGAGACGTGTTCGTGCCGGTTCCAAGTGAGTTAGTCACCAACGTTCCACGAGTGGCTCCATCACACTCCCCGGCATCTCGACCGCCTGACCGAAAGGGAGGCCCTTCGCCTCTTCCATCCGACGCCGCCGTGCGGTGCCGTGGTTCCAGGTGAAGGGAGCTTGGGTGAATCTCTGGTTGCGACTGATCCGGGTGTGGCTGGCAGCACGACGCAGACCCCGGCTCACTCCCGACGAGGTGTCCGTGATCCGGGTGACGGTGTGGCCCCACGACCTCGACCTGTGGGGTCACGTCAACGGCGGCCGATACCTGACCCTCTCGGACCTTGGCAGACTCGACTTCTCCGTCCGTACCGGCCTGTTCGAGGTCGTTCGCAGGCATCGGTGGACGATGCCGATGGGGGCCGCAGCACTCCGGTTCCGTCGACCACTTCGTCTCTTCCACACCTGCGATCTCCATACTCGACTCCTGGGTTGGGACGACAAGTGGGGCTACATGGAGACCCGGTTTGTTCGCAACGACCACACGGTCGCCACTGTGGTGAACAAGGCAATGGTCCGAGGCCCGGACGGCACCGTCCCCCCGAAGGAACTGCTCCGTCTACTCGGCATTGACCGTGACATGCTCCCTGTCCCAGAACACATCCGTCGCTGGGTCGAAGCCGAGTCGATTGCGACCTGACCGGATCGCTGTGTGTGGAGGAGGGTTCATCTTCCCGTGATGGCCTCGGTTCGGGTCGGCAAAGCATGAATGGAGGCGGCCACCGCGCGAAGCGGCCCGGAGGACAGTCGCCTCCGGGCCGCCTGATGTCGCTTCCAGTGTGAGGGCTACTTGTTCTTCTTCTTGCTCTGGATCGGCATGCCGATGGACGAGTGCGCGGCTGCCTTCTTGTCTTCGGCATCCTTCACAAACTGACCGTGGTTCTTGTACGGCGCGGTCTCGGTCATCGTCTATGTCCCCTTCGGGCGGCAGGCACCATTGCCCGGCCCTAGCCATCGACGACGTCATGGTTCATTCCTCGTTGAGCATGAACGCCGGATACCAGGTATAGTTTCGGCGCGTCGTAGTCAGGGACTGGAACGACAGGCGGCTCCCAGCCATCTCGAAGCTGCTCAGAGACTCTCGATGCCGCCGCTGTACGTTCCGGTACCCCGTGTATCGGTCATCGACGTCCGGGTCATAGTGGATGAGGAACAGGTGGGCGTAGGCCGGTGTTTCGTTCACTTCGGTGACGGTCATCTCGTAGTCGGTGAGTTGATACCTGTCCACATCCGCACTCGCCGCACACCGCACCTACCGCCACAGCAAGCATCGCCATCGCCATCACCAACGCCAGTCGTCTTCGGACCTCATCGTTCCCTCCAGCGTCCTGGGGGCAGCATTGAAGACACCCCTCCTACTTCTACACATCGGCCGAAAGCGACGCAAACATGAGCCACTTTTTCGACGATCCGTATCGATGCCACCATCGGACAACCCGGTTCACTCCCCCAGGGCAGCTTTGATATCTCCTGGGTCGTAGAAGTGCCGAAGTCGCACGATGTTCCCGTCTCGGATCGTGAACACCATCACCCAGTCGTGGTCGTAGCGTTCACCCGTGGCCGCCACGGTCCCGGCGTTGCTGCCCTCGACAACGACCCGGTCACCCGAAGCGGTGAACACGACATCCCGGAACGCTTCGGGACGCACATGCGTCGCCATGGTCTCGAAGTACTCGACGAGTTGCTGACGACCCGTCCTTGTCCCAGCCCACGGCAGCGTCGACGTGCGACTCACCGGCGACTCCATCACGACATCGTCGGCGTGGGCGTCGACGACGTAGCCGATGTCGCCACGACCGAACGCAGCGAACAGGTCCTTGACGAACTCGACGTTGGACTCGGCGTTCATGAGCGACCTCCTCGATGCGAACCGTCACCCAAGCATGGCGCAGACACCGGCACCTGCAAGAGGCATTTCACGATCGACGAGACGGCGAGCGTGAACGATGGCCGAGTCGCCGGATGCCCCATCCTCGCCACCGTGCCGTCCCCCACGACAAAAGGACCACCCGGAGGTGGCCCTTCGCCACGTTGTGGTGGACGGGCGAACGGTCGGGGGCGGTGGTCGCTGGAGATGCATGCGCCCGAAGACGAGGGCTAGACGAGTACTAGCGGACCGCTCACCACCCCTTCCGCATTGTGTGCTGGCCTGGTAGGACTAGTAGGGAAGTGTCTCCACGGGAGAAAGGAGGGACACAATGACGTGGAACGCCGCACTCGTAGTCAGCTACAACACACCGCTCGCAGGCCGTGAAGCCAAAGCGATGGAGGTCTTTGCTGGCGCACTCACGGTCTTCGGCACGCTCGCCGCAGACGGGAAGTGTGCCGAACCGGAAGTCTTCCATCACCTCATCGGCGGCGGGATGATGATCATCAAGACCGAGAGCTTCGAGATCGCCTACGAGATCCTCGAAATGGACGACGTTCGCAAGATCGTCGACACGGCCGTGTTCACGGTCAGCGACTTCGGTATCGAAGTCATGGTCACCGGTGAGAAACTGATGTCCAACATGGCGTTGTACACGACGATCGGCGTCGAACTCGGATACATCTGAGACCAGCAACCGACCCGAGAGGGGCATACCGGCGGGGGTGCCTCTCTCACACCTCAACACCGGCGACCATCGCCCCGGACGACCACGGCTCAACTGAGCGGCCCAACCCCTGACGAACGAACGGATCATCCGATGCTGGCCCTCCCGTCCTGGGGTCGCAACGCCGCAGGCGTTTCATAGGCCACCGCCCACGTCGTAGTGGTGCTTGGGTTTGCTGACCGAAGGAGCCGTCGTCTCTCAGTCACCGTCGACCAGAATCAAGCACGGCACGAACAAGAACCGGTAGCTGTTGCCAGTCTCAACGCAGGCGACCGCACCGTCGACCGCCTTCTTCCACTCTCCGACCATTGCCTGGCCCATGGCCGCTTCCTGAGCGACAACGAGGGCATGCTCCGGGCTGGTCGAACCAACGACCGTGACCTGCACGGCTCCGTCGTCCCGGTCCTCGAAGTGGACGCTGCCGCCGAGCGTCGGTCCGACGCCGTCAGCATTCCGATCGTTGAGCGTCATTGCAAGCAGCTCAATCGGGGATCACCGGCATGATCCCGTCAGCCTTCATCTGACGCACCTCAGCCCTGATCTGCTCACGCATCTCGTCGATCTCGGGCGAGGACGGTACTTTCGACCGGCTTGCGGGCGTTTCCATCACTGCCTCGATATAGAGCCGATCAAGAGTCTCCCAGGAGGGACCCTGCTGCGGTGGGGTGGCCGGTCTCGGATCGATGTCGGCGTCCTTGAGGTAGCCGTCCCACGTCTCCCAAACGTGCGTCCCAGACTTAAGACGGTTCGTCCCTCCCGGTCCACGAACGAGGTAGTCACCGTTGTCGTAGATGAGAGTACGTTCCAAGACCCATCGCTTCGGCGGCTTGAAGACGAAGCCCGCGGGGTCGGCGTCATTGATGTCGCTCACACAGCCTCCGTCCCTCGTTGTCCTACGAAGTTCACCGTCGCCGCGACGCACGGTAGCTGGCCTGGACTGGCGAACCCGCTCGGCCGGCGCCGCTCGGCAGCCACGTCTCCCAGCGACATCCCAGAGATTCCGGTGCTGGCGCAACTAGACAACGAACCGCAGGGAGCCGTTTTCGCTGGAGATTTCTGAGCTACACGGCGAACGTGCGCCGCTGCATCACATCGACCAGGTCCTTCGGTGCGAGATGATCCAGATACCGCTGCGTGGTCGCCAACGAGGCATGCCCAAGCTGCGTCTGTATCAGCGGCACCGGCACGCCCTCCCACATCAGATCGAACGCCATCGAGTGACGCAGGGCGTGGGGATGGACCCGTTTGTCGATCCCGGTTTTGTCGCCGAGCCGGTGCAGGAGCGTCCTGACGTAGCTTGCGTGGAGGGGACGGCATCTCCCGATGCCGTTTGCTACAGCCGCGGACCGAGCCCCATCACGATTCGCGATCGGTCCGTCTACCCCGACCGGGTCCCTCTTCGAGTTCACATTCCCGTCAGGAACGACCCTTCAGACAATGCGCCTCGCCTTGTCGCCGTTCGTCGAGAGCAAGGTGAACTACTTCGACATCGATACAACTGGTGGAACTGCCGTTATCACGACGTCGTTCACCGACGGGCCCGGAACCGAACAGGTGTCTGTCTCGGATCTCGTCGGCGACTCCTATTCCGATTGCGAGCGAGTCGAACCTGACGTGCAACCTGCTCGGCGAGGAGGTCACCCGCGTCGTCCCCGTCGCCGACGACGGTCTCGAGCTCGTGGGCGATGAGCCCCGCCACGCCCGCACCCATCGAGAACGCCCAATCGCCTCGCAGTACCGCCGCCACGCAGACCACACCGCATCAGAGACCGGGACTTTCACCGCCTGGGATCCACCAGTGTGAGCCAACTCGGCGAACACCCTCCGGTCGATCCTCGACAGGGTTCCTCGGTCCAACGCCATCAGCATCACCTCAATCGGTTAACCAGTTGACCGGCCGCAACTTGTTGCACGTGCGTGTGTGATTTGGGGGTCTCTGCGCGCGTTCGCGACGAGGCGGCCGGTGTCATGGCCATTCTTCGGATCGTTGCTGTCGTGGATGGCATTCGCGGTGCTCCGATTCTGTTCCGGGGGTTCTCGATCGTGGGATTGCCGTGGCATCGTGGTGCAAGTTGGATGCGGAGATTGGTCCTGGGCCTGCAACCTGGCCGATCCAGACAGGGCCTGAACGTTGTGCTCGGGCCTCGAACGGCCAACAGGGTCACGTCGACGACTCCTGACGACGGAATCTCCACTGAGGCCAACGAGCGTTTCGTACTCCATGACCGTGAAATAGACACGCCAACCCTCTCACCAGAGTGTCAGCAGCCCTCTCACCAGAGTGTCAAGAACCCTCCAATCCCTGTCGTGGACGACGTTTCCGGACCGTCGGATCACGAATCCGCCGACGTCGAGTTTCTGGTGGATGACCGTCGAGTTGGAGGGTTGCTGACACTTTCGCGACAGGGTCATCCGGCATCGTCATCACCGAGACCGATCCCGAATCGCATCGAGGGAGCTGTCCGTGGCATCGATCCGTAGAGTCGTCCACCGCACCGGCCGCATGTCGTGGCAGGCCCGGTGGCGCGACCCGACCGGCAGCCAGCACTCGAAGAACTTCGGTCGCCGTATCGACGCCGAACGGTTCCTCACCACCATCGAGGCCCGCAAACTCGCCGGCACCTACATCGACCCGAGGGCCGGACGGATCCGACTCGGTGAGTTCACCGAGCAGGCGACCGCGGGGTGGGTGAACCGCCGCGACTCGACCAAGGCCCGTGACGAGTCGTATCTGCGTAGCCTCGTCCTGCCCGTCTTCGCCGACATGCCGATCGGCGCCATCAGTGTCTTCGACGTCCAGGAATGGGTTTCGGACCTTGACGCCGACGGCTACGCCCCGGCCACCATCCGCAAGGCCTACCAACTCCTCGGACGGATCCTCAACGACGCCGTCAACGGTGGACTCATCGCCCGCACCCCCTGCCGCGACGTCACGCTGCCCAAGATCGAGGACACCGAGAAGCGGTTCCTCACCCCTGACGAGATCACCCACCTCGCCGACACCATCGATCCCCGATACCGGGCCCTCGTGATCACCGCGGCGTACACGGGCTGTCGCATCGGGGAACTCATCGCCCTCGACACCGACCGCTATCAGCCCGACAAGCGGATCATCCGCATCGAACGGTCCCTCGCCGAAGTCCGCGGCCACCTCCGCTTCGGGCAACCCAAGACCGCCGCCGCCCGACGAGCCGTGTCGCTACCAGAATGGCTGCCCGAGGCCATCGACCGGCACCTCACCGACCACCCGCCCGGACCCGACGGCCTGATCTTCACCGCACCCGAAGGCGGACCCATCCGCCGCAACACGTTCCGCAGCCGCTTCTGGCTCCCCGCCGTCGCAGACTCGGTCGGCCAACCGATGCGGTTCCACGACCTCCGCCACAGCCACGTCGCCCTCCTCATCGCCCAAGGCGCCCACCCCGCCGTCATCGCCTCCCGACTCGGACACACCAGCGTCAAGACCGTCCTCGACGTCTACGGACACCTCTACGAAGGCCTCGACCGCAACGCCGCCGACACCCTCAACCCACCCTGGGACCCATCTGATGTGGACGCATCGTGGTCGCGACGCACACGAAACAGGGACGAAGGAAGGGGGCTGAGCTAAGAAACCCAACAAACACAAGGGATCCTGGAGTGGGCGCTACTGGGATCGAACCAGTGACCTCTGCCGTGTGAAGGCAGCGCTCTCCCGCTGAGCTAAGCGCCCGGAAGCCGGGAGTGTAGCGGTGGCCGGATCTAGGCTCGGTCCATGCTGAAGTATCAGAACCAGAGCAAGTTGAGGGCGGAACAGGGCCCAATCCGCCATGCCCCCAACTCGCTGGGGGTGACCACCGCATCGAGAGGCGCCCTCCGTCCCTTGCTGCGCTCGGGCTCCTCCCCATGAGGGGGACGAATCGAACGAAAGGTGCGACAGCATGAATCGGCGCGAGTTCTCGGCAGCGGTCGACGAGGTGCTCGCAGAGTTGCCGGACTGGGTGGTCGAACGGGTTGACAACCTCGTGGTGGTCGTCGAGGACTGGCCGACGCCGGAGCAAGACCCGACCGGAGAAGGAATTCTCGGAGTCTATGAAGGGGTCTCGCTCGCGGAACGTGGTTTCGACTACTTCGGGGTCTCCCCAGACCAGATCGTCATCTTCTATCAGCCGCATCTTCGACTCGGCCTCGCTGACGACGAACTCAGGGCAGAGATCCGCATCACCGTGCTCCACGAGATGGCACACCACCTGGGCATCGACGACGACCGCCTCCACGAACTCGGCTGGGACTGACTCCGGCTCGCAACGAGACGGAGCGGTACACTCGCAAAGAGCGTCAAAGGAGTCCACGTGGAAGAACTCATCGCCCAGATCACCGAGAAGACCGGGGTCACCACCGAGAAGGCGAAGGAGATGGTCGGCGTCACCGCGGAGTGGATGAAGGGCAAGGTACCGGACGACGTCGCCAGCCAACTCGGCGCACTGCTGTCCAGCGCAGGAGATGTCGCAGGTTCAGCCGCTGGTGCAGCGAGCGAAGCTGCGACCACCGCGGCTGGCGCCGCCGGTGGAGCAGCAGCCGCCGCAACCGGCAAGGCCGGCAACCTCTTCAACAAGGCAAAGGACACGGTCTCAGGTCTCGCTCCCGGCAAAGACGAATAGCCCGACATGCCCGCCCGGTGGGATCCTCCGCTCGCAGAAGAACCGCCGTGGCCCGTTCGCGGGCCCGGACCCTTCGTCCTGCTCATCGACGCGCAGTCGACGATTGAGCGAGAGCTGATCAAGGGTTGGATCGAGCGCCACAGCCCCGAAGGAGTTCGGGTCGACATCGCCTACATTCCGGCTGGTCGCATGATCCGCCGCAGCAGGAAGCCCGACCCGCGGCTTGCCGCCCGCCTCTCTCTCGACGACGACCCCATCTTGATCCCGCTCCGCGTCGCGTGGCTCGCCGACACGCAGGATGGCGCACGCCGGGTGGCGCTCAAGGACGTGTTGATGTTCGGGGATCCCCGCGACCCGAACCTGCTGCGCCAGCGATGGGTCCGCTCGATGCGCCCCGACCGCATCCGAATCATCGTTGCCGAACCGGCAACGAAGTCGAACCTCGAGGAACGCTGGCACGATCCGACCGGACGAGGACCGGCCGAGGGAACGTCGCTCGCCGAATTCGTAGCGCTCAAGGCGTGGCTGGCTCTCGAACGCGCCGAACGCGCCCTGCGCGGCGCCCGCTACAAGGTGCCGAAGTTCCTCGCCGAAGACCTGTTCTGGTCACGGGGCTTCCAGAAGGGCGTCGCCCGGCTCGCCGTTCGAGAAGGCGAACCGCTCGACCGAATGCAGAAGAAGACGGCTCGGTACCTGAGGGAGATCGCGGCCACCCACAACCCGTTCGTGATCGACATCGTGACCGGCGTGATGGCATGGCTCCTCAGCCTCGGCTACCGGCAACTCGTCTACTCGAAGGACGACCTGCGGGAGCTCTACCAGATCGGCGAAGAGCATCCGCTCGTATTCCTGCCGTCCCACAAGTCGAATTCCGATCACCTCGTCCTGCAGTACGTGCTCTACCAGAACGAGTTCCCGCCCAACCACACGGCGGGCGGCATCAACATGAACTTCTTTCCGATCGGTCCGTTCCTCCGCCGGTCCGGGATCTTCTTCATCCGGCGAGAGTTCAAGGACAACGAGCCGTACAAGTTCACGCTCCGCCAATACGTCGACTATCTGCTTGAGAAACGCTTTCCGCTCGAGTGGTATCTCGAAGGCGGCCGCTCCCGAACCGGGAAGCTCCGCGCTCCCCGCCTCGGCATGCTCGCCTACGTGGTCGACACCTACCTCAGGGGCCTAGTCGAAGACGTGGTCTTCATCCCGGTCTCGATCGCGTACGACCAGATCTCCGACATCGGCTCGTACGCGTCGGAGCAACGCGGAGAGAAGAAGGAGAAGGAAGGGTTCACTTGGGCCCTGAAGTTCGTCGGCAGCCTCCGCCACCGATACGGCTCGATCCATGTTCGGTTCGGTGATCCCCTGTCACTTCACGACACGATTCCTGCCGACACGAACCTCAAGAGCGAACGCGGCCGGTACATCATTCCAAAACTGGCGTTCGAGATCTCGAACCGGATCAACGACGTCACCCCGATCACGCCAACCAGTCTCGTAACCCTGGCGCTCCTGAGCCGACCCGACAGAGGACTCACCGTGCCCGAGACCGTCGAGGCGCTCACGCCTTTCGTCACGTACGTTCGCCGCAGACACCTTCCGACGACGACACCGACCGGTACGGAAATCACGCCAGAACTCGTGACGACGGCACTCGACGAACTCGCATCGAACAAGGTGATTTCACGGATCGAAGGCCTCGACGAGGTCGTCTACGTGATCGAACACGAACAGCATCTCTCAGCAGCGTACTACCGCAACACCATCGTCCACTTCTTCGTCACCCGGTCGATTGTCGAGGCATCTATCGCAGGGATGATCCGGAACGAATCGACGGGCCTCGACGAACTGCTCTTCAGAGCCTTCGGCTGGCGGGCCATCCTCAAGTTCGACTTCTTCTTCGAGGGCCGCTCCGAGTTCCGCGATTCAATCATCGAGGAACTCCTTCTTGCCTGCCCAAATGCCATCGAACTCATCAACGACGGAGACCTCTCAACGGTGGCGGCCGCTCTCGAACCGCCGGTGAGCACGGCGGTGCTGCTGCCGTTCATCGAGGCCTACCGCGTCGTAGCGGCGGTGATCGCCCAGGCCGATCCGAACGAGACCCTCGACGCCGGGACTATTCAGCATCGAGCATTGCTGCTCGGTCGCCAGGAGGAAGCCCAGGGACAGATATCGACGCCCGAGTCGCTGTCGACCGAACTCTTCAGTTCCGGCATCGCCCTGGCTGGCAACGCGGGTCTTCTCGGCCGCGGCGGCCAGATCGAACGGGACGAGTTCCTTGCAGATATCGACGACGCGCTCGCCGACCTGCGCCTGGTTCAGACCGCCTCAGCGGTCGATGTGACCATTCCGGTTCCTCCCAAAATGACTAGTTGACCACCGTCCGTAGTTGGTGATACACTCTTCGTGGGCAGGCGGCGTTGGAGGAGGGCACCCAGAAGAGGATCTTCGGGAGTTCGCCTATGCGCAAGAAGAATGTTGAGTACGACCGCTTTCCACTCGTGAAACGCGGATACGATCCCGAAGCCGTCGAAGCCCACATCACGTCGGCAGCGACTACAAACGACCAAACCCTTGATGAAGCAGCGAATCGTATTGCCGCTCTGGAGGCCGAACTCGAGGAGACACGACGCCAGGAAGAGGCCGTTCACTTGACAATCCTCGCCGCAACGCGATCGAAAGAGGACATTCTCGAAGTCGCCCGGCAGGAGGGAGCTGAACTCGCCGCAAACGGTCGGAAGGAAGGTGACAGGATTGTCACCGATGCCCGCATGCAGGCGTTCCAGCTGCTCACGGGTGCTCGCGAGGAGGCCGAGACGATTGTGGGCGAGGCTCGGGCCGAGGCCGCGGCGATCGCGAGAGCCGACAGCAATTCGGAGCCGACCAGGCCTTCCTCTTCGGAGAACGCGGGCGATCTCCAGATCCGAGTCGAGGAGATGCAGCGGGTGATTGCGGCAATGGAACTCGAACTCAGCCGCCGTCCTCCACTGACCGGCCTCGATCGGACGGTGGAAACGCTCGACGGTGCGGACAGCCCACCGATCGCTATCCCCTCGGCTGTGGATAGTGAGGCGATCGAGCCGATCCCCACGGAGCCGGTCACCGACACAACCGCTCCGCCGCCCACGGCCTCTGAGGAGGATGGCGTCGATATCGCGGTTGTCGTCGACGACGTACCCGTCATTGAAATCGCTGCCGAAGACACCGAGGTCTCTCTCAGCGAGGAGATCGAGCCGATCCCGCATCAGCGTCCCGGATCGACAGCCGTTTCCGACTCCACAATCGGCGAGGACACCGATCAGGAGAAGGCGGCGACCGTCCGCCGATCGTTCTACTCCCGGCGCTCGGCGAAGCTGCCGCGCATCGGGTCGGAAGCGGGGCGCGGAGCGATGGAAGCAGTCGCGGCATTGCGTTCAAATAGCACAACGACCGAACGAACTGAAGACGGTACCGAGCCCGAACAGACTCCGGCGTTCGAGGCCGTCTGAACAGTTTGGCGGGGGCGGCACTGACGCTCGGCTGCCCGCCCGGACCGACGCCCAACCGGCGCCGTCCCCGTCAATGCTTCCGCACTGGCTAGAAGTAGGGGTTCGCTCCGAGCGTGTGGTCGGTCACATCGACCACTTCGGTGATCTCGGGAACTGCCGCGAGGATGGCTGTCTCGATGCCCTGCTGCAACGTGACCGCGGCGAGGCCGCATCCCTGGCAGCCACCACCGAGTTCGAGCATTGCCCGTGATCCGTCAACGCCGATAAGGTTCGCAATCCCGCCGTGGGACGCGATCGCCGGGTTGATCTGTTCAGTGAGCAACTGACGGACCTTCTCTTCAGTCGTTCCGGTCAGTTCGATGTCGCCGCCAAGACCAAGTCCGGGGCTGGGTGTATTCGGATTGCGAATGACCAGGCCGGCGCTGGGTCCGGAGGCGGAAAGGTCGAGGACGGCACCGCGAAGATCGTCGACGGACTCGGGCGAGATGGCCACAGGAAGCCCATTGTGGCGCTCGATATGGTCCACCGCCGTGACGTCTTCCGGACGAAGGAACGCCGTCTCGTAGACGTATCCGTTCGGTCCCGCGCCGCTGATCCGCAGCGCCAGATGGAGATCGTCGATCGCTTCGCCCTCGCGCAATTCGAGGATGGTCGCGAGGGCCTCGTCGGTGATTTCGATCACGGGTGTTTCGGTGTCGTTCATGCGGAACGGGATGTTACCGGAGGGTATCCGGCTAGCGGTACAGGTCCTCGATCTGGGCCGAGAACCGCTCGACAGCCACCTTCCGGACGACGATTCCGTCCTCTGAACGCTCACCTTGCTCGACCGACAGCGGCCGCGGAAGCAGCCCGACCTTCCGGATCTGCTCGGCACGGGCGAAACGCTGGTTGACCTGGGCTACCTGCTTCTCGACGTGGGCAAGCGCTTCGTCACTCCCCTGCCCTGTGTCGACGGACACGAGCACCCCGAGTTGGTCGAATCCGTCGCCGACGACGACAGCGTCGACGATGGCGTCGTCGGCGCGCAGCAGCGCCTCGATCGGCTGGGGGCAGATGTTCTTGCCACCCGTCGTGATGACGATGTCCTTCTTCCGTCCGCTGATGGTGAGAAGGCCGTCGGCGCCGATGGTTCCCAGATCGCCGGTATGGAGCCATCCGTTGCGCAAGGCGTGAGCGGTTGCGTCCGGGTTGTTCAGATAGCCGGGGAATACGGTCCGGCCTCGGAGGAGGATCTCGCCGTCATCGGCGAGCATCAGTTCGATCCCGGGCAGCGGAGATCCGACGGATCCAAACCGCGTGGCGCCCTCCCTGGTGACGATCGAAGGACCTGACGCCTCAGAGAGCCCGTAGACCTCACGAATGACCAAGTCGAGGCTGGAGAAGAACTCGAGCGTCTCCGGATCCGCCGAGGCAGCCCCGCTGTAGGCCAACCAGAGCTCGGAGAAGCCGGCTGCGGACTTGACACGGTCGGTGAATAGGTACCGCGCGAGGGCGACGGCCATCCTGCTGAAGATCGTCCGCCGCTTGCCCACATTCCGTGCAGCGACGTCTGCTCGCGAGACCCACATTGCCCAACACGCGATCGCCGATTGCACGCCGGAGAGACCGTCTATCTGCGAGCGAAGTACGCGTGCGAATCCCGACCATACGAGCGGCACGCTGAAGAAGATCGTTGGCCTGATCTCAGGGAGATCAACCCGAATCCGCCCGATCGATTGAGCGAAGGCGACCGAGTAGCCAGCGTGCGCCGCAATGTGGATGGTGAACATCTGTTCGGCCACGTGTGACAGCGGGAGGTACGACAGCACACGATCGGCGCTGGTCGGTTCGAATAACTCCACGGCCGACCACGATGCAAACACGAGGTTGTCGTGAGTCAGTACGACACCGAGGGGCCCGCCGAAGCCGGCAGCGGTGTAGATGACGGTGGCCGGATCATCGGCATGAAGCGCGCCGAGCCTCTCTTCGAATGCACCTTCGGGAGCGAGCTCGGAACGCTCGAGGAACGACTCCCATGTCACCTCCTCCCCCGTCGCCCCTTCGACCGCAACGATCAGGTCGAGATCGGGATGGGCGTTTGCGTCGATCTTGGCCACCTGGGCGGCCGTCCCGGCGAGGACGATCCGCGAACCGGAGAGTTCGAGCAGCTCCGTGATCTCTTCGGTCGAACTCGAGAAGTAGATGCCGACCGGTACCGCGCCGATGGCCATCGCAGCGACATCGAAGATCACCCACTCTGGCGAGTTGTACGAGAAGATGGCGACGCGATCGCCGACGTTGATACCGGAGGCGATCAGGGCGTTGGCCACACGACGCACCGCCCGGGCGTAGTCGCTCCACGTGGCCGTTTGCCACCCGCCGCCGGAGCGCTTGCGTAGGGCCGGAGTGTCGGGTAGCCGCTCTGCATTGGCCATCACCAGATGCGGAATCGTGTGCACGGGTCTCCTTGAATCGAAACTGCAGCCACCGCGTGTACACAATGGCCCTATGCAAGGACTGCACAGCAACGACCGATCTTCAGGCGTTATCCTACATCCGACCTCTCTCCCCGGACCGTACGGGATCGGGGATCTCGGCTCGGTCGCCCACGAGTGGGTCGATCGGTTGGCAGCGACCGGCACCGGTCTCTGGCAGACGCTGCCGGTTGGTCCCACCGGGTACGGCGACTCGCCGTACCAGTGCTTCTCGGCATTCGCCGGCAACGTCAACCTGATCTCGCCAGACCTGCTCGTCGCTGACGGCCTCATCGACTCCCCGGCCGCACCCGACTTCCCATCCGCCTACGTCGACTACGGCACGGTGATCCCGTGGAAACAGGGCATCGTCGGGGCCGCGTTCGCCCATTTCCGGAACGGTGGCGGCGACCCGGCGCTCGCCGATGCGTTCGATCGCTTCCGGTCCGAGCAGGCCTGGCTCGACGACTATGCCGAGTTCAT
Source organism: uncultured Actinomycetota bacterium (assembly GCA_963785245.1). Taxonomy (GTDB): domain Bacteria; phylum Actinomycetota; class Acidimicrobiia; order Spongiisociales; family UBA5794; genus JAHEEL01. Next base: position 248,946 of record CAWAUO010000001.1, on the reverse strand, counting down.
GGCGATCAAGGAGGCGTACGGTGGCGGCAGCTGGCAGGACTGGCCAGACGAACTCCGGCTCCGGGAACCTGCCGCTCTGGCTGCTGCTCGCAGCAGCCTCTCGACCGACATGGACGGCATCCGATTCGGCCAATTCCTGTTCTTCCGGCAGTGGGATGCGCTGCACCGGCACGCGACCGAAGCCGGTATCCGCATTATCGGTGATGTTCCCATCTTCGTTGCAGGCGACTCTGCCGATGTCTGGTCGAACCCGGAACTCTTCTGCCTCGACGAGGAACGCCGACCCATGGTGGTGGCCGGTGTGCCGCCCGACTACTTCTCTGAGACCGGACAGCTGTGGGGCAACCCTCTCTACGACTGGGACCGTCACGCCTCGACCGGCTACACCTGGTGGATCGAACGACTCCGTTCGACATTCAGCATTGCCGACATTGCGCGTGTCGATCACTTCCGGGCATTCGCGGACTACTGGGTGATCCCAGCCGGGTCCGAGACTGCGATCACCGGCGAGTGGAAGGACGGGCCCGGAATCGGTTTCTTCGAGGCCGTGCTGGCTGAGCTCGGCGATCTACCGATTATTGCCGAGGACCTCGGAGAGCTCTCGCCCAAGATCCCAATACTGCTCGAACAGGTCGGGTTCCCAGGCATGCGTGTGCTGACGTTCGCATTCTCCAGCGACGAATCTGACCCGTTCCTGCCACACAACTACCAGATCGAAGCGATCGCATACACCGGGACGCACGACAACGACACCACCCTCGGATGGTGGGAGTCGGCGCCGCAGGTTGAACGCGAATTCGCAGCCCGCTACCTCGACGTCGATGGGAACGATCCGGTCAGAGGCTTCCTCGACGCACTCTGGCGGTCACGAGCGATGTTCGCCATCGCTCCCATGCAGGATCTCCTGCGCCTCGGTACCAGCGCCAGGATGAACGTTCCCGGGACGACCGACGCGAACTGGCGGTGGCGACTCGAACCGGCGCAGTTCGACGACGGGCCGGCGATGGCAGAACTCGGCGAGCTCAATAGGCGCTACGGGCGAGCGTCCGGCAACCAGGTTTCGTGAAGATGTACCCACTGCAGCCCGTTGGGCTGATGGGGGGGGCGGACGTCATCACTACCGTTGACAGCCGTCCGGTCGTGATACCGGAATCCGTCTGCCATTCCTCATAGGTGCCGACCGGCGCGTCGGGCCGCACGGACAGGTTCTTGATCGTGGAGTCGATCGAACGCAGACCGAAGGATGCCCGGATCATCTCGCGCCCCTTGCCGACATTCGTGATTCGTCCGTCGGGGCCGATCATCACAAAGGAGTCGGCAAGAACATCGAAGCGCGAGAACTCCGCAGGATCTGCGTCACCCGAGTACCACCGTCCAAAGAACGCATGGAGTTGATGCACCTCCGCGTCGAACGATGCCGAATCGATCACCGAACCTCGACGAGCTGGTTCGTCGTCAAGTCGAGCACCCGCTCGACTGGACTGGCCCCGTCGGCGATCCAGCGGGCAAGCGTCTCACCCGGGGCCCGAACGATCCACCACGCCACGTCGGAACTGCGCGACTGACGGAATGCGGTCCACGCGTTGCGACCGAACTCGATTGCGTCTGCTTCGACATCGAACACACCGAGCACCCGCTCCTGCGTACCGACGAATGATCCACCCTCACCGAAGGCGGGTTCCACGAACTCCACCAGTTCGTACTGGCTCACACGGACTCCTTCCCTAACCCCGAATCATCATACCTCGTCCATTGGGTCCATTGGCGTAGGATTGTCGGCATGGAACTCGAATCTCGCTTCAGCGCTGAGGACATCGCGGCCGCCGTCGAACGAGTCGCTGGGGAGGTTTCCGCCGACTACCCGAGAGAGACTCCGCTGCTGGTGGGCATCCTCACCGGCTCGTTCATCTTCCTCGCCGACCTGGTGCGCGCCATGACCATCGAAGTAGAGATCGACTTCATCAGAGCCCGTTCGTACGGCAAGGGCACTGTTTCGTCCGGCGCCGTCGAGATCACGAAGGATATCGAACATGACGTGACCGGGCGCTCCGTCGTCCTCGTCGAAGACATCCTCGACACGGGCCTGACCCTCGACTTTGTTGCAGATCGCGTCAAGGCCGGCCATCCGGCCGAGGTGAAGACGTGCTCGCTCCTCGTTCGCGAAGGCGCGACACCCCCCGACTATATGGGCCTCTGGATTCCGCAAGGGTTCGTGGTCGGCTACGGCATCGACTACGCCGAGCGCTATCGCGGCCTCCAGGACATCAAGTCGGTTCCGGGAACCTGACCCACTCTCGCTCGACGATGACCGCCCGTCGTGGCCGTGATCTAGTCATATTGGCATCGCCCCCAATCCATCTGTACGAGCGGCACGACTTCGGCCAAGCTGTGCGCAGGAATGGAGGGCATGTCTACTCAACACCCCACGGGGTTCATCTGCTACATCTGCGAAGGCATCGCGGTCGTCGACCTCGATGGCGAGTATCTCTGCGCAGAGCACGCAATCGACGCGATGACCACCATCGAGATTGATCTGCGCGCCGAGGAATCCGTCTCGTCAGTCCCAGCCGAATAGGAGCCGTCGCGATCAGGGTGGGGCACCCGGTTCGCGACGCACCCTCTTCAGCCTGCCGATGCGCTCGGTTCGTCGACGCGTGCCTTGGCCTCACCTCCAGCGGCGCGCCTTCATTGCGCTATCGCACGCGGACTAGTTCATGCGCTGTCCCGGACAACCCTTCTCGACGGGCACGAGTCGATGCTGCATGATGCTGCCAGGAATGGAAGACACCTACCAGCGACCCCCGCAAGGCCTCACGCACAAGGCGTGTGAGACCATCGCGCTCGCCATCGTCAGGGAGAGCTCCGACAGCTCCCGACGTAGCGTCGCTGCACCGAGGACCTCCTCGTTCGGTGCTGCGGCGTCAGGATCGGTGAACCTCGTCAACGCGCCTTCCCCAACGACGTAGTTGGCGGGGTTCACCGTGCATCCATTCTGCGGCAGCTCGGCCGAGGGCTGCCCGTGCTCCGGCGGTGTCAGCGGTAGCCTTTCGCCCCGGAGGTACCCGATGGACCTGGCCACAGCGCTCGACTACGCAGCCACGCCACCGAACGGCGTCCAGCGCCGCGTCCAGAGACTGGCGTCCCGCGCGTGGGCCGGTTCCATGCTATCGAAGACGCTCTTCCCGCTCGACAAGATGTCGTTCCGACTCAGCCGCGGGCGCCACACCGCAGCAAGTCTCCTGGCCGGATTGCCCGTCATCCTCCTGACGACCGTCGGCGCCAGGACCGGCAAGGCTCGTACCAAGCCTCTTCTCGGTATCCCGACCGACGACAATCTGGCGGTCATCGGTTCGAACTTCGGAACGGCAGCGACCCCGGGGTGGGTCTACAACCTCGAGGCAAACCCGTCGGCGGTTGTCGAGTACCGCGGGCGAACGGTGCCGGTCGCGGCCAGACGAGCGAGTGCCGGCGAGACCGACCGAGCATTCGCCCTCGCCGCGGCGGTGTACGCGGCGTTCCCGGCGTATCGAGAGCGCGCGGCCCATCGAGACATCCGCGTGTTCATCCTCGCGGCGTCCAATCGGTCGACTGGCTAGACGCTCCTGGTGATCCCGCCGTCGACCCTGATGTTCTGACCGGTGATATAGCTGGCACCGTCCGAGAGCAGGAACGCGACGGTGTCCGCCACCTCGGAAGCCGTTCCGTAACGCCCCATGGGGATCCTCGCCCGCCGCTCTACGGTCTCGGGGAGGCTGTCGATGAAGCCCGGCAGAACGTTGTTCATGCGGATCGAGTCGGCCGCATACTCGTCGGCGTAGAGTTTGGTGAACGCAGCCAGCGCGGACCGCAACACGCCAGATGTGGGGAACAGCGCTTCGGGCTCAAACGTCGCATAGGTGGAAATGTTGACGATCGCTCCGGCACCGCTCCTCTTCAGATGCGGGGTAGCGATGCGGGCGATCCGAATCACATTCAGCAAGTAGACGTCCATCGCGAGGTGCCAATCGTCGTCGGCGATCTCGAGGATCGGGCCGTTCGGTCCGTGGCCAGCACTGTTGACGACGGCATCGATGCGGCCCCACCGCTCGACCGCTGCTCTCACAAGGTGCTCAAGGTCGGCGTTCGACTGGTTGGAGCCGGTGACGCCGATTCCGCCGAGTTCCCCGGCGAGTGCCTCGCCTTTGCCCGACGATGAAAGAATGGCGACCGAGTAGCCGTCGGATGCGAGTCTCTTGGCGACTCCGGCCCCAATTCCGCTCCCTGCGGCCGTGACAATCGCAACTCGGCCGTCAGACATCGGTGTGCTCCTCGCTCATTCTCGTGGCTCCAAGCGTACGACGTTCGGGGATGACCCCGTTCGAGATTCGGATGCGCCCGGCTCATCTCCAGAAGACTGCAAGAATGCCATCGCAATCCCGAATGCCGAGAAGGTAGGTCTGGTGGCGCCGATCGATTGTCCAAAGTGCGGGAGAACGGTCTCGAACCAAGCCGAGATCTGTACCAACTGCGGCTATCCAATTGCACAGCAGACTTCGGCTCCGCAGCCGCTCGTGGGCCCTCCGCCCGACTCGTCGGGCGCCCAGCGCATCACTCCAGAGCGCGGCGTGAGCGCCGGATTCACCAGAACAACCTCCGGGTTCCTGTGGGGCACGTCCGGGCTCTACCTGATTGCCGCGGCCGCGTTCGTCTGGTACCTGTTCGTGTGGAACGACTGGGCTGGGCAGCGGTCACCATCCGCAGCTGTCGTTCAGACCACAACCGAAACCGAGGCCACGGCCTTCGGATTCCTCAGCATCGCCCTGATCGGGTATCTCGTAACCGCCGTCATCTTCATCGCGTGGTTCTTCCAGGCCTACCGTGCCGCCCAGTCGCGCGGCGCCATCGCGCGCACCTGGGCCGCCGGATGGGCGATTGGCGGTTGGGCCATCCCGTTCGCCAACTTCGTCATCCCGAAACTGGTGATGAACGAGGTCGACCGCATGTCGAATCCTGAAGCCGGGGATCCACCGATCGGAGACCGGTGGCGGTCACTGCCGCGCCTCGAAAGCTCCGACACGTGGTGGGGACTCTTCCTGCTCGGCGCATTGACCACCGCGGTCGGGTCCAACTGGCTCCCGTACGCCGATGTGAAGAGCGCCGGCTACGCGACCGCTCTCGTGCTCGTAGCGTGCGGCATGGCAGCCACCGCCGGAAGTGGATTCGCCGCCGGTCGAATGGTTCGGATCATCGGTGACCGCCTCCCGGAACCGGTCCCCATGGCCTTCGGTGCCGCCGTGCCTTCAACCGACCAGGGTGCGGCCTCGGCGTGGCCGGCGACCGAACGGGAGTGGATCAGGGGCTACGAATGGGCGGGATACGAAGAGCAGACGGTTCGGTGCCTCAGCTGTCGCAAGGATGTGTCGTTCCCGGCAGGGCTGAAGCGACACGGATCCCACAAGATCGCCGTACCGGCTGGAGACGGAACACTCGGCCGCCCTCCAACGGAATCACTCAACCCCGACGAGTGAATCTGATGCCGCTTCTACGGCGTGCTTCACCCTTCGCACGCGGCTGTGACGGCCCGCGACTCCTCGGTCACACTGCGATCAGATGGCCCTGATGCAGTAGGACAGACGACTCCCGCAGGCTCTCCTGGGGGAAGCACGCGCCAAACATGGCGTGGTCGTCGAGGGCGCTGCCGCACTTGACACACATCAGCGTCCGGGTCGACTCAACCGGCGGTGCTGGTCTGCGCGGCGCTGGCGGCTGAGGGCTGTGGCCGTAGCCGCCGCATTGGTAACACCTACTCATACTGGTGTCTTCGACGGCAACGGCGTCAACCTGTAGCGCGACCGTGGGCAGCCTGGGATTCTCGGTGACTAGTCAGCCCGAGTTCGACAGCAATCCTTCTGGTGTCACGGACCGACTTAGGGCACACTCAATGCAGGCATGGAAGGCATCAACACACACCACCCGGAAGGTCTCACCTGCGCTGTCTGCACGGAGGCCGCGCTTGTCGATGTCGGCGTCGGTTACCTCCGAGCGGAACATGGACTCGAGATGATGGTGACGATCGATCTCCGGGCAGGAGACCCGATCGTCACCGTGGTAGCGGCCTGAACCGCGATCGACTGCTCGTTCCGTCCTCGGCCGCCCGTCAACACCGGGATCGGGTCGCCTCGTCATCCACTATCGCGCGGTCTTGTTCGATTGGGTCGGGACGCTCGTCCACATGCAGAGCGGGCGATGGCTTCTCCGGCAGGCCCACGAGACGCTCGGACACCTGTGCGACGACGATGGCATCCAGGCGCTCTCGTCGGCCTCGCGGGATGCCCACGGACTCCCCGACGTACAGTACGCCATCCGTGTCGAAGACCACTCGGCCGACCACTTCCGGACGGCAAGCCTGTTGTGGTTCAAGACGGCGGGTCTCGATCCGAATCTCGCCGACGCGCTGCACGCGATGAGTTCTGACCCGAGAACTCACCCGCCGTATCCCGATTCGCGAGATGTACCGTCGAGTCTCCACGAACGCGGGGTGCCCATCGGCGTGGTCAGCGACTTCAGCTTCGAATTGCGGCAGGCGATGGTCGAGCACGACCTTTCTGAGTTTGTCGACGCCGTCGTGATTTCGTTCGAGCACGGCTTCCAGAAGCCGAATCCGCGCATGTTCACGACCGCCCTCGACCTGCTCGAGGTGCTGGCGAGCGAGGCGCTGATGGTCGGCGACCGTTGATGAATTGATGCCCATGTATTCCTCCCAACCCCCGCCGGGAGATCCAACCTGCACTACATCAACTCAACCAGCGCGAGCGCATAGGTGCTGTCGCCTCAGGGGGTCATTGCAGCGCTTCGGCGAGTTTGTCTGATGGTGTCATCCATTCGGGGGTTTGTCGAGGCCGGCCGTTGAGGGAGTGGGCTGCGGCGTCGAGATCGGCTTGGGTCAAGATCGACATGTCGGTGCCTTTCGGGTAGTACTGGCGCAACAGGCCGTTGGTGTTCTCATTCGATCCGCGTTGCCACGGCGATTTCGGGTCGCAGAAGTAGACCTGGACACCCGTATCGACCGTGAACTGGGCGTGTTGCGCCATCTCTTTGCCCTGGTCCCATGTCAGCGACTGCCAGAGATGCTGCGGGGAGGCGCTGCACCGTCGCCGCCAACGCCGTACGGACGGCTTCAGCAGTGTTGCCGTCGGGGAGGCTGAAGAGCATCACGTAGCGGGACCAGCGTTCGACGAGGGTGCCGATCGCGGTCTGGCGTTTGCCCATGATGAGGTCGCCTTCCCAATGGCCGGGCACGGCCCGGTCCTCCACTTCGGCGGGCCGCTCCGAGATCATGACCGGGTCGACGATCCGGCCCTTGCCTGACGGCGGCCGGGCGCCTTTCGGCCGCCGGTTCGCCCGGCGGGTACGGAGATGCTTGGTGAGTTCACGTTTCAAGCCGCCACGGGCTTGGATGAACAACGTCAGATAGATCGTCTCGTGTGACACGTGCATCTCCTCGTCGCCAGGGTACGTGCGGGCCAGCCGCCCTGCGATCTGTTGCGGCGACCACCGCTCGGCAAGCAACTCCTCCACCACGGCCCGCAACGCATGGTTCGAAGCCAGCTTGCAGTCCTGCGGCCTCCGGGCTCGCTGCCACGCCGCCTGGTCCGCGCGATGCGCCCGATACCGGCGGCGCCGCCGTTGCGGGCTACTTCTCGACTCAGCGTCGATGGGGCACGCCCCAACCGGTGAGCCACGACCCGAAGCGACTCGCCCGCAGCGACACCACGCGAGATCTCCTCCCGCTCAACCAGCGACAACTGCCGAACCGACCGCCGCCGAACTGCGGGCCGCACCCCACCCGAAGCTTCCACGAACGCCCGAATCGACGCCGCCGACCTCCCAAGCCGACGCCCGATCGACCGGTTCGACTCACCAGCCTGCCGCCGATCCCACACCTCGACCCGCTCCGACTCAGTGAACACCGCCACAACAACCTCCTCAATGAGAAACCACCGTTCTCACCAAGAATGTTGCGTCCACCCCCAGAGACCACACCGGTTGTGGGCGGGTGGGGACAGATCCTTCTTCCAGGCTGGATATCCGGGCGTAGGATTGAGTGTGGCTTGAGCGCTCAGGAGGTGCGACTGATGAGAGCCACCAAATCCATGCATGTCGATGCGACGCCGGAGCAAGTGTTCTCCTTCATGCTCGATTCGACCGCCACCCCAAGTGGCATGACGATGGAGCCTGTGTACGAGAGCCCAGATGTTGTGGGCACCTCGTACGAGTGGACCTTCAAGATGATGGGCATGCCACGCAAGGGGGTGACGGTCTGCACCGACTATGTCCCTGGTGAGCGAATGGTGTGGCGGAATTTCGGAGCGATGGAGGGAACCCAAACGGAGACTGTCGAGCCGGACAACGGCGGGTCGAAGGTGACCCATGAAATGGACAGCCGCATTGCCGTCCCCTTGATCAGCCGATTCCTCGACCCCATGCTGCGCAAGGGGTGGGAGAAGAATCTTGAGTGGGGCAAGCGGGAGATTGAGAAGCGGGCGAAGGGCAAGGAGGCAACCGCCTAGCTGCACCTGGCCCGAAGAGTGTCCGAGGTCGAGCCATGCCCTCAGCTCGCGGACGGGTGGGAGGTGTGCTGCATGCGAGTGCCGGAGAGTCGGAAGTGCAGCGTTCTCATCGATGCGCCGCTGGAGGACGTCTTTGCGTGTGTGCGGAACCCGACGAATTTCAATCAGCTGATGCCCGGTGTGACATTCTCTGACCTCGATGTGACACCCGACGGTGTTGGCACGGCGTACGGGTTCGAGACGAGAGTCGCCGGGATACCCATTCGAGGAACCGGCGAGTTCACGGAGTTCACCGCCAATCGCCACATTCACGACGAGACCTCGATTGCAGTGGAGGGGTCAATCGATTGGACGTTCGAGGGTGAGGGCGAAGGCGTGCGGGTGACTATTGAGCATTCTCCGGGGCGGTTCTGGGACCTCCCCATTGTTGGCCGGCTGCTCGCCAACACGTACCAAAACGCCGACCGCGAAGTCCTCCGCCAGCTCAAGTGCAAACTGGAGATTGGTCAACGCGGCTAGCCCATGGGTGCCTGATTGATGATGTGGGGGGTGTTGCGGGACGGTTCTGTCTCGTAGCGTTGGGGGTGTCGGCGGGTCTGGCTCTCCAGGTGCCTGGCACCCGGGTGGTGTCTTGGTAACGAACTGTCGGCCCGTCGCGCCCGCTGGTCGTGGTGTGGCTCGAAAGAGGCGAACGCCAGAGGCAACGGGCATTTGTTGTGATCAGGAGTGCCTGCCGCGGCCACCTGTGTGACCCCTGAACGAGGAGGTTGATGATGGTCACGACGATTGGTATCGATCCGCACAAGGCGACCCATACGGCGGTCGCTATCGACGATGACGAGACGGTGCTCGCTGAGATCACGATCCGGGCGGACAAGGACCAGACCAGGAAGCTCATCGACTGGGCACAGTCGGTGGATGGTGACGGCCGGGTGTGGGCGGTCGAAGCCGCCACCGGACTCGGCCATCTTCTGTCGCAGCAGCTCGTCTCCCGGGGTGAGCCGGTGGTTGACGTGCCGCCCGTGTTGGCGTCGCGGATTCGGGTGTTGTCGTCGGGCACGTCCCAGAAGAACGACCCGAACGATGCCCGTTCCGTAGCGATCGCTGCGTTGCGCCGCGAGAGCCTCGCCGAAGTCCGTCGTGAGGACGACACGGCGGTGTTACGGATGTTGGCGAAGCGGCACCGCGAACTCACTTCGCTACGCACCCAGGCGGTGTGTCGCCTCCATGCGATGCTCGCCGTGCTGAAGCCAGGCGGTATGGGGCACCGCTTATCGGCGAAACAAGCGTCCCGGATGCTGGGAGGGATCCGTGGCCTCGATGCGGTCGGTGAACAGCGACGCCTGATGGCCAAGACACACATCGTCGACATCCGGCGTCTGGACCGGGACCTCGAAGCCGTCAAGACGCAGATCCGTCGAGCCGTTGCGGCTGCTGATACGTCGGTGACCGACATCTACGGTGTCGGCCCGGTCGTCGCTGCGTTCCTCGTCGGCTACACGCCACCCATCGGCAGGTTCGCTACGGCGGATCGGTATGCCGCCTACAACGGCACCGCACCGATCGAAGTCTCCTCCGGAGGCAAAGTCCGCCACCGCCTGCCACGACGCGGGAACCGGACCCTGAACCACGCCATCCACACCGCCGCCGTCACCCAGACCAGCCACCACACCGAAGGCAGGGTCTACTACGACAAGAAACTGGGAGAAGGCAAGACCACGAACGAGGCCCTCCGGGCACTCAAGAGGCGCATCTCGAACGCCGTCTACCAACAACTCAGAGCAGACGCGCAACGCCACAGCAGCTGAACAGAAGAGGCGGGTCCGGGAGGACAACCAGGAACGTCACTGAATCCAGCGTGGCCGGCCTCACATCCTGATCACCGGCTCTTCGGATCGGTCACTCCCGAACCCGACACCAAACCCACACGTCCCGAGCCGAGACGGCTCCGGCTCGCATCAACGCGCCCCCAAACAAACCACTCGACACAAAGAGGCTTCGATATGGGCTTCTAGGCTGCGCTTCGCCGCTCCGGGTCGGGGAGTTGGTCGAAGTCGGTGCCGTCGTACGCCAGCACGGTGTCTCCGGCAGCTTCGCCGAACCTGTTGGTGAAATCCTTCAGGGCAGTGGCCATCACGTCGGCTGCGTCATCTCCTAGCTCTTCGGTTATCACCTCGCCCAGAGTCTTGTAGAGGTGTCCGACGTGGTATTCCCATGGCATCACCACGCTCTGCCCCGGACTGACCGTCTTCTTCCAAGCCACGCCTGCCATCTTCGGGAGGGTGAAGTTCGCATCCATGAAGGTCATGTCGCAGTACTCCGCCCCGTTTGACATCGTGCTGTTGACCTTGAGAACCAGGTCATCGTTGAAGCCTTGGACTACGGCCCGGTCGATCTCCAGGCAAAAGTAGCGGCCGTAGCCCATCAGGTCGTTCTTCTCCCAAGCCACAGTCCAAGGACACGTCGACGTACGCCCTCTGGCGTGCGGAGACCTCTCCAAGATCTCCATCTTGAAATCTCTCCTCTTGAGTCTCAACTCTGGGTAGGCGAAGTAGTTGGCCATCGTCCGGGGGTGTCCGTTCGCCTCAGCCCTCATCGCCATCCGCCTGCCCCGCTGGTTGCCGTACCTCACTACGGCTCTGCGGATGATCCGCTCTCCCTCATCTTCGCCAACTGCATCAACCACCGCTCTCGAAATCCACGCCACCATCAATGCATGGTGTGTCGGGGTGAACTCTCCGACCGTCTGTGTCTTCATCAGAACCCTCCTTGGAGCATGCGAACAGTGGCTGTTCCATACCTATCGAACACCCCGATCAGCCCGAGATCAAGGGCCAAAAGCTCACAGAGCCACCGCCCCTATCCGTCTGGGTGTGCGGCCTGATGCGCCGCCCATAGGTGCCGTTATGGGCGGGTAGGAGTGTCGTGTTGGTTTAGTCGGCAGCGGCTGCCTCAGTGAGGTAGTTGACGAGTTCGGACACCTTGTCACGGTGGTGTGTCCACCTGGATAGCTGTCGACGGTCACTTCGATGCCTGCTTCTTCAAGGCGTAGTGCCAACAACTCTGCTTCGTCGATGAAGCTGATGGCTCCGTCGTCGAGTTGGCCGAGGCGGTCGAGGTCGTCTCGGATCGATCCGTCAGGGTCTCGTTGTGCCAGCCACCCGGTCTTGTCCCACGGATCGTCGAACGTCCGGGAGGCGGTGCCCTTGTCGGCGACCCAGAGGAAGAACCGTGTCTGCATGTCGGGCGGCCAGTGGCTCGGATCGACAGTCTTCGCAACCCTGGCCTGCGTCGCTTCCTGATCTTCAGCGAACGCCGGGTCGAAGAGCGTTGAGTGCGCGAAGTACTCGCTATCGCCGAGAACCGCTCCGGTGATCGGGGCGGGCGGATTCTCGGCGACGCAGCCGGGGATCGGTTCGCTGGCCGGGTTGAGCGCCGCCTCGGATGCCGGTGCGGCTCCCGCAGAGAATCCGTAGACGACGATCGGTACGGAACCATCTGGGTCCGGTCGGGCATACGCCACCGCACAGTTGGCTATCGCAGAGAAGACGTCGAAATACTCCGGCATGAATTGAGTAGTCCCCGTCAGCCAGTTGGGAACGAATACGTACATTCCCGCTGCTGCGGCTGCCTCGGCGACCACGGTCGTAAGGCCGCCGTCCTTGGTGTCGGGATTGCCGTGGAACATGACAACGACCGGCCAAGGCCCTTCGCCCTCCGGCACATAGATGTCCCCCTCGTACGCCTCCCCGTCGACCGTCAGATACGTGAAGCCCTCCGTCTCGGTGAACGCTGCGTCCGAACCCGTGATCGTCGTCTCCGGTGCAACCGTCGTGGTTGACGTAGGAGCGAGCGTCGTATTGGCACCGTCGTCAGCGCTGTCGCTGCACGAAGGCAACAGCAACACAACTACGGTGAGCGGGATCAACCAACGAAGGGACAAGCGGAGCAACATCGGCGCACCTCCCAGTGCTGCCGCCACCGGATAGGCGACGGCGTACGGCTCTTCCACGATCATATGAGCGCCCACATGTGCCTTCATGGGCTGTGGGTTCAGGGGTGTGTGGGGGTTCATGGTGTTGATGGGTAGGCGATCGGTGATGGGGCGAGGATCTGTGTCCGTTCGCCGGTGTCGAGGTCGATGGCGCTGATACCGTTGCGGATTGTCCCAGCCCATGGCCCGGCGTTGAGGAGGACGAGTCGGTTGTTGATGGCGTCGCCGACCAAGGGTCCTGTGTCGGCGGCGTCGGAGGCGTCGAAGCGTGCTGTCCACGACTTGACGTTGGCGTCGAATCCCCAGATGTCGTGGGGGGTGGCTATGGTCCGTGCTGCGACGTAGACGGTGCCACCGGCCGCTCCGTACGTTCCGCTTGGCCATCCGAAATCGAAACCGGGGCTTTCGATCAGCAGCACGGTCGCGTCACCGGTCCGGGGATCGACGAGGATGGTCCCCATTTCCACAGAGAGAATCGAACCCGAAGGGGACAATCGACCAATCGAACCAGGGACGATGAGTCGGTCGAGTTGTTCCGAGTAGCCGAGGAGCTCGAACCCCTCGTCGGCTCGGGGTTCCGGTTCCCGGCGCGGGGGGCCGAGTAGCGTCCATTCGTTGGTGTCGACGTCGTAGGCCCAGAACTCCAGGGACCTGTAAGTGGAGGTGATGATCAACCCGCTGACAGGGTCGTATGCACCGCCGACTGGGACGATGAGGCCGTCGCCGATTCCGACCACGTTGTTGGTTGGTTGCGCCCACGTGTTGGCGTTGGCGTCGTAGACCGAGACGCCTTGGGAGCCGAAGGCGACGGTGACATCCGAGTCGACGTCGTAGACCAGTCCACCAAACACGAAGTCGGGTGCCGTTCCGGTCGGGTGCATTTGATGCCAGGTGTTGGTACAGACGTCGAAGGTCCAGGTTTCGCCGAGGCTGTTGACGTAGACGATGTGGCCTGCGTGCCGGTCGAATACCGCCGTCACGACCCCCACCCCTTCGTTCGCGGGACGGACCTGGTCGACTGGCCCCGGCACGTCCGGGTTGGTGCCGGGCGGGCAGGTTGCTGCGGCGGGTGCCTCCCTGGCGATGGTGGTGGACAGGATCGGGTTCCATGCCCCGACGACCGGACTCGTCGCTTCCGTCACGGGGACTGTCGTAGCCGGTGGCAACAGCGTCGTAGGGATCGGCTCTTCGACGACATCGGCGTCGTCACCACCGAGCAGGAGCAGAGATCCGGCAACCACGACGAGGATCACAGCAGCGGTTCCAACAGCGATCAGCGGACCCTTCCAGCGCGGGGTCGGCACGGGCCGTAACGGCACCTCGGCGGCAGGGAACCCCTGGTCGGCGATGCGGGTGTCGACATCGCTGCGCATTTCCGGTACCTCGAGGAGATCCAGGTCCGCGAATCGTTCACGTAGGTCACGCATCGTCGTCCTCCAACACTTCGCGCAGCCGCCGTCTACCCCGGCTCAGGCTCATCCACACCCCACCAGGTGTCGACCCGGTGATCCGAGCGATGTCGCTGGCTCGGTACCCGGCGTAGTAGTGGAGCACCAACGCCGCACGTTGCCGAGAAGGCAAGCACCGCAGCGCGGAACGCAGTTCCCATGCAGGCTCATTCTCGACTATCGGCGCATCCCCAGACAGCGGCACCACGCTGCCCCATTGTTTGAGTTCTCCCGCTGCGATCCGGTACGCTGTTTTCCACACCCACCGCTCGGGGGAACGGATCGCACCCCCCCGACCCGCAGCCTGAGCAAACGCCTCCGCAACTGCCTCTTGGGCGATGTCCCGACTCCCGCAGAACGCGGTCAACGCTCTCCACATACGCGGCGACTGCTCCCTGAACACCCGCTCCAGGACATCCGAGTCCGCCAACCTCAATGGCGGCGCTTCACGTGGCAGCGACTCGACCATTCTGATCCTCCACCCCTATAGGGGCCGATTCAGGCCGAAACCTCACACACAAATCGTACGCCCCACCACCCCCGCCCATCTCACAGAAACGCGTATCCGTCACTATGCATCTTTCCTTCGGCCGCCCATATCCGGCTGGGAGGGATGATGTGGGTGGTGTTGCACGCCCCGGTGGTGGCCGCCCATAGGTGCCGTTATGGGCGGGTGGGGAAGCGGTTCGCCGGTGGGTGGAGAGTTGGGTTCGCCGACTGGTGGGTGATCGTCGCTCAGCGATGTAGGAGGGTCGTGGCCGTAGTATCTCGATCGACGTTCCCTGTGATGTTCGTGCCGGAGGTGCACCGTGTCCGCAACTACCGAGAACCCGCTAGCGGGTGAGATGTGGCGGGTGGCGTGAGAACACGGACGTCAACCGGCTTCACGATGCTGCTGGTTCTGATGGGGGTGCTCAGTGCGTGTGGCGCGACCCAGTCGGCACCGGAACGGACTGCTGCTGGGCCTGGTGAACTCACTGCGGTGCACGTCGAGGTTCATGAGGCTCCCGGCTGAGGATGTTGTACTGAGTGGGTCGGGTACCTACAGGACAACGGAGCGGACGTCGAGGTGCAAGAAGACCGGGGTCTTGCCGCGTTCAAAGCAGAGGCCGGTGTTCCCCTCGATGCGGTGTCGTGTCACACCGCTCTGGTCGATGGCTACGTTGTAGAGGGTCACGTGCCTGTTGGAGCGATCGTCGCGTTGCTTGAGCAGCGGCCTGACGCGGTCGGGATTGCGGTGGCTGGAATGCCGCCGGACTCGCCGGGGATGGGCGGCAACGAAGCGACCTGGGAATCCCAGCCCGTCGAACTCATCGGACATGACGGGACGCTCACACCGTTCAACTACTGACCCGCCTGTCGCACCTCAACAGACGAAGCCAGGCCCTCCCATCCACCTGATGCGCGTCATCGATCCTCGCCGCCCATATGTGCCGCGGTTTCAGGGGGTCATTGCAACGCTTCGGCGAGTTTGTCTGATGGTGTCATCCATTCGAGGGTTTGTCGAGGCCGGGTGTTGAGTGAGTAGGCGGCCTGGTCGAGGTCGTGTTGGCTGTGGACGGACAGGTCGGTGCCTTTCGGGAAGTACTGGCGCAACAGGCCGTTTGTGTTCTCGTTCGTGCCCCGTTGCCATGGGCTTTTCGGGTCGCAGAAGTGGACCTGGACGCCGGTGGCGACCGTGAACTCGGCGTGTTGGGCCATCTCTTTGCCCTGATCCCACGTCAACGATTCCCAGAGATGTTCGGGGAGGCGCTTCACGGTTGCTTCAAGGGCAGTTCGCACCGATGCTGCGTCCTTGCCGTCGGGCAACGGGAACAGCATCACGTAGCGGGACCGGCGTTCGACGAGCGTCCCGATCGCTGTCTTGTTCTTGCCCATGATCAGGTCGCCTTCCCAGTGCCCTGGAACGGCACGGTCCTCCACCTCGGCGGGCCGTTCCGAGATCATGACCATGTCACGGATCTGGCCCTTCGTCGACGCAGGCCGGCCCTGGGGGCGTCGCACCGCCCTCCCGGTGCGAAGACAACGCCACAACTCCTTGCGCAGTGCGCCTCTGCCCTGGACGAACAATGATTGGTAGATCGTCTCGTGGCTCACGCGCATCTCCTCATCGGCAGGATATGCCACCACGAGCCACCGGGAGATCTGTAACGGTGACCACCACAACGCGAGCTTGGCTTCCACCACCGCACGCAATCGCGGGTTCATCGTCAGCTTCGCCGGCTTCGGTCGATGGGCCCGACGCCTCGATGCCCGGTGTGCCACCGCCGCCCGATACCGCAAGCGGCCACCGTTGGCAGCGACCTCACGCGACACCGTCGACGGTGCTCGACCCAGCCGCCGGGCGATACACCGCAGCGACACACCCTGGGCTATCCCACGCGAGATCTCCTCACGCTCAAAGAACGACAACCGAATCGGGCACCAATCGCTGGCAGGGACCGGGCGTCGCCACCCAGCCGCCACGATATGGGTCCGAACCGATGACGGGGCACGACCCAACACGCGGCTGATCGAACGCAGCGACTCACCCGCCTCGAACCTGTCCCACAACTCGGCTTTCTCCGACTCGGAGAACCGTCCCACAACCTCACCTCCATACGAGACAACAACAACTCTCGTCGAAGGTGATGCAACGACCACCTGAAACCACAGCACCTATGGGCGCGGCACGGTGAGCGGGAGATCGCCGCGGTGCCGATCAGCTGTGGATGGTTCGGTCCATGGTCATTGGTCCACCGTGCTCTGCGATCGATGCAAAGACCGGGGTGCCGTC
The DNA here is from genome assembly GCA_963785245.1 of uncultured Actinomycetota bacterium. Classification (GTDB taxonomy): domain Bacteria; phylum Actinomycetota; class Acidimicrobiia; order Spongiisociales; family UBA5794; genus JAHEEL01. The sequence continues at coordinate 232,179 of CAWAUO010000001.1, read as the reverse complement.
GAGTCGGTAGTCGTTGTAGGACCGTTCGGTTCGCTTCTCGAAGCCGAGCGTTCGGAAGATGTGTTGGGAGACCGGATTCGTTGCTTCGGTGACTGCTGTCGTGTATCCCTTGGCGGCCCCATTTGCGAGGCACGCCTCGACCAGGTGCCGTCCGATGCTGCGTCGGGTGAATTGGTCTGCAACGCCCAGCAGGAAGAGATGCAGATAGTTTCCCGGATCGATATTCGTTCCTTGCCGGTATTCGGTGTCGATCTGATCGAGGAGGTCGAAGATCGGTTCGAACTTGTGTGATACATCGTCGAGGCCTTGCGGTGGTGGTGCTGCAGCGTCGTCGGTCAGTAAGGCACCCGCGAGCTGACCTGAGGCAACATCCCGAGCGACGATGGTCAGCCCATCGGTTCCGGCTCCAGGGAGCCAGAGATTGACGAACGCCTCGAACTCGTCGCTGGTTAGTCCGACGGCGACTGCAGGGGGATCGTGGAGCGTGAAGCTCTCGGCGAGGAGCCGACCCACCTCGGCTGTGTCCCCGGGTCCGCAGGCGGCGTATTCGATGCCCGTGATCACGTAGGGCGGCGTGCTGGCCATGCGGACTCCGGTCTGTGGTGAGATCGTCCGAGACGGAGACTACATCGGGCCAACGATCGTTTCTGACTCGCCCGCATCCAGCCTCATGAGCCGTTCTGACCGCAGCTTCTGGGCCACCCATATGTGCCGATATGTTCGGCTCAGGCGATGCCGAGTCGGTGTCGTGCTCTCCACATGCGGACCATCGTGTGCGGCCCCAGTGTCAGTGAAATCGTGACTATGGCGGCCTCGATCGCCATCTCGGGTGTCCGGTCGTCGAATTTGCCCTGCTGGAGGTCATAGGCGAGGTCCATGAGACCGAGGAAGGTCAGAGCACTTCCCGCTGCGACGCCGGTTGGGACGGCTTCTGGTCTCCCCTGTGACAGGTAGTGCGCTGAAAGAAGCCCCATCGCGACCAAGAAGGCATCAGCCAGTAGGAATGCCTTCTCAAAGTCCACGTATGCCGGGTCGGCTGAGGTCCGCACATCGCCCCGTGTGAAGAAGTCCGCCCAATACGCGCTGATCGCTGCTGCGCCAGCTCGCAGCACCCACGCAAAGGCGCGGTCATTGGCTGAAACGGATGAGGCCACCGCACTCACCTCCACCACGAAGTAAACATGCCAGCTCCGCCCTACGCAAGCACCACCCCCGCCCATCGGTGCCGCTATGGGCGGGTGGGCGTCGGCCAACTAGATTCGGGGTGAGCGATCAATTCGAGCGGAGTCCTGGTCGCCCAGGGTGGAGCCTTCGGCGGCTGGGTTCTCTACGTGCTCGATGGCAGACCTGCGTACTGCTACAACCTGTTCGGAGCCCAGCAGTTCAAGACCCACGGAGAAACCGCCCTCGATGCGGGAGAGCACCAGGTCCGCATCGAGTTCGACTACGACGGAGGAGGCTACGGGAAGGGTGGAGACGTGACCCTCTTCCTGGACGGCACACAGGTCGGCACAGTCCGGGTCGATGCCACCGTGCCGATGATCTTCTCACTCGACGAAACCACAGACATAGGACGCGATACGGCCACGTCCGTCACCGACGATCTCAGCGTCAATGAGACGCTGTTCAATGGGCAAATCCGTTGGATTCAGATCGATGTCGGCGAAGACGCCGAAGACGCCGACAACTACATCACCCCCGAAGAACGATTCCGCATCGCCATGGCCATCCAATAGAAGACCACAGAGAGCCCCGTCCGTATCCTGCAAAAGGGGTATCCACTTCGGTACAGCAGTGGGGCGCCGAGCGTTCCGGGAGACCGTCAGCGTGCTCGATTCCCACAGGACCGACGATTCAGGGCCGAAAGTGGGGCGCTGGCCCACATCCGTAGGGGCGACTGTACCGAAGCGGATACCCCATTCCTGCAATATGGGCGGCCTACCACCGACACAGCCGCGACCGTTGCGAGCGCTTCGCGACCGAAACGGCGACCGCAACGAGCCCACCCACCTCCAACCGCGAACAAATCAACAAGACCAAGAGCCGGAACGACCCAGAAGCCACGACGCGACCCCCCCGGTGATAGCGGCGCCGCCGCAGGAGTGCGGGAGGAAACACGGCCGCAACGTGGCGGAAGCAGTCCGGCAATCGAATCGTCGAATCCTCGTAACGCACGAGATACGTTCCTGACACGGACGGTTCGTAGCTTCCCTGGCAGCCAACAAGGAGGCTGCTGGTGGAACTCGAAGCAGTAGGAATAGCGATCAACGAGATGTGGATCGTTCTCGCCGCGGTACTCGTGATGTTCATGCAGGCGGGGTTCGCGCTCGTCGAAGCGGGCTTCACGCGGGCGAAGAATGCCGGGAACATCATCATGAAGAACGTCATGGACTTCTCGGTCGGCAGTCTGGTCTACTGGGCGTTCGGATTCGCCCTGGCCTACGGAGGGTCGTCCGTCGGCGGCTTTGTCGCCTACGGGAGCTTCTTCTTCAACGACAACTCCGAAGCGTCGACGTGGTTCTTCCAGGTCGTCTTCGCAGCGACGGCGGCGACGATCATCTCGGGCGCTCTCGCGGGGCGGGTCAAGTTCAAGTCCTATCTGATCTACACGCCCTTCATCACCGGACTCATCTACCCGATCGTGACTCACTGGGTATGGGGTGGTGGGTGGCTCGCCGAGTTGGGATTCTTCGACTTCGCCGGTTCCGGTGTCGTGCACATGCTCGGCGGCATGGCGGCGCTGGCCGGTGTTCTGGTCGTCGGCCCTCGTCGCGGGAGGTTCACGGAGGAGGGCAAATCGCGGCCGATCCCCGGTCACTCGGTGACGCTCGGCGCCCTCGGCGTGTTCATCCTGTGGTTCGGCTGGTACGGATTCAACGCGGGCTCCACGCTCGCCGCGGTGGGCCAGGACATCGCCACCCCGGCGGTGACAACAACGCTGGCGGCCGCCGCGGGTTCGGTAGGTGCAATGATCACAGCCTGGGTGCTGATCGGGAAGCCAGACGTCGGGTTCACCCTCAACGGTGCTCTCGCCGGTCTGGTCGGAATCACGGCGGGGACAGCGTCGATCTCGTTCGGACTTTCGATCTTGACCGGACTGATCGCCGGCGTGCTGATGACGTTGTCGGTCATGATCCTCGAGCGTCGGCGTATCGACGATCCGGTCGGAGCGATCTCGGTTCACGGAACGGCGGGTCTGTGGGGCGTGCTCGCTGTCGCGCTCTTCTCGGGCGATGCCGCGATCGCGACCCAGCTGATCGGTGCGGCCGCCATCGCTGCATGGGCCTTCGGCACATCGTTCATCGTCTTCAAGCTGATCGATCTCACGGTCGGTATGCGGGTGAGCGTCGCAGAGGAGCGGACGGGTCTCGATCGGTCCGAACACGGTGGTGAGGCCTATCCGGAGTTCGTATTCCAAGAGCAGATCGCGGCGCCGGCCGACCTCGACCCGGCGGGCTCGAACGGGCACTGACAGACGCTCCACCCCCGTCGCATACCCAGGGTTCGCAACGTCGCATATGGCGGAGCGAACCCTAGGTACGCGAAAGGGGGAGTGTCGATGTGGCGAGCTCTGCATCGAGACAGGCTTCGACCGTCGCCATACGTAGCTCATGGAGCCGGGTCACCTCGGGGCGGAGTCCGTGGACACCAGACAGGTCGCCGTAGGCGTCGCCGCGTATCCCACAGGCACAGGCTGTCTAGGCCGAATCCCGCCGCCCGTATCCGGCTGGGTGTGTTGATTTGCGATGATCAGGGTGGTGTTGCACGCCCCGGTTGGGCGGTGAGGGTCCGGTTGAACTGATACGACCAGTTCGGTTGGTCTCGGTCCGCCGTCCCGGTGGCGTGTGCCACCCCTTCCGCCTGTTAGCGAGAGAAAGGGGCAGTCATGTCGATGGTATCCAGTGTGGTTGGTGGTGTGGACACGCATGCCGATGTGCATGTCGCAGCGGCGCTCGATGAGAACGGAGCCGTGTTGGGGATCGAGTCGTTCCCGGTCAACGAGGCCGGCTACCGGCGGCTCGCCGAGTGGCTCGCCGGGTTTGGTCCGGTCGTCAAGGTCGGTGTCGAGGGCACCGGGTCGTATGGCGTCGGCCTGGCCCGACACCTCCATCGCCAAGGGGATCGTGAGTGGTGGAGGTGGATCGGCCGAATCGTCAGAAGCGCCGCAAGTTGGGGAAGTCGGATCCGATCGACGCCGAGGCTGCAGCACGTGGCGCCCTGTCCGGGGAAGCTACGACGACACCGAAGTGGCGTGACGGGACGGTGGAACAGATCAGGGTGTTGATGATTGCCCGGCGTTCAGCACGCATGCAACGCAATCAGACGTTGAACCAGCTCCGCCAGGTCGTGATCTGTGGACCGGATGAGGTCCGGGCCCGGTTCAAGGACCGTTACAAGACCGGACTCGTGTCTGAGGCTGCTGCGATGCGGCCCCGTAAGGGTTCCGACCCGATCGTGTTCACAACGAACACGGTGATCCGGGGTCTCGCCCGTCGCATCAAGGACCTTAATGACGAGATGCGCAGCATCGACCAAGCCCTCACCGAACTGATCGGCCAGACCGCTCCGTCGCTCCTTGAGTGCTACGGCGTCGGTGCCGTCACCGCCGCCACCCTGCTCGTCACGGCGGGCGACAACCCTGACCGGTTGCATACGGAACGGTCGTGGGCGCATCTGTGCGGCGTCTCACCAGTCCCGACCGGATCGGGCAAGACCACAGGCCGTGTCCGACTTGAATCATGGCGGAGACCGACACGCCAACGCGGCGCTCTACCAGATCGTGTTGACCCGCATGTCCAGCGACGCCGAGACCCGCAACTACGTGCGGCGCCGCCGAGCCGAAGGCCTCTCCACACGCGAGATCATGCGCTGCCTGAAACGCTACGTCGCCCGACAAACGTTCAAACACCTCCCACGAGCCGCATAACCGATCCGGGTGGGGTCTGACCCAGTAACCGGCTGACGCACCATTTCTGGTGCTGTCCTCATATTGACCTGTCGACCCCACCCGCACCCCGCCAGGGCGGTGTGACCTCATAGGAGCCTGCCACCACCACGGTGTCGCCCAACCCAGTCCTGTCCACCCAACCCGAAAGCACCTTGACAAAACCACGCACATAGGAGATTCAATCTGGGCGGCTCGCAGGGAGCACAGCCGTTATGGGCGGTTGCAGTGGCGTTCAGCGGCGGCAGGTAGGCTCGGGTTTCTCTAGGCTCGGTGTCATTGTTGGCAACCTGTTTGGTGTGGAAGGGACTGGCTATGACTCTTGTGAATGTTGACAACTATATCCGGGCGGAGACGGCGGCGATGTTCGACGCTCCGCTGGCGATGGCGGGCGGCATCAACCGGTGGATTCACTTGCGAGTCCCGACTCCCGTGGATCAGCAGACGGTCATTCGGATGAACCGAGACACGCTCTACAGCGGGGCGATCGTCGATATCAGCGGCGGTGGAACAGTGACACTGCCAGACGTTGGGGGACGGTATATGACGCTGATGGTGATCAACGAGGATCACTACATCAATCGTGTGTTCAGCGAACCCGGCACTCATGAACTGTCGGTGGAGGACCACGACACTCCGTTCGTCATGGCCGGAGTGCGAATCCTGGTCGATGCCAACGATCCTGACGACATCGCCGAGGTCAACAGGCTCCAAGACCAGGTCATCCTGGACCTCAACTCGGAGAACGCTTACACCCATCCCGAATACGACCTCGACAGTTTCAAAGCCACGAAGGACGCGCTGCTTGCGCTCGGCGAAGGCGTGCCCGATACCACTCGTACGTTCGGCAACCAGTCAGACGTCGACCCGATCCGGCATCTGATTGGCACGGCAACTGGCTGGGGTGGTCTGCCGGAAACCGAGGCCTACTACTACATCGAAAGCGAGCCGAGACCCGCTGGGCGATACACGTTCACGATCCGTGACGTGCCCGTGGACGCTTTCTGGTCGGTGAGCATCTACAACCGTGACGGCTACTTCGAGGCCAACCCGTACAACTCGTACAGCCTCAACAGTGTCACGGCAAGGGCCGACGCCGACGGTTCTGTGATCCTCAACCTCGCACCTGAGGGAGAGGGCCTCGCCAACCATCTGTACGTGACAGACGGATGGAACTACGTCGTGCGTCTCTACCGGCCACAACCCGCCGTACTGGACAAGACCTGGACACCACCAACACCCCAACCCCTCTAGGTTGTAGCCCACAACCTGCAATCTGGCCGCCCATAGGTGCCGATATGTGGCTCTCCTGCTGTATGTGCGGGTGGTATTCCCGCCCGGTTCGAATCGGACCTGTCTTGATTCAAACGGTGACTTCGGAGTCGTGTTCGTACGCGACACCGATCGGACCGTATGTCCTTCAGATGCCAGATCTGGGCAGAGCGTGTCGCCACCACTCGTGCTGGGTGGCGTATCTGCCGCGGCAGTCGATGGGTTGTCAGCGCCGGTCGGAATCGGTAGGTTCGGTGGAGAATGGGAGGGGTCCGATGCCCGCACGGTCCGCCAAAGAGAAGATGCTGGCGGGAGAGCCGTACAACATGCTCGATCCCGATCTCGATGCGGTGCGACGCACGACGAGAGATCTGGTCTATCGATTCAACCATGCAGCCACGATGTCGGAACGTCGCGTCATTCTGGAACTGCTGTTCGGCGGGATCGGTGAGAACTCTATGGTCGAGCCGCCGTTCCATTGCAGCTACGGCGAGAACACCTACATCGGCCACAACGCGTACCTGAACGCCTTCTGCACGATCCTCGACAACAACGAGGTCCGTATCGGCAACCACGTCATGATCGGTCCGGCCGTTCAGATCTACACCGCTGCACATCTCCTCCAAGCGGACGCAAGAATCGCAGGATGGGAAGTGACCGAGCCGATCGTGATCGAAGACAACGTGTGGATCGGCGGCAGGGCTGTTGTCCTACCGAACGTGACGATTGGGAGCAATGCCGTCGTAGGCGCAGGCGCAGTGGTCACGCGAGACGTTCCCCCAAACACCGTCGTCGTTGGGAACCCGGCCACCGTGAGTAGAGAGATCGATCAACGTCGCTTCGCCTAGGCGGAGTGACGGACTCCCGCGACATTGACGCAACCCACGGCGGACGGCAGCGCCGCCCATAGGTGCCGATATGGCGCTCTCCTGCTGTATCTGTGGGTGCGTTGGGGAGGTTCCGAGCGGCTGAACCCCCCGTGCTCCTAGGTTTCGCGCCGTCTAAAGGCTCGACAACGAGTGCTGCAATACGGGGTTCAGAGCAACCGAGTCTGTCAACGCGTCTGCGGGTTGACGCTCACCGGCGTCGAAGGTACGACCGAGAAGCCGGTCGGTGAAGTCGGCGAGCCCTCGATGCCAGCACGACTCCGGTGTTCAGTGAGGCCGAGCCGCCCCGGATCCAGTACCGGCAGCAGGATCGGCTCGCTCACCCGGAACGCGTTCGGGTACCACAGCCCCGACCCTCTCATCGCTCTCGCACTCCTCGCCCTCGACCACCCACCGCAACTCCCAGGCCGAAACTGACCCACAGACACAGCAAGAGAGCCCGTTATGTGCGGCGCGCAGGGAGCGCACGAGTGCCGACATGGACGGCAGCTTTGGGGGGTTCTTCCTGTCGGTGTCATTGGTACGCTTCGTGTATGGAGATCAGGGAACTGGGAGCGACCGAACTCGCGGTGAGCGTGTTTGGTCTCGGGACGATGACGTTCGGGGCCGAGTCGGACGAGGTCACTTCGCATTCGATTCTTGATCACTACTTCGAGGATGGTGGTCGTTTCGTCGATACGGCCGATGTGTACTCCCGCGGTGTCTCCGAGGAGATCGTGGGGCGTTGGCTTGTCAGTCGTTCGAACCGGGATCAGATCGTCTTGACGACGAAAGCACGGTTCCCGATGGCTGACGGTCCCGGATGGAGCGGTGCGGGACACGATTACCTACCTCGCGCCATAGATGCCAGTCTGCGGCGCCTTCAGACCGATCATCTCGATCTGTATCAGATGCATGCATGGGATCCAGAGGTTCCGATTGATGAAACGCTCGGCGTTCTCGGCGAATTCGTTGCGGACGGGAAGGTCCGCTACATCGGGGTTTCGAACTACACCGGTTGGCAGATCGAGCGGGCCGTCGCCGCTGCCCGAGATCTCGGGGTCGGACCGATTGCGTCGCTCCAACCGCAGTACAACCTGTTGGTCCGAGACATAGAGTTGGAGGTTCTGCCTGCAGCCATGGAGAACGGTCTGGGAGTCCTGCCGTGGTCTCCCCTTGGGGGTGGATGGCTGACCGGCAAGTACTCACCCGTCGAACGACCCACCGGGGCAACGCGACTTGGTGAAGACCCGAGCCGAGGCGTCGAGGCCTACGATCGGCGCAACCAAGACCGCACGTGGTGCATCCTCGAAACGGTTCGCGAGATTGCTACGGCGAGACAAGCAACGATGAGTCAAGTTGCTCTCAACTGGGTTCGGAACCGGCATGCGGTTTCTTCCGTGCTTCTTGGTGTCCGGACCGTCGAGCAACTCACTGACAATATGGCAGCTCTGACCTGGAACCTGGAACCTGAGGAGATGCATGAACTGACCAGGGTGAGCGCCCCGGGCATCCCCGACTACATCCAAGTCCTACAAAAGAACACAGGTATGGATGTGTGGCGTCGTCTAGGAACTGGCCGACCAACGTAGCCACCGCCCGTATCCGGCTGGGTGTGTTGATTTGCGATGATCTGGGTGGTGTTGCACGCCCCGGTTGGGCGGTGAGGGTCCGGTTGAACTGATACGACCAGTTCGGTTGGTCTCGGTCCGCCGTCCCGGTGGCGTGTGCCACCCCTTCCGCCTGTTAGCGAGAGAAAGGGGCGGTCATGTCGATGGTATCCAGTGTGGTTGGTGGTGTGGACACGCATGCCGATGTGCATGTCGCAGCGGCGCTCGATGAGAACGGAGCCTGTTGGGGATCGAGTCGTTCCCGACAGACGCAGCCGGCTATCGGTCGCTTGTTGTCTTGGCTCGTCGGGGTTTGGTCCGGTCGTCAAGGTCGGTGTCGAGGGCACCGGGTCGTATGGCGTCGGCCTGGCCCGACATCTCCATCGTGAGGGGATCGTGATGGTGGAGGTGGATCGGCCGAATCGTCAGAAGCGCCGCAAGTTGGGGAAGTCGGATCCGATCGACGCCGAGGCTGCAGCACGTGGCGCCCTGTCCGGGGAAGCGAACGTCGACGCCGAAGCGGCGTGACGGGACGGTGGAACAGATCAGGGTGTTGATGATTGCCCGCCGTTCAGCACGCATGCAACGCAATCAGACGTTGAACCAGCTCCGCCAGGTCGTGATCTGTGGCCCCGACGAGATCCGGACACGTTTCAAGGACCGTTACAAGACCGGACTCGTGTCTGAGGCTGCTGCGATGCGGCCCCGTAAGGGTTCCGACCCGATCGTGTTCACAACGAACACGGTGATCCGGGGCCTCGCCCGTCGCATCGAGGATCTTGATGACGAGATGCGCAGCATCGATGGTGCTCTCACCGAACTGATCGGCGCCACGGCGCCTTCGCTCCTCGAGTGTTACGGCGTCGGTGCCGCCACCGCCGCCACCCTGCTCGTCACGGCGGGCGACAACCCTGACCGGTTGCATACGGAACGGTCGTGGGCGCATCTGTGCGGCGTCTCACCAGTCCCGACCGGATCGGGCAAGACCACAGGCCGTGTCAGATTGAATCATGGCGGAGACCGGCACGCCAACGCGGCGCTCTACCAGATCGTGTTGACCCGCATGAGCAGCGACGCCGAGACCCGCAACTACGTGCGGCGGCGCCGAGCCGAAGGCCTCTCCACACGCGAGATCATGCGCTGCCTGAAACGCTACGTCGCCCGACAAACGTTCAAACACCTCCCACGAGCCGCATGAACCGATCCGGTGTGGGGTCTGACCCAGTATCCGGCTGACGCACCATTTCTGGTGCTGTCCTCGTAATGACCTGTCGACCCCACCCACCCCGCCAGGGCGGTGTGACCTCATAGGAGCCTGCCACCACCACGGTGTCGCCCAACCCAGTCCTGTCCACCCAACCCGAAAGCACCTTGACAAAACCACGCACATAGGAGAGTCATTCCGTCACGGCCTGACCCAGGCCGCCATAGGTGCCGACATGTGCGGGTCAGGGTTGACTGGATTCGACATCGGGCAGATGATGTCGGCGACAGATTCCCCGCTCTTGGAGGGTGGCCGTGGTCGCCGCAGCCTTGACGATCGGACTCGCAGCATTCGCCGTGCTCTTCCTGTTCCGCAAGCGGAAGAGCGAAGACAACAAGTAGCCCGCCTCTTCGGGCGGAGCCCCAACGAGCTACTCCGACACGATGCCGCCCGTATGTGCTGTGGTCTCTGGGGGTGAACGCAACATTCTTGGTGAGAACGGTGGTTTCTCATTGAGGAGGTTGTTGTGGCGGTGTTCACTGAGTCGGAGCGGGTCGAGGTGTGGGATCGGCGGCAGGCTGGTGAGTCGAACCGGTCGATCGGACGCCGGCTTGGGAGATCGGCGGCGTCGATTCGGGCGTTCGTGGAAGCTTCGGGTGGGGTGCGGCCCGCAGTTCGGCGGCGGTCGGTTCGGCAGTTGTCGCTGGTTGAGCGGGAGGAGATCTCGCGTGGTGTCGCTGCGGGCGAGTCGCTTCGGGTCGTGGCTCACCGGTTGGGGCGTGCCCCATCGACGCTGAGTCGAGAAGTAGCCCGCAACGGCGGCGGCCGCCGGTATTGGGCGCATCGCGAGGATCGGGCGGCGTGGCAGCGAGCCCGCAGGCCGCAGGACTGCAAGCTGGCTTCGAACCAAGCGTTGCGGGCCGCGGTGGAGGAGTTGCTTGCCGAGCGGTGGTCGCCGCAACAGATCGCAGGGCGGCTGGCCCGCACGTACCCTGGCGACGAGGAGATGCACGTGTCACACGAGACGATCTATCTGACGTTGTTCATCCAAGCCCGCGGCGGCTTGAAACGTGAACTCACCAAGCATCTCCATACCCGCCGAGCGAACCGGCGGCCCAGAGGCGCCCGGCCGCCGTCAGGCACAGGGCCGGATCGTCGACCCGGTCATGATCTCGGAGCGGCCCGCCGAAGTGGAGGACCGGGCCGTGCCCGGCCATTGGGAAGGCGACCTCATCATGGGCAAACGCCAGACCACGATCGGCACCCTCGTCGAACGCTGGTCCCGCTATGTGATGCTCTTCAGCCTCCCCGACGGCAACACTGCTGAAGCCGTCCGTACGGCGTTGGCGGCGACGGTGCAGCGCCTCCCCGCAGCATCTCTGGCAATCGCTGACATGGGACCAGGGCAAAGAGATGGCGCAACACGCCCAGTTCACGATCGATACGGGTGTCCAGGTCTACTTCTGCGACCCGAAATCGCCGTGGCAACGCGGATCGAATGAGAACACCAACGGCCTGTTGCGCCAGTACTACCCGAAAGGCACCGACATGTCGATCTTGACCCAAGCCGCTCTCGACGCCGCAGCCCACTCCCTCAACGGCCGGCCTCGACAAACCCTCGGATGGATGACACCATCAGACAAACTCGCCGAAGCGTTGCAGTGACCCCTTGAGCCGACAGCCGATATGTGTGGTGCCGGTGTTTGACCCTGGTTCCGGGTTGCGGTCATTCGGCGAAGTCGTATCCGAGATCGTGGATCAACTCGGCGATGAGGAGCGCACCGGCTTCGGTCGGATGTACCTGGTCAGACCCTATGAGTCCCCGGTCCTGCGGATCGTCGGTGCCGTCCGGACCCACGAACTCAGCAAACACGTGTGCCGTGGGAATCCCGTACGTGGCGGCGGTCTCGGCGAAGAACTCGTGAGCCTCTTGCCAGTATGGATTCGTGATCTGTGACGTGTCAGAGGCGAGCCCATACCCTTCGACAGCACGAATCAACGTCTCAGACGGATCGACCGCTTCCGTCAGCAGCGAGAAGATCTCCTCAACGCCGGTCTTGTACTCCGCGAGCGAATCTCTCAGGCACTGCTGGTTGTCATCGCCACCGCAATCCGCCGGGTCGAGAACGTCGAATCCGGCAACGGTCGCAGCGGAGTATGCAAGCCCACTGTTGGGGCTCTCAATGATGACGACATCGGCTCCCGCCAGTTCCGATTTCGCTTGGTCGGACGTGAGATACTCGGCAATCACGGGCGGGGAGCAACAGGGACCCATTCCCGGCAGACGCACATTGACGTGGACCCCGAAGTCCTCTTCCAGCATCTCGATGTACCCATCGATCGCCCCTCGATTTGGTTCGGGGAAGGTGAGCATGGAGTCGCCGTACAGCACGAGATTCAAAGGCTCACCTGATTCGCTCCGAGCCGCCAACGAATCCGACCCGGAGGAGCAGCCCGAGGCCGCCAGCAGAACCAGGACCATCAGAAGAGTGAGCAACCGCCAGGACAGGGTCCGCATCATCGGGACTCCTCCTCAACGTGCAGGGCCGTCACCTAGAACGTACACCCCATCCCCGAACCCGGCTACCCACAACCATGAGAAGCACCCGCCCATGACCGGCTGGGTGTGTTGATTTGCGATGATCAGGGTGGTGTTGCACGCCCCGGTTGGGCGGTGAGGGTCCGGTTGAACTGATACGACCAGTTCGGTTGGTCTCGGTCCGCCGTCCCGGTGGCGTGTGCCACCCCTTCCGCCTGTTAGCGAGAGAAAGGGGCAGCCATGTCGATGGTATCCAGTGTGGTTGGTGGTGTGGACACGCATGCCGATGTGCATGTCGCAGCGGCGCTCGATCAGAACGGTGGTTTGTTGGGGATCGAGTCGTTCCCGGTCAACGAGGCCGGCTATCGGCGGCTCGCCGAGTGGCTCGCCGGGTTTGGTCCGGTCGTCAAGGTCGGTGTCGAGGGCACCGGGTCGTATGGCGTCGGCCTGGCCCGACACCTCCATCGCGAGGGTATCGTGGTGGTGGAGGTGGATCGGCCGAATCGTCAGAAGCGCCGCCGGTTGGGGAAGTCGGATCCGATCGACGCCGAGGCTGCAGCACGTGCCGCCCTGTCCGGGGAAGCTACGACGACACCGAAGTGGCGTGACGGGACGGTGGAACAGATGCGGGTCTTGATGATTGCCCGGCGTTCAGCACGCATGCAACGCAATCAGGCGTTGAACCAGCTCCGCCAGGTCGTGATCTGTGGACCCGATGAGGTCCGGGCCCGTTTCAAGGATCGTTACAAGACCGGACTCGTGTCTGAGGCTGCTGCGATGCGGCCCCGTAAGGGTTCCGACCCGATCGTGTTCACAACGAACACGGTGATCCGGGGTCTCGCCCGTCGCATCAAGGACCTCAACGACGAGATGCGCAGCATCGACGGTGCCCTCACCGAGCTGATCGGCCAGACGGCTCCGTCGCTGCTCGAGTGTTACGGCGTCGGTGCCGCCACCGCAGCCACCCTGCTCGTCACGGCGGGCGACAACCCCGACCGGTTGCATACGGAACGGTCATGGGCGCATCTGTGCGGCGTCTCACCAGTCCCGACCGGATCGGGCAAGACCACAGGCCGTGTCCGACTTAACCATGGCGGAGACCGGCACGCCAACGCGGCGCTCTACCAGATCGTGTTGACCCGCATGTCCAGCGACGCCGAGACCCGCAACTACGTGCGGCGGCGCCGAGCCGAAGGCCTCTCCACACCGCGAGATCATGCGCTGCCTGAAACGCTACGTCGCCCGACAAACGTTCAAACACCTCCCACGAGCCGCATAACCGATCCGGGTGGGGTCTGACCCAATGACCGGCTGACGCACCATTTCTGGTGCTGTCCTCATATTGACCTGTCGACCCCACCCGCACCCCTGCCAGGGCGGTGTGACCTCATAGGAGCCTGCCACCACCACGGTGTCGCCCAACCCAGTCCTGTCCACCCAACCCGAAAGCACCTTGACAAAACCACGCACATAGGAGATTCAATCTGTGTGGAGGCCGGCCAGACCGTGGCAGTGCTTGTACTTGAGGCCTGACCCGCACGGGCACCGTTCGTTGCGCCCAATCTTGACGCGAGCCGTCGAGTGAGGTGATGCAACCTTTGAAGCAGATTCGGCCCGTTGCTCTCGGGCCTCGAGTTCCTCCTCCCAACGTCGAAGTCGCTCACCTCGCTCGCGCATCCGCTGTTCATCCGTATCGACCTCACGCTCTCGGGCTGCGAACTTCGCCTCTCGGATCGAGAGCTGTTCTGTGGCACGTTGAGCGAACACGGGCGGCTCGTCGCCGGCGACGTCACCGAACACGCTGATGAGCTCTCGGTCGATGAGCATGGTGACGGCTCGCCCCATCGAGATCCCCACGACGCCACCCCAGCCGAACGCTACGACACCGAACCCACCGAACCGAACGTGATCCAGCTCCCCACACCCGACGAGATGACCGAACCGGCCTATCCACAACATGCCTTTGTCCGCAAGGTCGGAGCCACCGGCAACATCGGATTCCGAGGCAAACTCATCCAAGTCGGGATCCGTTTCGCCGGCGGACGGGTCCGTGTCATCGAAATCGAACGCCTCGTCCACATCTACCACGGAGACACCCTCATCCGGATCCTCACCATCAACCCCGACCGCTACTACCAACCCAAACCAGGAAAGGAACCCCCCACACAACGAAGAAGTGTCACATAAGTTCCCAGCACAAGGTGTCACACATCATCCCGGCACAAACACTTTCTACCGGATCTTGTTCTTTCCGGAACGATCTGTAACCGATCTCTCCGGAAAGAACAACATCGAAAATGGCAACGAAATGACACTCTGCTGACAGGGTGACCACGCATGATCCAGCCATGAACAACAACGACCGTCTCCTCACCGCAGAAGAACTCGCCGACTTCCTCGACGTTCCAATCAAGACCCTGTACGCATGGCGGTACCGACGAGAAGGCCCCGTCGGTTTCCGCGTCGGCCGACACATCCGCTACCGCTGGACCGACGTCGAGCGCTGGATCGAAGACCGCATCCAACTCGCGGAGACGAGCGGAAGGTTGGACCACATCCGATCTCAAGCCCACATTGACAGCCGTCGGTAGAGTCACCGTCGAAAGGCATCCCTGAGCAGGAACCAACAGAAGCGACCTGGAACCACCATCACACGCAAAACACCGCAGAGAGCGACGCCCCACCCGAGGAGACCCGATGGCATCCGTCCAGACGCACACCACCACCAAGGGCGAACGCAGGTACATCGTGCGATACCGAGACCCCGCCCGCAAGCAGCGAGAGAAGACCTTCCGGCGCAAAGTCGACGCAGACCGTTTCCGCAACAGGGTCGAGGCGGACATGGATGTTGGCGCCTACATCGACCCGCGTGCCGGGAAGACACCCTTCTGCCTCCTCGCGGAACGTTGGCTCGCGACACGCAGCGACAAGGCCCCGTCGACACAGGATCGAGACAAGTCCTACTTCAGCTCGATGATCCTTCCCACGTTCGGCCACCGTCCTGTTGCCTCTATCACCCCGTCGGAGGTCGAGATGTGGGTCGCGAAGCTCAACCACGCACCGAACACCCGCGGGAAGGCTCTGCAACTTCTCCGTTCAATTCTCGATCTCGCACGCCGCGACCGGATCATCGCCACGAATCCGGCGGCCGATGTGAAATCACCGACCATGAAGCCACGACGCACACCCCGCGTCCTGTCCGACGATGAACTCCAGCAGGTCATCGATGCCGCCGAGGAGGTCGACGAGCGCACCGCCATTGTCATCCATCTGGCGGCCCGCTGCGGCCTCCGCGCTGGTGAAGCGCTTGCCCTCCGACGCCGAGACGTCAATCTCGACGGAGCGACCATCGCCGTTCGCAGGTCGATGCCACGAACTGGACCAGCGCGGTCCGTGAAGGGTCGCCACCGCGAGGACGAGGGCCGTGTGATCCCGATCCCCGCCGATTTGGCTCGACGGCTCCGACGCCACTTTGCCGAACGCTATGTCGCCGGGATCGGAGACCTGGTCGTCACTGCACCTCGGGGCGGTCCGCTGCGCTACCCGAACTGGCGGAACCGCGTCTGGACGAAGATCACGGACCGTCTCGACTTCGATGTCGTGCCGCACGATCTACGACGCACCGTCGCAACTCGTCTCTTCGTCGTCGACCGATGGAACCCCGCCGAAGTACAGGCGTTCATGGGCCATCGTGACCCGCGCGTGACCCTGTCCATCTATGCCCTTGTCGAGGCCGAGTCGCTCCCGCAGCCGTCCGCGCTGAACATACGTTCGCTCTGAACTGTGGGGTTTTTGTGAGGTTCTCGGATTCACGGCCCGACTCGAACAACCTCGGAAACGACAGAAACCCTTGCAGCCGGGGGCTGTCGCATGGATAGCCCCAGGTGCGGGGGTTTCGCTGTGTCGGGTTGGGGCGCGCCGATCCGGGTTTGAGGTTCAGGTGGCTGCGAGCTGGTGCCGGTGGATTTTGAGCAGGTTGTGGGCGGCGCAGATGAGGCGCCATTCGCTCGATGTGGCGTCGAGTCCTCTGCGTGAGAATCTCCGGAACTTGAGGTTGGCTTTGACGTTCCCGAAGACCGTCTCGACGGTGGTCTTGCGTTTGGCGTAGGCAGCCGCTCCGTGTTCAGTGGCGAGACGTTCGACCATGGCCCGGCGCACCGCGACCGGGTCGGGACGGCCGCCGCGGTGGTTGGCCAGCCACTTGCGGACCGTGGTGGTTGACACTCCCATCTCTTCGGCGGCTGCGGTGACGGTGATCTCGGCACGGTCGAGGCGTTCGATGACTCCTGCGCGTCGAGCGATCCGGGGATCATTCGGGTCGATGATGCCACCGGTCACGGGCATCGGGGTGATCAACACATCGGCATCGATATCGAGGGTGGCGTTATTGATGCTCCAGTAGCCGGTATCGGCAACGAAGGTTCCCACCGGTTCGCCACCGCCCTCGGCAAGGTTATGGCAGGCGGCATCGACCATGGGAGCGAAGAAGACCGAGTCTCGTGCAGCGGTAGTCACCTCGGCCGCGACCACGATCTGATCCTCGGTCACCGCAGCCTGGGCGTTGTATCCCTGCACATACCGGCGGCCGTCCTTGATAACCCGACAGTCCGGGTCGGTGACGTTGATCTTGCGGGTCCGAGCCGGGCTGCCCCATTTCGAATCCGGGTCAGCCCGGCGACCGGAGAGCTTGTGACCCAACTCGGCTTCCTTCGCATCACGGGCCACCTGATACGACTCGACATCAGACGGTCCCTCGGCGTCGAGCTGACGCAGTGCTTCCCGTAGCCGGGCTCGCCGGTCGTGGCGATCCACCCACGGCTCGGGCAGTTCGTCGCCTCGTCGATCCCCATATTCGAGATCTTCGGCAGCGTCGATCGCTTCAGCCTCTTCCAAGATCTCATCGACAATCTGACGTCGAGTGACCGACGACGAAACCGACACATCGGCTTCGATCTTCGTGCCGCAAGGGTTTCTGTACGTGGGCGCTACTGGGATTGAACCAGTGACCTCTGCCGTGTCGAGGCAGCGCTCTGCCGCTGAGCTAAGCGCCCGTTGTGGGCATTGTATCCCGACGAGGCGACGCCGGGAATCGAACCCGGGTACAGGGTTTTGCAGACCCTTGCCTCACCACTCGGCCACGTCGCCGAGACCTCTGTCACCAAAGGGCGGTCGAAACCGCCCTTCGAGCGGACGACCGGATTCGAACCGGCGACCTCAACCTTGGCAAGGTTGCGCTCTACCAGCTGAGCTACGTCCGCGCTTCGGTGGATGCTACCACGGGCCAATCTGAACCATTCATGAACCGGTCGAACCGAACCCGCCCGCACCACGGCTGGTGTCGGGCAACTCGTCGACGACCTCGAACTCCTGCACCGCCACGGGAAGAACCACGAGTTGGGCGATCCGATCACCGCGTTCGATCAGAAACGGCTCATCCGACAGATTGACGAGCACCACCTTGATCTCCCCACGGTAGCCGGCGTCGATCAAACCCGGGCCGTTGACCACCGAGATTCCGTGCCGTGCGGCCAGACCGCTTCGTGGCGTCACCAATCCGGCATACCCGCCCGGGATAGCGACAGCGATCCCGGTTGGCACGACGGCGCGTTCCCCGCCGCGATCTCAGCGCCCGATCGAGCGCACAGGTCGACGCCACCGTCACCGGGGTGAGCGTGTGCCGGTATCGGGAGTTCATCGTCGAGACGTTGGAGGGGGATGTTCATCAGTGCGTACCTGGTTCGCTTGGGGTGATGCTATCGCTCTCGACGACCCGGCGGTGCCCCAACTGTCGGGCCATCGACAGTATGTTGATCGCAACCAATCAATCGGACCTATGGCAAGAAAAGACCAAGAGCCTCTCCTCCCCGGCAACGACGGCCGGTGGTTTCTCGAGGTAGCGGGAGTCGTCGACTTGCCGCCCAACCCCACAGCAACGTACACCGAACTCGAGGACCTTGAGCCGCCGCCGCCGGTCGTAGCGTCGGAGAGCGCTGCGGTCAGCGCGGGAACGGCTGCCGTGAGCGGATCCCTCTCCGACAACGAGAACGACGACGAGGGATTCGTTCCGGTATCTGCACCGTCGGCCGATCCGCTCAGCGACTGGAAACCGGACGAGGCGTCGAGCCGTCTCGGGCGCCACGGGTTCGGCCGGTGGCTCGTAGCGGGCGTCGTCGTTGCCCTCCTCGCAGCCGCCGGCTTCGCTGCGTACTACCTCCCTCGCCAGGTTCAGGAGCGAGCGGACGATCTGGCGTCAGACTATCGAGCCTCACTCACCGACCTTCGGAACGAACTGCCCAGTTCCCAGGTGGCACTCCAGAACCTCACCGATCCGTCGAGCCCTCCGGGATCTGTCTCAGCTGCCGTTCCCGCGATCGGCGATCTCAACGCGAGAGCGACCATCATCGTGGGCCAGGCCACCACGCCATTGCCGTCGACCCCTCCCCTCGTGCCGCAAGCGCCACTCGAGGCGCTCGAACCCACCCGCACGTCGATGCTGATCCTGGGTGCCGAGGCAGAAGGCATCTCCGGACGCCTCGCCACGACGTTTGCGTACCGATCAACCGTTCCGCTTCTCTTCGCAACACCCGATCTGCCGACGCAGACGGAGTCCGCACAGGTCGATGCCCTCAGTGTGGCGCTCGCAGAATCGCTGGCGACCACCGCCCGGCTGATCGCGGACCTGCCACCCGATCCGACCTTCGCTGCAGCCCGGGAACTTGCTGCGGCAGCCTCTGAACGGTATGCAACCTGGCAGCTGGAGTACCTCGATGCACTGCGTGAGGGCGATACGGAGCGTGCGGACGCGCTGACTACGGAACTCGACATGGCCCGAGATGCGATTCAGGAGTCGCTCGAGATCGCTCTCGCCGAGGTGAGGGCCGAAGTCGACCCGAAGATCGTGGGCCTTGCCGCCGAGACCGAAACCACGATTGGAGCGATTCCGTAGACGACCCCGGTGGTCGCCCGGTCAGCCCTGCTGCTCGAGTGCCGCGACTTCTCGTCCGAAGTCCTCGGCGTCCTGGAACTCCTTGTAGACCGAGGCGAATCGCAGGTAGGCCACCTCGTCGACCTCGCGCAACTCGGCGAGCACGGCCCGGCCGAGTTCATCGCTCGTCACAAGACTCGATCCGCCACGGGCCGACGACTCGATCCTCGACACGATGTCGGAGATCGACCCGATAGAGACCGGTCGGTCGGCGAGAGCGAATTCGAGACCACGCCTCAGCTTCTTTCGATCGAACGGTTCGCGACGACCGTCGCGCTTGACAACGACCGCACCCTTGGCTGAGCGCTCGAAGGTGGTGAAGCGCTCGCCGCACACGACACACTCGCGGCGACGCCGAATCGCGGCCCCGTCTTCTGCAGGGCGCGAATCGATCACGCGGGTGTCTTCGGTCGCACAAAGAGGACAACGCATCGGTGTCGAGGCTACACGATGCGGTTCCTTGCGCTTCGGACGACCGCTCCCGGGCCTGTCGGAGATGGGTTCCGCGCTGCACGGATGATCATCAGGCATGCTGCTGCCTCTCCCCCCGTCGGGGTCAGCCGGCGTCCGTGTCCGGGATGCTCAGAGTCTGCCCCACCTGGAGAAATGCCCCGTCGAGGCCGTTGGAGGCCTCGATCATTGCGATGGTCGACCGCACATCGCCTCCCGGGTCGGTGATCTCGGCAGCGATCGACCAGAGGGTGTCGCCGGCGTGGACGCGATAATCCACCGTGGAGACCGGTGTTCCACCGGTCATGGCGTGGACGGCAGTCGCGAGGAGGAGCACAAATGCCGCAACTGTCGTGGAGATGACGACCAACGCTCGGACGCTGGTGCTTCGCTGCGAAATCATTTGTGTCTCCTCCTCGGTCGCCGACGTGCCGTTTGCCGACTCGTGCCGGCCCTGTGCGGTGGGCCCGTGCCCACAAATGCGAACGTACCGCCCGGGTATGACAGAAAACGGAGACTCACCATCAACCGAACATCTGTTCGCACCTCTCGGTACTGTATCGAACATGTGTTCGATCGTCAAGTCGAACGCGCGTTTGTTCGACCACGACGGCGAACGCGCCCGGACAAAACGACGCCGCGGCCGCCGATTCCATCGGCTTGACTGACGGCATGGACCGTGTCTCAGACGATCAACGACGGGCCCGACTCGGCATTCGCCACCGCCTTGCGCAACGGGCAGACTCCCTCGACGAGGCGGTGCGCAGCGTGATCGGCTTCCACTCGAGCGACCCGGCAACCGCCTACCTCAGCGCACGCGCCAGGGTCAACGGCTTCACGAGCCCGGACCTGGATCGGTCTCTCTACGACGACCGATCCCTGGTACGCATGTGGGGCATGCGCAGAACGCTGTTCGTCACGACCCGGGATCTCGCGGCGACCATGCGCTCCGCCTCCCCCGACGCCTTCGGCCGAGCCGAGCGACGTCGGTTTGAGCGCATGCTGGCCGATCAGGGCAAGGCAACCGACCCCGCCGCCTGGATCGACGACGTTGCAGCCAAGGTGCTCGCCGAACTCGCCGTCCGGGGGGAGGCCACTGCCAACGTTCTCCGCGAGGCAATCCCCGAGCTGGGATCAACACTGACGTTCGGCGAAGGCAAGACGTGGGGCGGGACGGTCGGCGTGTCGACTCGTATCCTGTTCCTCCTGGCGTCCGAGGGCCGCGTCATGCGCGGCCGCCCACGGGGCACGTGGATCTCGAGCCAGTACCGGTGGAGCCTCACCGACGCGTGGCTCGGATCGCCTTTGGCCGACATCGACCCTGCCGACGCGCGAGCGCAACTCGTCCGCCATTGGCTCCGCCACTTCGGCCCGGGAACCACCGCCGACATCAAGTGGTGGACCGGCTGGAAGATGACGGACACCCGAATGGCGCTCTCGGCCGTCAACGCCATCGAGGTTGAGTTGACGGACGGACCCGGATGGATCCTGCCCGACGACGGAGACCCGGTCGACATCCCCGAGGACTGGGTGGCCCTTCTCCCGAGCCTGGATTCAACCGTGATGGGCTGGAAGGAGCGGGCCTGGTACCTCGGCGACCACTACTCGGCACTCTTCGACCGCAACGGCAACGCCGGCCCGACCGTGTGGTGGAACGGCGAGATCGTCGGCGGCTGGGCTCAGCGAAACGACGGCGAGATCGCGGTCCGTCTCCTTCGCGAGATCCCGTCGACAGCGACTGAAGCGATTGCATTGGAAACTGAACGCCTGCACGAGTGGTTCGGCCCAACCCGGGTCACCCCGCGCTTTCGCGCACCCCTCGAACGCGAACTCGGCTCATAGTCCGGGTGCCGGATGCACGATCATGGTGGTCGATTCAGCGTACGTGTCGCCAGGGTCGAGGCGCGTTGACGGGAAGTGCGGGATGTTCGGTGCGTCGGGAAAGTGTTGCGTCTCGAGGCACAGGGCGGAATGTGGCCCATAGATCTGACCGTCGCGACCTGTGCGGGGACGAATGCCGTTGCCTGAGTAGAATTGGACGCCCGGTTGGGTTGTCGCGATTTCCAGCGCTCGCCCGTCTGCCGTCAGGCGTGCGCAGGGCCGGAGCAACCCGGGGGTGCCATCGACGACGTAGCAGTGGTCGTAGCCGCCACCGAGGGCGAGCTGTCCGTCAACCTCGGCGATCCGGTCACCGATTCGGCGGGGCTGGCGGAAGTCAAACGGAGTGTTGTCCACGCTCCGGAGGGTTCCCGTGGGAAGGGTGCCGGCGCCGACTTCGAGGAATGACCCGGCGTCAATCTGTGCGATGTGGTCGAGGATGTCGCCTTCCCCCGCGAGGTTCCAGTACACATGGTTGGTGAAGTTCACAACGGTGGGTGCATCAGTGAGCGCCGTAAAGTCCATCTGCAGCCTGCCGGCACTACTGAGCGTGTACGTGACAGTGGACGTCAACGTGCCCGGATAGCCCTCGTCGCCGTCGGCCGAGACGTGACGAAGGGTCACCCCAACTTCGATTCCATCCAAGTGGCTCTCGGCTGCCCAGACGGCTTTGTCGAAGCCGATGGCGCCCCCGTGGAGCTGGTTGTCGCCTTGATTGGATGTCACGTCGACGAGGCGCCCGTCAAGTGGGAACCGCCCGCCGCGAAGCCGATTGGCGTATCGACCAACGACGGCTCCGAAGTACTGCGGGTCGGCAAGCCAGCCGTCGAGGCTGTCGAAGCCGATGACCACGTCGGCGACGTCGCCCGCTGCATTGGGAGCCGTCCACGACGCGATGATGCCGCCGTAGGTCAGGATGCCGATTTCAGTGTCGCCGTTGGCGAGGTCGATCCGGTCGATGCCTCGTCCGTCGGGCAGGGTTCCGAATGGTCGCGTGGTGATGGAGCGCATCGGGGTTTCCTCGCAATGGAGTGTGGATGACGGGTCGACCGGGACGGTGCCGGAACGGGGACCGGAGTCTATGCGGCCTCGAATCCCGCCCTGCCGCCTCTTCCCGCGATCGCCGAGCGCGATCCGGAACCGTCGGTAGAGCGAGGCCGCCGATCCACCATGCGACATCCTCGTGCTCAGGCGGCCCGGCATCGAACATATGTTTGGTCGCGGTCGCAAAATCCACTACTGTCTGCGCCACGCGACTGAGGGGCACCCCGTGGACGGCAGGCAAGATCTCACCGACCGGCAACGTCAGATTCTCGACCTGATCGGCGCGACCGTGCGTGACCGCGGCTACCCGCCGTCGGTTCGGGAGATCGGCGATGCCGTTGGCCTGTCATCCCCCTCCACAGTCCACAGTCATCTGTCGGCGCTCGAACGCTCCGGCTACCTTCGCCGGGACCCTACGAAGCCGAGAGCCATCGAAGTGATCGACGACGGCATCCCCCAATCGACGCTGCACCGTGCACCGATCCGTGACGTTCCACTCGTCGGACGGATCGCGGCAGGTTCACCAATCCTCGCAGAAGAGGACATCCAGGAGATCTACCCCCTGCCGACCGAACTTGTTGGCAACGACCCGGTATTCATGCTCGACGTGCGTGGCGATTCGATGATCGACGCCGGGATCTTCGACGGTGACTACGTTGTGGTGCGACGCCAACCCACCGCCAACAACGGTCAGATCGTTGCGGCCCTCGTCGCCGAAGAGGAGGCGACGGTCAAACGGCTGCGACGCAAGGATGGTCGGGTAATCCTGGAAGCCGAGAATCCGGCCTACGCACCCATGGTGTTCACCGAAGGTGTCGAGATCCTGGGAGTCGTCGTCGCCGTGCTTCGACGCGTCGAGTAGGTCAGCTCAGCGAACCGCTGAACACGATCGTTGCCGGTCCGGTCATCCAGGCACCGGCATCATCGAACTCGATCAGGAGTTCACCCCCCGGGAGCACGACGGTCACGGCGTCCCCCAACTCACCGACCGCCCGGGCCGCAAACGCGGCAGCCGTGGCACCGGTACCCGAAGCCCTCGTCTCACCGACGCCGCGCTCCCATACCCGGACGTTGATGCGGCTGCCCTCGTCCATCTGCACGAACTCCACATTCGACCCCTCAGGGAAGATCGGATCGCCCTCGATCCTCGACCCGATCGCCTCGACCTCGGCCTCGTCGATATCATCGACGAACAAGACCGCATGGGGATTGCCGACGCCGACCGGCCGAACGCGATGGCCGGCAACGGTCAACTCCTCGGTGCGGAACGCATGAGGCTCCCCCACGAAGGCTCGGACGATGCCACCCGGCAGGACGATGGCTGGATGCTCGCCAACCGCTGAGTGCACGGTCAGGGTCGGCCCCGGAACCAGCCCGAGTTCGACAGCGACGAGGGCGACACAACGGAGACCGTTGCCGCACATCTCGGCCGCTCCCCCGTCGGCGTTCCAGTACCGCATGGCAACCGAGGACCCATTGACCGGAGTCACCTCGAGTACGCCGTCCGCGCCGACGCCAGTCTTCCGTTCACACCAAGCGGCGATGCGGTCCGGTGCCGCACGAAGCGGTTCGGAAACGATGATGAAGTCGTTGCCGAGCCCTTCCGCCTTCACGAAGTTCATGGTGATTCCCCTGCGAGCACATCCAGTGCCCCTTCGAGCATCCGTTCGGTCTCATGGTGCCACGGAATCCACGAAATGCGTGGATCGCGGCGGAAGAATGTCCGCTGACGCTTCGCGAGTGACGCGGTGGCGCGGATCGCCTCTTCTCGCGCAGACGTGAGGGGCCGTCCCCGCTCAACGACATCGAGAAGTTGTCGATACCCGACCGCCTGTCTCGCCGTTCGGCCGAGGCGCTGAGCAACCGTGGACACTTCCGCGAGCAAGCCCGCGTCCAGCATGTGATCGAATCGGGCTTCGATGCGACCGCCGATCCGGTCGCCAGGGTCGATGCCCACGGCGGTGAACTGGCGTGCCGGTTCGTAGTCCCGGACGCTCTGCGCCTGGGCCGATCGGGCCCGTTGGCTCGGCGTGGCGTGGGTGAGGCGCAGAATCTCCACGGCACGGAGCACTCGCCGCGGATTCGTAAGATCAACGACTGCAGCAGCCCCCGGATCCGCCGCCAGCAATTCCGCTCTCAGATCCTCAATATCGGTCGCCTCGAGATGGGTCCGCAACTCATCGTCGGTCGGAGGGAACGCGAGCGGATCCACCAATGACCGGAAGTGCAGCCCCGAACCACCGGCGATCACGACATCGCTCCCCTTCGCGTCGGCAGCGTCGAGCACCACTCTCCCAGCGGCTTGAAACTCTGCAGCCGTGTATTCCTCAGACGGATCGGCAACATCGACGAGGTGATAGGCGAATCGGATGCGGGTCGTGACATTCGGCTTCGCGGTGCCGATGTCCATGCCCCGAAATACCTGCATCGAATCGACCGAGAGAATCTCTGCGCCACGTCGGTCGGCGATCGCCTCCGCCAGGTCGGACTTCCCAGCCGCGGTGGGCCCGAGGACGGCGTAGATGTTCAGGTCGGAATCCCTTCGAGGTAGTGCGGCGCCGCACGGGTGATCCGGAGATCCATGAAACGCCCGGGTTCGAAAACGCCGGGAGCATGCACGATGCGATTCCCCTCCGAGCGTGTGGTCGCGATCGAGGCGTCGCGGCGGGACGGACCCTCAGTCAACACGGTCTCAACCATTCCGACTCTGGTCTGGTTCCGCTCGAACGTGATGGCATTCTGGACCTCGACCAGTCGATCGAACCGCTCCTGGACTACCTCGGGTGCCACCTGTTCAGCCATGTCCGCCGCAGGCGTACCGGGTCGGGGTGAGTACTGGAACATGAAGGCGCTGTCGAAACGGGAGGCACCGACCACCTCGAGCGTGCGCTCGAAGTTGTCCTCGGTCTCGCCTGGGAATCCAACGATGATGTCGGTGGAGACACTCAGATCGGGTACGAGGCGCCGGGCCATTGCGAGTTTCTCGAGGAACCGCTGGCCGGTGTAGCCGCGGTGCATGGCAGCGAGGATGGAGTCGCTTCCGGATTGGAGCGGCAGGTGGAGTTGGGCCGCGACCGTTGGCGTCTCGGCCATCGCGAGAGCAACATCCTCCCGGAAGTCCTTTGGATGGGGGCTCGTGTATCGGATGCGGCCGATTCCCTCGATCTCGCCCGACCGTCGCAACAGATCGGCGAAGAGCGGCTGCCGACCATTGAGGTCGAGATCACGGCCATAGGAGTTGACGTTCTGGCCGAGCAACGTGATCTCCACCACACCGTCGTCGGCCAATCGCTGGATCTCACGAATCACATCCCCGGGCCGCCGGCTGATCTCCGCACCGCGCACGATGGGCACGATGCAGAACGTGCAACTGTTGTTGCACCCGGTGGTGATCGTGACCCAGGCCGAGTGATTGGACTCGCGCCGTGTCGGCATCAGGGATGACCCGGCCTCCGGGTCGCTGGTCTCGTCCCAGATCTCGGTGACTGGTCCCCACTCGTCGGCCTGATCGAGGAGATCCAATACCCGGTGCGTGTTGTGCGTTCCGAAGACGACGTCAACCCAGGATGCCCGCTCCCGGACGATCTCCTTGTCCTTCTGGGCGGTGCATCCCCCGACGACGATGCGGAGGTTGGTGTTTCGCTCTTTCTCCGCCTTCAGCGATCCGAGATAGCCGTAGAGACGCTGGTCGGCGTTCTCCCGGATCGTGCAGGTATTGATCACCACCACGTCGGCATCACTCGCATCGTCGGCACGGTCCATGCCGTCTGCCTCGAGCAGGCCGGCAATCTTCTCCGAGTCGTGTTCGTTCATCTGGCAGCCAAACGTGCGGATGAAGTAGGACTCGCCGACGCGCCGCGGTTCGCGCGGCTCGCGCACGGTCGGCATCCCGAGGGTGGTTGTATCGCTCATGGCTCGCCGGACCGGTCGATCAACGGGCGTAGTCGCGGGCTCGGAACTCGCGAATGACCGTCACCTCGATCTGGCCGGGATACTGAAGGTCCTCCTGGAGCTTCCTGGCGATCCGGCGGGCTAGATCACTCGCCTGGAGATCGTCCACACTCTCGGGATCCACGATGACGCGAATCTCCCGGCCGGCCTGCAACGCGAAGACGTTGGCCACCCCGGAGAACGCACCGGCGATCTCCTCCAGCTTCTCAAGCCGACGCACGTACGACTCGAGTGCCTCACGCCGCGCACCCGGCCGGGCGGCAGAGACCGCGTCGGCTGCCTGCACCAGGATCGCGGTGAGCGTGCGGGGCTCAACTTCGTTGTGGTGCGATTCGATGGCGTGCACGATCGCCGGGTCCTCGCCAAATCGCCGGGCGATCTCGGCCCCGATGAGGGCATGGGAGCCACCGACTTCGTGGGACACGGCCTTCCCGATGTCGTGGAGGAATGCAGCTCGCTTCGCCTCCTTTTCATCCACTCCGAGTTCGGCGGCGAGCATTCCTGCGATGTGAGCCGCCTCGACGAGGTGGTTCAGCACGTTCTGCCCATAGCTCGTCCGGTACTGGAGGCGCCCGAGGAGCGTGACCAGCTCCGGGTGCATCTTGGTGAGACCAATCTCGAGGAGGGCCCACTCACCGGCGTCCCGCACCGATTGCTCGACTTCTTCCTTCGACTTCTCGTAGGCCTCTTCGATCGACGACGGATGGATCCGGCCGCCTTCGACAAGCTTCTCGAGGGCACGGCGGGCGACCTCTCGGCGTACCGGATCGAACGTCGAGACGGAGACCGCCTCGGGTGTGTCGTCGACGATCAGGTTCACACCGGCGATCGCTTCGAACGTGCGGATGTTCCGGCCGTCCCGTCCGATGATCCGACCCTTCATGTCGTCCGACGGCAGCGGCACGACCGAGACGGTCGTCTCGGAGACGACGTCGGCTGCCAGTCGCTGGACAACGGTGCCCAGGATGCGACGAGCGCGCCGCTCTGACTCCTCCCTGGCGCGAACTTCGAGGTCGCGGATCAGCACCATGGCATCCCGACGAGCCTCGGTCTCGACCTTCTCGAGGAGCTCCGCCTTGGCGGCCTTCGAGTCGAATCCTGCGATGCGTTCGAGCGCCGAACGGGCCTCCTCCTTGGCGGTCTCGGATTCGGAGACCGCGATCTCGGCTGCCCGTTCCCGCGCGATCACGAGTTCTTCGCGCTGGGCGAGATTCCCTGCTCGTTGTTCGAGTGTCGCTTCGCGCTGGGTGAGACGGGACTCCTGGGAGCCCATCTCCACCCGTCGGTGTTCGAGTGTTGCGTCTTCCCGGTCGCGATACGTCTCAGCCTTCGAGCGGGCTTCCTCCTCGGCGCGAGCCAGGATCCGCTGCGCTTCGAGTCGAGCATCTGCGAGTGTCTCATCGGGCGTAGCCTCACGACCCCCCCGACGGGAAAGCACGTAGCCCCCAACGAATGCAAGGCCGACAACGACGATCACCAGGGCTGCTACGAGCCACTGCATCATCATTTCCCCGTTCCGTGGTCTTGAACGCAGCGTGCCGAGCCCGTGAGCTCGGCACACACCGGCAACAGCGTCTCAAGGTCGGGGCGCTAGCCCCGGTTGGGTTCTCGGTTCGCTGTTCTCCGTATCGACATTTGCGTTCTCGACCGCTTTGTTATCAGTGTTCTGGTGTGTGTCACCTGTGATGGTACCGCACTCCGGCCCCGCGCGGAACGCGAAAAACGCGGCGGCTACTCCGCTGACTCTTCCGAGGTCTCGACCGCATCGGCGGCCTCTTCCTCTTCGTCGACAATCACACCGACCGCTCGGAGCACCTGATCCTGAAGCTGAACGGAGAGTTCAGGATTGTCGCGAAGGAACTGCTTGGCCTTCTCACGGCCCTGGCCCAACTGGTCGCCGTCGTAGGTGTACCAGGCGCCGGCCTTCTTGACGATGCCCTCTTCAACGGCGACGTCGAGGAGGCTGCCCTCCCGCGAAATGCCCTCCCCAAACATGATGTCGAACTCCGCAAGACGGAACGGCGGAGCGACCTTGTTCTTGACGATCTTCGTCCGCACTCGGTTCCCGACGTTGTCGGTGCCGGACTTGATCGCTTCGATCCGGCGGATGTCGATACGGACACTCGCGTAGAACTTGAGGGCGCGCCCGCCGGGGGTCGTCTCAGGACTCCCGAACATCACGCCGATCTTCTCTCGCAACTGATTGATGAAGATTGCGGTGGTCTTGGATCGATTGATCGAACCCGCCAACTTGCGCAGCGCCTGTGACATCAGCCGGGCCTGGAGACCGACGTGGGTGTCGCCCATATCGCCCTCGAGTTCGGCGCGAGGCACGAGCGCCGCTACAGAGTCGATCACCACCACGTCGAGGGCGCCGGAACGGATCAGCATGTCGGTGATCTCGAGGGCTTGCTCCCCGGTGTCCGGCTGTGAGATCAGCAGTTCATCGACGTCGACGCCGATGGCCCTGGCGTAGATCGGGTCGAGCGTGTGCTCGGCATCGATGAACGCGGCGATTCCGCCATTGCGCTGGGCTTCGGCGACGATGTGCAGGGCGAGACTGGTCTTGCCGGAACTCTCCGGCCCGTAGATCTCGACGATGCGGCCTCGCGGCACGCCACCGATACCGAGCGCGAGATCGAGCGAGAGTGCCCCGGTGGGGATCACGTCCATCTTGCGAATCTCTTCGTCGCCCATCCGCATGATGGCGCCCGTTCCAAACTGGCGCTCGATCTGCGACATGGCCGTTTCAACATTCTTATCCCGGTCGCCCCGGTCGGTCCGGTCTTGAGCCACGATGTCTCCTTTTTCGACTGACCCGCAAGGTACCGGGCGCCTGTGACAGATTCTGCCTCGCGAACAACAATGATGGTATTCACGATGCTCGGCGCAGCCTAGGCGAACATCTGTTCGATGTCGAGGAATTGGGTCGAGACCGCATCCGGCAGCCGCAATCGACCCCCACAACGCTACGAGCCCAGGGTTCTCGGCATCCTATTTGACGCCGTGGGCCCTCAGAATGAGATGGACCGTCGCCCCCTTCCATTCCGCGGGCTGTCGGCGTCATATCCGAGGTGGAGAACCCTGGGTTCGCAGCGTTATGAGGCGGGCGAATCGTCGACCGGGACCTCGAACAGGCGGACCGGGTCGTCGAACCCCTTCAGAGCGATCGGTCCGCGATCCTGATACGACATCTGCTTCCCCACGGAGAGCTCGCGCACGGCGCTCGAGACGAGGATCTGACCGGGATTGGCATGCCCGCAAATGCGGGAGGCCAGGTTCACCGCAGCACCGAAGAGGTCCTCGTGCTGACTGACCGGCTCTCCTGCGCTGATACCGATCCTGACACGACCGGAGGGCGAATCGACGTTGAGCGGTTCGCCGAAAGCTCGCTGAATCTCCTGGGCGCACTCGACGGCCCGGCTGACGGAGTTGAACGACGCAAAGATGCCGTCGCCCGTGTGCTTGACCTCCCGGCCGCCATATGCAAAGAGTGCCTCACGCACGATCCCGTCATGGCGGTCCAGCAACTCAAGTGCCTTCGCGTCGCCTTCGCGCGAGCTGACCTCGGTCGATCCGACCAGGTCGGTGAACATGATCGCCCGCAAACCGCTGTCGAGTCTCTCATCCTCGTTCCTCGCGATATCCGGAGCGTTCCGCTCCCAATCACCCATGAACCGACTCACGGTCGGCTTCTCGACCTCGACCATGTTGTGCGGCACGAGGCCGTGCGACTGCTTGTGGACCGCGATTGCCGCCTCCTTGGTCGGTGCGTCGACCAGGCAGAAGGCAGTGCCGTCCGGGCTATTGAACCAGTAGGTCAGGAACTGGACACCGTATTCATCCTGGATCTCGAGATCGCGTTGATGCGCGCCCTTGATGTCCTGCTCGGTCACATCGCCCAGGTCCTTGTGGACGTCCATGAAGATTGGCATCTCGTCACCCTATCAACCGGCGACGATGAGCGGAGCACCCGCGAACGGTTCTGACCGGACCGGGCAAGAGGCGGAGACGGACGACCGCTCATGCGA
This sequence comes from uncultured Actinomycetota bacterium, assembly GCA_963785245.1. Taxonomy (GTDB): domain Bacteria; phylum Actinomycetota; class Acidimicrobiia; order Spongiisociales; family UBA5794; genus JAHEEL01. The sequence continues at coordinate 201,404 of CAWAUO010000001.1, read as the reverse complement.
GGCTGTCGGGATCGTGAGGCTCCGCCTGATGTCGACCGGGAGTCCGACGCCGAACTCGTGGATCCGCTAACGAGGCCCGCTCCGGGCCCGACCCCGACGTTGCGAACCAGCGAAGTCCGACTGAGCCAGTGTCCCCCCTCCCGAGATTCCACTGGAAATCTCCGGATGATGGTGCCTAGGGTGCCCTCGGGGAGCGCACCCGTAGGCCGCAACTCCAGCGAGACCACAACTCTCGCCGTTGCTCCGTCAGCGGGTGCGCCTCTTCGTGGGCGATCCGACACAGCCCCTCGGAATGCGTACCTCTCACCGTCACTACAGTCCGACCGATGGATCTCGCATCAATTCTCGCCGTGCTCTGCGATATGGACGGAACGCTCGTTGACTCCGACGACTCGGTCGATCGCGCTTGGGTTCTGTGGTCGCACAAGTACGGAATCGAACCCGATGCCGCGCTCGCCATCGCCCACGGGGCACCGGCGGACGTGACCGTTCGCAGGCTGCGACCCGACTTCACCGATCAGCAGGTTGATCATGCCGCGGCGGACCAGTTGATGATGCAGTACGAAGACCTCGGCGACGTCGTGCCGACCCCTGGCGCACTCCGACTGGTCGAGACCCTCGATCGACGAGGGTTTCCGTGGGCGATTGTCACGAGCGCGGACCGTCGGCTCGCTGCCGCCCGCCTCGGCCGTGTTGGCATCTCGCCGCCGGTGCTCGTGACGGTGGAGGACGTGAGTGCGGGAAAGCCCGACCCGGAGGGCTATCTCCGCGCGGCCTCGATGTTGGGGATCTCACCCAAGCGATGCCTCGTCGTCGAAGACACCGAAGTTGGCCTGCAGGCAGGCCGTTCCGCTGGAGCCAGCACGGCCGGCCTGAAGGGGCTCGACGGAGACGTGCGGCTGACCAACCCAGGAGAACTCGCCGACCTCCTCGTCAGTGCAACACCCGGCCCGGTCTAGCGAGTCGCCGGGCTCAGAAGGCCAGCAACGTCACGAGTTCGCCGTCGTCGACTTCCCCGGTGTCGACGAATCCGAGCTGGTGGTAGAACGGTCCCGGGCCACCGGGCGTCGCTACGTAGCTGGTCAGGAGACCCGATGCCTCCGGCCTGGTCCGGACATATTCGATGACCAGGCTCATTGCCCTCGTTCCAAAGCCCAACCCCTGGTACCGGCGGTCGATCATGAATCTCCAGAGGAAGTACTCCGGTGCATCGGCATCGTCGTAGAGGAGCACGTATCCGACCGGCACGCCATCCGCGTAGACCGCGCGTGTCCACGCCTTCGGGGCGACCGCATACTGGGCGAGCGACACGGCATTCGTAGCCACCATTGAACGCTGGTGGGCGGCTACCTCGAGGCGGATGATGGCGCGGACATTGTCCTCGTCGACCTCGCGAAGCGTCACCACCGAGGAACGGTCCGGCCCGGCCGGCGGCTCCGCCTCCGACGCTATTGACTTGTGGAAGCGCACGACCGGACGGCGCTCGCTGAACCCCGTGGCCCGGTGGACGCTGCGCGAGATGCCATTGTCGGCATGGGCATCCGACGCCATGTCCGTCGCACCGTTCTCGATCGCCCACCCTTCTGCAGCAGCCAGGAGTTGCGTCCCGACTCCCCGTCGCCGAAATCCCTCGTCGACCCACCAGGCATCGAGGTAACCGACGGGCGACGAACTGCAGCCGGGGGCGCGCTCATGCATGGTGGCTTCGCTGAAGCCGACGAGTTCCCCGTCGGCATCGGCTACGAACACGGCGGTCTTCCCCCGATGCCAGTGCATGACCTCGTCGGTCAAGTCGGCCTTCTCGTGCTCCGGCCAGAGTTGATGGCGCATGTCGATCCATCGTTCGACGTCGTCGAAGGCGAGCGCACGAATCTGCATGAGGCGATCGTACCGGATCGGCTTGGCCCGCCGGTTGGAGCGAGTCCTGGGTCAGAACAGGATCGTCTCGACGGTCTCGTACGTCGCCCCGCCTCGACCGAGATGGCTCCGGAACAGCGTCAGTCGATCAACGTCCATGGAGAGGGGGAACCTCGGCACGCGCTCGATGAGATCCGAGACGTTCATCGGTGGCCGGATCCTCGACAACGTGAGGTGGGGGTGCAGCGGACGGTCCTCAGGTTCGAGACCGGCCGACTGCGCCGCAGTCTCTGAGATCTCTCCCATCGTTGCCAGGTGTTCCGCTCCACGTTCGATGCCGAGCCAGAGAACGCTCGCCTTCGATGGTTTCGGAAAGGCACCGAGGCGTCCGAATCCCAGCGTGAACGACTCAACAGCCAGGTGTTCGTCGAGGAACTCGAGAATCCGATCCCGTTGCAGGGCCGTGGTTGATCCAAGAAACCGGATGGTGATGTGCCACTTGGCGGGTGGTGTCGGTCGCCCGGGAAGGCGCATCGTCTCCTCGGTGAGAAACGCGGCGAGACCGTGGGCCACCTCGTCGGTCACGGCAACGGCGAGAAACAGGCGATCGGTCAACCGGTCCCCCACTCGACGTCCTGCAGCGACAGACGGAGCAATTGGAGCGACGCTGTGGTGGCGAACGTGCGTACCCGCTCGCGGTCACCCGGCATTCTCAGGGTCCGGACTCGCGCACCATTGGGCGTCGCGACCGCAACGACGATGGTCCCCACGGGCTGTTCTTGCGGGTCGGGCCCGGCGGACCCGGTGACGGCCACGGCCACATCGACGCCGAGGGCCGCTCGCGCACCGTGGGCCATCGCGACGCCGACCGGTTCGCTCACGACGCCGTGCCCGAGGATCACCTCCGGCGGCACGCCAAGTCGAGACTCCTTCAGGTCCGTGGCGTAGGCGACGACCGAGCCACGGAACGCTCTGCTCGCTCCAGGAACCGCAGTGATGCGACCGGCGACCAGCCCACCGGTCACCGACTCCGCCGTCCCAAGCGTCCACCCGCGCTCTTCGAGCAGCCGGAGGATGACCACTTCGATCGTATCACCGTCCGCTCCGAAGACCAGAGTCCCGAGACGCTCCCGCACCGTCTCTTCCATGGGGGCGATGAGGTCGAGCGCAGCCGCGCTGGTATCCGCCTTCGCGGTGATCCTGATCTTGATCTCGCCACCGGAGGCAAGGAAGGCAATCGACGGGTTCGTCGACGCGTCGAAGAGGTCGCTGAGTTGTTCACCAATCGCCGACTCGGACTCACCCCAGGTTCGGATGAGGCGGCTGACCACCACCGACCGATCATCACCGCGCAGGAACGGTATGACGTCGTTGTTCAGCATGGGGATCATCTCCGCTGGAACCCCAGGAAGCGCGATCACCCACGATCCGTCGATGCGCATGCGTATGCCCGGGGCGGTGCCCTTCGGGTTGGGGATCAGCATCGAACCGTCGGGACGCTCAGCCTGCCGGAGGTTCGAGTCGGGCATAACCCTGCCGCGCAACTCCCACCGTTCGCGCAAGCGGTCCGCCTGGTCGGCGTCGAAGATCAAATCAACACCTGCTGCTCGCGCCATCGCCTCGCGAGTCAGATCGTCCTGCGTCGGTCCGAGACCCCCCGTGATGATGACGGCGTCGGCTCTCGAACACGCATCGGTGAGGGCGCCGACGATTCTGGCGTCGTTGTCACCGACCACGGTCTGCTGATGATGGTCAAGACCCGCATCGGCGAGGCGCTCTCCGATGCGGGTGGCATTCGAGTTCACGATCTGACCGAGCAAGAGCTCCGTCCCGATGGCGAGCACCTCGACGATCACACAGGCCTCCGAACGACGGCGTCGAGGTCGGTTCCGTATCCACCGACCACCTCCACTTCAAGCCACTCACCGGGGATGCCCTTGTCGAGAAGGATCACGCCGTCGATCTCGGGAGCCTCGCGGTACGACCGTGCGACCGGTTGATCGTCCTCGACCTGGTCGACCACAACCGTCATCGTCCGGCCAATCTGATCGATTGACCGACCGGTTGTGATCTCATCCTGGATCGACTGGAGATGCCGGAGCCGGCTCTGCTTCTCCGCCTCTGGCACCTGCGACTCCATCGTGGCCGCTGCCGTGCCGTCCTCCGGCGAATACGGGAAGAATCCGGCCCAGTCGAGACCTACCTCAGTCAGGAACGCCGCGAGCCCATCGACGTCCTCGTCCGTCTCGCCGGGGAATCCGACGATGAACGACGACCGCAACGCCGCGTCGGGGGCTGCCCCACGGATACGATCGATCAACTCCCGATGCCGCTCCCCCGACCCGGGCCGCTTCATCGCCCGGAGCAGACCCGGCGAAGTGTGCTGGAGTGACAGATCGAAGTAGTCGGCGACCAGCGAATTCTCCGCCATCTCGGAGATCAGACGAGGCCGGATCTCCCTCGGATAGAGGTAGTAGAGGCGGAGGCGCCGGAGACCCTCAACGGTCGTCACACGTTGCACGAGATCGACGATGTCGGGACCGTCGATGTCGCGTCCGTATGCCGCGAGGTCTTGTGCGACCAGGCCGATCTCCGCAACCCCTGCCTCAGCGAGTTCAGCGATCTCCTCACGGATGTTGTCTGCGCTGCGCGAGCGCTGCTTGCCCCTGAACTGCGGGATCGCACAGAACGTGCAGAGCTTGTCGCACCCCTCGGCAGCCTTGACGTAGGCGTATGGTGTGTTCGGCGTCGGGCGTCGCGTCTCATAGAGAATGTCCATATGTGATCGTCGTGCCAAGCCAATCGTGATTGGCGTCCACGTGGTCAGGGCATCGAGCCGGTCGATGAGTTCCGGATAGCGATCCAGGCCGACGATGGCATCAGCTTCCGGGAGCGCGTCGGTCAATTCGGTCTCGTAGCGCTGTGCCATGCAGCCAATCACCACGAGGCTGGCATCATCGCGTTTCGCTCCCGCGAGATCGAGGATCGTGTCGATCGATTCCCGCCGTGCTGGTTCGATGAACCCGCAGGTGTTGACCATCACGACATCCGCCGCTTCCGGCGTTGTCGCCTCGGCGTATCCGGCAGACATGAGCATTCCGGTGACCTTGTCGGAGTCGACCTGGTTCTTCGCACAGCCGAGCGTTGTCAGCCAGACCGTTGGTGCAGCGGGGTTCATCGCCCGCCAGCGTACCCTCGCCGCGTCTGATGCGGCAGCTACGCCAGGCTGCGGTAGCTGCCGCGAAAGTACACGAGCGGGTCGGTCAGATCGGCGATCGCCACCTTGTCGATTCGTGCCGAGACAAGCAACGAGTAGCCGTGCTCCACAACCGAGATACCGCTGCAGTAGGCCCGGTCCGGAATCCCCTCGATCACCGGACCCCATGCAGAGTCGGTGGTATCGACGCCCACGAACGGCCCGCCGGGACTCGGACGCCGTCCGGCGAACACATCCGAGAGCGTCCGGCTCTTGCTGGCCAGCACGTGCACCACGAGCCGATCGGTCCGTGTCATGGCGTCGTACACGTCGGCCGTTGGCCCCAGCAGGAAGTGAACGCTGCCCGGGTCGCCTTCGGCAAGCATGAGCGAGGACACGGTGAGCCCGGCTCGTTCGCTGGCATCACCGGCGGTGACGATCGTGACTGGAGCGGCAAGGCGCCCGCGGAACCGCCGCACCGGGTCTCGCTCATCCTCCGGTGGGATGAACGGATGCTCCCCTTCGTGAATCTCGCCTGTCATGGGTCCTCCATCTGCCTCGTCTTCACTGTACCGCCTGGGTTCGGGTCGTCGCCGCGTACATCGCGCTACCCGAACGCGAGCCGCGCTGCAGCAACCACCGCCGCGGCAACCAGCACCCATCGAATCCATGCTGCGCCCTTCAGGACGGCAAGACGCGATCCGGCCCAGGCTCCCGACATCTGACCGGCAGCGAGGACACCGCCGACGGCGAGGTCCACCTGGGAGGCCTGGGCGAACAGCAGGATCGCGATCGGCGAGTAGGCGGCGATCAGTACGACCTTCGCGGCGTTGCCATTCACGAGGTTCATCCCCGCTCCGAGAACGAGGCCGGCAAGGAGGATGAAGCCGACGCCCGCTTGGACGAACCCCCCGTAGAACCCGATACCGAGGAACACGGTCGACCGCCACGGTTCGTGGAGGGCCACCTCCCGTTCTTCGAGCCATCGAGACGGGCGGAGCACCACCGATGCTGCGACGAGAAGCAACACACCGGCGAACACCATGCGGAGCACATCGGGAGGCGTCACCGTCGAGACCCAGGCTCCGACCGCCGCTCCGATCACCGTGGGGAAGATGAGCATGCTCAGGCGCCGCCACGGCACGACCTCCCCCTTCTGATATCCGGCGATGGCCGTCAGGTTTGCCAGGAAGATTGCGATCCGATTCGTGCCGTTTGCGGTGCTGATGCCGACCATCTCAGTGAGGATCGGAATCGTTATGGCAGAACCACCGCCGGCGAGCGCGTTGATGAAACCGGCCGCGGCACCACCGACGATCAGGATCAGCCCTTCGAGGAGCGTCACAGGGACGCGGGGATCGACATTCGGGTGGAGGCTACTGCCGCGCGAGACGTGCGGACTGCCACCCGTAGACAGAGCTCAACAACGCCAGACCGTCGGCGCCACGGAGGTCATCCACCATCACGACTTCCTCGGACAAGGCCGCTTCATCGATGAGGACCTGGCGGAGAATGCCGGGCAGACAACCGGATGCGAGCGGTGGGGTGACCCAGGTCCCCCCGAAGAGCACGGCCACATTGCGCCGCGTTCCTTCGGTCAATTCACCGCGTTCGTTGACGAGAAGGACCTCGTCGACGTCGTTGTGCATCTCACGCCGTTCGCGATAGGGCCGGCGCGCTGTCGTCTTGTGAAATCGGTAGATGCTGGTCGAACTGATGGGCTTCGTGTTGATCGCGCACGTGGCATAGTCGGGCCCGGGATGTGGCCACCACCGCACCGGATCCAACTCATCGGCGTCGGTCGCGATCGTGAGGCCGCCGGTGCGGTCAAGTTCGAGGCGCACCCGCCGCATGCCGGTCAGGCTCTCACCCTCGCGGTCGAGCGCTGCCGTGATCGCACCTTCGTCGTACTCGAACCCGAAGTAGGCGGCCGATCCCGCGAGGCGCTCGAGATGGCGTTCGATCCACCAATACCCGTGGTCGGCTTCCCACCGTACGGTTTCGTAGAGCGAAATCTCCGGCCTCCGTTGAACGAGCACCCGGGCCTTGGCCAGAGCTTCCTCGTACTCGCCCTCGGCGACAGATTCCGATGTGATGCCGGCACCGACGCCATACTCCCCGATGCCCTCTTCGCCATCCACGGTGACCGTGCGGATTGCAACGCTGAAGCTGGCATCCGGTCGTCCGCCGGATGACGGGGCGATGAATCCGATTGCGCCTGCATAGACGCCCCTGGCACGACTCTCGAGCGTCGCGATCGCCTCCATCGCCTGCGCCTTCGGATCACCGGTGACCGCTGCCGAGGGGAAGAGCGCTGCGAAGACGTCCACGATCGATGTGCCTGCGGCAAGCCTCGCCGACATCCGAGATCCCAGGTGCCATACGGTTTCGAGTCGCTCGAGACCCATGAGTTCCTCGATCCGAATCGGGGTACCGTCCGAGATGGTGACCAACTCCTCGAGCATCCGATCAACGATGCGTTCGTGCTCCTCCCTGTCCTTCTTCGATGCCGCGAGACGAGCCGCGTTGTCTTCGTCCTCTTTGGACCAGCGGCCTCGCGGAAACGTGCCCTTTGTCGGACGCACGGCGACATCGGGGCCCTCCACGGCGAAGAACCGCTCGGGTGAGGCGCTGAGAATCCGATAGCGGCCGATATCGAGGAAGGCTCCGTTCCCTCCCCGCTGCGACAGCACGAGATCGCGATAGAACTCATACAGATCTCCGCTGATTGCTGCATCAAGCGTCAGGGCGTAGTTCACCTGCTTGAGTTCGTCGGCATTGATGAGTCTCCGGATCCGTCGCACATTCTCGCCATACCGGTCCTCGTCCATTGATGCGATCCACGGCGACACGGTGTACGGCGAAGCGTCCATCCGAGCTTCGCCGACGAAGGGAGCAACGTCCTTCCGATCGCGAAAGAGGCCGAACCATGCAAGCGGTAGGTCGGCGAGGGGATCGTTCTCGTCGTGTGTCCGAATCGACAGTCCACTGTTGAACGCCGGCGCAGCGTCGTAGGTGACGAATCCAACGGCCCAGGAGCCTTCCCTCGCCGCTCGTTCGGCCTGCTCGAGCACGCCGACGACTTCATCGAGGCGGTAGGCGGCGACCTCGCGCTCCGGGTTGCTGAACTCGAGGGAGATGCCTCCGTCGGCGCTGAATTGATCGAGTCGTGCGTAGGCCATCAGGTTGAGCGTACGCGACGTTTCGGCCGTGCGCGTCGGCTCGTGTGCTCTCCCAGTCCGTTCAACGGAGTGATGCGCCGGTGCAGGGCGGGACGACCGCCTACCATCAGTCGATCAACGCGGAGAGTTCGTCTTCGGTCACGAGGACCGACCGGGCCTTCGATCCTTCAGACGGACCGACGATGCCTCTGTTCTCGAGGATGTCCATCACGCGCCCCGCCCGGGCAAACCCAATGCGGAGCTTGCGTTGGAGCATTGAGGTCGAGCCGAGTTGGCTGCGCACCACAAGCTCAATAGCCTGTCGAATGATCACCGGGTCTTCGCCCTCGAACTCCTCGTCGACCTCGGCGGTCTTCTCCGCGACCTCGAACACCTCGGCGTCGCGGTACCTGGCGTTCTGCTGCTCGCGAACGAAGTCGACAATTCGGTGGATCTCGGCCTCAGACACCCAGGCGCCCTGGATCCGTTCCGGCTTCGGTTCTCTCGCGGTGACGACAAGCATGTCTCCGAGTCCGACGAGCTTCTCTGCACCACCCTGGTCGATGATCACCCGCGAGTCGGTCTGAGAGGCCACCGAGAAGGCCAACCGGGAGGGGACATTCGCCTTGATCACGCCGGTGATCACGTTCACCGACGGGCGCTGGGTTGCCAGCACGAGGTGAATGCCGACGGCCCGAGCCATCTGAGCGATCCGCACGATCGAATCCTCAACGATCCGCCCGGCAACCATCATGAGGTCGTTCAACTCGTCAACGACCACCACGATGTAGGGGAAGCGGTCGAACAGTTCTTCCTCGAGACCGCCGGCGTCGTACTTCTCGCGATACGATTCGACATCGCGCACACCCGCATCGGCCAGCAGATCGTAGCGGCGGTCCATCTCTGCGACGGCCCACTGCAAGGCGTCGGCTGCCTTCTTTGGGCTCGTGATCACCCTGGTGAGGAGGTGGGGAACATCGTTGTACTGACCGAGTTCGACGCGCTTCGGGTCGACAAGGATCAGCCGCACCTCGTCCGGTCGGGCCCGCATGAGGATCGAGGAGAGCAGTGCGTTGATACACGAAGACTTGCCCGCACCGGTTGCGCCGGCGATGAGCACATGGGGCAGTTCTGTCAGGCGGAGGAAACGTGAACGTCCGCTGACGTCCTTGCCCATGGCGACGAGCATCGGATCTCCATCATCGGTGGCGTCCGCGCTACCGAGGATGTCGCCGAGAGTCACCATCTGACGATGACGGTTTGGCACCTCGATACCGATCGCGCTCTTGCCGGGGATCGGAGCGAGGATGCGCACGTCAGGTGATGCGAGGGCGTACGCGATGTCGTGGGAGAGGTTGGTCACCCTCGACACCTTCACGCCGGGAGCGAGTTCGATCTCGTAGCGGGTCACGGTTGGCCCGGGAACGATCCGCGTCAGGCGGGCATCAACACCGTGTTGGCTCAGCGCCTCCTGGAGTTCGGCTGCGGTTTGTTCGAGGCTCGCGCGATTTGGGCCCTCGTTGATCGACGAATCGAGCAGGCTGAGCGGAGGGAGTTCGTAGCCATCGACGGCCACCGACCGGGACGCCATGGGCTTCGGCTTCGCCTTCTTCGGGGCCTTCTTCGATTCCTTCGGCCCCTTCTGTGGGGCGGTCTTGACCGGCGGCGCTGCAGGCTCGTGGATCTCGACGGCTCCCGAGACCTGCACATTCGGCGAGGCCTCTTGCTGGTCCGATCCGAATCCGGCAAACGACCGGAGGTTGGCGCCGAATGTGCCGATGGTCGAGGCGAGATCGCGGATCGTGGCTCGCGTCAGCACGAGCGTGCCGAGGCCAACCGCTGCCATCAGCACGAGGAACGCGCCCCAGAATCCGATGGTTCTGCGGAGTGGGAACGAGATCAGGGCGCCAACGGCGCCGCCGTTCTCCTGGACTTGTTCGACGTTGCCGGCGAGGGCGATCGATCCGGTCATCAGATGGAACATCGCAAGCGACGCGACAAAGACGGCCACGACGCCGGCCACGAGCCGGCCACGATCCTCTGTGAACCACACGCCGACCAGCGAGAGTCCGATGATGATCAGAGCGAGCGGAACAACGAACGCCCACATGCCGAAGAGGAATCGAAGGGATCCGGAGAGACCTGCACCAATCGGTCCGGACAGGCCGAAGAACGAGAGCGCAACCAGCGCAGCAACCACGAGGAGAGCGACGCCCCACAGGTCATCACTTTGACGTGAGAACCGTTCTTGGATCCGCTCCCGATTCGTCCTCAGCGTGTGGACGATCCTGGTCCGGATGGGGACCCGTTTTGTCTTTTTCGGGGTTGCTTTGCTCCGCCCCGGAGCCCCGCGGCCGTTGGTCCGCGTTGCCATCGGACCAAACGATACCCCAACCGGCTCCGGAGTGGAACCACCCTCAGCGCGTTCACACGCGCGAAGAGTTACATCTGTGTAATTCGCACGCCGGAATTGCGCGCTCGCGGCATCCCCCACGCCCGTTATCCTCTGATCGATGACGGACTCCACCTCACCCTTGAGCGCTCTCCTCGCGGCAAGCGAATGGAAGGCAGCCGACCTTGAGACGCGTCGGCTGCTGGTCGCCGAGGCGGACATCGGCGGCTATGCCGGCCTTGACGCCGACGAGGCCGGGACGGTGGGGTGCGACCTGCTGCGAGCGATCGACGCTGCGTGGACGGAAGCATCGGATGGTCGCTTCGGCTTCACCGCTCAGGCTGCGGTGTTGGCCGAAGCCCGGAGCCTCGATCTTCCGAGGACCGATACCTGGCGATCGTTTGGCGCTGCTGTTGGCTGGGTCGAAGGTCGCGAGTGGCTCGAGGAGAACGGGATTCTCTACGACCTCGCAGCACCGCCCGGTCACCTCCCCTGGTTGCCCGGTAGCACCACGGTCGTGAATACCGGCCGCGTCTACGAAGGCTTCTTCCAGTTCTACGGCCGCTTCGCCACCTGCACCGACTGAGATCAGGTCGTCGGGCGCCGGGCGGCAGACCCCAGAACCGAGTCTGAGATCAGCGATCGCGGCATCGGTACCTCCTCGCCTCCCGCGCCATCAGGTCGAGACGTCGCGACCAAGCGGCAGCTTGATCGCAGAGCGGGCTTCTCGGAGCACCCATCGCGCACGTGAGGTCGGCCGTGTGCCTGGACTGGCGACCGGTGCCTGGCGTCCGGCGACTCGTCTCTCAGACTTCGATGACGATCGGGAACACGACGGGGCGACGCTTGATGTGCGCTTGAACAGCCTTGCGGGCCGCGTTGCGCATCCGGCTTCGCAGGGCGTCTGCGTCGAGCGGTCGATCAAGTGTCCCGAGGCTCTGCTCAACCCTCGCCTGCACGGCATCGTGAAGTTCCTGCGAATCGCCGGTGACGCCGTGACTGTCGACGTCGGGCCCGAACACGATGTCGCCCTTGCGTGAGTCGACGCCGATTGTCACGAGGATCACGCCATCGTCCGCCAGGTGTCGGCGGTCGCGCAGCACACCTTCGTCTTCGCCGACTTCGAGACCGTCTACGTAGATGTAGCCGGACGAGACCGCACCGCGTTCCACCCGCATCTCGCCGTCCTCGAGAACGACGACGTCGCCGTCTTCGCACACCGCAACTTCGGGAACGCCGACCAGCTTCGCGATCTCCGCGTTGGCATAGAGATGCCGGTGCTCGCCATGGACGGGAACGACCGCTTGCGGGCGGACCACGTTGTACAGCACCTTGAGTTCTTCGGCGGCGGCGTGACCGGACACGTGGACATGGGTGTTGCGGCCATGGTGAATGGTGACCCCGGCCTTCGAGAGGTTATTGATCACCTTCGACACCCGCTTCTCGTTGCCGGGGATCGGGGTTGCCGAGATGATCACCGTGTCGGTGGGGTTGAGCGTGATGGCCCGGTGCTCCCCCGCCGCCATCAGTGACAATGCAGCGAACGGTTCACCCTGGCTCCCAGTCGAGATCACGGCCGTCGTCTCCGGCGGCATATTCAGCAGTTCGTTGAGTTCGACCAGACTCCCCTCCGGGATGTCGAGCGCGCCGATCTGTCCGGCGATCTCGCTGATCCGGAGCATCGACCGCCCGAGGAATGCGATCTTGCGCCCGTCTTCGACAGCAGCGTTGACGGCCTGCTGCACGCGATGGAGGTGGCTCGCGAAGCACGCAATGAGAACACGCCCTTCGGCTTCATGGACGAGTTCACCGATACGTACGCCGACGGTCCGCTCCGAGTCGACAACCCCGGGGCGTTCCGCGTTCGTTGAGTCTGCGAGAAGCAGCCGAACCCCGCGGCGCCCAAAGCCGGCGAAACTCTGCAAGTCGGTGGTCACGCCATCGATCGGCGTCGGGTCGAGCTTGAAGTCACCGGTGTGGACGATGATGCCCTCCGGTGTCTCGAATGCGATTCCGGTGGCATCCGGGACAGAATGGGTAACGGGGATGAAGGCGAAACGGAAGTCGCCGTGTTCGACCCAGGTGCCCGTCTGAACGGTGCGAAACTCGCCGGTGATGCCAAGTTCGGAGACCCGTGACTTGGCGAGTTCAATGGTAAGGGCTGTGCCGTAGACGGGGACGTTCCGTTCGCGCAGGAGGTAGCCGAGTGACCCGATGTGGTCTTCGTGACCGTGCGTGAGCGCCACGAAAGAGAGTGCATCACCCCGGTCGGTGACCGATGAGTAGTCGGGCAGCACGAGGTCCACGCCGAGCATATCCTCTTCGGGGAACATCAGCCCGGCGTCGACCATGGCAATCCGGCCGTCGATCTCAATCGTCGCGCAGTTCCTGCCGATCTCGCCGAGGCCGCCGTGGAAGGCGACTCGAACGCTCACGCCCCACTCAATGCTGCGAGAGCGCGCTCGATCGCCGCTCTCGTGTCGTCCGAAGCCGGAATGAGCGGAAGCCGTGGATCTCCAACCGGATCCCATGCAAGGTCGAGACCGGCCTTGAGGGGCATCGGGTTCGGCTCGAGGAACAGCGCCTCGACGAGGGGCCCGAGCACACCATTGAGGTGGTCGGCCAACTCGTCGTTGCCGCCAATCGCAGCATCGACCATGGACTTGATCTGGTCACCGGCGAGGTGGGAAGCCACGGAGACCACGCCGACGCCGCCCATGCGGACCATCTCGCGGGTCATGCTGTCCGAGCCTGAGTACACGGCGAACCCGTCCGGCAGGGCTTCGAGCGCCCTGCGGGTGAAGTCGAGGTCTTCGACGGCGTCTTTGACGGCGACGATATTCGGGTGGGCAGCGAGGCGGACGAGCGTGTCGATCTCGATGATGCGGCAGGTGCGGCCCGGGATGTTGTAGAGCAGCACTGGAAGCTCGGTCGCGTCCGCAATCGCTGTGAAGTGCCGGAACAGACCCTCCTGAGGCGGCTTCGAGTAGTAGGGCGTGACCGCCATGACCCCGTGGACTCCAGAGTCGGCGGCGCGCTGGGCGAGCTCAACCGATTCGCGTGTGTCGTAGGTTCCGGCACCGGCAATCACCTTCATCCGGTCGCCGGCGGCATCAACGGCGGCCTTGAAGAGGGCGACTTTCTCGACCTTCGAGAGGGTCGGCGATTCTCCGGTCGTTCCGCCGACGACGATCCCGTCCGAGCCGTGATCGGCGAGGAAACGGGTCAACCGCCAGAACGTTCCGTAGTCGATGGATCCGTCGTCGCCGAACGGCGTGATGACGGCGGTCAGGACCTGGCCAAAAGGTGCTTCGGGTCTGCTCTCCATGCCCACGACGGTAGCAGGAGGGCCCCCGGTATTCTTGCCTCTATGACCACTCCGAGTGAATTCGTGAAGGACGTAAGCACCGAGAACTTCCCACAGGAAGTGCTCCAACGGAGCCGCGAAGTGCCCGTGGTTGTCGACTTCTGGGCCGAATGGTGTCAGCCGTGCCGGATCCTTGGCCCCATCCTCGAGAAGGCTGCTGCTGAATCCGGTGGCTCGTTCGAACTCGTCAAGGTCGACGTGGATGCGAACCAGGAGTTGGCAGCCCAGTACGGCGTCCAGGGCATTCCGATGGTCCTCGCGTTTCGCGACGGCACAGTGGTCGATTCGTTCACCGGGGCACTGCCTGAACCGGCGGTCCGCGGGTGGATCGAGGGCATCCTCCCTTCCGAACTCGATCTCATGGTCGACCAGGCCCGTACCGCACAACTCTCCGATGACGGGGTGGCCGCTGAGCACATCCTCCGGCAGGTCCTGGATCAGAAGCCGGACCATTCGGAGGCCGGCACGAGCCTGGCCTCGCTCCTCATCGACCGAGGCGAGACGGACGAAGCCCTTGTCGTGCTGGGCCGCCTCGTGCCCGATGCAGAGGTCGACCGCCTCAACTCGGCCGCCAGGCTGAAGGCATCAAAGGGAGGCGATCTCGCGGAACTCGAAGCGCGGGTCGCCGCCGATCCTGAGGATGAGGTCGTGCGCATCGAGCTCGCCAAAGCACTCGCCGCTCGAGCCGAGTATGAGCCGGCGTTGGACCGCCTGCTGTCCATCGTTCGGGCCAAGGGACCGCTCAAGGACGAGGCGCGTACGGCGATGCTCGACATCTTCGGCGTCCTCGGCGACGAGCATCCGCTGACGCAGACCTACCGTCGTCAACTCGCAAGCGCCCTCTTCTAAGACGCTGCGAACCCAGGGTTCTCCGCGTCCTATGTGGCGCCGTGGGCCCATAGAATGCGATCGACCGGCCAACCTCTCCATTCCGTGGGCTGTCGGCGTCATATGCAAGGTGGAGAACCCTGGGTTCGCAGCGTGTGGTGGGATGGGTAGCGTTCTACCGATGAAGTGGCTCAGCGAGACATACTTCCGGCTCACCGGGTGGACCTTCGTCGGGCGCGTCCCCGCGGATGAACCGAAGCTCGTCGCCATCGGCTACCCCCACACCTCGAACTGGGACTTCTTCGTATACCTCGCGATCGCCGGACACTTTGGCCTCCAGACCCGATTCCTGATGCATGAAGGACTCTTCGTCGGTCCGTTGGGCTGGCTGCTCCGCCGATGGGGGGGATCGCAGTCCAGGGCGGAGCGAAGGCGGTCGTGGCGACCATGATCGCGGCCTTCAACCAGACCGACGCGCTTGTTCTCGCCATCGCCCCCGAGGGAACTCGCGCCAGCGGATCCGCCTGGAAGTCGGGCTTCTGGCGCATCGCCGATGGCGCCGGTGTTCCAATCCTCCTGGGCTTCGTCGATGGGGAGGCCAAGCAGATGGGCTTCGGGCCGTCCCTCAGAGTCGACGGAGACCCCAAGCGCTGGATGGAGGAAGCGCGGGTCTTCTACGGAGACAAGCAGGGCCTCAAGCCGCGCAACCGCGGGCCAATCGACCTCGCGGGTTGACGACCGGCGTTCCGCCCGGTTCTCAGATGCCGAGGACGGACTCGAGACCAACGGTGACCGGCGTGTCCAGCCCTGCGACGGCTCGGACTGCCGTGAGAACTCCCGGCATGAATGCCGTGCGGTCCGTTGTGTCGTGCCGGATTGTCAGCGTTTCGCCGACACCGCCGAACAGAACCTGCTGGTGAGCGACGAGGCCCGGTAGCCGAACCGCGTGAACGGGGACACCGGACGTGTCGGCTCCGCGGGCGCCCGGGATGAGTTCGACCGAGTCGACGGCCCTGTGCTGGTCTGCGCTATTCGCAATCCGCTCTGCCGTCGCGATCGCGGTCCCGGACGGCGCATCGACCTTGTGGTCGTGGTGGAGTTCGATGATCTCAGCGGCGGCGAAATGGGGCGCCGCGATTTCAGAGAGCCGCATCATGACAACGGCTCCGATCGAGAAGTTCGGGACGATGAGACAGTTCGGAGGGCCGCTCCCCCACTGCTCGCGAAGCGCCGCGATTTGCGCAGCATCGAAGCCGGAGGTACCGACGACCGCACTGATGCCGAGGTCCCGCCAGGTGTTGAGGTTCTCCATCACGACGTCGGGTTCGGTGAACTCGACCACGACATCGGACCCGGCGAGGGCGATGGGGTCGTCGCCGACCGTCTCGCCTGCGATGACCGACCCGGTCGCGCGCGGGTCGTAGAGCGGACCGAGTTCGAGATCGGCAGCCTCGGCAACGGTCTCGGAGACCAGACTCCCCATCCGCCCGCCGGCACCCGACACAGAAACGATCATCGGACGAACTCCTCGAGGTCGGCATCCCGGAACGGCCCCGTAGCGCCGATCACGTAGGGTCCACCGTACGCGGCCCGCGAAACCTCGACGACATCGGCCGTGGTGACGGCATCGACCAATTCGACAATCTCATCCACCGAGCGATGCTCCATGCCGGAGATCTCGGTGCGTCCAAGGCGGTTCATGCGTCCGTCGGCATCCTCGAGGGAGATTGCGAGCGAGCCCTGGATGTGGCCCTTCGCCCGCTGGAGTTCCTCGTCGGTCGCGCCCGACTCCATCATCTTGTCCATCTCGGCTCGCACCAACTTGAGCACCTCGGCCGTCTGAGACGGCGTCGTTCCGACGTAGACGGCGTTCGCTCCGGCGTCGGTGAACGGCATCCGGAAGGCGTGGACCGCGTAGGCGAGACCGCGTGTCTCGCGGATCTCTCGGAACAGGCGACTCGACATGCCTCCCCCGAGCACGTGGTCGGCGAGAAGCAGTGCGTAGCGGCGGTCGTCGTCACGGGCGAGGCTCGGACCGCCGAGGATGAGATGAGCCTGCTCGGTATCGCGATGACGGACTGCAACGCGGGCTTCGGTGTCGGGCGTCGAGAGACCCCTCCCGTCCGTTGATCCTTGCCAGCCGCCAAACGCACGACCGACCGCCTCGACCAGCGTTTCGTGATCGATCCGACCTGCCGCAGCGATAACCGTCGACTCCGGCGAGTAGCGCCGGTCCCAATAGTCGCGGATCGTGTCGCGACTCATCGTTGCGATTGAGTTCCTCGTACCGAGAATCGGTGGCGCCAACGGATGGTGCTCCCACATAGCGGTGACGAACTGCTCGTGGGCGACGTCGGTCGGGTCGTCCTCGTTCATGTTGATCTCTTCGAGTACGACCCCGCGCTCGTTGTCGATCTCCTCTTGACGGAACGCCGGCCGTTGAACCATCTCACCGAGGATCTCGACACCCAGATCGAGATCGGCATCTCGGAGGCGTGCCCAGTAGCAGGTGTACTCCTTGGAGGTGAATGCGTTGTGACGTGCACCGATCGCGTCGAAGGCCTCACTGATCCTCCGTGCCGACCAGGTGTCCGAACCCTTGAAGAGCAAGTGTTCGAGGAAGTGGCTCGCCCCGGCTTCCACGGGCGTTTCGTCGCGGCTCCCCGTTCCGACCCAGGCGCCGACCGACAGGGAGCGCAGGGAGGGCATGTCCTGAGAGATGATCCGCAGGCCGTTGGGCAGCGTGGTGAGGTCGTAGTGCATATCGCTCGATGATAGGGAGCTGCACTGGGAACCCGGGCCCGCCGCCACTATGTCTGAGAACGGCGGTCGACGTTCCGGTAGCGGACGTTCCCTACGCTAGATGCGTCGTCGCCGGTTCGACGCCGAGGAGTTGGCCGCGGAATTGGCCCGAGTTGCGGACCAGCAGAACCGTCTGCAGTCCCGACATCAGGTCGAGGAGGCGGTCAACCTGACCTTCGGCCTCGTCCGGTTCGATCTCCTTCATGCCGAGGAAGACCACCTCGGCGTCCTTCGACCGGCTGTGGATGATCTCCTGGATCGTCTGGCCCTCGGGCTTGCGGATCACCTCGAACTCGGCCCCTATTCGTGCGGCCTTGAGCATCTCTTCGAGTGAGCGCTCGGTCCGCAGGGCCATCATCTCCGAGGTCGCGATCGACTTGATGCTGATCGTGGCGTCACGCCACCCAGGATCGAGCGAGAGCAGGTGGGCGAACAGAACGAGGAGATCGCCGTTCTGCTGCATCCCACCCCACCACACGTTGATCGACCGGCCGGTCGGGGCGAGACGCTGCGGAACGGGCCGGCAGATCACGCTCGACTTTCTGAGGAGCGAGAGGTCCTCGATGGCGCGCAGCACGGTCGCCATCTCGTCCCGTCGCTCCCGCCATCCGAACAGCACCGTGTTCGATGCGATCCCGGCGATCCCGTTCGATTGAGCGACCGACACCATGCCCCTGCCGATGTCAGGCACGATCTCCACCTCGCCGAATCCGGTCAACCCGGCCCGTTCGAGTGAGGTGTTCAAATCGTTGACGGCATCCGGAAGCTGATGCACGTGATCGGCGATCGACCCCTCGATCAGTTGGTTCACCGTCAGGATCCCGCGGTCTTGAACGAGCCAGTTCGCGAATCGGGCGGTCGGGAGGTCGCGCTCGGGGTCGGTGGTGAACATCAGGATGTTGGGTCGCCAGTTGCGGGGTTCCTCAGGAAGGCGCCGCAACTGGAGCACGGTCGACCGGACGAACGAGACCAGCGCGCTGCGGCGAACGTCGCCCCAGCGTGCCGTCAGCGCCCGCCGGCGCACCAGCAGATAGATACCCAGTTCGACGATGAGCGCAAGCAGCGAGGCAATTGGGTTGATCAGGAACATGGCCCAGAAGCACGCCGCAGCACCACCGAGCGAGACCGCCCAGTGCACCTTCATGGTCGGACGGAAGGACGGATCGCCGCTGAGCCGCTCGAGCCCGGCAACGAGGTTGACCATGCCGTAGGTCGTCAAGAAGAACATGGTGAGGATGGGAGCGACTGCGTTGAGGCCGCCGAGTCCCACGGCGACGAACGCGATCGCTGTGGTGATGAGCAACGGCACGCCCGGACCCTGGATTCTTCTGATCTTGGCCGCGACCGGTGCCGGGAGGATGCGGTCGTTGACGAGCGCCTCGAGCGTTCGGGGAGCCCCCAGGACACTGCCGACCGCGGAGGAGAAGATCGCTCCCCAGAGACCGGGGAAGATCAGGAAGGCGAGGCCACCGGCGATCGTGAACCAGATGAGCGGATCGTTGACGAGCGCCTGCGGCGACACCACGAGAGCCAGCCCAATCGTGACGCTCACATACACGACGAAGCCGACGAGCACCGCAGCAATCGTCCCCTTCGGGATCGATCGGGTCGGATTCCTGAGATCGCCCGACAACGAGATCCCGGCCATGATTCCCGTGACCGCGGGGAAGAACACGGCGAACACGGCCCAGAAGCTCACCGGATCCGGCACACGAGCGACGAGGTCGACGCTGTCCGGCACCGACCGGGCAACGCCGATGAAGAGCACGATCAGCGAGAGCGCGATCGCGGCCATGATCGGCAACTGCAGCCGGAGGGCCACTCCGGCGCCGCGTGCGGCAAGCAGCGCCACCAGCAGCACGGTGACTGCTGCGACCGGCATCTGCGGCAGGTCGGACCACACGTACTGGAGCGACTCTGCGAGGCCGTAGGCATAGAGCGTGATCGAGAACGCTTGGGCAAGGAACAGTGGCAGACCGATGGCGGCACCGATCTCAACGCCGAGGCTGCGCGAGATGATGTAGTACGCACCGCCGGGCCCGACTTCCATGTTCGTTGCCACGGACGACACCGATAGCGCCGTAGCAAGCGTGATGAGGTTCGCCAGCACCACGATTGCGAGGGCGCCGACGAGGCCGACATTGCCGACGACCCATCCAGCGCGCAGATAGAGGATGACACCGAGGATGGTCAGGATCGAAGGAGTGAAAACTCCGACGAACGTACCGAGGCCCTTGCCGTCGGTCGCTCCGAGCGAGCGTAGCCGCGCAATCAGTGCCGTCATCGACAGCCGCCCGATCGATTCGAAGGCGCAGATCGTGTCATCGGCGCGGAGCCTACCGGCTCGCCGGAGAAGGAACGCACACCGCTTCGATCGGGGTCAGTCCTCGACGCCGGGAGTCCTGCGCAACGTCTTGGTGCGCGACCGGGACCGCTTCTCATCGATCCGGCGGCGTCGCGCAGCACGGCTCGGTTTGGTTGGCCGCCGGGGCGGCGGGTCGGGCTTGAGGGCGGCGCGGATTCGGTCGGCGAGTCGCCGCGCCGCCATCTGTCGGTTCCGCCATTGGGACCGCGTCTCGTCGACCGTCACGGAAATCACGGTGTCGGGATCGATCTTCCGCAGCACCGTCCGCCGTATCACCTCGTCGAAGGCGCGTGAGGCGCCCACGTCGAACCGCAACTCGGCACACGTTGAAGACCGATTGGCGTGCTGCCCACCGGGTCCACCAGACGGTGAGAACGTCCACTCGAGTTCGTCCGCCGGGATCGAGAGCGTGTCGTTGATCCTGAGATCGTCCATGTCCTGAACCGTACTGCGCAACGCACCAGATGAGACTCGATACAGGGTTGACGTGGTGCGTAGGATCAGGGGTTCATGCGCGCGCACGACGAAACATTCCTCCGTGAGGTCCTCCCGCCCGAAGATCGGGTGATCGAGGCCGTGGTCGCGCGCTACCGAGCGCGTTGCGCCAGCCATCACCCGTTTTGCGCGCAGCATCTCAGGCAACGATGAGCTTCGTGTCCGCCTCGGCTCGCAAGCCTCAGCCTCGAAGGATGAGATCGTCATCGATCCCGGGGTCTTCCAGGCTGCCTATGCCCGTAGTGCCCCGGTGACACCGACCGAAGTCGCGTTGACATCCGCTCTCCATGAGGCGATTCACCTGATCGCAACCGACTTCGACGAGGAGCGTCCGATCCCCGAGTCGTGGCTCGCTCATCAGCAGTCGCTCGAGGAGGACGGGGCTGAGCCGCCGCCGCTCGCAGAGCTCACGTCGTACGACTGGGTCGAGGCGGAGCCCGGCACCGACTACGGTCCCGACGGCGAACTCGACGAGATCTACGACGTTCCCGAACCCGTGTCGGGGGCGGTCACGGTGCTCGATGCGCTCCACACCGTCGCGGGTCCCGCCGCAGAAGCCATGTTCCTCTCGATCGAAGATGCTCGTCAGGAAGCCCGGCATCTTTCCCACTTCCCCGGGGCCCGCTCAGTCCTCTCGGATCTCTATCGGGCCGCCGTGCCCGGCGCCTCGGCCAATGCCCGCCCGCTCGGCCAGTTCGCCCTCTCCTGCTTCTTGCTCGTGGGCGACTACTTCGAGCGCGACGATCTGCAGCGTCGGGTCGCTCCGCACGTCGCCCTCGCGCTCGATGATGCAACTCCCTTCCTCGATCTAGTCCCCGATCTGGACGACCCCTGGGCGGTGGGCGGAGTCGCGCTTCAACTGATCGAAGTCGCTCGCATGCACGGACTCCTCACCGAAGGCGCCGCAGCGAGATCGGCAGTCGGTCGCCGCGGCGAGATGGAGGCCGATCAGATGCAGATCGCCGAGGGCGTCGACGCAGTTCGGGTCGTCACGCCGCCCCTCGCCGATCGGGAGCGATACGAAGAGACACGACAGGCCGCGCAGACGGTGAGTGCGGAACAGGGCCGCCAGGCCGACGTCGATCAGGCGGGCGATCCGGCGACCGACCAGCTGATGAAGGTCTCGACCGCGCCGACCGTCTATCTGCCGACGGGTCAAGCCGGCAAACTCGTCGTTGGCGAGTTCCCGGTCGAATTCGGACGGTTCGCGCCGCAGGGCCGCGAGATGCTCGAGACGGCGGCCCGCAAGTGGGGTGTCGCGCAACGCCGTGTCTCCGGCGAGCTCTACCCGCTCTTCCTTGCGAACCAGCGACGAGGGCTCCGCACCGGCTTCGATGCCGGCGACCTCTCGCCCTACACCCCGCTGCTACTGGGCGCCGGTCTCTACGAGAGGATGTTCGAGCGCCGAGACCTCCCCAATCGCCGATCGTACGGTGTGAGCCTGCTTGTCGACGGCTCTGCGTCGATGCTCCAACCCCGCGACATTCGATCCGACCGAAAGCGCCCGTGGGCGCTGGCCGCGGCCACGCTCGGGGCCTGGACACTTGCTCGCCTCGCCGACGAGTTGCAGATCGAGTTCGAAGTGGCGATCTTCAATCGCGGGTTCGTTGCGGCGGCGGGAGACACCGAGCGCTCCTACACCGAGCGAAGAGGCCTCGCCACCGGGGCACTGAGGCGGACGCAGGGTGGCGCCGCCGAGCGCCTCACCCGTACCGTGAACCACTACCTGGTGAAGTCGTTCCCTTCACGCTGGCGGGCCGCCGAAGATGCGCTGGCCGGTCTCTTCTGGATGGCGTCGGCGCCTCAGGAAGCGGCCAAGGAGGCACGGAAGGACCCGAACGCCGCTCCCCCGATCTCGATGTTCGACAAGGCAGCGAACGTTGACGAGTTCAATCTTGCTCACGCGGCCGAACGCCTGTCGGCTCGCAACGTCTCCCATCGCATGATCGTCGTGCTCGCCGATGGGATGACGCGCGGTTCGGTCGAAGCGCTCGCCGAGACCGCCTCCTCAATCGAACGAGGGGGCACGATGGTCCTCGGGATCGGGATCGGAGAC
Organism: uncultured Actinomycetota bacterium; assembly: GCA_963785245.1. Taxonomy (GTDB): domain Bacteria; phylum Actinomycetota; class Acidimicrobiia; order Spongiisociales; family UBA5794; genus JAHEEL01. Next base: position 178,885 of record CAWAUO010000001.1, on the reverse strand, counting down.
GAGACCGTCCAGGCGGCCTACTCGCGCAACCAGGTCGTCGAGCGTCCCGACGCACTCGCATCGGCGATGGTCGACGGAGTCCGATCCGCTCTGTTCCGATCCATCGCCGACGAAGGTGGGGACACCTGGTGGACTCACGCAACCGAACAGATCGCCCAATACACAAGCTGAGGAGCATCCATGGCAGACACCGTCACCTTTGAAGACCCTCATGGGATCGGGGCACCGATCACCCTCGACAAGGCAACGATCCCGCCCGACCTTCCGGACGCAGACATTCGGCGCGACCACATCCCGCAGCCCGATCCCTATTACGTCGACCTCGGTATGCTCTACCGCCTCGCTGCCCTCGAACTCGTCCGGGAGCGGCGCTTCGTCGGCATCCCCCTGCATCTCGCGCTGCGCGGCCACATGGGCACCGGCAAGGATCACGACCTCGAGCAGTTCGCGGCTCTCCTCGGCCTCCCCTACTACCGAATTCCGTTGACCGGCGAGGTCCGTGACATCACCCTCATCGGGTCGGTCAAGCTCCACGGCGACGGCAAGGGTGGTACCGAGAGTCGCTGGCAAGACGGCGACATCACCCGGGCCATCCGCGGCCCTTCACTGGTGAACCTCTCTGAGTTGAACGCCGCAGGCGCCGAGACGCTGTTCGCCTTGCACGGCCTCCTCGACCGACACCAGGCCCTCGAACTGCAGACCGGAGAGATGGTGCGACTTCGCGACGACGTGCGGATCTTTGGAACGCTGAACCCGACCGACCTCCGCGACTACGCCGGCACCCAGACGCTCAACAAGGCGTTCGCCGATCGCTGGATTATCTGGGAGAAGGAGTTCCCGTCGGAGGAAGAGCTCGAGGCGATGATCGAACGCCGTCACCCGACGCTCAACAGGGAGATCGTCGAACTCGTCGCGAAGCTCGCTGTCGAGATCAACGAGTCGTTCGTGTCCGGAGATTCTCGGACCCGGGTCGAGACACCGATGAGCCTGAGGACCGTCCTCGATCGCATCCCGGCGGGTCTCGACATGTACAGCGCTGCCGAAGATCCGCTGCGCCGCGCCTGGGACGAGTTCGTGCTGCCCCATATCGACCCGTACGACCGAGACCACTACGAGACCGTCTGGGCCGCCGTCGTTCGTCGCGGCCCTGCCGGCTCACCGTATTCGAAATAGGAGGAAGCCATGCCGTCATTCGACATCGTCTCGCAGGTCGACATGCAGGAAGTCCGCAACGCCGTCGACCAGTCGATGCGCGAGGTTGTGAACCGCTACGACTTCAAGGGCACCGATACGGAGATCGCACTCACCGACGATGGCATCGTCGTCGAGTCGGCCTCGGACCATCGCGTCGAGGCCGCGATTGACGTGCTGAAGACCAAGTTGGTGAAGCGCAAGGTCTCGCTGAAGTCGATCGGCGGCGGCGAGATCAAGCCGGTGGGAGGCGGACGTTCCCGGGCCGACTTCACCCTCAACCAGGGCATCAGCCAGGATGATGCCAGGGCCCTGTCGAAGAAGATTCGCGACATGAAGCTCAAGGTTCAAGCTCAGATCCAGGGCGACCAACTCCGTGTCCAGGGCAAGAAACGCGACGACCTCCAGGAGGTCATCGTCGAGATCAAGGCCCTCGACTTCCCCGTCCCCCTCCAGTTCGTCAACTACCGCGACTAGAAGCGCGGACCGACGCCTCCTTCTCAGTCAGGTTCCTCCCCTTCAGGGGGAGGTGGCGCCTGCCTTGCGGGCAGGTTACGGAGAGGGTCTCTCGAGCACCCCGATCGACGACCAGAGAACTCGCAAGATTCCTTGAGATTCTTGTTGTCCAGCCCCGGTTTCTGTCACATCCGGGAGATAGGTTGCGGGTATGGGACACCGTGGTCTCGCCACCGCAACGATCGAGCAGGAACTGCTCCAGGACGAGGCCGACATCGCCCGAATCCCGTGGCCGGCAGATGTCGCTGCTGCGTGAGTTGGACCGGCGCCAGGTTGCGTTGCGTGATGGGCTTCGGTCGTTGAAGGAGTGGGCGGCGGGTCGGATGGATCTGGCTCCTGAGACGGCTGGGATGCTGGTTGCGACGGCGTGGCGTCTGCAGGATCTGCCCGACGTCGATCACGCGGTCACTAATGGTGTGATCGGGTTCGATCGGGCGGTTGCGGTCTGTCGGTTCGCGGGCCGCAACGACTCGTTGAGACATTCTGGGTGAGACGGCGGGGTATGATGTTGCGGGGATCCGGATCCGTGCCGCCCGCCGGCGGCGTATGGCGCCGATCGATGAAGAGATCGCGTTCGAGCAGCGCTCTGTGTCGGTGCAGGCGAACCTCGACGAATCATCCTGGACTCTGTCGGGTCGCCTCCCCGGCTATGCGGGCCGCATCGTCGTCGCCGCCCTTGAGGCGAAAGCTGACCGTTTCCCGTACGGACCCGCAGCGAATCCGTCGCGGACGACGAGGAATGCGGATGCGTTGTGGGCGATCAGCGAAGACGCGATCAGAGGAACCGACGGAGCCTCGATTGGGAACCATGGCCCGGTGGTGTCGGTGTTTGTCGACGCATCCGAAGCGGCAGCCACGAACGGTGAGGCGGGTGTCACGGTTGCGGCGGGGCCGCAGGTCGGACCGAACACGCTCGCAGCGATCCTGTGTGACGGGATCGTGGAAGTCACGGCCCGTACCCCGGACGGGACACCGCTCGCCGTCGGTCGCCGGTCACGGGTGATCCCGCCCCGTCTCAGACGGTTCATTCTGCATCGTGACGGCGGGGTCTGCACCATCTCAGGCTGCGTCAGCCGGTATCGCCTGCAGGTGCACCACGCCACCCCGTGGTCTCAGGGCGGACGGACGGATCCGGGGAATCTGTCGACGGTGTGTTGGTTCCACCACCACGTCGTGATCCACGGCCACGGCTTCACCATCGACCCCACCTCGCCACCCCAACGCCGACGCCTCATCCGACCCCGAAGCCACGCACCACCCCAACGCACCACCTGGCGAGTCGCGTAGACCGGTCTTGGCCTCTCTCACGCAGTGGGAGAGGCGCGAGCACCGGCCACCAGGCCGAAGTGCAGCGCAGGGGGCTGCCCGCTTGAGAGGACCTCACCCCTGAACTCCCCACCCGTGCGCTCCAAACCTCTTCTCCACGATCCCAGCCCCCACCCCGCCCCCTCTGCGATCGAGCAGCCGCCCGATCGCGTCTCCCCCACCTGACGGCGGGAGCGATGAAGAACGGTCTGCGGTGCCCGTCCTTGCTCGCAGCTCGAAGCTCGCAGCTCTCAGTTCTCGTCGCGGATTCCGATACGCTGAATCCATGGCTTGGGATCCGGACCAGTACCTCCGCTTTGCCGATCACCGCAGGCGGCCGGGGGTTGAACTGCTCTCACGCATTCCGGATATCGACGCTCGTTCCCTCGTCGACCTCGGGTGCGGAACCGGCGATCTCACTGCACTTCTGCAGCTGCGCTGGCCGGCGGCCGCCGTCGTCGGGATCGACTTGTCAGTCGAGATGATCGAACGGGCGCGTGCCGACCACCCACATATGGCGTGGTCGATCGCAGACATCGAAGCCTGGGAACCGGGCGAACCCGTCGATCTGATCTTCTCGAACGCAACGCTCCACTGGCTCGACGATCACCGCGAACTCTTCCGTAGGCTTCGCACCTGCCTCAGAAGGAACGGTGTCCTCGCGGTTCAGTTGCCGGACAACTGGCGTGCCCCAACCCACCGCATACCCGCGGATCTGCTCGACGAGCCGGGATGGCCAGACGAGGCGCGCGCCGCGCTGTTGCGCGATCGCCTCGGAGCACCCGAGGCCTACGCCGAGTGGCTGCAGCCCGCGAACGTTGACATATGGCGCACGACCTACTTCCAGCAACTCGCCGGAGATGATCCGGTGTGGACCTGGGTGACGGGGTCGGTCCTCCGCCCGGTCCTGGCCAGCCTGGCACCAGCGGACCAAGAACGATTCAGCGAAGAGTGCAGGCTGCGCTATCGCGAGGCGTATCCGGGAGCAGCGAATGGGTCCGTCACCGTGCCATTCAGCCGCCTCTTCATCGTCGCCCGGGCGACATGACCTCGACCGCTGGCGGTGGCTCGGACGGGCGACATCGCCGGGACGCCTCGGATTGTCCCTACTGCTGTGGCCCGAGGATGCGCTCCGAGCGGTGTGCGTTCGATCGGCTGGCCACCGTCAGTCGGTGTGGACCGGCGACGATGGCAATGTCGATCTGCGCCATTCGCCGAATCAGCCGCACCTGGCTCGGTGCGGGCAGCGCCTGGAGCACGTAGGCCGGTGCGACGACCAGGTCGTCCGGCCGGATCGCTTCGAAGAGCGCTCGCGACCCCCGCTTGGCGGTCACGTATGTGACGTTCTCCGCTGTCCCGATAGCCTCTTCCGCCAGGCTGTGATCCGTGCCGAATACGATCAACGGCAGGTGCTTGCGGCCGCGGAGGCGTCTCGCCAGCGAGACCGCGAGTTCAGCGTCCTCACGGTGCCATGGGACACGGGTGTCGCCGACCGCCAGCACGACGCGATTCCATGGGCGGACCAGGTGGACGGCGACGGTCGGAACGGCTGATTGCTCCCCCACCTCATCGATCTCATTCCCGAACACGTAGTCGTTCGCCAGTTTGGGCCCGGACCACGACAGCACGAGCAACGATGCATCGACTTCCTCGATGAGTTCCACCGTGCCGTTCGCGAAGGACTCGGAAACGCGCACAATCCCTTCCGTGTCATGGCCCGCATCTGCGGCAGAGGTCTCGGCCTCCGAGATCCGGAGACTCCCTGCTTCCTTGTGGCCCGGCAGTGGAGTCGCATACGGAACGACGACACCGTCGTCGCCTCGGGCAACGAGTCCGGCGAAAGTGACGAGCGTGTCGAGGTCGGATCCCGATGGCCGAACATCGACGAGGACGCGGTCGCCGAAGGCTCCCTGGAGAGGCGCGGGTCGCGGAACACGCCGGATGAAGAACTGTGTGCCGAACGATGTCGCGAAGGCGGTGAACACCACTGCGAGGACCGCCCCGTTCACGACGTCCTGACCGAACAGTTCCAAGCTCAACCCCACCTGGGCGATCGCGAGCGTCGACGCCGCCTGCCCATAGCTGAGCGACGCCATCAACCCGGCCTCGTCGAACGTGTAGTGGAAGAACCGGGATGCGATCGCCACCGCGGTGGTCTTGCCGACGATCACCAGGGCCGTGAAGAGCAAGCCGAGGGCGATCGTGTTGAGGTCGAAGAGGACGAGCGGATCGATGCTGAGACCGATCGACACCAGAAAGGCCGGGATGAAGATGGTCGAGCCAACGAAATCCAACCGCTCCATCAACTCGCTGTTCTTCGGCACGAGACGATTGAGGCCGAGTCCGGCGAGGAACGCACCGATGATTCCTTCAAGGCCGCCGGCAACGGCAAGGGACGCACCGGCCGCCATGCCGACGAGAGCGAAGAGGAATCGCTGGACGCGAGACTTGCCTACTCGGAGAAAGAACCAGTCACCGAGTTTCGGCAGCAGCCACAGCGTGAACCCCACCAGAATTGGCACGGTGATCCACAGCGGCAGGGAAGGCGCCCGTCCGGCATTGACGGCGTCGGACGCCTCAAGAGGCTCCACCGTGTCGATGACGGCATAGGACGTGGCGACGGCGAGGACGAGCAGCGACAGCATGTCGGCAACAACCCCGGCAGAGACGGAATCGCTCACCGCGCGTGTGTCCGCAAGCCCGGCGGCGCGCACCTCGGGATACGCCACGAGCGTGTTCGAAGCCCACATGGCTCCGACAAGGCCGGCGGCGAGAATCCCGTAGTCGAGCAGCAGGATTCCGGTCGCGACGCTCAGCACGAAGGGGATGCTGAAACCGAGCAGGCCGAAGACCACCGCGCTTGTTCGGTTTTCAGCGAACGCCTGAAGGTTGAACCCGAGGCCCGCGAGGAACATCAGATACAGGATTCCGATGGCGCCGAGGTCGATCACGAGTCCGGTACGCCCGAGCCACCCAAGCATGAACGGACCGAAGATCATGCCAAGGAAGATGAGCCCGAGCAGTCCCGGTACGCGGAACCGTTCAGCGATGATCGGACCCGCGAGGATCGCGAACAGGAGGACTAGGAGCGTCACCTCGACGGTACCTACGAGCACGCCGACCTCCGGCGATCGCCGTCCGTCTTCCCCGAACGGGGAACCGTCATGATGCTTCCGTCAACCAGCATTGGCCTCCACAGTCGGGCATGACCATACGCCAACCGCCGGAACTCAACCGGCCACAGGGACGCCGACCGGTGCGCGGCCTACTCGAGGACGAAGATGTTCCGCTTGGCGCACAGGTCCTTGAGGATCTTCGGCCACACGGTCACGGATACCTCACCGAGGTGGGCCTTGCGCAGGAGATACATGTAGGTCCGCGATTGCCCGATCCCTCCGCCGATCGACAGCGGGATCTCGTCGTTGAGAATCGCCTGGTGATACGGAAGCTCAAGGAAGTCGAGTTGTCCCGTCAGCTCGAGCTGCTGAACCAGCGTCTCCTTGGTCACCCGAATACCCATCGAGGTGAGTTCATGGCGACGCTTCGTCACCGGATTCCATACGAGGATGTCACCGTTGAGACCGTGCATCGGCCGCCCGTCTGCGGACTCCGTCTCGGTCACCCAGTCGTCGTAGTCCGCGGCCCGCATCTCATGCGGGTAGCCGTCCTCGAGCGTCCAGCCGATCCCATAGATGAACACAGCCGGATACTCCTGGAGAATCGCCGTCTCTCGCTGCTTGCGTGGCAGGTCGGGATAACGGGTGAGGAGATCTTCGGCATGGATGAAGTGCACCTCCTCCGGTATCTCGGGATAGCGGGGGTCGTAGAGCTGTGGGAAGAGCTCCAATGCGTGCTGCGATGCCCCGTACAGCACCTTCCAGATCCGTTGGACGGTGTCCGTCAGATACGTGAGGTTTCGATCGCGGGCGCGGATGACCTTCTCCCAGTCCCATTGGTCCACATAGGCCGAGTGGTCGTGATCGAGGAAGTAATCCTTCCTGACCGCCTTCATGTCGGTGCAGATGCCCTCACCGGGCTCCATCCCGAACTGACCGAGAGAGACGCGTTTCCACTTCGTCGCGGCCTGGACGATCTGTCCCTCGATCGGATGAACATTGCGGTCGTTGCTGATGTGGAACTCAACCGGACCGCGCGAACCGTCCCGGTCGAGGTAGTCGTTGACGCCGCTGGCCTCGTCAACAATGAGTGGGACCTGCACCATCATCAGGCCCAACTCGCGGCACAGGTGCTCTTCGATATACGTCTTGACGGCGAAGAGGGCCTCCATCGTCTCGCGATGGCTCAGGGCTGACGAGTAGTCGTCGGGGAGATCCGCTGCGAGATCCTCGTAGTTGCCGATGCCGGGACCGGCCAGGTCCGCGGTCTTGTCTGCCATAGCACACGCCTCCTGCAGCCTTCGCTGCGCTCACCATGAACCGTATCCGGCTGATCGACGTGTTCCTAGGGCCCGGCGCCCCTAGAACGCGCGCCTGCCGTGGTTTCTCATGTCACACGGGTATGGCTTCGCCTCGCGCACATAGAGTGTCGGATCATCGCCCGACCTGGGTGGCGATCTTCACCGCCTCAACCAGCGATCCTGTGACGGGTACACCGACATCCTCAAGAGCATCGAGGTGATGCGATCCTCCGTCATAGAGGACGCAGGCCGTTCCGACAACGCCGGCCGCCGCCGCATCGTCAAGCGAATCGCCGACCATCAGGACCACATGCGGATCGAGATCAAGCGACTCCAGATGCTGCACGAGGTGGTTGGCCTTCCCACCGCCCGGGTCATCGCGGTTTCCCTGAACAAGGCGCATGTGGTCAAGCAGGTCATGCTGTCTCACCACCTCCAGCAGCTCGTCCTCCCACCACATCGATAGGATCGACTGAGTCCAGCCGCGACTCGCCACCAACTCGATCGCCTGCCGAGCGTCCCGCGAGAGTGGAACCCGATCAAGGGTCGCCCGGTAGTGCTCGTGGAACACCCGGTCGAGGGTCTCCCATTCGTCGGCCGAGACGTTGCGTTCAAGAAGACCTTCGTAGAAGCGTTCGACCGGTCGAGCGAAGTGGGCGCGGTAGTCCTCTTCCGTGATCGAGGACTCGCCGATCGCAGCGAGCGCGGCATTCACCGACTCGACGACCACCGGCAGGTCTTCAACGAGCGTACCGTTCCAGTCCCAAACCACATGGATCATGTCGCCAGAGATTAGGTTGACTCCCGATGCGACCATATGACGTCGGTGATCCCGCCATAGACGAGGCCCTCGACGATCTCGTCGCGAGCGCCTCCGATACCTCGAGTGCCGGCGAAGACGATCTGGTCCGGGAACTCGTGGTCACCTCGCTGAAGATGCTGCGCGATGGCACCGGACGCGGCGATCTCAAACTGATGAACAGCACCCTCAAGGAGATGCGCTACTCGTTCCTCGTTTTCCAGCACTACCGGAGCGTGCGGAAGGTGACGATGTTCGGGTCGGCCCGTGTCGAACCGCACGAACCCAACTACGAACTCGCGGCCGCGTTCGCCGCCCGCATGGTCGACCGATACCGTTGGATGGTGGTCACTGGTGCAGGTCCTGGAATCATGGAGGCGGGAAACCGTGGGGCTGGGAGCGACTTCTCGTTCGGCGTGAGCGTCCGTCTTCCGTTCGAGGACGGGGCCAACCCGTTCGTCCACGAGAGCCGTCTCATCAACTACAAGTACTTCTTCACCCGCAAGCTCACATTTGTGAAAGAGTCGGACGCATTCGTCCTCTTCCCAGGGGGTTTCGGGACCCTCGACGAGTCGTTCGAGTTGCTGACGCTGATGCAGACCGGCAAGTCGGATCTCCATCCCGTCGTCATGCTCGAGGCTCCCGGGACCGGCTACTGGGAACCATGGCTCAACTTCGTCGACACCCTCGTCGAGCAGGGCATGATCGCCGCCGACGATCTCAACCTATTCACGGTGACCAGCGATCTCGACGAGGCAATCGATGAGATCCGATCGTTCTACGCGGTGTACCACTCGCAGCGGTACGTCGACGGCGACTTGATCCTCCGCCTCACGGCCGAACCGACGGATGACCAGGTCGAGGAGTTCAACACGGAATTCGCAGACATCGTGCGTGCCGGCCAGATCACCAAAATCGGACCGACGTCCGCTGAGATCGCTTCTGATGACTTCGTGGACCTTCCGCGTCTCCGTTTCCGCTTCGACCGGCGGCAGTTCGGCCGCTTGCGATGCCTCGTCGACCGTCTCAACGGGACAGAGCGGCCCGGAGCGAACGAACCGAAGTAACCGCAGCGACTCTAGAATCCAACCCATGCGGGAGATTCTTTCCGACCTCGTCGCCGAAGAACAGCACCTGGATCAGTTCCTCCAGGGCTTGTCGACGCGCGACTGGAAGAAGAAGACACCGGCCACAGGCTGGACGATCCAGGACCAGGTGAGCCACCTCGCCCACCTCGAAGGGTTCGCTGCCGAGGTCATTGAACAGGGTCAACCGAGGATCGACGAAGAGAAGATCGCCGACTTCGACGCATGGACCGCCCAAGGACCCGAAGAGGGTCGCCCGCAACGCCACCAGGAAGTCATCGAGTGGTGGCGGCACGGCAGGGCCGATGTCGTCGATGCACTCTCTCGGATGCTCGCAACCGACCGCATCCCATGGATCTGGGGCGATATGAGCGCCCGAAGCTTCGCGACCATGCGCCTCATGGAGACGTGGGCGCACGGCCTCGATATCAAAGCCGCCGTGCTCGGTCGGGTGATTCCGATCCCGGAAGACGATCTCGAGGAAGAGGAAGAGGACCCGATCGCTGATACGCCCCGCCTACGACACATCGCATGGCTTGGCCACAAGAGCCTCCCCTTTGCGTTCGACCAGGCCGGCGAGACGTATCCGGACAAGGGCGTCCGCGTCGAGCTCATGGGCCCGAGGTACGCCGCGTGGCGTTTCGGCCCCGAGGACACCGACGAAGTCATCCGGGGCGTGGCCGCCGATTGGTGCCGTGTCGTGACCCTCCGCCAGCCGGCATCTGAGACCGGGCTGAAGGCGGTTGGCCCGTCGGCAGAGCGGGCACTCGAAATCGCCCGGGTCTACTAGGCCGTGTCCCTCCCCCGCCTCATCGGCATGGTTCACCTCGAGCCACTTCCCGGCGCACCCGGCTTCGGCGGATCGATGAGCATGGTGCTCGAACGCGCCAGCGTCGACGCCGCGGCCCTCGTCACCGCTGGATTCGAAGGCATCATGGTTGAAAACTTCGGCGATGCCCCCTTCTATGCCGACGACGTCCCCAAGGTCACGATCGCAGCAATGGCACGAGCGGTCGCAGCGGTCGCAACCGCGGGCCTGCCGACCGGGGTGAATGTGTTGCGCAACGACGGATTCGGCGCCCTCGCCGTGGCCGCGGCAACCGATGCGTCCTTCATCCGTATCAACGTGCTCTCCGGCATGATGTACACCGACCAGGGACCGATCGTTGGCCGTGCCGCAGATATCGCTCGCGCTCGCCGAGAGCTCTGCCCCGATGCGGCGATCCTCGCGGACGTCTTCGTCAAACACGCGGCGCCACCCGCCGGTCTCGACCTGGTCGATGCGACCAACGATCTCGTCGAGCGAGCCGGTGCCGACGCCGTCGTCGTGTCCGGAGCCGGAACCGGATCCGCAACCAGCCTCGCCGACCTCCAGACCGTCGCCGACCACTCCCATCTCCCCGTGTACGTCGGATCCGGTGCCACCGCGGCGACGATCTCCGAGATCCTGTCGATCGGCGACGGCGCAATCGTCGGTTCGGACACCAAGGTCGACGGCATCGCAACGAACCCGGTTGATCCGGAGCGGGCCGTCGCCGTTGCTCGGGCCGCCTCGCTCTGATCCTCGCGGCCGCGAGCTCCATTCCGCCTCGTGGCCACCGCTCCGATGCCTTCACGACCCGACTTCACCGTCAAAACCGACGATCCAGGGCTCGTGGGTTCTTACCCACCACGGCGTGTGTAAGACGATTTTGTAGTTCTGCATCACCTCGAGTGTTCCTTGAGGGTTGGCCGGCAAGCCCTACTGGTTGAGCGATTCACCAAAGCCTGGAGTAACACCTGAGGCTTCGGATCGATCCGGCATGGCATGCACTGAGTAGCCTGTCGGGATGTTCTCGGCTGAACGCTTCTCCGAACCCACCCGCCGTTGGTTCGCCGATTCATTCAGGACCGCCACCGATGCACAGACGCACGGATGGGATGCGATCGAGTCCGGATCACATACGCTCATTCACGCCCCGACGGGTTCCGGCAAGACGCTCGCCGCGTTCCTGTGGTCGGTCGATCAGCTCGCAAACGAGCCGGCACCGGACCCCTCCGCCCGCTGTCGCGTCCTCTACATCTCTCCCATGAAGGCGCTCGCCTACGACATCGAGAGGAACCTCCGCTTGCCGCTCGCCGGCATCCAGGCCGAAGCGGAACGCCTCGGGACACCGCTCTCCCCCGTTGCCGCCGCGATGCGCACCGGCGACACACCGCAGCCGGTGCGCCGTGCGATGCTGCGCACACCGCCCGACATCTTGATTACGACGCCCGAGAGCCTCTACCTGATGCTCACGTCCCAGATGCGGTCCGCTCTTGCCGCCGTGCGCACCGTGATCGTCGACGAGGTCCACTCGCTCGCCGGCACGAAGCGAGGCTCGCACCTGTCGCTCTCGCTCGAGCGACTTGAGGCGATCGCCCGGCAGCCGCCTCAGCGAATCGGCCTGTCGGCTACCCAGCGGCCGCTCGAGACCATCGGCGAGTTCCTCGCAGGAGGGACGGTTCGCGACGGAAGATGGTCGCCTCGTCCGGTGACGATTGTCGACGCGCCGCGGGACAAGCGTCTCGATCTCGAGATCATCGTGCCCGTCCCCGATTTGACCAGGCCGGAGGTCTCCCCTCCCGCTGCGGGCGAGGAACGACCCGCTCGCTCGATCTGGCCCGCGGTATATCCGCGACTGCACGAACTCTTGATGCAGCATCAGTCGACCATCTTCTTCGTCAACTCGCGGGGACTCTCCGAACGCCTGGCCGGGGAGCTGAACCGGCTCGCTGGAGAAGAGGTGGTTCGCAGCCACCACGGGTCGGTGTCCAGGGAGCAACGGACTGAGATCGAGCGGCGCCTCAAGGACGGCGACCTCCGCGGTGTGGTTGCGACGTCGACGCTCGAACTCGGTATCGACATGGCAGCCGTTGATCTCGTGGTGCTTGTCGAGGCTCCGCCATCGGTGGCAAGCGGTCTGCAGCGGATCGGCAGAGCCGGACATCAGGTAGGCGCAACAAGTGTCGCGAAGGTGTTCCCCAAGCACCGGGGCGACCTGCTCGAAGCCACCGTTGTCGTCGAGCGAATGTATGAAGGGGCCATCGAGTCGACGCATGTTCCCCAAAGTCCGTTGGACGTACTCGCACAACAGATCGTCGCCATTGCTGCGGACGAAACGATCGGTATCGACGACCTCTTCGACCTCGTCCGCGGCGCGGCTCCGTATCGCGAGCTCAGTCGACCCGTATTCGAGTCGGTCCTCGACATGCTCGCCGGTCGATACCCCTCAGACGAGTTCGCGGAGCTGAGACCACGGATCGTGTGGGATCGCGTTGACGAGACTATCTCCGGCCGAAGCAATTCCCGCATCCTTGCGGTCACCAACCCCGGCACGATCCCCGACCGCGGCCTCTATCGCGTCACACTCCCCGACGGGGCCCGGGTAGGCGAACTCGATGAAGAGATGGTCTTCGAGAGTCGGGTCGGCGATCGGATCGTCCTCGGGTCGTCGACCTGGCGGGTCGACGAGATCACCCAGGATCGGGTGGTGGTCACACCGGCGCCCGGAATCGGCGCAGGCAAGATGCCGTTCTGGCATGGAGATATGGTCGGACGGCCCCTCGAACTGGGCCGCGCCATCGGCGCATTCACCCGCCGTATCAGCGGTCTCGACCGAGCAGCGGCGACGGCGGTCCTCCAATCCGAGTATCACCTCGATCCCCTGGCAGCCCAGAACCTCGCCGCCTTCATCGGTGACGAACAGGATGCGACCGGTACCGTGCCATCAGACCGGACGATCGTTGTTGAACGGTTCCGGGATGAGATCGGCGACTGGCGAGTGGCCGTGCTCAGCCCGTTCGGCGCCCGCGTTCACGCGCCGTGGGCCCTCGCCGCACGCCAGCGGTATCGCGAAGCTCGTCACACCGACCTCGACGTGATCTGGGCTGACGACGGCATCCTGTTCCGGTTTCCCGACGCAGACGAACCTCCCTCGACCAGCCACCTGTTGCTCGACGCAGAGGACCTCGACTCGGTCCTGCTCTCGGAAGTTGCCGACTCTGCCTTGTTCGCCGCAACGTTTCGCGAGGCGGCCGCTCGCGCCCTTCTCCTCCCGCGTCGACGGCCCGGATCACGCACACCCCTTTGGCTCCAGCGGCGCAAGGCCGCCAATCTGCTCGAGGTCGCCCAAGGACACGGTTCGTTCCCGATCGTGCTTGAGACCTACCGGGAGATCCTGCAAGACCACTTCGATGTGCCTGCGCTCAAGGAAGTCCTGACCGACATCGCTCAACGCAGGATGAGCGTCGTGGAACTCGATCTGCCGGCAGCGAGTCCTTTCGCGTCATCACTCACCTTCGACTTCATCGCCTCGTTCATGTACGACTACGACGCACCAGTGGCCGAGCGTCGCGCCGCTGCACTCTCACTCGACCGATCGCTTCTTGCCGACCTTCTCGGCGAACCGGAGTTCCGGGATCTCCTCGACGGCGATGCCATGGACGAGGTGGAGCGGGATCTCCAACGTCTTTCGGAGGATCGCGCTGCTCGGTCAGCCGATGCTGTTCACGATTTGCTGCTCCACCTCGGCCCCCTCGACACCGACGCCCTCCGCCAGCGCGTTCTCGATCCTGAACTCCTCGATGGGCATCTCTCGGCATTGACGGATAGGGCACAGATCGTTGAGGTCGGCGACATCAGCAATCGCCGATATGCCGCAGTCGAGGATCTATCCCGCCTCCGCGACGCCCTCGGGATCGAGCCTCCGCCGGGGACGCCCCCGAGCCTCCTCGAATCGGTCGATGACCCCACCGGCGATGTCGTGGGACGGTACGCCCGCACCCACGGTCCATTCACCATCAACGACGCCGCGCACGTGCTCGGACTCCCCCCGGCAGTCATCCTTGAGATTCTCACACGCCTGGAGACAGCAGGCCGTGTTGCACCCGGGGGCTACCTCCCCGGTGGCACAGAGGAAGAGTGGATCGACACGAACGTACTGCGCCGCGTCCGGCGAGCAAGCCTCGCCAAGCTCCGATCCGAGGTTGAAGCGGTCGACGCCCGCGACCTCGCCCGCTTCCTCCCCCGATGGCAGGAAGTAGCTCCGAACGCTCCGAGAGCGGTCGAACCGATGACGGTGGTGCAACGACTCGCCGGCGCCCGCCTGATCGCCTCGACGCTCGAGGACGACGTCTTCGCGGACCGCGGCGTGACACACGGACTAGATGACCTGCTGGCTACCGGCGAGGCCGTGTGGATCGGGAGAGGGCGGATCGGAGATCGCAACGGGGCGCTTGCCCTCTATCCGCGCTCCTCGGTCCCGGTCCTCCACTGGGATGCGACTGCAGACGGTCCGGAGGGCCCACTCCACGACGCGATCAGGGACCGTCTGGCGGCTGGCGCTTCCTTCTTCTCGGAACTCTATGCCGCTGCCGGCGGAGGGAACCCCGCCGGCACGCTCACCGCACTGTGGGATCTCGTGTGGGCCGGAGAAGTGACGAACGACACGCTGGCACCCGTGAGGGCGTTCGTTCTCGGTGGCGTCCCTGACCGCCGGAGGGGCAGACCGGTGTTGTCCTCCGCCAACCCACCGTCGGGTGTCGGCCGCTGGTCTTCCGTGGCTGATCTGCTCACCACACCGGCGACCGCCGAGGCGTCGGCCGCTGCTATGGCAGAGACCCTGCTCGAGCGGAACGGCATCGTTGGCCGAGACACCGTCCTGGCCGAAGGAATCCCCGGGGGGTACGCCGGCCTCTATCCCGTGCTTGCGGCCCTCGAGGCGGTCGGAACCGCTCGACGGGGTTACTTCGTTGAAGGGCTCGGAGGCTCCCAGTTCGGACTGCCGGGCGCTGTCGATCGCCTCCGTTCACGAGAACCCGGCGGACTGATCGTCCTCGCCGCCTCCGACCCTGCCAACGCCTACGGAGCCGGAATCGCATGGCCCGAGCACCCCACGGCCAAGGCGGCCAGGCGAGGTGGCGCCTACGTGGTCATCGACGACGGTGCGCTCGTCGCTTTCGTCGATCGCAGCGGCCGTTCGGTCTCCGCCTACACGGATGACTCATCGCTCGTTGCCCGCAGCCTGGCGCTGGTCGCCCCCCGGTTCAGACACTGGACCGTGGAACGCATCAATACGTTCCCCGCCCCCGACTCTCCCCACCGCGAAGCCATGGTCGCCGCAGGATTCTCCGTCGGCTATCGCGGTCTGACGTTTCGGGAGTAGTAGCGGAGTAGCGGAGTAGCAGCTCACCTCATCGGCACGGAGCAAGATCGCTCGGCACGTTCGGTCGGGCGACTGGCGACTGGCGACTCATTCGTCCTCGCCCAAATGCCGCAATTGGCCGTACGGGTAGATCCCGTCGACGTGGCCGTCGGCGAAGGTGAATCGGATGGCGTAGCCGCCGACGAGGTGGGCGTCGTCGATGGTCGATTGGGAGCCGAGGAGAATCGGCGAGGCAGCGGCGACGCGACGCTCGCGGCAGTCGGCGCAGGGACACGCAGCCCGCAGTCTCCCACCCGACAGCGCGGTGGTCACTCCATCGCTCCACTCGATCGTGAGGTGGTCGGGGTCGACAGTGATGCGTTCGGGTGCGTGCTCCATTCCCAGAACGGTACTAGTGGCTCTATCGTCTCCACATGGCAGTTCCCGAACTTCACATCCGGCCGGGCAACCCTGACTTTCTCGACCTCCCGTGGGACCTCCCGATCGTGGAATGGGACGATCCGCACGTCGTGGAGATGCCGACCGGCATCCACCGACACCCGGTGATCTTCGTCGTGTACCCCGAGGGCGTCTACGCGATCAAGGAGCTTCCCGTTCGGCTGGCCAAGCACGAATTCAAGACGCTCAAGAAGCTCGCGAAGCGGACCGCGCGATCGGCGATCCCCGCTGGCTCGGTCATCCGTCCCTGGGCCAATCCGCACGACGAGTACTCGGCAGCGATCATCACACGATTCGTGGACTACGCCTTCCCCTACCGTGAGTTGGTCTCCGGGGGTGGCTTCGGGAGCCGAAGGGTTCAGTTGCTCGACGCGTTCGCCGGCCTCTTGGTCGAACTGCATCTTGCCGGCTGCTTCTGGGGCGACTGTTCGCTCTCAAATGTGCTCTATCGGTATGACGCCGCGACGATCGAAGCGGTCATGGTCGACGCGGAGACCTCGCGCCTCTACGACGAGTTGAGCACCGGCCAGCGGGAAGAGGATCTCGAGATCATGCAGGTGAACCTGGCCGGAGACATGTCGGACATCGCTGTATCGCAGGGGTACGACCTCGACGCCGCCGACCTCGAGATTGGATTCGACATCACCGAACGCTACGCAGCGCTCTGGAACGAACTCACCACCGATCTCCTGATCGGCGAGGGCGAACGCTATCGAATTCGCGAGCGGGTGCGCGGCTCAACGCTCTCGGCTTCTCGGTCGCCGATGTCGATGTGACCCCCCAAGGCGACTCGCACCGTGTCCGCATCGAGGTCAGCGTGGGAAGCCGAACGTTCCATACCCAGCGGCTGAGGGAACTCACCGGCATCCACGCCGCCGACAACCAGGCGCGTCAGATCCTGAGCGACATGCGCTATCACCGAGCGAAGCACGGCCAGCCCTACGACCCGGATTCGCCGACCGCGAGGACGGTATCAGCCATGAACTGGCGCATGAACCGTTTCGAGCCGTTCACCCTCCGTATCGCAGAGCTGAGACCGGAGACAGATCCAATCCAGGGGTTCTGCGACTACTTGAATTTCCGGTTCGCGATCGCAGCCGATCGCGGACGGGACGTAGACAGCAGGCTCGCATTCGAGGAATGGATCGAGGCAGGCATGCCCGGCTTCGATCCCGCCGTCACATCCCTGGAACTGGACTCGCACCCGTAACTCCGCCATCGATCGGGAGCGCTACGCCGGTGATCCACGAAGCCTGGTCTGACGCCAGGAACGCCACAGCGGCTGCCACGTCCTCTGGCTCGCCGATCCGCTTCAGGGGATGCAGCGATGCGGTGTGCTCCTCAATGCCGTCCCACAGGAGCGCCGACAGCTTCGTGCGGACAACCGACGGTGCCACGGCGTTCACCCGCACGCCGGGTGCCATTTCGAATGCGAGTTGGCGGGTGAGGTGGATGAGCGCAGCCTTCGACACGTTGTAGGCGCCGAGTGCCAATCCGGGCTGAAGCCCTCCAACCGAGGCCACGTTGATGATGGATCCTCCCGTGTCGCGGATTGATTGGCGCCATGCTTCTCGACTCCACACCAGCGGCGCCCGCTGATTCACCGCCCATGTCTTGTCGACCGCACCCAGATTGACATCCACCAGGGGTCCGACGGAAGGATTCGTTCCGGCGTTGTTGACGAGGATGTCGCACGAGCCGAAGCGATCGACAACCGCGGCGACCGCTGCAGCGGCGGCATCGTCATCGTCAGCCCGCGCCACGAAGGCAAGGAGGCGATCCGGTTCTCCGAGCCTCGCGACGACCGCGTCAAGGTTCTCGGCACGTCGGGACGTGACCGCCACACCCAATGCGCCCGACGCGAGGAACTCGGCGGCGATGGCCTCGCCGATCCCCCGACTGGCACCGGTCACCAGCGCTACTTTCCCGTCGAATCGGATCTCCATGTTTTCTCCGTTCAGTGTCCGCCTCGCCGGACGCCACCGTACTTCATCCGGGTGTCCTCCATCCTCGCGACCGCGGCCTCCCGACCGCCTTCAGCGAAGCCAGCATCGACAACTTCTCCGAGGATCAGGTCATGGGTGCCGACATCGATCACCTGGGTGACGCTGCACTCGAGCCAGGCCACTGCCTCCTCGAAGATCGGTACCCCCGTCGTGCCTTCGCGAACGGGCCGGCCGTTGAGGTTCTGTCCTTCGCGATCGGCTGGCTTCGAGAACGTGCGGAAGATCCGGGTGTCGTTTCGGTTCCACAGATTCACGGAGAACGAGCCGCCATCCCGAATGAGCCGGTTGGTTACGGCCTTGTGATCAACGGAGATTGCGATCAGTACCGGTTCCATCGACACCTGCGTGACCCACGATTGCGTCATGCCATTCCACTCGTCGCCGTCGCGGGAACCGATCAGGCACAGGGCGTTGGGTATTGACCAGGTCACCGCGTTCAGTGTGGCCGCATCCATTGTTCCTCCCGCGTCGTCGTGCGTGTCTGCACCCTAGGATGGCTCCATGCACGTGCTCATTGCGACATCGGGCGTTCTCAGCCCGGAGCCGGTCGTCGAGTTCACTCGCCACCTCATGGGTCAGAACGGCCGCGTCACACTCATCACCGTGATCGAGGTTCCCCGCGCCTTTCTCGAGGACCTCCACGCATCCGACGGCCGTCCCCTCGCGTCCGACGAGGGGCGCGAAGAGGCCGTGGCCCGCTATCTCGACGAGCGCGGCCGCAAGACGGTGGAACCCGTCAGGATCGCACTCGAGTCTGCCCGAATCGCGTCCGACGTGCGCTTCGTCGAGGGAGACGATGCAGCCACCGGGATCGCTCGGGCGGCCGACGATCTCGACGCCGATGTTGTCGTCCTGGGCGCGACCCGACCGATCTTCAATCGGGACGCATGGGAGAGCATCTCCGCACGCGTGATGCTCGAATCAGGACGTACGGTGCTGGTGGTGCCGTCGCCGCCGCGGGCCGACGGCGCAGAAAGACACACTTCCTCGAACCAACCCGATCCTCGGTCAGGGGACGGGAACGGTGGCAGTGATCCCGCAGTAGCCGACCACTGAGTCGCGAGCCGGCAATCTCAACCGATGAAGCCGCCGCCGGTATCTCGACATCGGTGAGGGACCGGGTGAATGGTTGCTCGTTGACGTGCGGATGGGCGAGAACCCGCGTGCCGAGCACCTCGCCGTCCGGCATCCGGACGTGCCACTCGTCGGCGTACCGATCCCATCCGGTGTCGGCGCTTCGCACGGTCGCCGTCACGACGAACAGATCGCCGGATCGCTCCACCGTCGCATCCACGACATCGGCGCAACCATCCGCCTCGGTCGTCGTGGTCGTCGCATCCCCCGTCGACGTACAGGCGGTCAGGAACACGACAGCGCCGACGAGAAGCGCATCGAGCGGGCGAGGGCGCACAGCCTTGGTTCGGGAGCGCATCATCGGGTCTCCACACATCGCAGGTTGACGTTCGGCCCGCGAGACTCGACCGCACGCTCCAAGGTGGTGCATGCCGCTTCGACCCGTGGCTGCGCATCCGAGAAGCCGGACGAGGCGATTGCCTGGTCGATCTCCTCGAATGATGTCGCCGACCCGAGCGCCGCGAGGAGAGGGGCAATGCCCGAGCGTGAGGCCTCCAGGGCCGTGATGTACGAACGGTGTTCGTCCTCGACAGAAGCCGGAGTCGCCATCTCGTCGAGGTTCCGGACATAGCGGTCAAGGGCGTCGCCGATGCCGGCGAACAGCACCGAAGACAATGCCGCGGTCTCGGCGACAGCCGCCTCGAGGAGTGCGTCGCCTTGCAGATCGTCCTGGAGCCGATTCACCGACGAGTTGAGGTCCGCTGCGGTCTGCTCGGCGACCGTGTCGACCTCGTCGGCGTAGGCATCGGCCCGTTCCTCGAGGACCGGCGCATACTCGTCGATCGTCGGTTCGGTGCCGACGCAGGCGCCGACGAGGAGCAACCCGGCGCTGATGAGAGCGATACGTGTCATCGTGAGAGCAACAAATCGCTGAGCGGCACGAATCGCTCCGAGATGGCGTTGCAGACCGCGTCGGTAACCGAGGCCTGGCAGAACAGCTCGTACCGGAGCCCCGCTTCGGTCCACCCGAGGCTCAGACCGTCCGGCACGATGATCGGGACAATGTCGCTCTTCGCTCCACCGACACCATCGGGTGCGCCTCCAACGCGAAGGACTCCAAGCCTGCCGCTCTCCGCCGTGTACGGTTCAACAACCCAGAGTCCGAAGGCTGCCGATGTGTTGTCGTCGAGAAGACCGGTCGCGGGATCGAACACCAGTTGGCTCGTCACCCAACGCACATCCTCCGGCACCGCCTCGGGGAACCTCATCGTCGGGAGCGCAGAAGCGATCTCGGCGCGGCTGGCCTGCACGAAACGGCTGCCCAGTTGCCGGTTCCAGACGGTCGAGATCATCGCCTGAGGGTCATCTGGCGGGTCGGTCGGTCCAATGTCGTCGTTCACCCATAGGATGGCGCTCGCACCGACGAGACCTTCGTCGCCGACCTCGACGACCACCGGAGGGGAGGTCGTCGTTGGAATTGTCGCGGCGGTGACCCAGGCTGCCGACCGTTGGCCGACACCCTCAAGCGGTCCGGATTCGCCACAAGCGGTCAGGCCGAGGGTCAGCGTGACGGCGAGCGAGACGACAATGGTGGTGCGCACTTTCGACACGTCTTCAAGTGTGCCACCGTTCTCCGGATATCGGCGGTCATCTCCCTACGCTCGCGTGATGCCAGACAGCACGATCGCTCTGTCCCGTTTGGGATTCGAAGACTCCGCCGGCTTCGATACCGGCATCTCCCATGCGCTCCTCGAGCGGGTCTCAGCCGGCGAACTGCCAGAGACGTTCCGCATCTATCGACCGTCGCGCGTCGTCGCGTTCGGCAAGCATGACCGGCTCGCTGCAGGCTTCGAGCGGGCCGTCGAAGTCGTTCGAGACCTCGGCTACGACCCGATCGTTCGCTTGCCCGGCGGCAGGGCGGCCGTGTTCCACGAGGAGACGGTTGCCTTCTCCTGGACGATCCCGACCCCGGACCCCATCCGCGGCATCCGCGAGCGGTTCCATGCGGCAACCGATGCCCTCATCCGGGCGCTTGGACGCCTCGGTGTTTCGTCTGCCGCAGGAGAGATCCCCGGTGAGTACTGCCCTGGCGAATTCAGCGTTCACCACGCAGGACGGATCAAACTGGCGGGTATCGGTCAGCGCCTTGGCCGGTCTGCGGCCCACGTTGGTGGCGTACTCGTCATCGGGAACGGCGACGCCGTCCGCGATGTGCTGGTCCCGACCTACGACGCCCTCGAGATCGACTGGAGGCCTTCAACCGTCGGGGCAGCCGACGACGTCGTCCCCGGTCTGACTCTCGAGAATGTCATCGACTCGATCGTCCGTGTGGTGGAGGACACCGCCACCCTCGTTCCGTCGGAAATCGACCAGGTGACACGCGACCGAGCGGCCGCACTCGCTCCGCTCCATCTCCCGTGACCATCGGCCCTTGCGCTCCGGACACTCTCGCTCGAAACTAGCGGCCATGCGCATCGTCATCATCAACGGTCCGAACCTCAATCTCATCGGGACTCGGTCGCCCGAGATCTACGGATCAACGACTCTGCAGGAACTCGACGACGCGTGCCGGGCGTGGGCCGTCGAGGTCGGAGGCGCGGTCGATACGTACCAGTCGAATCACGAGGGCGACATCATCGACCGACTCCACGCCGCTCGTGACGCCGACGCCGTCGTGATCAACCCCGGTGCGTTCACCCACTACTCGTATGCGATCCGTGACGCGATCGACGCCATCGGGATCCCGACCGTCGAAGTGCACATCTCGAACGTCCGAGACCGGGAGGCCTGGCGTCGCATCTCCGTTGTGTCCGAGGTGTGCGTGGCAACCATCTTCGGCCGCGGCGTCGTCGGATATCGCGACGCCATCCGGCATCTCGCTGCTCGGGCCGCGTGGCCGGTTGAGACCATCACCTATGGACCGGACGCGGACAACGTCGGCGATCTCCGGATCCCGCGGTGTGAGGGTCCGCATCCCGTGGCCGTGCTGATCCACGGCGGCTTCTGGAGGAACACGGCCGCCCGTGACCTGCTCGACGCTGCCGCGGTCGATCTGACGCGTCGCGGCTGGGCGACCTGGAACATCGAGTTCGTGCGCGTCGGATCAGGCGGCGGATGGCGTGCGACCACAGCCGACGTGGCCCAGGCGATCGCCTCACTCTCCGAGTTCGCAGCCGGGCACGAACTCGATCTCGATCGTGTGATCCTGGTCGGTCACGGCTCTGGGGGACATCTCGCGCTGCAGGTTGCAACCGGTATTCGGGAACTGCCGATTGCTGCCGTCGCTGCCCTCGCCCCCATTGGCGACCTGGAAGCGGCGCACGACGCCGATGTCGGTGACGGGGCCGTTGAGGCATTCATGCGCCGGAAGCCGGACGAGTCGCCCGAACGTCACGTGGCCGCATCTCCGATCAAGAACCTGCCGATCGGGATTCCTCTGCTCGTCATCCACGGTGACGCGGACGAACGGATTCCGGCGTCGATCAGCCGCTCGTTCGCCGGACGAGCAGCCGACGAAGGCGACACCGTCGTCTATCACGAGCTCGAGGGTGTCGGGCACGACGCGTTGGTCGATCCCGCCTCATCGGCATGGGAGAAGGTCGTCGATGAAGTCGATCGCCTCAGGTAGCCAGATCGATCAATCTCGTCAGGCCCTCTTCGATGTTCGTATCGGAGAGCGCAAAGGACAGCCGTGCGTAGCCGGGTGCACCAAACGCTTCGCCCGGGACGATGGCGATGTTGATCTCGTCGAGCAGGAGCGCGGCAAGATCCATCGTTGTGTCGGCCCGACGGCCACCGAGGTCCCGGCCGAGCAAGCCGGCCATGTTCGGGAACACGTAGAACGCACCGCCCGGCTCGAGGCACTCGACGCCGGGAACCTCTCGAAGGAGGTTCACCATCAGATGACGGCGGCGGTCGAAGGCGGTCCGCATCTCATCGACGGCATCCATTGGCCCTTCGACGGCCGCGAGTGCCGCTCGCTGTGACACGTTGGCGACGTTCGACGAGATGTGGCTTTGGAGCCTGATGGCCGCACCGGAGATCTCCGGAGGTCCGATCAGCCAACCGACGCGCCATCCGGTCATCGCGAAGGTCTTCGCCACGCCGTTCACGACGATGGTTCGATCCGCGATTTCCGGCGCCACGACCGGCAATGAGTGGAACGCTCGCGGGGCGTACACGAGGTGCTGATAGATCTCGTCGGTGAGCACCCAGATGCCGCGATCAGCGGCCCAGCGGCCAATCTCGGCCATCCGCTCCCGGCGGTACACCGCACCCGTCGGATTCGACGGCGACACGAAGATCAGCGCCTTGGTCCGATCGGTCGTTGCTGTCTCGAGTTGGTCGACGGTCACCTGGAACCCCGCGCTGTCGTCGGTCGGCACCGGGACGGTCACACCGTCGGCGAGACCGATCGCCTCGGGGTATGTCACCCAATAGGGCGCCGGCAGCAGGACCTCGTCGCCCGGATCGAGGAGCGCCTGGAGGGCCAGATACACAGCCTGCTTGCCACCGTTCGTAATCATGACCTGCGACGGATCGACCGCCAGTCCCGAGTCGCGTGTCGTTGCGGCAGCGACGGCGGCACGGAGCGGTGGCAGACCGGCGGCGGGACTGTAGCGGTGGGTCGACGGATCATCGACTGCTTCGCGGGCTGCATCGACAATGTGGCCCGGCGTCGGGAAGTCGGGTTCGCCGGCACCAAAGCCGATCACGGGTTGTCCGGCAGCACGCAGGGCGTTCGCTTGATTGGTGATCGCGAGTGTTGCCGACGCGGCGACGCGGAGCGCCCGTTGGGAGACTGCTGATGCAGATGCCGTCATGTTCACCTTCTCTCAGGGAACGGCGCACGATAGGCGGTTCTCGGAGGACGGGCGATTCCCGGAACGACCGTTCTTCCGGGTGCGATAGATTGGCGCCATGGAAGCCTTCCGCGACTACGAAGACCTCGACGCCGTCGGCCTGGCGCGACTGGTGGCAGCCGGCGACATCCACGCAGGCGAACTTGTCGAAGCCGCCGTGGAGCGGATCGCAAGAGCGAACCCGGCCATCAACGCCGTCATCTGGGATCGAGCCGAGGAAGCACGCCGTGAGGCCGGCTCGACGGATCAGCGAGGACCCTTCGCAGGTGTACCGATCCTGATCAAGGACCTCGTTGTCGAAGAAGGTGTCCCGGTCACGTTCGGTTCCGTCTTCTTCCGCAGCTACATCGGCGACACCACCTCAGAGTTCAGCCGCCGTATCGAGCGCGCCGGCTTCATCACAGTCGGAAGGTCGAACACTCCTGAATTCGGCCTCCTGCCGACCACTGAACCGGTCCTCCACGGACCGACAAGGAATCCCTGGGACCTCAGCCGTTCGGCGGGAGGGTCGAGCGGCGGAGCGGCAGCGGCCGTCGCGGCAGGGATCGTCCCCCTCGCCCAGGCGAGCGACGGCGGTGGGTCGATTCGTATTCCAGCTTCGGCGACCGGCCTGTTCGGTCTCAAGGCGTCACGTGGGCGGAATCCTCGCCACCCAGGAGGACCGGTCGACTACCTGTCATCCGAGCATGCCGTGACACGGAGCGTTCGCGACAGCGCGGCGTTCCTCGACGCGACCCATGGTGCGGCCCCAGGCGATCGCTACTGGGTGCCGGAACCGCGGGCGCCGTTCGCCGATGCCGTGGAACGCGATCCCGGCAATCTTCGGATCGGTTTCGGCATCCGCGATTTCCGCGGGGATCGCGTTCACCCGGAGTGTGAAGCAGCCGTGCTCGCAACTGCAGCGCTCCTCGAGAGCCTCGGCCACGACGTCGTGGAAGCCTCTCCGGTCGTTGACGGCAATGCCATGGCCGCGGCCTTCATCGAGGTGTGGGCGGCCCTCGCCGCGAACGCGTTCAGCACCGTCCTCGATGCCGCGTGCGAACGGGTCCCTGCCGTGCGCAGAGTTCGACGAGTGGCAGGTGATCGCAGAACCATGCGCCTGATCTCGCGGCTCGACCAGCGAGAGACCGGTCTGCCGGCATTCGAGCCGTTCACGGTCCACCTCGCAGACCGATCGAGCCGCAGATCGCAGGCAGACCTGTTGACGGCCGAGGCATCGCTCCAGGCGATCGCCCATGAGACGGCTGCGTTCCTCACCGATTACGACGCCTTCCTCACCCCGGTGCTCGGGTCTCCCCCGGTACCGCTTGGCTGGTTCGACCAGAGCCTGTCGTGGGAGGAGTTGATCGAGCGGGTCTACCGGTACGTCGCGTTCACCCCGCTCGGCAACTTCGCCGGCCTCCCGGCCATGTCCGTTCCGCTGCACTGGACGCCCAATGGTCTCCCGGTTGGTTCGCACTTCCTCGGGAGATTCGGAGACGAGGAGACGCTCTTGTCCCTCGCCGGCCAATTGGAGCGGGCACAGCCGTGGGCCGACCGACGGCCGACCGGCTACTGCTGACGATTCCCGGTCGCCCAGCGTACGACTGCGCCTCGGACCCGAACTGATGGCCTACTCGGCCGTACTCCTCGCTCCGAACTCGCGGTCCAGGAACAGCATGGCTTGCGGACTGCCATCGGCCAGGACGAGGTCGTCGAGGATCTGTGAGAAGGTTGCCTCCTCTTCGATCTGTTCGGTCACGAACCAGTCGAGGAGCGGCGTCGAGGCAAAGTCACGCTCCGCGCTTGCGAGGCCGTAGAGGTCGTTGATGGCGGTTGAGACGTCCCGCTCCTGTGCCAGCGCCGTCTCGAAGACATCGACGACGGAGACGAACTCCGACGGTGGAGTGTCAAGCGGTCCGAGGTTGACGCTTCCCCCGCGATCGAGAACGAACTGATAGAACTTCATTGCGTGCGTGGTCTCTTCGGCCGACTGGGCCTGCATCCATGTCGACATCCCGGAGAATCCGGCGAACTCCAGCCAGGCACCCATGGCGAGGTAGTTGTGCGCCGCCTGAAGCTCCATCGTGATCTGGCGGTTGAACGCCTCGTTCATCGTCTCGTTGATCTGCATGACACGTCCTCTCTCTCGATATGGATGCTACTGGCCCGGGCGATAGGCTGATCGGCCATGACCGCATCCGCCATCACGTTCACCGTCGTGTTCGCCGCGGCGCTCGTCTGGGCTGAGACCAGCGGGTCGTCGCTGGCACGCGTCTTCAAGGTGCTCGCATCGACCGGGTTCATCGCTATTGCTCTGTCGGTCGACGGCATGTCGAACACCTACGGCCGGTTGGTTCTCCTTGGGCTTGCGTTCTCGTGGATCGGCGACCTTCTCCTGACGTATAGCTCGCGCCCCGCGTTCCTGGGCGGCCTCGTCACGTTCCTCCTCGGTCACGTGGCGTACTCTTTTGCGTTTGGCGTCCTCGGCGTCGACGCACGGTTCGCGACCGCTGCGGCCTTCGTGCTGGCGGCTGTGGCGACCGGGGTGTGGCGATGGCTCCGCCCGTTCGTCGGCGACATGGCGGGTCCCGTGGGCGCGTACATCGTCGTTATCAGTGTGATGGTGGGAATGGCCGTTGGAGCGTACGGGGCGGGGGCGACGGCTGTTGTCCCGATCGGAGCGGCGCTGTTCTACTGCTCCGACATCGCCGTGGCCAGGAACCAGTTTGTCTCCCCCGGCGTCACCAACCGTGTGGTCGGACTCCCCCTGTACTACCTCGCCCAGATCCTGCTGGCATCGACGGCCGGTGGCTGAATCGGGCAGGTAACCTCGCCCCATGCCACGACTCATGCTGCTCCGCCACGGAAAGTCCGACTGGGATACATCGAACCGCGGCGACCGGAACCGACCGCTCAGCCGACGCGGCGAACGCGCCTCGGCGACGATGGGGGTTGTTCTCCGGAAGATGGGCGAGATTCCCGATCGGGTGATCTCGTCTCCTGCACTGCGCGCCGAGTCGACGGCGGCCATCGTTCGCCTTTCTGGAGGATGGGAGGCGCCACTCGAGATCGCGGACGAGCTCTACGGCGCCAGCCCCGATGACGCCCTCGCGGTCGCTGCACGATGCGGGGGCGATGCCGGACGGCTCATGCTCGTCGGACACGAGCCGACCTGGTCAATGCTCGCCGAGCGAATCACCGGAGGCCGGATCGCCGTTCGCACCGCGACGGTCGTCGCATTCGACCTCGACGTCGCCATATGGGACCAGGCACCGCGGTCCCGCGGCACCCTCGCGTACGCCCTCCACCCCCGGCTGTTCGACGACGGTGATTGGGAAATGGGATGATCGACCTCCGCTCCGACACGGTGACCCGCCCGTCGCCCGAGATGCGCGAAGCAATGGTTTCGGCGCCCGTCGGTGACGACGTACTCGGCGACGACCCGACCGTCATCCGGCTCGAACGGTACGTCGCCGACCTCCTCGGCAAGGAAGACGCCGTCTACGTGCCGTCTGGTTCAATGGCGAATCAGATCGGGATCCGGGTGCACACACGCCACGGCGATCGGATCGTCATGGATGCCGGTTCCCACATTCGCATCCACGAGAGCGGCGCTCCAGCAACACTGGCTGGTGTCTCAATCGTGCCTCTGGACGGTGACCTCGGCGTGTTCACCCCCGACCAGGTCATCGCGGCCGCACCGCGTCCCTCCCCCGAGTTCCCTCCCGGACTCTTCGATCCAACGACGCTGGTCACGATGGAGAACACTCACAATGAAGCAGGTGGAACGATCTGGCCGCTCGCATCGATGCAGGCCGTGCAGGCCGCGGCGAAGCGCTCCGGCCTCGCGATCCATCTCGATGGCGCCAGACTCTGGAACGCCGCGGCGGCAACGGGTGTTGCGCTCAATGACTATGCATCGACGGCCGACACCGTCAATGTGTGCTTCTCGAAGGGCCTCGGTGCTCCCATCGGTTCGGCGCTCGCCGGCCCGAAGGAGTTGATCGACCGGGCCCGATGGTTCAAGAAGATGTACGGAGGCGGGTTCCGTCAGGCCGGCATCATCGCCGCCGGTGCCCTGTACGCCGTTGAGAACAACCGGGATCGTCTCGTCGACGATCACACGCATGCGCGTCGGTTCGCAGAGGCCATCGCCGGACTGGATGGGTTGGCGGTGGACTTGCGGTCGGTTCAGACGAACCTCGTCTACTTCGACGTCTCGGATGCGGAAGATTTCGCTGCCGACCTCCGGGCGAGAGGCGTCGACACACTCTCGCTCGGTCCGACCCGGATACGCGCGGTCTTCCACCTTGATGTGTCCGAGGAGGACACCGATCACGCGGTCGCGGTGCTCGGCGACGTCGCCAGAGCCCGCTTGTAGAAGGTCCTACACCAGGGCTGCGGTGACGACGGCAGCAATCGAGAGCACACCGGCGGCAACGCTCATCACCGCAACGAATCCGCGGGACAGGCCGCCATCGTCGTTCAGATCCGTGAGCGGCCGGATGTCGACGAATGCGTCGTCGATATCGACTTCTTCGGTCTTCGCCGGCATGGACGCCGAAGAGGTCTCGCTGGTCGGAATCGTGATCGGCGGCTCTGCCTGGGGTTCGGCAAGTGGAACAGCGGATGTCCCGGAGAATTCGGCGGGTGAGTCGGGTCGGAACAGGAGAGTCTCACCACCGAGGGTGAGCCCAAATGAACCGTTGCTCTCCGGCGTGATCAGATAGTCGGCACGGTCCCAGGACCCGAGTTGGCTATCGCCGGCCGTGAGCGTCACACGCTCCGGGTCGAGGCGCAAGGTAGCTTCGAGGCCGTTCCCTGCCTCTCCGGGGAGCATCACTGCTCCAGTGAACGTCTTGGTCATCGGTCCTCCATGTCGACTACAGATCTTCATCGGCAGATCGACCCTCGAAAGTGAAATCCGATTATCGGAAATCTCGCGAAGGGACCCGATCGATCGACCACCGCTCGAACCGATGGGCGACGAAGTTCGTGACACCGTCGACGTGTTCGATGACGCCATCGATCACCACACCGACGGCCTTGCGTGCGATTTCGTAGTGGGTCTCCCACACGTGCGGCAGGACGACCACGTTCAGGAGACCGGTCTCGTCCTCAAGATTCAAGAAGCGGACACCACGAGCGGTCGATGGGCGTTGGCGATGGGTGATGATCCCGCCGACGCGGGCGCGGGTGCCGTGTCGGCGGTCGGCAAGGACCGCATCGATCGACAAGCATCCGTGGTCGGTGAGTGCCGCCCGCGCAGAGAGACCGGATGGATCGTCGAGATCCCCGTCGACCAGAGGTCGGCCTGGACTCGTTCCTGCAGCGTCATCTCCTTGAGCGGAGGAACGGCATCTCCCACAGGTAGCGACAGACGATCGGGTCCGAGTTCGGTGAGCATCCCCGCCGTCCACATTCCATCTCTCCGATCGAGACCCACCGGAACGAGTGAACCGGACGCCGCGAGACCCTCGTACGCGTCGAGGGCGAGCCCTGTCCGTTGCGCGAGGTCCTCCGGAGTACTGAAGTCACCGCCGGTCATCCGGGCCGCTTCAATCCGGACGATCTCGCTCTCACCGAGGTTTCTGACATATCGGAGGCCGAGGCGGAGTCCCACTGCGGGGCGGTCCGGATCGTCGATCGGGCCCCTCCCCCGCCGCCACGATCCCCTGAGGTACTCCACGGTGTCGCTCTGGCCGACCTCGATCGGCTCAATCGTGCAATCGAACGCCGACCGGTTCACATCGGGGGTCAGCACGACAACGCCGTGATGCTGGGCATCCTGCACCAGGGAGTTGGGGGTGTAGAAGCCCATCGGCTGTGCATTGAGCAGCCCGGCGAAGAACTCGGCAGGCCAGTGATACTTCAACCAGGCTGCGGCGTACACGATGTAGGCGAACGACACCGAGTGGCTCTCCGGGAACCCGAATGATGCGAACCCCTGGAGCTTCTCCCAGATCTCGTCGGCCGGGGCGCCGACGACGCCGTTGCTCGCCATACCGGCGAACACCTCATCGCGTAGCCGGCCCATAGCCTCGGATGCCCGCTTGTGGGTCATGGCCTGCCGGAGACGATCGGACTGGCCGGGGGTGAAACCGGCACAGACTCTGGCGAGCTCCATCAACTGCTCCTGGAACACCGGAACGCCGAGCGTTTTCTTGAGGATCGGCTCGGCCGATGGATGCGGGTACCGGATCGGCTCCTCGCCGTTGCGGCGACGGAGGAACGGATGGACCGATTGCCCCTGGATGGGACCGGGTCGAATGAGTGCTACCTCGATGGCAAGGTCGTAGAAGCTCCTTGGCTTCAGCTTCGGGAGGGTCGCCATCTGTGCGCGCGATTCCACCTGGAAGATCCCGACCGTATCGGCTCGGGTCAGCATGTCGTACACGATGGGTTCCTGGGGAATGGTCGCAAGATCGAGATCGAGACCGTGCATCTCCTCGATGAGGTCGACGGTCAGGTGCAAGGCGTTCAGGGCGCCGAGCGCGAGCAGATCGAACTTGACGATGCCCATCGTCGCACAGTCGTCCTTGTCCCACTGGAGTACCGAACGGTCCTCCATCCTCCCCCACTCCATCGGCACCGTCTCCCAGAGGGGCCTTCGCGCAACCACCATGCCCCCCGAGTGAATGCCCAGGTGTCGCGGGAAGCCGTCGAGGCGTCGGCACACATCGATGATGAGGTCGCTGGTCAGCCCGTCCGGCAAGTCGACGGACTCGCCGATGGATGCAGGATCACGGGTGTCGAGGTAGCGAGTGAGTCCGTTGACTTGCGCCTGGGTGAGGCCGAATGCCTTCCCGACGTCCTGGAGCACGGATTTGGCCCGGTAGGTGATGACGTTTGCCACCATCGTGGCCCGTTCCCTGCCGTAGCGGCGGTAGCAGTACTGGATGACCTCCTCGCGCCGTTCCGCTTCAAAGTCGATGTCGATGTCCGGTGGCCGGCCGCGCTCCTCGGAGAGGAACCGCTCGAATGGCAGGCTCAGGCGGATCGGGTCGACGCGGGTCAGCCCGATACACCGGCATACGGCTGAGTCTGCTCCCGAACCGCGGATCTGGCAGTAGATGTCCTGTGACCGGGCATACGTGACGATGTCCCACGCGACGAGGAAGAACCCGGAGAACCCAAGCTCGCTGATCACCGCGAGTTCGTGGTCGAGACGACGGTGGGCGATCGCATCGATCCCATCCTCTCGACCCGGATAGACGCCACGGGCGCCTTCTTCTACGAGGTGCCTCAGATACTCATCCTCGGTCGTGAACGATCCGGGCTTCGGGAAGTCGGGAAGCTCGGGGACGAGGAGGTCGAGATCGAACGCGAGCGACTCCCCGAGATCGGCCGCGTGATCGACGGCCTCCGGATAGCGAGCGAACCGGGACGCCATCTCGGCGGGGGAACGAAGGTGACGCAGATCGGTCGCGGGCCGAAAGCCATCTGCAGTATCGAGGTCGCGTCTGCCGGCGATCGCTGCAAGGACCTCGGCGAGATCGGCATCGCGGCGCCGGGCATAGTGCACGTTGTTGGTCGCCACGCACGGGATGCGGAGACGTCGTGACACTTCAAAGAGCAGATTGTTCCGATCATCGTCGTCCGGCATCCCGTGGTGGGTGAGTTCGATGAAGAGACGACCTGGGAAGATCTCCCGAAGCCTCGCCGCTGCCGCCATCGCCCCCGCGAGGTCGCCGTCCTGCGCTGCCCGGGGGACGGCACCATCGCGGCACCCGGTGAGCGCTACGAGGTTGCCGTCCCGCGAGGCCTCGTCGAGTTCGGCGTAGTCGTAGGCCGGTAGGTCCTTCTTCCCACGGAACTGCCCTCTGGTCACGAACCGGCTGATGGCCGCGTAGCCTGCCGGGTCCGGGGCGAGCAGCACGACGTGATCGGTGGCTGGGATGTCGACCGGCTTGTTCCCATGCATCCGCCGAATCCTCCCCCGCCTCGGCCTGGCAGAGGGGGCAGTCTCAGCCTCTCCCAGGACCGGCGACCGGCGACCGGCGACCGGCGACTCCCTGCTCATCCCAACTTCGGTTCCGTACACGATCGGGAGACCGATGTCGCGGGCGGCGACGTGGACCTTGGCCGCACCGCGGAATCCGTCGTGATCGGTAACCGCGAGGGCGGTGTACCCCAGTTCGGCAGCGGCCGCGACGAGGTCATGTGGATGAGAGGCTCCATCGAGGAAGCTGAAGTTCGTGTGAGCGTGAAGCTCTGCGTACCGTGCCATCCGACCAGACTAATCGAACATATGTTCGATACGCATGGAGTCTCGAAGTCGACCAGAATCGGCGTGTGGACGACGACCTGACCCCCGAGGAGATCGAGCAGCTCCGACGCCGCCGCATCATGCGTGCGGCCATCGTCGTGGCCATCGTCGTTGCCATGGTCGCGACGCTTCTCTTCCCCGTGATCGTTCGTGTCGTACGACCATCGCGCTCTCCCGACATCGTCATTGCGATCCACGCTGAGGTCTCATGGCGTAGGATGAGTCCATGAAAGAGTTCTCGGTCACCCTCGCAAATCAGCCGGGTCAGCTCGCCACTCTCGCACGCAAGTTGTCAGACGCCGGCGTCCACATCCAATCGCTTGCCGCGATCGGCTCGGACAACGAGAGCCTCGTTCGCCTCATGCCGGACGACGCCGACGCGACGAGGAGGGTGCTACAGACCGCCGGACTCCACTTCGAGGAACGGCTCGTACTCGACACGTTCCTTCCTGACGAGCCGGGAGCCCTCGCCGAGGTTGCGCAACGCCTTGCCGACGCGGGCGTGAACATCGACTCGATCTACCTCCTCCACTCGAACGCGGAGGGACTTCACTTCGCCGTAACGGTGGATGATCCTCAGGCGGCCGAAGCCAACCTGCGCTGACCGAAACTACGTCCCACACTCGCTTCCAGATTCGGTGCTCAACTCCTGGACGCCGCCCTCGAGGACTTCAGCAACCTTGGATCGGATTCTGCTGACGTTGGGAATCGGGTATCCACCCGGCGCACGACCGCTGTTGTATCGCGGAGGCACGAGTCCGACCGTGGCGATGCGGTGCATGTCGACCCTGCCGAGGATGTCAACCAGGTCGGGCAGCAGGATCAGCGGGATGTCGGTCACCACCGACCGCTCGATGACATCGGCCAACGCGTGGAACGATCGGGCAACGGTCAGCGGGTCGGCCTGGTCGGCGGCCGCACGGATGAGGCACCGTTGGCGCTGCATCCGGTCGTAGTCGGACGAACCGATCCGCCAGCGCGAGTACGCAAGCGCTTCGAGGCCGGTCAGTCGGTTCAGCCCCGGTTCGACGTTGACCTTGGCCTTCGGCGAATCCTCGGAGGGCGCCGAGACAGCGACGTGGTACGGCTCGGTGACCATCACTTCGACCCCGCCGATGGCGTCGATCACATCGACGAAGCCCTCCATGTTCACCATCATGTAGTAGTCGATGGGCAGGTCGATTAGGTTTGCGACGACATCGCGCAGGGCGGCGAGTCCCGGATCCGGGGTGTCGGGGTACGTCTCCGTCCAATCATTCGTGTATTGGTGGACCCTGTTGAGCATCACCGGGAAACAGCGGCACGAGACGAACGGCGGCAGGTCGGGGATCTCGTCACCGTCCAGGTCCGTCCAGTGGTCGAAGAACCCGTCACCGTCCTTGTCCACGCCCTCGGTCGCATGGACTTCCTTCTGGAGATTGACGAAGGACCTCCGGAACGCCTTCGGCAGCGGGACGCGCTTGAAGTTCCGGGGCAGACCGAAGAGGGCCGCTTCGCCGGTGTTCACGTCGACGGTGGCGACGATCATGGAATCGGTCCGGAGGCCGTCGCGGCCCGGCCCCTCGTCGCCTCCGACCAGCAGGATGGTGAGCCGTTCCGCTCCGACCCGCTCGTCGAACGGCAGGAAGGGCGCTTCAGGCGTTGGCGGCGCGACGATTTCCGCCCACGTGGCAACCGCCTCCGGGTCACCGATCCCGGGACGGAACACGAGGTTCCGTGCTGAACGGTCGAACTCGAACGCCGCCGGTTCGGTCCAGACGGATCGAACATCCTGGGCGACCGGTTCGGGTTTCAACTCGGCCGAGAGCACGGTCGTCGTCGGCTTCGGCTTCTCCTCGGCAACGAACACCGTCTCGAGGAGCGCGATGCCGCGGACCGTATAGGACGCTGCGGCCATCTGTGGGGCCGCGACGAGGATGACGAGGACCCCGAGGGCGAGTGCGGCGACTCGGGGCGATGAGCGTCTGCCGCCGGCCACCCGGTACGCATCGACGACGGCGGCAACTCGCCAGACCAGCAGAGCGCCGTTGACAACCAACGACATCTTCAGGAGCGCGGGCTGAACAGCCCATGAGAGCAGAGAGCGGAACCCGATCGCTCCGCTGGCAACTGCCACCACTGCGGTGATGCCAACGACGGCGAGCGGTGCAAAGAAGATCGCTCCGCGAACGAACCGGCGGACATACCACTGGCCGGCTCCGGGGATAACGGCCGACAGCACGGCAGCGACGATCGACGATCTTCCTGACTCGCCTTCCACGGTGCGCCCAGCCGTCATACTTCAACGTTACGCCGTGATCCAGGTGTCTGCGCCGTAGGGCGTCGCCCTATGCCATATCGACCGCGCTGATGGCCCAGGCGACGCCATCTTGGGGATCCTCCACGACCAGGTGCAACGCCCAGCCACCGACCGCGTCGCCCGGGCTCCAGAGCACCCACCGGAGTTCCGAGGCTTCGTCGAGCACGGACGGATCCTGGGGAATCTCGTCGTAGCCGAGCGCCGCGGCGAGCACGAGCCAGGTCAGCGTTCGGCCGACGGGCGTACCGCGCCGGCTGCCGAAGGCTCCACCGCTCGCCCCGGTCCACACCATGGCGGACAGGGCTTCGGCGAGCGGTACGTCAGCCACCCTCGCCCGGTGTGGCCCCAGTGCCCGAATCGCGCTGAGCGCTGTCCCTTCGACCTGCACAACATCGGCGTGACCGCTCGACTCGTCCCACCAGGGCCGGACGAGCGCGAGCAGCGCTTCGCCGACACCCTCATCGTCAACCGATGCTGCGGTGTCTGGCAGATCGACCCACGTGAGTGGGCTCCGGTCCCCTTCCGGAAAGTCGGCGCCGTCGGCCCGATACACGACGGTTGGATAGTCAGGCTCCCAGGGTTGGAGCGTCGTCGGTGTCTCCAGGATGTGGGGATCGATGGTGTCCGGGTCGACCGTGTCGCCGCGAATCGACCGCTCGTGCCCCATCAGGGCCCTCAGCGTTGGCACGGTCACCAGCGGTTCGAGGTCACGCCACGGATGGCTCGACGCGACGACCTCCCAGAGCGGACCCGGGCCATACCTCCCCTTGCCGTCACCGAGGACCTCCACGGCTCGGTCGGCCGGTCCGTCGAGCGCAATCCGGTACTCGGCATACTCGGCGGGACCCCAGACCTGTTTGCCGCGCTCGACCGCCTCGCGGCAGCGGTCGCGCATCACCTCGATCCCGCTCCAATCGCGGGCCACCACAAGACCGTCGACGTACCGAACGAGGCCATCGAGGTCGCTGGACTCGATCAGGGTGGTCAGCGTGTCGTTCTTCACGTGCAGACGTTAGGCCAACCGCCCGCCATCCGTCCCAGCGGCCCCGACCGCGGCAGCGTGGTCACAGCCGGTTCGCCCTATTCTTCCGATCCTCCTCCCTGGAAGGTTCTCGTGGGTATCCGCTGTGGCATCGTCGGGCTCCCCAACGTCGGAAAGTCGACGCTGTTCAACGCGCTCACCAAGGGTGAGATCCAGGCGGAGAACTACCCGTTCTGCACCATCGAGCCAAACCTCGGCGTCGCTCTCGTGCCGGACGAACGCCTCGCCGCCATCGCCGACATCGTGAAGCCGGAGGCGATCGTGCCGACGGTGGTCGAGTTCGTCGATATTGCGGGACTCGTCGAGGGTGCCTCTCAGGGTGAGGGCCTCGGCAACCAGTTCCTCCACCACATCCGGGAGACCGACGCCATCGCCCAGGTCGTTCGCTGCTTCGACGATCCCAACGTCGTCCACGTGGCGGGCGAGATCGATCCAACCTCCGACCTCGAGACGATCGATATGGAACTCGCGCTCGCCGATCTCGAAGGTGTCGGGAGAGCCATCGACAAGGCGGAGCGCAAGGCACGTGCCGGCGAGAAAGAGGCAGCGGCCATGCTCGCCGTCTACGAGCGCCTTCAGGCTCACCTCTCCGACGGCCGGCCGGTCCGGTCGATGGAGGTCACGCCCGCCGAGCAACTCATCGTCCGCGATCTGTTTCTCCTAACGGCGAAACCAGCCATGTACATCGCGAATGTCGATGAGGCGGGTCTCACTGAGAATGCCTACGTCGACGCGGTGCGGGAGTACGCAGCCCATGAAGGTGCGGACGTCGTCGTCATCTCCGGGAACCTCGAAGCGGAATTGGCATTGATCGACGACGATGATCGCGCCGAGATGCTTGCCGAGTACGGGCTCGACGAACCCGGCCTGAACAAGGTCATCCGCGCTGCGTATCACCTCCTCGGTTTGAGGACGTTCTTCACGGCCGGCCCCAAAGAGGCGCGCGCTTGGACGGTGCATCAGGGCGCCACGGCACCGCAGGCGGCCGGGGAGATCCACACGGACTTCGAGAAAGGCTTCATCAGAGGCGAGGTGATCGCGTACGACGACTTCATCGCGTGCGACGGCGAGCAGGGCGCCAAGGACGCGGGCAAGTGGCGCCTCGAGGGTCGCGACTACGTCGTCAAAGAAGGCGACGTCATCTTCTTCCGATTCAACGTCTGACCGGTGAGCCGGGATATGGCTCGCCAGCATCGGAGCCATGAGGGGCCGGCCGACCGGTCTCGTCCCCATTGGAGGTCGGCTCGCGGGGTGCAGTTCGTCACCTCAACCCGTCGTCGTCACCGCACCAGAACCGCCGTCAATCGCTCTGGCACCGGGATAGCGATCCAGCCGTCGCGATCCGCTCCCTCGTCGGTCCATTCCCATCCGGCGAGGCCAAAGAGCATGATGAATCCACGTACGAGGACGATCGCGATCGCTCCGGTTCACCCTGCGCACGTTGGCAGTTGAGTGGGACAGACAGGGGCTTCGGTCGAGACGTCGTGCCCGCAGCCGGGCCAGGTGACAAGCGCCATGCCACCGGGATAGGTGCCAAAACCCCGGCGCTTGACCGCCACCTGGGGGGCGACGAAACGGCGTGCGGTCCGGCGCCGGTCGTCGCTGACCTGGAGCTATGGAGGGCGTCGAGCTCCGGTTGGCTCCCGGCCTTCACCGCGATGTGTGAAGCGACCCAGACGAAGGCCATGAGCACAGCATCACCAGTCCGCTGTGGGTCGACCGTCTCATTCTGAGTCCCACCGACTCAAGAATGCCGGTCGAGATGCCGACGCGGGAGGTATGCCGAGCGATGGAGGCGCTATGGGATCCCGCAGCGTTCAGGAGCTGCCCGTTCGCATCCTCACGGATGACGAACTGATCGACGAGTACGACCGAACGTTCCGCACCGCAATCACTCCGCGTTCCAACAACGGCTATCCCGCCCGATGGGACGATGCCGCGATGCGGAGAAACTCAGCGGCGATGGGGGAGCTCCTGCGACGCGGCTACCACTCAGACGCCCCGCGGTGGCTGAAGACCGCCGAGGTCTGACCCCCGTTCCCATTCTGTGGGCTGACGGCGTCATATACGAGGTGGAGAACCCTGGGTTCGTGGCGGGGGTAGACCGGTAACCTGTGCGGATGGCGAAGAGTTTCTGGAAACGAGCGAAACGTCCCATGGCGGTCGGCGGTTTGTTTGCCGCTCAGATGGTGCAGGCAATCCAACGGCCCGACCTCGAGAGCCTGACCGACCAGGACCCCTCCGGGTCGTTTGGCGACCCGTCCCTTCCTCCGCTCCGGATGATCGCCCTCGGCGACAGCACCATCACGGCGCCCGGGGTGGATCCACTCGACGACTGCTGGATTCGCAGAACCGCGATCCACTTGAGCGACCGGTATCACGTCGAACTGATCTCGGTCGCCGTCGGCGGTTCGAGAATCAAGGACGTGGGCGACAACCAGGTCCATCGCGCGATCGTGCTCGGCGGCGATCTTGCCGTGCTGTCCGTCGGAGGCAACGACGCTCTCCGGATGACGCCCGTGAACCGCTTCGAAGCCACCTATGACCAGGTGGTGAAAACCATGGTCAACGCCTTCCCCGCCGTCGCCGTGTGCGGCGTTGGCGATCTCGGGACCATTCCGCGCTTGCCGGCCCTTGCCCGCGGGGTCGCTCGCGTGCGTGGCCGCGCAATCGATCACGCGATCGGGAGGGTCGCCCACACCTACGACGTGCCCAAGTCACAGGCATGGGGCCCTGAGTTCGATCGGTTCACCTACGACCGCGATGTGTGGGCGGCGGATCTCTTCCACGCCTCGGCGCGAGGTCACGAGATGTACTCCGATGCAGCGAATCCGCTCGTCGACGAGGCACTCAGACGGGGGCGTTCCGCTCCGTCATGAAGTGCCGGATCATCGACGTCACGGTACCGATCGCCCCCGGGTTGTAGCCCTCTGGAACGATGATGTCGGCATATCGTTTCGACGGTTCGACGAACTGCAAGTGCATCGGCCGGACGGTCTCCTCATACTGCGCCAACACCGAGTCGACGGTGCGCCCGCGCTCGACGATGTCTCGCTGGAGCCGCCGCATGAGACGAAGGTCGGCGTCGGTGTCGATGTAGATCCGTAGATCCATCAGGCTCCGAAGCGACCGATCGGCAAGGACGAGGATCCCGTCGACGATGATCACCGGCTCCGGCTCCACCCGTTGCGTCTCGTGAGCGCGCGTGTGGGTGCCGAAGTCGTAAACGGGGCGGTCGACCGCGATACCCGACCGGAGCGCCGAGAGATGTTCGATCATCAATTCGTTCTCGAGCGAGTCGGGATGGTCGTAGTTGATCTTCGTGCGCTCGTCGTAGGTGAGATGGTCC
This sequence comes from uncultured Actinomycetota bacterium, assembly GCA_963785245.1. GTDB lineage: Bacteria > Actinomycetota > Acidimicrobiia > Spongiisociales > UBA5794 > JAHEEL01. Next base: position 140,066 of record CAWAUO010000001.1, on the reverse strand, counting down.
TGGTCGCGGTAGTAGGCGTCGTGGGGGATCTGGACGACCACGTCGTGGCCCACGATGTCGACGACGCTCTGGACAATGGTTGTCTTCCCGGAGCCCGATCCGCCGGCGATGCCGATGATCAACGGGTGCTCTTCTTCTTCACCGTGTGGCCAGGCGGCGGCCCGGTTGAAGCGAGATTCGAAGTCGAACGCCATGACGTCGATCCTAGAACCTACGACGGAGGCATGTCTCGCGATGCGTACGTCACCGCAAGACGATGTCTCCCGAGAGCGTCTTGATCCGCATCGAGGCGTTGATCGACTGCTCGCCGGTGCCGGCTGGGGTGAGGTTGCGGAAGCTGCCTGAGAGCGTCTGAAAATCGGCATCAATCGACATGCCGGGGACCAACCCGATGTCAAAATCGCCCGACATCGCGGCACCATCGAAGCTGACACCCGCGAAGCGCCGGATGGTCACCTCGCCGCTCGCGGTCTTCATCGATACCGATCCCGAGGCCGTGCCGAACACCGCGTCACCGGACGCGGTGCTGATCTGCGCGTCGCCTTCGAACGTGTCAACGCGAACGTCACCGGACGCGGTCCCGACCTGGAGCCCCCCGGTCGCTTCGCCGATCGTCAGATCGCCGCTCGCGGTCTTGACGCGCGCCCGACCACTGAACGATGCAAGGCGGAGATCACCCGACGCAGCACTGAAGTCGACGTCCGAGACAGCGACGAGAATCCGGTAGTCGCCCGAGGCGGTGCGTGCGGCGAAGGCGACACCCGCAGGGACGAAGAGGTGCACGGACATGCTCCGACGACCCCACTTCCGCCCGTCATTGCGCGTGCGCACCGTGACCACGTCACCCGTCTGGAAGATCTCGAGCTGTGCGAGAGCCTTCTCTGGGCCTTCGGCTTCCACGCGAATCGTCCCGCTGCTGCCTTCAACAGCCGTCACGTCGGCCGTTGGAAGCGTGATCGAGACTTCAGGGCGGTCTCCCACCTCGAATTCGTGGCTGATGGAAGTCATGTCTCAATGGTCCCGGTGTAGCGGCGGCCTTTGCCGCGTTCCTTGGCCTTGCCCGCAAGGGTCTTCACCACAAACGTGTTCACGGACTCTCCTGTCTCGCCCGCTGCCTCCTCGAGCACACCCTTGAGTTGCTCCGACAGCCGCAGCGTTATCCGGGCCTCCAAGTCATCGGTGGAGATCGTCACCGGATCCTCGTCCCGTTGGACAACGAGTACCGGAGCGCCCTCCCGCAATTCGACCCCGACGCGCTGTCCGGTCAACTGGGCGTCGATCTCACCGGCTGCCTGCTCGGCGAGGTGCATGACGGCTCGATCGATCGCCGGCTCGAGACCGGCCAGGATCGCCTCACCGGCCTCCAAGATCTGAGGATCGTCGCCGGCGAGCCGCAGCTGGGCGGTGAGCGACTCCTCGATCTCGGTCATAACGACGCTCGCATCCATGGCTACCTCCTCGTTCGGTTGTCGTCGGTGCGACCGATGAGTCGAAGCATCGACCGGCGACGATGGTCATCGTCCCAACCGTAGGACGCATCGGCGATGGCCCTCACGGCTTCAGGGCTGTTGTACCACAACATGGCGTTCCTTTCGTTGTCTCCATGCAACCTGCATGACATTGTTATGATGTCACAGTGATGTCACCTTGTCAACCTTTCTTCTGAACCGCAGCACGAGCGCCAGGGCTACCATGAACACCGACCACTCCGGGGAGTTCGGGAACGCCGAACTGAGAGGGCGGCCGGAGCAGCATCGCTGCGAACGCCTCCGACCCGCGGAACCTGAACTGGGTCATGCCAGCGGAGGAAGCACGTGGAGAGCCACACCAACCAGGCGATCGTCCTCTCGGGCGGTGAGCCGATCGCCACCGACCGCACCTTCGACCTGCCAGACGATGCCTACGTGATCGCCGCCGATAGTGGACTGAATCACGCTGCGCCGCTCGGGCTTACGGTCGACCTCGTCGTTGGCGACATGGACTCGGTCGACCCCGGCATGCTCGCGGCCGCGGTCAGTGCGGGATCCCTGGAAGACCGCTACCCCGCCGACAAGGACCACACCGACCTCGAACTCGCGTTCTCCGCAGCGATCGCTGCGGGGGCCGGCAGAATCCTCGTCGTCGGCTCGCACGAAGGACGACTCGACCATCTCCTCGGATCCATGGGCCTGCTCGCGTCAACGGCTCGCCTCGTCGACGAGCTCGTCTGGACCGACGGACACACCATGGTCACGGTCTGCACGCCGCGTCACGCTTCCAGGATCCGCGGCGAAAGCGGCGATCGAGTGTCGCTTGTGCCGAACGGGTCCGATGCAGTTGGCGTCACTACGAACGGGCTGACGTGGCGCCTCGACAACGAAACGCTCCCGATCGGGACGACCCGGGGCATCAGCAACGTCATGGATTCCTCCGAGGCTTGGGTCTCCGTCGACGACGGAACCCTGTTGATCATTCACGAGAGGAACCAATGATGAACCGAAGCGCCTTGGCGGCCCTGTTCGCTGTTCTGACGGTGCTCGGCGCCGCCTGCAGCTCGGCGGAAGAGGCGCCAGACGAGATCGTGTTGATGACCCATGGTTCGTTCGCTGTCTCGGAGGGCGTCCTTGAAGCGTTCACATCCGAAACGGGCGTCGCCGTCACGGTCCTCGAGTCGGCGGACGCCGGAACGATGGTGAACCAGGCGATCCTCACCAAGGACAACCCGGTTGCAGATGTGCTGTACGGGATCGATAACACGTTCTTGTCCCGGGCGGTGGATGAAGCGTTGTTCCTCGCGTACGAGGCAGCCAACATCGATCTCGTGCCCAGCACACTCCACGCCGCCGGCAACTTCGCAACGCCCATCGACGTCGGTGACGTCTGCGTGAACCTGGACCCCGCGGGGTTCGATGCGTTGGGATTGGAAGCGCCGACGCGACTCACCGACTTCGCCGACCCTGCCTACCGCGGCGTCTTCGTCGTTGAGGACCCATCGACCTCGTCACCGGGATTGTCATTCCTCCTCTCCACCATTGCCCGTTTCGGCGAGGATGGCGACTATCCCTGGCAGGCCTACTGGACCGACCTTGTCGCCAATGACGTTCAGATCGTCGCGGGGTGGGAGCAGGCCTACTACGGCGAGTTCTCCGGGGGATCCGGCGAGGGCGAGCGTCCCGCCGTCGTCTCGTACGCCACCTCGCCGGTTGCGGAGGTCTACTACGGCGAACTCGAAGCCGCTCCGACGACGATGATCGAAGACGGTTGCTTCCGGCAGATCGAGTACGCCGGCATCCTCAGCGGCACCACCGCCGAGACCACCGCCCAACAGCTGGTCGACTTCCTCCTGACACGCACGTTCCAGGAAGACATCCCGCTCAACATGTTCGTGTTCCCGGCAAACAGCGAAGCCATCCTGCCGGACGTTTTCATCGAGTACGCCACCGTCCCCGCCGACCCGGTCTTGATGGATCCGTCGGTCATCGAGGAGAACCGGGATCGTTGGCTTTCCGAATGGGCTGCGATCGTTCGATGAAGTCGAGGCGCTCCCTTCTCCTGATCGGTGCGATCCCAGCGTTCTTCCTTGGGTACTTCTTCGTGTACCCGCTCCTCACGATCTTGTACACGGGGTTGGTCCCGGACGGAGGCCTCGCAACCTCGGCGTTCAGTGAAGCGTTGACCAGCTCGACGATCCGCGGTGTGGCCTGGTTCACCCTGTGGCAAGCCCTTCTGTCGACCGTCGTCACCCTCGCCGTCGGTCTGCCCGTTGCATACGTCTTCGCGAGGTATCGGTTCCCCGGGCGATCGATCCTCCGCGCCCTCACGCTGGTCCCGTTCGTTCTCCCGACCATCGTCGTCGGGGTCGCATTCCTTGCGGTCCTCGGACCGGGGAGTCCGTTCGGCGTCAACCTCCGGGGGACGATATGGGCCATCCTGATCGCCCACGTGTTCTACAACCTGGCGATCGTGATCCGCGGCGTTGGGGCGTTCTGGGAGCAGATCGACCCGCGGATCGAAGAGGCGGCCCGAACGCTCGGCGCCGGCACCTGGCGGGTGTTCCGGACGGTCACCCTCCCGGTGCTCCGTCCGGCGATCCTGTCGAGTGCGGCGCTCGTATTTCTCTTCTCGTTCACGTCGTTCGGCGTCATTCTCGTTCTCGGAGACCTGCGCCACACCACCCTCGAAGTCGAGATCTGGCGCCAGGCAACTGCGTTCCTGCGCCTCGACCTGGCGTCCGCGCTTGCTGTGCTACAGCTGATCGGTGTGACCGTGCTGCTCATTCTCTATGGCAAGGCGCGAAATCGTCAGGCGTCAGAACTCTCCCTCAAGCCATCGGCCGAGATTGCACGCTCCCCCCGCACCGGCGCAGAGTGGACGATGGTCGTCGCCACACTCAGCGTGCTCGCTGCCATCGTGGTCACACCGCTGGTCGTCCTCGTTGCCCGGTCCCTCAGCACCCGCCGTGGTTGGGGGCTGGCCAACTACGCGAACCTCTTCGACCCACCACGAGCATCCGCATCGTTCGTCACACCCCTCGACGCGATTGCCAACACCATGCGGTTTGCGATCCCGGCCGTTCTCATCGCTGCAGGGATCGGCCTCCTCGCAGCCACCGTGATCGTGTCCGCCCGCGGGCGCAGCGGGCGTGTGTTCGACACTGCCCTGATGCTTCCCCTCGGTACATCGGCCGTCACCATCGGATTCGGGTTTCTCGTCGCCCTCGACCAACCCATCGACCTGCGCGCTTCGGTCGTCCTGATCCCGGTCGCCCACGCACTCGTCGCGATTCCGTTTGTCGTGCGCAGCACCGTCCCCGTGATGGAGTCGATCCAGAATCGATTGAGAGAGGCCGCTGCCGTTCTCGGCGCGTCGCCCGCCCGCGCATGGCGCGAAGTCGATCTCCCTTTGATCGCTCGCGCCTTGGGTGTTGCCGCCCTGTTCGCCTTCGCGATCTCCGTCGGTGAGTTCGGTGCTACATCGTTCATCGCCCGCCCGACCACCGCCACCATCCCGGTCGCAATCTTCCGCCTCCTCGGTCGCCCCGGCACGTTCGGTGAAGCGATGGCGATGTCGGTGGTGCTCATGGCGATCGTGGCAATCGCCGCTCTCGGCGTCGAAGCAGTTCGCGGCACTCGATCGGCGGAGATCTGATGCTGGACGTCTCTGACCTCACCGTTCGGTTCGGCGACACAACCGCCGTCGACGGCGCCAGCCTCCACGTCGCGGACCGGACGATCCACGTCCTGATGGGTCCGTCCGGGTCGGGCAAGTCGACCATGCTCCGAGCCATCGCCGGGCTCGAACCGGCCGCATCCGGAGACATCACGTGGGATGGCCGGCCGATGATCGACGTGCCCACCCACAAACGAGGGTTTGGGCTGATGTTCCAGGACTACGCCCTGTTCCCGCATCGGACGGTGGCGGGCAACGTCGCGTTCGGCCTCCAGATGCAGGGCGTCGACTCCGCTGCGATCCGAACCCAGGTCACCGAGATGCTCGACCTCGTCGGCTTGCCCGGCTACGAGGACCGCCGGGTTGGCAATCTCTCCGGCGGTGAGCGACAGCGCGTGGCCCTCGCCCGTACGCTCGCGCCCCATCCGCCCCTGGTGCTCCTCGATGAACCGCTCGGAGCGCTGGACCGCTCGCTGCGAGAGCATCTCCTCATCGAGATGCGTTCGATCTTCTCAACCGTCGGCGTCACCGTCCTGTACGTCACACACGACCGAGAAGAAGCGTTCACGATTGCCGACGAGGTCGCGATCATCCGCGACGGCCGCATCGTTGCCGACGACACGCCGGAGGGCTTGTGGAACCAACCTCCCGACGGTTGGGCGGCCCGTTTCATCGGACTCGAGAACCTTCTTCCCGCATCGGTGCTCGTCGACCTCGGACTCGAACGCCCGACGGCAAACACGACCACCGGTGTCGTCCCACCCGAGGCGATCATGCTCGGCCCTGGGGGTCACACGGCGGCTCCGGTGGCGGGCTCTCACTTTCGCGGCGGAGCGTACCGGATAGAACTCGATCTCGGTGCGGGCGGCAGCCTTGTTGCCTGGGCGCCCGAGCGGCGTGAACCCGGCTCAGAAGCTCGGTTCGACATCGACACCGACCGGGTCAGCTGGTTCGTGGACTGATCAGTTGACCAACTCGGCGGTCGTCACGACCCGGCCGAAGTCGGCGTTCAACGTCAGCGACGTATAGCGGGCTATCTCCCGGGCGCGATACACCTGGTGGTTCGCTCCAACGAGATCGAACGTGTGGGTCGCATCGGTCACGAAGATCATCTCGAACCCGAGATCGCTCCCGACACGAGCGGTCGTCTCACAGCACATGTTGGTCTGGATGCCGCAGACAGCGATCCCGCCGATGCCCCGTTCTGTGAGCCACGCCGCAAGATCGGGCGTACCGTGGAACGCCGAGTGAACCGTCTTGCTCACCAGCACGTCAGGACTCCCCGTCACCACGTCCTTGAAGGCATTGCCGGGCGAGCCGACCGCGAGGGGCGAACCCGGAGTTCTCGAATCGTGGCGCACAAACACGACCGGCCAGTCGTGGTCGCGCCAAGCCGTGATGAGGCGGGCAACGTTGGCTTCGCAATCGGGATTATTGCGATTGCCCCAGAACGCCTGATCGTCGAAGCCCTTTTGCACGTCGACGACGATGAGGGCGGTGCTCCCGCGCCAGTCGCTCATGAGTAGAGCTTCGGGCCGAGCTTCGCGAACTCATCACGGAGCGAGAACGGGACGATATAGCCGTCTTCGGTCCGCACGTCAGCTACGTTCTCGGCCACGTCCTCGACCGTCATCGGCCCCTCGCGGTCGGGGTGCTTGAAATACCCCTCGCAGAGGGCCGTGAAGACACGACTGACTGAACCGCCGCCGACCGACCATACCTCGCCCGTGTGCTCATGTGCGTCCGAGGCAAGGTACGCCACCGCGGGAGCGACGGATGCCGCGTCGAATTGCTCTGCCTGGTCCCCGAGGATCTCCTCAGTCATGCGCGTGTGAGCGATCGGCGCCACCGCGTTGACGAGGATGTTGTACTTAGCGCCTTCGAGCTTCAGTGCGCTCATGAATCCGACCAGTCCTGCCTTGGCCGCGGCGTAGTTGGTTTGCCCGAAATTGCCGAACAATCCCGATCCCGATGACGCAAATACGATGCGGCCGTACTGCTGCTCCTTCATGACCCGGAATGCCGGCATTGCAACGTAGAACGCCCCTTCGAGGTGAACAGAGAGCACCGAACGGAGATCGTCGACGGCCATGTTCGCCAGCGTGCGATCCCTCAGAATCCCGGCATTCGAGATGAGGACGTCCACCCGGCCGAACGTGTCGACAGCGCTCTCGATGATTGCGGCGCCCCCTTCCGGATCGGCGACCGAACTGTGTTCGGCAATTGCGGTTCCCCCCATGCTTCGGATCTCGGCAACCACAGCATCCGCCGCGCTGGCATCCGCGCCGTCGCCGTGGACCGACCCACCGAGGTCGTTGACGACCACCGACGCTCCGCGGGAAGCAAGGAGAAGCGCATACTCACGGCCGAGTCCTCCGCCGGCACCGGTGATCACTGCAACGCGGTCCTGGAAGTCGATCATCACACACGCTCCTTGCGGTTGCCTGACTCCGACGATAGCCCCTACCGGCTCCGAGAATCCTCCCATCGCAAACCATCACTTCGCCTAGCATCGCATCGTGGAACGCAGAGACGAGCAAGGCGGCGTCCGGCCACTGGCACCGGATGGCGCACGAGCGCCCACTCGCACGACGCAGAAGCGGCCCGGCCTCGCCGTCGCCGTCGGGGCCACATTCGTTGTCCTGCTCTTGGTGCTCGTGGTGTTCGGTGCGGGCGGCGACCAGCAGACACCTGACGATCCGGAACCGGCTCTCGTGGCGTCGGAGAGCGAGGAACTCGCCGTCACACCGACCACGCTCCCACCGCCCCTCTCCGACCTCCTCCCGATCGATTTCGACCGACTCGTCGCACTCTCACGATCCGACGATCCCCGCACCGTGCTGTGGCTTGCATCTGACCGATTCGCTCGGTCCTACCGGCTGCCGTCTGCACCCGCCTCGGCATATTTCGACAACAACGGCGAGACGATCGCATTCATCGACCCGTTCTGGACCCTCTTTGCCGGACCGCTCCCGGGGGACGCCGCTATCCAAATCGAGAGCATGGCATCAGCCGCGGTGTTTCATCCGGTCGACACCGCGGCGCTTGCGTACACGGCGGCACCGACCGGCGCGGGTTCGAACGCCCTGTTCCGGGTCGACGTACGACCGGGCCTGCTGGGGGGCACTGAATCGACGCTGGTCACGCCGCTTGCCGACGGCCGGCGCCTCTTGACGTGGGGTAACTGGGGATACGCAGTTGCCGTCGACGAACCCGCGGCGATCGTCGTTCTCGACCCGCTGGGCCGGCCCCTCCGCGCGATGGGGGGTGTTGCGTACGCGGCAGGCGGAGACGCACTGTTGGTCGATGCCACCCAGGTCTCCACCGCCGAGGAATTGGCGCTCCTGGCTCCGACCGTGGTCGCGGTAGCCCCGACAATCGGAGTCGTCAATCGCTACTTCAAGCCGGTCTACCTTTTCCCCGGTTCCAACACCGGGATCCCAGCAGTGAAGATCTCGACGGATGGCAGCCTGATCGCCGCGACCACCTATACGAGCACCGGCGGAACATCGCTGACGATCCGCGATCAGACTGATGCCACACTCAGGACGGTCCGCGTCGACTCAATCGTCTACCCGATCGGGTTTGTGTCAGGCGGTAGCCATCTCGCCATGCAGGATTCCGAATCCGGGGAACTCGTCATCATCGATTGGCGCACAGGTGCCGACTATCGGATCCCGGGCGTGACCGGAGAATTCGTGGCCGTTCACCTCTAGGACGGGTGCGGGCGGGATGCAACCGTCCTGCAACGCTGCTGCATCACGATTCGCGGATACTGCCTCCCGGCATCATCCGCCAACGAGGAAAGGGAGGCAGATCATGACTCCTGCTCACGGATCCGGTGGTATCACCACCGTCGGCATCGCCGCTGTGGCAGTCATCGTCAGCCAATCCGACTCGCCATCCGCCACGACGCCCGCGGTGGTCCCACCGGCGGAGGTCATGGCGCCCGAGGTTGTGCCGGTCCCGGCCCCGGTCCGGCAGCCGTTGCCCCGGTAGCCGCAGGCCCGGTGCTCACGGGCCAGATGCCGCTCCAGGAACTCGCACTCATCACCGAAGCTGCAACCGGCCTCGTACCCGCCGTGCTCCTCGCCGACGAAACAGCGGGGCGATAGCCGAGCCGAGCCATCGGCCGCAGGGTTCAATCTTCCCGTCTCCTGCCGACACCTCGCGGGGACCCAGGATCCGGAAATCCACGTCACTTCGATCACACCCGGCTCAGGGACGCCGGGCCACGGTCGAACGTCATCCCGTGGACGTGCCGGCGTCGACCTTCGTTCGGAGGGCGGTCGCGAGATCTCCGCGATCCATGACCACGGACTCTTCAAGGCCGAGCCACGACGCCATGCCAGCGAGCTCCGCTGCCAACTCTCGTGCAACGCGATCCCTGTCGTTGCCCGGTTCAAGATGTGCTGCCTGTACCAGGAGGCGGCGGCCATTGCGGTCTGCCTTGAGATCCACTCTGGCAACGAGTTCTCCGTCAAGCAGGAACGGCAGGACGTAGTACCCGAATTGGCGATCGTCCTTCGGCACATAGATCTCGATCCGATACCGAAAACCAAAGATGCGTTCGACCCGTTCACGCTTCCAGATCAACGAGTCGAACGGACTGAGGAGTGCCGTTCCTCCGATCCGGCGCGGGAGTACGGCCTCCGGGTGGAGATAGGCGGGTTGGCGCCATCCTTCGACATCCACCTTCACGATGGCCTTGTCTGCAGTGAGGTCGGCGAGGACGCCACGGGCCGTTGGAACGTGGAGTCGGTAGTAGTCGGCCAGGTCGGCCGCCGTCCCGACGCCGTGGTGCCGTGCGGCGGCGACAAGCAATCGCCGATAGGCCGCTGCGCGGTCGAGTGGTTCCTCGTCGAGCGCCCACGCGGGCACGACCCGCTCGGGAAGGTCATAGCGGCGACCGAAGGTGTTCGTACGAGTTGCCGTGATCCTGCCCGAGGCGAAGAGCCACTCGAGTGCTTGCTTGCCAGGGGCGTGGCCCCACCACGGTCCGCCCCGCTCACCCGGATCATCGAGATCGGAGACGGCAAGCGGGCCGCGATCGGTGACCTCGCCGAGCACTCCCTCGACGTACCCGGGCCGATCGTCGAGCAGACGGCGGACACTCCCCCACGGCTTCATCTCGGCCATGCGGAAGCGGAACGCCCGGTGGAGACCGACCGGTAGCAGGGAGGCTTCGTGACCCCAGTACTCGAAGAGCTCACCCGATCTCACCGTCCACTGGTCAAGCGCCGCCCGGTTGTAGACGCCCAGTCGCGAGAACAGGGGCAGGTAGTGAGAGCGCTCGAGGACGTTCACCGAATCCAGCTGAAGCACCCCGATGTGCTCGAAGACACGCCGGAAGTGGCGAACGTCGATGCGTCCGCGTGGCCGGGGCGTCGTAAATCCCTGAGCCGCAAGCGCAATCCTCCGCACTTGATCTCCTGTGAGCCGTCGTTGTTTCATGGTGGTGGCTCCTTGGGGCTCGCTACGCTACCGGCCCATGGTTCGAACACTGAAGGCCGCTTCCCGGACACTCGTCCTTGTCCCGATCTTCTTCTTCTATACGTTGTCACAGGCGGCACAGGTGATCTGGGTTGGGCGGCGCGGCGACGATGGCGCGAAGACTGAGCGGAAGATGGAACGTACGATCCAGCGCTGGGCGGGGCACTTCCTCAAGATCCCGCCGATTGTTCTGACCGTCGAAGGTGCCGAACGTGTGGACCCGGACCGCCGCTACGTCGTGGTCTCGAACCACACATCGAACTTCGATATCCCGGTGCTGTTCAGCGCGGTCCCGACACCGATCCGTTTCCTTGCCAAGAAGGAGTTGTACAAGATTCCGCTCGTGGGACCGGGCATGGACGCGGCCGGAATTGTGAAGGTCGATCGCGGCGGTGCGATCTCGACGAGGCAGGCGATCAACGACGCTGCGAAGGAGACCTTCCGCCGCGGGTACTCGCTGATGGTGTTCGCGGAGGGGACCCGCAGCCGCACCGGCGACATGGCAACGTTTCACAAGGGAGCGGCACGACTCGCAATCGACAACGGTGCAGACCTGCTGCCGGTGGTCATCTCGGGGACCTTCGACATCAACCCGCCGGGATCGTGGTTCGTCTACCCGGGCAGCGTGACGGTCAGAATCCTGGATCCGATCGAGACCGGCGACCTCACGTTCCGGGACATCACACCGCTGACGAACGAGATGTACGACCTGATGTCGAAGACCTACGAGTCGACGAGGGACGCGGCGGCGTAGGCACGGGTCAGTCATAGATCCCCGTCAGCCATGTCTTCCCGCCCCTGATCTCGCACAGGAACGCACCGGCAGAGGTGACGATCTGATACTGATCTCCCGTCTCCTCCCCTCTCCACCAGCGTCCCACCCTCCTCCAGGGGCCAGCCCAGGATCGCACCGTCACCCACCGACTCCCCAGCCGGACCCGCGTTGGCATGCCACTCGTCCCATTCGATGTGGAAGGGTTGGGGCTCTGGCGGCACGAGCGTTGGCGAAGGCCCAGGGATTCGGCCCGGCCACGGCGCCTCCAGATCCCGTCGGGTGACCGGTTCCTCTCCCCAACGATGCCAGGCGACCCGTTCGCCCGGTTCCCGTCCACCCTGCGGATGAGCCTGGAGGAGTTCGTCCCGACCGACGATCGCCTGTGTCTCGGCAAATGCCCGGTGGATCTCGGACGCAGCCCGGGCGTCCTCACCAAGCGCAAGCTGCCGTCCCGTTCCGGAGAGGTGAGCCGGTTCGATACGAAGCGCTGCCAGGCCACCTCGGATCCCGGCCCCGACACCGTCGATCCATGCGCGAAGTTGCCAGCGCACCCGGTCCGCGATCGCCCGGTCATCCAACGGATCAGCGCTCAGCCATGTCCGGGATCGGACCGTGCCATCCGCTGCTTCGGCCTCCACCACAATCCGGAACGGCGCTGCACCAAATGATGCAAGGGTCTCAATGAGTCGACCGGCCATCGAACGGGCCACAAACGCAGCTTGTTCAAGGTCGTCGAGCGGTGGCGAGAATCGTTCCGAAACGGTGAGGTCGACAGGAAGATCTCGTGGGTTCAGGGCACGATCTCGACCGGACGCGAGCCGATGGGCAGTGAGACCCGCAGTACCGAACCGAGACGCGACGGTGCTCCTCGGGAAGCGGGCGAGTTCGCCGAGCGTCGTGATACCGAGCCATCGGAACGTGGCAACGAGTTCTTCCCTGCCGGCCGTTGCGATGTCGAGCGAGGCAAGAAACGCCTCGTCGTCCTCGACGAGATAGACCGGCGGATCACCCATCGCCGCAGCTGACGCATGTTTTGCAGCGAAAGGCCCCTCGGCGAGCCCAATCCGGAACCCGGTGCCTGCCACGCGATCGATCTCTTTGACCACCCGCTCGATCAGCGGCCCTTCTCCCCCGTAGTACCCGACAGCCCCGCCAACCGGAACAAAGACCAACCCGGGTTCGACGACTTCGACGTTCGGGATGAGTTCCTCGATGGCGGCAACCACCGATTCAAATGCGATCATCTCGGCCGGATAGTCGCGCTCGACCGTCACGACCAGAGGGCAGATCCCCTCGGCCTCGCCTCTCCGCATCCCGCGGCGAATCCCGGAAGCGAATGCAGCGGCGTTTACCGCTTCGACCCGTCCGTCGGCGCCGATCGCCTGGCCGGGTTCATCCTGCGACGCTCCGGGTCTCCGCAACGGCCACTCCGGATACCACACGCACAGCGTTCGAGCCATCGTCCTCCATCTCGATCGTTCGGGTCATCCCCCGCATGGTCTTCCCTGATGCCGTCAACAATGTCGTTCTCCGATCGATCCGACCGTGTCCATCCCCGGCGCCGCTCCAGGAGATCTCCTGCGCCTCGAGCGTCAGGTGAGCGATACCCGCAGGGACCGTTCCATCGAGCGGTCGGAGCAGCAGCGTGGTTCCTCGATTCCTGGCGAGTGCTGCGAGTTTCCGGATCGATACGTCCTTCGCACCGGCCGGGACTTCCGCCAGCACCGCCGCCGCACCGTCGAGGAGGGCAGCAACGGCTTTCCCCCACCGAACGACATCCCGACAACGGGCGATCACCAGTCGCTCCGGTTCGATCCCCACTTCCCATGCGGCAACCGGGCTCAACCAGCCCCGGACATCGAGATAGGCAACCGACCCCGCCCTGGCATGACCGGAGAGCATGACCAATCCCAGTCGGGTCATCCCGAGCCCCGCCTCCCCGGCAAGGACTCCAACCTGGCCGGGGCCAAGGGAAGGGAGATCAAGTCGCCAGTCCCCGGTCTCAAGTCTCCAGTCCGTACCCGAAGCTCTGCCGGGAGCACGGTCCTGCTCGAGGCTCGCAGCTCGCAGCTCGCAGCCGGCGACTGGCGACTGGCGACTGGCGACTCCCGGTTCTCCTGTCATTTCGCCGGCTCTCCCATCGCTTGCCGGCGCTCCGCCGGGCACATACCTTATCGAACATATGTTCGATTCGCAAGTGCGGTATCCTAGAGATGTACCAACGAGAGGAGCCGGTTCGTGTCGATTGCGAAGGTGGTCGAAATCACCTCAACATCCCCCGGGAGCTTCGAGGATGCGATCCGCAAAGGGATCGCCAAGGCGCAGCAGACCGTCAACAACGTCCGGGGAGCCTGGATATCTGAGCAGAAGGTCGTTCTCGCCGAAGACGGGACCATCAAGCACTTCCGCGTCGACATGAAGCTCACCTTCGTGCTCGACGACTGACCACGCCCACGTCCCAAACGCGAGAAGCCCCGGGCATCGCCCGGGGCTTCCGTTTGTTCTCGGTTGGCTCTCGCTAGGAGAGGCCGTCCTCGAAATCGTCTTCGAACGAAACGACGGTCCGGCCTGGCTTGGCCTCGCCACCGCTGTCGTTGCGACGGCCGTTCCCACGGTCACGCTGTCCGCGATCCCGTCCACGTCCACGTCCGCCGTCGCCGCCACGATCACCACCGCGGTCGCCGCGGCTCTCGTTGCGATCGCGCCGACCTTCGTTGGAGTCGCTGCGACGATCGTCACCCGAAGGCTTCGAGTCGCCGCCCTCGGGCGCTGCAGGGGCGTTGGCGAGGTCAAGGCTGACCTTGCCGCGGTCATCGATCTCACGAACGACAACCTCGACCTTGTCGCCGAGCGCGAGCACGTCCTCGACGCGATCGATGCGCTTGCCGCCACCAATCTTCGAGATGTGCAGCAGGCCGTCACGGCCGGGAAGGATGTTGACGAAGGCACCGAACTTCGTGATGTTCACGACTTCGCCTTCGTACGTCTCTCCGACGTTGGCCTCCGGCGGGTAGCCGATGGCGAGGATCCGCTCCTTGGCGAGATCGAGCGACGTCGTATCGGGGGCACCGACGCGAATGGTTCCGTCGTCCTCGATCTCGATCGTGGCGCCGGTCTCTGCTTCGAGTTCCCGAATCGTCTTGCCTTTCGGTCCGATGACCTCGCCGATCTTGTCCTTCGGGACGGAGATGGCTTCGATCTTCGGTGCGGTCGGTGCAAGCTCCTCGCGCGGTGCCGGCAGCACGTCCGTCATCTTGCCGAGGATGAACAGCCTGGCATCCTTCGCCTGGCCCATCGCCGAGATCAGCACCTCGGCCGGCAGCGACTCGATCTTGGTGTCGAGCTGCAGAGCCGTGATCATGTCCTCAGTTCCCGCGACCTTGAAGTCCATGTCACCCAGCGCATCCTCGGCTCCGAGGATGTCGGTGAGGGTGACGAATTCGTCGTCGTGGTTGATGAGGCCCATCGCGATTCCTGCGACCGGCGCGGCAATCGGAACACCTGCGTCCATCAGCGAGAGTGACGATCCGCAGACCGAGGCCATCGACGAGGAACCGTTGGACATCAGCACTTCGGAGACGAGGCGGAAGGCGTACGGGAACTCCTCGTCGTTGGGAATCACCGGCAGCAGCGCCTTCTCAGCGAGGGCACCGTGTCCGATCTCGCGACGCTTGGGTCCGCGCATGAAGCCCGCTTCGCCTGTGGCGAACGGCGGCATGTTGTAGTGGTGCATGTAGCGCTTGGAATCTTCGATGGAGATGGTGTCGAGCATCTGCTCCATCTTCAGCATCCCGAGCGTGGTGACGTTCAGGACCTGGGTCTCGCCGCGGCGGAAGAGTCCGGAGCCGTGGGCTTCGGGGATCATTCCGACCTTGACGTCGATCTCACGAATGTCGGCGGCACCGCGACCGTCGAGACGCACGCCTTCGGCAACGACGCGAGATCGCATGACCTGCTTCTGAACGGCGCGGTAGGCGGCCGAAGCTGCCTTCGCCCCGTCGACGTCATCGTCGTCGAGTGCGAGTTCGGCGAGCACCGCTTCTTTCGTCGCGGCCTCGGCGTCGAGGCGCTCCGTCTTGTCGGCGATGGTGCCGAGCGCCTCAAGCTTCGGCTTGGCGATCGCTGCGACACGATCGTACATCTCAGAGGAGTAATCCTCAGAGATCGGCCAGTCGTACGAAGCGGCCGGTCCAACGGCGTCGAGCAGCTCAAGCTGCATTTCGATCAGCTTGGCGATGTAGCCCTTGGCCTCTTCGAGTCCACGGGCGACGGTCTCTTCATCGCTGGCCTGCTGGCCGTCCTGGACGAGTCGGTACCCGTCTTCGGTGGCGCCGGCTTCGACCATGGCAATGTCGACCTCACCGTTCGCGTTCTTCTTGCCCGCTACGACGAGATCGAAGACGGCGCCTTCGAGCTGTTCGTAGGTCGGGAAGGGAACCCAGGTGCCGTCGATGAGGGCAAGCCTCACGGCGCCAATGGGCCCGTCAAACGGAAGCGAACTGAGCGTGAGAGCCCCGGAAGCGCCGTTGAGCGCCGGGAGGTCGTAGGCGTTGACGAGATCGGCCGATAGGACGGTTGCGACGACGTGCGTGTCGTTGCGATAGCCCTTCGGGAAGTTGGGCCGGAGCGGGCGGTCGATCAGGCGACAGGTCAGGATGGCCTTCTCGGTTGCGCGTCCCTCGCGGCGGAAGAACGAACCGGGGATCTTGCCGATGGCGTACATGCGCTCTTCGACGTCCACGGTCAGGGGGAAGAAGTCAGCGCCGGGACGCAGCCGCGTCGATGCGGTTGCGGTAACGAGGACTTCGGTGTCTCCGACACGCACCGTTACGGCGCCGTCGGCTAGCTGGGCAAGTTCACCGGCGCGGAATTCGACTTCCACATCTCCGACGAGCCCACGAATGGCAGTTTCAGCCAATTGGATCTCTCCTTCGTTGGAGCGGCGACCAATTGGCAGTGGGCGGGTCTCGACGGAGCCGAGGCCCATCCACTGACAACTGGTACCACCGCATTGGTATGCGAGGGAGCGTCGAGCACGCCGGAGGTGGCCCGAAAGCCGCTTCCGTCTGCGTTATCGGCGCAATCCCAGTTTCGCGATGAGCGACCGGTAGCGCTCCACATCTTGATCGTGGAGGTATCGGAGGAGTCGCCTGCGCTTACCGACCATCATCAACAGCCCTCTCCGGCTGTGGTGGTCCTTCTTGTTGACCTTGAGATGCTCGGTGAGATGGTTGATGCGTTCAGTGAGCAGCGCTACCTGGACTTCGGAAGATCCGGTGTCCGTAGCGTGCGAGCCAAATTCATCGACGACGGTTTGAGTGTCGTTCACGGAGGTTCTTTCCTTCGCGACAGAGTACGCGGGCGATCGCCCAAACAGCATATTAGCAAGCCGTCGTCGTAACCCGCCAATTCGCAAGGATTCCTTCGGTTCCGCGCGAAACGCCGTGCCCCCGACGCGGCGGTTCGGTCCGGATCGCCCCGGTGGGCCGTCGACCGTCCCAGATTTCGGCCTCGATTCGCCAGACGGCAGAGGGGCCAAAAGGCCCTGGCCCCTCCCCGACCCGGCGGGGAACCTTGGTTGAGCCTGGGGGTTCTGCGTGCGCAACGACCGGATTCGAATCGACCCCGAGTTCGATCCGCGCCCGGAAGAGCAGCAAGGCCGCCGGACCGCCTGGCTCGTCGCGACTGCGGTCGTCGTCGGCGCAGCGCTGGTCGGACTCTTCATGGCCATTCCGTCCTCGCCTGAAGCCGACGATGATCTCGCCGTGGCCGCCTCGCCATCACCGACCGTCGCCGCACCGTCGACCTCTCCTTCCCATGCCGTCGCGGGGACACCAGCGCCACCTGCTGCTCGGCCGTCGGCACTCGCCGCACTGAGTGAGCCTCTGTCTGAGGCGATTCCGGGGTTCACCGACCAGATCGTGATGCTCACGACGCCCGCTGAACGCTTCTCGGTCATCCGGTGGTCCCCATCCGAGAGCAGCACGGATGTCGTCCTTTCCATGGACCGCATCGCCGAGTACGGATGCTGGTCGGTCGGACTCGACGCCTCCGGCGAGTGGTTTGCTCGAGTCCAGCGCGACGACACGCTGATCGTGCACCACGTGCTCGACACACCCGGCGAATCGTCGAGATCCGAGGCGATCGGCCTCAACGTCGGATCTGTTGCATGGCACGACACGGAAGCCGGCTCCGTGGCCTGGATCTCCTGCGCTCGGTCCGGCTCGGGTCCGTCAACCCTCTACGCGTTGGATGTAGCGGACCCGGCCGCGGAACCGACATCAATTCGCACGTTCCAGCAGGACTGCAAAGACGGCATCTGGCTGGAACGGTGGAGCGACGATGGGGCGCTGATCTCCACCACCGCCGACACCGATTTCGACCAGATCCTCGTCGACCCCGACGGCGCCACGGTGAATACCGACATCCGGAATTGGGCCTCGGTCCCCGGTCTCGATGACGACGCGCCGGTAGTGGATCATGCCGCGTCTCCAGATGGGCGGTTCGTTGCCGCCATCGTCGACGAACATTGGGACGTCGAG
The DNA here is from genome assembly GCA_963785245.1 of uncultured Actinomycetota bacterium. Taxonomy (GTDB): domain Bacteria; phylum Actinomycetota; class Acidimicrobiia; order Spongiisociales; family UBA5794; genus JAHEEL01. Next base: position 122,108 of record CAWAUO010000001.1, on the reverse strand, counting down.
ATCCCCAAACTGTGCGTCATGGACGCCGAAAGCGGTGGCCTCGTCACCGAAGTCTCAGAGCACGACTCAGACATTATCGCCATGACATGGTCGACCGGGGGACGGTTCCTCATCTACGAACTCTGGAGCTTCGAGACGGAGAGCGGCGGGCTCGAATGGTATGACACCGAGACCAACACGACGACGCGCATCCCCCTGAGCGAGATCGTCGACGCGATCAGAACGGCGAACCCCGGCTAGCACGCCAGCGGTCCGGTGCCCGAGCGACCGCGGCCCCACGGAACCCGCACCGAGTTCGGCTTCGGCCAGACACACGACCCCGCCTCCCGGGCCTCAGCCGCGATACAGTCGGCGACGGTGTCACTGTGCAACACCGAGTTGTGCGCCTCGCCCATCCGCTGCCACATCCCGATGAGGCTCGGGAATCGTTCGAACATGCTGCCCCCGCCATCGTCGAGGTCATAGACCCGAACCCCATCGGGTCGATCGCGGAAGTTCGTGAAGGCGGCGTCGGGATTCCGCACGATCACCACTTCGACGCCCGCCCGTTCACCGAGGCCATCGCGAATGTCCCGGCATCCGTTCCACCGGCACCGTACCGGGTCGAACAGGCCGTCGTCGGCCGTGTCGCCGTGGAACCATCCCAGGCTCTGGAGCAGTCCGAGCGGGCCTCGCGAGATCGGCGGATCGAGGATTGTGGCGCCGACGACCGCATCGACGCCTATCGACGGATGTTCATCCCACCGGCCGACAACTTCAGTGATCACCGCCCCGCCCTTGCTGTGCCCAACCAGATAGAGCGGCCGACCATCGGATCCCAGCGCAGCGAGGTACGAGGAGAGAGCATCCGCTGCGTCCGCCGCGGGAGCGTGTCGCGACGCTTCGATCTGGTCGGACGACGGCCATGCCCAGCGATAGTCGAAGACCCGGATATCTCCCGGGTCAAGGCCGATCCTCCCGGCGAGGTCATCGAAACCGTGCGGGTCACCACCGTGGCCTGGAACGTAGACGTAGAGGGGTCCGGATACGGCTCCGGCGGACTCCCACCTGCGGCGACGCGCGAGAGCGGCGGCGGCGATCGCAACAGTGCCGATCGCCGCTCCGCCTGCGGGGGCGAGCGGAATCCCGAGCGGACCTTTGGGCGACCGGGGCGGCGCACCCGTCGAGAGTCCAAGGCCGTCACCGGGTGATCCGATCTCGCGTGTCTCGGCGTCAATCGGCGCGGTTCCATCGACGGGAGGAAGGCCGGACAGGTGCGCGCTCGCGGCCGAGAGGACAGAGGTGGCGAAGACTGCTGCGGCGAAGAACGTGCCCGGCACCATGGGGTCCAATCCCGGGGAGCGCGGAGGGCATGTCCACGATGCAGGGCTGCTCCCCCGCCGTCAAGAGATCCGTTCGTCCAGGATGACCGTGGCCGATGCGATGTCGCTGCGGATCTGGGTGAGCAACTCGTCAACGGAGTCGAATCGCAGTTCGTCCCTGATCCGCTCGACGAAGCCGACTCGGAGTTGCTTGCCGTAGAGATTCTCGTCGAAGCCGAGTACATGCACTTCGAGCACTCTCTCAGTGCCGTTGAAGGTCGGGCGGACCCCCAGGTTGGCAACGCCGGGGAGTTCGCGACCGTCGATACCGACGACGACCGCGTAGACCCCGATCTGAGGGACCGTCAGGGTCGCAGGCATCGAGACGTTCGCCGTCGGAACACCGAGTTGTCTGCCCCTCGCATCGCCGGGCACGACGATACCCTCGACTTCATAGGGTCGACCGAGCATCGCAGCGGCGTCGGCGACGTCGCCTTCCTCGATCCGGCGACGGATCAACGTCGAACGAATCTCCACACCGCCGTGTGTGGCGATCTCGACCACGTCGACCTCGAACCCGTGGCGCTCCCCCAGTTCTACAAGTGTCGCGGTAGAACCGGAAGCGCCGCGTCCGAAACGGAATCCCTCGCCAACGGCGACGAACCGAGCGTTCAGGCCACGGACCAGGAATCGTTCGACGAACGCCTCGGGTGTCAGGTCCCGGAGCGTGGCGTCGAAGTTCAGCACGGCGACCCGCTCAATCCCTGCCGCCTCGAACAGTTCGAAGCGACGCTTGAGTGTGCTCAGCCGCGCAGGGTCCGAACCGGGCGCGAGCAGTGCAGCAGGATGCGCTCCGAACGTCATCGCGACGCGGGCGCATCCGTGATCGTGGCGCCCGACCGCTTCGAGGACCTGTTGGTGGCCCCGATGGACCCCGTCGAAGACGCCGATTGCGACCGCGGACCCTCCCGGTATCGGGCCCCAGCCGGCAGCGTCTCCCTGGTAGATAATCATGCGATCACCACTTCCGCCTTGGCCATCGGCCCATCGACGCGGTACATGCCAATCATCGTGCCGTCAGCCGTCAGCCGGAGCAGGTCCCCATCGGTCAGTCCTTCGCCTTCCGCGAGATCAGCGATCGGGATCGCGGCGCCGTTGCGGGCGGTCGACAAGTGTGATTCAGGAATCTCCCTCGCGGGCACGTTGGCAAGCACCGTTTCAGGTGAAACGACAAGATCTGCCACCGTGCCATCGGCTGCGGCCACCGCGACGTCGTCGATTCGGACAGCGTCGGCAACACGGATCGGACCATTCCTCACACGCCGCAGGGCGGTGAGGTGCGCTCGACCTCCGAGGGCACGCGCCAGATCGTCACCGAGGGCGCGGATGTAGGTGCCGGTGCTGCAGACGACGTCGAAGGAGACCTCCGGGTAGTCCGACGGAGCGACGTCGGTGATGCTCAGTTCGTAGATCTCAACCGGCCGCGCTTCTCGTTCGACGACCTCACCGGCTCGCGCCAGTTCGTACAACCGCTTCCCTTCGACCTTGCGTGCCGAGACCATCGGAGGAGTCTGGAGGATCGGTCCGCGGAATCGTTCAGCGGCCGCTTCTATCTCTTCGCCGGTCACCGGGAGCGGCGCCCGTTCGATCACGGTTCCGTCGGCATCGAGTGAGTCGGTTGCGACCCCGAAGAGGGCGGTTGCCTGGTATTCCTTCGGGAGACCCTGCACGTATCGCAGAAGGCGCGTGTAGCGCCCGAGGCCGAGCACGAGAAGACCGGTCGCCATCGGATCGAGCGTTCCGGCGTGGCCGACCTTGCCACCAATCAAGCCCCGCACCTTCGCTACGACGTCGTGGCTGGTCCATCCGCGGTCCTTGTCGACGAGCAGGAACCCGTCCCCGACGCCCGACTTCTTCACGTCATTTGCCCCAGGACTTGGGCGATCGTGTCGTCGACGCTGAGCTTCGACGTGAATCCGGCGGCATTCCGGTGGCCTCCGCCACCGAAGGACTGAGCGATCTTCGCGACATCGACCTCTCCACGAGATCGCAGGCTCCCCTTCAACACTCCCGGCTGCACCTCTTTGAGAAGGCAGGCCACGCCGGCTTCCCGTGGGAGACGCACAAGGTCAATCAATTGGTCGGCGGATTCCCATCCGATGCCGGCATCGTCGATGTCCTCCTGGCGCAGCACCGCCCACACGAGTCCAACGTACGCGTCGAGTTGCGCCCCGCCGAGAACGCGAGCAACGACCGCGAAGTAGCCGAATGCCGTCTCCTCATAGAGCGCCTGCCCGATCGGCGCCGGCTCAACCCCGGCGTCGAGGAGGTCGGCGGCCATGCGATGCACCGCCGGACTGGTCGACGAATACTGGAATCGGCCCGTGTCGGTGACCAATCCCGTGTACAGCGCCTCCGCGATCGGTCGGGTGATCTCCCAGCCGAGGCGATTGAGGAACTCGAACACCAGTTGCGTCGTCGCCGCTGCCTCTGAATCGACAACCCGAACATCACCAATTGTCCCCGGTGTGAGGTGATGATCGATAACGAGAAGACGCTGTGCGCTTGAGACGGCTGAACCAACGGAGCCCACCCGATCGAGCACCCCGGTGTCGCAGACGATCGCGAGATCCAGATCGGTCGGGAATTCGTCGGGTGGGACGAGCACGCTCTGGTCGAGAAACCGGAACTCGGAGCCGAGGACGAACGGCTTCCCGAAGGACGCAACAGCGTCCTTGCCCGCTGCCCGCGCCGCCAATGCGATCGCAACCATCGAGCCGATCGCGTCTCCGTCTGGCCGCACGTGGCCAACCACGCCGATCCGATTGGCTCGGTTGATCTCGGCGATTGCCGCATCCCATGCTTCTTCAGTCGGTGGCATCTAGGAACCTCCGGCTCAGGGACGAGTTCGTGGAGTAGGCGGTCGATCTTGAGGCCCTCACCGATCGCCGGATCGAGGCGGAAGGTGAGGCGCGGGGTGTACTTCATCCGGATCTGGCTGCCGGCGACCGCCTGGATACGCGGTGTCGCTCGTTCGAGCGCCTCCGCGGTCTGTTGGATCTCTTCGTCAGTGCCGAGCACGGAGTAGTACACGAAGGCGACTCTCAGGTCGGGTGAGGCGTCGACTCCGGTGATCGTCAGGAATCCGAGGCCCGGGTCCTTCAGGTCGGCCACCGCCTCGGCGATGACTTCGCGCAGCAGTTCGTTGACCTTGCGCATGCGCGGACTGTCCGGTCGACTCATCGGTCCTCCTCATCGAGGTACGAGCGACGGCTATCGAGTACCTCGATCTCCGTTCGCCGTTCGAGATCCCTGGCAATCGTCGCCAGCATCCGATCTACCTGCCCGGGCGACTCGGACACCACGGCGATGCCGAGATCGGCGCGCTGCCAGAGATCTTGGTGTTCGACCTCGGCCACCGCGACCGGGTGGGCGGCTCCGATATCGGTGATGATCCTCTTCAGCACGCGGCGCTTCTCCTTGAGCGATCGGATCCCGCGAATCCGGAGTTCGACGTGGAGGGCTCCGACGACCACCCTGCTGCTCCTCCTCCGCGTACGACCGCCGGTCAGGTCCTGGCGATTTCGTTGACCTCGTAGGACTCGATCGTGTCGCCTTCCTTGATGTCACGGAAGTTGGCCAAGCCGATGCCGCATTCGTATCCGGTCTGGACGGATTGCACATCATCCTTGAAGCGCCGCAACGAGGTCATCCTGCCGTCGTAGACGACCACCCCTTCACGCACGAGGCGTGCCCGGGCATTGCGGTTGATCGAACCCTCGGTGACGTAGCAACCGGCGACCAGGCCGAACCGTGGTGCACGGAAGACCGCACGGACCTCGGCGACGCCGAGGAACGTCTCGACCTCGTCCGGTGCCAGTTCACCGACCAGCATCGATTCGATATCGTCCAGGAGCTCGTAGATGATCGAGAAAGTCCTGATGTCGATGCCGGCTTCCTTGGCAGCGGCTCTCGCTGACGCATCCGGCCGCGCGTTGAATCCGTAGATCAGCGCTTCCGAGGCCTCGGCGAGCATGACGTTGTTGGCAGTGATTCCGCCGACCGCGCCATGCACAATCGTGATCGATGCGTCTTCCCTGGAGATATTGCCAACGGCTTCGCGGATTGCCTCGAGCGAACCGTGGGCGTCGGCCTTGACGATGATGCGGAGTTCCGCATGATCGGAGGTCCTGAGTTGTTCAAGCAGTTGTGTGAGGCGCTCGGTCGCCGTGGGAACGGTCAAGTCCGCGCCGCGCCTGAGTGCCGTCTGTTCCTCGGCCATCTTGCGAGCGATCCGTTCGTTCTTCACGACCTCGAACATGTCACCTGCGAGGGGCACTTCACCCCATCCGGATACAACCACCGGGGCGCTCGGACCCGCCGTCTTCAATTGACCGCCGCGCTCGTCGAACATCGCGCGCACGCGACCCGACACGGTGCCGCAGACGATTGCGTCACCCTTCTTGAGCGTGCCACGCTGAACAATCACGGTGGCGACCGGCCCGCGACCGACCTCCAGCTGCCCTTCGATGACCGTACCGACCGCGGGAGCGCTCGGATTGGCGGTGAGTTCTTCCACTTCGGCGACGAGCGCCACGATCTCGAGCAGGTCCTCGACTCCGGCGCCGGTCAAGGCGGACACTTCGACGGCGGGAACATCGCCGCCGAGGTCTTCAACCACGATGCCGTGCTGTGTCAATGCTCCGCGAACGGCGAAGGGGTCGGCGGTCTCAAGGTCCATCTTGTTGATGGCCACGATGATCGGAACGTCGGCCGCCTTGGCATGGTCGATGGCTTCGACGGTCTGCGGCATCACGCCGTCGTTGGCGGCTACCACCAGGATCACCAGGTCGGTCACATTCGCTCCACGGGCGCGGAGCGCGGTGAACGCCTCGTGGCCCGGGGTGTCGATGAATGTGATGATGTTGTCACCGCTTGCGACCTGATAGGCACCGATGTGCTGGGTGATGCCGCCGGCCTCGCCGTCGACGACATTGGCGGTCCGGATCGTGTCGAGGAGTTGGGTCTTCCCATGGTCGACGTGGCCCATCACGGTGACGACGGCAGGCCTCGGCTTCAGGCTCGCCGGATCGTCCTCGTATTCGACGACGTGGTGCGTTGGGCCTTCGTCTACTTCCTCGATCTCTTCGTGCTCTGCGACCAGAAGTTCGTATCCGAACTTGCGACCGAGCTCCTCGATGGCATCGGTCGGGATGGTTCCACCGGCCGGCACCATCTCGCCCATCTCCATGAGCGCCTGGACGATGAGGACCGTTCGAGTCTTGATCATGCGGGCCAACTCGTGGGTCGTGAGACCGGGCTCGACCAGCAGAACGAGTTCGTCCTCGGACCCATCGCCGTCGACCGCTTCCGTCTCATCATCGCTCTCGGCGGCAACCTCGGCTTCGGCTTCGCTCTCTACCTCGACCTCAGCGTCGACCTCAGCCGGCGCCGCTTCTTCTGCGGCAACAGCCGTGTCGTCGTACGACAGCCGGACGAGCGCGACGGCGTCCTCGTCCAGTCCTGACGAAGCCGTCTTCACCTCGATCCCGAGCTCCTGAGCGCGCGTCAGCACATCCTTGGATTCGAGCCCAAGGTCTCGTGCGAGTTCGTAGACCCTTTGCTTCGCCACTCAGTTCTCCTCGTTTTCTTCTCCGGCCTCGACTGCGTCCTCGTCCGCGTCCACCGGTTCGTCGACGACGGCGACCTCGAGGCCATCCTCCGTCTCAATGATCTCTTCGACGACGCCGCCCTCAGCGGCGTCTTCAGCCGCTTCCACAGCGTCCTCGGCCACGGCTTCCTCAGCGGCGGATTCCTCGATGATCTCGGTGGCCACCTCCGCTACGAGCTCCTCTTCCTCTTCGACGTCGAGGCCCAGGTCCTGGCTCTCAGACCGGATATCGATCCGGTAGCCGGAGAGGCGTGCCGCAAGGCGAGCGTTCTGGCCTTCCTTGCCGATGGCCAGCGACAGTTGATGATCTGGGACGACGACTTCGGCGGTCCGTTCGTCCTCGTCGAGGCGGACTTCCTTGACGCGTGCGGGGCTCAGCGCCTCGGCGATGAATCCCTCGGTGTCGTCCCGCCACTCGACGATATCGACCTTCTCGCCGCGGAGTTCGTTCACGACCTGCCGGACGCGCGAGCCCCTGGCTCCGACGCAGGCTCCGACCGGGTCGACGTTCGGATCGTTCGATGCCACGGCGATCTTGGTGCGGTGACCGGGTTCGCGAGCGATCGCCCGAATCTCGACGTCTCCGTCGACGAGTTCGGGAACCTCGAGCTCAAACAACGAACGGATGAACTCGGGGTGGCTCCGCGACACGACGATCTGCGGTCCCTTGCCCTCGCCCCGCACCTCGAGGATGTACCCCTTGACCCGGTTGCCCCGCTCGAGGCGCTCATAGGGGATGCGCTCCGATGACGGCATGATGGCCTCGGCATCGCCGAGATCGAGGATCGCGTAGCGGTGGTCCGATTGCTGGATGATTCCGGTGATGAGGTCGCCCTCGCGCCCTTCGTAGAGGTCGTAGACCTGCTCGCGCTTGGCGTCGCGTAAACGCTGGCGAATGACCTGCTTCGCGGTCTGGGCGGCGATCCTGCCGAAGTCCTCCGGGGTGTCTTCCCACTCCTCGACGACGTTTCCGTCCTCGTCGAGTTCCTGCCCGTAGACCAGGATCTCTCCGGTATCGGCGTCGATCGTGACCCGTGCTTCCTCGGCGGCGCCGGGCGTGCGTTTGTAGGCCGAGACGAGTGCATTCGCGAGCGCGTCGAGAATCGTGTCCGCCGGGACACCCTTCTCTCGCTCGAGGAGCTCCAACGCGTCCAACAGGTTGTAGTCCATCGTTGCTTCTCCCTACGCCTTTTTCCCAGGCTTCTTGCCCTTTTCCCATACAAACACGGTGCGTGCCGACGAGACATTGGTCATCTCGATGCGTCGGTCGGTACCGTCGACGTCGATGACGATTCCATCGGCGTCTGCTGCAACGAGTGCACCGCGGTGGTGCTTGTCGTCTTCGATCTTCTGAAATGTCTTGATGTGCACATCGCTGTTGAGCGCCTTCTGGAAGTGCTCCGGTCGGCGAAGCTTCCGCTCGAGCCCGGGCGATGTCACTTCAAGGGTGTACGCCCCGGGGAACGGATCGTCGTTCTCGATCAGCCGCGAAATTCCCCGCGAGAGGTCCGTGATTCGATCGAGACCGAGCGTCTCGTCGGAGTCGACGACGATACGCAGCAGCTTGCCGCCCCCAAGGACCTCGACATCGTCGAGTTCAACGCCCTCGGCGGCAACATATGGGCCAACAAGACCCCAAATCTGTTCCGCGATATCGGCCACGCCCGGTGCTCCTCAATGCGTACATCACACAACGAGGCGGGCCAGGCCCACCTCGACTCGTACTCCCGTTGCAGATTGGAGTATAGGCAAGGCAGCACCCTGTCGGCGGAGTGAACAGGTCAGCATGCAGCACGCCAAGCCTGCGCCATCGCCGACTCACCGACCGTTCCGCGACCGCGAACCCGGGGGCCGCTCGCTACTTCGTGCTACTGCTTGCTCGTTGCGACCTGATGGGCTAGCTCTTCGGCGGCGCTCTCTACGGGGAGTTCGGAACGATCCCCGGTGCTGCGCACCGACAGTTCGACGACCCCATCAGCGAGGCCGCGGGGCCCAACGGTGACCCGGTACGGGATCCCGATCAGTTCGGCGTCGGCAAACTTCACGCCCGGACGCTCCTTCCGATCGTCGATCAGCACGTCCACTCCGGCGGCGCCGAGATCGTCGTACAGGCGGTTGGCCACCGTCATCGTGTCCTCGTCATCGGTCTTGACGACAGTGATGACCACTTCGTAGGGAGCGATCGAGACCGGCCAAACGATTCCCTGCTCGTCATGGTTCATCTCGACGGCGGCCGCGAGATTCCGCTCGACGCCGATGCCGTATGAACCCATCACGAGGGGGACCGGGACGCCGTTCGTGTCCAATACGGTTGCACCAAGCGCTTCGGAGAACTTGGTACCGAGCTTGAAGATGTGGCCGGCTTCGATCCCCTTGAAGAGTTTGAGGGGTTCGCCGCACTCAGGGCAGCCATCGCCGGCGACCACCGCACGGAGGTCCAGCCACTCCGTCACCGCGATGTCGCGCGCCACGTCGACGCCCCGCAGGTGATGGTCGTCAAGGTTCGCCCCGGTGACCATGTTCACGCGTTCGGCAAGTTGGAGGTCAGCCAGGATGCGGGGACCGTCAACGCCAACGGCGCCAAGGCTTCCGGCATCGGCACCGAGCAGCGCCCGGATCTCCTCCGGACGACCGGGACGGATCTCGATTGCGCCAGTGCCGTCGAGCAGCTTCTGCTCATGGAGGTCATGGTCGCCACGCAGGAGCACCAGCACCGGTTCATCGTCCAGGACGTAGACCAGGGTCTTGATCTGACGGTCGGCCGACGCCCCACCGTCGAACTCGACGAGGTCGGCGATCGTTCGCACACCCGGAGTTGGGAATGGCTCCACGGCATCAGGACCGGGTTCGTCCTCGACCCGGGGAATGGTCGACGTGGCCCGCTCAACGTTGGCGGCGTAGTCACAGGCCGGGCAGTGGGCGACGTCGTCCTCACCGGCCGGCGACGGCACGATGAACTCGATTGAGTCGGATCCACCCATCGCGCCTGAGGATGCTTCAACGGGGATCGCCGTGACGCCGATACGTTCGAAGATCTTCGAGTATGCGGCGAAATGGCGATCGAACTGCAGATCGAGACCCTCGGTGTCGAGATCGAAGCTGTACGAGTCCTTCATGGTGAACTCGCGGACGCGGAGCAGACCGGCCTTCGGGCGTGCCTCGTCTCGGAACTTGGTCTGGATCTGGTACCAGAGTTGCGGAAGATGCTTGTACGACGTCACTTCCGTCGCGATCGTGGTGAAGATCTCCTCGTGGGTGGGGCCGAGAACTGCAGCACCTCCGCGCAGGTCGCTCAGTTGAAAGAGGATCTCACCCATCGTCTCGATGCGGCCGGTGCGTTCCCAGATCTCGCGCGGGTGAAGGGCGGGCAGCAACAACTCCTGGCCGCCGATCGCGTCGATCTCCTCTCGGATGATCGCCATGATCTTCGAGCGGACCCGGTATCCGAGAGGAAGGAGCGAATACACACCCGCCATCAACTGGCGAATGTAGCCGCCACGGACGAGCAGGCGGTGGCTGACGGCTTCCGCGTCGGCAGGGTCGTCTCGGAGGGTTGGGATGAACGCCTGTGACCAACGCACGCACTGACTCCAGTGATCTCGGGGGCTGCGGAGGATAGTGGTGGTATCTCGTGTCAGTCGACGCTCAGCCGGTAGGCGCCCGGACCACTCGCGTTGTTGTCTCCAACAACGACAAAGAACGTGCCGGCCTCGCGTGCGGTGAACACGATTCGCGGATTCGATCCGAACAGCCCGCCTCCCGAGTCGTCATCAAATGCTTTGAGATAGCCGAGACCGTCCGGACCATCGATCATCAGTATCGGGTCGAAGGTGATCGCGTCCACATCGATGGTGACGGCCTGTCCTCTTCCGAGATCGACCAGATACCAGTCGTAGTCGCCTGGGTAGTCGACGTTGCCGGTGATCGTGGCGTTCCTGGTGAGCGTGCGACCGTCGTCCGGGTCCGGCCACGGGGTGAGTTCGATGTTTGAGCCGAGCCGAGCCCGACCGGCGCCCGACAGATTCTCGACCCTCAGCATGTACGGACCGGCGTACGAGATCAGCTCCTCGATCCGCTCCTCCCCCTCCGTCGTCTCGTCAGCCGCTGCAACATCGATCCCGTCGATGGTGCTGAGAACCAGCGACATGTCCGCGTCGCTCGATACGTCGAAGAAGACATCGGCATACAACGGCTCTTCGAACACGAAGACGTACTCCTGCCAGATACTCTCATACTCGAGTTCGTGGAAGTCGGCGCCGTTCGCCGGCGGAGGCAGACGGCTGCCGAGCCCCCCGGTCGCCGAGCCTGACCGCATCCGATCGATCGCCGAGGCTGCATCTTTGAGCGATCCAGAGAGGCCGAATTCCTCGATGAATTTGAAGTTGGTGATCCCGACGACCGTCCCTTCTGCATCGACGAGCGCTCCGCCGCTCTGACCGCCCGCGACAGTGGTATCCGATTGGAGGAACGACCACTCGCCGGCCTCCCACTCCCTCGTGCGAGAGAGGATCCCCTCGGTGATCGTCGGCTCCGGGAACGCTTCCGACTCACCGGGGTATCCAACGAGGTAGACGGGGCTGCCGAGTGGTAGGCGCTCGCCGTCGCCAATCTCGACAGGTGGCGGCAGATTCGGGGTGCCACCAACGTCGATGATGGCGAGGTCGCCGAAGAGGTCGGTGCCGACCACGGCCGCATCGCGGATCTCCGTTCCGTTCGGGAACACCACACGGACGACGTCATAGGGCCACACGACGTGCGCCGCGGTCAGGATCGTGGACTGGTCGATGAGGATCCCGCTGCCACCGGCGATGACGGTCTCGATCGAAGCGATCGACGGTGCGACCTGCTCGTAGATCTGTTCGGCGGTGACGCGCTCTTGCGGCGCCGTCGACGCCATCGCCTCGGTTGTGGCGACCGGAGCCGTCGACGTCGGTTCGGCGGTAGACGTGCACGCCGAGACGGCAATCGCACAAGCGACAAGCGCTCCAAGCGAACGCCGCTGCGTCACTCCCCGTCACCGGCGGCAACGTCGGCGACGTTCGCCCGACGCTCTGAGGCGCGGTTCGCATCGCCCTGTAGATCGAGGAGTTCGATGCGCGCCTCTTCGGCCAGGTCGGCTGCAGACACATCAGCGGCGGCGAGTCTGGCCTCGACACCTTCCTCGACGAGTTTCTGTGCCTCGTCGAGGAGCGCTTCGACCATGTCGTCTTCGTCGACCACACGGACGACCTGCCCCTTGATGAAGAGGTGCCCCTTCCCGCGTCCGGCGGCAATCCCGATGTCGGCCTCTCTGGCCTCGCCCGGCCCATTGACGATGCATCCCATGATCGCTACCTGGATGGGAAGCTTGGCCGCCTCGAGGGCCGCCGTTGCCTCCTCGGCTACCTTGATGACATCGACGTCTGCCCGGCCACACGACGGACAGGCGACGAGATCGAGGCCGGTACGTTCCCGCAGGCCAAGGTACTCGAGGAGTTGACGCCCAGCCTTCGCTTCCTCAACCGGGTCTGCGGTAAGCGAGAAACGGATCGTGTCGCCGATGCCTTCGAGCAGCAGCGTCGCGATTCCGGCAACCGACTTGATCAGACCGCCGGGTGGCGGGCCTGCTTCCGTCACCCCGAGATGGAGGGGGTAGGCAACCCGCTCAGCGAGCAGGCGGTACGACTCGACCATGCGCGGTACCGACGAGTGTTTGACGGAGATCTTGATGTCGTGGAAGCCGACGTCTTCGAGGTAGCGAATCTCCTTCTGAGCCGACCGGACAAGCGCCTCCGGGACCGGTGCGCCGAATTCTTCGAGGAGATCCTTGTCGAGCGATCCCGCATTGACCCCGACCCGGATGGAGACGCCGGCGTCGGCGGCGGCTCGCGCGACCGCCTTGATGTGTTCCTCTTTGCGGATGTTCCCCGGGTTCAGCCGGAGCCCGGCAACACCGGCCTCGAGTGCTGCGAGGGCCAGGCGATACTGGTAGTGGATGTCGGCGATGATCGGAACCGGAGATCTCGGAACGATCTCCGCCAATCCCTGGGCGGCCTCCGCATCGTTGCAGGTGATGCGAACGATGTCGGCCCCCGACGACCGCAGGGCATAGACCTGCGAGAGGGTCGCATCGACGTCTGCGGTCTTGGTGGTCGTCATCGACTGGACGCTGATCGGGGCCCTTCCCCCGACCTGCACATCCCCGACAAAGACCGGCCGCGAGTCCCGACGTTCGATTCCCATGCCGCCAATGCTAGAGAGAACGCGGATCGAGTAGCGGAGTAGCTGATTGGCCCGTGCGTTCTGACTGGCGACCGGCGACTCCTACAGCTGCAGCGGCTTGAAGATGTCGAGGTAGACGCCCATGAGGCCGACGGTGATCAGGAACACCACCACGACGGCTGCAACGGGCATCAGTCTGCGGATGTCCGGAACGCGACCCCGGATCTTCTCGTAGAGGGCCACCGCGAAGTGTCCGCCATCGAGCGGGTAGAGGGGGATGAAGTTCAGAATCCCGACGAACACGTTGACCAGGGCGAGCAGCATCAACGTGCTCTCCATCGGCCCGGCGAGTCGGGCCAGCCCGATCGGGCTGATCGGGCGCACCTCGTTGAGAACCTCATCGTCTCCACCGAACACGGACAGGATGAGCTCCGGGAATCCGATGACCATCCGCCAGAGGCCATAGACGCTCTGGCTCGCGGCCTCGGCGATTCCGCGATACGCAGCGCCGACCAGGCCGAACACGCCGGGCTTGGTGCGCTCGATCTCGGGCGCCGCTCCGAAGTACCCGATCTCCTCGTAGACCACTTCTCCCGAACCATCGGTGACGACCTCGTCGTCAACCACGACGGCCCGTTCGCGGAAAGCGAGCGTGGTCATTGCCGCTCCAGTCGTGCCGGCGCGTTCGTAGCCGATCAGGACCGTGGCTCCCCCGTCGACGCTGACCCGGTCGACGAAGTCGTCCCACGACGAGACGGGTGCGCCCTCGTAGGAGACCAGAACATCCCCGGCCTCGAACCCGGCGCTCGCGGATGGCGACACGTCGCCGGACGGTGTCGTTGGGGCAATGGCAGACAGCGTCAGCGTCGGAATCGGGTCGCCGGCCTCGTCGGTCGCCACTTCTCCCCAGATCGCGAAGACGATGACGAGAAGAATCGTCGCCAAGACGAAGTGGCTGAACACGCCGGCAAGCACAACGACCGACTTCTTCCAGAACACGGACTCGCGATACGTACGGCCCTCGTCTTCTGGAGCGACCTCCTCGAAAGGATTCATGCCGATGATCCGGACGTATCCGCCGAGCGGAATGGCCTTGATGCCGTACTCGGTCTCTCCGCGGACGATGGACCAGATGCGGGGGCCAAAACCGAAGAACGCCTCGGTTGCCTTCATCCCGAAGCCCTTCGCTGCCACGAAGTGGGCGCCCTCGTGCACCACGATCATGGCAACGATGCCGACGATCATGACTGCGGTACCCATCAGCGAACCCCCATCGTCCGTTTCATGTGTTCAACGCTACCGGAGGCCTTCGACTATCGAGAGGTTCGGACGGCGATCGATTCCCGTGCTGCCCGGCGACCGGCCTCGTCTGCGGCAAGCGCCGCCGCCAGCGTGGGGATCGGTCCATCGGGAACGGCAGCGAGAGCCTCAGCGACGACTTCGGCGATCTCCGTGAAGCCGATCTGTCGTTCGAGGAACGCTGCCACCGCCACTTCGTCGGCGGCGTTGAGCACCGCCGGCCCGTTGCCTCCCCGGCGCCCGGCGCCATACCCCAGGTCGAGTGCCGGGAATCGGTCCCGGTCCGGGGCCGAGAATGCCAGATTCGCGCCGACCAGATCGAACGGTTTCGCTACTCCGGGGACGCGTTCGGGGGCGGTCAGCGCCTGTTGGATGGGCTTGCGCATGTCGGGTGGCCCCATTTCGGCCTTCACCACTCCGTCATCGAACTCCACCAGCGAGTGCACGAAACTCTTCGGGTGGATCACGACATCGATCTGGTCGTATGCGAGGCCGAAGAGGAAGTGGGCCTCGATCACCTCGAAAGCCTTGTTCATCAGCGTTGCCGAATCGATCGAGATGCGCCGACCCATGTCCCACGTGGGATGAGCGAGCGCATCCTCAACGGTTACTCGCGCCAGATCGATATCCGTTCGTGCGTGGAACGGGCCCCCGGATGCGGTGAGGATGACCCGGCGCACGCTGCCGACCGGCTCCCCGATGAGGCACTGCCAGATCGCAGAGTGCTCACTGTCAACGGGGATCATCTCGCCGTCCGTCGATTCCAGCGCCGCCATCACCAGCGGTCCGCCGGTGAGCAGGCTCTCCTTGTTCGCCAATCCGAGTCGGTTCCCCGCTTCGAGCGCGGCGAGTGATGGTGCGAGCCCGGCCGCACCAACGATGCCGTTGACGACCGTCGTGCCTGGAAGGGCGGCAAGAGCAGTCACGGCCTCGACTCCGAACTCGACTCTCTGTTCGAGCGCCCGGTCCACCGCGCCGGTCGGCGGGGTCGCGACCGCGATACGGGCGTCCGGATACCGTCGAGCAAGAGCAGCGAGGCCGGGCGAGGCGGCTCCGGTCGCCATCGCCACCACGGGACGGTTCAGACGGTCTGCGACTTCCAGCGTTTGTGTACCGATCGAGCCCGTTGCCCCGAGGACGACGATCGGGGTCAGAGCAGGCCGGCCCACACGAAGACGGCCCATGCCGCGGGCACGACCGCGATGATCGCATCGATCCGGTCGAGGAGACCGCCGTGGCCCGGCAGAATCGATCCCATGTCTTTGATGTCGAGCGACCGCTTCACGACCGACACCGCGAGATCGCCGAGAGGCGCAAACACGGCGACGACGGCACCCAGCACGAGTCCGGTCGGGAGGTCGATGGCCTCGATGAAGAAACTCGCTCCGGCTCCGGCAAGGAACGCCATGAACGTGCCCCCGACGAATCCCTCAACGGTCTTCTTGGGAGAGATCGTGGGGGCGAGCGGTCGCCGGCCGATCGACGACCCGACGAAGTAGGCGGCGATGTCCACGAGTGCGACGACGGCAACCACCGTGAGTACGAGCAACTGGTAGTCCTCGGCGGCGATGATCGGGAAGGCGAACGAGCCGAACCCGCCGATCCAGCCCGCGACCAGGACGGTCAGAGCGAAACCGCTGACGGCGCCCACGCGGCGCTGGCTGACGGCGCCATACAGCAAGATCACCGTTGCGAGGAGCCCGAACGCGATCGGGATCGCGATCACCCCCCATACGACCGAACCAATCCCGGCGGCGATGATGCCGACGAAGCCAAATACCGACATCGGCTTGAAGCGGCGATGCATGAGCGCGCTGTAGAACTCCCCGGCCGCCACGACGAAGGCCGCGAGGGCGAGAACGGTGATGGCCGGTCGCCACAGCAGGGAGAGTAGGAATGCCGCAACGAGCGCAACACCGGTGCCAACGCGGAGGAGGAGGTTCGATGCCGCTCTGGGGGGCGCCGGGATGGCGGCATCGCCCTCGCCCGCAGCCACGACGTCGTCGAACCCGACGACGCCGGAATCGAGTCCGGGGATGGCGGCGGACAACGCCACCTGCTCGGTGTCTTGGGAATCTGCGGCCACCATTGCGGCCGCCAGGTCCTGGTGCTCACGCGTTGGCTTGTTCTTGTAGTCGTCGTCGAAGTCGCTGAAGTCGAACACCTCACCGTCGCTGCCCGGGTCGGTCACGTCATCGAACGGGACCCCTCCGCCGATGATCGGCACCTCACCGGTGTCGTCTTCGTCGCCCTCGTCGCCGGTCGCGTCCTCGACGATCGGATCTGGACCGGTCGGGTCCGGGGCGATCGGGTCCTGTGATGCGTCGGCATCATCGGGGTCCGACCGGGGCGTCGCGGCGGCGATCGGTACGACCGGGAGCACCATGAGCTCGTCCGGATCAACAGGTTCGGGCTCACCATCGGATTCGTCGGCGGGAGGTTCATCGGCATCGAGGGGCGCGGCTGCTTCGTCCGGCTCTGGTACGTCTTCTCCAGCGTCGCTCTCGACGGCGAATCCGATAGCCGCGACCGATTCATCCTCGTCGACCTCCGGCTCATCGTCTTCCAGGGCCTCTTGCCGGTCTTCGGCAGGCACGTCGTCGGTTGCCGCCTCGGTCACCGGCCCATCATCGGCGATCTCGTCGTCTGAGGATTCGATGTCGTCATCCCCGGTATCGTCGACATCGTCGAGGAAGAACTCGATCGTGTCTTCGTGCGGTTCGTCGTCAGCGAAGGCCGCGTCGTCGACTGCACTCGCATCGATCACATCGGGAGGTTCATCTGCGACGGGAGGGGTGACGACCGACGCGTCTCCAATCGACGTGTCGGTTACATCAACGACCACCTCCGTCTCTCCGCCATCATCGGCCGCGCCGCTGGTGAACGCCACCCAATCGGCAATCTCCGCAGACGCGTCATCCTCGTCGCCGGCGAGCGCAGCATATGGATCGGCGTCGTCGAGCCAACCGTCGAAGCCCGGATCGGACTTTGCGGGGTGCGGTTTCGGGTCATCGGCGCCCTCGGGCAGCTCGAGTTCGCCGGGTGAGTCGGTGTCGTGATCGTCCATGACCCCTGACAGTACCTCGGAGAACGGTTCGAACGGAGCATCTGGAGTCCCGCTGCTGCCTTCGATCACGCCGTCGGTCTCAGATGACGTCGATGTTGCGTCGTCGTCCGACATGGGGTCGTCATCGGTGCGCATTGGCAGCCTCCGTCAGACCTCGAGCAGTTCTTCTTCTTTGGCCAGGAGGGCTTCGTCGAGCCGCTCGATGTGTTTGTCCGTCATGGTCTGCAGTACCTTCTCGGCCCGCCGGACGTCATCTTCGGAGACATCTTCCGACTCGAGGTGGTCTTTGGAGTGGCGGCGAACGTTGCGAATGGCAATCCGCCCGTCTTCCGCGAGGTGACGCACCACGCGGATCAGTTCTTTGCGCCGTTCCTCGGTGAGCGAGGGGAACGCGAGTCTGATCACGTTGCCATCGTTGGACGGGTTGAGCCCCAGGTCGCCTTCCTGGATGGCACGCTCGATGGCCGGGATCGCCGTCTTGTCGTAGGGCTGGATCACCAGCAGTCGCGCTTCCGGCACAGAGAAGCCGGCAATCTGTTGGAGCGGAGTCTGCGTCCCGTAGTAGTCGACGGTGATCCGGTTCAGGAGGCCGGGGTTGGCTCGACCGGTGCGGATTCCGCCGAATTCATGGATCGTGTGCACCACCGCCTGGTCCATCTTGTGATCGGCATCTTGCATCACTTCGTTGATCACGGCGCCTCCTCAGCGAACCAGCGTTCCGACATCCTCTCCGCGTACGGCCCTGATGATCTCGCCAGGGCGGTTCATATTGAACACGCGAATCGGAAGGTTGTTGTCCATGCACATCGTAATGGCGGTGGCATCCATCACCCCAAGCTGGCGCTGGATCGC
Organism: uncultured Actinomycetota bacterium; assembly: GCA_963785245.1. Classification (GTDB taxonomy): domain Bacteria; phylum Actinomycetota; class Acidimicrobiia; order Spongiisociales; family UBA5794; genus JAHEEL01. Next base: position 103,717 of record CAWAUO010000001.1, on the reverse strand, counting down.
GTCCATGTAGGCGACGTCGGTGAGCAGCGTTGCATCCGGGTTCATCACCGGATCCGAGTCGTACACCCCGTCGACCTTGGTGGCCTTGAGAACGGCCGCAGCGCCGATCTCTGCTCCACGCAAGGCGGCGGTGGTATCCGTTGTGAAGAATGGGTTTCCGGTGCCGCCGGCAAAGATGACGACGCGGCCCTTCTCGAGATGCCGGATGGCCCGGAGCCGGATATACGGCTCGGCAACCTGCTGGATCGTGATCGCCGTCTGGACCCGGGCGGGCGATCCGGCACGTTCAAGCGCGTCACGGAGCGCCAACGCGTTGATGACGGTGGCGAGCATGCCCATGTAGTCGGCGTTGGCCCGGTCCATATCTCCGGCGGCCGTCGAGACCCCTCGGAAGATGTTGCCGCCGCCAACGACGACGCCGATCTCGTAGCCCTCAGCGTGCACGACGGCGATCTCTTCGGCAACCCTGGCGACGATGGTCGGATCGATCCCATACTTGGTTACCGGATCAGCGAATGCTTCTCCGGAGAGTTTGAGAACGATCCTTCGCATCAGCCCGCCTCGCCGACCGCGAGCCGCGACATCTTGGTGATACCGATATTCTCGCCCATCTTCGCTGCGAGTTGCTTGACCAGTTCGCTGACGGTTCCTTCGAAGACCTCGGTCTTGATGAACTCCTGGTCGTACAACACATTGTCGGCGTAGAAGCTGTTGATGCGCCCTTCGACGATCCGCTCGACGATGTTCTCGGGCTTGCCCTCGTTCACTGCCTGGGTCGCGATGAGACGCTTCTCCTCGGCGACGACGTCTTCCGGAACGTCCTCACGGCTGATCCACTTGGGCTGAGCGGCGGCAATGTGCATTGCCAGGTCGTTGGCGACCTGCTGGAACTCATCGCTCTTGGCTACGAAGTCGGTCTCCGATGCGAGCGCTACCAGCGATCCGATGACCGGACGGCCGGCTTGTCGGTGGAGGTAGAAGCCGATGGCACCCTCGGTTTGTGCTCGATCGCTCCGCTTCGACGCGTCCGCCAGGCCCTGCTCCCGCAGGAGGTCCTTCGCTTGGTCGATGTCCCCACCTGTTTCGGTGAGGGCACGCTTGGCGTCCATCATTCCTGCCCCGGTTGCCTGGCGGAGGGCCTGGACGTCTTTGGCAGTGAAGTCGCTCATGCGTTCTCCTTCGGGTTCGGTGTCTCTTCGATCACCGCGCTCTCGACGACCGCGTTCTCAGCCTGGATCTCCTCCAGGACGACAACGTCGGCCGGGGGCGTCGGCTTCGGTTCTGGTTTGGCTTTGGCGGCCTTCGCTGGGGTGCCCTTCGCCGGAGCGCCCTTCTGGGGTGCTTCCTTGCGCTTGGCTTCCCGGATCTCGCGGCCATCCTTCGCCGCCTGGGCGATGACGTCGGATATCAGGTATGCGGTGCGGATGGCGTCGTCGTTCCCCGGGATCACCAGGTCGATGTCGTCCGGGTCACAGTTCGTATCGACGATCGCAATCACGGGGATGTTGAGGCGGTTCGCCTCGGTAACGGCAATGTGCTGTTCGATCACGTCGATCACGAACACGACGTCCGGAGGACGCTTCATGTCGCGGACTCCGCCGAGGACCATGTGGAGCTTCTCAAGCTCACGGCGGAGGCGGAGACGCTCCTTCTTGGGCAGCGACTCCATCTCACCGGACGTCTCCATTTGCTCGAGTTCGAGCATGTAAAGGATGCGCTTGTGGATGGTCTGGAAGTTGGTGAGCATGCCGCCGAGCCAACGATTGTTGACGTACGGCATCTCAGCTTTGGTGGCGGCTTCCTCGATCGCGCCCTGGGACTGCTTCTTCGTGCCGACGAAGAGCACGGTTCCGCCATCTGCGATCGCGTCGCGCACAAGGGTGTACGCGGACTCGACCTGCTCGAGGGTCTGTCGAAGGTCGACGATATGGATCCCGTTGCGCTCGGTGAAGATGTACGGACGCATCTTCGGATTCCAACGGCGGGTCTGATGGCCGAAATGCATTCCGGCCTCGAGCAGCTGACGCATACTCACCACGGACATGTGGTTCCTCCTGTGTTCGGGTTCACGCCTCCGCCCACCCGGAACACCCCACAGATCGCGTCTGCGATCCGACCTCGGGGGCTTGTAGTGGACGTGCGAAGTTGCCGTGAGTGTACCGAACGCGCCCGTGTAGCAGGAAAGCCGGTGGACGCCGCTAGAACGACGGTTCGATGAACCGATTGCGGAGGCTAAGCACCGCCTTGGTATGGATCTGGCACACCCGCGATTCGGTGACGTCGAGCACGGTGCCGATCTCGGCAAGCGTCAGACCCTCGAAGTAGTAGAGCGTCACGACCAGCCGGTCCCGTTCTGGGAGTCGATTGATCGAATCCGCGAGCAGGTACCGCGTCTCTTCTCGCTCGAACGCTCCGCTGGGATCGAATGCCTGGGCATCCGGGACTACATCGCCGATGGCAGCAGAATCGCGTTCGTCTGGATTGAGGAGTTCGTCGAGTGCAACGAAGCCGAGCGTCGAGAGTTCGCCGAGTTGATCACGGAGCGTCTCGAGCGGCATGTCCATGTGGTCGGCGAGTTCCTGATCCGTGGCACTCCGTTGCAGGGTGTGCTCGAGTTCGGACATCGAACGCTGGATCTCACGAGCTCGTGCCCGAACGGAACGCGGCACCCAGTCGAGGGCACGGAGTTCGTCGAGGATGGCTCCCTTGATGCGATTCACGGCGTACGTCTCGAACTTGTAGCCGCGTTCGGGCTCGAACTTGTCGATGGCGTCAATGAGCCCGAAGGTTCCGTATGAGACGAGGTCGCCGGGGTCGACGTTGCGGGGCAGTCCGGAACCGAGTCGACCGGCAACGAACTTGACAAGCGGGGAGAAGTGAAGGATCAGCCCTTCCCTCGCCCGCTGGTCACCGTCGCTCTTGAATCGCTCCCAGAGTGCGGCGAGTTCGTCTTCGCGCCGTTCATGCACGTGGATGGCTCCGCTCATATGTCGCTCTCAGATGCTCCCGAGTGACCGCAGTGTATAGCTGAGTCGTTGCGAGTTCCGAGTGTCCGAGAAGATCCTGCACACTGCGCAGGTCCGCGCCGCCTTCGAGGAGGTGGGTCGCGTACGAGTGGCGGAGGGCGTGGGGGAAGGATCCAAGGCGTTGCTGGACGATGTGCCGGATGCCACGAGTGCTCAGCCGGCCCCCCCGTACTCCGATCCACAATGCATCCCCGCCGTCTGGCCCGACCAGCGCAGGCCGGGCGACGGTTACGTACCGTTCGGTCGCGTCGCGCGCCTGCACCCCGATCGGGATCGCGCGTTCCTTGTCGCCCTTCCCCAGCACGCGAAGGAACGCAGTCTCGTCGAGGTCACCTACCTTCATCGCGGCCACCTCCGAGACGCGGAGGCCGGTGCCGTAGAGCACTTCGAGGAGTGCACGGTCGCGGAGCTCAACAGGATCGTCGCCGTCGAGGTCGTCGAGGAATCGTGCGAGGGCCGGAGCCGGGATGGATTTGGGCAGGGTCGCTGGCCGCTTCGGTTGGGGTATGCCGGACGCAGGGTTCGCTCGGATCGTCCCGCGCCGAGCGGCGTCCCCGAGAAACGCTCGAACGGCAGAGGCTTTGCGCGCCACCGAGCGCCGCGAGTACTGCATTGTGCTGAGTTGAGCGAGAAACCGCCGGACCGTGCGCCGGTCAACTTCGTCGAGACGCTCCATCCCGAGCCGGTGACACATCGTCGTGAACTGGGTCAGGTCGCGGCGGTAGGCATCGATCGTGTTCGGTGACAGCCCGCGCTCCGCGTCCAGCCGCACCAGATACTCGTCGACGGTCGCGTCGATACCCCTGGCGTTCATCCCGCCATGCTTGTGCCATCCAGAGCGAAGGTCAACAACCCGGGTTCGAGTGGCCTGCTAGCCCCCTTCGGAACAGATCGGGAATTCGACGCGGGTGAGCAGTTCTTCGGGTGCCACCATTTGCGGATCGTTGAGGTAGGTCTCTCTCGGTGGCCCTGCGATCTCGTGACCATGCTCCGAAATCCACCCGGTCAGCGTGTGATAGGCGGGAGCGATCTGCTCGTAGGGCCCGTGGTGGGTGGTGGCCGCCATCATTCCGCCCTCGAGTTCGCGGGTGTACACGTCTCCGTCGCCGCCGAAGTCCACGGCGATCGGTGCGCAGATTTCGAGGTCGCCGCCCGTCTCATCGTCAATGATGTCCGGGTACACGATGAGCGGCGGCCCGGACTGAGCGACGCCCTGCCGGCCCATGGCCATCATCAGCGCGCCGAACCCGGCACCGATGTCGCCACCGATCCGGCTCAGGTTCGTGTGCACCTTGGTCGCAGCCACGAGTTGCGGAGCTACTTCGGTGACCTCTACGTCGTACGGCATGATTCCCTCCTTGCGTCGGATCAACGTCTCGAGGTAGGCGAGCGCTCGTTCCTGGACGGCCAGACGCTCGGCCAGGCGCTCCCGATGGACCAGCAGATGCTTGTGGACCAGTTCGGGGTCGTCTGATTCGAAGACCGCCCGAATCTCGTCGAGCGGCATCTCGACGGATCGGAGAATCCTGACGGCCTCCGCGCGGTTGGCCTGGCCGAGTTCGTAGTAGCGGTATCCCGACGACGGGTCAACGCGAGCGGGGGTCAGCAGGCCAATCTCGTCGTAGCGTCGCAGCGCCTTCACCGATAGCCGCGTCATCTTCGAGAATCGCCCGATGGGGACCAGATTCACGCTCGCTCCCTCCTCTCTCGCACTCCATTGTCGACTCTCCCCCAGGGGGAGAGTCAAGTGGATTGTCTCGCTCCTGTCGCCGAGGCAGATACGCTCGCCATGGAGAGCCGCTCTCCTTGCGCGAGTCCCAGGTCGTGGATGAGACTCAACTCCCCAATCAGGTCGTCGGGGTCAACGACTGGGAATGAATCAACGCGGATGTGCCTTGATGGGGGAACTGCCGCTGTGTGGCAGCTACTCCCAGCCCGTGTGCCTCTCTTGACCAGCGAGCAACCGGTCTTCGGGCCGGCATTGACCTTCACTGACGTCCCACTCTCATGGCTTGGCGGTCGAAGGAGTCGGCTTTTCGAAAGAGATGTCGAGGATCAGGCTGATGATGTCTCGGATCTGGGTGAGCACAAGAGCACCGACATTGCCTCGCACTCGGTCGACCCGTCCGACAGAGACACCTCGGACGTGTTGACACTGTGCGGCCGACGCGCGTTCCAACGCGTTGCTCTCATTAGTTTCGACCACAACCTCCGACCCGAATCCGCGGATTGTGGTCGTCAACGGCACGACGTGGACGACGTTGGATCCGGCGTCGAGGATTCGTTGTGCCGTCACTACCACGGCCGGATGTCGAAACCCTGCCTCCCGGCCGGCTGGCGGGCCAAGGTCGAGTTCGACGACGCCACCCGAGGTCAGCATCGAGCCACTCGACTTCGTTCGACGTGGGCGAAGCAGCGAGCTCAGCGCCGATTCGATCCTGGCCAAGACGGCGTACTGCGAGCGCCACCGTCCCACCGACCGTGGCGCCGAGCTTGCTCGCGAGCCGCTTCAGTTCTTGGTGGGTGACCGTGTCGATACGAACGCTCGCACTCTTCGTGCAATCCAGCATGCATCTGTGCATGCGCTCCGTCGAGATCACCCCGGGCCTCCCACCGACGAGGATGATTGATCCGCCCGGCGAGGCTCTCCCCTCGTCTCCGACAGATCGTGGATGAGGCTCAGCTCCTCGATCAGATCATCGGGATCGAAGACCGGGAACGCACCGTCGCGGATCAGGCGGTTCGTGCCCTCCGAAGCCTTCCGGTCGACATCGCCCGGCATGGCGAAGACTGGGATGCCGTACTCGGCGGACTTCACGGCGGTGATCAGCGCACCGCCGGTGATCCCGGCCTCGACCACCACGACCGCAGCCGACAGCGCCGCAATGATCCGGTTCCGCGGAGGGAACCGCCACGGGTCGGGGCGGCTCCCCGGCGGATACTCCGAGACGATCGCTCCCCCGAGTTCGAGAATCTGATCCCCGAGACGCCGGTGTTCTCGCGGATAGGCAACATCGATCCCACACCCCAGCACAGCAACGCCGCGTCCGTCCGCCGCGACCATGCCGCGGTGGGCGGCGCCGTCGATGCCGCGGGCAAGCCCGGACACGACCGGCCACCCAGCCTCGGCCACAGCCCGGCCGTAGGCATCAGCCAGTTCGAGGCCGTACGCGGTGCACCGCCGAGTGCCCACGATGCCGACACCCGGTGTGGGCGAGAGGTCGCCGCGAACGAACAACACGTCGGGCGCATCCTCGAACCGACCGAGGTGATCCGGATAGCCGAGGCCACCACGAACCACGACGTCGACCCCAAGCGACGCGATTTCCGCTCGGCGCTGCGCCGCGGGGATCGCAAGGTTCGCGTGAATGGCGTCCGATGCCTCCACCCGAAGACATTCGACCGCGGAGATGGCTCCGGCGGGGCCGCCGAATCGGCCGGTGAGTTCGCGGATCCGCTCCGGGTGAAGGCCCGAGAAGGCAAGGCGCAGACGGTGATCGATGCTCACAGCGTCACCCGCATGCTCAGGGCGGCAGCGACGTGCGGGCCATCTACCGGATCGGACCCATCCAGATCTGCCACGGTCCGCGCGACCCGGCGCACACGATCCCAACCCCGCGCGGTGAGCCGATCGCCGGAGGCAGCGTCAGCGAGACAACGCGTGGCCGCATCGGTCCACTCGAACGCATCGAGGTCCGGGCGACGCAGTTCACGATTCAGCCGGCCTCGCTCGTCGAACTGGCGGCGACGAGCGGCGGTCACCCTGGCCCGCACCGTTGCAGAACGCTCGCCGAGCGGTCCCCCGAGTTCGGAGACACGCAACCGGGGAACGTCGACCTGGAGGTCGAATCGGTCGAGCAGGGGGCCGGAGAACCGTCGCTGGTAGCGGGCCTTCATCGACTCCGTACAGGCACAGCTCTGGGTCCGGTCGCCCTCGTACCCGCACGGACACGGGTTGGTGGCGGCGATGACCTGAACTCGGCATGGGAACTCGATGGCCGCCCCCTGACGAGCGACCACAACGCTCCCGTCCTCGATCGGGGCACGAAGCGCGTCGAGCAACTGCGGAGGGAATTCGCCGAGTTCGTCGAGGAAGAGGACACCGCGGTGGGCCAACACAGCCTCGCCCGGAGTCGGAACTCCAGAACCGCCTCCGATGAAGGCGGCCATCGAGGCCGAATGGTGCGGCGATCGGAACGGCGGGGTTCGCGGGCCGGGCCGCGGCCGCCCCGCTGCAGCCCAAACGAGCGCGACCTCATGGGCCTCGTGGTCGTCGAGCGGTGGCAGTAGACCGGGCAGCGTCCTGGCCAGCATTGTCTTGCCGGAACCGGGTGCCCCACGAAACAGCAAGTGGTGACCGCCCGCCGCCGCCACCTCGAGCGCCGCCCTCGCTGCCGCCTGACCCCGCACTTCGGACAGGTCGGGAATCTCGACCGGCGGCGGCGACACCGGTTCGACCTCATCGCCCGGGTGGCCGCCCCGGGCCACCTCCATGGCGTGGGCCAGCGAACGGACCGCCTTCACCCCGAGGCCCGCACGGCCAGCGGTCTCAGCCACCGACTTCGCCGGCAGGAGACATGGTTTGCCCAGTTCACGGGCAACAAGGGCTGCACCAAGGCCACCGCGAGCCGGCCGCACGGCACCGTCGAGGGCGAGTTCCCCGAGGGCGACCACGTCCATCGCACCCGGCGGCAGTTTGCCGCTCGCTGCGAGAACTCCGAGGGCGATCGGCAGGTCGTAGGCGGTGCCGACTTTCGGGATGTCAGCTGGAGAGAGGTTCACCACCACGCGCTTCGACGGGAAGAAGTTCGAGGTGGAGGCAAAGGCGGCCCGGACCCGCTCCTTGGCCTCGCGTACCGCGGCGTCCGGCAGACCGACGATGACGAACCCGGGCTTGCCGGACCCGACGTGTGCTTCGACGCGTACGGGATGCGGCTCGACGCCGATGATGGCGCTGGAGGTGATCGATGCATTCATGTAGACAACGTATGTCACCGGTGTGACAGGAAATTGCTCCTTCCCCTCTGCCGACCGACCTGTGATGATGAAGCCACGATTCGCGATCCGAAGAGGTGCTCGGTGGCCAGCCTCACCTGGCAGGAAGCTGCAGACGGTCTGAATGCAGGACCGTACCGGGTGCGGCGCGTGTCGCTCCCCGATCAGCGCCGGTGGCAACTCGAGATCGGCCGGAGCGGCCTCGGATGGCAGGAGGAACCGGCCTTGTCGTCACACCGCACGCGGCGCGCGGCACTCGCAACGGCAGCGATGTACGAGCGGCGTCGCATCAGACGCGTACGCCTGCAGATCCACCTTGGCCTCTTCGCCGTGGCATCCGCCGCCTGGTTGATCGCCTCAACCTCAATCGAAGCGGGCCTCGCCGGATTCTTGGCGTGGATCGTGCTCTTCGGAGTAGCGCTCAAGTCACTGGCCAATGCCCTTGATGTCCTCGACATGAGCACAGACATCGAACTCTCGCGAAGTCCCGGCCGACTCCTCTCGATCGAGCGTTGGGTTCGCGTCGACTCGCTGATCCCGCCACGAAGCAGCCAGTTCGCTGATGGCGTGGATGCCGACGAGGTGAAGATTCGGGTCCTCGACCCCCTGGGTTGATTGCGGGGAGCGGCCCGGGCCGGAGCGTGCGACCGAGGAGTCCTCCCCGGACGCTGCCTGATCCGCTTCGGTCTCCTCGACAACCTGCTGTTCGATGACGTGCGTGACGGAAGGCTGGTAGATCCCTCCGACGAGACCGAGCGAGTGTGGCCTCGGCCGGTCGGTCGATCGGTAGTACACCCAGCCACGCCGCTCGGCCCAGGTGAGCAACGGGTGCACGCCGACGATGATGAGAGCCAGGGCCACACCGATCGCGGCGAGAACCACCCAGACCATGACCCCATGGTGGCACAGGACCGTGTGAACGCCGGATCAGCGGCCCTTGAACTCCGGTGGACGCTTCTGGAAGAACGCCGCTGTACCTTCGAACAGGTCCTCGGATCCCAGCAGCGTCGCCTGTGCTTGTTCCTCGAACGCGAGCGCCTGTTCAAACGTCATGGTTGACGAGCGATCGAGTGCGACCTTGATGAGGCGCTGGGCAAGGGGCGCCCCAGCGGCCAGTTGCTCGGCGATCGTGGAGGCTTCGGCTTCGAGTTCTTCGGCGCGGACGATCCGGGTCACGAGACCGATCGCTGCCGCTTCTTCCGCGTCCACGATCCGGCCGGTGAGCGCCAACTCCCGGGCCCGGCTCAGGCCGACAAGTCTCGGCAAGAGCCAGGTACCCCCGAAGTCGAGCGTCAGGCCGCGCTGGACGAAGATCTCTGCGAATCGGACTCGCTCGGATGCGATCACGATGTCGCACCCGAGGGCGAGGTTCATGCCGGCGCCGACCGCCACCCCGTCGACGGCAGCAACGGTCGGTTTCGACAGTCGGTGCAGGGCGAGCGCCGCCCGGTTCGGGAGGCGCATGTACTCGGCATTCGCCGCGGCCGTCCCGAAGCCCGAAAAATCAGCACCGAGATCCGCTCCTGCGCAGAAGTCTCCGCCGTCGCCGGTGAGGACCAGCACACGTTGCTCGGACGCTTCGTACCGATCGAAGACCTCTGCGAGTTCAGTCCAGCCGACCTTCGGAACGGCATTCTTCGTCTCAGGAGACGACATCGTCGCCCACCGGACCCTCCCCCGGTCTTCGATGTTCACAAATGCCATGGGCCGAAACTAGCACCCCCACAATGCTCGCCTGCGACGCGACTCCGCTACGTTGTCCGCATGGGCTTCAACCCCTTCCGTGAACAGAAGCCATCGACGGCCGACATCCTGCTGGTTGTCGGGTTCGTTCTCGTGACGCTCGCCGTCGTCGCCTGGGGGTTCTTCGGGTGACCCTCGACGAGGTGACCGTCCACACGGTTCAGCCGTATCGGGCGCGCAAGGCCTACGTATGCCCGGGATGCGAGTCGTGGATCGAACCCGGTGTTGGACATGTCGTGGTCGTGCCGGACCTTGCCCCGGACCTCCGTCGCCACTGGCATCGCGGATGCTGGTTCAAGGAGCAGCGCCGCCGTTTCGGTTCAGGCGCTCTCGGGTAGCCATCGGACGGTGACCCGATCGCGCGTGAACTCCACGGTGATGAGATCGACCCTTCTGATACCAAGCCGGCGTGCCACGCGGCGGGTCCGGCCTCGCTTGGCCGCGTCGAAATTCTCCCACGGACGGCTGTCGGCGCCGATACCGGTCTTCACCTCGACGGCGACGAGGGTGCTCCGGATGCGGGCGATCAGGTCAATCTCGTCGCTCCCGAAACGGAGGTTGCGGCGGACGACGGTCGCTCCGCGACGTTCCAGGAAGCGGGCGGCGACCGATTCACCGGCTGAGCCGACGGTCATGCGGCGTGTGGCCATGCCCGCATGGTGTCACCGGGAGGTGACGAGAACTAGAACTCCGAAGGGATGTCGGTCTCTTCGATGTTGACGTCGCGAAAGGTCATCACCCGGACGCGTTTCACGAAACGGGCGGGTCGGAACATGTCCCAGACCCAGGCGTCTTCGAGTTCGAGTTCGAAGTAGACGGAGCCGTCGACGGATCGGGTGTTCATCTCGACCTGGTTCGCGAGGTAGAAGCGACGCTCGGTCTCGACGACGTAGCGGAACATCGGGAGGACATCTCGGTACTCGCGGTAGATCTGCAACTCAACGTCGGTTTCGTACCGCTCGAGATCCTCTTCGCCCACTCGTGCTTCTCCCGTCCGTGGTCGGCAACTCGATGCTACCGGCCGTGTGTTGGTAACCCAGGGGTCAGAGGCCCGACCATCGCGAGATCGGCCACATGATGACGAAGGCTCGTCCGACGACCGTGTCGGTCGCCACCGATCCGAAGTACCGGCTGTCCTGGCTCGAGTTCCGGTTGTCGCCCATCACGAACATCTCACCGTCGGGGACGATGATCGGCCCGAAGTCCGGCATCAACGAACCCGCTTTGAGATACGGTTCATCGATCGGGGCTCCGTCGATGAATACTTGGTTCTCGACGATCTCGACGCGCTCTCCCGGCAGTCCGATGACGCGTTTGATGAACTCGGTTCGGGGAACGGAGAGACCGATGGCCTCGGTGATGTTGCGCCGTGACGCCTCGAAGAGCGTCTCCTCCGGCGCCGCATCGATGCGTGGATCGTCGAACACGACCACATGCCCACGCTGAAGGTCTCCAATGCGGTAGGCGAGTTTGTTCACCATCACACGATCGTCGATCTGCAGCGTGTCCTCCATCGAAGACGACGGGATCCAGAACGCCTGGAAGAAGAACGTCTTGATGACGACGGCGATGAGGAGCGCCGCGAGGATGAGGAGCGGCAGTTCGAGCCAGAACGGCAGAGCATGCTTCTTGGGCTCCGGAGCGCCGTCGGCCTCTGCCGGTACGGGCGCAACGGAGCCGGAATCGGGCGCAGTCACGCCATCCACACTACCGCCCGTATCTCCCAATCCGTCGCTCACCCGCGGCCTCCGAGGTACTCGTGCCAGAGGAGGCGGGCAGCCACCGAGCGGAACGGCCGCCAGGCCTCGGCACGCCCGTTGGCTTCATCCTTGGGCGAGGCGTCGACCAGTCCGTAGACCCGCCCGATCGCGACTTCGAGAGCCCGATCACCCGGCGGCCAGACGTCGGCCCGGAGAAGCGCGAAGAGTAGATAGCAGGCCGCCGTCCACGGACCCACACCCCGGATTCTCAACAGGTGATCGAGCGCTGGTTCGTCTGGAAGCCCGGCCGCATGGTCGAGGTCAATCGAACCGTCGATCACCCCGGCGGCGAGGCCCCGCACGTAGCCGGCCTTCTGCCGGGAGAACCCGACGGCCTTGAGGTGGTCGTCGGTGAGGAGAAGGAACGGCTCAGGCTCAACGCACCCGAGGACATCCTCGAGCTTCCGGTATGCAGCGTCTGCCGACGCCAGAGAGACCTGCTGCTCGAGGATCAGGCGCAGCATCGTACGGAAGCCGGGTTCGCGGGCCCACAACGGCGGGACTCCGTTGCGCTCAGCGATCTCCGCAAGTCCCGGGTCCATCTTCACCAGTTGGGCCGTTGCCGCAGTGATCGCCGAAGCGTCGAGCGGCGCGACAACGACCCGCCAGCTTGACGGGTCGTGTTCGGTGGCGCTGGGCCGGTCGGGGCCGATCAGTCGCGCTTCTCCTTGATCCGGGTGGCCTTGCCGACCCGGTCACGAAGGTAGTACAGCTTCGCCCTGCGCACGTCACCGCGGCGGAGGACTTCGATGGTCTGAATGATCGGAGCATGAACGGGGAAGATGCGTTCGACGCCGACGCCGAAGCTGATCTTCCGAACCGTGAACGTCTCACGGATGCCGCCACCCTTGCGGGCGATCACGACACCTTCGAACGCCTGGGTCCGTTCCCGTCCACCCTCGATGACACGAACGTGCACGCGCACAGTGTCGCCGGGACCGAAGTCCGGAATGTCATCGCGCAGTTGGGCGCCCTCGATCTGATCGAGCGTATTCACGGGATCCTCCAAGACAAGGGGGAAGAGCGGAACCCGGATGGTAGCAACCCAAGAACCTAAGTGGGAGCCCGAGTGTGCCGTGCTCGGCTACTCAATCACTCGGCTACTCGGCTCCTTCTCCCAGCAGATCCGGCCTGCGTTCGCCGCGTCCGGTCGAGCCGCTGCTCCCGCCGCCACTCCTCGACCTTTCCATGGTCGCCGGACCGCAGCACCTCGGGGACCGTCCATCCACGGAACTCGGCCGGGCGGGTGTACTGGGGCTCCTCAAGCAGACCGTCGCGGAAACTCTCCGTCTCGACCGATACCGGGTTGCCGACCACGCCATCGAGCAGACGGGCAACTCCTTCGATGATGGCGAGCGCGCCGACTTCTCCGCCCAACAGGACATAGTCGCCGAGGGAGACCTCTTCGTCGACGAAGTGTTCGGCGACACGCTCGTCGATGCCCTCGTAGCGGCCACAGACCAGGGTGAGTTCCTCGACGGCCGCCCAGCGGTCCAGCGTCTCCTGGTCCAGCCGACGCCCACCGGGTGTGAGCAACACACGGTGTGTCTGTGCGAGCGGATCGAGCACCGCTGCGAGCGGCTCCACCATCATGACCATGCCGGCGCCGCCGCCGAACGGCGAGTCATCCACCTGCCGATGGATGCCCTTGCCATGATCGCGAAGATCGTGGAGCACCACCTTGAGGGAGCCGTCTCCCCTGGCCTTGCCGACCAGACTCGTCTCAAGCGGCGAGGCGAAGAACTCGGGGAAGATCGTGACGACGTTGATCTGCATGAGGTGGATGGTACCGACGACGCTACGGGCGGAGCCCGTTCACGAGGAAACCGGCGGTTGCGTCCGCGATCTCATGGACGTGCTGCTTCGGCTCCGGAAGGTCCATCACGGTTCGACCACCGGCCATCATCGTCTCCTGGATCAGCCGTCCCACGACCGGCCCGGGCAACGCAACGAAGACCCCGCCGGCAACCCCCGTCAGGTAGATATCCATCACCTCATTCGAGAGTGCCTCGTGGGATCCCGCGATGGCTTGCTGTGCCTCGACGGTGAGGCGTGGCACTTCGGTGTGAAGGATCAGGCCGAGGTGGTCGGTGCCGACGAATTCGACGAATCGAATCGTGAGCTCCCGAAGCCGGACGTCGGGCGGGAGCCCCGGCTTGACGTCGGACAGGATTTCGTCGATCAGGATCGGCAAGTCGCGCTGGACCAGTTGGACGAGCAGGTCTTCTTTGGACGCGAAGTGCTCGTAGAACGTGGTACGCCCAATGTCGGCCTCTGCGGAGATGTCGGCGTGGGAGGTCTCCGCGTATCCGTACTCACGGAACAGGTGTGCTGCTGCGTCGAAGAGTTGGTCCTTGGTGGCGTCGCCGCTGCGCTTCATGAGATCCCACCGCCAATCCTGACGGCCGGAGCATTGCCGTAGAGGGTGGTGCGCTGTCGCGGGGTGCGGCCGATCGACTCGATCGCGATGACGAAGTCGTCGGCATCAAGCATTGTCCCGTGCGAAGCGCCGGCGGCGGCCGAGATGTACTCATCCATCAGGGTTCCACCGAGGTCGTTGGCTCCGGCGTTCAAGAGGGTGAGGCCTGCTTCGAGTCCGAGCTTGACCCACGAAGCCTGGATGTTGTCGATGAGGCCGTCGAATGCGATCCGGGCGACCGAGTGGATGAGCACGACTTCGTCCCACGTCGGCCCGGGTCGGGCGGTGCCCCTGACGTAGATGGGCGCCCCCATGTGCACGAACGGGAGTGGCACGAACTCGGTGAAACCGCCGGTGCGCTCCTGGATGTGTCGGATGGTCTCGATGTGGTTCGCCCACGCCGACGGATCATCGATGTGACCGAACATGATGGTGGCGGTTGAGCGCAGGCCGAGGTCGTGGGCGGTGAGCATCACCTCGGCCCACTGCGAGGTCCGAATCTTGTCGGGACACAGGTGCTCGCGGACGCGATCGTCGAGGATCTCTGCCGCCGTACCGGGCAGCGTTCCCAGGCCGGCGTCACGAAGCGTCTCGAGAAAGCAGCGAACCGGGACTCCGAGGGTCGCAGCTCCCTGCCAGACCTCGAGGGGTGTGAACCCGTGGACGTGCATGCCCGGAATCGCCTGTTTGATCGATTCCAGCATGGTGACGTAAAAGTCGCCGGTGAACTTGGGGTGGATCCCGCCCTGGAGGCACACTTCGGTTGCACCGCGGTTCCACACGTCCACGGCGCGTTCGACGACTTGTGGCACGCTCAGCAGGTATGGATCCTCGCGGAGGTTGAGCGATCGCGGACCCTTTGAGAACGCGCAGAACCCGCACTTGTACGTGCACTGGTTTGTGTAGTTGATGTTGCGATTGGCGATGAACGACACCGTCTCGCCGTTGACGCGCTGGCGGATGATGTCTGCGGTTGCGGCGATCTCGTCGACCTCGTTGCCGCGAGCTTCGAAGAGGCGTTGGACCTCGTCTCTCGTCGGGCGGTGACCGGCGAGCGATCGGTCGAGGATGCGGCGGAGGTCCACGCCCACGGCGGCGTAGCGATCGCCGACCGGTTCGTGATCCCAGGCCTCGTCGGCCCATTGCGCGGAGAAGCGCCCGGGCGGATGGGGCGCGGGCAGTTCCTTGCCAGGGGCCCATTCGGTTCGTGGACGAGCGACGCCCGATGCGTCGATCAGATCGAGATACGTCTTGAAGGCACCAGGTTCGAGGCGATTCCTGGCCTCGTCGATCGGGAGCCTGATCGGCAGCACCGTCCGTTCGAGGAGCGGATGAGGGGCGGCGTCACGGAGTGCGCCGATCGCTTCGGTGTCCCAGCCGCGCAGCACAAGATCACGCGCTCCAAGGTCGATCGCCTCGATGGCCTCGTCGATCGTGTCGACGAACACGGACACCCTCGAGTCGATGCCGGGGAGTCCCGCGATCGACGAGGCATCGGCGACGGCGCTACGACCGACGCGGTAGAACGCCGCTCGGGTCCGGGCCAGGGCATCGATGGTTGCGGCACGGTCGCCGGTGCCCGCGACCGTGATCTGCCAGCCCCGGACGCCTTGCCTGGCAAGGGCGAGGGCACCCTCCGGCGTCGCGACGTAGGCCGGGGCGATCGTCGGAGAACGCTCCCCTCCGATTGGGAGCAGCCCCGCGTTGAACGCGGCCTCGCGGTCCGCGTCCGTCAGGAGTTCGACCTCGACCGCGGTCGCTCCTTCCCGCCGCCTGGCTTCTGCCCAGCGGTCCCGGATCGCCTCGGCAGGGCGCACTCGAACGAAGGTGATGTCGGTCATGTGGTCGTCTTCTCCTCCGCTACAGCGTACCCCTGGTCGTCGACCGCACTGACGAGGTTGGGGAGCAGACCCGCATCGATCCACTCGGGGGTCAGATACTCGGGGTACACGGGCATCCGCTGCCGCAATTCGAAGCCTGCCGCTTCCGTCACCGAACGCAGTCGATCGAGGTGGGGCCATGGTGCCTCGGGGTTCACCCAGTCGATCGTCAGCGGGGAAACGCCGCCCCAGTCGTTGATCCCGGCGTCGAGATAGACGCCGAAGTCGTCGCTCAGATTCGGCGGGACTTGCACGTTCATGTCGGCGCCGAAGATCCACCGTGTCACGGCGACAACCCGGGCGAAGTACTCATGAGTTGGCGGTGCGATCCCGCGCATCCTGGTGTCCGCCTTCGGCTGGAAGTTCTGGATGATGATCTCCTGCAGGTGGCCGGAGCGATCCTGAACGGAGGCGAGGGCGAAGAGGCTGTCGACGACCTCGCGCGGCGTCTCACCGATACCGATCAGCACACCGGTCGTGAACGGAATCCGGAGGCTTCCAGCGGCTGCAATGGTCTCCATCCGCAGGGCCGGGTCCTTGTCCGGGCAGTCGTAGTGGGGCATCCCCGGTTCCATGAGACGCGGTGAGATGCTCTCGAGCATCAGACCCATCGAAGGGTTCGACCGCCGCAGCGCCGCTTGCGTCGAGCGACCCATGAGACCCGGGTTCGCGTGCGGGAAGAGCGTCGATTCTGCGACGACGCGTTCGGTCAGGGCCTGGACGTAGTCGAGGGTGGAGGCGTGACCTTCACGGTCGAGAAACTCGCGAGCGGCCGACCATCGGTCCTCGGGCCGGTCGCCGAGGGTGAACAGCGCCTCGGTGCAGTCGTGCCGCTCCCCCGCCTTCACGACCGCCATCGCCTCGTCCGGGGTCAGGTATGCACCACCCGCCCCAGGTGGCTTCGCGAAGGTGCAATACGTACACCGATCCCGGCACATTGTGGTCACCGGGACGAATACCTTGCGGCTGTACGACACGGTCCGGCCCTTGCCCTCATCGCGCAGTCGCCGGGCTTCGGCAAACAGGTCGGTCGACGACTGCTCGCCCATGAGCAGTCGATGTGCAAGGTCGGGATCGGGAGCCGGAAACGGCATCGGCCGAACCTATCACACCCCCGGATTCTCCGTGACGGGTGGATCGGCTGTCTGAACGACATCTGGCACGTCCCGTTCGAGGTTCCGCAGCGGTGGATAGGCCCACGCCGCGACCGACGCGACGAGCACGAACAGGCCCACCGCGACGAAGAACAGGGCGTACCCCCGACCGGGCCCGGAACCGATGATCGTTCCGACGGTTCCGGCGAGCGCACCGTTGTCCGCCATGAGCGGCTCGAACACCTGGTCCGAGAGCGGGCCAACCAGTATGTATGCCACCGGGATCATCCCCTGGGCGATGAAGCGCCGAACCGCTGCGATCCGACCCTGGAGATCTGCCTCCACCTTCGCCAGCCACAGGACCTGACTCGTGGCGTTGAGCGTCGGCAGCACGAGCATGCCGAAGAACATCACCACCGTGACCCACACGATCGACGCTCGGAGTCCGGCCGAACCGAACGATAGACCGAGGAACGCGCCGCCAATGACCAGGCCGAGTACGCGATGCTTCGGCCCACCCCACACACTCGCAACAACGGAGCCGATCAGCATGCCGACCGACGCCGCCGTGTAGGCCGTCCCGAGTCCGGCCTCGGAGGTCAATGACAAGCCGAGCGGGATGAAGAGCGGCCCCACGAATCCGAAGGCAAGGTTGATGGTCGCGAAGTACGTGAGGAGCGCGAGCAGGCTGTGGCGCTCCCAGAGATACCGGAAGCCATACGTGGTCTCGTACCAGATGGTTCCTGCACCCTCTGCTCCCGCCTCGGTTGCCACAGGATTCGGAAACCGCACGACCAGGAGCGTTCCGATTGCGGCGAGGAACGTCACGACGTCGATGGCGAACACCCCTCCGACCCCGGAGTACGAAAGCGCGAACCCCGCCAGGATCGGACCGCCCAACTGTCCGACAGCCTCTGCGAGTTGGATGAGTCCGGACGCTCTCCCGAACTGGCTCTTCGGAACCACGACGGCCATCGCTGCCGATATCGCGGGCCATTGGAACGCCTGGAACAGCCCGGAGATCGCCACGGCGATTGCGATGTTCCAGACGGCGAGCGAACCCGTCAGGTAGAGAACGACGAGAGCGATCGTCCCGATGCCAGCTCCCGCATCGGCAAGGATCATCGCCTTCCGCCGATCCCATCGATCCACGTAGGCGCCGGCGAACGGTGTGATGAGGATCTGCGGGAGTTGGGACGCGAGCATCACCGCGGCGAGTTGCGTCACCGACCCGGTCTGTTGGAAGACGTAGATCGAGAGTCCGAACGCCGTGAGGTTGGTGCCGATGATCGACACGAGTTGACCGGACCACACGATGAAGAACGTGCGCATGTTCGGTTCGATCGCCGGCGGTTCATCGCCGTTCGTCGCTCGAATGGTCGACATAGCTCGTATTGTCGGTACTTCTCGACCGATTGTCAATCCAATGACACTGCGCACCTTCGGTAACCTCACCCCATGCGTATGCCCCTCGTGATCGCCGTTCTCACGCTCGCGGTCTCCGGGTGCACGACGCCCGATTCGGGGACGACAACCACAACCATCGAAACGGCGACAACGACCACGACCACGACCACGATCGCAGGCGATACCCCGGCGTGCCTTGCGGGCGACATGCCGTTCGTCGCGGAAGGGACCGTCGCAGCACTCGACAGCCAGGGACAGGACGCCAAGGTGATCGCCGGCGTTCGCTGGTACCCCCTTGAGGGCTGTGAGCGGATCGAGATCGAGTTCGTGTCGGACGCCGGTGCACCGGCTACCCGGATCGGACCGGTCGGCGTCTCGATGCTCTCCGACCCGGGCATCGTTCGGGTGAACCTCTCGGAGTCGGTCACCAACTCAGCTGTTGCCGACACCACCCTGAACGGCACCCTCGTGGACAGGTGGTTCGTGGTCGAGGACGCCGAAGATGGCCTGATCGTCGATCTGCACCTCAACGAACGGGCCGCCGCCCGCGCATTCACCACGACCTCGCCCGCCCGCCTGATCATCGATCTCAGGGCAACCGGCGAAGACCTGCAGATCGCGACGCCGATGTCGGGTGGCGGCATCGTGCTGCTGAGCCCGCAGGCCGGAGTCGGCCTCTACCCCCTGCAGGTCGTCGGCTATTCGGCCCCCGGCGTCGACGCAGTCCGGATCCAACTTGCCGATGCCGCTGGCATCGGCGTCGATCGTTCGATCTCGACACGGTCGTCGGCCCACGTGTGGCACGCCTTCAGCGTCGCCCTCAGCGACGGCCCCTCCGGCGCCGTCGACCTCCGCGTCGGGACCGTTGGAGAAGAAGGCGAGCCAATCTTCGCGATCGAGGTCCCGCTCGATCTTCCGTGACGGAGGAGCTGAGGAGCTGAGGAGCCACGGGTCTTGCCTCTCCCCCGGAGTGGGAGCGGCGCGAGCAACGGCCGCCAGGCCGGAGAGCAGCGGAGAGGGCTTTGGGAGCCAGCACCCGACGATGAGGCCTCGTTGACGCCCTACTCCCCAGCGCACACGTCCGGGGCTGCCGCCATCTCGGGGATGTCGAGATTCCAAAGGTCGCGGGCAAGGGCGAACACGGCCACCGCGCGAGGAGCGATCGAGGGCCCGACCGGGGTTCGATCAGGGTCGAGGCGCACAATGATGATCGACCCCATCACGGCGGTGCCAATCTCCACCGTTGCATCGCACTCATCCTCCGGGTCGACGGCAATGGCCCGCCCGTCGCCGAACCGTACGCCGACCTTGTCCGGCGCGTGGTCGCCCGTGAGCGGCAGGAGCAATCCGCCGCGACGTGAAACGGCTGCGGCGCCCACCAGCGTCTCCTCGAGCATGGCAGCCTCGATCTCGAGGTCCCCTTCGGTCTGCATCCGCTCCATGGCTTCGAGCGGCAGGTCAGCGGCACGCGAGTGCAGTCCGTGACCGATACTGAGACGCGGATTCAACTCGGTCGGCAGGAAACCGTCGGCGGTGCACACGCCGTCGATTCCAAACCCTCCCAGGTACCCGTAGCGGTCGCTCAGCAATCCCCCGACGCCGCGGGCCGCAGCACGCATCGCCTCCTGCACGGCAACGGGCGGGTCCCAGTAGTTGGCGGCCTGCGCATAGACGAACTCGGGCCGAACAGCGTCGCGAAGAATGACCATCTCGATTGGACGCAACACGGCGACGCCCTCCCGGGTTACGAAGCCGTGAATGGAACATGGGATGCCGTCGAGGAACGGCATGACCCGCACCTCGATCGCATGCTCGGTGAACCACGCGAGAGCAGGAGCGACATCGTCGGCGGAGCGAACCCACCGCGCATACTCCCCGCCCCCGTGCCACCCCTCGCTGTTGTCGGCCACCCAGACGGTCCCGAGGTCCGATGCGAGTTCGGTGGCGGCGTCCGGTGCCTCCGCAACCGGTACAATGGCCGACGGCGCCCTGCGGACGCCGGCGTCGTCCCAGAGTTGATCGACGATCGTCTTGTCCTCCAGCGCCCACCACTTCTGGGGGCGAGCGCCGTACACGGGCCGCCCAACGAGGGTTGCTTCGCGGCTGAATCCGGGGCCAACTACCAGCGCCTGGTGCTCCGGATCGAAGTCGTCGACCGCCGCGAGCAGATCGAGATCCGGGTTCTCGATCGCGGCGTTGTTGGCGCGTATCCCGAGCATCACCGTGTCCCCGGTGGCCCTGGTATACCGGATGCGGTCGGCCTTCGGCAGGTCGCCGACGCCTTCCACCGCTGCCACGATCATGATGCCGGCTGGTTCCCACTCGCGCATCTGGTCGACCAGCGGAGTCGCCCCTGCGGCCGCATCCGGCACGATGATCCACTTCTTCCCCTTGTGGAACTCGGAAATCTCTCCCCGGATCGACTCGATGTCCATGCCAAGAGCCTACCGATCGGGTCCACGGCGACGCACCGGGACGCACCGGCGCCGGAACCATCGGTACCCGGCAGCTCTCGGGGCGCCAAAGACTGCATCCCGATATCGCCATGCGCCGATTTAGGGTCGGGGTACTTCACGTCAAGGAGGTCGTTGTGCACCGATTCCTGCTTCGCCCAGCCGGACTGGTGTTCGCTGTGGTGTTCGTTCTGTTGTCGATTGGCGCGGCGCTTGCCGACCTGCCGCCGGACGGGACGTTCACGGACGACAACCTGAACATCCACGAACCAGACATCGAGGCGATCGCGGCTGAGGGGATCACCAAGGGCTGCAATCCGCCGTGGAACACCCTCTACTGTCCGACCGGGGATGTCAGCCGGGGCCAGATGGCCGCGTTCCTGAATCGTGCGTTGGCGTTGCCAGCCGCGACCACCGACTACTTCTCAGACGATGACGGCACGACATTCGAGGACGACATCAACCGATTGGCGGCCGCCGGGATCACCCGAGGGTGCAACCCGCCGGCGAACGATCGCTACTGCCCGTCGAGTCGTGTAAGCCGGGGACAGATGGCCGCGTTCCTCAACCGGGCGTTCGACTACCCGACCGCATCAACCGACTCCTTCGCCGACGACGACGGTTCGGTCTTCGAGGCCGACATCAACGCCATCGCCGAAGCCGGCGTCACGCTTGGCTGCAATCCTCCTGCCAACACCAACTACTGCCCGGCCGGCATCGTCCGGAGAGATCAGATGGCGTCGTTCCTCACTCGGGCACTCGGCCTCGATCCCATCTTGCCCCCGCCTCCCGCGACCCTTGAGTTGGAGGTCGTCGCCGACGGCTTCGAGCGTCCGGTCTTCTTCACGTCGTCTCGCGGCCACGACTACGTCGTCGACCAGCCCGGACGGATCTGGGTCATCGCCGACAGCGGTGACTCCCGGGTCGTGCTGGATATTCGGGATCGCGTGGCGTATGGAGGCGAGCGAGGTCTCCTTGGCCTGGCGTTCCATCCCGACCACGCCGGAATCCTCTACGTCAACTACATCCAGAACGACGGGGCAACCGTGGTGTCCGAATTCACCTTCGAGGGTGATCTCCCCGTTGCGGACCCCGCGTCAGAGCGGGTGATCCTGAAGGTCCCACAGCCTTCGGTGAACCACAACGGCGGGATGATCGCCTTCGGACCGCAGGGCCACCTGTGGATCGGCCTTGGAGATGGCGGAGGCTCGAACGATCGCTACGGCAACGGACAGAACGACGACACCCTGCTCGGAGCGATGCTCCGGATCCAGGTCGGTCCCGGCCTTGACCCGTACTCGATCGTCGCGAACCTGGGATTCGCCGAACCAGAGATATGGGCGATCGGACTCCGCAACCCCTGGCGATTCTCGTTCGACGGTGACGAATTGTGGATCGCGGACGTCGGGCAGGGCGACGTCGAGGAGATCGATTCGGTCTCAACCGAGGAGCGGCGGCTCAACTTCGGATGGCCGATCTACGAGGGTTCCGAGTGCCTCGCCGGTCCCTGCAGTCCGGGTCAGTTGACGTTCCCGGTTCTGGAGTACGGGCACGATGAAGGGTGCTCGGTCACCGGGGGCTATGTCTACCGCGGTACGGACGTGCCGTCCCTCGACGGCCACTACTTCTTCTCGGACTGGTGCACCGGCTTCCTCCGTTCGATCGCTCCCAACGGCGTCGTTCACGACTGGACCGAGGGCACCGGACGGCTCGACCAGGTGTCGTCGTTCGGCCGTGACGAGTACGGCGAGGTGTACGTCGTGTCGGCAACGGGAACAGTCTCGCGAATCGTTGAAGGCACGGGCTGACCGCGGTCGTCGGCACGACGAGAGAAGGGACGACTTCGAGTGGGAATGGACGCTGGCGACGGTCTTCAACGCGCCGGCACCCACTGAGGCCCAGCCGTGTTCCATGGTCTGGGAGGAGCGACCGCGCGGTCAGGGAGGCCATATGCAAGAGATCGAAGGCCCGGCAGCACCCACCCATCTTGACGCTCTTTGTGCAATTCTCCCCGATCGCCGACCAGGGAGCAAGGGAAACCACGAGGCGACCGAATACGTGGCTGCCGCACTCGAGCGGGCTTCGTGGGACGTCCACACCCACGAATTCGAGTGTCTCGATTGGGAGACCAGCGGTGGGGTGATCACGGTTGGCGATTCCAGGGTCGCTCTGACGCCAAGCCCCTACGGGCTCGGAACCGTGGGCCGCGGTCGGCTTCGTGTCTTCCGAACCGCCGAAGACCTGATCGGGACCGATCTCGCGGATTCGATCGCCGTGCTGGCCGGCAGTCTGGCAGCGAAACCCCTCACGCCGAAGGCCTACCCCTTCTACGGATCGGACGAGCACGCGGCGATCATCGACTCACTCGAACAATCCGGGCCCGCGGCCGTCATCGCCATCACCGGCCGGTATCCGGAACTCTGCGGAGCCCTGGACCCGTTCCCCCTCATCGAGGACGGCGACTTCATGGTCCCGACGGCCAATGTGCGCCCCGCCGACGCTGCCGTCCTCCTCAACAGTGAGGGTCTGATTGCGAATGTCGACATTCGATCGGAACGTTTGCCATCTACGGCCCGGAATGTGGTGGGGCTGCGGGGACCTCAGGACCGTCGCGTGACCATCGCTGCGCACATCGACACCAAGCCCGGCACGCCGGGTGCCGTTGACAATGCTGCCGGGGTCGTGGCGATGCTGCTCCTCGCCGACCTGCTCTCGCCGGAGCGGCATCCCGACCTTCCCGTCGGCGTGGAACTGCTCGTTGTCAACGGCGAAGACCACTTCGCGGCACCGGGAGAAGTCGCGTGGCTCGAGTCGAACGCGGGCCAACTCGACGCCATCGAGTTGATGGTCAACATCGATGGCGCCGGATACCGCGAAGGCGGCACCGCGTATTCGTTCTACAACGTTGACAACGAGGTCGCCTCGTACGTGCACGAGACCTTCGCTCCCCACGCGGACATCAGCGAGGGCCCTCAGTGGTACCAGAGCGATCATGCGATCTTCGCGATGCAGGGCAGGGCGGCGATCGCGCTCACAACCGAGCGCGTGCAGGAGATGCTTGCCGTGTTGTTTCACTCGGCGCACGACACCCCCGACCAGGTCGACATCGACCGCGTCACCAGCATCGCCGCGGCCCTGACGGAACTGATCGTCCGCTGGCCGCAACCGACCCACACGGGGCAGTAGATCTACCGGGTCGAGGTGACCGGTGACCGCCTTCACATGTTCCGTCGGTACCGGCCGCCCACCGCGTACAGCGCACGAGAGATCTGACCGATCGTGCAGTGCTTCCCGGCTTCCATCAGAGCCTCGAACGTGTTGTCACCCCGGATGGCAGCCTGCTGCACATGTTCAAGGGCGGCCTCGGCCGATGCAGGATCGCGGTCGCGAAGTGCCCGCGCAGCGTCGATCTGCCGTTGCTTGTCCTCGTCGGTCGAGCGGATCACGGTGTCGGGTACCACGAACGGTGAGCCGTCGCGCGAAAGGAACGTGTTCACGCCGACGATGGGCAGTTCGCCCGACGACTTCTGACGCTCGTAGAGCAGCGACTCCTCCTGGATCTTCGACCGTTGATACATGCGCTCCATGGCGCCGAGCACTCCACCACGGTCCGTGAGCCGATCGAACTCTGCAAGGACCGCTTCCTCTACCAATTCGGTCAACTCCTCGATGATGAACGAACCCTGCATCGGGTTCTCGTTCCTGGCGAGGCCGAGTTCGCGGTTGATGATGAGTTGGATCGCGAGCGCCCGGCGAACGGATTCCTCCGTCGGCGTGGTGATCGCCTCGTCGTAGGCGTTGGTGTGCAGCGAGTTGCAGTTGTCGTAGACCGCGTAGAGCGCCTGGAGCGTCGTTCGGATGTCGTTGAACGCGATCTCCTGTGCATGGAGCGACCGTCCAGAAGTCTGAATGTGGTATTTGAGCTTCTGTGAACGCTCGGCAGCCCCGTACCAGTCCCGCATCGCCTTGGCCCAGATTCGCCTGGCGACGCGGCCGATCACGGCGTACTCGGCATCGATCCCGTTCGAGAAGAAGAACGAGAGGTGCGGGGCGAACGTGTCGACCGCCATGCCGCGCGACAAGAAGTACTCAACGAACGTGAACCCATTTGCCAGCGTGAACGCCAGTTGGGTGATCGGGTTCGCGCCGGCTTCGGCCATGTGGTAGCCGGAGATCGAGACGGAGTAGAAGTTCCCGACCGCGTGGTCGATGAAGTAGGCCTGGATGTCACCCTGCATCCGGAGCGCGAACTCCGTCGAGAAGATGCAGGTGTTCTGGGCCTGATCCTCCTTGAGAATATCGGCCTGGATCGTCCCGCGCACGCGGGCCTGGACGTCGTCCTTGATCCGCGCATACACATCCGCCGGGAGCACCTGGTCTCCGGTCAGTCCGAGGAGCAGGAGACCGCGGCCGTCGTTGCCCGGCGGCAGTTCGCCGTTGTAGTGCGGCCGCGGGAGTCCGCGCCGATCGAAGCGCTCGATGAATGCCTGCTCAACATCGGCTCCGAGACCGTGCTCGACGATGTAGCGCTCGCACTGCTGGTCGATCGCGGCATTCATGAAGAACGCAAGCATCATCGGAGCGGGCCCGTTGATCGTCATCGAGACCGACGTGGACGGGTCGAGGAGATCGAATCCCGAGTAGAGCTTCTTCACGTCGTCGAGCGAGGCGACCGACACGCCGGCGTTGCCGATCTTGCCGTAGATATCGGGACGCTCGTCGGGGTCCTCGCCGTAGAGCGTGACCGAGTCGAACGCGGTTGAGAGCCTCGCTGCCGGCATGTCCCGCGACACGTAGTGAAAGCGGCGGTTGGTCTGTTCGGGACCGCCCTCCCCCGCGAACATCCGGGTTGGGTCTTCCGCAGCCCGCTTGAACGGGAAGACGCCGGCAGTGAAGGGGAAGCAGCCGGGTACGTTCTCCTGCAGACCCCATCGCACCCGATCGGCCCACCCCGAGATGCGGGGATACGCGACCTTCGGGATCCGGGTACCCGAGAGCGTGGCCGAGGCAGTCTCGACTTCGATCTCCGTGTCGCGCACCTCATAGGTGGCGGTATCTCGCGCGTAGGCGTCGGTTTGGTCGTCCCATTGGGCCAACACCGAGGCTGCATCAGTGTCAAGGGCGGTGATCGCATCCACTCCCGCAGCCGCGATCACCTCGTCTCCGGTCGCCGCCGCAACCGTTTGGAACGCCTGGGCTTCGGCTGCTCGAACCGATTGAGCGTCAACACGTGCGTTGTACGCCCGGATCGCCTCACTGATCTCCGACAGGTAGCGCACTCGATCCCGGGGGATGACCGGCCGTTCTCCTCCATGATCGACGGGGAGGTCGATGGACGAGACGAACCCGCCATCAGCGAGCACATTGAGGCGCTGCATCAGTTCGCGGTACAGCCGATTCGTCCCAGCGTCGTTGAAGTGCGATGCCACCGTCGCATAGATGGGGAGATCCTCGTCCGGTTCGTCAAAGGCGTTGTGGTTGCGTCGGTACTGCTTGCGCACATCCCGGACGGCGTCGTCGGCTCCGCGTCGGTCGGCCTTGTTGATGACCACGACGTCGGCGAAGTCGAGCATGTCGACCTTCTCGAGTTGACTCGCCGCCCCATACTCCGGGGTCATCACGTAGATCGAGAGATCCGAATGATCGACGATCTCGGTGTCGGCCTGGCCAATCCCGGACGTCTCGAGGATCACGAGGTCGAAGCCGGCGGCTTTCACGAGATCCACCGCGGAAGCAACGTGCGGTGACAGCGCCAGATTCGCCTGGCGCGTCGCAAGCGACCGCATGAACACCCGGGGGTCGGAGACGGAATTCATGCGGATGCGGTCTCCCAGCAGCGCCCCGCCGGAACGCCGCCGAGAAGGGTCGACCGAGATGATCGCCAGTGTTCGATCCGGGAAGTCGGAGAGGAACCGAACCACGATCTCGTCGATCAGCGACGACTTGCCTGCACCTCCGGTCCCGGTCATGCCGAGCACCGGAACGGCACGGTCGGCGGCAGCGGATCGGGCGGCCGCTACCAGATCGTCGTCGGTTCCCTGTTCAACAGTCGAGATCATCCGTCCGAGCAACGCGGGTGCCGCCGTGTTCAGGTCGGCCGGGTCGAGTGATCGCCCGTCGATCACCGGGAAGTCCGACCGTTCGAGGAGATCGTCGATCATGCCCTGGAGTCCGAGTTCACGCCCATCATCTGGCGTGTAGATGCGCTCGACCCCGGATTGCTCCAACGCGGCGGACTCCTCGGGGAGGATCGTGCCTCCGCCACCCCCGAAGATCTTCACCTGCGTCGCCCCTGCATCGTCGAGCAGGCGTCGCACGTACGGGAAGAACTCCATGTGGCCGCCCTGGTACGAGGTGATCGCAACCGCCTGGGCGTCCTCCTCCACAGCCGCGATTGCGATGTCGGCTGCCGATCGGTCGTGTCCGAGGTGGATGACCTCGGCACCCGTCGCCTGCAGGATCCGTCGCATGATGTTGATCGCGGCGTCGTGCCCGTCGAACAACGAGGTAGCGGTCACGATGCGGACGTGATGACGCGGTTCGTACGGCACGGACCCAGGATACGACGTCGGAACCGGCTCACCAGCGATCCGTTGCGACGCGTAGGGTTGGGCCGAATGGTGAACACCGAAGACGGGCATCGAGGTCTTGCTCCAATCCCGGGTTCAGAGGCGGAGCGTGCCCGCTTCTCCGAACTCCAGCATCGGCTCGTCCCGCTGGTCTCAGACGTCTTCCCCGATCGGATGGCGGAGCGCACGGTGGTCGTCGTCCCGTCGCTGAGTCTCGACCGTGACCAGCTCAATCGGATCGACGGCATCGTCCACTATGAGGAACGCATGCTCTGTCTGCTCATGCTGCTCCGGATGCCGCGCACGCGAATCGTCTACGTGACGAGCCGTGCGATTGCACCGACGATCGTTGACTACTACCTCCACCTGCTGCCGGGTGTGCCATCCCACCATGCCCGGAACCGGCTGACGCTCCTGTCCTGCGACGACGGGTCCCTGGAACCGCTGAGCCGCAAGATCCTCCGGCGCCCGCGCCTCATCGAGCGGATCAAGGACGCGGTCCCGAATCCGGCAACGGCCCACATGACCTGCTTCAACTCGACATCGCTCGAACGGACGCTCGCCGTTCAGCTCGGTATTCCGATGTATGCCAACGATCCGGACCGTCGGTGGCTGGGCGGGAAGAACGGCAGCCGGGTCGTTCTCGCCGCGGCCGGGATTCCGATGCCGAGAGCGGTCACGGGCGTGCGGGATGCCGATGATGTTGCCCGCGGACTCGAGGAGCTCCGGTCCGAGGACCCGACACTTCAGCGGGCCGTCGTGAAGCTCGAGGAGGGGTTCTCCGGCGAGGGCAACGCGACGTTCGACTTCACCGATGCACCTGAGACCGGGATCGCGGCGTGGGCTCGCGGAGAACTGGAAGAGCGCCTCGATCCCATCGCACCCGGCATGGCTGCGGGCCGGTTCCTCGAGAAGCTCTCGACGATGACCGGAATCGTCGAGGCCATGATCGAATCACCGGTGATCCATTCACCGTCGGTGCAGTGCAGGATCGACCCACTCGGACGGGTCGAGGCCATCTCGACCCACGAGCAAGTCCTGGGAGGAGCAACGGGCCAGGTCTACGAAGGATGCTCGTTCCCGGCAGACGATGCGTACCGCCTCGATCTCCAGGAGGCAGGTCTTCGGATCGGCAGCGAGTTGGCTGAGCGCGGCGCCCTCGGAAGGTTCAGCGTCGATTTTGTCTCGGTCCCGTCGGAGGACGGGTGGGATCACTTGGCTCTGGAGATCAACCTTCGGAAGGGCGGAACGACCCTGCCTTCGCTCGTTCTCCAGTTCCTCACCGACGGGTCCTACGATCTTGGCACGGGGAGGTACCGGTCGGCGTTCGGCACCGAGCTCTGCTACTACGCGAGCGACAACGTCCAGTCCAACCGGTACCGGGGGCTCCTCCCGGAAGACGTGTTCGACATCACTGTGTGTGATGGGCTGCACTTCGACCAGGCGAGGCAGTCGGGAACGGTGTTCCACATCGTTGGGGCCGTCTCCGAGTACGGGAAGCTGGGGATGGTGAGCATCGCCGGGTCGCCGGAACGGGCCATGGCGATCCACGACCGGACGATCGGGTCACTCGACCGGGCCGTCGCCGCTTCCGGGTAGGTCGAAGAGGCCACCGGGCGGCGTGACCGTCACGGACCGTCGCGCGAGATCAATCTCCGGTACAATCGCATCGACGAACGGGATCTCAACCCGGCCGGACGCGGTTCGGATCGCCAGGCGATCCTGGGCTGCGCCGAACATCACCTCATCGACGACTCCCAGCGACGTGCCGTGTTCATCGATGACCGCACACCCGACGAGGTCTTCGACCCAGAATTCGCCGTCTTCGAGATCGCGGCGGTCGCCGGGATCGATCGTGAACGACGTTCCCCGCAGCGCTTCTGCGCCGTCCCGATCCACGACTTCGTTGAAGCGCACCAAGAGATCATCGCGGTATGGAGACGCCTCGAAGACGGAGTACGAGCGCGGCGGCGTGGCATCGCTCTCGAATTCGGCGCCGGGTACCCAGCGGTTCTCGGGATCATCGGTGAGAGGACGAACGACGACCGCCCCGCTGATACCGTGGGCGCGGCGTACGTAGCCGACAAGGATCGGTTCCACGTCAGTCGAGGAAGTCGACCTCGACGGCAACGCCCTCTTCGTCACCGGCGACGGAGGCAACCGAGCGGATGGCTCGGGCAACCCGGCCGCGGCGGCCGATCACGCGGCCCATGTCGGACTTGGCGGTCCGAACCTCGGCCACGATCGCGTCGTCCCCGTCCGGCACGATCTCCACCTTGACGGAGTCGGGATCGTCGACGATTTGGGTGACGACGTAGGTCACGACCGTCTCGACGATGCTGCCATCACTCATGATTCATCCGTTTCGGTGGCGTCATTGACTTCGACATCTTCGACCACGATCTCGACGGTCTCGTCGATCGAGTCCTCGACGGTCTCGTCGGCCGAGCCCTCGACGGCCTCGTCCTGGATCTCATCGAGCATCACCGGAGCGGCGTTCGTCACGTCGACCTGCTTGCTCGACTCCTTCGGCTCATCGGCGACGATGTGCACATCACCGCGAGCGACCTTGAACTCGGTCCACGCCCCAGAGATCTCGAGGAGTTTCTTGGCTCGCTCGGTCGGCTGTGCTCCCTGCTGGAGCCAGGCGACGGCACGAGCGTTGTCGATCTCGATGAGTGAGGGATCTTGACGGGCGTCGTAGCGGCCGATCTGCTCGATGTATTTCCCGTCTCGCTGCTTTCGTGAATCAATCACCACGACGCGATACGAGGGCTGCTTCTTCTTACCCATCCGCGTCAGGCGGATCTTCACCGGCATGTCTACCTCTTCTTCTTGCGGCCCATTCCCGGCATGGCAAGCCCTGGAATAGGACTCTTCCCTCCGGCGAACGCCTTCATCATCTTCTGTGTCTCGGAGAACTGCTTCAACAGTACGTTGACGTCCTGCGGCCGCGTCCCCGAACCCTTCGCGATGCGACGCTTGCGACTCCCATTGATGGTCTTGGGATACCGTCGCTCCGATGGGGTCATCGACCGGATGATGGCTTCGACGCGTGCGAGTTGACGGTCGTCGATCTCGACGTCGCGCAATGCCGATCCGGCGCCCGGCAGCATACCAACCAGCTGCTGCAATGGCCCCATCTTCTTGATCTGTTGGAACTGATCGAGGAAGTCTTCGAGGTTGAACGACGAGTCGAGCAGCTTCGCGGCGGCTGCTTCAGCCTCTTCCTCGTCGTAGACCAACTCAGCTTTCTCGATCAGCGAGAGTACGTCGCCCATGCCCAGAATTCGTGAAGCCATCCGCTCCGGGTAGAAGACATCGAGTTCGTCGATGCCTTCCCCGATACCGACGAACTTGATCGGCTGGCCGGTCACCTCGCGCGCAGAGATTGCGGCACCGCCGCGCGCATCTCCGTCGAGTTTGGTGAGTACCAGACCGGTGAGGTCGGTGTAGTCGAGGAAGCCATTCGCCACGTTGACCGCCTCTTGGCCGGTCATCGCGTCGAGGACGAGGAGCACCTCGTCTGGGTTCGCGGCCTTGCGGACAGCGGCGAGTTCCTTCATCAGGTCCTGATCAATCTGAAGACGACCCGCGGTGTCGATGATCACGACGTTGGCGCCGTCGGCTCTGGCCTGCTTCAACGCTGCCTTGACGAGCCGCTGGACCTTGGTCTTGCGGTCCGCATATACCGGGACGCCGATCCGCTGGCCCAGCGTCTCGAGCTGGTCGATCGCGGCCGGCCGCTGGAGGTCGCCGGCGACAAGCATCGGGCGTTTCCCCTTGCCCTTCAAGTGTTTCGCGAGCTTGGCTGCGGTAGTCGTCTTGCCGGAACCTTGGAGACCGACCATCAGGATGACGAGCGGCGGCGCCGCCGGCCGGACGAGCGGCACCTCTTCAGCACCAAGGGTGACAATCAGCTCTTCGTGGACGATCTTGATGACCTGCTGACCCGGCGTGAGGCTCTTCGTGACCTCGACTCCGATCGCCCGCTCCTTCACACGGGCGAGCATCGATTTGACCACGGATACGTTGACGTCCGCCTCGAGGAGGGCGATCCGCACTTCGCGCAGGGCATCGTTGACGTCGGACTCGGACAAGCGCCCCTTCCCGCGTAGCTGCGAGAACGCACGGTTCAGCCGACTGGAGAGAGAATCGAACATCGGCTCATGAGTGTACGGCTCGCCGCGGGACACGTGATCTGCGAGACTTGGACCATGAACCTCACAGTGATCGATCATCCCCTCGGCCGGCACTATCTCACCATCCTCCGCGACCGCGACACGAAGCCAGAGGCGTTCCGTGCTGCCGCACGCGGACTGACCTACAGCCTCGTGCTCGAGGCAACGAAGCGGCTCCCGCTCGCAGAGATCGAGGTCGAGACCCCGATGGAGACCACCATCGGCTACCACGTGCACGACGTCGTTGCGGTTGCCGTTCTTCGAGCGGGCCTCGGCATGCTGGACGCGGTCCTCGACATGATCCCCGAGTGCAAGGTCGGTTTTGCGGGTGTGCAGCGGGACGAAGAGACGGCGCTGCCCCAGGAGTACTACGCCCGCCTCCCCGATCTCTCGGACGCCTCGGTCTTCATCCTCGAACCGATGCTCGCGACGGGGGGTTCGCTGTCGTGGGCCGTCGACAAGGTCAAGTCCTCCGGCGCTCGCGACATCACGGCGCTGTGCGTCGTCACTGCGCCCGATGGCGTCCGACGGATGTATGACGACCATCCCGATGTGCATGTGATCGCGGCAGCGTTCGATCGCGAACTCAACGATCGGGCCTATATCGTGCCGGGCCTCGGCGACATGGGTGACCGACTCTTCGGGACGCTGTGACCGCACCGCCGGACGCTCACTCCATCAAGGCGGATCTCATCCGCACCTACGATGCGAGCGCCCTCGCCCGCGACGAACGGGGCGAACCGGGTTGGCGTGACGACCACCGGAGCGATTTCGCCGCCGCTCTGAAGGACGAGGCGAGAACCCACGTCCTCGAGATCGGCGCCGGGGCAGGACACAGCTCAGCCTTCTTCGCAGCGGAAGGCTTCACCGTGGTCGCGACCGATCTCTCGCCCGGAAACGTCGAGCGCTGCCTGGCCAAGGGACTCGAAGCGCACGTCGCCGACTTCACCGATCTCGACTTCCCGGACGCCACGTTCGACGCCATCTGGGCAATGAGTTGCCTGATGCACGCCACGGACGAGGACTTCACGATCGCGATCGACGAAATGGCGCGAGTCCTGACTCCGGGCGGGCTCGTGATCGCCGGCATGTGGGGCGGCGACGGCACGGCCGAGATCCTCGCAGACGACGTCATCGAACCGCCCCGCTTCTTCGCCTGGAGAACCGACGACCACATCCGGACGGCCTTCGGCGCTGCATTTGTCATCGAGGAGTTCCACATCATCGACGGTCCGCCCGACGATCCGAGAGGCGAGCACTACCAACTCGTGAGGATGAGGAAGCGGTGAAGGACTTCAGCAACGAGGTCGCCGCGGTCATCCTCCGCCTCGAACCAGGCGAGGTCGTGTCCTACGGTGAGGTCGCCGATGAGGCCGGGTTCCCGGGCGCGGCGCGTGCGGTCGGTAACCTGGTCCGCTCCACGCCCGGTCTCCCATGGTGGCGGGTCGTGGCGAAATCCGGGCGACTCGCTCCCGGGCATGAGCAGCAACAGGCCGAACTCCTCAGGAGCGAGGGTGTGACGGTCGCCAACGGTCGGGTCAAGATCAGCAAGCATCCGCGGACGAGTTCGGAGAGAACATGAACTACAGCATGCCCGAGCTAATTGGGAAGAAGCGTGACGGCGGATACCTCACCGCAGACGAGTTGGAATGGATCATCGCCGGCTATACCGCCGATCGAATCCCCGACTATCAGCTGTCGGCGTTCCTGATGGCCGTCATCTTTCGCGGCTTGAACACCGAGGAACTCTCCGCATGGACGGATGCCATGCTCCATTCGGGCGACGTGCTCGACCTTTCCGGTACATCCATGCCGAAGGTCGACAAGCACTCGACGGGTGGCGTCGGAGACAAGATCAGCATCCCGCTCGCTCCCCTGGTCGCGGCATGCGGTGTCGCCATCCCGATGATGTCCGGTCGCGGGCTCGGCCACACCGGGGGCACGCTCGACAAGCTCGAGACGATCCCGGGCTTCAAAACGCGTCTCGACCCCGACGTCTTCACCCGCCAGCTCGACGAACTCGGCCTCGTGCTTGCAGGCCAGTCAGAGACGCTCGTCCCCGCCGACCGCCGCATCTACGCACTCAGGGATGCGAGCGGAACCGTCCCGGCGATCCCGCTCATCTCGTCGTCGATCATGTCCAAGAAGCTGGCCGAGGACCTCGACGGCCTCGTCCTCGACGTCAAGATCGGCTCGGGTGCGTTCATGAAGGACGTTGCATCCGGGATGGAGTTGGCCGAGACCATGGTCGAAATCGGCCGCTCGCACGACACGCCGGTTGTTGGATTACTCACCGACATGGATCAACCGTTGGGCACAGAGGTCGGCAACGCCAACGAGATGATTGAATCGATCGCCATTCTCCGCGGTGACGGCCCGGCAGATACCACCGAACTCACGTTCCGGCTCGGTGAGGAGATGCTGGTACTCGGCGGCGTCGCAGGAGATCGCGCCGAAGCGCGGTCACGGCTGGATGAGGCGGTACGGTCGGAGTCCGGTCTCGATGTGTTCGCCAAGGTCATCAAGGCACAGGGGGGCGATCCCTCCGTTCTCGAAGATCCCTCGCTCCTGCCATCAGCCGACCGCGTGCACACGGTTTCCGCCGATCGCACCGGATTCATCGAACGGTGCGACGCTCTCGCCGTCGGCCGCGCCGCCGTACGCCTCGGGGCCGGCCGGCAGGCAAAGGAAGACGACATCGACCCCGGCGTCGGAATCTCGATCCACGCGAAGGTCGGCGATGCTGTCGCAGCGGGAGACGCCGTCGGCACGGTTCGGTACAACACCGACGCACAACTCGCCGCCTGTCTTCCGATCCTTGAGACCGCCTGGATCGTCACCGACGAACCCCAATCTGCCCGTCCGCTGATCCTTGGAGAGGTGAAATGAGCTACGTAGACCTGCAAGCCGCCGCGGCCGCAATCGCCGAACGCACCGGCCGCGACCACCATGATGCCGCCGTGGTGCTCGGATCCGGACTGAGCGGCTACGCCGCATCGCTCGACGACGCCATCGAGATCCCGTACTCGGAGATCCCGCACTTCCCTGAGCCAAAGGTCGTCGGTCACGGTGGGAGCCTGTTCTCGGCGCCGGTTGGGGACGGGGCGGTGTTGCTGTTCGCCGGTCGAGTCCACGCCTACGAGGGCTGGTCGCTCGATGAGGTGGTGTTCGGCGTCCGGACCGCTGCCGTGGCCGGGGCAACGTCGATCCTTCTCACAAACGCGGCAGGCGGCCTCGGCGAGGGTCTCGCTCCTGGCGACCTCGTCGCAATCCGAGACCATCTCAACTACACGGCCCGCAACCCCCTGGTCGGACCCAACGACGACCGACTCGGGCCCCGATTCCCCGATATGAGCGAGGTGTACTCGCTCCGCCTCCGCGGACTGGTGAAGCAAGCCTTCGAGGCAGCCGGCGTCGCCTATCACGAGGGCGTCTATGCCTGGTTCCTCGGCCCGAGCTACGAGACGCCGGCCGAGATCGAGATGGTGCGACGCGTCGGTGGCGATCTTGTCGGCATGTCGACGGTGCCTGAGGCCATCGCCCTGAACCACATGGGCGTCGGTGTGGCCGGCATCTCATTGGTGACCAACTATGCGGCGGGCATCACCGACGCTCCCCTCTCCCACGAGGAAGTGACCGAGACCGCTGCCGCGGCGCGCACGCGCTTCACGGCCGTGCTCGACGCGCTTCTTCCGATGCTCGTCGACGCGTAGCCGAGGTTTTTGAGTCAGCGCTCAAAGTTGAGGTATCATCCCGGTACCCGACGCAAGGAGCGATACCGTCATGAGAATCGCGGTCTGTGTGAAGCAGATCCCAGACCCGGCGACGCCCTACCAACTCGCTCCGGACACCCACCGTGTGGTTCGTCCGAACGACCAGGTTCTCGACGATACCGATCGTTTCGGTGTCGAAGTTGGGCTCCAGATCGCCGAAGGGAACGACGGATCGGTCACGCTGTTCTCGATGTCCCCTTCCGGGTCACTCCAGGGAATCCGACAGGCGCTCGCCATGGGTGCCGACAAGGCGGTCATCATCGATGACGCCGCCCTTGTCGGATCCGACGCGTTGACGACGGCGCGCATCCTGGCGGCAGCCATCGATCGCGAGGGGTTCGACCTTGTGATCGCCGGCACGGAATCCACCGACGGCTACTCGGGCGTTGTTCCGCAGCAGATCGCCGAACTCCTCGACGTTCCGTCGCTCACGTTCGCCCGCAAGGTCGAGACCGGTGACGGCATCGTGCGTATCGAGCAGCAGACGTCCGGCGGCTACGACGTCGTCGAGGCCCCGCTGCCGGCCCTTCTCTCCGTGACCTCGGGTGTCGTCGAACCCCGCTACCCCACGTTCAAGGGGATCATGCAGGCCAAGAAGAAGCCGATCGACACCCTCACTGCCGAAGACCTCGGTTTTGCCGCCGACCAGGTCGGCGCCGCTGGTGCAGGCCAGATCATCACATCCGTCGATGCCGTTCCTGCGAGAGAGGCGGGAGAGATCGTTGAGGACGACGGCGAGGGCTACCTCAAGATCGTCGCCCTCCTGGAACAGGCGAAGGTGATCTAGATGACGACCTGGGTATTCAGCGACGAAGCGGACGGTCACGCATCGGCCGCCGCACTCGAACTCCTCACAAAGGCCAGATCGTTCGGCGACGTCTCGGTGTTCCACATCGGTACGGGCAGCGACGCCGCCTTCGAGGAACTCGGTGCACACGGCGCAGCAACGGTCTATCACATGCCAACGGACGACCACCTGCCGTCGGCGCCTGCCGCGGCAGCGCTCGCCCTACTGGTGGAAGAGCACGGTGTCGAACTGATCCTGTTCGGCATGGACACCACCGACCGGGACGTCGGAGGGCGCTTGTCGGCCCGACTCGGTCGACCGGTCCTCAGCAACGCCGTTGACGTGTCGACCGACGGCGCGGTGAGCGTCACCAGCGAGATTCTCGGCGGGACGCAGACGGTTGTCACCGAATTCACCGGACCGGCGCCTGCGCTGGTCTTCGCTCGGCCGAAGGCGTTCACCGCCGAGTCGTCGGGTGGTGGCTCCCCCGCTGTCGTCCCGGTGGCCATTCCGGATCTCGGCCGATCCGGGTCGGCGATCGTCGTCGAATCGCACGCCGAAGAGAGCGAAGGGCCCGACCTGGAGGCCGCAGCTGTTGTTGTCGCCGGAGGCCGTGGCGTCGGTGCCGAAGAGAAGTGGGTCGTGGTCGAAGACCTGGCATCGCAACTCGACGCTGCCGTTGGTGCCACCCGTGCCGTCATCGACGCCGGGTGGGTTCCAGCGCGGCTGCAAGTCGGACAGACCGGCAAGACCGTGAAGCCCTCGGTGTACATCGCCGCAGGGGTCTCGGGCGCCATGCAGCATCTCGTCGGGATGAAGGACTCCGGCACGATCATCGCCGTCAACAAGGATGCCGAGGCCCCGATCTTTGCCGTCGCCGATCTCGGGATCGTCGGCGACCTCCACCAGGTCCTCCCCAAACTGACGGAAGTCCTGAAGGCGCGATAGCCCAATTCCTTCCCCTCAGGGGAAGGTGGCAGCGCCCCCAAGGCGCTGACGGAAGGGGTCTCTCGTCCTCGACACGGGCTCATGAGCTGTGAGCCCACCAGCGATTCGGTCTTCGGGCTGGTAGCTGGCAGCTGGCAGCTACCCCAGGTCTTCCGGTCCGAATGACCGCGGCAGCAACTCTTCGAGGGCGTACTCGACCGGTTCTCCGGCATGGTCCGTCAGGATGACGCGACGCACCCTGAACTCACGCATGATCTGGCGGCAGTTGCCGCACGGTGAGCAGGCGTCGCCGTCGAGGCACGTCACCGCGACCGTATCGATCTCGCGGACGCCATGTGCCGCGGCTGTGGTGATGGCGTTCGCCTCGGCGCAGATCGATGCGCCGTAGGCGGCGTTCTCGATGTTGCACCCCCGGTACTCGTCGCCCCCGGGAGTGACAACGACCGCCCCAACCCGATAGTGGCTATATGGCGAGTACGAATTCGCTGCTGCGTCGCGGGCGTCGTCAATGAGTCGTTGCGCTTCCATCATGGCTCCAAAAGGGCTTCGATGAACTCTCTCGGTTCGAATGGTACGAGGTCATCGACGCCTTCGCCGACACCGATGAACTTCACCGGAATATCAAGCTCTTGCTCAACCGCGATCGCGACGCCTCCGCGTGCCGTCCCATCGAGTTTGGTGATGACGATTCCCGTGACACCAACCGCATCGGCGAAGCTCCGTGCCTGCCCGATGCCGTTCTGCCCGGTTGTCCCGTCGAGCACGAGGAGCGTCTCTCCGATCGTCCCAGCCTCGCGCTGCAGAACCCGTGCGACCTTCCCGAGTTCGTCCATGAGGTTGGACTTCGAATGCAGTCGGCCGGCCGTGTCAACGATCACCACGTCGGCATCGTCGGTCTTGGCGGTCTGATAGGCGTCATATGCGACCGCCGCAGGGTCCGAACCGGTTGCGCCGGACACCACCTCGACGCCGACGCGAGCGGCCCACGTGCGGAGTTGCTCGTCTGCAGCGGCACGGAAGGTGTCGGCTGCACCCAGCACTGCGGTCTGGCCGTTCTGTCCGAGGAGACCGGCGATCTTCGCGATCGAGGTCGTCTTCCCCGTGCCGTTGACGCCCACAACCAGCATCACGGCAGGATCCCCTTCGAGGTGCAAGGAACGGTCGCGCCCGGAAAGCTGACCAATGAGCGAGTCCTCAAGCAGACGACGGGCTTCTTCACCGTCGGTCGGCCGCTGAGACCGCACCTCCTCGATGGTTGCGGCTGACGTACTCACGCCCACGTCTGCCGCGATGAGCGTCTCCTCGAGTTCGTCCCAGAACGCATCGTCGAGCGTCTCGGAGCGGAGCAGCGCGCCGAGGCGGCCGCCGATGGCCGTCCGGGTTCGGGAAAGCTGCGTGCGCAGACCGCGCTGCGGCGCCTCGGCCGGCGTTGGTTTTGGTTGCGGCTTCGGTTTCGGCGCCGCCTTCGTTCGCGATCGCGCGATCACAACGATCGCGATGACCGCGATAACCGCCACGACGGCGACGAGCAGAATCAACAGATTGGTGTCCACGAGTTCTCCTTGCAACCGCAACGGAATCTAGACGGTCGCCTTCGCCATGCGTCGTGCGAGCACCTTCGAGGACTCGCCGGGTTCCATGGTGACGCCGTACAGCATATCGGCGGCCTCCATGGTCTGTTGTTGATGCGTGATGATCACGAGCTGAGCCGATGACCGGAGCGCATCAACGAGCCGTAGGAATCGCTGCAAGTTCGCGTCGTCGAGGGCCGCTTCAACCTCATCGAGAACGTAGAACGGGCTGGGCCGAGCGCGGAAGACGGCGAAGA
This sequence comes from uncultured Actinomycetota bacterium, assembly GCA_963785245.1. Lineage (GTDB taxonomy): Bacteria > Actinomycetota > Acidimicrobiia > Spongiisociales > UBA5794 > JAHEEL01. The sequence goes on along the minus strand of CAWAUO010000001.1, from coordinate 64,854 downwards.
GGAACGCGAGGGCCGCGAGGCTCCGCTCTCCACCCGACAACAGGGCAAGACGGCCGACCTTCTTGCCGTGCGGCTGGGCCTCGACCTCGACACCGGACTCGAGCGGACTGTCCGGCTTGTCCAGCCGAAGCCGCCCACGACCGCCCGGGAATACCTCGGCGAAGTTCTCCTGGTAGAGCGCCGAGATCTCCTCGAATGCCACCATGAACAGGTTGGCCATCTCCTCGTCCAGCGCCGCGATCACCTTACGGAGTTCGCTTCTCGACTCGTTGAGATCGGCGAGCTGGTCGTCGAGCAGAGCGACATCACCGGCAAGCTCGTCGTATTCGGCGGCCGCCAGGGGGTTGATCGGACCCATCCGGCGCAGGTCTGCCTCGAGACTCTCAAGCCGGTCCTTCGGGACGACGCCCGCGTCAAGCTCCGGGCGAGGCGCTACGAGGGCTTCTTCGACGGCGGCATCGGCGTCCCGACGCAAGCGTTCCGCGCTCGTCTCCATGCGGATTCTGGCCTCGGCCAGTTCGACGGCAAGGATCGATCGGCGTTCCTTGGCGAGCGATATCGAGCCTTCGAGTTCCTCGCGGCGCTGCTCTGCGACGCCGAGGGAGTCGGCAGCATCGCCAACTTCGAGGCGCAGCGCCCGTTGCCGATCTCGTAGTTCGACAATGTGCTTCTGTGCCAAGACAGCGACGCGGGCGGCCCGCTCTTCGATCTCGGAGAGCGCTTCGATCCGGGAGTCATCCTCCGGGAGCAGTTCCAGTTGGTTCAACTCGAAGGCGACCCGTTCGATCCTGCGCTGCAGCAGCGTCCGGCGTTCGGCGACGCCGGCGAGTTCTGCGCCGGATTCCTCGCGTAGGCGGCGAGCGGCGTCGCGGCGGGTCGCAACATCCTGGCGTCGCAGATTCAATGCCTCCCATGCGGCCTGACGTGCGGCTTCTTCGCCTTCGAGTTCGGCGAGGCGCTCACGAAGTTCGGTGATCCGCTCCGCTCGCGCACTCTCAGCCTCGGCGAGCGACGCGGCTCGCACATTGAGGCGTTCACGCTCGGATTCACCTTCGGCACGTGCCCGCCCCACGAGGTCCAGAGCCTCTGTGTGACCGGCAATCCTCGCCTCGAGCGCTTCCACGTCGTCGAGTGCGGTGCGCTCCACCCGGCGTGCGGCGTCCAGGTCTCGTGCGACCGACGTGCGGCGGCTCTCGGTCCTCGATCGTTCCCGTTCTGCGATCTCGAGCTGAACCCGGGCTGCTTCGAGTGCGGCGAATCCGGTGCCGTCGGGTTGAGCGACGTGAATACCGGACGCTGCGATCACGTCGCCCTCCGGCGTGACCGTGCGGAGGTGGGGGAAGCGCTCGACCACACGCCATGCCGCTTCCCAGCCGGCCGCATAGACGACGTCACCCAGAAGGGCCTCGGCGACCGAGAGGTCTGCATCCGGACCGAGCAGGTCAACCAAAGCGTCGAGTCCCAGTTCGTCGGCTGCTTCGCGTGCTGGCACACGCTCCGCCTGCGAGGGCGTGACCAGGGATACGCCACCGAGCCCCGCCGCCTTCAGAACGCTGGTCACGTTGCGGATGTTGCTGTGGTCGGAGGCCAAGAAAGCGTCGGCCCACGCTCCGAGCGCCCGGTCGACGGCGACGGCGACCTCCGGTGGAGCGTCGAGCGATGCCGCAACGACCCCTGCGATCCCCTCATGCTCTGCGGTCATGGTGCGCGCTGTCGGATCGCCGATGTCGGCGATTGCTGCCTCGTGCGCCTCGATACGGGCCTCTCCCGCTGCAACGGCGAGGAGTACGTCGGTGTGCTCGCGGTCGACACTCTCCCACATCTCCTCGACCGTCTCTCGGCGTGCCCTGGCTTCGTCGTATCCGCGCTGTGCGGCGGTAACGGCGGCATCGGCCTGCTGGATCGACTGGTTCAGTTCGACGGTCTCGTTCGACTCCTCTTCGAGGCGTGCGGCTACGACTCGGCGTCGGGAAGCGATCGCCTCCGTCTCGCGGCCATCTCGCTCGGATGCGTTCTCGAGGGCCCGCAAGTCGCCTCGAAGATTGGCCACAAGGCCTTCCGCCGGCAGTTGGACCTGCTCGGCGAGCGTCCGTTCTTCGTCCTCGAGGGCTTCGAGTGCGACCGTGCGGCGCTCGACCACATCGGCGAGCCGCAGCTCGGCTTCGGCCGCCTCTTCGATGCCGACGGCCAGCTCTTCGAGTTCAGTGGTGAGGTCGCTGCGACGCTCCCCCGCCCCCTCGATCCGGCCTTCGATCGCGACCCGACGCTCGCGTGCAACCAGACCGTACCGACGGAGACGCTCGACCACGGTCTCCAACCGGGCTGCGGCCGCGGTGTCCCGCTCGAGCGCGGCCCCCGCTTCACCGGCCGATGCTCGAAGGTCCGCGAGTTCGACAAGGAGTGCCTCGTGTTCCGCCTCTTCAATGATGAGCTGGGCCGATCGGGATTCGTCCTCAGTGGAGGCGTCAGCTTCTCGCTTTCGCAAATCCCTGATCGCTTCACCGCCCAGCCAGAGGCGTAGCGCCTTCGCTTCAGCCTTCACCGATCCGTGCCGGGCTGCTGCGTTGGCTTGACGTTTCAGGGGTCGGAGGGCTCGACGCTTCTCGACGAGGATGTCGTTCAATCGGTCGACGTCCATCTCGGTGGCTTCCAGCCGACGAATCGCGCGATCTCGTCTTCCGCGATGCTTGGTGATACCGGCAGCTTCCTCGATGACGGCGCGGTGTTCGTCGGGACGGGCGGTGAGGACCGTGCCGATCTGACCCTGCGAGACCAGGACATGCTGGTGTCGGCCCACACCGCCATCCGAGAGCAGTTCCTGGATATCGAGGAGGCGGCACGGCGTCCGATTCATCTCGTATTCGGAAGTGCCGTCTCGGTAGAGGCGCCGCGTGATCGTGATCTCCGAAAGGTCGACCGGCAGGAATCCGTCGGCGTTGTCGAACGTGAGCGAGACCTCGGCACGCGAGACCGACGGCCGGGTCGCCGTGCCGGCGAACACCACATCCTCCATCTTCTCGGTCCTCAGCGAGCGAGTGGCCTGGGTTCCCATGACCCACGCAATGGCATCGAGGAGATTCGACTTGCCGGACCCATTCGGGCCGACCACGACGTTCACCCCGGCGTCGAATTCGAGCCGGGTGCGGTCGGCAAATGACTTGAAGCCGACAAGCGTGAGCTTCTTGAGCAGCACAGCGAGAAAGCATAGCCGGGCGAATTACATGCGTGTGAGTATGGAGTCGCCAGTCACCGGTCATCAGACGCCAGACGCGCTACGAACGCTGAGCGAGCACTTCGAGGGCTTGGCGCGCTGCTTCCTGTTCGGAGCGCTTCTTCGAGGTACCGGTCCCGGTTGCGAGGGTCTCGCCTGATGCCTGCACGGTTGCGGTGAATTGCTTGGCGTGCTGCGGGCCTTCGTCGGCCACCTCGTATGCGACGGTCCTCCCGGAGGCGACGAGGAGTTCCTGGAGGCGGGTCTTGTAGTCGCGGTGGCCCGGTGAGCCAGCGCGTTCGTCGATCATCGCGGCCCAATGGTCGCGGACGATCTGTTCGGCGCGGTCGAATCCCGCATCGAGGAATACAGCGGCGAGCAGCGATTCGACCACGTCGGAGAGAATCGAGTGCTTGTCGCGCCCACCCGACAGGTCTTCGCCGCGCCCGAGGAGCACGAATGCGCTGATGCCCCACGTCTCGGCAATCAGGCCGAGCGCCGGTTCGGAGACCACGGCAGCCCGGAGGAGCGTCATCTCCCCTTCCGTCGCGTCCGGGTACTCCTCGTAGATGTAGTGCGACACCGCCAGTTCGAGGACTGCATCGCCGAGGAACTCCAGGCGCTGATAGTCGCTACAGCGCGAGTGCTCGGAAGCGTAGGACGGGTGCGTGAGTGCCGACTCAAGCAGTTCGAGATCGTTGAAACGGATCCCCAACACGTCTTCGAGGTGATCCGCTGCGGCCTGCGGGTCAATCACTCCCCCGGTCATTTCGCGGTGTGTCCGATGCCATCGGCGACAAGGTCGACGAGGCCGTGGCCCGCTCCCTCGGCGGCCATGGTGATCGCGTTGGCTGCCGCACGGTGAGAACTCGCCCCGTGACCGATCACGACAACCCCTTTGGTGCCGACGAGATGCGCTCCACCCATCGTCTCAGGGTCGATCTGCTCGCGGAGCTTCATGAAGGCCGGGAGCAATTCTGCCAGGGCGGATTGGTACTCGTCTGCCTGGAGCGCCTCCATGAGCACGCGGAACAGGGCACGACTGGTCCCCTCCCCGGTCTTGAGAAGGACGTTTCCGGTGTATCCGTCGGTGACGAACACATCGGCCCGGTCCCGGCCAAGGTCGCGACCCTCGACATTGCCGATGAAGTTGAGGCCTTCCACGTGCTCGAGCAATCCATGAGCCACTTGCTCGAGCTCCCGTCCCTTGCCGGCTTCCTCACCAATATTGACAAGGCCGACACGGGGGTCATCGAGTTCAAGGAAGACCTTCGCGACCGCATACCCCATCACGCCAAATTGCGTGAGCTGCTCGGGTCCGACTTCGAGGTTGGCTCCGACGTCGAGAACGATCTCTCGCGTTGGGAAGATCGACGCGATCGCGGGACGGGATACACGGGGTAGACGGCCGATGACAAACGCCGAAGCGGCGAGAGCGGCACCGGTGCTACCGGCGGAGAACATGGCCTGGGCTTCGCCGTCCTTGACGAGCCGCGTGGCCACCATGATGGAGGCGTCTTTCTTCTCACGAATGGCGCGAGCGGGGTCCTCTCCCATCTCGACGACCTCGCTTGCATCCACGATGGGGAGGTCGGTATCGAACCGTTCGAGTACGGAAACGATCTGTGATCGGTCGCCGACGAGGACGACGTCGACGCCCCCGGATGCTGCATCGATCGCTCCGCGGACGATCTCAAGCGGAGCGTGATCGCCACCCATTGCGTCGACGACGACCCTCGCCATAACGATGTCAGGCTTCTGCGATGATCTCGCGACCGTTGTAGCTGCCGCACTCGTGGCACACGCGGTGCGGGATGTGCTTGGCGCCACACTGACCGCAGGTGGCAACCGTCGGGCTCGACACCTTCCAATGTGCCTTGCGCCGGCGAGTACGGGATCGCGACATCTTCTTCTTTGGGACGGCCATCTGGAAAGCCTCGTTTCGTCAGTCTCCGGGCGGGAGGAGATCGCGCAACACGGCGAACGGTGAGCCGGTGTCGGCTTCTTCTCCCGGGGGGTCGGTATTCAAGTCTATATCCAATGTACTCACAAGTCCCTCGCATGATGCACTGCAGACGGGAAGGAGCGGAAGTGCGAGGAGCGTATCGTCCCTGAGGAATGGCTCGAGGTCGATGACGGTGCCCTCGATCGGGTACGCATCCTCTCCCGGGTCCGTTTCGAACAGACCGGTGACCGGATCGCATCCGTCGTCCACGAAGCCGGTGAGGCAGCGGCGACAGGTGTGTTCGACGGCGTAGCAAACCTCACCACGCACCAGGATCCCTCCAGGAACCGGCCCGACGGAGAGCTCCGCCACGAGAGGCGGGTCGGGAAGAATGCGGCTCATGTCGAGACGCCAGTCGACCACGACCTCGATCACCACCGCCCGCGGCGGCACATCGCGCCCAACGAGGTCGGACACTTCCAAAAGAAACGGTGACCGCTGCATGCACCCTCCCTCGGCTACTCAGCTACTCAACACTCGGCTGCCCGGCCACTTCCTACTGGCTCACGGGTGGCGGAGCGCTCGGCGGCAATGACTGGTGCAACTCCGACCGTGCCTCGCGGACATAGCGGAGAAGTTCGGCGAGCACCTGCTCGGCTTCGGCGAGGTGTCGCTCGGCGAAATCTTCCGACTCGAGCCGGATCCGCCGCGCCTCGGCCTCGGCGTTGCGCACGAGCGTATTCGCCTCTTCGACCGCTTCCTGGACGATGTAGGACTCCGAGACCATCTGGTCCGAACGCGCCTTCGCGTCCGCAATGACTTCGCGAGCCTTCTCGTTGGTGCGGGCGATGTAGGCCTCGCGCTCACGCACCATCCAGCGGGCTGCTCTGAGCTCTTCCGGTAATCCGGTCTGGATCCGGGCGAGTTCGTCGAGGGTCTCGTCCTGGTTGATCATCACGCTGTTCGACAGCGGGACCTGGCGGGCGTTCTCGATCTCGATCATGAGATTCTCGAGCATATCGAGCAGTCCCCCGGGCACGGGTGGCGGCGACTGCGGGTGTTCGGGATGTTCCATGGTCATGCGTAACGCTCCTTCATGGCCGCCGCGACGCTCGCAGGGACGAGAGCGTCGACGGTGCCGCCGAGACGGGAAACCTCTTTGACCAGCGAGGACGATAGATAGCCGTACTCCGGCTTCGTGGCAACGAACAGGGTGACGATGCCCGACAGGTGGCGGTTCATCTGCGACATCTGGAATTCGTAATCGAAGTCGGTGATGGCTCGCAGGCCTTTGACGACCACGTCGGCACCGCTCTCCTCTGCATAGTCGACGAGCAGTCCGCCGAACGAACCGATCCGGACGGTCTCCCACTGAGAACAGAGGTCGGTGAGCATCTCAATCCGTTCCTCTTCATCAAAGAGCGGAGACTTCGACGGGTTGCGAATCACGCCCACAATCACCTCGTCGAAGATGCCGACGCACCGCTCAATGACATCAAGGTGCCCATTGGTGGGCGGGTCGAAACTACCGGGGACAAGCGCCGCGGTCACGGTTGCTCCTTCTCGAGGATCCAGATCTCGCTATCACCGTACCGTCGCCGGTCGGCGCACTGCAGATTATCGGACTTCGGGGTCGTTCCCCCCGCACGACGGTGCAGGACGACTCGCCCGTCCGGAGCAAGGCGTCCACCAATGAGGCTCAGAACACGCTCGACCTCGCCGTCCGAGAACGCGTATGGGGGGTCCACGAACACAAGACCGTAGGTCCCGCGATCGCGTTCAAGGAACCGAACGACGTCCAGCATCACGACGGTGCCGCCTAAATCGACCGACGCAATGTTGTCCGAAAGGACCGACGCCGCTGAACGATCGCGTTCGACGAATACCGCCGATGAGGCGCCACGGCTGAGGGCCTCGAGACCGAGCGACCCACTCCCGGCGAACAGGTCGAGCACATCGGTGTTGGGCACGAACTGTGCCAGAGACGAGAACACGGCCTCCTTGGCCCTCCCCGTGAACGGACGCGTTCCACTGCGGGGCGCGGCCAGGCGCCTGCCTTTCGCCTCACCCGCAATGATTCTCATGCACTCGCTCCCTCAGGTTCGCGCGTCAACTGCGCTCGAGCCATTCTGCATCGTCTCCAAGCATCGCCTGAATCTCTTCCCCGAGTCCCGGATGCTCCGCGAGTTCCGGATCCTGCTGCACCAGGGCGAACGCCTCCCGCCGCGCCTCGACCAGCACCTCCACATCACGAAGAAGGTCGGCGAGTTGCAGATCGGTCATACCCGACTGGCGAGCGCCGAATACGGTCCCCTGACCGCGGATTCGCATGTCCTCCTCCGCGAGCACGAAGCCGTCCGTCGTGGACACCATCGCCGCAATTCGCTCCTCACCATCGCTGGTCTTCGGATCCGCTACGAGCAGACAGATCGCCGCCTGTGGCCCGCGACCGACGCGACCCCGAAGCTGATGGAGTTGACTGAGGCCGAATCGATCAGCATCCTCGATCACCATCACTGTGGCGTTCGGAACGTCGATCCCAACTTCGATGACGGTCGTCGCGACCAGGACGTCGAGTTCACCGGCCCGGAATCGGTGCATGACATCGTCCTTGTCGGCCGGCTTCATCTGACCGTGCAGCAAGCCGAGTCTGAGGTCCGGGTACACCGACTGCAGCCGCTCGTACTCGGCAGCCGCCGACTTGGCCTCCAGCTTGGAGGAATCCTCCACCAACGGGCAGACCACGAAGACTTGACGGCCGGCCGATGTCTCGCTGCGCACGAGGCCTTGAACGGTCTGGAGCGACGCGTCGTCCTTGCGAATGTGACGGGTCTCGACGGGAAGGCGGCCGGGCGGCATCTCGTCGAGAATCGACACGTCGAGATCTCCGTACAGGGTCATCGAGAGGGTGCGAGGGATCGGGGTCGCCGTCATGATCAGAAGGTCGGGGTCATGGTCGGCGGCCTTGTCACGGAGCATCACCCGTTGATGGACGCCGAATCGGTGCTGCTCATCCACGACCGCAATGCCGAGCCGGGCGAAGTGCACGCCCTCCTGAATCAGGGCATGGGTGCCGATCACGATGTCGGCCACCCCGTCCGAGATCCACTCGATCACGGCCCCACGGTCGGCGCCCCCTCCGAAGTTGGTGATCGCACGATTGGCTGTGAGCAGGGCGACCCGCACATCGGGATGCCCGTCCCTGGCGAAGAGGTTGCCGGTACCCGAGGCGCCCGGGCCTCCGTCCGGGGCCAGCCCGGCAGCTTCCAGAGCATCGACGGTTGAGAGGTAGTGCTGCTCGGCGAGGACCTCGGTCGGCGCCATGATCGCGCCTTGATACCCGCCCTGCACGGCGACCAGGAGCGTGGCCAGCGCCACCACGGTCTTACCCGATCCCACCTCTCCCTGGAGGAGCCGGTGCATCGGGTGTTCCTTGGCGAGGTCAACGCGGATCTCCTCGATCACCCGGTCCTGGGCGCCCGTAAGACGGTATGGGAGCGCTTCGCGAAACTGCGCTACGAGGGGGCCGTCGGTGGCGTGTTCTGCTCCTCTCGCTTGGCGTCCTTGACGCTGCTTGCGGAGGGCAAGCGCCACCTCGATCCGAAAGAACTCGTCGAAGATCAGACGTGCCCGGGCGTGGTCCGACTCCGCGCGGTCGTCGGGGAAATGAATCCCGACGATGGCTTCGTCGCGTCCGATGAGTCCCTGGCGGTCGAGGATATCGCCCGGCACCACCTCGGTAATCGGACGGGACCGCCGAAGGGCGTTGTCCATCGAGACCCGCAGCTTCGTGGGGGCGAGGCCTCCGACACTCGGGTGGATCGGGACGACGCGTCCCGTGACCAGCGAGTCCTCGCCGCCGAGCCGGTCGAGGTCCGGTGCCTTCATTTGGAGGCGGCCCCGGAACAGTTCGGCCTTGCCGGAGAGGGCCACCTCCTCTCCCTCTGCGATCTTGATGTACGGGTTGAACCAGACCGCCTTCAGCGTGCTCGTCCCATCGGTGATCGTGGCCTCGACCATCGTGCGGTTCCTTGAGATGCGTCGACGTGACGTGCCCGTGACAAGGCCCCCGACCGTGACCTCTTCGCCAAGCGGCACCGACGACAGATCGAAGAGTTGGGAGCGGTCGAGATAGCGGCGCGGTGCGTGGAGCAACAACTGCCCAACCGAGGCGATCCCCGCATCGGTCAGCTTCTTCGCTGTGCGCGGGCCGATACCCTTGACCCGGTCGATCGGGATGCCGAAGAGATAGGCGAGGGACCGCCCGGCGCTCGGTTCGCTAATCGTGGTCACGGGACCATGATGGTCCCTCTCAGGTCGAAGGTCGTTGTTCGTCCGACCCTGCTAGCCTCCCGGGTCACCTCAGGAGGTCCTTCCACATGTCATACCGGTGTGAAGTCTGCGGCAAAGAGCCGTGGTTCGGCAAGCAAGTCAGCTTCTCTCACAAACGGTCCAGCCGCCGGTGGCTGCCCAACATTCAGCGTGTCCGTGTGAAGCACGGCAGCAACTCGCGTCGCGCCCGCGTTTGTACGTCCTGCATCAAGGCAGGCAAAGTCGAGAAGGTCTAGCCCGTGCAGGGCGTCGTCAAGATCTACGACCCGGGTTCCGGTGTCGGGGTGATCGTGCGTGACGACGACCGTTCCGAGGTCTACCTCCGCCCCGGCTCCCTCGAGGGCTCCATGTTCCGCATGTTGCGCCAGGGCCAACGTGTGATCTTTGATGCCGATGAAGACGCAGGCCGCCTCTACGCCCGCGATCTTCGCTTCGGAGCAGACGGCTACTAAGCCGCGAGACGCTCCGGTACACTGACCTCCCGAAGCGAGGAGGGAACGTGGTACGAGCATACGTCCTGATCCAAACCGATACCGGCCGAGCCGCAGACGTAGCTGGTGGCATCCGGGGCATGCCCGGCGTCATCTCCACCGAAGCGGTAACCGGCCCGTACGACGTGATCGTGTTCGTCGAAGCCGAGGATGTCGACGCGCTCGGTCAACTGGTCGTCAGCGCCGTGCAGCCGGTCGAAGGGATCGTGCGCACGCTGACCTGCCCGGTCATCAGGTTCTAGCGACGCCCTGTTCCGGACTAGGTCGGAAGGGCGAGACGCACGAGTTCGTTGCAGAGCTCGGCGTAGGTCATGCCGGTGGCTTCCCACATCTTCGGGAAGCCGGAGATTGGCGTGAATCCCGGCATCGTGTTTACTTCGTTGATCAGGAACCCGCGTCCGCCGTCGAGATAGAAGAAGTCGATGCGGGCGAGACCCCGGCACTCGATGGCTGCAAATGCCCGCTCGGCGAGCGCACGCACCTCAGCCATCCGATCGTCGGGCAATTGAGCCGGCGCTTGGAAGTCGCTCGCGTCGTTCTCGTACTTCGACGTGTAGTCGTACCAGTCCCCCGCCGACATGACCTCACCGGCCTTCGCGGTTCGCGGTCCATCGAGGACGGCAACTTCGATCTCACGACCGGAGATGAACTCCTCGACAACGACCTTCTCCCCGTACGTCAGGGCAAGAGCGATCCCTCGCTCGACCTCGGCTACGGATCCGGCTTTGCTGATGCCGATCGATGAGCCGAGTTCTGCCGGCTTGATGAAGACCGGCGACCCGAGATCCGTGAATACTGAGGCGCTGGTGCCATTCGGATCGGAGCGGAACTCGGCCCCTCGCACGACCATCCAACGAGATGTCGGGATTCCGGCTGCCTCGAAGATGCTCTTGGCGATGTCCTTGTCCATGGCCAGCGCCGACGGAAGTACCCCGCATCCGACGTACGGCTTTCCTGCGATCTCGAAGACACCCTGCATGGTCCCGTCCTCGCCGTATGGGCCGTGCAGCACCGGAAACACCACGTCGTAGTTGACCGCGTCGTCTCCCACGAGAAGACGCCCATCAGGAAGACGGAGTGCAGCAGATCGGCCTTCAGGGCGGAAGGGGCGGCGGGTCGTGTCCACGATCCACCATTCACCCTCGCGATCGATTCCGACCGGGATGACCCGATGGCCGGCCTCGACCAACGCGTCGTGGATTGCCACGGCCGATGTGCACGAGACGTCATGCTCGGCCGAGCGGCCTCCGAAGAGAAGAAGCACTCTTGCCATGCGCGCAGACTACCGATCAGCCTGACACAGCGGAGACAATCAATCGGTCGGATCGTCCGAAAGTCGGCGATCCAGGGAAATCGCGTGGAATCCGCCGTCAACGTGGACGATCTCGCCGGTGGTCGCGAGCGCCCAATCCGAGAGCAGCACACACACCATGCGGGCAACCGGATCCGCGTCGTGAATGTCCCACCGAAGCGGCGCCCGTTCGTGCCATGCGTTGATGAATTCGTCGATGCCGGGAATGGACTTCGCCGCCACTGTCGCCAGCGGCCCCGCAGCAACTGCGTTGACCCGAACGCGGTCGTCGCCGAGGTAGCGCGCAAGGTATCGGGTCACGGATTGGAGCGCCGATTTGGATACGCCCATCCAGTCGTAGGCGGGCCAGGCCGTCGAATTGTCGAAGTCGAGGGTGACCAGCGAGCCTCCCCGGCCTCCCGCATCAGGGGCAGCAGGCCAACAGCGAGCGTCTTGTACGAGAAGGCCGATGTCAGAAACGCTGTGGACGCGGATTCTGCCGGTGTCGAGAGGAAGTTGCCGCCGAGTGCGTCGTCCGGAGCGTAGGCAATGGCGTGGAGCGCCCCGTCGACCGCCCCCCACCGCTCTCCGAGGTCGGCAACCAGCGCCTCCATGTGGGACCCATCGTTGATGTCGAGTTCGAGGACCGGCGGTGGATCCGGGAGACGATTCGCGGAGCGTTCGGTGAGTCGGATTGCTCGGCCGAACCCCGTGAGGACGATCTCTGCGCCCTGCTCCTGAGCGATGCGTGCAACATGCCACGCGATCGAGTCATCGGTGAGGACACCGGTGATGACCAGACGTTTGCCGTTCAGCATGTCGTGCTCCTTGCCCATCGGGCGGATCATCCTAGGGATGACGATCAGTTCACGTTGGACCAGGCCCGGAAGCCGAGGCCCATGACGAACAACAGCAACAGGCCGTACCAGAGGGCCGGCCGCTTCGCGAGTTGAGCGCGGTACACGTAGGCAAGACTGAACGTGACGGCGACCACGATGCCGTAGAAAACGTGGAATCCGTTGAGCGGCCGCAGGCCGTACATGTAGAGGGCGACGCCGAGCGCCACCTGGATGAGCATCGCGACGATGGCGACCGCAGCGGCGACACCAAAAACCCGGCCCGGCTTCTTCCGAAGGATTGCGAGCCCGAGGCCCCACAGCCCCACAACCCCGGTAGTCATGATCGCCACCCACACCCAGTGGCCGTGCAACCAGTGGATCGTACTCATGTGGGTCGGTACCTCATGGGCGAGAGGATAGGGACGCGCCGGTAGCTGATGGCCCCGCTACTACCGTGCGCCGCATGCCAGAACTCAGCATCGACGGAATCGCTCACGGGGGCGAAGCCGTCGGCCGCCTCGCCGGGAAGGCTTGTTTCGTCGCAGGGGCAATGCCGGGTGAGTTGGTTGAGGTGGAGGTCGTCCGCGAGAAGCGCCGATGGGCGCGAGCGCGCCTCACCCGGGTCCTTGAGGCATCACCCGACCGAATCGAGGCGCCGTGCCCTGCGTTCGGAACCTGCGGTGGGTGCACCTGGCAGTACGCGGGCTATCAGCGGCAACTCGAGTGGAAGCAGGAGGTCGTCGCCGGCCAGCTGGCCCACATCGGCAGACTCGACGACATCGATGTCCGAGCAACCATCGCCCCAGGATCACCGTTCGCCTACCGAAACCGGATGGACTTCGCCGTCTCGGACGGTCGTCCAGCTCTTCACGAGCACGCATCGAATCGTCTCGTCGCCCTCGACGGCTGCCCGCTCCTCAAGCCGGCCCTCGCAGAACGCTTCGCGGCGCTTGGCGACCTCACCGGAGTCCGCAAGGTCGTGCTCCGAACCGGGGTCAACACCGGCGAGAACCTCATCCTCATCGAGGGGCGCGCTCCGAGTCAGGTCTCCGGATGGAACGCATCGGTCGTTGTGCGATCACACGACGACCTCCACACGCTCCGCGGCCGGCCGTGGTTCGAGGAGGAGGTGGATGGAGTGCGCTTCCGTGTCCCGGCTGCTGCGTTCTTCCAGGTCAATACTGAGGGTGCAGAGGCGCTCGTCGCCCTCGTGACCGATGCAGCCGGCGTTACGCGTGACGATATCCTGCTCGACGGCTACGCCGGGGTCGGACTGTTCGCTGCCACCGTAGGCCGATCGGCGCGACGCGTGGTGACGATCGACTCCGAGAAGTCGTCCTTCCGCGCCATCACCGGCAACCTTGAAGATGAGATTCCAGGGAGCTTCCACTCGATGCTTGGACGGTTCGAGCGGACCGCTACTGCGGTGAAGGATCGGTGGGATGTCGCGATCGTGGACCCACCTCGTGCCGGGCTCGGAGCGGATGGAGTTGACGCCGTCACGCGAACGGCGCCCCGAACCATCGCGCTGATCTCGTGCGATCCGGCCTCGCTCGCACGGGATGCGCGGCTGCTGACGACCGGCGGGTACCGACTTGATTGGGTGCAGCCCGTCGACCTGTTCCCGCAGACGTATCACGTGGAGACGGTCGCCCGATTCGAACTGCGGTGATCGCCTAGATCTCGTCGACGAGCTTCTGGCGCTTGGCCTGGTACTCCTCGTCCGTGAGAATCCCATCGTCGTGGAGCTTCTTCAGGCGCTGCAGCTGCTCGGTCGGGTCGGCATCCGGTGCTTGGACGACCGTGCCGCCCTGCATCGAGACCGCTCGCTCCTCGCGCACCTTGTAAAGCAGCGCAGCGAAGTTGTCGGGGCGAGGGATGTTCTTGAACTCGCTCTGGCCCGTCGTACCCGCCGACTCGACGAGCAGGTCTCCTGTGCCGAGCATGCGCTCAACGGCCGTCTGGCTGAAGTTGACGTTTGTGATGTTCTCGAGGGGAATCTCGATGCCAGCCTTGGCTATCAATCCCCGACGAGTGATGAGCCGTTCGTTCGTGAGGACGTAACGGGTCGTGAGCCAGCTCACGATGGGACGGACCACGAACCAGATCGCCGCACCGACGACAGCGAGCGTGAGCGCCAACTGGATCCAATCCCAGGCGCTGCCGTCTTCGTCGCCTTCCGGCACGATCCACGCGATGAGTCCAATGACGATCAACGCGAGGACGAACCACGCGATCGGTATGATCAACAGCTTCCAATGCTGCCGGAACTCGGTTACAACTATCTCGCCGTCGCTGAGTGAGTCTTCGGGCCATGCCATGGTCAGGAGTGTAGCCCAAACGCACGGGTGGTTCCGAACGCGAGAAACCCCGAGAAAGCTTGCGCCCTCTCGGGGTGTTCCCGTTCCGACGAACCCTGCCCCGAGGGGCCGACTCCGCCGATACGAGCGGCCTTGCGACCGTTCGTGTCCCCCCGGCCGACCGAAGCCGTCCGGCGAGTTGTCGTTCCAGCCGGTCCCGGCCCGAAGGCCGCTCCCGGTGGCCCCTTGCAGAGCCGACGCCGTCTCTCTCGAGGGGCGCCCGGTCAGACGCTCCCGTCCCCCTTTCGGGATTCGGGCCGACCCTTGCGGGCCGAATGTCTCCGGTCCAGTCTCCCGTCCCGGCGACAAACAAGAAGGTACGTGATGAGAGCCGCTACGTCCAGCCGAAACCGTGATCAGTTTTCGCGAATGAAGAGCACTTTTCGCGAGGAGGCCCTACGAGCCACATTCGTGGTGTCGACCCGTACGCCTGCGGAGCTCTCACGCGCTCGCGCCGATCCTCCCGGTCTGCCGCTCAGAGCGAGTTACACCGCTGTGGTTCGTGTCACACCGGTGCCGTATAGTCATCGCCATGACGTCCCAACCTCAGGAACGCAAACCGAACGCGACCGGTCTCAAGAGCCTCTCGCCGTCGCGAGCCAGCGACTACAAACGCTGCCCGCAACTGTTCAAGTTCAGCGCTATCGACCGGATCAAGACGCCGCCGACGGTGTACCAGGCGCGAGGGACGACGGCCCATCTTGCCCTCGAGCGCCTCTTCGGATTGCCGGCGGCGGAGCGAACGCCGGAGCGTCTCTTCGACTTGTTCCGGGAGGCATGGCAGGAGAACAAAGCCACGGACTACCCCGATCTGTTCGACGACGTCGAATCCGAGCGCGCCTGGGGCATCGAGAGCCTCGGCATTCTCGCCAACTACTTCTCGCTTGAAGACCCGACGTCGTTCGAACCATTGTCAAACGAACTGGATATGACGCAGGCCGTCGGCAATATGATGATTCGCGGCATTCTCGACCGGATGGAAGAGTCTCCAGATGGTCTCGTGATCACGGACTACAAGACCGGCAAGGCTCCCCCAGAGCGCTACGCGCTGTCCGCCTTCTTCGCCCTCAAGATCTATGCCCTGCTCGTCCGTATCCGCGAGGGCCGGACCCCGGCGGTGCTGCGTCTGATGTACCTCACGGGTCCGACCGTCCTCGAACTCCCCGTCGACGACGAACAGCTCGACGCGATGCAGCGCCAACTCGAGGCTCTGTGGGCCGCTATCGAGCGGTCCATCGAGACCGATGACTTCCCAGCGCGGACCGGCGTGCTGTGCGATTGGTGCTCCTATCAGGACATCTGTCCAGCATTCGCGGACGAGGAAGGGAGCGCCGTCTGATGAACACGATCTGGACCATCGGCCATGGCGACCGTTCGTTCGACGATATCGAGCGGGATCTCGCCACCCACGGCATCTCCCTCATCATCGACGTCCGTCGCGATCCGGATACGCCGAAGACCCCCGACTTCAGCAGGCGTCGCCTCGAGGAACGTGCAGCCGCAGCAGGGATCGGATATCGCTGGATGGGGGCGACACTGGGGCGCCGGTCCTTCTCAGAGGCATCCGGAGCGATCGACGATCTCATCGCTCTCGCAGCCGTGTCGCCAATCGTCATTCTCGGGGCAGAGCCGGACCCAACCCCGTGCCATCGATCGACGACGCTGGCGCCTGCGCTGCGGGCACGCGATGTCGAGGTCGTGCACATCCTTGGCGACGGTTCCACCCGACGACACGAATCGCCACTCCCGTTCGACCGATGATCGCCGAGACGCGCGTGGACCCGGGTGGCTGGACCGAAGCCGTCCTCCCGGCGTCCGGGCCTCAGTTGATCGTTGGCGGTCCGGGTACCGGGAAGACAGAATTCCTCGTCCGGAGGGCAGGGCACCTGATTGAGCGTGGTCATGAGCGCGAGATGCTCGTGCTGTCATTCTCGCGACGCGGCGCCGCCGACCTCGACCGAAGAATTCGAGCCTCAGTTCTTGGCCCGACCGGCGCCGTCGACGTATCGACCTATCACTCCTTCGCGGCGCGTCTCCTCGAAGCTCACGCGGGCGGCCGCGGATGGGACAGCGCTCCCGACATCCTCCCCGGTCCCGATCAGAAGCGTCTCGTCTCGGAACTCCTCGAGGGCGAGAACGGTGACGCCTGGTCACCGGCGTTCCGACTCCTGCTCACAACCCGCACGTTCGCCGACGAAGTAACCGACTTCATCCTCCGGTGCCGCGAGCAGCTCATCGGCCCGACCGACCTCGAAGACATGGCGCACGATCGTGCGGACTGGCGAGGGCTCTCCGGCTTTCTCGATCGCTACGACCGGACGCTGCGCGAGCGTTCTCTCGTCGACTACGGAACCCTGCTCGCAGAGGCAGCAGGCCTCCTCCTGGACCCGGCCGTCGCCGAGTCGGTCGCGGATCAGTACCGTCATCTCCTCGTCGACGAGTACCAGGACGTCACGCACGCACAGTCTGTGCTCCTCCAGCGACTTGTCGCCGGCCACGGACACCTCACTGCGGCTGCCGATCCGTACCAATCGATCTACAGCTTCCGAGGAGCGGACGTCGAGAATGTCGCTCGATTCCCCGAGGACTTCGCCTTCGAGGGCAGACCCGGCGAACGCATCATCCTCACCACCTCGTTCCGCGTCCCCGAGGCGATCCTCACATCGGCCGTGCGCATCACGGCCCACGAGTTGCCGGGCGCCGCCGGCAAGGTCAAGCCGGCCCCGGGCGAAGGGTCCGTCGAGGTGTACCGGTTCGAGCAACAAGTTGAGGAGGCAGAGTGGATCGCGTCCCAGATCCATCAGCTCAACCTCGAGCAACACATCCCGTTCAATCGTCTCGCCGTATTCACCCGATCGAAGACGCGCTTCCTCACGCCTCTGTCACGGGCGCTCGACCGCAGAGGAATTCCGCATGATCGGCCGGACACCCGCCTGGTCGAGCAACCGGTTGTGCGGTTCATCTTCGACCTCGCTACCGCTGCAACCGGCGCCGACGGAGCGGCTGAGACGGACCGGGCGATGCGGCGGGTGCTGCTCGGCCCGCTGTTCGAGACCCTCCCGGCACGACTCGCCGAACTCGATCGTGACCGAATCGGGGGGGCCGGACCTGGACGGGCGTCGTCCGATCCGGTATTCGCGACGGCTCGGCCCTTGCCGAACTGCTCGCGAATCCTGCTTGGGCGAACGCCGAGGCCGCCCGTGCCGGCCTCTGGCAGGTGTGGTCGACCCTCCCGCAGGTCTCCGTCCTGGCCACTGATCCGCTGCGCGATCAGGACCGCGCTGCCTGGTCGTCGTTTGCCCAGGTCATCGATCGCTGGAACGACCGCAACCCGAACGGCACGCTCCTCGACTATCGCAGCTACAGCGAGGCGGAGGACTTCGAGGCAAGTCCGTTGTTGTCGTACCAGGCCGATGAGGACGACCGCGTCACCGTCGCGACCCTCCACCAGGCCAAGGGACTCGACTTCGAAGTCGTCTTCATCGCAGATGCCGTCGAGGGAGCGTTCCCCGATCTACGGACCCGGGACTCGCTCCTCGGGACGCGCCACCTGCAACCCCACCTCCCGAGCGATACCGTCGGCTACCTCGCCTTCCGACTGCAGGAAGAGCGAAGGCTCGCCTACACGGCAATGACCCGGGCCACCCGGCGTGTCGTGTGGACCGCGACCGATTCGGGTTTCGACATCGACGGTGGATCACCGAGTCGCTTCCTCCCTCTCGTGGCCGGGGTCGACACCACGGCCGAGGCGCTCGCCAATCCGGAAGGTTCCAACCGGCCGATCACCATCGGTCAGGTCGAAGCACGCCTTCGGCGCACGGCGGCCGATCCGTCGGCGCTCCCTCCGGAGCGTCTCGCCGCCGTCGAGACCCTCGCGTGGAGTACCGATCTCGGGCTGCGCTCCCCCGACCGTTTTGCCGGCACAATGCCTGCGGGGATCGACACCGGGATCGTGCATCAGCCACTCCGGCTCTCCCCAAGCCAGGCCGACGCCTACGAGACGTGTCCCCGCCGCTACGTCCTCGAGCGCAAGCTCGGGATCGGCAGAGAGACCAGCGTCTACATGGAGTTCGGGAACCTCATCCACGGCGTGCTCGAGCGAGTTGAGAGCGACGCTGGCAAACGCGGCGACCACCACGGAACCATCGAACAGGCGCTCGCCGTGCTTGATGATCTCATCGAGCCCGGCATGTTCGGCGGTGGTGCCTTCGACGACGCATGGCGCAATCGAGCCGTTACCGCTCTGGAGAACATGTACTCGCTGTGGCCGAGTCCCGGATCACCGATCGGGTCCGAGACCGACCTCGAAATCACACGCGACACAACCCGCTGGATCGGACGCGCCGACCGCATCGAGCACCGCGACGGTGGCGTCGCCATCGTCGACTACAAAACGGGACGGCCCATCTCGGCTGCCGACGCGTCGGCTTCGCTGCAACTCGGCTTCTATCTGATCGCAGCCCGTGAAGATCCGACCATCACGGCCCACGGTCTCCCCTCGGCTGCAGAGATGTGGTTCCCGATGCATCCCCTCAAGGAGTCGATCGCTACCCGTTCGCTCGACGTCGGGCGACTCGATGAGATCGAGGACCGGATGACGGCCGTCGCCGAAGCGATCGCGGCAGAGGACTGGACACCGACGCCGGGCCCGCACTGCGATCGCTGCCCGGTCCAGATCACCTGCCCGGCGGTCCCGGAAGGCAAGGAGGCTTTCACCGCATGACGTTCCGCCTGACCCCGGAACAGGCTGCCATCGTCAGCGCGCCTCTCGTGCCGCTTCGCGTCTCGGCAGGTGCCGGCACCGGGAAGACAACGACGATCGTGCTCCGCCTCACAGCGTTGCTCTCGAAAGGCGTCGAGCCTGAGGCAGCCCTCGGCATCACCTTCACGAACAAGGCGGCGGGAGAACTCCGCGATCGGTTGCGAGCCGAACTCCCCGACCTCACCGCAGACGGGCGAGAGGTCCAGGTCACGACCTACCACGGATTCGCCTACCGACTCCTGCAGGAGTTTGGTGCGCTCGTTGGTGTCGAACGCGATACGGCAGTCATCGGTCCCGCACACCAGCGCCAACTGCTCGAAGAGGGCCTTGGCGGTATGGGCTACCGGCATCTCGACCTCACCTATCCGAAAGGCATCGTCGACAAGGCGTTCACGCTCGCAGGCCAGATCGGGGACAACCTTCTCGAACCCTCGTCCGTCCGTGAGGCAACCCCGCCGGTCGACAGCGGCGACGACGTGTGGGATGTCCGACTCGAACTGCTCTCCCTCGTCGAGGCGTACGCGGAGGCCAAGTCACGGCTCGGCGTCGTCGACTATGCGGATCTCGTCGGCCGTGCCCACCGACTCGTCACCGAGCATCCCACCATCGCCCAGCGCATTCGCAATCGACATCAGGTCGTCCTTCTTGACGAATACCAGGACACCGACCCGGCCCAACGGGAGCTGCTCCGGGCGATCTTCGGCTCAGGGTTCCCGGTCACCGCCGTCGGCGACTCGGACCAGACCATCTACGAGTGGCGGGGTGCGTCGCGGCTGAACTTCGACGGCTTCGTACGACACTTCCCCCTTCCCGACGGAACCGACGCCGAGACGCTGCCGCTCACACTCAATCGTCGCTCAGACCGCGCGATCCTCGATCTCGCCAACCGAATCCGCGAGTGCATCCACGAGGAGAACCCATTCGACCCCCTGCGACCTGGCCCCGAAGCCGGGCCCGGAACGATCGAGACCGCGTGGCTCGGGACCCGGAGCGAAGAGTCTGCCTGGATCGCCGGCCTGATCGAAGAGGCCCACACCGACGGAACGCCGCTGAACGAGATCGCCGTCCTCGTACGGAAGAACCGCGACATCGGGCCGATCCGCGAGGCGTTGCTCGCTGCGGGGGTGCCGACCGAAGTCGCCTCCGTCGGCGGTCTACTCGAGGTGCCGGAAGTCTCCGAACTCCTCGCTTGGCTCCGTCTTCTCGATGATCCGTCCGACACGACAGCGGTTGCGCGAGTCCTGCTCGGCAGCGGCTACCGCCTCGGCCTCGGTGACCTCGCGACGCTCAACACATGGATCAGAGAACACCGACGCGGATCCAGCGCCGCCCCGACACTGATGGAGGCGATCGACGAGATCGACAGCATCACCGGATGCTCGCCAACGGCACGACGGCGCCTGGTCGAATTCCGGTCGCGCTATCGCAGGCTCCTCGTCGAAGCACAGAGCGCACCCGTCTCCGATCTCTGCAGGAGCACCCTCGCCGCCATGCACGCATGGACCGAGATCGATGCGATGGAAGACCACGCCGGACTCTCGGCGCGCCTCAACCTCTACCGATTCCTCGATCTCGTCGAATCGTGGAAGCCGATCGTCGGCCGAGCCTCACTGGGATCGTTCCTCCGGTACCTGCGTCTCCTCTCGGACGAGAGCGCTCCGAAGGAACTCGACGCGATTGCGGCATCACGAGGCCCTGCCGTGTCGCTCCTGACCATCCACCGCGCCAAGGGACTCGAGTGGGACACCGTCGTCATCCCGTCGGTCGTCGAGGGTGGGTTCCCATCCCGGGCTCCGTCCTACGCCAACCCGGTCGACAAGGCCGAATTCCTGCCATACGACCTGCGTCTCGACTCCGAGAGCCTCCCCGATCTCACCGGTGCAGCAACCCAGAAGGACAGAAATGCGATCCTGCGCGACTATCACGAGACTGAAGAGTGGCGGACCGCATATGTGGCCGTCACCCGGGCGCGGCACCGCCTCATCGTCGCCGGGTCATACCGGACACCAGAACGCAAGCGGCCTCGCGCTCCCTCGCCCCTGTTCACCATCGCAGAAGGCATGGCGGCGTCGACCACCGTCCGGAGAGATCCCGGCCCGATCGAACCGTCGGCATGGACACCCCCTCCCCCTGCGCCTGATCCGCTGTTCATCGACGCCGGCTGGGACCACGCCTTGAGGCAGGCAGCCGGCGATCCATCGTGGCTGAAGGCCTATCCGCAACACGAGGCAGCCGCCACAGCCGAGGCAGGCCAGATGCGGCTCGACCTCGAAGCGCTACCGGAACCGATCGACGCTCGCCGCAGCGACGACCGGTCGACGTCCGTCACCGGCCTGGTCACCCTTGCCAGATGCCCGCAGCAGTTCCGTTGGGCCTTCGTTGATCGATTGCCCATGAAGCCATCGCCAGCCCTTCGTCGCGGAGTCCGCTTCCACCGCCAGGTCGAACTCCACAATCTTGGCCGAGTGCCGCTCGAGGACATGGAAGAGATCGCCTACGACATCCCGATCGAGCGGGACGCACCGATCCCGGCCGGACCCGACCCATACGAAGTGTTCCTCAGCTCTCGTCTCGCCGACCAAACGGCCCGATTCGCTGAGGTGCCCATCGACCTTCAGTTCGGCACGGTGCGCGTCCGCGGCAGGATCGATGCCGTCTACGAACCCGGACCAGGCATATGGGAGATCGTCGACTACAAGTCGGGAGGCACATCGGACGACCCGGCGCTCGACGTGCAGTTGCAGACCTACGCGATTGCCGCCGCCGACGGCGCCGTTGCCTCGCCGCCGCCCGAGCAACTCTCGGTCACGTTCGCGTTCTTCGGCCGCGGCGAGTACGCCGAGCGATCGGTCGATATCGACGAGACGTGGCTGGCTGCAGCCCGTGCACGCATCGACACCCTGACACAGCGCTTCGCTCTCGACGACTTCGAACCGACACCGTCCGAGGCATGCAAACGCTGCGACTTCAGGACCTTCTGCGACGCAGGCAGGGAGTACCTCGCCACCTGACGCGGCACGCGCCTAGATGACGCGCCCCCCGACAACGTCGAACACGATGGTGACGGGACCGTCGTTGACCAGGTCCACCAGCATGTGGGCGCCGAAACGCCCGTGCTCGACGGGGACTCCATCAGCCTCGATGGCCTCGGCAAGGACGGCCAGAACGGGTACGGCGGTCTCCGGATCGGCGGCCGCGGTGAACGCCGGTCGGCGCCCCTTCCGGACATCGGCGAGGAGCGTGAATTGCGAGACGAGCAGCACCGCTCCCCCGGCGTCGGCAAGGCTCACATTCATCTTCCCGTCGCGATCGGGAAAGATCCGCATGCCGACGATCTTCGCTGCAGCCGCAAGCGCATCCCTGTCATCGTCGCCTTCGGCCACGCCGACAAGGGCGAGCAGGCCGGTCCCGATCTCCCCGGTGGCGCTTCCGTCGACATGGACGGAGGCCCGGTTGACCCGTTGTAGGACGATCCGCATCCGTTCTCCTGCTCGATCTTGGGACCGAACGGTACACCGGTCGAAGCAACCGGCCCCTACACTCGCCGCCATGCTTCGCGAGATCCCCTGGTCGGTCATTCGCGGCTACCTCATGGGTGCCGCCGACATCGTCCCCGGCGTGTCCGGGGGGACGATTGCGCTCGTCCTCGGCATCTACGAACGCCTCATCGCGTCGGTCCGGGCTGGGAGCTCCGCTCTCGGCGCCTTTCTCCGACTCGACTTCTCCGGCGGCGTCGCGTGGCTCAAGAACGTCGAGTGGGGCTTCATCCTGCCGCTCGGTGCCGGAGTCGGCCTCGCCATTCTCTCGCTGTCTCACCTTCTCGAACGCCTGCTCCGGGACCACGCCGTCCTCATGTCGGCGCTCTTCCTCGGCCTCGTCGCCGGGTCGGCGCTCATCGTGTGGCGCCTGCTCACGGTTCGCGATGTCCGGAGAGTCGTCACCATCGTCGTCGTGACCATTGTCGTGTTCGTCCTCCTCGGACTCCGTGAGGACACTTCAAGCGAGTCAGCAGCGCAGCTTGCCAATCCTGAGATGTGGGCGTTCTTCCTGGCCGGGTCTATTGCGATCTGCGCGATGATCCTCCCCGGCATCAGCGGTTCATTCATCCTCGTGATGCTCGGCATGTACGGTCCGGTGCTTTCGGCGGTGACGGACCGGAATATCGTCTCGCTCGCGGTCTTCGGGGTGGGAGCAGTCATTGGCCTCGCGTTGTTCTCGCAGATGCTGCATCGCGCGCTGCGGGACCACTACAACACCGTCATGGCTGCCCTCATCGGCCTGATGCTCGGGTCGCTGCGGGTGTTGTGGCCGTGGCCGCGCGGTGTCGACAGCACGGCGCTCGACGCCCCGAACGAGGATGTGATCGCGGCCATCGCCGTGGCAGTCTTCGCGTTTCTCGTGGTGATGGCCATCGACGCCCTCGGACGGCGCATCGGACATCAGACCCGTCAGGACGAGGTCGGAGAACTCACCTCGGACTGACCCGGTTCCATCCGCCGATACCAGAGGATCACAGCGTCGGCGACCCGTTCGGCAGGTACCTGATACTCCCCCCGTTCAATGCGCGCCTTGAGCGCTTCGACACGGCCCGATGGGTCGTTGCCTCCCCCGGGGACACCGTCCGTCATGATGCCGCACCCTCGTCGAACAGGGTCTCGATGCTGGCGGCCGAGAAGCCGAACTCGGTGAGGACGACGCCCGTGTCCGCTCCCGGCAGACGCGTTGGTGCGAGGACCCGGGAGGCCTGTGCTCCAATCCGTGGGTTCGGCGCAGGGAGTCGGTGGTGGTCCGGTCCGTCGAATGCCCCTCGCTCGGTATTCTGGGGGTGACGCGGGGCCTCGCCCATCGAGAGCACCGGAGTCGTGCACGCGTCGGTGCCGTCGAACACTTCGGTCCACTCATCGCGAGATCGGGTTGCGAACACCGCGGCGAAGGTATCACGGAGTTCCGGCCATCGACCGCGGTCGCACTGCGGCGGCAGATTGGCCGGATCGATGTCAAGGCCCTCCAGCAGCGCTGCGTAGAAGTGTGGCTCCAACGCTCCGACGGCCATGGCCTTCCCGTCGCTGGTTGCATACGTCGTGTAGAACGGCGCGGCCCCGTCGAGCAGGTTGGATTCACGGCGATCCTGCCACAGACCGACCGCGGCCATCTCATAGAACGGCCCCATCAGCGATGTCGCGCCATCGACGATTGCAGATTCGACAACGGTGCCACCGGACCGGTCCCGATCATGAAGCGCTGCGAGCAGGCCGGCGACAAGAAAGAGCGCCCCTCCGCCGTCGCCCACCAGGTTGAGCGGCGGCACGCTTCGATCTTCGTCGCCGATTGCGTGGAGGGCGCCGCTCATCCCGACGAAGTTGATGTCGTGACCGGCCATTGCGGCGTATGGCCCGCCCGATCCCCATCCGGTCATGCGGCCGTAGACAAGCAGCGGATTCGCGGCGAGGCATTCATCCGGTCCGAGGCCGAGGCGCTCCATCACGCCGGGACGGAACCCCTCGAGCAAGATGTCCGACTCTCGAAGGATTGTCAGCGCCGCCTCGACAGCCTTGGGTTGTTTCAGATCGAGGGCGATCGATCGCTTCCCGCGACCAAGCGCCCCAGCCATCGGATCGGGGATCGGAGGGCCGCCCGGTCGATCAATCCGAATGACGTCGGCTCCGAGACCGGCGAGCACCATGCCGGCGAATGGCGACGGCCCAAGACCGGCAAACTCGATCACGGTCACATCGCTGAGCGGCATATGCTCGAGGCTAGACGATCGATTGACCGCGCTGATCAGGCGTTGCCGAGGGCTTGCTCAAGGCAGACGTGTGTGTATGGCGTGAATCGCCCATCGACCTCGATGCCGCAGTCCTCCTGAAGCCCCTCGACCGCCTTGACCGTGCCGGATCCGTAGTCCCCGTCCTTGGGCCCGGGATAGAGCTTCAACTCCATCAGGTCTTCCTGGATGACCTCAACGATCGCGGGATCCGCTTCGAGGGCGTCGGCAAGGGCGACGTACGTCTCCGGGCCGTAGGCGCCGTCCGCGGTGATCCCGGCATCGGTCTGGAACGCGGTGATCGCCTCGACCGTCATTGGCCCGAGGATCCCGTCGGCGGCGCCCTCGAAATACCCAAGCGCCGTGAGTTCCTGCTGAATCACCTGCGTAAGCAACGTCGCTCCGCCATATGGCGACGTCGTGGTGGTGGTTGAACTCGTGGTCGTCGGCGCCGCGGTCGTCGAGGTCGTCGCCGTCGTCTGGGTGGGGAAGGTCGTCGACGTCGTGGTCGTTGTGTCGTCGCTTCCGGACCCACACGCGGCCAGAATCAGTGCCAGTGCCGCTACGACGGCCATGCCTCGTCGGACGCTCATCGGTTTGTCCCTTTCGCCGATGCCACTCGTACTCGGCGCCGAGGGTACACGCCGCGACCCCCGCCGTGCACATCGAATCAGCATCAACCGGCCAGCCGGAGCGCACAGAATGATCACGGCGGCGGGATCGGCACAGCCCGGGCACCCCCTACCCTCACCCCGACATGACCGCAACCACCGAAGCCGCACCCGAAGGAGTCGACTACGGGCGGAAATGGTACGTGCTGGTGGCGATCGCCATGGCGATCTTCCTCGGGACCATCGACGGCAGCATCGTCAACGTTGCACTCCCGACGCTCGTGGAGGAGTTCGATACCACCTTCAACGTCGCTCAATGGGTCGTTCTGGCGTACCTCCTGACCCAGGCCACCCTCACGCTCGGCTTCGGGCGTCTGGGTGACATGATCGGGAAGAAGCCGATCTTCACCACCGGATTCCTGGTATTCACGATCGGATCGGTGCTCGCCGGGATCTCGCCGACGATCGGCTTCCTCATCGGTGCGCGCGTGGTCCAGGCCCTCGGGGCCGCGATGATCTTCGCTCTCGGGTTCGCCATCACCACGGAAGCATTCCCGCCGTCCGAACGGGGAAAGGCGCTCGGGATCAATGGAACCACGGTCTCGCTCGGAATCATGGCCGGCCCGATCATCGGCGGCATGATCCTCGAGGCAACCGACTGGCGGTGGATCTTCTTCGTGAACCTGCCGATCGGCATCGTTGGCACGATCACGGCCATCAAGTTCGTTCCGAATACCAAGCCCAAGGGCAAGCAGCGATTCGACTTCGCAGGCGCCGGAGCCTTCTTCGTAGCGCTCCTCTCGCTGCTCCTCGCCCTGACCATGGGCCAGAACCTCGGCTTCTCGGACCCCACGATTCTCATGGCGTTCACTATCTCAGCATTCTCATTCGCCGCGTTCGTCATCGTCGAGCGCCGGGTTGCGGATCCCATGTTGAACCTCGATCTGTTCAAGAGCAGGGACCTGACCGTGAACCTCATCACCGGGTTCGTCGGGTTCTTCGCGCTGTCGGGATTGCTGCTGCTCGTGCCGTTCTATCTGACCGATGTGATGGAGCTTTCGCCAAGCGAGATCGGCTTCGTACTCGGTGCAGTGCCGATCACGATGGGCATCGTTGCCCCGATGTCCGGATCGCTCTCGGACCGGGTCGGATCCCGACCCGTGACGGTGGCCGGTCTCGCGCTGATGACAATCGCCTACACGATTGCTGCTTTCTGGTTCGGGAACTCGACGACATCGCTCATGGTCATCATCGTCGGACTCATCATCGGCCTCGGAATGGGCATCTTCCAATCGCCGAACAACTCCGCGATCCTTGGATCCGTGCCACCGGAGCAGCTGGGTGTCACGTCGGGCATGCTGACCATCAACCGAACAACCGCCAGCGTCACCGGGATCGCCGTCCTCGGAACGTTGTGGGCAGCGAGAACGGCCGTCTACGGCGGGGTCGGTGACGCGGCAGACGCCCCGGCGGCCGCGCAGGCCGCAGGCCTGGCAGACACGATGACCGTCGCTGCCGTTCTCGTCGCCCTGGCGCTTGCGCTCGGTCTATGGGCCTGGAAGACCACGAGCCGGCCATAGCGACAAGCGACTGAATGCCACGGTCAGAGCCGGGCGACGTGCTCCACCACGAGGTCGACGAACCCCTGCCGATCGACGTCGGACATGACCATCACGTTCGGCGTCGCGCCGGTGACACCCCACCAGTCGACAACGGTCTGGCCGATCGTGAGTTCGGAGTCCGTCTCCACCTCGACACGGCACGCCTTGCCCGAGAACAGGGACGGATCGATGAGATAGGCCACAACGCACGGATCGTGCAAGGGGCCTCCCGGAATGCCGTACTTCTCGACATCGTGGCGCTCATAAAAGTCGAGCATTCCCGCGACGGCATCGCCGACCGGCGTACCGATCGCGCGGATTCGGTCCAGATCGTTGGGAAGGACAAGCGCCTTGTGCGTCACATCCAGCGGGAACATCGTGATCGGCGCTCCGCTCCGGAACACGATCGCCGCCGCATCCGGATCGACGTAGATGTTGAACTCGGCGACCGGCGTCGTGTTCCCCCCCTGGAAGAAGCCGCCGCCCATCAGCGCGATCTCGCGGATCTTCGGGATGATCGTGGGCTCACGGGCGATCGCGGATGCGATGTTGGTCAGGGGCCCGACCGGGCAGAGCGTGATCCCATCATCCCCCGCGGCAAGGCACGACTCGATGATGAACTCGACGGCGCCCTTGCCGGCGGCGGTCGTCACCGGCGCCGGGAGATCAGCCCCGTCGATGCCGGTGGGACCATGCACGTACTCCGCCGTGTAGAGCTCGCGCTCGAGCGGCTGGTCTGCCCCCGCATAGACCGGGACGTCGATCCGACCGACCAGCTCGCAGAGCTTGAGGGCGTTCGTCGTGACCAGCGGCTGCGGAACGTTGCCGGCGACCGTTGTGATCCCGACGATATCGAGTTCCGGTGCGGCGAGGGCAACGAGGATCGCGACCGCGTCGTCTTGACCGGGATCGGTGTCGATGATGATCGGGCGCGCCATGGGCCGACAGCCTACTCAGTGTCGACCGGGCCCTGGGCTCCGAGCACGCCCGCGAGTTCGGCGTTGGTCGGCATCCCGGACCGCGCACCGATCGCCGTGACCGCGAGCGAGCCGGCCACGACGGCACGCCGCACCGAGGATTCGAGGCTGAGACCGGTGTCGAGACCGGCAGCGAGCGCACCACAGAACGTATCACCGGCTCCTGTCGTGTCAACGGCGGTCACCTGGGGCGATGGGAACGACTCGTCGCTCTCCGCCCGGACGACGCGTGCACCGTCGGGTCCGAGCGTCACAACAGTGATCGGCACCGGCAGACTCCTGGCGGACGCGGGATCATCAGAACCGGTGAGAGCTTCGAGTTCGCCGCGGTTGACGACGAGCACATCGGTCGCCCGGAGAAGGTCGTCCGGCAGAGTCACAGCGGGAGCTGCGTTGAGAATGACGATCCCGGCCGCCGTCTGGGCAGCAGCCGTCACGGCTTCGACGGGAATCTCAAGCTGCAGCAGCGTGACCGTTGCCGCCATGAGCACCGCCGCGGCGCCCGACACGTCATCGGTGGTGACCCGCCCGTTGGCTCCCGGGCTGACCACGATCGAGTTCTCACCTGCATCGTCAACCGTGATGATGGCCAATCCGCTGGGTGCGTCCTCGTCCACGGCGACATGGGCGGCGTCCACACTCTCGCGGGCGAATTCGGTCGCAAGCGAGGTACCCGCCTCGTCGGATCCGACACGACCCACGAAGACAACATCGCTGCCGAGGCGGGACGCGGCAACAGCCTGGTTGGCGCCCTTGCCACCAGGCATGGTCTCGTGACCCGATCCGAGCACGGTCTCACCCGGCGCCGGGTGGTGCTCCACTCGCACGACCAGGTCTCGATTCACCGACCCCACCACGACGATCATCCGGATTCCTCCACGATTCGGTAGACCGCACCTGCCGCGGAGACAACATAGACCTCGCCTGAGGCGTCACGGCCGAACGACGACACCTGATCGACCATGCCGGTTCCATCGGTCCAGTCGTGGACCGCCCCTTCGGGTGCGATCGATCGAATGAACCCGGTGCAGTAGTCCGAGTAGAAGTAGTGGCCGACGAGTTGCGGGATCGCGGCGCCGCGGTAGACATAGCCGCCGGTCACGGAACAGCCTTCGTCATGTCCGTACTCGAGGATCGGGAATACGAGGCCATCTTCGTTGCACGGACCGTCAAAGCAGGCCGAACCCTCGTAGATCGGCCACCCGAAGTTGAGCGTTCGGTCATCCACTGATGCCACATCGATCTCTTCGATGTCGCCCTGTCCGACGTCGCCGATCCAGATCTGATCGCCGTCGAACGAGAACCGCCACGGGTTGCGCAACCCGATGGCCCAGATCTCGGGTGCGGCAAACCCGAGACCGTCGACGACGGCATACGGGTCAATACTGGGACCGACCCGGATGCGCAGCATCGCACCGAGCAACGTGTCGTCCCGCTGTCCGTTCCCGTAGCGGTCATTCGATCCGCCCCCGTCTCCGGTACTGATCCAGAGGTCGCCATCCGGCCCGAAGGCGATCATCCCACCGTTGTGGTTCCCTGCCGGCTGCGGAATCTGGAGGATCACGCGTTCTGAGGATGGGTCGGCGACCGAACCGGCGAAGGTGAACTCAGATACGACCGTCCCTCCATCGCTCCCGGTGTAGTTCACGTAGAACGCGTCCGGATGCTCCGGGTGGAACGCGAGACCGAGCAATCCCTGTTCCCCTCTGAAGGTCACCCGTTCCCGTACATCGAGGAACACCTCGGGATCGCCCGCTTCCCCAATGATCCAGATGCGGCCGGGTTGATCGACGACGTAGGCGGCGTCCCCGGCCGTCGTGTAGAAGACCGGTTGCTCGAAGCCGTCCGCGATGAGTTGAAGCGCCAGGGTCGTGGCCTCGATGGGCCGCGTGGTCGTCGTCGACGCACTGGTGGTGGTGACGGTGGACTCGGAACCTTCCGCCTCAACTTCGGTCGTTGTCGCCTCCGGCGCCGTTGTCGGAGTAGCGATCGTATCGACAGGAGCCGCGGTTCGCGGAGTCGAGTCCGCTGAGCACGCGACAACGGCCAGGACGGCGACGCAGACCAGGATCAGTCGGATAGCCATGTCAATCCCCTTCGACGATGCCGGCGGCTTCTGCTTCGGCGTCGGCCTCGCGAGCGACACGACGGCCTTCGTGCTCGTCGACCCGTGTCAGCAGGAAGATGCCGAGAACGAAGAATACGATCAGACCGAGCACCGCCGGCCGAGAGGATCCGAAGACCGCCACGGCCGCGGTGAACAACAATGGGCCGATGATTGCCGAGAACTTCGACATGACCGAGAAGAAGCCGAAGAACTCACCGGACAGTGCCTTCGGCGACATCGATGCGTAGAGGCTCCGACTCAGGGCCTGCGAACCGCCCTGCACGACCGCGACCATGAAGGCGAGGAACCAGAACTCGACCACGCTATCGAGTGTGAACCCCCACACGGCAATGGCCGCGTAGACGAGCAACGCCAGCATGATCGTCCGCTTGGTCGTCATCTGATTGGCGAGACCGGAGAACAGGGGCCGCCCGACCATCGCGGCGATCGCCAACCCGACAACCTCGACGATGAGCAGCAATCCGAGGATCGAGAGAAGATCACTCGAACGGGGTGGCGGCAACACGGTGGCCTCGCCGATGGCGATCACCGTTCCGACCGAAGCCTCGTCTGCGGCGTCGGTGTTGATGATCTCGAGCAGGTGTTCGCCGGCCGCATCCGCTGCGATGTCGATGTCGACACCGTCGTGAACTGCCGCGTTGTAGCCGTCGATCACCAGCGGTTCGTCATCCTCGATCACTGCGGCGCCGTCGATCAGAACGGCCCATTGCGACCGATCGGGACCTTCGCTGTAGCGGACGCGCACCTTCGTCCCGTTGTAGGTCAGTGAGTACGTGGCGCCCGCATCGCGAGCCACGGCGTAGTCACCGTCCGTCTCCCACTCCCCGGTCAGTTGCACGCCCTCGGCGTCCACCCCATAGTCACCTTCTCCGACCGCGGCGGCTGTTGTCTCGTAGGCGGGGGGACGGGTTCCGCTGACGTCTTCGTCGAGAACGTACCGCCCACCAATCCCGATGAGCGGCAACATGAGGAGGTTCCAGACGATGAATGCCAGGTAGAACGCGCGCTTCGTTTCGAGCCTCGACGGAATCCTCCCGAACGCAATCGAGAAGGGGATGCCGACGAACTGGACGAGCAGGATGGCGGCGATGAGCTCGATGGAGCCGAATCCGAGTTCGGCACCGTAGATGACCGCCACACCGATGATCGTCCCGATGCCGTCGTTGTAGATGAGGAAGGCGATCAGGTACTTCAGGAGTTCGCGGTAGCTGCGCAGGTGGCTGAATGTGTCGCCAAGACGCTTGAAGGTGACCGTGAGGAGACCACCGGGTTCGGTTGCGACCGCGGCCGGCGGCTCGGGGACACGACGCAGGATCGGGATCGAGAACACGATCCACCAGATCCCAACCGTGAGGAACGAGAGGCGCGTACCGAGGGAGTCACCCAGCGTGAAGATCATGATGATGTTGATGGCGAGCAGGAGTCCGCCTCCGAGATATCCCACGGCGTATCCCATGGTCGAGACCCGGTCGATGTCTTCTTCTCTTGCCACATGGGGTAGCAGCGCGTCGTAGAAGACGTTGCCTGCTGCGAAGCCGATGCGGGCGATGATGAATGCAAGCGAGGCGATGAGCCAGTCGCCGGTCCCCACAAACATGAGAAGCGAAACGCCCACCGCTCCGATCAACACGGATGCGGCGAGCATGCGTTTCTTGCCGCGTTTGAGGTCGGAGATCGTCCCGAGCACCGGTGCGAGGACCGCGACAACGATCAACGAGATCGAGAGCGTCGCCGTCCAATAGGCGGTCGCCTGGGCGGCCGAGCCGAGCGTTCGACCCGCGACCTGGCTGTAGTAGACGGGGAGGACGGCCGCGAGGATCGTCGTCGCGAACGCAGAATTGGCCCAGTCGTAGAGCGTCCACGCACGGACCCGGGTGCGATACTCCTTGTCGGCGACCGCCCCGTATCCGCTGATCGCGTCGCTCACGTACGGACCTCCCTCTCGTCCCGGGTCGAGGCTAGCGGGGTGGGACCTGAGACAAGAGGTCGCCATGGCAGTGATAGCGTTCGGGCATGAACGAGCCACGCATCCCTCTCGCGAATCTCCCAACGCCACTGGAATCCGCGCCCCGACTGACGGAAGCGTGGGGCGGACCAACCATCTGGATCAAGCGGGACGATCTCACCGGGTTCGGCCTGTCCGGGAACAAGGTCAGGAAGCTCGAGTTCCATCTCGCCGCCGCGCTCGACGCAGGTGCCGATACGGTGATCACCTGCGGCGCGGTCCAGTCGAATCACTCCCGGGCAACGGCCCTTGCCGCAGCACGCGTGGGTCTGCACACCATCTTGTATCTGGCCAGCCCTGACGGCCTCGCCCCACCCGAACCGACCGGGAATCACCTCCTCCAACGTCTTGCCGGCGCCGAATGCCGGTTCATCACGTCGGAGCAGTACGCGGACCGCGAGGAGATCCTCGCCGAGGCAGCCTCGCTGCACGGCAACGCCTGGGCGATACCCGAAGGTGCCTCCGATGCGCTCGGTGCCCTCGGATATGTGTCCGCCATGCATGAGATCGCTCCCCAGATGCGGTCGCTTGGAATCGAGCACCCGGTCATCCTGCACGCTTCATCGAGCGCCGGGACCACCGCGGGCATGGTGCGCGGCGCCGCCGAACTCGGCCTCGACGTCGACATCATTGGTTCCTCGGTCGGGGAGCCTGCGGGCGAGGTGACACAACGCATCGAGTCCCTCCTGGCCGACGCCGATCGACGGTTCGGCGTCGTCGAGCGGGTCGTTCCGTGGCGGATCATCGACGACTATATCGGGCTCGGGTATGGGTTGGCGACGGCCGAAGAACTCGCGGTTCAGGCCGAGGCAACGCGCCTCACGGGCATGTTGTTTGATCCCGCCTACACCGGCAAGGTCATGTACGCCCTGAACCAGGAGATTGCCGGCGGTCGGCTCACACCGGATGACACCGTCATTTTCTGGCACACGGGCGGCGGATTCGCCGCATTCGCGCACCCGGAATTGCTGGGAGTCAGACCAGCCGAGTAGGTAGGTAGCTCGTAGCTACCAGCTGCCAGCAAGATCTCGGATGGTCGTTCTTCATCGCTCCCGCCGTCAGGTGGGGGAGACGCGATCGGGCGGCTGCTCGATCGCAGAGGGGGCCGCCCGGGGCTGGGATCGTGGAGATGAGGTCTGGCGGGCGCTGACGGAGCGTTTCGGATTCGCGGTGGTCTCAAGCAGGTAGCCCTCTCCATCCCGAACGAAGTTCGGGCCGCCTCTCCCACTGCGTGAGAGAGGCGAAGACCGGTCACGCGACTCGCCAGGTGGTGCGGCGGGGTGGTGCGTGGCTTCGGGGTCTGATGAGTCGTCGGCGTTGGGGTGGCGAGGTGGGGTCGATGGTGAAGCCGTGACCGTGGATCACGACGTGGTGGTGGAACCAACACACCGTCGACAGATTCCCCGGATCCGTCCGTCCGCCCTGAGACCACGGGGTGACGTGATGCACCTGGAGGCGATACCGGCTGACGCAGCCTGAGATGGTGCAGACCCCGCCGTCACGATGCAGAATGAAGCGTCTGAGACGTGGCGGGATCACCCGTGACCGGCGACCGACGGCGAGCGGTGTCCCGTCCGGGGTACGGACGGTGACTTCCACGATCCCGTCACACAGGATCGCTGCGAGCGTGTTCGGTCCGACCTGCGGCCCCGCCTCAACCGTGACACCCGCCTCACCGTTCGTGGCTGCGGCTTCGGATGCGTCGACAAACACCGACACCACCGGGCCATGGCTCTCAACCGAGGCTCCGTCGGTTCCTCTGATCGAATCCTGGCTGATCGCCCACAACGCATCCGCATTCCTCGTCGTCCGCGACGGATTCGCTGCGGGTCCGTACAGGAAACGGTCGGCTCTGGCCTCGAGGGCTTGGACGACGACCCGGCCCGCATAGCCGGGGAGGCGACCCGACAGGGTCCAGGATGATTCGTCGAGGTTCGCCTGCACCGACACGGAACGCTGGTCGAACGCGATCTCTCCATCGATCGCCGCCATACGCCGCCGGCGGGCGGCACGGATCCGGATCCCCGCAATATCAAACCCGGCCGTCTCACCCAGAATGTCCAACGAGTCGTTGCGGCCCGCGAACCGACAGACCGCAACCGCCCGATCAAACCCGATCACACCACGAGTGACGGCTTCGATCGACGTCGGGCAGATCCTGCAGACGCCACGCCGTCGCAACCAGCATCCCAGCCGTCTCAGGAGCCAGATCCATCCGACCCGCCGCCCACTCCTTCAACGACCGATGCCCATCACGCAACGCAACCTGGCGCCGGTCGAGTTCCCGCAGCAGCGACATCTGTGCGGCTCGGGAACGGGCGATGATCGCCTCATGGTCGAGCAACTGTTCCTCGATCGTTTCGGTAGCGAGATCATGGTGTCCCATACCCGCAACCTACCTCCCGGATGTGACACAAACCGGGGCTGGGAACGAAGAACCTGGCGACCGGCGACCGGCGACCGGGCTAGGTCTCTTCGACTCGTTCGAGGAATTCCACCAGCGCTTCGTTGACTGGTTCGGGCCTCTCGACCGGCACGAGGTGACCGGCGCCTTCGATCGTCACGGTGGTCGCGTCGGGGGCAGCCTCGGCGATCGGTGCGGCGGCGGACGGTTTCGTCATCAGGTCTTGCTCGCCGAGGATGAGGAGCAACGGTTGACTCAGGCGAGACGCGACCGCCGCCGCTCCGGGGTACTCGTTGCATGCCCTGAGGTCCGCGAAGGCGACAGCCGGGCGGGCACTCTGCAGGATCTTCACCGTGTCACCAACCGTCCAGTCCGGCTGTCCGATCGGTTCTCTGGCGTGCATCCAACTGCCCATCGTCGCGAGGAACGACACATCACCCTCGGCGACAGCAGCGAGCAGATCGGGGTTCACGGGCATCCGGTCCGAAACGCCGATCAGCGTCACCGATCGAACGAGATCGGGCCGGGCTGCGGCAGCCTCGAGCACCACGAGTGCACCCATCGAGTGTCCGACCAGGTGGGCTGGAGCGCCAAGCGTGGAAAGGTAGGCCAGCAGCCACCCGGCATACCCCTTCGCAGACGACGAGGATTCGCCTTCGGAACCACCATGCCCCGGGAGATCGACCGCTATCGGCGTGAACCCGGCCTCGGAGAGCGCTGCGGCCTGGTAGCCCCACACCGAACCATCCATGGCCGCACCGTGTACGAGGACGACGATGCTCATGCGGTGAAGAACAGGGTCAGCGACTCGACGATGAGGGCGGGCCGATCGACGCCTTCGATCTCGACCGTCACTTCGTTCTTGACGAGCCAGCGCCCGTTCCCCTTCTCCGTGACTTCGACGAGTCGGGTGCGACCACGAACCCGACTCCCGACCTTGACCGGTTCGATGAACCGCACCTTGTCGGTGCCGTAGTTGACCACCATGACCATCCGGTCGGGAGCAACCATCGCCTCCATCAGCATGGGGGTGGTCAGGGAGAGCGTCAGGAAGCCGTGGGCGATCGTTGACCCAAAGGGTGTCTGAGCGGCCGCCACGGGATCAACATGGATGAACTGGTGATCCATCGTGGCATCGGCAAATGTATTGATGCGTTCCTGATGGATCGTGATCCAGTCCGAAACACCGGACTCCTCGCCGACATGTTCAACAAGGCTCTCGGCCGGAATGATCTGCATCGCAAATCCTTTGCTCGGTGGGCTCAGGGTAGATACCCCGGGCTCACCGGTGGATGATCCGACCCTCGATTCGATTGCCATGCGCAAACCGAGGCGGCCGGTACCGTGTTGGTCACCATGAGACCCATCGCCGCCGCCGTGTTCTGCCTCACGATTGTGCTCGGCGTGTGTACCTCGGGTCCGGAGATCGACACAGCCGGCGAATCCTCGACCTTGCCGGCCGGAGGCACCTCATCAACGACCGCCGAGGTCACCCTGCCCCCAGCCGAGGACATCGAGCGGGGAACAGTCGACGGCGTCGTCGACGGAGACACCCTGCAGGCCGTGGTCAACGGGCAGCGTGTCGAGATCCGCCTCATCGGTGTGAACGCCCCGGATGCCGAGGACTGCTACGGCGCCGAGGCACGCACGGAACTCTCGGCGCTGGTGACCGGCCAGACCGTGGTCCTCGCTTCAGACGGCCCGGACGTCGATGATTCCGGTCGGGCACTGCGCTACGTCATCATCGAGAGTTC
Organism: uncultured Actinomycetota bacterium; assembly: GCA_963785245.1. Lineage (GTDB taxonomy): Bacteria > Actinomycetota > Acidimicrobiia > Spongiisociales > UBA5794 > JAHEEL01. The sequence continues at coordinate 28,379 of CAWAUO010000001.1, read as the reverse complement.
GCCCCCGATGCACGTCAACGCGGAACTGATCTCATCCGGCGCGGTGATTCCAACCCACAGCGGCCATGTGCAGCAAGAGGACTTCCTGACCCGTGGCGATCGCGCCTACGCCTCAGGCAGAGGCCTCTGGGGAACATTCGTCTGTGGCCACGCCGGCGACGGGGTCTCCCCTGACCGCCCGCAACTCCGCCTGACCGAGATCTCCCTCACACCGACCGGCACCAGTGAGATCGACCTCACCGAAGAACAGTTCCAGATCGTGAACCAGTCCTACACCGCAGTCGACATGAGCGGCTGGCTCGTCAGGAACGAGACCGGTGAGCGGTACCTCGAATTCCCGAGTGGCACATCGGTCGCAGCAGGCGGATCACTCAACGTCGTCACGGGATGCGGAAATGTCTCGGGAGACACGCTCTATTGGTGTTCCGAGACCCCGGTCTGGTCGCCGGCTTCCAACACCATCATCCTTCGCGACCAACTCGGCAATGTCGTAGACCGACTGCCGTACGAGGTGGAGTAACCCCTCCGCTACGCCATCCGTCGTGCCACCGACTTCATCTCCATGAAGAGGCGGAGGTAGTCCGGGCCGCCCGCCTTGGCGTTCGAACCCGACATGTTGAAGCCACCGAACGGCTGAATCCCTACGAGGGCGCCGGTGATCTTGCGATTGATGTAGAGATTGCCGACGTGGAAGTCGCGCCTGGCACGTTCGATCCGGGACTCATCTGCAGAGTGCAATCCCCCGGTCAGGCCGTACTCGGTGCCGTTGGCGACGGCGAGTGCCTCATCGAAGTCGGCGACGCGAATCACCGAAAGTACGGGCCCGAAGATCTCGTGTTGTGCAAGTCGCTGGTCGGCGGCGACATCGGCGAAGATCGTCGGCTCGATGTAGAAACCTCCATCGAGCGACACGGAACGTCCTCCAAGGATCAGGGTCGACGCTGACGTGCCGCTCTCGATCTCGTCGAGGATCGATCCAAACTGATCTTCCGAGATCACCGGCCCGACCGGGTGGTTGTCGGAGGGAGAGCCAACGCTGAGTGCGCCAGTGAGCGCCACCACCTTCGCGACCACTTCGTCGTGGACTGCGTCAACGACGATCAGGCGGGAACAGGCGGAACACTTCTGGCCCTGGAATCCGAACGCTGACCGCACGACATCGGCGGCAGCTGCATCGAGGTCGGCTGTCTCGTCGATGATCAGGGCGTCCTTGCCGCCCATCTCCATATAGGCCCGCTTCATCCACTTCTGCCCGTCGTGCACGCGTGCGGCGCGTTCCGCGATGCGGAGCCCGATCTCCTTGGATCCGGTGAAGTTGATGAACCGGGTGGTGGGATCGTCGACCAGCGTGTCCCCGACCCGAGACCCCGGTCCCGGCAGGAAGTTGACGACGCCGTCAGGGAATCCGGCCTCCTCGAGCGCCCGCATGAAGCTCCATCCGACAAGCGGCGTGTTCGACGCGGGCTTCAACACGACCGTGTTTCCAGCGGCCACCGGTCCGAGGGTCATGCCGACGAGAATGGCCAGCGGGAAGTTCCACGGTGGAATGACCACACCGGCACCGATGGGCTGCAGCCACGACTCATTGGTCTCACCGGGGTAGTCCGACACTGCGACCGGTTCGGCCATAGCGAGGGCTTGGTGCGCGTAGTAGCGGCAGAAGTCGATGGCTTCCGCGACATCTGCCTCGGCCTCGGCCCAGTTCTTCCCCGCCTCATACGTCTGCCACGCGGCGAAGTCGTAGATCCGGTCGGCGATCAGATCACCGACACGGTGCACGAGTGCCGCCCGCTCCGCGGCCGGACACCGCGACCAGTCGGGGAACGCCTTCCACGCAGCGTCGAGGGCTGCCCTCGCATGCTGACTCGTCGCCGATGACGCGGTGCCGACCAGGCGCGTGGGCTGGGATGGGTCGGTGCTGCGAATGACGTCATCCGTGGTGACGTGACGACCCCCAATCACAAGCGGCGCGTGGACTCCGAGCTCCGCGCCGACTCGCGCCAGCGCCTGCCGGTATGCAGCGGCGGCAGCCTGATCGGAGAAGTCTGTGTAGGTCAGTGACTGGTATGGCGGCAACATCGTGTCTCCTGACGACGACCGGTATGTCTACGAACGCGATGCTAGGCCGGAATCGGTCTCTCGCCAGGGCCGAGGGACTGTTCAAGGCGGGGCGGAAACGTGCCGATGCAAGTTCGCATGCGGCCCTCTGTGCTTGTAATCGAGGACTCCGCCAGTGTGAGGCGGTTGATCGACGTGTGCCTGCGCCCGACCGGGGCTGAGATCCGGTCGGCCGAGGACGGCTTGCTGGGTCTCGAGGCAGCCTGGTCGTCCGTGCCGGACGTCATCGTTCTCGATATCGGTCTCCCCGGACTCGATGGATGGGGCGTCCTCTCCCGTCTCCGCGCCGATGACCGAACCAACGAGGTTCAGGTGCTCATTCTCACCGCTCACGCACAACCTGAGATGGCCGATCGTGCCGCCGGCGGATGGTGCGGATGCCTTCATGACGAAGCCGTTCCGCCCGGACGACTTGCGGGAGACGATCGAGTCGCTCATCAAGGTGGCCCAGAAGGCTGCTTCCGCCTAGTCACCCGACCGGAATCGCTCGAGCACTTCGACGACCGCCGCTTCTCCCACTTGCCCGAAGTCGTCGTACCACGTCCCGACGGCGAAGAATGGCGAGGGCTGGAGCGGACAGACGGCAGCGTCCACAATCCCACGGAGGCGCCCGATGGTCTCAGCCGGGCCGACCGGGACTGCGGCCACGACCCTCGCGGCACCGGATCGCACCGCCAGTCTGAGCGAGACTTCGAGGGTGGCCCCGGTCGCCACGCCATCGTCGACGACCACACACTCCCGACCGGCAAGCGGCAGAGGCGCCCGTCCACCCCGGAGGACCGCGGTCGTCCGCTCAACGCCGGCCTGCTGACGGCGTCGCTCCGCCTCCACATATTCGGGACCGATCCCGATCCGCTCCACGATCAGCTCGTCGACGATCACCGTACCGTCTTCAGCGACAGCGCCCACGGCGTATTCGGGATTCCCGGGTGCGCCAAGCTTGTGGGCGACGAGCACATCGAGATCTCCACCGATCCGATCCGCGACCACCGCAGCGACGGGGACACCTCCGCGAGGTATCCCGAGCACGAGCGGCCGCACGTCCCGGCTGACCGCACCGGCGGTCTCGATCGCTGCGGCGAGACGCTCCCCGGCATCTTGACGATTCCGGTACCTCATACGTTGAGCGTACCTGGCACCTTCCTCCGATCCGACCGATTCACTCGGGTCATGCTGTCCCGGGAGGCAGCAGATCGGCGGCGACCGTACCCTCTCAGAGATGCGACGACTGCTCCTGCTCGCCAACCCGTCAGCCTCCGGCTTCACCGGTGCGTCATACCGCGACGTGGTCTCGGTGCTCTCCGACTCGTTCGATGTGGATGCCGAATGGCCGCACGGCCCCGGCGAGACCCGCGAGCTTGCGTCGCAGGCGGCAGCCGACGGATACGCCGTCATTGCCGCCATGGGCGGCGACGGGGTCGTCCACCACGCCGCCAACGGCGCTGTGGGCACGGATGCGGCGCTCGGGATCATCCCGGCAGGAACGACCAACGTCGTTGCACGGATCTTCGACCTTCCCAAGAAGCCGCGCAAGGCCGCGGCAGCAATTGCGAGTCTGCCATCGGTCCCGACCCGGATGGCTCGAATCGAGTCCACGTTCGAAGGCGAGACGGCGGTGGAATACGCGACGTTCGCGGTCGGTGTCGGCTTCGATGCGGATGTCGTTGAGCGCGCCGAGCGACGCCCTCACTCGAAGCTCCAGTTCGGAGGTCTTCACTACGCCGAGTCGGCCATCTCCGCACTCCTCCGGGATTGGCGCAGTCGCCCTGCAAATCTGCGAGTCGAGATCGATGGCGTTCGTACCGACGGTGTCGCTGCCCTCACGCAAGTGCACCACCCCTACACCTACTTCGGGCGAGTCCCCCTTCACATCACGCGGGGACCGGTTGATGGACTCGCCGTTGTCGTTGCGGAAGACCTCGAGATCCATCGGTCGGCGGAGATCTTCGCACGGGCCCTGCTTCGTCGTCCGCTTTCGGAGCGCCTCGGTGCTCCCGTGTTTTCGCGGTTCGAGAAGATGGTCATCGAAGCCGACCCGGCGGCCCCGATCCAAGCGGACGGAGAGCATCTCGGCCGCTTCTCCCACCTCGAGATAACACCGGCGCACCACGCGCTCCTCGTGGTCCGGGACCCGGGGGCATGCTGCGCCGAGTCCGAGCGATAGTCGTCAGCTTCGATCGTCGCGTCGATCGACGGTCACGTGCGGGTACGGGATCTCGATGCCCTCGGCGTCGAGTCCGTTCTTCGCCCGTCGCAGGAACTCTCGCTCGACCTGCCAACGCAGATCTGGATCCGTGGTGAAGAGCACACGAATGACGACGCCCGAGTCTCCGAGTGCATTGACGCCGAGCACAGAAGGCTCTCCAACGAGTGCAGCGGACCATTCTGGATCGGCGCCAAACGCCGCCGTGATCTCGCCGATGACCTCAAGGGCTCGATCGAGCGGCTCCTCATAGGCGACGGAGATGTCGACAACGACGCGGCTGTACTCGTACGTGAGGTTGGTCGCGAACGCGGACCTCACCATTCGGCACGTGGTTTACGCTGCCGTCCAGGCCGCGGAGCACCGTCGTTCGCAGACGGATCTCCTCCACGCTGCCAGAAACGCCGGCGAGTTCAACGACATCACCAATGGCGTATTGATCTTCGGCGATCACGAACAGCCCGGCGATCACGTCTTTGACCAGGTCCTGGGCACCGATCCCGATAGCGATGCCGACGACCGAGAGCGACGCAACCAGTGGACCGATCGGGATGCCCCACACCGCAAGTGCGGTAGCAACCCCGACGACGACCACGAGGATGAACAGAACAGCCGACGCGGTGCGGGCAACCGTCGCGAGACGCTGGGCCCTGGCCTTCTGCTCAAGTTCGCCGGTCGCCTCCAACCGCTGCTGCAGCCGAGCACTCCATCGACGGATCAGCCATCGACCGATCACCCAGACGGCGATCGCGACCACCACGATGAGGACGGTCTGCCAGATGTGGGTCCATGTCTGTGTACTGACGGTCAAATGAGGACTCCCATCTCGGGCTGCGAGATCTCGGCGCACAAGACGCCAAGTGCCGCAACGGTTGCGGCGAGTTCGGCTCGTTGCAGGAGCAGGTCGTCGACGAGACCGACGTCACCATCCGATGCGATGATCCCCTCCCGCAACGGATCGTCGATGCCAAGATCGTCGAGCACCCCTCCGAGGTGCCCCGGGTCGTCGAGTGCTGCATGAATCCGGTCTCGGGCATCGTCGGACGTTCCACTCCACACAGCAGTCTCGGTTGCGAGCCGTCGTCCGGTCTGCAGCACGTCCTCGATCAGTTTCGCGTGGTCGGCGCGTTTCGCAACGAGTGTGTCATTCAGTACTGCGATGAGCGCTTCGATCCCGATCGGGTCATCGCCGGGCGGTGCAGCCGCGACCGGGATCACGGTAGCGTCCCGGAACCCATCCATCGACAGGATCACGCCGAGGTGGGTCGCGACGGCTTCCGTCTCCGCCTCGTCCAACCGGTCGATCTTGTTCAGCACGAACGTGAATACGGGCTCGTAGGTGACCAGGTGAGTCAGGAAGTCGGCGTGAATCGATGGGTCGTGATACTTCACGGGGTCGAACACCCATATCACAGCGTCGACGAGCGGGAGCACCGCCTCCACCAACGTCCGGTGGTCGTCGTCGACGCTGTCGAGGTCCGGGAGATCGATGATGGCGAGCGCAGGGCCATCGTCGTGTACCACGACCTCCTCGATGTCCAGGTCGCTCACGAGTCTCGCGATCGCCGGATCATCTGCCGGGATCCAGGCAAGGGGCGTGTTGGTATGCGGCCGGAGCGCGCTCGTCGAAGCGATCGCCTGCCCGGCAATTGCGTTGAGCAAGCTGGACTTCCCAGTACCGGTCCCGCCGGCAATCGCGACCACGATGGCATCCGAGAAGAGGTCCTGTCGCTTCCTCGCGGCCGCAGCGACGCTCGCTGCCCCCTCACGACCGGCCTCCGACGCCAGTCCGTGAGAACTCGCGACGGCGAGGTCCAAGAGGTCCAGCGCGGAGTTGAGGCTACTCATCGTCGGTTACCGCCGACCCGCGCAAGCCGCTCCAATCGAGTGTGAGCGCCTCGGCCGCCGCGCGAATCTCGTCTGGAGAGATTCCCCCGAGCGGATCGAGCCGAGCCTTGAATGCCTCGATGCGTGCCGTACCCGCGTCCCGGATGGCCCCAACAAGCGCCGATCGCCCGTCGATGCGAAGGTCCGGCAGGTGCCCTTTCACCGCCTTGCGTACACGTTCGGTAGGTCGGCGGCCGAAGTCAATCGCGAGCCGCCAGAGCTGGTCCCGAACCGCCCGGGAGCGGCGAGGGTGCAACCACCGACGCCGCACCGAGCTCACGCCCGCAACGCCGGTGGCCTGGTACCACTCGTTGATCGGACGTGTGTCGATCTCGGGCAGACGAACGGCAGCTATCGGCTCCGCAGGAACCTCGATATCGCTGCTCTCGAGCTCAGACGTCCACGCGGCGATCGCTCGATTCGTCGCCGCCAGCGCAGACTCCGCGATCACCACAACGGCATCGTCCCATTCGAGGTCCGCAGCCTCCGCGAGTTCGGCTTCGACGATCCCGACACGACCGAAGGCAGCTTCAGCGCGGCCGATGAGAATCGCAGCGGCATCGGCCTCGACACCGAGCGCATCAGCCACCTCGACGGCTCGCAGCGCCGCGAACGCCGCCGCAGCCCGATCTCTCCGCTCAACGATCGCGTCCTTGTCATGAGCCATTTCAGCCAGAACGGTCTGGAGCGGACCCGCATCATCGGTGACGATCGCTTCGATCACCATCGAATGCTTGATCTCGGCATCTCGCACCAGAGCGTCGAGTTGATCGGCTCCCGCGTCTGCGATTGAGAGCACGATGCGCGTCGGTATGCCGCGTTCGCGGACCGTCTCCAGCAGCGTTGCCGTAATCGCGTCGGCATACCGCTCGGGTGATATCACGAAGAGCACGGCGTCAACGCGGTGGAGAAGATCAGCCACAGTGTCCGGATAATGCTCGGTCGGTGGTGTGTCGATCAGCACAACCCGATCCGGCCGATTCGGGCCCGGGACCCGTCGCCCGGGGATGTAGCTCTCGGCGATATCTCCCCAGATCGCAATCTCAGTCGTCGTCGGCCGGAGTGGTCCTGCGGTGACGACGCGGGCACCGGCGAGGATGTTGACCATTTCCGATTTGCCGACTCCGGAAGCGCCGACGACGGCGACGATCAGCGCGTCGCCGGCGTCGGGCCGCGGAGGAGTCGCTCGAGCGGCGCCAGTGCAGGCTCAGCGAGTTGCGGTTTGATTCTGGAGAGGAGGGCGTGAAGTTGCTCGGCCCTGTGACGGTCCATAGACCCCGTATTGAAACACACCGGGACCGCGAACCGGCGGGACCGGCCGATTCGCCTACGAAGCGAACAGTCCCATGCCGTCGGGAAGTGCTGCATCGCGTGCCGCCATGAGCTCGAAATCCTCGTACGGATAGACCGAGAGAATCAGCTCGGACGGTATCTGGAACCACGGTCCGTCCGGATCGATCTGCGTCCGGTGGGCCCGGAGGGCTGACCGCGCCCGTTCGAGGTGATCGCGGACGTCGACCTGTGTCAGCGGTGGGTCCTCGGCGTGCAGATCGATGCCTGCGATCCAGCGATCAAAAGGAGATTCGAGTCCCCGGTCGGACATGGCCTTGCCGAGAAGGCGGATCCGCTTCAGCGAGAACGCCGGTGCATAGAGACGTCGAGCAGCCCAGGGTTCGCCGGCGTCGGGGAATCGATCCGGATCGGCGGCCGCGGTGAACACGTCCTCCGACAGATCGTGGATTCGGAGATGATCGGGGTGCGGGTACCGCTCATGATCGTCGTAGCCGAGGATCACCTCCGGCTGCTCAGACCGGACGATGGCGACCATGCGGCCGAGTATCTCTTCGAAAGGAGCGTTCACGAACGCCAGCGGATGGCGATTCTCGTCGGTGCCCGGCATGCCGGAGTCCCGATAGCCGAGCATGACCACGTCGTCGTAGCCGATGATCGCAGCAGCATCGCGCAGTTCCGACCGCCGCACCGCGGCAAGATCGGCTCGCGCTTCGGGGCTATTGGCGGCAGGATTGAGGATGTCACCCGCCTCACCGGCGGTCGCCGTGACCAGCACCGTCCGGACACCCTCATCGCTGTATCGCGCGATCGTCCCCGCACCCTTGCTCGACTCGTCGTCCGGATGCGCATGCAGCGCAACAATCGTTCTGGCCATCAGAAGAGTCAAACAGATGTGCGGGGGCTGTGCGCGTGCTCCTGCAGGGTGATGCGTTGCAGGTAGTAGCGGAGTAGCAGAGGAAGGCGATCTCAGTAGCCCTCACGTCCGGTATTGGAGCAACAATCGGGATACTCAGATACTCGGCTGCTCGGCTCCTCGGTCAACCCAGAATCGATATGGCCGCCGCTCCCTCAGTGCACTCCTCCAACAACGGACACCAGCGGCAGTGGGGGCCAGCACGGCGTTCGAGGTCGTTGCCGGTCGCGAAAGCGTCACGCAGGGCATCGACCATGCTCGCAACCTGCTGAGCCGTGTGTTCCACCCCCTCGACGGTCGGGACGATGCCGGTTGTCTCACCGGTCTGGACGGATACCGCTTCAGCTCGTACGGGCAGTTCGCTGTGCTGCATGGCCCACGCCATGGCGTAGAACGCCAGTTGCGGTTCGGCAGCATCGAGCCATGACCCTGTCTTCCAGTCGATGATGATGGGGGTGCCGGCCTCGTCGGCGAAGATGGCGTCGACCCGACCTCTCAGCGCGACACCGTTGCCGGCATCGACGTCGAGGGTCACTTCTGCCGAACGGAATCCGTCAGTTGGGAACCGCTTGAATCGCTCGTAGAGATCCCCCACTTCGGCGAGAACTGGTGCAAGGCGAGACGGCCGATTGAGGTCGAGGGCGCCGAGCTTCATGTTGAGATGGCCATCGGTGGCGCCAATCTCTTCCCTGCATGCCCGCGGCACATCGGCCTCGGCGATCGGCCCGCTGACGAGGTGCCGAGCGAAGAGTCGGTGGGCCAGCGAGCCACGGAAGGAAGCGATCGTGTCGGGCGGGTACTGCCCTTGGAGTCGCCCAAGCGCCTGTTGGGGACACGACCGATAGGTCACGAACAAGGTGGCAGACACCGCGAGGGGTTCTCCTCGTGCGGTATCGGGGAATTGGATCACGGATCCTGATCCTACGCCCGAAACGCATACAGGACAAAGGTTCCCGGCCGTCAAGATGCGCGCCGTTATTGGGGTCCGTTCCTATAATCGCGGCGATTACTCCCCCTCACAAGGACTTCATGGCCTCCCGCACGCTCCGCACCGCTGCCTCGATCGCCGTACCTGCGCTGATCCTGCTCCTCCCGATCGCGGTGTACCTGGTGGATCGAGCCGCGGGCTATGGCGAGGTACCACGCAACGTGAGCGTCGTCGGCATGGATGTCGGCGGCTTGTCCCAAGACGATGCGATCACCGTCGTTCGGGCGTATGAGTCCAGCCTCCAGAATGAGAAGGCAACGTTCGTGGTGAGCGGATCGACGTATGAGCTCGACCCGACGGCCGTCGGCTTGGAAGCTGACGTCAACGGTGCCGTCGAGACCGCGATGAACCAGCGAAGCGGTGGCTTGTTCAGCGGTTTCATGCCGTGGATCCGCGGCTTCTCCGAACAGGTCGACATCGATCTCGCGGTCTCCGTCGACGACGAGGCCGTCGATGCGTACCTGGCCGACTGGGAGCAGGAGGCGATCGAGAATCCCGCATACGAGGGATCGATCGACGTCGAGAATGGCGAGATCGACTTCGAGTATCCGAGAATCGGGCAACGCATCGATCGGTCAGCGGCCGCGGTGATCGTCGACTCCGTGCTGACGGATTCCGAGCGCCCAGTCACCGATCTGCCATTGATCGACTCGGTCCCCGAGCTCACCGCAGCCGACATCGACGACGCCGTCGTAACCCTCCGGCGCATGGTGTCGAGGCCGGTGCTGCTCTACAACGAGGATCGAAACGTGGTTCTCACGGTGAAGCCGTCGGAGATCAGCGATGCCACCGTTGTCGAGATCGTCGAGAGTTCCCCGGTCAGAGTCGACATCTCGCTCGACGTCGAGCGGGTTGCGGCAATCCTCGAACCGCGTCGCGAACAACTGGAACTGCCTCCCGTGAACGCCGACTTCGATGTCGACATCGAGACGAATGAGGTCACGATCATTCCGTCGAAGAACGGGACGGCGCTCGATCCGGAAGCCGCAACCGTCGAGTTGCTCAAAGCAGCGACATCCGAAGATGCAACGGGCGATCTCATCTTCAGCGTTGGCGCCGAACCGGAGTTCACCACGGCGGACGCCGAGGACTTCGGACCGCTCGAACTGGTGTCAGAGTTCACCACCAAGACCCCGGGGGAGAACCGGGTCCACAACATCCACCTGATGGCGGACACCATCGACGGCTACGTGGTGTGGCCCGGCGAGGAATTCTCGATCAACGAGATTGTCGGACCACGCACGGAGGCAAAGGGCTACAAGCGCGACGGGGCGATCATCGGCGGAGAGGTCATCTGCTGCGACGAACCGGCGAACGTCGGCGGTGGAGTCAGCCAGTACGGCACCACGATCTACAACGCCATCTTCTTCGGCTGCTACGAGGACCTTGAGCACACCCCGCACAGCATCTACATCTCGCGCTACCCGGAAGGCCGCGAGGCAACCTTGGGCTTCCCTCAGCCAGACGTGCGGTTCCGCAACGACACCGACACACCGGTCATCGTCAAGAACACCTACGACGGTAACAGCACCATCACGGTGAAGCTGTACGGCAACAATGGCGGCCGCGTCTGCGAGGCCGAGCGGTCGGAGCGCTTCAACTACACCGATCCCAAGGTTGTCTACGAAGCGAACCGGGCCGTGACCCCGGGGACCGAACAGGTGGCCTCGAAGGGTTCTGAGGGCTGGAGCGTCACCGTCACCCGGGTGATGACGATGCCGGACGGCACCGTGATCCGCGAGCCATATACCCACCGCTACCGGGGAACGTTACGCAGGATCGAGAAGCACCCGTGCGATTTCCCGGGGAGCGGCGTGGCCTGCCCGGTCGGCGTCCCGGGAGTCTCCGGATTGAGCGAGGCCGATGCCGTTGCCACCTTGAGCAGTGCCGGCTTCCCCGTCACCGTCACCTACACCGACGTCAGCGACGCTTCGCAGAACGGCGTCGTCATCTCCGCCTCGCCGCGTGGCTACCAGAGTCCGGGAACGACGATCACCATCACCGTCGGCGTCTACACGCCGCCGTCCGACGGTGGCGCCGACGACGCTTAGCTCACCGCTTATCGAGACTCGCGGGTACCCTCCGAAACTGCACATGAACACCGATCGAAACGCATCGTGAAGCCACGAATCGTCCTCTTCGCCCTCCTCCCAATCGCCCTCTTCCTCCTCCCCGCAGGTGTGTTCTGGGTCGATCGGTCCATCGCGGAAGGCGAGATCCCCCGCAACGTCTCAATCGAGGGGATCGACGTCAGCGGGCTCAGCTATGACGACGCGCTGCTGACGGTCCAGGCCTACGAACGGCAACTCCAGACCACTCCCGCCGTCTTCGAGGTCAACACCAACTCATTCCGTCTCGATCCGATGTCGGTCGGCGTCGAACTCGACGAGACGACCGCGGTCAACGAAGCGATCAGCCAGCGCACGGAAGGTGGCTCGATCAAGCGGTTCTTCTCGTGGCTCGGCGGATTCAATGAGGCTGTCGACATCCCCCTGGCGGTCACGATGGATCGAGCTGCCATCCATGAGCAATTGGCAACCTGGCAGGAAGCCGCAATCCCGAACCCCGCCTATGAAGGGGCCGTGTCGGTGGTCGACGGAGAAATCGTTGTCGAATACCCCCAGGCCGGTGAGCAAGTTGAAGTCGAAGCGGGGACCGAAGTCGTCGTCGAGACGCTCGCGGTCCTCGGCGACCGGGAAGCCCGCATCCCGATCATCGATCATCAACCGGTGGTGACCGACTCCGATGTCGACGCCGCCGCCAACCAAGTACGCGGGATCATCGCCTCAGACGTCACGCTCGTGAACGACGACATCGACTTCTCGATGACGTTCACCAAGGACGAGATCGCACGGGCCATCTACACCGAGGTCAACACCAGTCCGGTCCAGATCGACATCCTGCTCGATGAGGCGACGATCCGGGACCTCCTGGAACCGAGGAGCAGCGAGTTCGAACTGCCGCCCGTGAGCGCCGAGTTCAAGGTGACACTCTCTGACAGCAGCGTGGCCATCATCCCGTCGTGCTACGGGACCCTGATGGACGTCCCTGCGGTCACGGCAGAGGTATTGAAGGCTGCTCAGGGTTCCCGGACCGGGCCGTTCCCGGTCGCCCAGGGCGACGAGCCACGCCTCACCACTGAGGAAGCAGAGGCGTACGGCCCGCTTGGTCTCGTGTCCAAGTTCACTACAGACACTCCCGGCAAGAACCGCGTCCACAACATTCATCTCATGGCCGATGCCGTCGACGAAACCACCGTCTTCCCCGGTGAGACCTTCTCGATCAACGACATCGTCGGCCAGCGCACACTGGCAAAGGGCTACCTGGAAGATTGCGCCATCATCGGCGGCGAAGTCATCTGTGAGGGCAGCGCCGTGAACATCGGTGGCGGCGTCTCCCAGTTCGCCACCACCCTCTACAACGCGGTTTTCTACGGCTGCTACGAGGATGTCGAGCACCAACCGCACTCGCTCTACTTCTCCAAGTATCCGAAGGTCATCGAGGCCACGATGGGGTACCCGTCGCCGGACGTGAAGTTCCGCAACAACTCCGAGGCGCCGGTCATCGTCCGGACCCGATACTCCGACACCCAGGTCTCGGTGTACTTCTTCGGCAACAACGGCGACAAGAAGTGCACCGCCGAGTGGGGCGAGGACACGAACGAGGAAGAGTACGAGACCGTGTACGTCGCGAACGAGGATCCCGAACTCACGGTCAATCCTGGTGAGGAGAAGCGGATCCAGAGCGGCATCAATGGCTTCACGTCGAGTGTGACGCGGATCATCAAGCACGCAGACGGCACAACGGAGCGCGGGAAGACCTGGGCGTGGCGCTATCGCACCCAGGACGAGAAGATCGCTGTGCACCCGTGCATGGAATCCGGTGAGCCGATCAACTGCCCCGTCAAGCTCCCGTCGGTCGTCGGCTCATCCTATGAGTCAGCCTACGACTCGCTTGCCACCGCAGGGTATGTGATCGTCAAGACCGAGGAGTCCGTCACGAGCGAGTCGAGGAACGGCGTGGTCCTTTCCATGAGTCCTGGCGCCGGCGAGTGGGTTCGCCCCGGGGCCACCGTGACCCTGAAGGTCGGTGTGTACTCCGCCCCGCCGACAACCGAACCGCCACCGGACACGACCACCACCACGGCCCCGCCCGAGGATGACGGCTGAGTCACAGTCAGCCGTAGAAGCGGTACAAGTCTGCAATCACGGCGCCGATCCGTTGAACGGCCGAACTGGCCCAACCCGCCGATCGAGTGACCTGCACCGCGTTCGCCGCGACGTAGACACGATCGATCTCCGGGTCGGCGCCGAAGATTCGACCCGCGAGGATTGCAGCGAAGTCGTCCGGGCCAGGTTCGCCCGGCGCCTCATCAAACGACCGCGTCGCCATGCTGGCCAGATTGCGGTCGAGTGTGTAGATCGCGACATCACCGACAACGGTTCGGTCGAGCGATTCGATAGGCTGGCCCACCATGTGCTCCTGGGTCGGGAGAGCGGAGTGTAGATCGAGCGCGGATCGAGGCTCTAGTGGAGCGGCACTCCCCCGGTCATGCCGCCAACTCGGTGAACTTTCATCAAGTTGGTCGAGGCCCGCAGATTCGGCGGTATCCCGGCCACCATCACCGTTGTGTCCCCGATCTCCACCATGTCGTGCTCGGTCATGTATTCCTCGGCGAAGGTCAGCATGTCGTCGGTTGATTCGTGCGGCGGAGACTTGAGCGGTGTGATGCATCCGAATAGCGTCATGGTCCGATAGGTCGACTCGTGCGGCGTGAACGCGTACACATCGGCGCGTGGCCGGTGCTTCGACAGAAGGCGCGCCGTGGTCCCGCTCTCCGTGAATGCCACGATCGTATCGATACCGAGCCGGTTCGCGGTCTCGACGGCAGCCTGGGCGACCACCGAGGCGTACGGCGAACTGTCACGCAGCATCGTGGCATGCGGTGCTGACACGAACTCGGGACTCATCTCCGCTTCGCGACAGATCACATCCATCGTCGCCACTGCGGCCACGGGATACGCACCGATCGCCGACTCCGCCGACAACATCACGGCGTCGGTCCCGTCGAGGACCGACCGGTAGACGTCGGTCACCTCGGCCCGGGTTGGGCGCGGATTGATGATCATCGACTCGAGCATCTCAGTGGCCGTGATGACGATCTTGCCCGCAGCGTTGGTCTGGGCGAGGATCTCGGTCTGCGCACGAGGGACGCTCTCGAGATTGAGTTCCACGCCGAGGTCACCGCGGGCAACCATGGCACCGTCCGCCTCGGTCAGGATGTCGCCGAGGTTGCGGTAGCCGACCGTCGATTCGATCTTGGCGATGATCGGCGTGTAGCCAATGTGCTTCCGGATCTCCCGGATGTCTGAGCCGGAGGAGATGAACGAAGCGGCCACGAGGTCGAAGCCCAACTCCCGACCGAATACGAGATCGGCGACATCCTTCTCGGTGATGACCGGAACCCGGGTGTCGCTCCCGGGGAAGGCCGCCCCTTTGTGGTCGCGCAGAATCCCGCCGCCGACGACGATCGTCCGTGCCTCGACACCGTCGGTTGCCAGGACTTCGAGGATGATCATCCCGTCGGAGAGCAGTACCTTCGATCCCGGCGCGAGATCGACATACTCGAGGTAGGCGACGCAGACGTGCGAGGCGTCCCCCTCACCTTCGCCCGGGACGATGGTCACCTCGGTGCCGGTCTCCAACATGACCGATCCGCCTGGAAACACGCCGACGCGAATCTTCGGTCCCTGAATGTCCTGCATCGTGGCGACCGGGATGCCGAGATCCTCGGATGCGGTGCGAACCCACTCATGGCGCTGCCGATGCTCGTCCGGCGTCCCGTGTGAGAAGTTGAAGCGTGCGACATTCATCCCCGCTTCGATCATCCGGCGAACATCGGCGAGGGAATCGATCGCAGGTCCCAGCGTCGCGACGATCTTGGTCTTGCGTCTCATGCCGTCACCCTACCGACCGTGGACCGCCATCCCGCTCACTCGCCTTCGAGCACCATCTTGAGGAACGTCCTGGTCCGTTCGTGCTCGGGATCGAAGAGCACCTTCTCCGGCGGACCATCCTCAACGACCACGCCCTCGTCCATGAAGACCACTCGGTCCGCGACGCCCTTCGCGAATCCAATCTCGTGTGTGACGACCAGCATCGTCATCCCTTCCTCGGCGAGCTTTCGCATCACACCGAGGACCTCCCCGACGAGTTCGGGGTCGAGAGCGCTCGTCGCCTCGTCGAAGAGCATCATGTCGGGGTTCATCGAGAGCGCCCTGGCGATCGCGACACGCTGCTGCTGGCCGCCGGAGAGACGGCGGGGGAATACGTCGACCTTCTCGCTCACCCCGACCTTGTTGAGATTCTCGAGGCCGATCCGTTCGGCCTCTTCCTGCGACCGGCCAAGCACCTTGCGTTGAGCGATCGTCACGTTGTCGAGGACGCTCATGTGATTGAAGAGGTTGAACCGCTGGAAGACGATCCCGATCTTGCGCCGGACAGCATCAGTATCGGTGTCGGGATCGGTGATGTCCTCGCCTTCGATGAGGATGGTTCCGCTCGTTGCCTCCTCGAGTTTGTTGACGCACCGCAGCAGCGTCGACTTGCCGGAACCCGAGGGGCCAATAACGCACACGACCTCGCCCATCGCCACCCGGAAGTCGATGCCCCGCAGGACCTCGAGATCTCCGAAGTACTTGTGGAGGCCCTGGATCTCGATAGCGCTCGTCACTTGGATCTCGCCGCCTTCTTCTCAACGCGGGCGACGATCCGGGTCATCGGGATCGTCAATGCCAGGTAGACCAGACCGGCCACGACGAGCGGCGTCGCGTTCGCCGAGTTGATGACTCCGTCGCGACCCCAGCGGGTCAACTCCTTGGTGGTGATCGTCACACCAATCACCGAGACGAGTGACGTGTCCTTCAAGAGCAGGATGAATTCGTTCGTGAGCGGTGGAATCATGAGCCGGAACGCTTGGGGCAGGATGATCCAGATCATGGCCTTCGAGTGGCTCATGCCAAGCGACCGTGCCGCCTCCATCTGGCCGCGGTCGACCGCCTCGATCCCGGCGCGGATCGTCTCCGCCATGTAGGCGGCCATGACGAGCGAGAGAGCGAGCGCACCGGCCCCATATGTCGTCGGGACACGAATCCTGAGGGCGATCGGGAGGCCAAGGCCGATGAGCAGAATCCACACCAGGAGGGGGATCCCACGAACCACGTCGATGTAGACCGCGGAGGCCCAACGAAATGGTGCTGACTGTGAGAGTCGCATCAGTGCAAGGATGAGGCCGAGGATTAAGCCCCCGGTGAATCCGAGGATGGTGTAGATGATCGTGTTCTTCGCCGCGATCAGCAGGATGTCGGGGAATTGTTCGGCTACGAGATCCGGACGGAACATCGTGTCGATGACCCTCGCCCAGTCGACGGCGATCATGAACGCCAGCACGAGCAGCACGAACGCGATGTAGGAGACGCCGCGCCAGAATCGAACCCGCCGTCGTTTTGAGAGTCCTCGCCACCAATTCAGCACGGGTCGAGCATAACCACACGAGGGGACCCTCGCGGGTCCCCTCGGTCATGGACGGACGTGGTTGGGACTAGATGCCCGGCGTACCGAAGTACTTCATGTGAAGATCACTGTACGCGCCGCTGTCCTTGAGCGCCTTCAGCGCATCGTTGATCTGGTTGGCGAGGCCGTCGTTCTCAAGCGCCATGCCAAAGCCATACTGCTCGTTGGTCGTGTAGGTCTCGGTCACAACGAAGTTGGCATCCTGCGTCGCGCGATACCCATTGACCGGGAGGTCTTGCAGGATCGCATCCACCGAGCCGGACTCGAGTGCCAAGAAGAGGGCCGCACCCTCGTCGAAGGAGACCAACTCGGCCCCGGTCGGCTTGTTCTCTGTCGCGTAGATCTCGCCGGTGGTCCCGGTCTGCACGCCAATCTTCATCCCGTCGGTTCCTGCGAGCGTCAGACCATCATTCGAAAGGGTGACGAGGAACGACTGAGCCGCGTCGAAGTACGGATCGGAGAACAATGCGTTCTCGGCCCGCTCTTCGGTGATCGTCATGGCCGATGCCACGACATCACACGCACCAGCCGCCGGCTGCAACCAGATGCCGTCGAATGGAGTATTGGCGACGACGAATTCAAGCTCCATCTCCGTGGCGATGGCGGACATCAGCTCGATGTCGAAGCCGCTGTAGCCGGAAGGCGACGCCGGGTCCTCGAACTCGAACGGTTCATACGGAACCTCGGAGCACACGGTGAGTGTGCCCTCGTTTACCAGTGCCGCATCATCGCCGGACGAACACGCCGCGGCAACAAGCGCGAGTGCAAGGACGAGCAGCAACAGACTCAATGGACGTTTCATGGATGCTCCTTCGGTAGGTTGTCGGGATCTCCCACGCCGACAACTATAGGTCGCCGGGGTGGAGGAGGCACCCGCAGAGCCGGTAGGCTCGCAGCACACCATGGCCAGATACCAAGCGCCCGGAGCCGTTCCGGCCGCACACCTGTTGGACGTTCCGTGACTCCCACGATCATCATTCCCATCCGATCGTTCGAAGGTATGACACGCCTCGCTAACGATCTCACCGCCGATCAGCGTCGGAGGCTCAGCCGCGAACTCGCGACCCGTGTCGTGCGGGCTGCAGAGGGAGCGGATCTCGACACAGCGATCGTGACTGGCGACGCCGCCGTCCGGCGATGGGCAACGGGTATGGGAGCGCGTGTGGTGACCGAGTCAGCCGCCGTGGGCCTGAACGGAGCTGCGGCGGCAGGGATTGCGTCGGTGTCATCCGCCACGTGGCTTGTCGTGCACAGCGATCTCCCTGCCGTCACGACCGAAGACCTGGCGGCAGCAGCGGAGGACGTCCCGAAAGGAACCGTTCTCGCCCCATCACACGACGGGGGAACACCGCTCATCGGGAGCACCGGGAACCCATTCCCGTTCCGGTACGGCCCCGGCAGTTTCCGCGCACATCTGTCTGCGGTCCGCGGGGACGCCTCAATCCTCATCCGACCCGGCCTCTCCCTTGATCTCGACCGGCCCTCAGACCTCGGAGCCATGACTGAGCTCGGGTACCTCAGCGGCAGCATCGGCTGAAAAGGCCCCATTGCGAACCGGTAGGCTTCTACCTCGATGACCGCAGGACTCTACGACCAGGTACCCGCCTCGATGGATCCGCTGCCGGCACCGGCGACCATCATGACGATCGGCGCCCATCCAGACGACGCCGAGTTCGGCGCCGGAGCCACGATCTACAACTGGACCCAGGCGGGGGCGAACGCGACCTTCGTGATTGCCACCGATGGTTCGATGGGTTCGTGGGATCCCAGTATCGAGCGAGACGATCTCGTCGCGCAGCGACGCGGCGAACAGATGGCCGCCGCAGCGATTCTCGGCGTCGGCTCCGTGGCGTGGTTGGGCCAGCCGGACGGGGAGCTGCGGCAGACACCCGGCGTCCGAAAGGCCATCGTCTCGTTGATCCGCAAGCACCGGCCCAACATCGTGCTGACGCACGACCCGTGGCAGCGCTACCAGTTGCATCCCGATCACCGGGCGACCGGGTTCCTTGCGATCGATGCCGTTGTTGCAGCACGCGAGCCGCGCTTTCTTCCCGATCAGCCGTTCGCAGCACACCGTCCGTCGGCCGTTCTTCTTTGGTCCGCCGACCATCCGGATCATGCCGAGCCGGTCGGCGAGACCGCTTTCAAGGCCAAGATCGAGGCGCTCCTCTGCCACTCGTCGCAGTCGGAGACGACCATGGGTGGTGCGGCGGACTCGGGTGAAGCGCTCGAGCAGTTCGTCGGCAACATCGACGGATGGCTCCGGGCGGCCGGTGAGCCGTTCGGTGCCGATCGGGCCGAAGCGTTTAAGCGACTCACGCCGTGACGGCGGGAAGGGCGCAGACCCCATGAACACACTGGTCCTTGGGGCAGGAATCGTCGGATCCGCCGCCGTGTGGGATCTGATTCGCCGCCGACACACAGTCACCGTGGCCGACGCCGATCGCGACGCTGCCGCCGCTGTTGCCGATCAGTTCAACGCCCGGCCCGCGTACCTGGACGTCGGAGATCCCGACCGACTCGATGCCCTCATGGAGGGCTCTGATGCTGTCGTGTCGGCAGTGCCCTACCGGTTCGGCGTCGCCGTCGCCGAAGCAGCCATTCGAGCCGGAGCTCACTATGCCGACTTCGGGGGCAACCCAACGGTCGTCGCAGCCCAGACGGCACTCAACGAGGCCGCGGTCGCAGCCGGCGTTCTGGTTGTCCCGGATTGTGGCCTCGCTCCCGGCCTCGTCAACGTCCTGGCCAACCTTCTCATCGAGACCACACCGGGTCGGGCCCGTTCCGTTCAGATGCGCGTCGGAGCGCTGCCGCAGGAGCCTCAGGGTGCTCTCGGGTATCAACTCGCGTTCAGCCCTGCAGGGTTGATCAACGAATATTCCGAGCCGTGCGAGATCCTCGAATCGGGCCAGTACCGGACCGTGGACCCACTCACCCGCTTCGAGACCGTGGAGTGGGACGGTTGGGGACCCCTCGAGGCGTTCTCGACTGCAGGGGGGACCTCGACGATGTGCCTCCAGTGGCAAGGGATGGTTGACGATCTGGAGTACAAGACGCTCCGGTTCCCGGGGCACGGCCGCATCTTCGCGGCGATTCGCGAGATGGGTCTGTTCAACGAGAGCGGCAAACCAGCGCCGCGGTCGGTCCTGATTGCGGCCCTCGAACGCACACTGCCGCGAGGTGCCGATGATCTCGTGCTCGCACGCGGTGTGGATCGAGACCGATCGCGCGACACGGGTGCTCGAGATTGAGGACGTGCACGACGGCCGCTTCTCGGCCCTCGCACGAACGACTGCGTTCCCGGCGACGGCATTGATCGATCTGGTGCTCCGCGACGAGATCTCGCTACGCGGTGTCTACTCGATGCAGCGCGCGGTTGACGGCGCACTATTGGTCGGCGAGCTCGAACCCGTTGGGATCAACGTCGTCGAGCGCTCCCGCTGATCGGTTCTATGTGTAGGGGGTGTAGCCGATTTTGTCGGATGTGTCGAGGTCGAAGAAGTGGAGCTTCGATGTGTCCAGCACGAGGTCGATCTCGGTACCATCCGGCACCGACACATCAGGCGACACCCGAGCCGTGAACCTGGTCTCGTCACCCAACGCCTCAGGCTCGGTCCCCGAATCCGCCAACAACTCCTCAATATCGGGAGTGATCACCGGCGGTGAATCCAACCCGAAGTGCACATACGACTCGGAGCCAAGAAGCTCGTTCACATCGGTGCTGACCGTGATCGTCCGCTCACGCGCCGAAGTCTCAGTCGCCCTCGCATCCTCGAACAGGCCGGGACGGATCCCAACCACGATCTTCTTCCCGTAGTAGTCCTCGATGCCGGCATGGCTATCGAGCGCCGCCTTCTCAACGTAGACACGCTTGCCAGCGAACTTCAAGAACACGCGGCCCTCAGACTCCAATTCCAACTCGCCATACACCATGTTCATCGCCGGCGACCCAATGAACCCCGCCACGAACAGGTTCGCCGGATTGTTGAACAACTCCGTCGGAGGCGCCACCTGCGCCAAGTTGTACGGACGCTTCGCCGACACCGCCTGCAACACCGCAACACGATGCCCCAACGTCATCGCCTCAACCTGGTCATGGGTCACATATACCGTCGTGGTCTTCAGACGCATGTGCAGACGCCCCAACTCGGTACGCATCGCCACACGAAGCTTCGCATCCAAGTTCGACAGCGGCTCATCCATCAAGAACGCCTTCGGCTCACGCACAATCGCGCGACCCATCGCCACCCGCTGCCTTTGACCACCCGACAGAGCTTTCGGCTTACGATCCAAGAACTCGGTGATCTCGAGCACCTCAGCGGCGTCATCGACCCGGCGCTTGATCTCATCCTTCGGCGTCTTGCGAAGCTTCAACCCGAACGCCATATTGTCGAACACCGTCATATGCGGATACAACGCATAGTTCTGGAACACCATCGCGATATCGCGGTCCTTCGGCGCAACATCGTTCACTAGCTTGTCGCCGATGTACATCTTGCCCTCGGAGATCTCCTCGAGACCCGCGATCATCCGCAACACCGTCGACTTGCCACACCCAGACGGACCCACCAGAACCAAGAACTCGCCGTCGTGAATATCGAGCGTCACATCACCAACGGCCCGAGTCCCATCCGGATAAATCTTCCCAATATCCTCAAGTCTGATCTCTGACACTTCGATCCCCTCCAGTAGCTCCGCGTGGCTGTTGGGGCATCGTAGCAGCGTGATCAGGGGTCGTCATCGAGCACCCTGGATCGCGGGCGAAGGGCTAGGGTGGGGTCCATGACCGGATCCAATATTGCCATCATCACGGGGGGTACTGGCTCGGTCGGTCGAGCCCTGGTGCCGCTCCTCATCCAACGCAACTTCAAGCTCGGGGTGTCCTACATCATCCCCGAAGAAGCAGCCGGATTCGAGAGCCAGTTCGACCTCGACGAGGATCACTTGCTGCTGCGTCGCGTCGACGCGGTGGACCCCACCGCCATGGATCGATTCGTCCAGGAAACGGTCGATACGTTCGGCGGGCTCAACGTGCTCGTCTGCCTCGTTGGCGGCTGGGCCGGAGGCCGCGACGTCCATGAGACGGACAATGTTCGGTTCGACCGCATGATCGACCTGAATCTCCGCTCGGCGTTCAACACGGTGCGAGCGGGAATTCCCCACATGCGCGACGAGGAGTGGGGTCGGATCATCATGCTCGGCAGCCGTCAGGCCATCGATGCCCCAGCCGGTCAGGCCGCGTACAACGTTGCCAAGGCAGGCGTCGTCGCGCTTGCGAAGTCCGTCGCCCGGGAACTCTCGGACACGAACGTCACCTGCAACGTGCTCATGCCGTCGGTGATCGACACCGACCGCACCCGAGCCGCCCTTCCGTACGCGGACTACGTCGATTGGCCGAAACCGGCCGAGATCGCCAACGTCATCGACTTCCTCACCGGCCACCGCTCCGCCGTCATCGATGGTGCCCAAATCCCCGTCTGGGGCGCCGCCGAGTTCTGAGCCGGTCGCCAGATTCTTCGTTCCCAGCACCGGTTTCTGTCACATCCGGGAGGTAGGTTGCGGGTATGGGACACCATGATCTCGCCACCGAAACGATCGAGGAACAGTTGCTCGACCATGAGGCGATCATCGCCCGTTCCCGAGCCGCACAGATGTCGCTGCTGCGCGAACTCGACCGGCGCCAGGTCGCGTTGCGTGATGGGCATCGGTCGTTGAAGGAGTGGGCGGCGGGTCGGATGGACCTGGCTCCTGAGACGGCTGGGATGCTGGTTGCGACGGCGTGGCGTCTGCAGGATCTGCCCGACGTCGACGAAGCCGTCACTTGTGGTGTGATCGGGTTTGATCGGGCGGTTGCGGTCTGTCGGTTCGCGGGCCGCAACGACTCGTTGGACATTCTGGGTGAGACGGCGGGGTTCGATATTGCGGGGATCCGGATCCGTGCCGCCCGCCGGCGGCGTATGGCGCCGATCGATGAAGAGATCGCGTTCGAGCAACGTTCCGTGTCGGTGCAGGCGAACCTCGACGAATCATCCTGGACTCTGTCGGGTCGCCTCCCCGGCTATGCGGGCCGGGTCGTCGTCCAAGCCCTCGAAGCCAGAGCCGACCGTTTCCCGTACGGACCCGCAGCGAATCCGTCGCGGACGACGAGGAATGCGGATGCGTTGTGGGCGATCAGCCAAGATTCGATCAGAGGAACCGACGGAGCCTCGATTGGGAACCATGTGCCCGGTGGTGTCGGTGTTTGTCGACGCATCCGAAGCCGCAGCCGACGAACGGTGAGGCGGGTGTCACGGTTGCGGCGGGGCCGCAGGTCGGACCGAACACGCTCGCAGCGATCCTGTGCGACGGGATTGTCGAAGTCACCGCCCGTACCCCGGACGGGACACCGCTCGCCGTCGGTCGCCGGTCACGGGTGATCCCGCCCCGTCTCAGACGGTTCATTCTGCATCGTGACGGCGGGGTCTGCACCATCTCAGGCTGCGTCAGCAGGTATCGCCTCCAGGTGCACCACATCACGCCGTGGTCTCAGGGCGGCCGGACCGATCCGGGGAATCTGTCGACGGTGTGTTGGTTCCACCACCACGTCGTGATCCACGGCCACGGCTTCACCATCGACCCCACCTCGCCACCCCAACGCCGACGCCTCACCAGACCCAGGATCCACGCACCGCCCCGACGCACCAGCTGGCGAGTCGCGTAGACCGTGTCTTCGCCTCTCCCGCGGAGCGGGAGAGGCGGCCCGAACTTCGTTCGGGATGGAGAGGGCTCCCTGCTTGGAGACCACCAAGAGCCTGAAGAACGCACCAGCCGACAAGCCGCGTGACGGAGTGGTCGAGTATTCCGATTCATCGGAAGCGCGAAGTCGTTGGGCACCGCATCGCAAGGCGGTTGCCTTCCTCAGCTACTCCGCTACTCGGCTACCAATGCCCGACTGGCGACCGGCGACATGCGCCTCGTCGCGCCGACCTCCACTCCAACTAGCCTCAAGACGTGAATGCTTCCTACGACGTTGTCGTTATCGGTTCAGGTTTTGGAGGGAGCGTCTCGGCGCTGCGACTGACCGAGAAGGGATATCGCGTCGGAGTCCTCGAAGCCGGTCGGCGATACCGGACTGGCGAATTCGCCAAGACCAACTGGGATTTGAAGCGCTTCTTGTGGGGACCGCGCCTCGGCCTCTACGGAATCCAGCGCCTCGATCTGCTCAGCAACGTGCTCGTGCTCTCCGGAGCGGGAGTTGGTGGGGGCTCGCTGGTCTACGCGAACACCCACTACGAGCCGCACGACGCGTTCTACACCGACCCTCAGTGGGGCACAATCACCGATTGGAAGAAGGAACTCGCTCCCTTCTACGCCCTGGCGAAGCGCATGCTCGGCGTCGTGGTGGGAACGGCCGACACACCGGCCGACGACGTTATGCGGGCTATCGCCAAACGCATGAACGTCGAGGACACATTCTGCCCGACACCCGTGGCGGTGTACTTCGGGGAACCCGGCGTCGAAGCTGATGACCCCTACTTCGGCGGGGCGGGTCCCCGACGGGCCGGCTGCACCCTGGTTGGTGCCTGCATGGTCGGCTGCAACAACAACGCCAAGAACACACTCGACAAGAACTACCTCCACCTGGCAGAGAACGCCGGGGCCGAGATTCACGCGGATACGGAAGTGACCGACCTCGAACAACAGCCGGACGGTCGGTGGAGGGTCACCACACAGACTCCCGGTCCACGTTCAGGTCGCCACCGACGCACCTTCACCGCGGACCAGGTGGTGTTCTCGGCCGGTGCGCTCGGGACCACTCGCCTCCTCCTCAAACTCATGGACGCCGGGCGCCTTCCTGGCCTCTCGGATCAGGCGGGTCAACTCGTCCGAACGAACTCGGAGGTGCTCCTGGGGGCAACGGCACGAGGCACCGACATCGACTACTCGCAAGGCGTCGCGATCACGTCCTCCATCCATCCGGAACCACATACCCACATCGAACCGGTGCGGTATCCCCGAGGAAGCTCCGCTATGGGGCTCCTCGCAACGGTGCTCACCGACGGTGGCCCCGGCCTCCCCCGTCCGATGCGCTACCTGGTCAACATGGTCACCCACCCGATCCGGCTGCTCAAATCGATGTCGCTCCACAGGTGGGCGGAGCGGTCGGTGATCCTGCTGGTGATGCAGAGCTACGACAACTCGCTGCGGCTGATCCGCAAGCGGGGCCTCTTCGGGACCCGAGTGGTCTCCCGGCAAGGTCACGGAGAACCGAACCCGACGTACATCCCCATCGCGAACGAGGCGGCGCGGATCGCTGCCGAAGCAATGGGCGGCGACGCCATGAGTTCGATCAACGAAGTCCTCCTCAACCGCCCCACCACGGCGCACATCCTTGGGGGCGCGGCTATCGGGGCGGACGCATCGGCCGGGGTCATCGACGGGTACCACAGGGTGTACGGTCATCCGGGCCTCCATGTCGTCGACGGGGCCGCCGTCGGTGCGAATCTCGGGGTGAACCCGTCGCTCTCGATCACCGCCATGGCCGAGCGAGCAATGGCACTTTGGCCGAACAAGGGCGATGCCGACCCCCGGCCGGCGATTTCGGAGCCGTATCAGCATCTTCCCGCCGTGCCTCCGAAGGCACCGGCGGTCGATCCTGCGCTGCTCGGTGTCGACGTCTGGGCGTAGCCAAGCAGCGGTCGAGCCGAACCGATGCCAGCGCAGAGCACCGGCCCGCTCTTGAGACGGTCACGATGCTGACGCCGAGGACCGCCGTCTATCATGGCGTTCCGGACATGCAGTCGCCATCGAGCCACCGGCCGATGCGTCTCTGGCAGATGCCAAGAGGGAGTGCGGAACCCGAGTGACCAAGACCACGACGGAACGCGAGCCGAACCGGCTCGAGAACCTCCTGTTCGGCACCACCATCAACCGGGTCCCGTCCCTGATTCCCGGCGTCGCGCTTGCTGCCGTAGTCGTCATTGCAGCCGTCCTCATTGCGGATGGGATCAACTCGTTGCTGGGCTTCAAGGGCCTGGTGAGCTTCATCCTCGTCGCCATCGTGCTCGGCATGCTGGTGCGCAATACGATCGGGCTCAACGACGTGTTCGCCCCCGGGGTGACCTTCTGCCTCAAGAAGCTTCTTCGGCTCGGCATCATCCTGCTGGGAATCCGGCTCAGCATCATCGACGTGCTGGAGATCGGTGCCTTCGGCATCCCAATCGTCGTCGGCGCGGTGCTTACCGGTCTCGTCGTGGCCACCATCGCGACCCGCCGTCTCGGGCTTCCGGAACGGCTCGGAACCCTCATCGCCATCGGGACGGCGATCTGCGGCGCCACCGCAATCGTGGCGGCAGCACCCGGCATCCGGGCCAAGGAGGAGGAGGTCACCTACGCGATCGCGAACATCACGGTGTTCGGGATTGCAGCAATGCTGCTCTACCCCTTCCTCGGGAATCTCATCTTCGGCGGGGACGTCGTCCAGGTCGGGCTGTTCCTGGGAACGTCCATCCACGAGACCGCCCAGGTGGCGGGTGCCGGACTCATCTACGACCAATCGTTCAACATCACCACTTCACCAAGCGCTGCCGACATCGCCATCGTCAGCAAACTAGTACGCAACGTGTTGATGATCGTCGTCATCCCCGCAGTCACCTACGTGTACGTCCGGCGTCAGCGCCAGCAGGGCGAAGAGCTCGGCGAGCGCACCAGCATCCTCGACATGATGCCGGTGTTCATCCTCGGTTTCCTCGCCATGGCGATCTTCCGATCGATCGGCGACGCCGGCGTCGAGTCGAGTGGCACCGCCTTCGGGATCTGGGGAACCGAGGCGTGGGACGACCTCGTACACGCCATCCGCACCGCAGCCGAGTACTGCCTCGCCATGGCCATGGCCGCCGTCGGGCTCGGGACTTCGTTCACCCAACTCAAGGGACTCGGCTTCAAGCCGTTCCTCGTGGGCATCGCTGCAGCGGTGTCGGTCGGCGCCGTGAGCATCGTGCTCGTCTTCATCTTCGCCCCGCTCATCTCGGTGTAGACGGGACGCAATCCTTCCCCACCTGCGATCTGTGGAGCCGTCAGCTCCTCCCAGGCACGAAGCCGAATGACTTCACGGTCTTCGTCGCTGAGTCCGGCCAACGCATCCCGGACTTCCTCGAACGGCAAGCCCATCACCACCTGCGTCTCTGGACCGGGGAGTGTCTCGGTCGGCTGCAACACCCGACGACCGGTCCTGGGTGAAGCCACGGACGTGGGCCTCGCAGATAACCAGATCGTGACCGTGCATCTTCGGCTGCCGGTTCGACGGCTACCACGCCGGTCGAATGATCCGTCGGATGCCCCGGGTGAGCTGATTGAACGCGCTGCTCAGTTCTAGCGGGACCGTGTATGGCGGAAGACGCCCCACGTGCGGTCTTCGCTACCTGGCTTCGCTGGAGCGCGAAGCGCCCACGCAGCCATCAGCGCAAACCACACCACTCCTATCCCAAGCGCGAGCCACCCAACGGCTGCCCCCTCGACGCCAATTGCCACGAGCACTCCGCCCGCAATCCCCATCACTGGAATCAGGCTGACGAGCCCGATCCCCATCCGCAGCGCCCGACTCATCTTCGCCTCCTGTGTAGTGCGGCACAGCCTAGCTACAGCAACGGTCCAGATACGCGGTCGTGATCCAATGAAGCCACCAGCAACCGCTCCGGCCCGCTCATGTCGGCACGCCTGGGCGGACGAGTCTCGGATGCCTCGGGCCCTATGCTGTCACGCTCAGCGTCCCCGGCTCGGATCACGTGGCATCGACGACATCATCAGACGTGCTCGAACTGATCGATCTTCTCGACGAGGCCGGGATCGTCCATTGGATCGCGGGCGGCTGGGGGATCGACGCCCTCGTGGGGCACGAGACGTGGCCCCATCGAGACCTGGATGCGCTGGTTCCGTTCCGACGCGTTCTCGACGTGCATCGGTTGCTGCTGGCCCACGGATACCAGATCGAAGCTGATGGCTTCCCGACTCGCTTCGAGATGATCCACGAGTCGGGTTGCAGAGTCGAGGTGCATCCCGTTCGACTCGACGAACGCGGCGGGGGACGGCTCGAAATGGCCGACGGCACATGGTGGATATCCACGAAGGACGCTCTTTCGGCTCGTGGAGCGATTGGTGGACGTTCGGTCACGTGCGTAAGTGTCAGCCAGCAGGTCACGAACCACACCGGATACGAACCGACCGAGAAGGACAGGGCCGACATGGCCGTCCTCGCCAAGGCCTTTTCGATCCGGGTCCCCTCCGGCTACGCCCTCAACGACCTCGCCTCGCGGAACACCGGCAACCACCGGCCGATGTCTTCCTGATCGCCTCGTCCTGGATGTCTTCGTGCACGTTCGGTGGTGAACTCAGGCAAGCACAATCGTGGAAGGGCTCACGATGTCGAC